>NZ_JADPKS010000130.1 GCF_023074175.1 Bradyrhizobium sp. 139
TGATCGCAGGTGTCAGATTCAACGACGGCATCGAGGTCATCCACATGCCGGCAAACCACGCCGCCTGATCACCTCGTCACCCAAAATCCCGCATAGCTCCCGCAGTCAGCGGCACCTCCAGCTCCCTGAAAGGAGAAAGACCGTGATCCGCTTCTATTATCATCCGACGCCAAACCCGGCCAAAATTGCGCTGCTGCTCGAGGAAACCGGGGTCGCTTATGAACTTTGCCCGATCGATACCAGCAAAGGAGAGCAGCACACGGCCGCGTTCCGTGCCGTCAATCCGAATGGCAAGGTGCCTGCAATCGTCGATACCGACGGACCTGGCGGCAAGGAGACGAGGGTCTTCGATTCCGGCGCGATACTGTTGTATCTCGCCGAGAAGTCCGGGAAACTGCTCGGCGCGCCGCAAGATAGGGGCGAACTGCTGTCGTGGTTATTTTTCATCGCCACCGGCGTCGGCCCGTTTTCCGGCCAAGCGGTTCATTTCCAACATGCCGCACCCGAGAAGCTGGATTACGCGATCAACCGCTATCGGCGCGAAGTCGAGCGCCATTACGAAGTGCTCGACCTGCATCTGAAAGGACGCGAATTCATCGTCGGCAGCGGCTTTTCGATAGCCGATATTTCCGGTTGGGGATGGCTCGACCGGGCGCCCCGCGTCTTGCCCGGGGATGCCGAGCCGCTGTCAGCGTTCCCGAATCTTTCACGCTGGTTCAAAGCCATTGATGCGCGCCCAGCCGTCGCCAAAGCGCGTGCGATCGGTAGAGGGCATGCCTTTAAGAAGGAAGTGGATGAAGAGACGCGCCGAGCGCTGTTTCCATCCAATTACCCGAAAACGGCTCATAAGCAGGCTTAATAGGAAGCGCGAGGATAACATGGATCTGCAAGGAAAAAGGGTGCTCGTCACCGGAGGCTCCAGCGGCATCGGCTATGCCATTGCCGAAGCGATGCTCAAACGGGGCGCGCGCGTCGTCATCACGGGCCGCCGGCCTGGCGCCCTTCACGAGGCCGCCGAAAAGCTTCAGCAATCTGGCTCGGTAAAGATTGTGGCGGCGGATGTCGGCACGGAAGAGGGACGCGAGGCCACACTGGCGTCGACGCTCAAAGCGCTGGGCGGTCTAGACATCCTTATCAATAACGCAGGTGGGGTACGGGCCGGCCGCCTTGAGGACACCAGCGAGGCGGAAATACGCGCCATGATCGAAGTCGATCTGGTTGCGCCGATCTTGTTGACGCGGGCTGCCCTGCCAGCTCTCCGTTCGGGCGGAGACAGCCTCATCGTCAACATTACGTCCGGGATCGCCCTGGTTGCAGCTCCTTTCTACGCCACGTATGCCGGGGTGAAGGCAGGGCTCGCCAAATTTGGCGAGTCCCTCCGCCGGGAGCTGAAAGGCGAAGGCGTGCATGTTTTGACCATTTACCCTGGCGCAACTGACACCCCCATGATGCGATCCTCGCGCGCCGGCCCTGAGCTTGGGTTCGTCAAGGAGCCAGCAAGCGCCGTGGCCGCTGCGGTTCTCGACGGCATCGATAACCTTGCGTTCGAGGTCGTTCGTGGCGGCGAAGCACGCGCTAAAATGATTGCGTTGAACCGCGAGGATCCGGCGGCGCTCGACAAGCGCTTTCTCGATCTCAAGCCGGCATTGGCGGAAGCGGTGCGGGACCATTCGGCGCTTTAGCAAGCGGAGGCGCCGGTCTCGACGCAGCGGGGTAAAGAGTGCACATGCTGAAGATCTGGGGCCGCGCCAATTCGATCAACGTCCAGAAAGTACTCTGGTGCTGCAAAGAACTAAATCTCAAGTACGACAGGGTTGACGCTGGCAATGAATATGGTGTGACGGGGAGCCCGGGCTACCGGGCTCTCAATCCCAACGGACTTGTTCCGACGATCGAGGACGGCGACTTTTGTCTCTGGGAATCCAACGTCATTGTCCGCTACCTCGCGCACAAAGCGGGGAACGGACGCCTCTGCCCGCCTAGCGTTCAACTGCGTTTCGATGCAGAGCGTTGGATGGATTGGCAGGCAACCGTGTTCTGGCCCGCGCTTCGCCCGTTGTTCATCCAGCTTATTCGGACGCCCCAAGACAACCGCGACGCGGCCGTGACTGCGCGAGCCGAACACCTTTCTCTTGCGTCGGTGCGGATACTCGACACACATCTCGCCGGCCGTGCGTTTCTAACGGGCAGTGAGTTTACCATGGGCGACATCCCGGCCGCTGTCGCCGTGCATCGATGGTACGAGCTGGAAACGCACCATCCCGATCTCCCGAACGTGCGAAGATGGTATGAACATCTGCGTCAGCGGAAGCCGTTCCAGCAGACCGTCATGATCCCGCTCAGCTGACGGGTCATCTAGGCTATGACGCAATCGACATGAATTTCGTCGTCGACTTTGACGACCACACGATCATCGGGCTTGACCGGATAGAGGCCCAGGGGCGTGCCCGTCAGTACCAGATCGCCGGATGTAGGAGATCGACCGCAAAGGCCCAGATTACTCCTCAGCCACGCGACGGCTTCCTCCGGCCCGCCCGAGAAAGCCCACAAAGGCCCGGAAGCCACTACCTTGCCATTGATTTCCACCGACAGATTTTTGGCGCCGAGCCATCGCTCAACCGGTGTCTCGGCAAGGTGATGCGGGACGACAACCCCAGCATTTATCCCGTTGTTCGCGACAAGCTCGGCAAGCGTCTTGCGGGGCGCTCGGAAGACGAAATTGTGCAATTCAATCACGGGAAACGCCGCGACAATCGCACCGCCGGCACCGATGCGAACTGCCATCTCACCTTCGATCGCAAGATTGGTATGGTCTTTATGCCGGATCACGGCTCCCGACCTTCGACGTTCGCTCCCGAACAGCCGCGCATAAATCGGTCCTGCCATGCCGAACTGTTCGACGACGCCAGGTCCGATGCAGCCGATCTTATGGCCTGCGACAGTGTCTCCTTCTTCGCAACGAAGGCGGGCCACTTCTGCTTGAACGTCATAGGCTTCGGAAAGCGTCAGGACCAATCCTGGATCCGCAAACGCGCTGCCGGGCCGGCCACTTCGGTAATCGCGCCATTGTCGTTCGGCAAGCACTTCGAGCCGTGGATCTGGACCCATTCTATGTTCCCAAGATAATCTTAGCTAATCCGATATCTCGCGACCGCTTCCATATTCCAAGCCAGCCCATTGCCGGGACGGTCCGAAACCACGGCCAGGCCGTCCTTGATCAGAAGCGGCTCCTGCAAAATGGGGTTCGCCCAATCGACATATTCAAGCCAATGACAGCCGGGCGTCGCGGCCATGAGATGTGCGCTAACCTCTGGGAAAAGATGCGAGGAGACGGCGCGATTATAGGCGGCTGCAAGGCCTGCCGCTCGCTGCCAGCCGGTCACGCCGCCGATGCGATCAAGATCCAGCATGACGTAGTCGGAAGCGCCCGCCTCCAATGCGGCTACCATAGGCGGCAGGCCGGTGAAGTTCTCGCCAATCTGGATCGGTGTCACCGCCGCTTGGGCGATTTGCGACATGCGACGGTAATCGTCATGCCTGGTCGGCTCCTCGATCCAATAAATCCCCTCGTGATCCAGGGCCAGTGCGTAGTGCATGGCATCAGAGAAGGTCAGTGCCTGGTTGAAATCCACCATGAGACGAGCCGTATCCGGCAACCGCTTCCGAACGGCCCGGACGGTCGCGAGGTCATGTGCGAAATGGCTGCGGCCTAGCCGAAGCTTTACCGCTTTAAAGCCACCTTCGAGCAGTGCCTCCGCTTCATCGGCCGCCGCTGCGGGCGGCATCAAGCCGAGTCCATTGCTGTTGTACGCGGGCACGGAGGTTGGCGCCGCGCCAAGATAGGCGGCAAGTGGCATATTTGCGGCCTTTGCCAAAGCATCCCAAACAGCCGCATCGATCGATGAAGCGACCATTGTGATCGGACCAGCCACGCCTGGAAGACGAAAATACCGCCCGATGGTTTGGGCGATGTTTAGCGGATGCAGAGGTTGGCTCGCGAGCTGCTCGTTGAGCTCCGCGATAATTGGGACCAAAGACTGCGCGATCGACGGCTGGTAGCAGAACGCGTAGGCATGGCCGGTGACGCCGTCCTGGGTCACGACATCGACGAGCAGCAAGTTTGCTTCATCGATGCTCTTGGCACTGGTCCCGAGCGGCCGCCGCATAGGCAACTTGACTGCGGTCGCAGACAACGATCGAAGCCGTTGCGGTTGAAATGCAGTCAACGGCCTTCTCCAACATCAATTCTACGTTTTTTAACAGTCGATCTATAATGCTCCGGTGGCGCCGGAGGTCAATAGGGACTGGCCGGAGTTGCGTAAATAATTCCCCCAACGAAGACACGCCGTGACCCGGGGCTTGGTCACGGCGTGTGCAGGAGGCAGAGCGAGCGACGAGATCAGTGCTTCTTCATCGCGTCGTCCTTCTTCATGCCGTCCTTCGACATGCTGTCTTTGGAGTCTTTCGACATTGCGTCCTTCGACATGGAGTCCTTCTTCATGCCGTCTTTGGACATCGAATCTTTCTTCATGCCGTCATCCTTGCCCATCTTGTCCTGGGCAAACGCAGTCGGCGCAAAGGCGAGGCTGAGGGAGACTGCAGCGGCAGAAAGGCCGAAAACGAGGCGGGAGCGAATGGTCATCGAGCGTCATCCTTCTTGGCTTTGGTTGAAGCGGCGGATGCCGCTCAATTTCCTTACGTAAGCTTCTGATCGTTGTTACGCGTGTGAGAGACTTTTTCAGCGTTACTGGTCGCTTCTCACGTGACGCCCTCCGTCAGACGCGCGGCCCCGACAATTGCGCCGTCGGCAGCTTCGATGACGACAGCGACATCTTCGCCCAGGGGAAAGCGTTCGTTGATCGACGTCGCCTCACCGGACCACTCGGCGATCGGGCGGATTGATCGAACGACATTGGCTTCCGTCAGGGTCCGACCTCCGTTCTCGCCACGGCCGATCCGCGTGGTATGCTCATGATCAAATCCGATAAGCAGGATCTTGCCGCTTCCGCGGCCGGATCCTACCTGGATCTTGAGGTTTCCGTTTTCCTTGCTGACGCGAACCGAGGCTACCGTTCGTTGATCGCGCTTGGCCTGCTCGATTGCCGCATTGACGTCATCGCGACGCGAGCCAACGAGGCCGACCCCTCCGTCAACGACCATCTCCGGCGTATAGGACCCGTCTCCGAAACGGTGCCCATAGCGGCCTTGACGAGACGTGGCGGCTTGCATGGAGAATGGATCTTTCCAACCGAGGCCGTCCCAGTAGGTGACGTGGAAGGCGAGCGGCAGGATATCCGAGCGGCTTTTCGTCATTTCGTTGAGAAAGACGTTCGCCGGCGGACAGGAAGAGCACCCCTGAGATGTAAAGAGCTCAACGACCACAGGTCTTTCGGCAGCCGCCGCCATAGCTGGCAGACAAAAAAGCGAACCGGCCAGCAAAAGCGTGCGTAGTGTCATGGCATCCTCCGGGTTGTTACTTCCAGAATTCGCTTCCCGGATCGCTTCGTTACAAGGTCATGACACACAACTTGGTGATCTATCGATGCGGTCAGAGGCTATTGGACAATCCGCCTGGACTACTCAGTTGCTGTGCAAATCGATGGCTTCGCTTGATAACCAGCGCTTGAACGCCGTCAAAGCTCGGTTCTCGCGGTTTTCTGGGGGCGACATTAACCAATAGCTGCCAGCGGGAGATACGGTTGAGAAGAGTTGGCATATCCGCGCCTGCTTCTCCTGGTCTCGGATAAACAGGTCCATTCCAAGCGCGACAGCCACGCCCTGCTCGGCGGCCTGAATTGCGGAGACGAAGCTGTCTACCGTTATGGTGCGAAGCGGCAAAAGGTCTGGCACGCCCGCACGGGCGAGCCATTCCGGCCAGGCGCGCGGGAAGCTTGCTACCTGAATGAGCACCGCCCGGCGCAAGTCCTGAGGCCGCCTCAGCCTAAGCCGCCTTGCCAACGCCGGCGTCGCGACTGGCATGGCGTTGATGTGTGCCAAGTGGAGCGACTTAAGAGACGTCGGTTGGGGATCGCTGACGCAGATTCCGGCGTCATACGCTTCGATATCAAAGTCGACCATCCGGCTTGAGGTTTCGATCACAACGTCGATATCGGGATGCTGTGCTATGAACGTCGAAAGGCGAGGTATCAACCACGCCGATGCGAACAGGGGGAAGACCTTCAGTGTGAGCCGCTGACGCGTCCGGCCGCCGCTTGATGCCAAACGCGCTCTCGCTAGCTGCGCGAACGCACGGCCCATTATGACAGCAAGCCGCTTCCCTTCGGCCGAGGGCTTTATCGCCCGGTGCGTACGGATGAACAGTGAAACGCCCAGCATGCGTTCGAGATTGCGAATGCGGTGACTTATCGCCGATGCCGTAAGGTTCAGTGCCCGGGCGGCCTTTTGGAAACTGCCGAACTTGAACGCAAGGTCAAAGGCCTGCAAAGCGAGCAGATGCGTCAGCCTCAACGCGGCACCGAGAGCCTTTGATGGCGGCGAGGCGCGAGCCGGAGGGCCGCACGGGCTTTCTTTCATTTCGCGCAATCGGGCTTTTCACGTGCATTCCGTTTCCTACGGGAAATCTCCGACCTTCGTCGAATGAATTTGGCTCATCTGATGGGCGCTTGCTTTCGCTTGTCAACACCTTCCGAGGTGGGAGGCCTAGGCTCCGAAAGAGGGAGGATGACCATGACGACCGATCTTGTCCGCTATTCCAAGGCAGGCGCAATTGCCACCATCACGTTGAATAGGCCGGAGAAGTACAACACGATCCGGGCGGAAATGGCGGTCGCCATCGACGACTATTTGCGCGATGCCAATCGCGACGATGCCATCCGCGTAATCGTGCTGGAAGGAGCCGGTGACAGCTTCTGCGCAGGTTTTGATTTCTCAAGCGGGTTGGATCACCACGCCGTCTTCAAGAAGGACGGTTATGATCCCGGCATGGATGTCTACTCGTCCGCCAACCCCTACACCGGTCGCATTCCAATCTATATGGGCATGTGGCGGGGACTGAAGCCGACCATCGCAAAGGTCCATGGCTGGTGTCTTGGCGCCGGCTCCGAGATGACACTATGCGCCGACCTGGTGCTGGCTTCCGACGACGCGCGTTTCGGCACGCCCTATGCGCGCGTCTGGGGCTGCCACTTAAGCGGCATGTAGGTCTACCGCCTCGGTCTCGCCAAAGCGAAATACTACGCCTTGACCGGTGAATGGATCAGCGGGAAGGAAGCCGCCAAAATTGAGCTGATCAATTTCTCCTATCCTCTCGAAGAACTCGACGGCCAGGTGGCGGCGCTTGCCGAGAAGCTGGCCAAAATTCCCATGACGCAGCTTGCGGTCATGAAGCTGATCGTCAATCAGACCTACGACAATATGGGCCTCCAGAGCACGCAATTGCTTGGCCCCATACTCGATGCTGCCATGCGGAATACCCCGGAAGGCCTTGCCTTCGTGCACACGGCAGCCACGCAACGCGTGAAGCAAGCCGTCAAAGACCGGGATGGTCCGTTCGGCGATTACAGCCAAGGCCGCCCTGAGGACCAGCCGCGGAAGCGAAGCGAGCTCAACAAGGAGCCACAGTAGCTTCGAACTTACCTGCAAGCCATTAAACAAGAGAAGCCCAGCGATGATGCCAGAGATCGCTCCGAACAGTCGGGAAGCAGCAAACCGGCGCTCCGAAGCCCTCGCGCCGACTTGCCGCGGCTTGAATTACTATGAGGCCGACCCTCATTTTCGGGCAATTCTGCCGCTGCACGCCAGCGCCTCTCTCCTGTCCCGCATCAATCCGCATCTCGTCGAACTCGGAGAGCTCGCGGGCAACGAGCTCTACGATCTCTCGGAAGCCTGTCCGCCCATCCTCCATACGCGCGACGCTTATGGACGAGACGAGGAGTGGATCGAGTACCATCCGGTTTATCGGCGCATGGAGGAAATCGCGTTCGGCCGGTTCGGAATTCACGCCATGAGCCATTGTCCTGGCGTTCTCGATCAGGGAGATGCTCTTCCTCCCCTGGCCAAGTACGTCTTTCACTACGTATTTGCCCAGGCTGAATTTGGCCTGCTCTGTCCTGTCAACCCCACGGACAGCTCGTCGGAACTTATCAGGCGTTTTGGATCCGAGCCGCTTCGCGAGCCGATATTTGCCGGCGGCGTGGTCGCAAGACATGTCTCTGCTCCATCGCTGCGCGCAATTCATGACGGAAAAGGCGGGCGGCTCGGATGTCGGCGCTTCCGAGCTCGCAGCCGTGCGAGATGGTGACCACTGGCGGCTCTGGGGAGAGAAGTGGTTCTGCTCGAACGTTGATGCAGAACTCGTCGTCTTGCTGGCACGGCCAGAGAACGCTCCACCTGGTAGTCGCGGACTTGGTCTCTTCCTTGTGCCGCGGACATTGCCGGATGGCCGACGAAACGATTACCGGATCTTGCGACTCAAGAACAAGCTCGGTAGCCGCACCATGGCGAGCGGAGAAATCGTGTTTGACGGCGCGATCGCATATCAGTTGGGAGCGCTCGACCAAGAGCTGAAGCAGATGCTGGTCATGGTCAATTCGAGCCGGGTCTCCCATCTTGCACGGGCCGCTGGCATAATGAGACGTTGCCTCAATGAAGCATTGGTCGTTGCGCGCCATCGCCGTTCCTTCGGGCGGCCGGTGATCGATCACCCCCTGATGCGCCGACAGCTTATGAAGTTGTCGGTCCCTACTGAGCAAGCTCTTTCATCCCTTTTATTTGCAGCGACTGCATCAGACGATGTCTTGCAGCTTGTTACACCAATCTCGAAATATCGCGCTTGCCGGGACAACGTGACCGTCGCCACCGGTGCCATGGAAGTTCGGGGTGGCAACGGCTATGTCGAAGATTGGCCCAACGCGCGCCTGGTTCGGGATGCCCATCTTGGCCTGATCTGGGAAGGTACGAGCAACATTAACGCGCTGGATGCGATCCAACGAGCGATCGGCAAGGCGGGATCTCACGTCGCATTTCGCGACGCGATGGCGCAGACACTCACCGCTGCTCCTCACATCCCCGGCCAATTCCGCACGCGGCTCGAAGATGCGGTAACGGAAGCGGTGGCCTTCGCAAGGGAAGTCGCAACCCACAAGGAATACGAGCGCTTCTGCCGTGTCGCTGCCGCCAAGCTCTACCATGCCAAGACAGCAACGCTTCTCGCCGCCGAAGGAGCGCGACTTGGCATGGCCGGAGGAGATGCTCGCCGCCTCGTGATTGCGCGTTTTGTCCTTGATCATCGGCTTCGAGAAGCCCGCTCGCCTCAACTTGGGACCAGTGACTGGGAGGATGGTGCGATCGGCGCGTTGCTTTCTGAATGCCCGATGACGATCGACCAAGCGATAAACTTCGTGCAGCACTGAAATCCTCCCAGGCAGGCAAGGGAGGAGCAAGATTCGACGCGGTCACCGAGGTGCCGCTCGTCGAAAGCGGTCACGCCAGCGATGCGACCTCGGCGAGCCCAGAAAGCCCGTTGATCGTGTGATCAGGACCCAGGCCTAGTTCATCCATTTGCATGCGCAGCGCTTTGAACATGGTCAAGGGCGCGATGAGGTCGGCTTTCGCGCAAGCTTGCGCCATGGATTGAAGTGTTACGCGTTCGATCCAGGCAACCTTCAGACCCGCAGCTTTTGCGCCGATCGCGTCCCACGGATTTGAGGATACGAACAGCACCTCGGCCGGGCTCACGTTCAAACGCGGCTCGATCAAGGAATAGGCCTCGGGGCTCGGCTTGAAAATGCGCTTGCTGTCAATGCTGATGGTTGCGTCCAGCACGCTGTCGAGACCGGTATTCCGTACCAGGGTCGTCAACATCTCCGAGCTGCCATTTGATAGAATGGCGAGTTTGTGCTTCTGCAACGATTGCAACGTCGTTCGCGCATCGGGGTAGAGGTCTAGATGGACATACTTGTCCATGATCTGCTCGAAAAGCCTTTCGTCGTGCTTCAGTCCCAATATTCTCAACGTGTAGGACAGCGACTCCCTGGTGATGACGGAGAAATCTTCATAGCGGCGCATCAACGACCGCAACCAGGTGTATTCCAGCTGCTTAATGCGCCAGATCTGGGTGATGAGTTCGCCGTACCCGGGAAAGGCGCGATCGGTGATCGTCGCCACGGATTGAATGTCATAGAGCGTTCCGTACGCATCGAACACAATTGCTTTAACGGTCACGAGAGGGCTTCCTTTGTCTTCTTTTATTCAGGCGCACTGCCTGTGTGCACTTGCAACAGAAACGCGTCGAAGCGCTTCTCGTTTTCGAGATCGCGTGCTGCGATGAGCGAACCGATCACCGCGCCCAGAAATCCGATCGGCAGGGACACGATGGTCGGGTTAACCAACGGCCAGAGCGCCTCACTGCCGCGCATCGCTGGCCCGATCATGGCGAGTGCGACAGAGCTTACGAGGCCCGCGGCCATGCCACCGATGACGCCGCCGGTATTGAAGCGGCGCCAGAACAACGACAGGACGAGCACGGGAAAATTTGCGCTCGCGGCGACGCAGATGGCGAGAATGACGAGGACGGCGACGTTGACGCCCTGGGCAAGAATCCCAAGGGCGATGGCGAGAACGCCGATGATGACGGCCGCCAGACGGGCGATCCAGACCTCCTGCCGCCCCTCGACTTGCCCGCCTTTCAGCCAGTTGACGTAGAAGTCATGGGCGATGCTGCTCGAGGTCGACAAGGTCAGCGCCGAGACCACCGCCAGGATGGTTGCCACCGCGACTGCGGCAACAAAGCCAAGCATTAGTTCTCCCCCGACGCTGCCTTTTCCTCCCCCGAGATATTGGGCGAGCAAGGGTAGCGCCAGGTTGCCTCCCTTGTCGGCGGCCCGGATGGCATCCTGACCGACGAAATCGGCAGCCGCCAATCCGAACAAGGTTGTCCCAGCGAAGAAGGCGCCAGCCAAGAACATGACCCAGACCACCGACCGGCGAGCCGTTTTGGCGTCGGGGACCGTGTAAAATCGCGTCATCACGTGGGGCAGACCGGCCAAGCCAAGGACGTATCCCAGGCCCAGTGAAATCTGGTCGAAGGGGTTCTTCAGGTAATTGCCCGGCAGGAGATAGCCTGCGCCGTATTTTGCCTCGGTATCCGCGAAAAACGTCAACGGATTGAAGTGCACAAGCGAGAGCGCCATGACCAGAACGACCGCCCCCGCGCCGAGCATCAAGACGGCTTTCACGATTTGCACCCACGTGGTCGCCAGCATGCCGCCGAACGCGACGTAGACGATCATGCTGACGCCAACAAAGATCACAGCCCAATCATACGAGATCCCCGTCAGAAGGCGAACGAGCACGCCGGCGCCGGCCATCTGGGGCATCAGATAGGCAAAGTTCACGACAATCGTGCCGGCGATCGCCGCAAGCAGGGACGAGCGCGTTTTCATGCGGCTGCGGATGACATCGCCAAGCGTGTACTTGCCAGAGTTACGAAGCGGCTCCGCGATGAGGAACAGGACGGTACAGAAGGCGACGAGAGGACCTAGCGCGTAAAACGCGCCATCCATACCGTAAAGTGCCGTCAACCCGCTGAAGCCGAGAAAGGCAGCCGCGCTGCACCAATCGCCCGCAAGCGCAAAGCCGTTTTGAGCGGCTGTCAGCTGGCTGTCGGCCGCATAGAAGTCGCTCGCCGTTTTTGTGCGCCGTGCTGCCCAGTAGGTGATGCCGAGGGTGACAGCGAGGATGAGAAGGAAGATGACGAGGGTAATGCTCACCGAACCGCTCCTCGAACTGACGCTGCTGCCGTGGCCGCAAGCGGATCGAAAACGCGATTGGCGACGCGCTCGTAGCTAAGAGCGAGAGCCCACGATAGGAAGTAGTTCAGCGCGATGAGCGCAAAGCCGACGTTGAGCGGCCCAATAATTTTGACGGCCATCGCGTCCTTGGCGAAGCCGGCGACAGCCGTCAACCCGACATAGCCGACGATATAAACGATCGTCATCGGCAAAAGGAAGCGAACCTTCGCTGCTACCAATGCACGCACGACATCGTGCGCTGCTTCGACGCGCCTGTCACCTCGCATCACATGTCCTCCCGTTGTCCCGCATTATGTGCGGGTTCACCCATCGGCCGTCTCCAAGCGGAGTGACCCTAGCGGCCTTCGGTCTTTACGAGGGTGAACGCAAGTGACAAAATGAATAATCGTGATCGTCATCATCGGATTTTACGATTTGGGAGGCGAACGTGAATCTCGACATCGACTGCCTGCGGTCTTTCTTGGTCGTGGCGGACTCTATGAGCTTCTCCCGCGCGGCGGAGACGGTTGGCCGTTCGCAGTCGACGATCAGTCAACAAATTGCGAAGCTGGAGACGCAGACAGGCAGACCGCTCCTGTCGCGTCGGAAGGGGCGCGTGTTGCAGCTGACGTCGGAGGGCGAACGCCTGATGCAGTACGCCCGGCGGATACTGCAGCTCAACGACGAGGCATACGCGTCCATGTCGGACGATCTCCTGACCGGTTTCGTGAGGCTCGGCGTCCCGCTCGATTTTTTCGGTCGCGATTTCACGGTTTGGCTTGCCCGATTTAAGGCCAGACACCCCATGGTCGGCCTCGAGGTGGAGGCCAATCAATCCGAAAACCTGCAAAAGCGAAGTGCACGTGGGGACTTCGACCTGGCGTTCTTCAAACAGGAGTCGGGTGCCACATTGGGCACGGTAGCGCAGCGCGAGCAACTGGTGTGGGTTGGCGGTCCAAAACTGGCTGCTGAAGATCTTGATTCAACGCCGCTCGTCTTGTTCCCCGAAGGCTGTACGTATCGAAGCTGCGCAATCAGGTCCCTTAAGGAGCAGAAACGCCCATGGCATGTGAGCTTTGTCAGCCCGAGCTTTGAATGCTTGAAGACGGCGACGGTTGAAGGCATGGGAGTCACGGTTCTCGCGCGTGCGCTGGTAGCACCGCCCTTGAAGATCATTCGGCACGGCAAACACCTGCCGCAACTTCCTGCCGTAGAGCTCGCATATTCAAGTGGACGGCGCGGCAATTCGCGGGTGGTCAGCGAGCTAGCCAACTATCTGGCCGACCGCCTGGCGATGGCGGGGTCGCAGCAGGTGGCCGCAATTGCGTGACCGAGCCGCTCGCGACATCGGTCGATGGTTCAAGGACCTCGCTTCACGCCTTGTGGCGGCGCTCCCCCGAACCAAATAGCTCGAGCAGCGCCGCCCAAACGGCCGACGCCGCCGGCGAAAGCGATCTGTCACGCCGTCGAACCAGAAAGATGGTGCGGCTTACCGATGGCCTTATGAGCTTCCGGGTTGTCAACGCCGGGTGAACTTTGATCGGGGCGACCAGGGTCGGGATGACGGCTATACCGAGCCCGGCTTCGACCATGGCAAGAACGGAACTGGGCTGCGCCAGTTCGAGCGCGATTTGCACCCGCACGCCCGCATTTGCGAGGGTATTGAGGATCTGTGGCCGGCTTCCAGATGTGTTGTTCAACATCACCAAGCGATGGTCGGAGAGCTTTGCCCAGGCGATCGCTTTCGACTTGGCTAACGCGTCATCGCGGCGGCATGCCAACACAAACGGGTCTTGGGTAAGGCTCTCCATGTGCAGTTCGGTCGCCTCGATTTCCCCTCCCGAAAGGCCGAACTCGACATCGCCCCGCGTTACCCTCGCAATGACTTCCTTTGCCGCGATATCCTCAATGGAAAACGAGATCTCGGGCCACTTTTTCCTGCAGTGAACAACGCATGCCGGCATCAATCCTCGGGCTACCGATGGCACGCAAGCCAACGTAACTTTGCCTCGCCGCCTTTCCCCGGTATCTTTGAGTTCACGCAGTAGCGTATCCAAATCGCCCAGCAGCCGCGCCCCGCTTGCCGCCAAGACCTCGCCAACAGCCGTCAGCCGAACGTGACGGGTTGTGCGGTCGAGCAAGCGCAGATCCAACTCTCTTTCCAATTGCTGCACTGAAAAACTTACGGCGCTTTGCGAAACGGAAACCTCTTTCGCCGCACGGCTAAAACTCCCGAGCTTGGCGACCGCGAGAAAGGCGCGGAGTTGGCGGATGCCGACATTCATCGGGTTTACTCATGAATGTATCGAATATTTGAATTTTACTTCCAAATTGTGCGCCTGTTCAATCCTCTAAATTTCAGGGAGAGAACATCGATGACGGACGCTTTGGCGCAGGAGCGAGATGCCGCAGCAAAGCCTGCGGATCTACTTCGGATTTTGGGGCGAGCAAACTCGTTCAACGTACGAAAAGTGCTCTGGGTCTGCGACGAAATCGGGATCGCTTATACGCGAGAGGATTTCGGCCGAGGCTTCGCTCCGACCGATACGCCTGAATTTCTCCAGCTGAACCCAACCGGCCAAGTGCCCGTCGTGATCGTCGGCAACCGCGTCATGCGCGAATCCAACACCATCGTGCGATATCTCGCAGCCAAGCATGGCGCCACGGATCTTTACCCTGCGGACGCCGAAGAGCGACAGGCGATCGAGCAATGGATGGACTGGGTCGCCTACGACATTACGCACGCGCTGCGCGGCGCTTTTCTCGGCGGACAGCTGAGGGAAGCACCCTACGATCACCCTTGGTATGTGGCGCAAGGACAGAAGGAACTCGTCCACGTCATGGGCTTGCTCAACGGGCACCTCGCAGGGTCCGGACCGTATGTCATGGGCGACCGGTTCACGATTGCTGACATCCCGGTCGGCCTCGTCGTCAATCGTTGGTTCAGCCTGACTCATCCCGGCCTTGTCCGCCCGAACTACACGGCTCTGTCGGACTACTATGAGCTGATGACAGACCGGCCCGCTTTCAGGCGGCATGGCCGCAACGGCCTGCCATAGTCGTAATCGTTGAACGTTCGAAGCTTACGTGAGGAGCCGCCATGAATACCTCGACAGGTCGTCACTTTCTTCAAATCCCCGGCCCGACGAATTGCCCGTTGCCCGTCCTGGCGGCGATAGCACAGCCAACCATTGATCACCGAAGCGCTGAATTTGGCGCGTTGGGTCTCAACGTCTTGAAGCGAATTCGCCCGATATTCGCCACTCAAGGGCCTGTCATCATCTATCCGACCTCCGGCACCGGCGCTTGGGAAGCTGCCCTGGTCAACACGTTGTCACCCGGGGATCACGTGCTCATGTTTGAGACCGGATGGTTCTCGACGTTGTGGAGCAAGATGGCCACGGCACTCGATCTGAAGCCCGAGATTATCGCAGGAGACTGGCGATCCGGGGTGAATGCCGAGCGGCTTGCAGAAAAACTTCGTGCGGATAAGACGCACAAGTACAAGGCCGTCGCCGTTGTTCATAACGAAACATCAACCGGCGTGACATCAGACATCGCCGCGGTCAGGCGGGCGATCGATGAAGCGGGGCACCCGGCGCTGTTGCTCGTCGACACGATTTCCTCACTTGGATCGATCAACTATCGCCACGATGCGTGGGGTGTCGACGTCACGGTTGGCGGCTCGCAGAAGGGGCTGATGCTGCCGCCCGGGCTCGGCTTCAACGCGGTTTCCGTCAAAGCGATCGAAGCGTCGAAAGCGGCGCGCAGGCCGCGCAGCTTTCTTCGCTGGGAGGGGATGCTTACGGCGAACGCGCAAGGCTTTTTCCCCTACACGCCGTCGACCAATCTGCTGCAGGGTCTGAAAGTCGCTCTCGACCTCATCGAGGCCGAAGGGCTGGCCAACGTCTTCGCACGCCATGACCGTGCAGCCCTCGCGACAAGGCGCGCTGTCGAGGCCTGGGGACTGGAGATCCAGTGCCGCGGCGAAGCAGAATATTCGTCATCGTTGACGGCGGTTCGGCTTCCCGACGGGCATTCGGCAGATGCTTTGCGGCTTCAGATTTTGGACGACGCAAACATGTCACTCGGCAACGGCCTCGGCCCTCTCGCCGACCGCGTTTTCCGGATCGGCCATCTCGGCGACTTCAACAATGCGTCGGTTCTTGGAACGCTGGCCGCAGTCGAAATGGGGCTGAAAGCGCGCGGGATCTCGTTTGGGCGCGGAGCGATCGAAGCGGCAGTCGACGGCTTGTCCAAAGACCGTCCAATCAGAAGACAAGCCGCCGAGTGAAGACCCGCAGCAGTCGCCGAAAGAGCGACGCTGACGTGTAGACATAACAGGGAGAGAAACGTGGTCCTCGCGCAGGAAGCGGACGAGATTACGTCCAAGCCGACCCCCGCAAGTCGTTTTTTTGACGCGCACAGCATGGTGACGACGCTGTTGTGCGTCCTGTTCGCGATCATGTACCTCGACCGCGTCAATATCTCTGCGGCGGCGGCGTCTTTAAAGACAAACTTCGCGCTGACAAATACCGAAATGGGTCTGATATTCAGCGCGTTTTCCTGGGCCTATCTCGGCTCGGTCATCTTTGGCGGATGGGGCGCCAGAAAATATGGCTCAAAACTGACGCTGATCGTCTGCGTGGTCATTGTCGGCTTGGGCACCATCGCCACCGGACTGGCTGGCGGACTGGTCTCTCTATTTGTCGCCCGCCTCGCCGTTGGAACGGGTGAGGGACCGGCATTTCCAGCGGCCACCCAGGCGATGCGAAACTGGTACCCGCCGCAGCGATTTGGATACATCCAGGGCATCACGCACAGCGCGTCTCGCTTGGGAGCGGCCTTGACGCCTCCGCTCGTCGCGGCCGTCATTCTTTGGACCGGTTGGCGCTCTGCGTTCATTGTCTGCGGCGCCGCTGCGCTGTTGTGGTGCGTCGCTTGGTGGACTTCCTTTACAGACGATCCCCGCGAGCATCCGGGCGTCACCGCCAGCAAGATCGCAGACTTGAGCGTCTCGATGCCCGATCGACACGCACGGATACCGTTCTGGCTGATCACGCGGCGAATGGCTTCCGTGACTGTCGTAATGTTCGCATACGGCTGGACGTATTGGGCCTTCGTGTCGTGGTTGCCGCTCTATTTCGAAATCAACATCACACCGATCTGAAGAGTTCGGCACTCCTCACAAGCGCGTTGTTTTTTGCCGGACTGGTGGGCAACACCGTGGGCGGGGTCGTCTCAGACAAAATCCTCAAAGCAACCGGCCGCAACAAGATGGCACGCTGCAGCGTCATCCTTGTGTCGTTGCTCGGGGCCGCAAGCCTGATTACGCCGACGCTGTTCTTCGACGATCTGCGAATTGTCGTCCCGCTCCTTGCGGGCGCCATGTTCTTCTTGGAGCTCACGATCGCACCGATGTACGCGATCCCCATGGATATCTCCAAGGAGTATGCGGGTCTCGGGAGCGCCTACGTCATCATGGGCGTTGGCTTGTCTGGCATTGTCTCGCCCGTTGTCTTTGGTTGGCTCATTGACCTGACCGGCAACTGGAATGTGCCGTTCGCGACGGGCGTCGGTATTCTGCTCGCCGGTGCCGCTGCAATCCCGTGGCTTCGCCCTGATCTACCGTTGTCGCTTCCGACCGACCAATCCGCGACCGGCACCGCGACGCCACAACCTGCAACTGGCACGCGCTAACGCCTTCGGAGCTAACATGCAAAAATACAATATCCTGATCCTCGGGGCGTCCTACGGCTCGCTGCTGGCGTCCAAGATCATGTTCGGCGGCCACACCGTGAAGCTGGTATGCCTCCCGGAAGAGGCGAACCTTATCAATGCGGAAGGTTTTCGCGTTCGCATGCCGGTCCGCGGGCAGAGTGCGCCGGTCGAGATCGATTCACGCAATCTGCCGGGAAAGGTGACCGCGTCTTCGGCGGCCGATGCCAATCCCCGAGACTACGATCTTATCGGCTTGGCGATGCAGGAGCCGCAATATGGCTCGGCGGGCGTAAGAGAGTTGCTGCAGGCGATCGCCGCCTCCGGCGTCCCATGCATGTCGATCATGAACATGCCGCCCCTGGCGTATATGCGAAGGATACCCGCGCTCGACGCCACAGCGTTGCAACCTGCCTACACGGCGCCTGAGGTCTGGGAGCGTTTTGATACCAGCGTGATTACGCTTTGTAGCCCGGACCCACAGGCGATACGTCCCCCCGGCGAAAAGCCAAATGTGCTGCAAGTCACGTTGCCGACAAACTTCAAAGTAGCTCGCTTCGGCCAGGAACGCGGCAACGAGATCGTCCGCACGCTCGAAAAGCAGATCGATGCGGCGCGCTGGAAGTCTTCCGCGGGCGAGCTGGAGCTTCCCGTCAAACTACGTTTCCACGATTCGGTGTTCGTGCCCTTGGCAATGTGGGCGATGCTCATGGCCGGCAACTATCGATGCATTACCGAAGACGGAATGCGCACGGCGCAAGAAGCCGTCCATTCCGACCTGGCCGCCTCACAATCAATCTACGATTTTGTGGTGGACGTGTGCGTCCAGATCGGCGCATCACCTGACGATCTGGTTCCATTTGAAAAATACGCTGCTGCCGCCAAAGACCTGTCACGGCCGGCCTCTGCCGCTCGCGCGCTCAACAACGGGGCACTCAACATCGAGAGGGCCGACAAGCTGGTGCAGCTCGTCGCGCTGCAGCGCGGCATGAAGCATCCCTTGCTCGACCAGATCGTCTCTCTTGTGGATCGTAGGCTTGACGTCAATCGAAAAGCAAAGAGCGCGTGACCTGGACGAATGCTCCCATGCTGCCGCAGCGATACGCGCACTTCCTATTTGCATTGATCCAGTCCGGGCTGACCACGGCCATTGCCGCCGCGATAACGATCTGGCGAATGGGCGCCGACGGTGTGCTGATAGATTGGGTCGGCTCGTGGCTCACCTCTTGGCTGGCGATGGTGCCCGTCGTCATTTTGGCCGCGCCGGCAATAAAGTGGCTCAGTCAGACTCTCACGAACGGTGTACCCGACCGACGTGCGCCGTAGCGCCGGCGACCTGCGGGAAGTGGTCGGCAGATCTTGCCGATCAAGTGCGGACGAAAGACTACAATTTGCCTAGCTCTCGCGAGCACAGGCCTGACAGTCCAAGGCGTTGCAACTTTGCGCACATGGCATAATCCTTGCTGGTGACAGGCCGCATTGCTGCGGAGGCCTCCTTGACCAGCGTATCCTTTGATGTGCCCACCAACTATCGCGCCGCTTCCGACCCGAGTGCGCTTCGTCGGGGACAGAATCCGAACGACCCCAATATGATCACGACGGGTGCTTACGGGGACGCCTTCAACCTTGCCCTTCAGACCGTAACCAACGGCGATGGGACGACGACTGAAAAGCTGACCTACCAGAGCTACAAGGGCGTCAATCGCGGTTCGTTTTCGGCGGTCTCCGAAACAGGTTCCGGAAATGACCTGGCGAGCGCCTATCAATCGCTCATCGATTCAATGATCAAGAATGGCGAATTGGATGGCGAAGCTGCAGCTCATTTGAAAGACGCCTATGGGAAACTGGACGAGAAATCCCAGCATGGAGGCGTAGACGCGACTGTTGCCTCCGGCACGATGATCGTCCAAGCCGGCGGGCCTCTGTATTTTAGTGGTATCTCCGCTTACCAGAACACGTTCGTCAAATCCGTCATAAATGAGGTCTTCGACGCGGCGTACGACAGCGTCGCCTGACGGTGGCGATGGTGACGCCTTGCGCGTCATCGCAGAGCGCGGCACCACACGTTCACCAACCTCCATAGACCAGCGGCCATACGCCGCCGTTTTCTGATTAATTATATATTACCTTAGTTCTGCGACGGCGTGACGAGCACCCGTGGAGGGGCCGCGCCTTAAGGCTGGCTTAAGGCTCCCGGTTCTTGTCGGGGGATGCACACGACACCTATCCCCGATTTTGATGACGCGCTTCCCGTTCCATGCGGGAAGACCATCGAGCCAATCGAGCCAGACGCTTCACCTTTGGCGCGACAGAGATCCTGCACGGTTCAGGATCTTCTGCTGGCCGGTTGCGCGGCCCTCGGCGTTTGGACCGTATGGGCGAACGGACCAATCGGTCTTGTCGTGGGCAACCCGCTTGAGCAAGCCCAACTCATCCGCCAGCTGTTTGCCTACATTTTTGATACGGACCTCTCATCCGTAAAAGCGAATATCCTTCACTGCGTCATCGGCGCAATCATCTATCCACTCGGCTATTGGTTATTGCTCTCGTCCGGATGGTATCGCCCCCCATTTGATGGATGGCTCTGGGGACTGACCACGTTTGTCTTTCCAATGGGAGCCTTTGCTTTGATTTCCGAGCGGCCATTCCTGCTCATAGATAACAGCGCGCGGCTCAGCCTGATGATCCTGATCGGGCATGTCCTCTATGGGCTCGCCTTGTCGCGTATTTATCACGCGCTGCGGGCCTCACGCGCGATCACAGGGGTCCGGGACCGGTGATGTCTCCTCATGACGCGCCCACCGACGGCGCTCCGCATCATTCAAAACTGCTACCTCATCCAATCGAAGGTATAAACATTATGCCGACTACCAGAGGCTTGGAAACGTCACGCGTCGCTTGGGTCGACTATGCAAAGGGTCTGTGCATCATTATGGTGGTCATGATGCATTCCACTCTCGGCGTCGAACTCGCCGTGGAACGGCAGGGTTTCATGCACTACGTCGTCGAGTTCGCCCGACCGTTTAGAATGCCGGACTTCTTCCTGATCTCAGGACTGTTTGTATCGCAGGTTATCGACCGGCCGTGGCGCCTTTACCTCGATCGGAAGGTTGTTCACTTCGCCTATTTCTACGTTTTATGGACCGCGATCCAATTCGTGTTCAAGACGCCCGGGATCGCGAGCGATCATGGCTGGCACTATGTCGGCTTGATGTACCTGCAATCGTTTATCGAGCCGTTTGGGACCCTATGGTTCATCTACCTGCTTCCCATCTTCTTCCTCGTGACCCGCATCACGCGCCAGCTGCCGTCGACGCTGATCTGGATCATCGCAGCGGCGCTCGAGATGGCGCACGTTTCGACCGGCTGGACCGTGATCGATGAATTCGCTTCGCGTTTCTTCTTTTTCTACGCGGGCTTCCGATGTGCGCCCACTATCTTCGCGGTAGCCGCGAACGCAGAAGCCCATCCTCGATTTGCTACCGGCGGCCTGATCGTCTGGGCTGCCGTCAACGGCGCGGTCGTGGCATCTGACACCGCAGGGATGCCGGGCATTTCCCTCGCCCTCGGCCTTGCGGGCGCCCTCGCCATTGTGGTGTCAGGCGTGTTGCTAGCGCGCATCGGCCAGCTTGGTGCGCTGCGCTTTGCTGGTCAGCAATCGATCATTGTCTACTTGGCGTTCTTCCTTCCCATGGCATTCACGCGTACCGTGCTGATCAAGAGTGGGTTAATTGCTTCTGTGGGATTGATGTCGATCATCGTGACGACGATTGGAGTTCTCGTTCCTTTTGCGATGTGGCAAGTGGCCATCCGAACGGGGCTACATTTCCTGTTCGAACGACCAAAACGCTTCTGGCTTCCGTCAACGCCCCGCATGGCTGATAAGCACGCCGCAGCCTGACCACTCGCGCAACACGAATAAGTGGCTGCTCTTAAGGCTGGCTTAAGGTCGCCAGGTTCTTGAAACCCCATGCTTATCACGGGGTGGGAAATGCGGCTTCTTCGCTTACTAACACTGATTGACGTTGTGGCGCCAGACGATGGTCATGGACCGAACGTCGCACTAGCAAACAGGCTTGGGCGCCGCACGGTTCTGGGATTGGGGGCGATAACGCTTTCCGGCTGCGTAACCGAGGGAGGCCCGATGGCTCCATTGATTCAGGGCAGCGAGACGGTCTCCGAACCAGCACGTCCGGCGATATATCGTGGAGCGTTCGACGGCGGATTCCAAATTCCGGAGATTAATTTCGATCAAGTTGATCCGCGCTTTTGGAGACGGGACGTGGATTACAAATCGGACGAGAAGATCGGAACACTGATCGTCGATACTCCCGCCAAGTATCTTTATCACGTGATCGCGCCTAATCGCGCGACGCGGTACGGAATAGGCGTCGGCAGGGAGGGCTTCGAATGGTCCGGCCGGGCGAAGGTTGCGTATTCACGACGTTGGCCGCGATGGGTGCCACCTGACTCCATGATTGCAAGACAGCCCGAGCTCCGGAAGTACGGCGCGGCGGCTGGAGGTATGGCGCCCGGGCTTGCCAACCCGCTGGGAGCGCGCGCGTTGTACATCTTCGAGAACGGACGTGACACACTGTACCGGCTTCACGGCACGAACGAACCTGACTCGATTGGTAAGGCGGTTTCATCCGGCTGCATCAGATTGTTGAATCAGGACGTCATTCACCTCTTTGATCACGTAAAGCCTGGCAGCGAGATCGTCGTCATTCCTGATGCGCAGATGATGAGCAGCCCCGGTGGTCAGAGCGTGTCTGCAACGGCGCAGTCCAACGTGCCACGCCGTCTGGCCCGCGGCTCAACCGGCGGATCCCCTCGCGGCCAGTCTCGGATGGAATAGGGATGCAGATGTCGCGAATGCCGCACGCCGCGTACTCCCGGCGCTGCGTTTTGAGGGGCGGTGGTGCGCTGATCGCGTCTACGCTCATCGGAGCGCGCGCAACAGCACGTATCCGCGCCACCGTGACAAGGATCGGTCCGGTCCGGTCAATCGACGAGTTCATCCGAGCGCGTCAACAGGCATGGCTCAGTCATCGCGTGGCCGTCGTCGACGTCGGCGCCGACTGGTGTGAGTTCTGCGAAACGCTCGATAGGACGATCTTTCCGGATCCTATCGTCAGTCGGCTGATGAATTCATTGGCGCTCATCAAAGTCGATGTGACGGCGATGGACGACGCAAACCGAGAACTCCTGGGATATTTGTCCGTTGATGGTCCGCCGACCGTCTTTGTCATGGACATCGAGAGTGGCCGGGAGATCCCGGCGACGCGCTCGGTCGGAGCGTTTGAAGCAGCCGATTTAGCTCGGCGGTTGCAGCCCTTTTCCAACGTATCGCCCTCCTGACCGAGCATGGATTTGTCCAGTCACAGAACGGTCGCAGGCAGCGATCGCCCGCTTTTTGCAGCCTTGGGCGTTTCGAGGCGCGGACTGCTCCTATCTCTCTTGCTGCTGGTAAATTTGCTGTTTCACATCAGCCCTTCGCGTGGACAGACCGGTATATTGAGCGCGGATGAGGCCTTCAGGCTTTCGGCAGAACGTGGCACGCCGGGGACGATCATCTTGCACTGGAAGATCGCGCCTGGTCATTACCTTTACCGCACGCACATGACCGCGCGCGAGATGACGTACGACGCTGTGCTGCCCCTTAACCTTCCGCCGGGCGTCCAAAGATCTGACCGTAATTTTGGTACCAGCGAAATATACCGCGACGAAGTCACGATTATCATCGTGTCGGCGGAACGGAAGGCGCTGATGATCGGGTACCAAGGTTGCAAAGAGAATAGCATTTGTTACCCGCCAAATGCGAAACGGGTGGACCTGACATCGTTGTCGATTTCGGACGAGAGCGTGGTCGCCGCCGCTGCGGTTGCGGTACACGATACGAGTGCTTCATCTTATCGCCTTTCCGCCGATCCCAGTGTTGGTCTCGTTCAGGCAACATTAGCAAGGGGGAGGCCGCTGGGACTGGTTGCGAGTTTTTTCCGCTTTGGCATCCTGTTCGCGTTCTCCCTCTGTGTGCTGCCGATGTACCCGATACTGGCCGCAACGATGGCACGTTCGAACCCAGATCTGTCGTTGACGAAAGGCATCCGACTGTCGTTCGCATATGTGATCAGTATGGCCCTATCGGTTGGGCTCTTGGGGATCGTAGCGGCCTTATCCGGACGGAACCTCCAGGTTGCGCTTCAATCTCCGGTCGTGGTTGGCGCTGCAGCTCTCTTGTTTGCGAGCCAAGCTCTGCTGATGTTCGGGCCGTTCAACCTTGACCTGCCCCGTGGCTGGGTCGACCGGATCGATCGGATTCAAAAGAAGTACGCCAGCGCGACGGGGTCGGCGGCGCTCCTTGGCTGCGCGTATACCTTGATCGTTGGCCCATGCCTTACGGCGCCGCTTGCGGGCTCCCTGCTCTACATCACGCAGACCGGGAACACCGCATTGGGGACGACCTCGCTATTGGCATTGGGTTTTGGCCAGGGCATCCCGCTTATTGCGTTCGGCGCGCTCTGCGCCGGCGTCCTAGCCCGAGCGAGCCGATGGAGAGGTCACATTAAGTCTGCCTTCGGATTTGTCTTTACTGCGCTCGCGGTCTGGATGCTTGGACGTATCCTTACCGATGCGGTTGCCGCGCCAGCAGGAGCGGTGGCGCTGGCATTGTGCGGTGTCTTGATCGGCGGATTTCATGAGCTTGAAACGGCCTCCCGACGTCTCATTCTCAGAGTGACGGGAATTGCGTTGATTCTCGGTGGAGTCTTGGTCGGAGCTGTTGCCATCGGTGAGCCATTCGACATTATCCGCCAGCTATCGAACAAGATTGGCGGAGGCGAGGCTTACGACAAGGTTGCCGCATTCTCCATTATCTCCTCGCGGCCGGAACTCGATGATGAGCTGCATGAAGCGTTTGTCGAAGGAAAGCCTGCCTTGGTCTACGTGACGGCTGACTGGTGTCTTATTTGCAAGAATGTCGATCGCAAATTTCTTAGCGCCTCGAGCGCCAGGCGTCTGGCCAACGACTTGCATCTCGTCAAGCTCGACCTGACACATCCCGATCAGCGGAGCGAGATGCTGATGCGTGATCTCAAAGTCGTTGGACCTCCAACCCTGATCTTCTTCAATCCTTCGTCCAATGAGGTCCCTGGGTCCCGCTTGATCGGTCAATTTTCAATGGAGTCCTTTCTGGCATCGACGCGGATGGCGATCCGTTGACGGGACCGGAGAAGCTCGATCCACGAGGCCGAGGCTGAGAAATAATTCAGATGACCTTGCACCGCATCGGGACGCGGCGAAAATCGGATCGATCTGCAGAGAAACAAAGTCGTTTCAGCTTATGCTGTCCCGAACCCTCGTCAGCCGGATTCAGCCTGATATCCACCAAGTGTTTGCAGCATGTGCGCGAACGGGGGCCCGGTCATCAGAATTGCCGAGCGCGTGTGCATCGATGACGTCGGTAGCGAAACGATTGCAGTCATTTCAGCTCGGCCAGCGCATTGCCCAGATTTTCTTTGGAAAGCTCGCCGACGTTGACCGATTGAACGGTGCCATCCGTATTGATGAAAAGTGTCGTTGGCAGTCCACGAATTTGATAGTTTTGCGCCATCGATCCGTATTTGTCGAGCAGGACAGTGTCGAGGACAATCCCACGCCCCTTAAGAAAGGATTGGATGGCCGTTATTTCTTCACCCTGGTCGGCAAAAAGGAATTCGGCCGTATGATCGGCATGCGCGAATTCCGCCATCATGGGCAGCTCGTTGCGACCGGGTGGGCACCAGCTGGCCCACAAATTGATGACCAGCTTGCGCCCCTTAAGAGACTGCGGCACGACGACGCGACCATCGGCTGTCTCGAAAGCGTCGCCCGGCAGAGGAGCAGATGGAACGCCCGCCAAGAAATAGATGGCCATCGCGGCGGCAATCGCGGCGCTGCCGAGTGGAATAGCGGACCACGCGATCGCCCGCGGATGCCGTAGGACGACCAAATTCACGATGATGGCGGCGGCAACGCCGGTTGGCCAGTAAAACCCGCCCTGCCATAACGAAAGGATGCGGCTTGGCTCGGCGGCGAAGGAAGGCCAATGTGCGACCACATGTCCCAGCCGCGCGCCGATCACAAATGCGCAGATGACCCGGGCCGGCATGGGATGGAGACGCGCGTCGACCTTTTCGGCCATGTACCACGCGATGGATAGGACAAGAATCGCAGCGAGGATCGCCGCGAAGTACTCGACGGGAAAGACAAACGGACCAAATGCAACAGCGCCCATGAGACACCTCAACCGGCCTCAAGCTCGCGGTCCAACTGGGACTGCAGCTTCGCCGAGGGCGCACAGGTTTAGTAGCCACCTTAAGCCAACCTTAAACCGGCATGGACGGGAAGCGGGGCTAGCTTGGCGGAACGGACAATGCGCCAAGAAACGAGAGGACGTGGACCCAGTTTTCCGCCGCTCCCTTTGGATTGCGCGTTTCGATGAGAGTGGACGAGCCGTGCACGCCATATTTCGGCTCGTACTGAATTTTCGTGCGCGCCGGCGACGCCGAAAGGATCGTCCGAGCGGCACCGACTTCGTCGGCACTTGACGACGATGTCACGTAGATCGGGACCTGGACTCGTGCAGCTGCCTTGGCGACCTCATCCGGATCCCCTAGATATTCACCGGGTGAGAAGGCGAGCAGGGCATTGACGTGCCCCG
Source organism: Bradyrhizobium sp. 139 (assembly GCF_023074175.1). GTDB lineage: Bacteria > Pseudomonadota > Alphaproteobacteria > Rhizobiales > Xanthobacteraceae > Bradyrhizobium. The sequence goes on from NZ_JADPKS010000130.1 coordinate 26,170, forward strand.
CATGGTCCGCGGCGACCTCGAAAATCAACGCTGCCGAGTAGCTACTGCCCCACAGGATAACAGGAAGATGCCGCTGCGTGGCCCATCCAGGGCCGCGACCAGATCGGCCTTCGCTGCTGCATAGGAGGCCGACTTCGAAAGGCGCCCAGCAGTCTCGTTTGGTCCGAACAAGGTGCCGCCGGATCGCTGATCGATCGCAAGAGACGAATAACCTGAGGCGGCAAGCCTTAGTGCGATTGTGGCGTACTCCGCTTTGCTGGAGCCGGCCTGATGAAACAGCAAGACGACAGCTTTCGGGCTCTGCGCCTCGTAATTCAAGGCGGAGATCGATACATGGTCGGCCGCCTGTAACGTTAAGGGCTGAGGACATGCGGCGGCGCCCAACGCCGAGCCAAATATCAGCGTCATGGCCAATGTCATCGTCGTCAGTGGCTTGAACGACACGCTTACTCTCCCAGAGCTTGAGGTGTTCGATGGCTCCATTAATGACGAGTTCGGCGCTGCCCCTCTGTTGTTACAGCGGGAGACCCTCAATTTGTATTGTGTTGGCTGCATGGGCAGACCTGCTAGCAACGACGCGAGCCTCCTTCGATTCCGGCCCGGACGAGGCAACGGTGAGAGACATGCCCAGACCATTGCTGACCCAGCCACTTTCAAACCACTGCTGGGTGACCTGCGTGACCAGACATGTGCTGTCTTGCCGCCAAGCGAGTGGATGAGTGTTTTCGACGGAGGCTTTCGGATCCAGCTGTGGAACCGGCGGCGCCTTGCCCCCATTCCGAGGCGTCATTCAGGAGCGTCAACATGACCTATAAGACTTCCCGGATTCTTTCATCAGAAATCACGCCGGCCAAAGTCTGGCTGCAACGGAGAGACGTTCTGACAATGGGCGCCGCGCTTGCCATCGGTGCAAGCCTCACGCAAAGCGGACACGCGGCATCGCTTGCAGTCTCGCGCAGCGACTACAACGTTCCCGACAAGCCGACCCCGAAAAAGGACGTCATCGGTTACAACAACTTTTACGAATTCGGTCTTGGCAAGGAAGACCCAGCGGCGAAGTCGGGAGACTTCAAGGCCCTGCCCTGGAGCGTCAAGGTCGACGGCATGGTCGCAAGGCCCACGACTTTCGCTCTTGAAGACATGTTGAAGCTGTTTCCGCCTCAGGAACGCGTCTATCGAATGCGCTGCGTCGAAGCATGGTCGATGGTGATACCCTGGGATGGTTTTCCGCTTTCGGCGTTGTTGGATCCGGTCGAGCCGCTCGGCAGCGCCAAATACGTTGCCTTCGAGAGCATCGTCAGACCCAGTGAGATGCCTGGGCAACGAGGCGCTTTTCAATCCTTGCCGTGGCCATACGTGGAGGGTCTACGGCTCGATGAAGCGCGCCACCCTCTGGCATTGCTTGCCGTCGGCGTCTACGGTGAAACGCTTCCTAACCAGAATGGAGCGCCGATCCGTCTCGTCGTGCCGTGGAAGTATGGGTTCAAGGGCATCAAGTCGATCGTTCGCATCACCTTAACGGACAAGCCGCCCAAAAATACGTGGAACCTGGCCGCTCCAAGCGAGTACGGGTTCTTTGCCAACGTCAACCCGAGCGTTCATCATCCGCGCTGGAGCCAGGCGTCCGAGCGGCGTATCGGCAGCAGTGGCCTCTTCGGCTCGAGCCGTGTGCCCACCTTGATGTTCAATGGTTACGCCGATCAGGTTGCGGGCCTTTATGGCGGGATGGACTTGCAGGCGAGTTTTTGATGGAGAGAGCAGTGCAGGGTGGCCGCAACTGGAATAGTGCCAGCATCTGGTTACTTTATTTTGTTGCGCTGCTTCCTGCGGGTTGGGAATTCTATCTAGGCGTAACCGACAATCTTGGCGCCGATCCGGTGAAAACGTTCGAACGGTTTCTTGGTCTTTGGGCCATCCGCTTCCTAATTTTGACGCTGGTAATTTCGCCAATACGGAATGTCCTTGGGATCAATCTCATCCGCTACCGTCGCGCGCTAGGATTGACGTGTTTCTATTATGTCCTGATGCATTTTTCCGTGTACGCGCTACTCGACCAGGAGCTGGCGGTGCACGCCATCGTCGCGGACATTGCGAAACGCCCCTTTATCATGCTCGGTGCGACTGGCCTCGTCTTGCTTGTTCCACTCGCTGTGACGTCGAACGCGAATTCGATACGACGGCTGGGAAAGCATTGGCTTCAACTGCATCGACTCATTTATGCTATTGCCATTTGTGGGGCGATCCACCTTTTTCTCGCGACGAAGATCCTATCGATCGAACAATGGCTTTACTTAGCGTTGCTAACGCTGTCGATCCTACACAGGTGCATTCGTCCGTTTACCAAACGCCAGCGCCTCGTGAATACTGCTGCCGTAAAGGGATGGAGCTAGTGCAATCCATTGCTTTCGATGGATCGCGAGCCGCGGTCGAACCGTTCCTGGTTCGCGCCGTTGCGCGTGTTTAAAGCGTCTGTCGACTTAAGTCTGCGTTAAGTTTCGCATGGAGGAAGAACCAGGATGAAGCTTCTCATCTGCATCTTTCTCGCCGGACACACCTCGCCACTAAACGAACGACCTTTCGCTGGTCCGAGCTCGCTCGGTTTCAGCCACGAGCACGGCATTTCGGATCCTCCTTGGCGAAAGCAACTTTGACTTCAGGCGCCTAGTGCAACGATGCACCGCATCTTTCAGAATTTTATCGACCATTTGGCGACAGCAAACGATCTTGCTGATTTATCAGAGGTACTCTTGGAGACGGCGACAGCCCTTGAGCTCGCCTGTTTTGCTTATCTTTCACTTCCCAGCCAATTCGGAGGCGCGCCACGCCTTATCTCAACTTATCCTGAGAGGTGGACCTCTCACTATCTGCAGAGCCGCTATGAGCGCATTGACCCGGTCATCAGACAAGCGCTTCAGTCCTCCGAGCCCTTCAAATGGGGGGTCGGCTCACAATCGGCTATGCAGACACGCGTTCAAGAGCAGCTCCTCGACGAAGCATCTCAGTTCGGGCTTCGGATTGGCTTTACGGTTCCCATTCACGACGGTCATGGCCCCGTGGCGGCGCTGACCTTCGCCGCCGCAACGCGAAATCGGGTCTTTGATGGGCGCGTAAGCACCCGCAAAATGGCGCTGAGCCTCAACGAACACAGCCCAACCTGATCCCAGCCGCCGCAAGGCGTTGTTCAAACGACCGGCAACGCCGACAAGTTCGGCCGGTACCGCGCTATCCAGGTCAGGCCCCCGGAATTTGGCCGTCCGTTGGAACGAACCGTCCTTGTTCAGGATGATGCCCTCGTCGACCAGGGCTGCCCAAGGCAGGAAGTCGGCGAGACGCGCGTTGGAATGACGATATTCGGCAAGATTTATCATGACCGTGAGCTCAGGTGTTGAGATGGCCGGGAATGCGCAGATGTCGGCGCACCACGTCGACGAAGGCAGGGTCGCGTTTGGCGGCCCAGACGGCGGCCATGTGACCGATGAACCAGAGCACGAGACCCGCGATCCACAGCCGCAGTCCAAGTCCAAGGGCTGCTGCAAGCGTGCCGTTAACGATCGCGACTGACCGCGGGGCACCGCCCATCAATATCGGTTCGGTGAGCGCTCGATGAACGGGGACGACAAAGCCTGTGACCTGCTCATGCATCAGATCACCACGCCGCCGCCGAAGGAGAAGAACGACAGGAAGAAGCTCGAAGCCGCGAACGCGATAGACAGACCAAACACGATCTGGATTAGCCTGCGGAAACCGCCAGACGAATCTCCGAAGGCTAGCGTCAACCCTGTCACGACGATGATGATGACGGCGATGATCTTGGCGACCGGCCCCTCGACCGACTGCAGGATCTGATTGAGCGGCTGCTCCCACGGCATGTTCGAGCCGGCCGCCCAGGCCGGCGCCATCGCAAAGAGAATTGAACCGGAAGCAACGAATGATGCGGCTTGCCGAAGAAAACGAGAGTTCATATGCATGTCAATCTCCTGCTGAGAAAAGGCTGTAGTCGCCGGCGGCCCCGAGCCCTGAGACGGCGGCGAGCTCCGCGAGGCGGCGATCGGTACCGCGGCCCGCAAGAACGGCGACTACGTTGATGGTCTCGGCGATCAAGGCACGTGGAACCGTGATGACGGCTTCCTGGATGAGTTGCTCGAGCCGCCGCAGCGCGCCGAGCGCGGTGCCCGCATGAATAGTGCCGATGCCGCCGGGATGGCCGGTGCCCCAGGCCTTGAGCAGATCGAGTGCTTCAGCACCGCGGACCTCTCCAACCGGGATGCGATCCGGACGCAGTCGCAGCGAGGAGCGGACAAGATCCGACAGCGTGGCTACGCCGTCTTTGGTCCGTAGCGCGACAAGATTGGGCGCGTTGCACTGAAGTTCGCGTGTATCTTCGATCAGCACGACCCGGTCGGAGGTCTTTGCCACTTCAGCCAAGAGCGCATTTGTCAACGTCGTCTTGCCGGTCGATGTCCCACCGGCGACGAGGATGTTCTTACGAGAGGCGACTGCGTTCTTCAGGATCTTGGCCTGCGCCGAGGTCATGATCTCCTTGGCGACGTAGTCGTCGAGCGTAAACACAGCGACCGCGGGCTTGCGGATAGCGAACGCTGGTGCAGCAACGACCGGAGGCAAGAGACCCTCGAAGCGCTCTCCGGTCCCAGGCAACTCGGCCGAGACGCGTGGCGAGCCGGCATGCACCTCGGCGCCCACGTGGTGCGCCACCAGGCGAACGATGCGTTCGCCGTCCGCCGCCGACAGCGTTTCGCCAGTGTCAATCAGGCCACTGGACAATCGGTCGATCCATAGCCGCCCATCCGGATTGAGCATCACCTCGACGATCGTTTCATCTTCGAGGTAGCCGGCAATCGCCGCGCCAAGTGCGCTACGCAGCATTCGCGCACCGCGCGAACTCGCTTCCGATTGAATGGAATGGATTGTCACCGCGGTCCCCACCGAATAGAACGTCCAAAGGGCGTCCTCAGATGGGATGATTAGAAAAGGCACCAAACGATCAAAGGCAACGAGTGCTTTCGGCGATCGTAGATTGGCGTAGAAAAGGAAACTGCTGTTGATGCCTACTCGTATGCATCGGCCCGTTGCGGGCGCAGTTCACCACTCTGCATCGTCATCGGCTTGTTCGCAGAAGATGCCTGCTTCGACGGGGTCGAAAGCACCGATCGGCATGATGGAAGGAATAGAAACCATCGGCACAGTGAAAGATTCGAGCCCTGGTAGCGCGAACCAGGCCATAGCCGCGATCTGAAGTGCAACATTGAGACCGAACGCGACTTGATAGGCCGCAATGGATCTATGACCATCATCTATGGACCATTGTTGCAAAACCACACCCGTCCCGTATTGGGCCAAAAATGCCCAACCAAAATGCAGGACGTTCAAGGCGCCATTGGCGCGACCGGTGAGTTCTGGCGGAAAGTAATCCACTATTGCCGCGAAGCTGACCACGGTCGCTGTTCCCACAATTGCGACGACGGACCACGGTAAAATGGATGGCACGGGCACCCGCAGGATCAAGACAAGCTGGGCTGCGATGAACAGGACCGCGACAAAAGCCAATATCGGCCCCCACTCCCCTTCGTCTAATGCAACGGACCGTGGTACCGAACAGCCAGGCGCCGCCGCAAAGTACGATCGACATTGTGAACAGCTGTCCGACAAGACCGGCACGATCAAATCCCTCTACTTCCGTGAACCACGGCGCCGCCCACAAAACCTGCAGAGACCAGGCCGATCCCACGCAAGTCGCTGACAACTGGGCAATTCGCCAAAAGCGCCTGTCGCTAAAAACGGAGCTAAGGGTAACGGGGGGTTGATCCTATTGACGGGATGACGACTCGTTCAGGAACAATGACGTAGATGAGCACGGCCGTGGCACCGGTTGCGGCCGCCAGGACTTCAAAGAGCTGTCGCCACACCATCCAGGCGAGGAGATGCTCGGCGGGTACCGTGGCGGTCACCGCTCCAAGCGACCCGAGCATGATCATGTAGCCGTTGAGCAAGGCTACTCGTCCCTGGGAAACCACAGAACGATGGACTTCAGTCCAGCCATCAGCGCCGCCGCCACCCCAAGGCCGATCATGGCTCGCGCAACCAAAAGGGATACGAACCCTCCGGACATCGCGAATAGTCCTGCGCCCGCGGCAGCGACTAAGAGCAATGCACTCTGGACCCGGCGCAGACCAAAGCGGTCCAACAAAATGCCGACGGGGATCTGGGCCGCCGCGAACACCAGGAAATAGACTGACGTGAGCAACCCGAGGTCGGCAGTACCGAGCCCGGTATCTGAGATGAGATGGCCGGAGATCAGAGCGTTGATCGTTCGGAACAGATATGAAAGATAGTATCCAGCAGCAAACGGGAGAAAAACGCGCGCGATGAGGCGCCATGCCATTGAGATTTTCATGCTGGCCCTTCTTGCTCGTTCAACTCATTCGAGCCGATAGCGCGTCCAGCGTTATGCCGGCTTGGCTAAATTGCTGCGGTCGCAGGCTGGCGTAGAAAAAGAAGGACCGGCGAGATAGCTCGTCGACGTGGTTCAACCAGGTTTCGCTGCCGGCTCCTGACGAACGATATCTTCTGGAATCTCGCGCAGGAAGCTCTGTCCCTTCTGCAACCGACGCCCGAGCGCTTCGACAAATCCTTCAAAGCGCTCCCGACCCTTGAGTTGGGCCGCCGCCTGTGCGTCGTTGGGCAATGGCGGCGTGATTGTCAGCCAAAAGCGGATGAAGAGAGCCAGGGTTTCAGCCGTCAAACCAACATCACGCTCCAGCCTCTGCATCTGGCGCGACAGCCGGTCCAGTCGGCGGGTAAATGCCGCCTCTTGTCTGTCTGCTCCATCTGGTGACAGAAACGAAGCGACTGCTGCTTCCACGATCGCGGACCGAGACAGCTTCTTGCGATCGGCAAGATCCGTGATCTGCTTCAGAAGTTCCGGCGGGAAATAGACGTTCATCCGGTCGCGCATAACGCCTCAGAGCTCCATGCCGTCGTTTGGATCAAGCGCGACTTGGCGGACAACGCCGCGCATCTGTTGGCGTATGAGCCGAGACTGGCGGACCGCGTCCTCGTCGTCGTCAAGAACAACGGCAAATTCTTCTGCCGGCGTAGGCTCGGTCGTCTCCTTGGCGATTGCAACGTGATCGGGGAGTTCGGGTTCTCGACGAAGACCGCTATTGGCCGTGTCCTCTGCGGCGCTTTCGGCACTGTCGGTTGAACGTGCCGCTGCTTTCAGCGTTCCGAGCGCCGACCACCCGTCCGTTCGCGATGAGCGTCCGGCGGCCGCGGGATCTGGCGGCGACAAGACCCGCTCGGTAAACCGCCGATCCTCGTAATAGCGCACCTTCTTCGCCCTGATCGGCGGCGTGCCCGCCACCATGACGATCTCGTCTCGCGGAGGAAGCTGCATGACCTCGCCAGGGGTCAAGAGTGGCCTCGCCGTCTCCTGCCGCGAGACCATGAGGTGCCCCAGCCAGGGGTTCAATCTATGCCCGGCATAATTCTTCATGGCCCGCATCTCGGTCGCCGTACCCAGCGCGTCGGACACGCGCTTGGCCGTCCGCTCATCGTTGGTCGCGAAGCTGACCCGGACGTGGCAGTTGTCGAGGACGGCATTGTTAGGCCCGTAGGCCTTCTCGATCTGGTTGAGCGATTGCGCGATCAGAAAACTCTTGATGCCGTATCCCGCCATGAAGGCGAGCGCGGACTCGAAGAAATCAAGCCGCCCAAGTGCCGGGAACTCGTCGAGCATCATCAGGACGCGATGGCGGCGGTCGCGGGCGTGCAAGTCCTCGGTCAGACGTCGGCCGATCTGATTCAGCACCAGGCGGATCAATGGTTTGGTTCGTGAGATATCCGAGGGAGGCACCACCAGGTACAGCGTCGTGGGGCGGCTATCTGCGATCAGATCGGCGATCCGCCAGTCGCACCGGCAGGTGACCTGGGCCACGACGGGATCGCGATAGAGCCCGAGGAACGACATCGCGGTGGATAGGACACCGGAACGCTCATTCTCCGATTTGTTAAGAAGTTCGCGGGCGGTCGAGGCGACCACGGGATGAGCACCCTGCTCGCCAAGATGCGCGGTGGTCATCATCGCCTTCAACGTCGCTTCGATCGGCCGCTTCGGGTCGGACAGGAAGGCGGCGACGCCAGCCAAGGTCTTGTCGGCCTCGGCATAGAGGACGTGGAGTATGGCGCCGACCAGGAGCGAATGACTGGTCTTCTCCCAATGGTTCCGCTTATCGAGCGAGCCTTCGGGGTCGACCAGAACGTCGGCCACGTTCTGAACGTCGCGAACCTCCCATTCCCCGCGGCGAACCTCGAGCAGCGGATTGTAGGCTGAGGACTTTGGATTGGTGGGGTCGAACAACAGGACGCGGCCGTGCCGCGAACGGAAGCCGGCGGTGAGTTGCCAGTTCTCGCCCTTGATGTCGTGAACGATGGCTGAACCGGGCCAGGCCAGCAGCGAAGGAACAACGAGGCCGACACCTTTGCCAGATCGGGTAGGCGCAAAACACAACACGTGTTCCGGGCCATCGTGACGAAGGTAGTCGCGGTCGAGCTTGCCCAGCACCACACCATCCGGACCGAGAAGTCCGGCTGCTCGAACCTCTTCCTCATCAGCCCAGCGCGCCGAGCCATAGGTCTCGACATTCTTGGCCTCGCGCGCCCGCCACACCGACATGCCGATCGCCGCCGCGATCGCGAAATGAATGTCCCGGACGCCGCGATAAAGGCGCCCTCAACAAAGACCTGAGGGGCATAGGCATCAAAGACGAACCACCACCAGAAGAAGACCGGCGGATAATAGACCTTGAAGCCCAACAGCTCGAACCAGGGTCGCCCGAGCTCCGGCTGCCAGGCGAGCCGCCAGGCTGTCCATTCGGTTGCTCCCCAGATCGCAAGCAAGACGATCAGGCCGACAACGGTTACCTGTCCCCAGAGGATTTTGGTTCCGGACATCCCGAACCCCTTTCCGCAACTAATTGGAGAGAATGCTAAAGGCCGAGGTCGCGCTTGCGGCCAAAGCCCCACTCGATGCCACCGCCGTCCTTCACGACGCCGGTGACGTGCTGGCCGAGCTTCTGTTCGAGCTCGCGCGACCAAGGCACGAGCTGAAACCCAAGCCCGTTATCGATCATGGCGAAGCGTCCCGAGGTAAGCGTCAGCCGCTGGCGATACGTGCCCGCCACGTGCTCTCCAGAGGCGGCGTTCACATGAGGCAAGCCAGTGTCGGCCGAGACTTTTGCGGCGATCTCGCCGAGTTCACGTCGGCGCAAGGTGTCCAGAAGGTCGCGCTGCAAGATGATGCGTTGGCCCTGCCGCCGAGCCAGACCTTCCTGAACCAGATGCTCGGTACGGGCTTCCATGGCGTCACGGGTCTCGCGGCCGAATCCGCCCATGGCGAGCGGTATGGGATCGCGTTCAACCAGCCTGTGGTCGAGCCAAGTCGCGCCTTTCGCGGTGATCTGGCCACCGAGATCGAGATCGGAACGGGTTGCGAGCACCACGGTCGGTCGCGGCTCGTCGGCTTGACCGAAGCGCCGTACTTCGACAATACCGCCGATCGGCGGCACATGTTCGAAGGCCTCGACCCCGCGGAAGCGCACGTAGTGCGCACGTCCGTCTGTTCCGTCGATCAGGGCGTAGGCCTCGCCAGTCAGCTCATCATGTAATCCTCGATCGACCAACCGTCCGACAATCTGGGACGTTGGTTGTCCACCTTCGATGGCGAAGTCGGCAACCCCGCGCGTTTCCCCGCGCTCGGTAAAGACGCGATGCATGGTCTTGATGATGTCGCCGCGCATGCCGAGGTCGCGCAAGCTGCGCTCAGCCTCGAGCCCAACCATCCATTCCCCCGGCGCGGCGGATGCAGCAAGGCCCATCTTCTCTAGGTGCTAAAGACGACCGACCATCAGGCGGCGGATCTCGGGATCTGACTTGGCGGGATGCTCCGGGCGAAGATCGATATAGCCGGTCTCATCTGCCGCCAGCCGGATCTCCCGATCGAGCCGCGTCCGTCGCTCTGCCGTGACTTCCCTCTCCAGCGAACTGCGGACCTCGTGCTCCGGCCTTGGCCCCAGTTCGATGGCGACCAGTTCCTCGGCGCGCGAGCGCAGGCCCCGACTGATGTAGTCGCGGGAGATCACCAGATCGGCTCCTTCCGCATCGACTCCGCGAACAAGAAGATGGACGTGAGGGTTGTCGGTGTTCCAGTGATCGACGGCCACCCAGTCGAGCCGCGTGCCGAGATCGACCTCCATCTGCCTGGCGAGATCACGGGTGAAGGCCTTGAGGTCCGTCATGTCGCCGGCGTCCTCTGGCGAGACGATGAACCTGAAATGATGCCGGTCGTCCTTGCACCGCTCTGCGAAAGCCGCTCCATCAGCGCGATCGCTGCCGGCATCGAACATCTCGGCGCGCTCACCATCCCGGGTCACGCCGTCACGCTTCAGATACGAGAGGAGAGCCGTTAGTGGTGCTGAGCGGAAGGCCCGTCCCTTGTGTCGGACAACACGCGCCTTCACAACGACGCGCCGCGTCGGGCTGAACAATCTGGCGCGACCAAAGGACAGCCGGCCGCGGCCAAACGTCGAGCGCCCGTAGGCCGTCGAACGCCTGCCGGCCGCGGTCTGACCCGAAGTGTGCCCCGCTTTCTTCGCCGCCCGCAGCACCTGGTTGATGAAGCTCTTGGGCTTCGGCGCGCGGGTACTGCGGATACGCCCAGGCCGAATACGCAGGTCGCTGTCACCCACGCTCACAGCAGGGCCTCCCAGCGATCAAAAGCGCACACGGTGCTGAAAACGCCTTTGATTGCATTCATCAAAATGCAAAGCGCGGCACGCGCCCCGACCGACCGGCACGGTAGAACCCAAGCCATGCCAATGGCTTGCGGTTCGACCGGCGAGCCCCTTTTATCTCGCCGTCCTGCCGTCGTGTTGTAAGCGTCCGAATCCTGCACGACTTTCCGAGAGTGCGTTGTCGTTCCATATCGGGTTCCTTGCTGCATTGGAGGATCTCCGGTGGGTACGGAATATTTCAAGAACGAGGCGCTCCGTTCTTTTTGGTCGGTGCACGTTGAAGCGTGGCGACGGAGCGGTCTCAGCAAACGCAAATATTGTCGTCAGCATCGTCTCTCCGGCGGCACATTCGATCGCTGGCTGCGGCATCTGATTGACGCCGAAGCCCTGAAAATACGTGCGGAATTGCGTCGAGAGGAACGTCGGGAGCAGCTCCGCAAGAAGCGGAGTCCGGTGTCGACGGACCAGCGCTGCAGAGCCGTGCAAGCGTTCTGGGCGATGCACGTCGAAGCGATGAGATGGTGCGGACTGAGCATGCAAGCATATTCCCGGGCACATGGCATATCGCAGCACAGCCTGAGGCGGTGGCGCGATTTGATCGACGCCAATGAAGTGGAAATCGACTGGCGAACGCACCTTCATCCGAGTGCCCGTCCGCTAATAAGCACTAGTGCTAGCAGCGCTGCTAAGGAGTCAGCCGCCGAAACGCGCTTGACAGATGCGCCGACAGCTGATCCGCCCAGCGATGGATTTGCCAACCGACGTCGCTTCAGTGACGAGGAAAAGCTGGAGATCGTGCGCGAGTCCGAACACCCCGGCGCCACCGCCGCCGAGGTTTGCCGGCGCCACGGCATCGTCAGCAGCATGCTGTTCCGTTGGCGGGTACAGTTCGGGTTCGGCAAGCGAGCGCGAGCGAAGTTGGTGGCTGTGAAAGTTACCGGAGCGCACCCGGGAACGCTCGTCCTGAACGATCTGTTGCAGCCGCCCGACGGCATGAGGGTTGTCCAATTGGACGACGGTCGACGTGTCTTTGCACCGATCGGCAGCGATCCGGATGCAGTCCGTCGACACGTCAACGAGCAGGAGATAGCACGATGATGATCGTGCCGGCCGGGGTGAAGGTGCATCTGGCCTTGGGATATACCGACATGCGCAAGGGCCTGGATGGGCTCGCTACGCTCGTTCAGGAACACCTCAAGAAGGATCCGTTCTCCGGCCACCTGTTTGCCTTCCGCGGTAGGAATGCGAGCAGACTGAAGATCCTGTTCTGGGACGGCAACGGACTCTGTCTGTTCACCAAGCGGATCGATCAAGGTGGCTTCATCTGGCCTAGAATGAGTGATCCGGGTGGCACCGTGACGCTCTCTCCGGCGCAGCTTGCGATGCTGATCGAGGGCATCGATTGGCGCACACCTGAGCGTCGATGGCGCCCCGCCATCGCGGGTTGAATCGCAGAAACCCGCATAGAATATAGCGAAGTTGCTTCTTCGAATCGGCATGTTCGAGTAGAATCGGACATGCAGCTCGATCTCAACAATCTGCCGTCGGATACGACGCTTCTGCATCGTTTGGTGCGCGACATCGCCGCGACCGTCGAGCATCGGGACAGTGAGATCGAGCGCCTTCAGGCAATCATTAAGAAGCTCCAGCGAGCGCAGTTCGGGCGTCGCTCCGAACGCCTTGATCCCGACCAGCTCGCGCTCACTCTGGAAGATATCGACAGCGATATCGGCCGCATTGAGGAAAGCCGGCCGGCCATTGTAACGGAGCCGCCCGAGGCACCGTCGCGGCGCAAGGCGCTGCCCGACCACCTGCCGCGCAAGGACATTCTGCTTGACGTCGATGGTGAGGCTTGCAGCTGCTGCGGTGGCGCGCTGCATGCGATCGGCGAGAGCGTCAGCGAGATGCTGGACTGGGTGCCGGCGCAGCTTCGCGTGATACGCATCACGCGCTGCCGAGCCTGCGGTAAGGTTGCCCAGGTACCTGCGCCGGAGCGGCCGATCGCCGGTGGATTGGCGACTCCAACCCTGCTCGCCCACGTGCTGGTCAGCAAATATTGCGATCACACGCCGCTCTATCGGCAGTCGCAAATCTTCGCCCGGCACGGCGTCGATCTCGGCCGCTCGACGCTGGCCGGATAGGTCGGCGGCGCATGCTGGTGGCTGGAAGTTCTGCACGAGCGATTGTGCAAGAACGTGTTTGCCTCCAACCATCTGTTCGCCGACGACACGCCGATCCCGGTACTCGATCCGGGAAGAGGACGCACCAAGACCGGACGCCTGTGGGTCTACGCCCGCGAGCAGCGGCCCTGGAGCGGACCTGAACCGCCAGCGGCAGTCTATTTGTTCGCACCCGACCGAAAGGCCGAACGTCCGGTATCTCACCTGGCGGGCTTCAAAGGTGTCCTGCATGTCGATGGCTATGCGGGCTTCGAGCAACTGACCAGCAACGGCGACGTCATGCTCGCGGCATGTTGGGCCCATACAAGACGCAAGTTCTACGAGGTTGCCGAGGCCACCGGTTCGCCCATAGCGACGGAAGCGTTGCGCCGGATCGGCGAACTCTATGCCATTGAAGCCCGCGTCCGTGGGAAGTCGTCTGCACATCGGCTCGCTGAGCGGCGCTCCTTCTCCAAGCTGGTCGCGCAGGCCCTGCATACTTGGCTCGAGGCGCAGCTTACTCGCGTGCCCGGCAGCAGCACGCTTGCCGAAGCGATCCGGTATGCGCTGTCGCGGTGGGATGGATTGACCCGCTTCCTGCATGACGGTCGCATCGAACTCGACACGAACCCCGTCGAGCGGGCAATCCGACCTGTGGCGCTCGGCCGCAAGAACCACCTCTTCGCCGGTAGCGACGGCGGCGGAGACCGATGGGCAATTCTCTGTTCGCTGATCGAGACGTGCAAGCTCAACGACGTCGAGCCTTACGCGTACCTGCGCGACGTGCTGCAGCGCATGGTCGGCGGACACCCCATCAACCGCCTCGACGAACTTCTGCCGTGGAACTGGGGCTCCGCGGGACCCGCCGCCAACGCCTGAGCAAAGCCAGACGCTCGCCAAACGACGAAGATGCGACCGCGGGCAATTGCAATTATCGTCCTTCGTAACGATACTACACGACGTTTCGAACTTGCGATCTGATGGGGTTATAGAGGTGACGCAGTCTTCCCGAAACGGGGCGGATGCCAAGTTGCTCTCCGAGGCCATTGCGGCGCTTCGTGAGTTGGTCTCACGCGCGCAAGACGCCACAGACGAGTCGTTCGACGACGGCCATTCGGTTGATACTTGGAAGAGCGAGGAATTCCGTGCCGCGATAGAGCGTGCCGAAGCCGTGATCGCGAAGGCGGAAGCTGCCATAGCTGAGTCCCGCACAGAGTAAGAGTTCTCTGAGTCGGAGCATTGCCATGGCCGGCCGTTAGGCACTTCAAGGCCCGACGTCATGTGCAGCCCCCGGACGCATACGTCGTGTTCTCCCGGTCGCTGATTCCCAGGGCCCAACTTCCAAGGCAGACTCTCGGTACTCGCGGCGATTTGCGACAAAATACAGTTCGGGTCATTGCGGTGGATCCTCCAATAGCGCCTGCCCGAACACGTCGGCTCGTGGCCGATTCATCGCGAAAGAGCCGCCGCGACTTGGCAGTTGACTTGCGAAGCTCCCCGTTTGCGAGCGCTTGCGATAGCGATCGTTACCCGAAGGGCCGAGACACCCGAAGGGTGGCTCGGTGAGGAGCGAAGCGACGAGTAGCGCGCGGGCCGAAGGCATCGCCCGTATGCCATCAGCACGTTATTATCGAACCCGCACACCTGGTCATTGCGGTGCTCCCGCATCCGATCGAGGGACGAACACGCCAATAGACCGAGGGACCATGCGCGACACTTCGTGCATTGAGATTGCAGTCGTGGCGCCGCTCGAAGGAATGAGCGCCGGCAACCGATCGCGTGTTTTCATCAGATCGGAACGCGCGACGAACAACGTTGCAGCTGTCGATAACTGCCGGCTGGTGGTCCACGTCGCACGCAACTCTATCCCGAGCAGAGTTGCAAGTTTGGCCACATACGCTCGCGTCTCGTTTGGCAAAGAACCGCCTGCGAGATGCTCTTCGTAGCGAGCTGGTCCCGCATTGTACGCGGCAAACACGCCAGGCGAACCATATCGGTCGAGCAGTTCACGCAGATAGGCTGTGCCTGCCAGAATGTTGTCGCGCGAGTCGTAGGGATCGCTGCCGAGATTATAGCGCTCGCGGAGTTCCGCCCAGGTCGCGGGCATGATTTGCATCAGGCCCATTGCTCCTTTTGGCGATCTGGCGTGCACCTCACCAGCACTTTCGACGTTGATGACCGAACCAATCCAGTTCACCGGAACTGAAAAGCGCTCTGAGGCTTCGTCGACGAAAACCCCAAATTGGTTGCTCATATGAGTGACCGCTCGGACAGCGGCCGCTTCGCTCTCGGCGACAGCGGCACCGTACGACACAGCGCAGATGAGCACGATAGCCCAAACACGCCCGCCCAGCCGAGCCAAGCATGCCGTCGTGCTCGCGCCCGTCCAGGGCAGAGCTGCTTCGCGCCGGCCGTTCGGCCGCCGTGGACCGGCGCCGCGCGCGCCGGTCTTGCAGAGATCGATCGGCAGGGATGAATGGTCCCGCAATCGATCGAACAGAGGAATGGTGCAGCGAACACGTGGAATACGCACGATCACTCCTCCCACGTCCATACTGGGAGCGCACGGCCGATCACGGCCGATGCCGGAAGAAATCCAAAATACCGGCCGTCAAGAGAGTCGTCTGACTGCCAGTTCATGAGAAATAGCTCGCCTTCGCCGACGACGCGGCAGCCCTGCCACTTCGGCAGCGGCCGACCGCGTCCGTCGCGATCCCGCGCCTCGCCGACCACGATGCTATCCACCGAAATCGTGAGACCGACTCTGCAGACCGTTTGCCCGGGCAGCGCCAAGACCCGTTTGAGCATGGGGACGCCAAGAGGCAGATAGCCGTTCAGGTGGAGGAAGGTCGCGAGCGGCTCCGGCGGCTCGACGGCGAGCAGTTCCGTGACATGGAAGCACGACGTCGGCCGTAAACGATAGAGACCGATAGGAACGCTCGCGGATGCATTCCAGATGTAGAGCGGAAGCGGTTCCAGAGCGATTGTCGCGACCGGCGCAGCAGCAGCGCCAAACGTCACGATCACCGTCTTCAGGCGGCCTGTCATCGCATTACCCTCTGACGGTGAAGCCAGGCCTGATGGCGTACCTTGGTGTAGGGACGGGGGTTCTCGTTGACGGACAGGCGATTATGAACGTGATGCCAGTGATCAGGTGCGACGTCGGCGGGATCGATGCCGAGTGCCTCGACGGCATCGGTCATCTGCAGCACGCGTTCGACCTTCGGCCAGCCAGAGAGGCGCAGCAGAATCTCTCCGCCGGGTGTCACATAAGGGACAGTCGTGCAGCGCTGTCCTGGCGCGACCGCGCGCAAGATGTCTATCCGCGAAATGATTGTCCCAAAGTCGTTGGAGGTCCACCGGACGAAGGCAAGGATGCTGCCGGGTGCAAATGACAGGACACGCCGGTGACGATCCAGCTTCCGTTCCTTGACGATACGGCCGAACCGAATGCGGTTTTCGATCCGCTTCTCGAGCCACAGCACTTCCACTTCGGTGAGATCGCTCATAGCGCCGCTCCCTGAAGCTGGAACGGGCAACCGTGAGCTCGAGGCTCGGTGGAGATCGCGGGCTGCTTGCGAAGGCAAGCAGGACTGACGGCACCCTGTTGCCGGACGCCTCCAATGCGACTTTCGGCCTGGTCCGTTAGAAGAAATCCGAAGGATTTCTGGTTAGTAAAGTTAGAGCGGCTGGAAAGCGCGGAGAAACAAGCTCTTAAGCTCGATTCCGGTCCCCGATAGCACGAGGATTGGGTCCCCGATAGCACGAGGATAGCGGTCCCCGATAGCACGAGTTGATTCACAGGTTGTCCTCCGAGCTTGGAATGAGACCGCGCCGGCGCAGGCGTGCTGTTAGGGGATCGACGGGCGTTGGCGCGAAGTTCAGCCGCTCGGTGCCGTTCGCATCGCGCGTGAGCAGGAGCTGATAACCGGGCAATGCCTGGCGCTGGACAATCTGACGTACGTCGTAAGCAAAATGCTTGAGCGGCGAGAGGATGCCGGACTTGGCATGGAGATGCACAAGGTCAAAGCTCCAGCCGCCGTCCTGGCGGCCGCCATGCTTGCGCACAAGACGATAAAGCCAGCGCTCAAGCCCGCCTGTCAGCTCGAAATAGGCACGGTCGATCGTGAGCACGAGCGCGTCATCGATGACGCCGGCATAGAACCAGTCGGGCAAGATCAGCTCGAGCCCAAATGGCCGGCCATTTGCGTCGGCCGTCTCCTTCCACTCGTTGATCCAGGAGAAACGATGCCGTCGCCGTTCTGTCGGCTGCCGGATCGACGTCAGCACGGTCGTCGACTGAAGTCTGTCGAGACCGGCCTTCAGCCGGTCATAGTCGCGCGCGCTGGTGCCGCGGCCGACAAACGTCAGTATCTCATAGGGCGTTGCAGCCATCAGGCGCGACGTCTTCAAGCCGGCGTCACGGGCTTCGACGATCTGGGAAGCGGCCCAGATCAGAACGTCGGCATCCCAAATGGTCGCCATGCCGTGTTCCGGCACGGTTTCGACACGAATCGCGATCGCACCAGCGCGGAAATCGATCGGCACAACCCGTTTTGTTTTTGCGGGCGAGAAGAACGGATAAGCCATCAGATCCTGCGCGTCGCGCGGCGCGAGATCACCGGGCAGCGCCCGAAAGAGCTCCAGCTGGTCGCGCTCGGAATGGTGTTTGCGCCGCATCGTCACTGCTCTCAAGCGGCAATCAGCGACGTTCCTGGCCCGCGTATGGGCGCAGCACCGGATGCTTCTTGGCCGGCAGCACGGTCCCCTTGCCGGGATCAGACGTCGACGTCTTGGCACCGAGGTCGGCCCAGGCTTTCAGGTCGTCTACGGCGTAGACGACACGTCCGCCAATCTTCCGATACGTCGGCCCGGTGCCGTACGTGCGGTGCTTCTCGAGCGTACGACCGGAGAGGCCGAGGTAACGCGCGGCTTCCGGTGTACGCAGGAAGCGCGGGGGCATTCCGGCCATGGGATCGGGCATTTGAGAACTCCAAGGTGACAGCGCACCGGGCATGGCGGCGTCGGCGTGTGTGCGGTCATCATGGAGAAGCGCGATCTCGGAGGGGGATGCCGAGTATTGAGGGTATGATTTTCGATACCCCTCGGCCGAGGGCTATTCGTTCCTGCGGCCGGGCCGCAGAAGTTTGCGGTAACCTCCGCGTACCAACGCGAGGCCGCCCTTCACCAGGCGGACCGTTCGATTGCGCAAATCGTGCGTCTTCCAGGCGCGATCAGGGACGCTCTTTTTGCCGAACAGCGCTTCGGCGACAGTGCGATAGCTGCCACCCGCAGTATGCGCATCGAGCGCACGGATCGCGGCGCTCAGACGTTCGCGCCGCTGTTTAGATAGTTTGTACAATGCAGGACCTGGCGCGCGTCCATTCATCGCGCGCCACAGCCGTCGGGCTGCATACGCGCGAGCTTCCAAATCGCCGTCAAACGGCAATTCGGCTGCGTATGACGCGCCGAGCACAGGAGGCTCTTTGGACCAGACGCGGTGATCCGTCGCCCCGATGCGCAGCACGATGTGCCAGCCGTCGGCGGCACGGCGCACCTGCCCCGCTGTAAGGTCGAGCAGTGGCCGAGAAGCCGAACTGCGATCGGCGGCCGAGGCGATCGTGACTGGAACGACGGTCGTTAGAACCTCAGGCGCCCAAAAGATTATCTGCTCGTCGAAGGACCGCTGGGGGTCATGGGCGAAAGCAGATGCCCCACCTCCTCCTGAACTCCGTGGTCGCTTCGTCATCTGGGCCGCTAGCCATCATCGCCTCAAAGTCGCGTCGATAGTCCGCGTTGCGACGAAGACATTCCCAGGCGATGTCAGTGATTTCGGCGTCTTGTAGGCTCTTATAGGAATCCGGCGACCGCCAGTCGAATTCAGGCATTGCTTCCGTCCCATTGCATGCAGCTAACAAGGATTGCGGCGCAATAGGTATGAACGATGCGGTTGTAGGAAGCCCCTAGTTTGGCACCACGTGGTGCACTGGAATGACCACCGGATAACGGAAGAAAATCGTTCTGCGTGCAAGCCGCCAGTCGGCGATTTTCTTCTATTTTGAGTCGCTGCCGCGCAAGAGCCGCCCCTGCTCAGTCACCCACTTGGCGCGCGCAAGATGACTCTGATATGCGCTCCGCGCACGGTCCGGCTCTCGCTCCGCATCAATACGCAGCACGATCCGAGCGACTTCCATCCAGTCAGCCCCTTCGCTCTCAGCCTGCAGAAGGCGAACGTACGTGACGACATGCTGTTCGTCATAGGCTGTCAGCGCCGGCTCGTTCGGCGCGACATCCGCGACGTCAGGATCTAGCGGTGGCTTCGACATAAGAGGCTACAATATGCGCGGGATTGAAAATCGAATCGCGAGACGCAAGCCTTGCCGGCTCGAACAGTTCCCTGCTGTAGCATATGGCATGCCACGCGCTCGGGCGAGCGTTCAAGAAGCCGCGTTCCCCACATTTTCAGCAATCGAAGCTCCGTCCGTAACCTGCAACATCCAGCTCCGCGTATTATAACACGTAGCGCCAAAATACGCGATTGCTTCCTATCCTGCGGATGGATATTCGCAAGGTCTTTGGAGCGAACGCGCGTCGATTTCGACTGGCCCTTGGCTTGAGCCAAGAGGCCGTGGCGGAACGCATGGGCGTCGACCGGGCCTTCGTAAGCAGCATGGAGCGAGGGCTGCAAAACGCGACATTGCTAACAATCTGGCAGATTGCTCAAGCTTTAGGGGTCCGGCCTGCAGATCTGCTTGAGGAGAAGGTGTCCAAAGTTCGATCATGAACTTCCGCGAGCCGGGCCGGCGGCCCGGGAGCGCCCGACGTGGACACGCGTCACGGCCGCCGATCCGGCCTTGCTGGATCGGCGGCCGTGCATCAGGCCTCGAACATGGCCCAGAAGAACGCGCCGAGCGCGACCCATCAAACGAAATTTCCCTTAAATGGGCGCAACGACCTAAAAACAACCGGTCGGTATCTTCGGCCGAGGTAGGATTTGAGAAGCCCCGCCCGGCGGACCGGACGGGGCTTGGCGGAGCGTCTACTCACCGTTCTTGCGGGGCCGCGACCAGAGCAGCGTGTAGCCCTCGCCGCCTTCGTCGTCGAACAGGTTCGCGTAGATCGGTGCGTTGAACGAGGGATCATCGAGCTTGAGCGAGAGGTAATCGCGGCCCTCTTCGGAGCGCTTCGACCAGGCTGCCCCGATCTCCGCCCGGCCCACGTAGATGCGGTGGCTGGGAGCGTTGTCGTTGGATCGGTTGGTCTCGGCGACGATACGGACGCCCTTGGCTTGCAGGCTCAGGGTGACGATCTCGCCCTGGAAATCGTTGCCGACCTTCTTGAAAGAACCGATGTTAGCCATGTCACTTCTCCTGTTGTGTTTCGAGCCCGCGACCACCGCGGCCTCGATGGCGATCTAGAGGCCGAGGACGATCGGCGACGCACCCGCTTGCGGGCCGGAGCGCAGCGGAGGACCCGTTGTTGCGACTTTCTTGCCTCGCGAGGAATGGGCGTAAGCCCAGGGGAAGAAAGTCGCATTAACGGCGTTGCGGCTCAGGCGATCGAGGCGAAGCCGGTCTTCGGCCAGATCAAGCCATCAAAGAGGCGCGTGCGTCCGCGTGCTGAACCGCAATCTTAAGGAGAAGACTTGGCGAATCTCGGTTGAGCTGCACAAGAGGTTGGTACGGTTCGGCGCAGAAAGAGAAACAATCTGCCGCAAAAGGGCGGTATCGTCCCGGAAGGAAGGATCGAGCGCGACGCGCCGCTCCACCGCAGCAATGTGGACCAGGCGGAGATTGGGGCTTGGTCAAAAGGCTACGAGGAAAAGCGGGGTTAGGCGCGCAGCCGCGTGATGGTCTGAGGCAGTGATGCCAAAAGCAGCACTGCGCAAACGCACAGCAGCACAATGTCTTTGAATAAGAACTCGCCGGCCAAATTCCACGCCATGGGGTCCGTTGAAATGCTCCATTTGACGACTCCGGGAGTCGTGAAGAAGAACGACCAGGTCACCATGAAAGTGACGACCCCCATGAGCGATCCCAATGCCGACAGTACCGGAATGAATGCGCCAGCAGCCAGCAACAGTGCGATGACAAATTCGGTTACGCCAAGGACATAAGCTTCCCCCTAAAGCCGAAGAGCGATAACCAGGAAACTAGCGGACTGTTACTTATGAACTGCTCGATGCCCTGAGCCGACTGCAGGGTAAACTTCTGCATGCCGAAGGACACGAAAATCACCACCATGACCCAGCGCAGGACGGCCAAAAGTCGATAGGACCCCGCTCCAGCTTCTGCAATGTTGAAGGTGGTTCTCGTCAGCTCTCGCATCTCGCCGCTCCCATATTATGGATGCTGGCTGTACGTGCGCGTAGGCCCACATGTTACGAACGCTGCAGAAACTTCAGTTCACGATACCGTGCGATCTTTCGATCACGCATTGCCGAAGCGCAACGTGCAGGTCGGCAGTCGACAATCAAGTGACGGGTTCCGAAAAGACGAGCCTAATGGGATAGGAGGAAAGTGGTAGAGCCACGGAAAACAACGAACGTCACGTCAGATTTTGCCCAGCAGGCATTTTGACTTACTCAGGTATTTCAAGCAGCCTTGCGGCCTTCTTGTAAATATCCGTAAGATCGTCGAGCATGTGAAGCACCTCTTTGAATTGCCTAAAGCTATAATCCGGCCGTAAGTCGCTGATGCGTCGACGCTCTGCGCGAGCTTCGTCTAGGCGTCCGGCTGCCGCAAGCGTCAGCGCCGACACGGCATGCGCATGAACATGATCGCCGGCACTTTGCCCGACAAATTTGGCACATCGAGCCGCCTCTTCAACTTTGCCCAGACGAAGCAATGCGAACGTCCGCACCCTATGTGTCCCAAACATCATCGGATCGAATGGGCTGAGACGAGCTGCGATGTCGGCGGCGTCTATCGCGTTCCTGGGATCACCCGTCTGAGCTTGCACGAACGCAAGGGAATAGTGGGCAAAAGCATAGTTGGGACTCAATCGAACGGATTGATTAAGGTCCCGGATGGCGTCATCGTGGGCGTACGCGAGCCATTGCGCTCGACCGAGTGCGCAATGTGCGGCCGGGTCGCTGGGATCCGCCAAAACTGCTTCTCCCCCCGCTTCGAATGCTAAAGCGATCTCGCGTTCGGATTCACGCACGTTCAAATGAAATGCATTGTGAAAATGCGTGAAGGACAATCCAGCGTAGCTTCTCGAGAAAGTCGGATCGATAGCGATCGCCTTTTTGAAGAAGGACTGGGCTTCGCGATTGCTGTCGCTTGTAAAGCGAGACATGCTGGCAAGACCCCGATGATACGCTTGCCACGCATCGAGAGAGGCCGGTGGGACAAGCAGCGCGCGGTTTCGCTCAATAACATGAATCTCGGCATCGAGACCCGCGATGATGCGCGCGGCCAACAAGGGAGGTGCCGCAAACGACTCCTCAGCATTGCACCTGAACTCATCGACCCAAAAGATACGATCAGTCTTGGGGTCGATTAGCTCCACTGAAACAACATAACCTTTTCCGTCGCGTCGCAAATGGCCGGATGACACATATTGAGCATTCACCAGAGCGGCAGCCGTTCCGGGCGTCAAGCTCCGGAGCGACAAAGCCGTTCCTTGAGCAATAACGCTAAAACTTCGCAATTTCGAAAAGCCAAAGATGATGTCGCTAGTGATGCTATTGGCATCCGCTTTGCATTCCGGGGCTGCTGTGAAAGGGAGCAAAAGCAGCGCAGGCCCCCGCGCGTTCGTTGCCGGTGAGTTTGAAATAGCATCTAAGCGAGGGGTGTCGACTAAGCTCACGACGTCCGGCTTCGACATAACTCGTCGTGCTGCCGCGAAAGCTTCCTTGAGTGATCCCGAGTCGATGCCTTCGATCCGAAAGCGTGTTACGGATGCGTTGATTTGGCGCTGGGCCTCCTCATACAGGCCACGGCGGAGAAGCGAGCGAACAAGTTCGAGGTGAACCGCTTCGTCGAACGGGGCCACTTCCATGCATTCTCGCAGGAATTCGATACGATCGTCGCTCTCCGGCGGTAGGACCGAACTGAGCCGTTCGAGAAGCTGTTGGCGCATCTGACTGAAGCGGTGCCGCTGGCCGGCGAGCCAGTTTTCGAACGATGGAGCTCCGTCGACAGACAGGCCCTCGAGAAAGTCCCCCCTGAACAACTCCAACAGCGACCGAAGCTCGCCCGGTGAAGAGTCGGTCAGCGTCTTTTGCGCACGTCGCGCGACCAACTGGGCGTCCACGTCCAGCGAACCGCTATCGATCCAGACCTCATATCGGTCGGCGACAATCCGGTTCGCCGTTGGCCGGTCAAGGAGCGCGCGGAGCTTGGAAAGGCACCAGCGCAACTCGCTTCGGGGGTCGTCCGCGACGTCCCAAAGCAAATCGCATAACTTTTCGCGGGAGACAGGCCGAGGCGCCATCGCCAGGTAACCGAGGAGGGCCCGCACTTTGCGGGAAGGCGGCTGGTTCAAAGGGACACCATTCTGGATGACCTGCAGTGGCCCCAGCAACAGCACCCGATCCGCCGACAGACTTGCCATTTCCACGATTACTCCAACGCTCGCTCCAACGATGGCCGTGTACGGCAGGGAGCATCGGACGTTTTTTTGGCTGGCGGCAAGCTAACACAGCCCTGCCATGGCAGGAAGATGAACGTTCCGCATGTTTTTCACTTCGCACGGCGGGCAGCAGCAGCCCGGAACTCATCCGGAGAAGCAGTCATGATATCCGCAGGGTTCCCTTACGAAAAAAAGCGCCGGAGTATCCTGGGCCATGAGATGGCGTACGTTGAAGTTGGGAATGGCGATCCGATCGTGTTCCTGCACGGCAATCCCACGTCATCCTATCTTTGGCGGAATGTGATACCCTATCTCGAGCCGCTGGGACGTTGCATCGTCCCCGATTTGATCGGGATGGGCGATTCCGAAAAGTTGCCTTCCAGTGGGCGTGATTCCTATCGCTTCGTCGAGCACCGCCGTCACCTCGAAGCTCTGCTCGAGGCGCTGAACGTGCGCCAGCGCGTGCTTCTTATCATCCATGACTGGGGGTCGGCCCTCGGCTTCGACTGGGCGAATAACCACCGCGATGCCGTGAAGGGTATCGCGTATATGGAGGCCATATTAGGAAGGCAGTATTGGGACCACTGGGACAAATTTGGAATGCGCTCGGTCTTGCAAGCGTTGCGCTCCGAGGCTGGCGAGCAGATGGTCCTGCAAGACAACTTCTTCGTCGAGAAGATCTTGCCGGGGGCTATACTGCGCAAACTCTCGGAAGAGGAGATGGCAGAATACCGACGGCCATTTGCCCGACCTGGCGAGGGTCGACGGCCGACGCTGACCTTCCCCCGAGAGATCCCTATCGAAGGCGATCCTGCCGACGTAACTGCAATAGTGGACGCTTATGCTGACTGGCTGAAATCAAGCAGCGTACCGAAGCTATTTATCAAGGCCGAGCCCGGTGGAATCTTGGCAAGTCCCAAGGTTCTTGAACTGGCTCAAAGCTTGCCCAGGCAGACCGAAGTGACGGTCAAGGGAATCCACTTCGTCCAGGAGGACTCGCCCGACGAGATCGGCAGCGCCATCGCAACCTGGATGAAGACGCTTGGTTGACACGAATCGATGGCCACTTTCCGGCGAGCGATTAGCGGTGACGCGATGGTGAATGAACCGGCAGTGACGCCCGAGAGGATGAACGCCTTCTCCGATGGCGTGTTCGCCGTGATCATCACGATCCTCGTTCTGGAACTCCACCCTCCAAGGGAGGCGAGCTTTGCAGCGTTATTGGAATTATGGCCGACGGCCATCAGCTACACAATCAGCTACATCTTCATCGCAATCGTTTGGGTAAATCATCATCACCTTTTGCGGTTTCCTGATGTGGCATCTCAACGCCTAATTTGGTCAAATTTCGCGCATCTGTTCGCTGTCTCGTTGATCCCTTTCGCCACCGCCTGGATCGCGAGCACCCGATTGGGCGCCGTGCCGGTCGCCTTCTACGCAGGCGACTTTTTCCTAGTGAATGTGACTTATCTATTGCTGTGCTTGGAGGCCGTGGATAGGTCCGCCCCCCACAAGGTTGAGCCGAGAGCCCGATCGATGATGCGTATCCGCTCGTTTGCGACGCTGGCGGTGTTCGCCGCCGCGGGAATTGTAGCGCTCCGCTATCCGATCGCAGGCATGGCGCTGATCTGCCTTTGTCTATTCGTTTACCTGAGTCCAGCGCGGATAATAGGAGGGTCTGATGAGTCCGGTCAGATACAAGACAGTCGAAGTTAGCGGCATCAGTATCTTCTATCGCGAAGCGCGGAATGTCGGTGCGCCGAAGCTGCTGCTCTTGCACGGTTTTCCGACCGCAAGTCATATGTTCCGCGATCTGCTTCCTCTCCTTGCCGAAAGATTCGACGTGATCGCGCCGGACCTTCCCGGCTTCGGCCAATCCGAGATGCCGGAGCGAGAAAAGTTTCTTTACACGTTCGAGAACATAGCTCGGGTAATTGAGCGCTTTACGGAGATCGTCGAGTTCGATCGCTTCGCTCTCTACGTTTTCGATTACGGTGCGCCCACCGGCTTTCGAATGGCGGTCCGACGCCCAGAACGGATCACGGCGATCGTCTCGCAGAACGGGAATGCTTACGAAGAGGGCCTCAGTGATGGGTGGGCCCCGATCCGGGCGTACTGGGAGAACGCGTCGCAAGCGAACCGCGAAGTGCTTCGCGCATTTCTCACGCCCGAAACGACGGCTTGGCAGTACGCGCAGGGCGCGCCAGATCCTTCGATCGTGTCGCCGGACGGTCGGAATCTTGACAACTTCTACTTGGCACGTCCCGGAGCAGATGAAATTCAGCTCGACCTTCTCGGCGACTATAAAAGCAATATCGCGCTGTATCCCTCGTTCCAACGATATTTCCGGACATACACGCCACCATTCTTGGCGGTGTGGGGCAAGAACGATCCATTCTTCCTCCCGGCCGGCGCCGAAGCATTCAAGCGCGACATTCCGGAGGCAACGGTTCGGTTCTTCGACACCGGCCACTTCGCGCTGGAGACGCACTGCGCTGAAATCGCGAAAGCCATCAACGAATTCTTGGGTGAACATGGGGGGCAACATAAGATGTCTCAGGGCCTCGAGCATTAGGAGAAACTCATGGGATTGTCCTGGCAACAAGGTCCGCTGTCACCGGGCGCGGTCGGCCGATTCATCGTGCCCGAACCATTGCCGAAGCGATTGCTTTACATCGAGCGGCAGCGGCGGCGGATGCGGGTGCGTTTCGGCGGCGCCTGGGTCGCAGACAGCGAAAACGTCCTGCTCCTGTTCGAGCCGGCCCGTTATCCGGTCGCCTACTTCCCTGAGGCCGATATCGCGCCGGGCGTGCTCGAGCGCGTCGAGCAGGTCACTCAGCATGCCGATCTCGGAGCTACCTCCTGGTACAGCGTCTGCGCCGACGCGCAGCACGTTGCGGCGCGCGGAGCGTGGCAGCACACCGACCTGCCGGCCCACGCTAGCGATCTGCAGGGGCGCATCGCCTTCGCATGGCGGGGGATGGATGCATTCTATGAGGAGGACGAGAGGATCGTCGGCCACGCCGCCGATCCCTACCACCGCATCGACATTCGCCAGGCTTCGCGCAATCTCGTGGTTCGCCACAGCGACCGCGTCGTCGCGGACACCAAGCGGCCGCTGGTGCTTTACGAGTCCGGCTTCGCGCCGCGCTGGTACGTTCCGCGCGAGGACATCGACGAAGCGGCGCTTGTGCCGGTCAAGCTGCAGACCTTCTGCCCCTACAAGGGGCTCTGCAGCTACTTCTCCATCGGCGACGCGCGGCAAGCGGCCTGGTCGTATCCCGACCCCTATCTCGAGGTGCGCCGCATCGCCAACATGGTCTCATTCGAGCCCGACGTCGTCACGGTCCAGTTGGACGGCGTTCAGCTTCATCTCGAGCCCGGTCAGTCGGTGGTGCCGCACGGTCCCGACCGCAACCTCGATGTCGAAGAGTTTGCCCGCGCGTGAGAAACGCGCGCAACGCGTGGTCGCCGCGGGCCGCGAGGCTGAGCCATCTGAAGCGGAGCTGGATATGGCGCGACTGCTGTCGGTGAATGTCGGACTGCCGCGCGACATCGCGTGGAGGGGCCGCACGGTGCATACCGGGATCTGGAAGGATCCGGTGCAGGGCCGCTGCAAGGTCGGTCGGCTCAACCTTGCCGGTGACGGCCAGGGCGACCTCGCCGGTCATGGCGGGGAGATGCGCGCCGTGTTCGTCTACCAGATCGAATCCTATCGCCATTGGCAGGATCAGTTGCAGCGCACTGACTTCGTCCACGGCCAGTTCGGCGAGAACTTCACCATCGAAGGCCTGTCGGACGATGCCGTGTGCATCGGCGACCGCTACAGCATCGGCAGCGCGCTGTTCGAGGTCACGCAGCCACGGGTGACCTGTTATCGCGTGGGCATCCGGGTCGGCGAGCCGCGGATGCCGGCCCTGCTGACCTCGAGCGGACGGCCGGGCTTTTACTTCCGCGTCCTCGCCGAAGGCGAGGTCGGCGCCGGCGACGCGATCGTCAAGGTCGGCGGGGCGGACGAGCGCATGACCGTCGCCGAGATAAATGCCCTGCTCTATTCGTCCGAGCATCCGCGCGAGCGCCTTGAGAGCGCCTTGCGGATCGGAGCGCTTTCGCCGGGATGGCGCTGGTCGTTGGAGGCCTTGCTCAAGGGCCAGGCGACCGGCAACGCAAGCGGCAATGCGGGGCTTGCGCCTGCATCGGCCGCGCATCCGGTTGCGCCGGGATTTCACCCGCTAGCGATCACCGCGATCGAGCAGGAATCCGCCGATGTCCTCTCGCTGACGATGCGCGATCCGGACGGCCGGAAGCTGCCGTCGACCCTACCCGGCCAGTATGTCGTGCTGCGGCTGCGGCCGGCGGGCGATTGTCAGCCGCTGCTGCGCAGCTACTCGCTATCTGGTCCGCCGTCGACCGAATACCATCGCATCAGCGTCAAGATCGAGCCGGATGGCGCCGCCGGCACCTATCTGCGCGACCATGTCCGAACCGGCGATCTCGTCGAGGTCAGTTCGCCGCGCGGCAGCTTCATCCTGCAATTCGGCGAGCAGCCCGTGGTGCTGCTCAGCGCCGGGATCGGCGCGACGCCGGTGCTGGCGATGCTGTCGGCGCTGGCGGAGGCGCGCTCGCCGCGGCCGATCCTGTGGCTGCATGCCGCGCGTGACCGGCAGCATCATCCCTTCGCCGCCGAAGTCCGGCGCCTGATACGCGCGCTTCCCCGGGGCCGCCTCTATGTCTGCTACAGCCAACCCGGCGCGCAAGACAGACCGGGCGATGACTTTGACGCCGCCGGGCACCTGTCTCTATCAATGTTCGATGTGGTCGGGATGCCGCAAGATGCCGACTTCTATCTCTGCGGGCCCAATCGCTTCATGGCCGACATGAAGGCAGCGCTTGTCGCCTATGGCGTTGCGCCGGAGCGGCAGCATATCGAGATCTTCAACGGCGGCGAGCCGCTCAATCCCGGCATCGTCAGCGCAACAATCCGCGCGCCGCATCCGCCGGCGGACGATGCCGGCACTGGCCCACTGGTCTCGTTCGCGCGCAGCGGCGTCGCGGCGCGCTGGAACGCTTCGGGCTATCGCAACATTCTGGAGCTGGCCGAGGCCTGCGACGTCCCCGTGCGGTGGTCGTGCCGGACCGGCGTCTGCCACAACTGCGAAAGCGGCCTGATCTCGGGGGCGGTTGCCTATGGACTACAACCGCTAGACATGCCGCCGGAAGGCAACGTGCTCATCTGCTGTTCGCAGCCGACAGGCGATGTCGTTATCGATCTTTGAAATTAGACGGACGGAAGCGCAATGAAAGCAACCGGCACAGCAATCAATTTCTCGGTCGAGGTAGTCGTCCTGCCGGTGAGCGATGTTGATCGCGCGCTTCGGTTCTATGTCGATCAAGTCGGCTTCGCCCTTGACATCGACTATGCACCGCACGAGGCGTTTCGCGTGGTGCAGCTCACGCCGCCGGGCTCCGGCTGTTCGATCCAGATCGGCAAGGCAATCAGCTCCGCCCCCGCCGGATCAGTGCAAAACATCCATCTCGTCGTGAACGATATCGAGGTCGCACGCAGCCGACTGAGCAAACGCGGCGTCGCCGTCGGCCACATCAGGCACAAGACTCCAATTGATGCATGGGACGGCAGTTTCTCGCCCGGCCTCGATCCCGCACGCAAGGATTACGCCAGCTTCTGCGAGTTCTCCGACCCGGACGGCAATCGTTGGCTGCTGCAAGAACGGGGTTACCGCAATTCATAAGGGATCCTTGACTTACAGCCAGTCGCCTGTGGCCCGTCGCTGACGCCGAGATGTCCGGTTGTGGCCCCATGGCTGACCTCCCCTCTGGGCGGCGTAAGGAGAGGTGAGCAG
Source organism: Bradyrhizobium sp. 139 (assembly GCF_023074175.1). GTDB lineage: Bacteria > Pseudomonadota > Alphaproteobacteria > Rhizobiales > Xanthobacteraceae > Bradyrhizobium. Next base: position 55,576 of record NZ_JADPKS010000130.1, read on the forward strand.
AAGGCCCTCGTGCAGGCGGCCGAGGGCAGGCTTTGACGCCCAGTGATCACGTCGGCGGCCTCGAGCAAGGCACTCACTGTGGCTTGCGCGAAGCCGAGAAGCGGACGTTCGAGGGCCAGTTTGTCAGACGGATTCCCTTCTCGCCACGGCAGGGAAGCCGTGGCCCGCTGGATTAAGCCTGGCTCGAGATCATTGATCCCGCCGACCGGATGTGGTCCGGGCGTACGCTTGCGGGATGACCGCTGTGAGGGGGCTAGATGTCCAGATTGCCGAGCCACAAGGAGCACGGGTCATGCGCCGGAGCTAAGGCCGGTTAGATCACAAGTTGCTCATTCGATTGCGCCACCAAGTCAGCCCGCAAGCGAATATCCAATTGAAGTAAAGAAGAGCAATGATCGCTTCCGCTAAAGTACCTTGCACCCGCCAGTAGGCAAAGAAATGGCTCGTGCCTTCCAGGCGCGTTGCAAAGGCAGCAACCGCGAGCACCAGGCCAGCGGCGATGAGCAGGTAATTGGAGATAGAAAGCGATGGGTCGGCGCGGAGCGCGTTGAACCAAGCAGCGAATGAGATAGGGGCCAACGGTAGACAACTAAACGCGCCCGCGAGCCAGCCGTGGCCGGCACCAGCGAGAAAGATGAAGCCGAGGAGCTGTAAAGCAGCAAATAACAAGGCCGCGAGATATCTCATGTCGCCGCAAGGTTTGATTCAGGTGAAATCTCGGCGACCCGAGGCGTTGGGGCGGGCCGTACCGCGTCAGCATCGGCCTTCCGGCGGACTACTGCCTCGCCGAGAGCGTGTTGTCCACGAAATTGCGCGACGGCAGACCCGCAGCTGAAGTTCGCCTGTGTCAGAAGCCTCGCTCAGCACATTGACGCGATCATAAGTTCATGCTAATCATTAGCTATGGCTTATTCTCTCGCGAGATACTGCTGTCGCAGTTTCGGCAAGGTCCCGTAACGGTGGCGGGCGGAGGCCGGCCGGCCATGGCGAAAGATAGCGTGCAGTTGGCTGCTCTAGGGGATCCGACCCGGAGACGAATATTTGAACTGGTGGGGGCGCGGCCTCGCACTGTCGCTGAAATCACTAGGGAGCTAACCGTCTCCCAGTCAGCCGTCTCCCAGCATCTCAAGGTATTGCGCGAATCTCGCTTGGTTCGCGCCGAGCCGAAGGGAGCCAGCAATGTTTATCATATCGATCCGGCAGGGCTCGGCCAAATGCGCGCTTGGCTCGACCGGTTCTGGAGCAACACACTGGCGGCGTACAAAATGGCCGTCGAAAAATCACGGGAGGACTAGCAGTGAGCAGACGTGTATCGCCCGCGTCCATCAAACAATCGATCGTGGTCGAGGCGCCGATCGAGCGCGCCTTCAAGGTCTTCACGGAAGACTTCGGCAGCTTCAAGCCACGTGAACACAATCTGCTCTCCGTTCCCATCGTAGAGACGGTGTTTGAGCCTCGGGTGGGCGGTCACGTATATGATCGTGGCGCCGACGGCAGCGAATGCCGCTGGGCGCGTGTGTTGGCTTTTGAACCGCCTGATCGCGTGCTCCTAAGCTGGGACATCAGCCCACGATGGCAAATCGAGACCGATCCCGACAAGACAAGTGAATGGGAGGTACGGTTCATCGCCGAAACGCCAAGCCGGACGAGGTTAGAGCTTGAGCACCGTCACCTCGAACGACATGGGCAGGGTTGGGAGGGCGTGCGCGACGGCGTCGAGGGCGATCAGGGTTGGCCGCTCTATCTGAAACGCTTCGCCGAGCGGATTACCCGTGAGGCTTGACGTTCGCGTATTCAATCCGCCGATTCGCAATTGCGGAGGGCCGTATGGCAGCTTACTCACCTAGTGTTGTCGGGGTACTTGTCCTGTGCCTCCTGTCCATTTTTCTGGCGATTCATTCAGGATCGTCCAAAGGCAGGGCCGGCGCACTCTCCGGACCTGTCCTGCCGGCGGACGACGACAACTTGCTGTACCGAATTGACCGCGTCCATATGAACACGGTGGAGGCACTGCCGCCTTTTAGTGTCCCAGCAATCCTGGGCATGATGGTAGGGGTCAGTGCCTTTACGCTCGCCACGCTCGTCTGGGTCTATGTCGCAATTCGTCTCCTCCACGTTGCGGTCTATCTGCGCGGCGGCAAAGCGGCCAAAGGCGGCAGCGTCAGAACCATTCTCTATGTGTCAGGGGCCCTCGTGACAATCATTCTCATTGCGACGACCGCCGTCGCCGCTATTCACCTACCTACCTAGCTGGGCATCTGGCCGCAGCGGCAATGTGCCCTCCTGGCCCGCAGCTGACCTGACCGTACCTGAGCGCGCCGCGAGGTCTGCTTCCAAAGGTGACCCCAACAGGACCCGACGAGCTGCTGAGGGCCCGCCTTTGACCCTAAGCTGATTATATCTTCGGTGAATGATGCGCAGGCGGCACCGGATCGACAAGACCCGCAAGCCGAATCTTCGGGAACGCTTTGTCCAAAGACAAGCACATCATCAGTGTTAATGGTGACGCCGACCCCCTTCTCCAGGCTAGCAATCCTCCCCATCACAGAAGCTGGCGCGTATGCAAGCGCGCGCGGCTGACTTCGAGTTGTTGACGCAGTCCGGCGCGGCGCCGTTGTGTTTGTTCCCCGCTCCAAGCCGTGCGGCTTTGCCAGCTGTTTCGGCGCATCGGGCAGGAAGCGTGGCGGAGGAGCCGATTGGGATTTGCGATGCTGCCGGGGCGCACAGCAAGACAATCGACAAGGCAGCGACGGCTGAAGGCACGACAAGGCTTGATCACAATCATGACCATGTCCTTCCGAAGTGACGGCTTGGCCGCCAAAACGGCGTTCATGCCCCCAAGCGGACTTTGACGCCTCTTTGCGCTGCCTTGAAGGGAGTGGACGGCTCACCGGCTGCTCGCTCAATTTTGGCGTCATGAGCCGCGAAGACGCCGAACGATTCCGGGCCGAAGCCGAGGAATGCCGCCTACAAGCAGCAGAAGCTCTGAAGCCGGAGGACAAGGAAGCTTGGCTGCGGCTCGCTGCCGATTGGATTAAACTTGCGGAAGAGGCGTATCTTCGTCGAGGTCGATTCGATTGAACGTTTTTTCGATTAGTTTCTGAACTGCGTGCGCGCCTTTTTCGATGTTGCGAAAGGACGCTCCAATGAACAACAAGCGCGACTGGCTACTCGCCGGGGTTTATCTTTGGATTGCCTGCGCAGCTGGGTACATCCTGTATCTGGCAGCGGGGCCAATTCCCTGAAATGAATGAACTAGCAGGTCTACTCTTGGCCCATGACTGGCGTCCTCGGGCCGAAGTCCGCAAGTGACTTGTTGAGCCTAAGACCAAGCGCGTAGACTGATCCCACCATGCAACGGTACATCGGATATGTTTCCCTTTGTTGTTTGCGACTACGATGAAGCCATCTCCTACTTCACCGGAGGTCGAGAACACCAACCTCGGCAGCGGCAAGGTGGGTCCGTCCTGATTGCTCCATCAGGCTCACCAGAGACCCGTACTCTACTGGCGAAAGCGGTTACCGTGGATCAAAGCGAAACAGGTTGGTGATCAAACTGGCAGGCGCGTGTTCCTCTTCCTGCACACTGACGACTTCTGGCGCGACTATGAGGCCTACCGCTCAAAGGCGTCACGTTTCGGGAGGAGCCGCGCGTCGAGCCCTACGGAATGGTTGCAGTCTTTGATGATCTATATGGAAGTCGCTGGGATGTCTTGCAGCTGACGCGATAGCTCTAACTGAGACGATTGCTCTTACGTATCGCTAGTAGCGGCAGCTCATGGCCCATGGCGACCTCGGAGAATGTTCCGTTCTTGAGCCGCTGCTGAGAGTTAACCGACACCAGTCGGCCAGCCACTTAATGGGTACGTGCCATACATGACGAGCTTGCGCAGGCTGATGCGCACTAGGGTCTGTTGGGATTCAGGATTCTCATCCGGGCCTGATTGTGATTCAAGCTTGGGATGGACCGATTCGTTTTGACTGACGCCCAATGGGCGAAGATAGAGCCGCATTGTCTTGGCAAACCGGGAGTTCCGGGTCGCAGCGGCAAGGACAACCGACTGTTTGTCGAGGCCGTGCTGTGGATCGCCCGAACCGGCAGTCCCTGGCGTGATCTGCCGGCGATGTTCGGCCACTGGAACAGCACATTCACGCGCTTTCGCGACTGGGTGAAGGCGGATGTCTGGCAGCGGCTGTTCGAGGCCGTCTCCGACGATCCCAACATGGAATATGCCATGGTCGACGCCACCATCGTCAAAGTCCACCGCCACGGTCAGGGCGCAAAAGGGGGACTCAAGGCCAAGCGATCGGCCGCTCGAAAGGCGGCATGACCACTAAAATTCTGGCGCTCACGGATGCGCTCGGCAATCTCGTGCGCTTCGTGCTCCTGCCGGGACAGCGTTTCGATACGGTGGGCGTGCCGCCGCTCATCGAGGGATTGGCCTTCGACGCGCTGATCGCCGATAAGGCCTTCGATAGCAACGCCATCATCGCCGAACTCGACGCGCGTGGCGCCAAAGTCGTCATCTCCCAGCATCCGCGCCGCGCACAGCCTCTCGCCATCGACAAGGAGATGTACAAATGGCGGCATCTCATCGAAAACTTCTTCGGCAAGCTCAAGGAATTCAAGCGCATCGCAATGCGCGCCGACAAGACCGATCAGAGCTTCGCCTCAATGATCCATCTGGCCGCAGCCGTGATAAATTCCCGATGAATCCCAACAGACCCTAGAATGGGAAGCTCCCGCCCGGCGGACCGGGCGGGGTTTGATGGAGCGATCTTACTCGCCGCTCTTGCGCGGCCGCGACCAGAGCAGGGTGTAGCCCTCGCTGCCTTCGTCGTCGAACAGGTTCGCATAGATCGGCGCGTTGAAGGAGGGGTCGTCGAGCTTGAGCGAGAGGTAGTCGCGCTTCTCCTCGGAGCGCTTCGACCAGGCTGCCCCGATCTCCGCCCGGCCCACGTAGATGCGGTGGCTGGGCGCGTTGTCGTTGGATCGGTTGGTCTCGGCGACGATACGGACGCCCTTGGCTTGCAGGCTCAGGGTGACGATCTCGCCCTGGAAATCGTTGCCGACCTTC
>NZ_JADPKS010000073.1 GCF_023074175.1 Bradyrhizobium sp. 139
TCGAACCCGTGATCGGCCATCTCAAAGCCGAGCATCGAATGGGCCGAAACTATCTCTGGTACCGCCAAGGCGACGCTGCCAACGCCATCCTCGCAGCTGCCGGCTACAACTTCCGCCGCCTGATCCGCTGGCTCAGGCTTTTGTTGTGCCAGATACTCCTCGCCCTTATGGCAACGATTCAACCCGCTCCGGCTTAAAACCGGCGTTCTTCACGGACGACTAGGCGGCGCGGCTGCCGTACATGCTGGAGATGAGCTTCCAGCAGGTCGAGTTGAAGCTGAGCAAGGCGCGGCTGGCGGTGAACGGTGCCGCTGCGAGCTCGGCGAGCTCGGCTTCAGGCGTCTTGGCTAAATCGATCGTGCCGGTCGATTCACCGTGCCGGAACTGCAAATGCGCCCCGAACTTCCTAGCCAGCGCGCGCATGGCGTGATTTTCCGCGCCGGTGGTGATGCGCAGGCGCTTGTGGCCCTTCCAGCGCGCTTCCGCGATCAGCCGGCCGAACAGTACGGTGCCGACGTTCTGGCGGCGCGCCAAGGCTTCCACGCTGAAGGCAACCTCGGGCAGCGAATCGTGCTCCGGCGGATGCAGCTCGGCCGCACCGCGGACCACGCCGTCGACGATATAGGCGACGATCACGGTACCGTCCTCGGCGCAGCGGGCGGCGTATCGCTCGATAAAACTGTCGTCGAGAAAGCCGTTGAAACGGTCGTGCCGGCTCTCGGCATCGAGCCTTAGCAGGTGATCGCGCAAAAGCGGCAATTCTTCCTGCTGGCTCAGGGTCCGCACATAGCCCGGAACGGGAGGCGTGCGGACGGTGTCTTCAAGTGCCAAATCTGCTTTGAGTGACAAGTCAAAACTCCTCTTGGTGTCCCTCGAGGAGGCGTTCGAATCCCTAGGCCTCCTATATTGTGCATCGCAGCAAATTTTTCAAGACGGGAACCTGATGAAGTTTCGGGCACCGGAAGCGACCAATTCGTTAACGAAATCAAGGTCCCGTATTCATACGAGGACGAGCTGCGTCTGGGTCACCACGGCGACCAGCTTGCCGTCCTCGGTCTCCAACCGGGTGGTCCAGACTTGGGTCCGCCGTCCCCGATGGACCGGTGTCGCGGTGGCGATGACCGTAGTTCCCTCCTTCGCCCCGCCGATGAAGTTGGTCTTGCTCTCCAGCGTCGTGGTGCCCTTGGCGTCCTCCGGCAGGTTGATCACGGTCGCCGCCGCGCCAACGGAATCCGCGAGCGCCATCACCGCGCCGCCGTGGATGGTGTGGTGGAGCGTGCAGAGATCGGGCCTGACCGTCATCCGCGCCACCACGCGGTCCTTCCCGGCCTCGACGAACTCGACACCCTTGAGTTCGGCAAACGGCATCTTCATCGCTTTGAGTTTCTCCAGCGGCGTCATCGGATCTCCTCTCAATTCATTGTTGTCTCAGCGTGAATTGCTTCGCGCGGCAAAGCAATGACGTCCGAGGTAATGGCCTGCTGACATCGGTCATCCGGCCGTACGCGATGGCCGCATCGTCGAGATCAAGTCGCCGGTGTTTCGTCGCAAGGGCTCCTCGCAATGACGCCTGGAGAGACGCCCCTCCTCACGTCACCGCATTCACGACTTGGTACTCCGGCCGTCGCCACACCTCCCCTACGATCACCTCCTCGATGATCCCGGCCGCCTTCAGCACTTCGCTCTCCCCAATATACAGCGGCGTAATCCCGAACCTCATGATGTCGGGTGCGCGGAAATCGCCGATGACGCCTCCAGCAATCAGCGCCTGCATGGCGGCGTAGCCGCCGTCGAAGGCGAAGGAGACTTGTGAACCGCGACGCTCGTGCGCGCGCGGGGTGACGAGCTTGAGCTCCGGGCAGCGGCGTTCGACCTCGGCGATCAGGAGATCGCCGATCGCCAGCGAGCGCGCGCGGACCTCCGCGATGTCGACCCTGTCCCAGATGTCGAGCGAGGCCTCCAGCGCCGCCATTGCCAGCACCGGCGGGGTGCCGACGCGCATGCGCTCGACGCCGCCTGCAGCCGCATAGGCGAGTTCGAACGCAAACGGTTTTGCGTGGCCCATCCAGCCGGACAGAGCAGCGCGCGCGCTGTCGGCATGGCGCGGCGCGACATAGAGGAAGGCCGGCGCGCCGGGGCCGGCGTTGAGGTATTTGTAGGTGCAGCCGGCGGCGAAATCGGCACCGCAGCCAGCCAGATCGACCGGCAGCGCGCCGGCCGAATGCGCGAGGTCCCAGACAGTGACGATGCCGAGCGCATGCGCCTTCGCCGTCAGCTTCGCCATGTCGTGGCGCCGTCCGGTGCGGTAGTCGACCTCGGTGATGTAGAGGACAGCGACCTCCTCCGACAGCGCGGCCTCGATCGCCTCCGGCGCTACCAGGCGCAATTGATGGCCGCGGCCGAGCGTCGCGATCAGGCCCTCGGCCATGTAGAGATCGGTCGGAAAGTTTCCGGTGTCGGACAGAACGACCTTGCGCGACGCGTTCATGTCGAGCGCGGCGGCAAGTGCCTGATAGACTTTGAGCGACAGCGTATCTCCGACCATCACGGAGCCGGCTTCCGCGCCGATCAGGCGCGCGATGCGATCGCCGACACGGCGCGGCTGGACATACCAGTCCGCACTGTTCCAGGCGCGGATCAGCTCGTTGCCCCATTCGGCGGTGATGACGCGGTTGACGCGCTCGACAACGCCAAGCGGCAGCGCGCCGAGCGAATTGCCGTCAAGATAGATCACGCCATCGGGCAAATGAAACAAGGCCCTGGTGTCGTCATAGACACGAAGCTTGGTCATAGGCATCTCTACAGAACCGTGCGCACGCGCCAGAGTTCGGGGAACAGCTCGACCTCCAGCATGCGCTTGAGATAGCTGACGCCGCCGGTGCCGCCGGTGCCACGCTTGAAGCCGATGACGCGCTCGACCGTCGTGACATGGTTGAAGCGCCAGCGGCGGAAGTAGTCCTCGAAATCGACCAGCTTCTCGGCAAGCTCGTAGAGCATCCAGTGCGTCGCCGGCGCCTCGTAGACAATACGCCAGGCCTGCAGCACGCCCTCGTTGAAGCTGTGGGTCTCGCGAACGTCGCGCGCCAGCACGGCCGCAGGCATCTTGAGCCCGCTGCGGTCGGCCAGCCGCAGCACCTCGTCGTACAGGCTTGGCGTCGCAAGCTCGGCTTCGAGCAGCGTGGTCGTTTCCACATCGTGCGCGTGCGGCTTGAGCATGGCATGGTTGCGGTTGCCGAGCAGAAATTCGATCAGCCTGTACTGACGCGACTGGAAGCCCGAGGACTGGCCAAGCTGCGAGCGGAAGCGCGTGTACTCGCTGGGCGTCATCGTGCGCAGCACATCCCAGGCGCCGTTGAGCTGCTCGAAAATGCGCGACATCCGCGCCAGCATCTTCATCGCAGGCTGCACCTCGTCCCGCGAGATTGCGCGGCGCGCGGCGCTGAGCTCGTGGATGGCAAGCCGCATCCACAACTCGGTGGTCTGATGCTGGATGATGAACAGCATCTCGTCATGCGCTTTCGACAGCGGATGCTGCGCGCCGAGGATCGCATCCAGCGCCAGATAGTTGCCGTAGGACATGCGCCGGGCGAAATCGGTCTCGGCGCCTTCGCTTGCAGGATCGTAATCGCTGGACGTCATGACAGGCCCTCTCGATCGATCATCCTTTTGGCCACGGTTCAGTCGAGACCGACCAGGCGCGCCGTGATCGGCGACGACGGATCCTTCAGCCCGTCGATCACGGTGAAATGGTTCAGCCCGGGATCGACGACGAGGCGCGTCGGCACGTCGAAACCGGTCCAGACATTGGCCATCAGGTCGGACTGGCGGATGAATTCCGGCCGCTCGCCGCCGCCCACCCATGCGGTCAGAGGCGAATACCCGCGCGGCAGATGCAGCGCCGCGCTTTCGAGCGTCGCCTCCTCCATGGTCATGCGCAGCGTCTCATTCATCTTTGTCTTCAAGAGCGGGCGCAGATCGTGGAGGCCGCTGATCGAGAGCGTTCCGGCGATGCGATTGTAGACGGCGGGCTCGAGCCCGCTGTCGTCACAGAGCATGCGCATGACGAGATGGCCGCCGGCGGAGTGGCCGGCGAGCCGGATCGGGCCTGTGACGAGCGAGGCCGCCTTGGCGATGGCGGCAGTGATCTCAGCGGTGATGTCCGAAATGCGCGCCGCGGGCGTCAGCGTGTAGCTCGGCAGCGCCACGGTCCAGCCGTGATGCCGCGCGCCTTCGGCAAGATCAGTCCATATCGACTTGTCGAAGCGCATCCAGTAGCCGCCGTGCACGAAGACGACGAGGCCCTTGCTGTCGCCATCGGGCAGGATGAGATCGAGGCGCTGGCGCCCACCCGAGCCATAAGCGATGTCTGGACGGAAATCCTTCAGCCCGGCGCGGTAAGCCGCCGCCCGCTCCGCCCATTGCGCCGGCATCTTGTCCGAGCCCGGGATATGGGCCGAATTGGCATAAGCATCATCCCAATCGCGCATCGCAACTCCCAAGGACTCAGCCCCCACGAACCGGCCGCCAGTCTGCCACCGGCGCGGCCGGCATCCTAGTCTTTATTTTAAGCTTAAAGTATTTGGATGCGCCTGTTTCGGGGCACCGAGTTGCCCTGACCGAAACGCCGTAGGGTAGGCAAAGCAAAGCATGCCCACCATGCAGAGCGCGAACTGCGAAAGATGGTGGGCATGGCGCAATAGCGCCTTTGCCCACCCTACGGATTGCGGCCTACGCCTTCTCCACCCCGCACCAATCCGCGATGAACAGCGCCATCGCCTTGGTCGACTTCTTCAGCGAGTCCAGATCGACATATTCGTTGAAGCCGTGCATCTCGCCGCCGCTCGCGCCGAAGCAGAGGCTCGGGATACCGTGGTTGAGGCCGTAGAAGCGGGTGTCGGTGAGCGCAGTGAAGACGAGGTCTTCGACTGCGCCCCCATAGACCTTATCGAACGCCTTGCCGAACGCGGCCTCCGGCGCGGCGGCATCCGTCAGTTCATAGCCTTCCGACAAAAAGCCCGACCATTCGATCTCTGGTGGATTGTTGGCGAGAAAGCGGTGGTTGCGCGCGGCAGCCGCAACGCAGGCCATGATTTCCTTCTGGTGGTCGGCGATCGACCAGCCCGGCAACACTGCGATCCGGCAATCGACGTCGCACCAGGCCGGCACGCTCGAGGCCCAGTCGCCGCCCTTGATAATGCCGGGGTTGAAGTTGATGGGATGGTTCAGCGTCTTGAAGTGCCGATCAGTTTTCGCGCGCTCGTTCCACTCGATCTCGAGTTTTTGCAGCGCCTGGATCAGATGATAGGCCGCCATGATTGCGTTCGCGCCGGAGCCGGCGAAGGCAACGTGGGTAGGATGGCCCTTCACGCGCAGGCGAAACCAGATCACGCCGACCTGCGAGCGCACCATCTTGCCGCCGGTCGGCTCCGGGATGAAGCAGGCGTCCGCACGATAGCCGCGCTGCAATGTCGAGAGCGCGCCGACGCCGGTGCTCTCCTCCTCGATCACCGACTGGACGTGGATCCGCGCCGTCGGCTTGAGGCCCGCGGCCTTGATCGCATCGAGCGCATAGAGCGCGCCGATCGTGCCGGACTTCATGTCGCAGGCCCCGCGGCCGAACATCTTGCCGTCCTTGATGACGGGCGAAAATGGCGGGGTGTCCCACAGTTCCAGCGGCCCCGCGGGCACGACGTCGCAGTGTCCCTGAAGGATCAGCGATTTGCCGCCGTTCGTCTGCGGACGGTAGGTACCCACCACCGAGCGCGCCTTCGAAAAGTCGTGCTCGATCGGGCCGAAGCCGCGCAGATCCTTGAGATCGTCGACGTTGATGTGCCAGTCGTCGACCTCATAGCCGCGCGCGCGCAGGAGGTCGCCGATCATGTCCTGGCACGGCCCTTCCGCCCCGCGGGTCGAAGGGATCGCGACGAAATCGCGTGTGGTCGCAAGCTGGGCCTCGAAGCCGGCGTCGACGGCGTCAAGAATCCTCTGCTGTGTTTCGGTATTCATCAGGCAACTCCAGGCATTCGAATAGTCCAGGGAGCGCGCAAGCTAGCCGATTTCAGCCGTTCGGGTACTCCACAAAATAAGCATCCCGCAATGCATCTTCGAGCAGCCGGCCTTCCGAATAGCCGTCCAGCGTCGCAGGCCGGCTCACGCCGTCGAGCAGGCGCGGGCAAGGCTCGGGCGCGCCGAGCACGGTACGGACCGGAATGCGCTCGGCATAGATCGGCAACGCGTAGTCTTCGTCGTCATCGGCGACACCCTTGGCGCGGACTTTGGCCGAGGCCTCCTCGATCTCCATCGCGATGAAGGAGGTCGCCTTGATCTCCTGCGTGTTGCTCTGACGCAGGCTCGCGGTGCGGTCCGGGAAGAAGCGATCGACCATCGCGATCACTGCCCGCTCCTTCTCCTCGGGATCGGTGACGAGATAGGCGGAACCGAACGCCATCACGGCGCGGTAATCGGCGGAATGGTTGAAGCCGCAGCGCGCCAGCACCAGGCTGTCGAGATGGGCGACCGTCAGACAGACGCGCTCGCCCTTGGTCTGGTTGCGCAGCATGCGACTGGCGCTGCTCCCATGCCAATACAGCTTTGTCCCCTCGCGCCAGAAAAAGGTCGGCGTGCAATAGGGCTGGCCATCGATGACGTAGGACACGTGGCAGAGCATCGAGGAATCCAGGATGCGATGAACGGTGTCGTGATCGTAGAAGCCGCGGTCGTGACGGCGCTTGACCTGGTTGCGCGTTGACGTCGGATAGGAATGTTGGCTCTCAGTCTGGCTCACGACCGCTCCTGTCGGGATTGGAACAATTCCAGAGCAGTTGTAGCGGCCGATTTGGTCTGCGATAGTGCCAATTCCATGCAAAAAATTCCAACCAATTCTCCCTCGCCCGCCAAGGCCGAGCTGGCGCTCGACCTCACCGGTCCGCACATCACGGCCGGCGCCTCCGTTGCGCACCGATTGTATCAGGCGCTATGCGAGATGATCGTCTCCGGTCTCGTCAAGCCCGGCGAGCCGCTGCCGCCATCGCGGACCCTCGCGAAGCAAGCGGGCTTCCGCCGCAACGCCGTCGTCACCGCCTATGAACGGCTGATCGCCGACGGTTTTGCCGACGCGACCGTTGGCTCCGGAACGTTCGTTGCCGCGCGCATCCCCGCGCGCGCCGCCGAGCCGAAGAAGCCGAAGGCCGTCGTCGAAGCACCGCGGCAGGGCGCGTTCTCGCTCGGCTGCACCCATATCGACGAGCGCGCGGTGCAGCGCTTCCGCGCCTTTGTCGGGCGGCGCATGCGCGCGTTCGGGCCTGAGCATCTGCACTATGGCGATCCGCGCGGCAGCCGCGAGTTGCGTGCCGCAATCGCCGATCATCTGTTGTCGGCGCGCGGCCTGCGCTGCGATCCCGATCAGATCATGCTGACATCGGGCACGCTGCATGCGCTACGCATCGTGCTGAGTGCGATCCTGAGGCCCAACGACCAGGTCTGGTGCGAGGACCCGGGTTACCCCGCCGCACGCAAGACCATCGCGCATTGCGGCTATCGCGCCGTGCCCGTTCCAGTCGACGCGCATGGGATGCGTATCGCCAAAGGCCGCACTGCGGCACCCACTGCGCGCGCGGCCTATGTGACGCCGTCGCATCAGTTTCCGCTGGGCGTGCAGATGTCGATGCCGCGGCGGCTCGAGTTGCTCGACTGGGCCAGGCAGGCCGGCGCCTTCGTGCTGGAGGACGATTACGACAGCGAATTCCGCTATGACGGCGCGCCGCTGATGTCGCTTGCCGGCATCGATCATCTCCAGCGCGTGATCTATATGGGCACCTTCGCCAAGACGCTGTTTCCGGGCCTGCGCATCGGCTATTGCGCCCTGCCCGAGCGCCTGATTGCGGACGTGACGGCCGCGCGCGCTGCGCTCGACCGGTTTCCCGGCACGCTGATGGAAGGCGCGGTGGCCGACATGCTCAATTCCGGCGCGTTCGCCGCGAACCTGAAGCGCGTGCGAAAACGCTATCGCGAGGCGCGGGATGCGCTGGCCGAGACGCTGGAAGCAGCATCCGACGGCGCGCTGTCGGTGCCGGTGCCGTCGCAAGGGCTGCACCTCGTCGCCCGGTTCGATCCGTCGGTCGATCTTGCGGTCGCAGCACAGGCGAAGCAGGCCGCCGGCGCGGAAGGCTGGCTGCTCGCGGACACCTATTCGCGCGCAAGCCCCCTGCCTGGTTTCGTGCTGGGATTTTCGGGGCACCCGGTTCCCGGGCTTATCGCGTCCGCCAAACAGCTCGCCCGGGAATCGCGTGCCGCCATGCGCGCCGCGAGCAAATCGGCCCGGCGGGCGTGACGAAGTTCACTATCAGAATCGCCAGGTGATCCCTACATTGCGGCATCGATCCCGGGACCTTTCGCCATGCGTCTACGCCGTGCTGCCCGCCTCTCGCTCCTGATCTCCATCGCGCTCACCACGACGGCGCACGCCGTCACTATCGGCCGTGAACAGGACATCGTCGATCTCAAGCTCGGCCAGCGCGTGCAAGTAGATGACGGAACCTGCCCCGCCGGACAGGTCAAGGAAGTGCGCGGTGCGAAAATGACCGAAAAGGGCGTGGCGCGGACCAGTGCCTGCGTGCCGCGCTACGGTCCGAAATCGAAGTGATGGTTACGACTTCGCCGGGTCGAACATACACTGCAAGGTCGGCTTGGCAATCTTGGTGAAGGTGGGGCCGATCTCGCCGTGCTTGGACGCCGGCACCCAATCAGTCTCGATCGTTGGCACACCGGTCTCGCTGATGCCCCGCAACAGCGCCTCGCGCAGATCGCGGTCGTCGACGGCCGCGGCGGCGTGATCATGCAGGCAGCCGCAGACCTCCTCGGGATGCTCCCAGCGCCCGTGCATCCGCGGCGCACACTGACGCACGAACTCGCTGCGGGGATCCGGTAGTCTGGAGGGAGCGCGCACCTGCGCCTGAGCGGCACTGATCGTCAGAAGGGATACGAGCGCTGCGGCGCAGAACCGAACAATCATGATGGCCTTTATCGGCTGATTTTTCTTGGCAGCGATCAGAAGCGCGCGGCAACCACGATCGGCTGCGGCGCCGTGATGGTCACCGATGAGCCGCTGTACAGGAAGGTGCCGACACCCGGCAGATTGCCGTCCGGCGCCCCCGCGAACGACGAGCCGGCGAGCACAAAACCGAAGCCAAGGACGAAGCTGAGCGCGCGCATGGTCTTGTCTCCGAATTCCGTGGCCGGCGGTGCGCCGTCGTCGTTGTGAAGCTGATAACCATGGGCGGTTTCGCGCGTGATGCGCCAAGAGCGGAAAATGGTTTCGTCTACGCGAGAATTGTTTCGTCGCGCCCTGGGCAACGAAACATTCGGCAAAAAATCCCAATCATTTCAGAAGGGGCGCCCGTGGCTCAAAGCGTTTGGCAAGCTTCGTTCAGGGACGAAAACGGGCTGGGCAAGGGCGCGGCCATATCAGCGCCTTCCAGGCTTCACATGCATTTTACGTTTTTCTGCTGAAGAGAACCCAAATGAAGGCAGACCCCGTCGAACCGGGGGCGCGTCGGCTGCGACCCACGCCATCGAAACCAGAAGCCCGGACCAGTACCGGGCGCGTTCATTTGAGGGATGGCCATCATGATGGCGCAAGATCGCGCAACGGCGCGCGGCGCGGACCAAGGGACGGACCAAGGGACGGACCGCGGGGATCAACGATCTGTTCGCAGCAGCGCCACGTCGCCTGGCGAAATGGCGCTGCAATCGAGCCGCTGCTTCGAGGCCGCGCCGCAGACATTCGTGCGGCTGACCGGCTCGCATCTTGCCAAACCGCGCGTCAGCCGCGCCATCGTCACTGAGTGAAGAACTCGCCGCACTTCTGGACGTTTGCGTCAGCCGGTCCCCACGGCATGATCGGCACAGTTGAAGTCGAGTTCTTCGGCGAGCCCTCGATCAGCTTGTCCGAATAGACCATGTAGACCAGCACATTGCGCTTGGCGTCACAGCCGCGCACGATTTGCATCTTTTTGAAGAACAGCGAGCGGCGTTGGCGGAACATGTCGTCGCCCTGCTCCATTTTGTTCTTGAACTTGATCGGACCAACCTGCCGGCAGGCGAGCGAAACATCGGAGACCTCCTCGGCAAGCCCGAGCCAGCCCTTGAAGCCGCCCTTCTCGGGCACCGTGAAATGACAGGCCACGCCCTCGACCTCGGGATCGTCGACGCCATAGGTCGCGAGCTTGTCATTCGGGCTGACCCACTTGAACACGGTCGAGCGGCGGAAAATCAGATCCGGCTCGTCGGCAGCCAGGGCGGACGCCACCGGCACGGTCAAGGCCAGGAGGAATAAAGCGAGGCCTTTCAAGCGGATGCCGGAAAGACCGGGGAAACGAGATGACATGAAGTTCTCCGGTAATAAGTCCCAGCAATGTAGGCATGCAACAGCCGGTCAGGAAGACGACGGGCAAGCCGACACGGCCGCCGTTTACCGCTCCGTGAGGCTTTTTTGCTACGTCTTGGACAAAAGCAGCTGACGGCAGAACCGCCGTGCTGGTGAACGCGTATTCCCTTTGAGAGACTAACATCTGATTTGGATTGTGGATTCGAGGAATGAACAGCGTGAACTGGTCCCGTTTTACCGCCACGCCGGCCCGGCTGTGGCAGGTCGCCATTTTGACGGCGGCGGGTGCGATAGGCTCGACCAGCCCGGCAGACGCGGCGTTCTACTACTGGAGCGATTACTCGGACGGGTCCTACGCCTCGCGGCAGGAGCGGCATCCCGACATTCCCCGACAGAAGCCACAGAAGCGCAGTGCGGCCGGCAAGAACGCCGCTGAGAAGGAAGCCGGCACCAAGCCGCAAGGTCCGCTCGTGATCGTCGTGTCAATCGGCCGGCAGAAGGTGACGGTCTACGATACCAGCGGCGTGTTTGCGGAATCCCCGGTGTCGACAGGCATGAAGGGCCATTCGACGCCGATGGGCGTGTTCAGCGTGATCCAGAAGCACAAATTCCATCACTCCAACATCTATAGCGGCGCGCCGATGCCGTACATGCAGCGGATCACCTGGTCCGGCATCGCCATGCATGCGGGCGTGCTGCCGGGTTATCCGGCCTCGCACGGCTGCATCCGCATGCCAATGGCGTTCGCGGTGAAGATGTGGAACTGGACCAGGATGGGCGCGCGCGTGATTGTCTCGCCCGGCCAGATGACGCCGCAAAATTTCTCGCATCCCCTGCTCGCCTCGGTGCGCGTGCCGCCGCAGCCCGCCGCCAGCCTGGCGCCGCAGACCAATGTCGGCGACAAGGCCGACAAGGGCGCCCCGCAAACCAAAATCAGCGAAGCAATACCTGACGAGACGAAGACCGCCAGCGCCGGCGGCGTGCTCCAGCTCCGCGCGTCGGTCGGCCACATCGTGATGTCGGATGTGACCACCGGCAATGCGTCGGACCGCGAGCAAACAGCCGCACCATCGGACAAGGAAGCGACGCCTGTTGAGACCGCGGAGGCGTCCAAGGCGTCGATCGCCGCCGACGACAAGCCTGCCGGCAAGGTCGAGGCCGCCAAGTCCGAACCGGCGGATGCGCCGAAGCCCGAAACCGCAAAGTCCGAGCCGGCAGCAGCAGAGCCGGCCAAGATTGAAGCAGCCGAGATCGCGAAGAAGCCGGACGCGGCCGTAACGGCTACAGCGCCTGCGCCTGATGCCAAGAAAGACGAGATCCGCGTTGCCGATCCCGCGCCAGCGGCAAAGCCGGAGGCGCCCAGGCGGGCGGGCCAGATTGCCGTCTTCATCAGCCGCAAGGATTCCAAGCTCTACGTGCGGCAGAACTTTGCGCCGTTGTTCGAGGTGCCCATCACGATCGCCGCGAGCGACCGGCCACTCGGCACGCACGTCTTCACCGCCGAGGTCGACAAGACCGACACCAATGCGCTGCATTGGTCGGTGGTGTCGATGCCGGTCTCCGCCCGCGCCGCCGCGCGCGAGGATGACAGCCGGGTGACACGCCGCGAGCGTGGTGCCGCCGTGATCCCCGTCGCCGCCAAGCCCGTGGCTACGCCGGACAGCCCGGCCGAGGCACTCGACCGCGTTTCGATCCCCGCCGACACCATGGCGAAGATCAACGAGATGCTGACATCGGGCGCCTCGATCATCATCTCCGACCAAGGCATTAACCAGGGCGAGACCGGCGAAGGCACCGACTTCATCGTCCGCCTGTACTGACGCGCCTCGCCGCGTCCGATAACGCGGTGTTGAGCAGGCCCGTCGCGCCGACGGAGTAAGGTGCATCACGTCGGGGTACGTTGCCATGCTGAACCGCAGGACCATGCTCGCCGCTCTTGTGGCGACGACCGCGTCTGCTACACGCGCGCTCGCCGATGGCGGCATGAGCCGGATCTCGGCCTACGCCTTCTCCTTCCCTGCATTGTCCGGCGACGACCTCCGCCTTGCGGCTTTCACGGGCAAGCCGCTGCTGGTCGTCAACACCGCTTCGCTCTGCGGCTACACTCCGCAATATGCCGGCCTGCAAGAGCTCTGGAATGAGTTTCGCGCGCGCGGGCTCACCGTGATCGGGGTGCCCTCCAACGATTTCGGTGCCCAGGAGCCAGGCGGCACGAGCGAAACCATGCAGACCGCGCACCACCAATATGGCGTTACCTTCCCGATCACCGCCAAGTCTGTCGTGGTCGGCGCGAAGGCGCATCCGTTCTACAAATGGGCTGCAGAGGTGCGCCCGCGCGAGGTTCCGCGCTGGAACTTCCACAAATACCTGATCGGCCGGGACGGCTATATCACCGAGGTCTTTTCGTCGGCGATCGAACCGGCTGACACGCGGATCAAGACGGCCATCGCAAGGGCGCTGGCCGATAGCTGACGATCCTCGCTCCAATCCGGCTGGGCACAATTGTGGCGGAGCGTGAAACAGCCGTTGCAATGGCGAGGGCCCACCATCTAGGCTAGGGTCATGAGGGACAGGATGGTTTTGCCGGAGGCGAAAAGCCACGGCGGAACAACGGGATCAATCTCGAGGACATCACCATGCGTGTGGCGGCAGGACTGATTTTAGCAAGCGCGATGTCGGTTGCGTTGACGAGCGCGGCGTGGTCGCAGACCCCGGCAGCAAAGCCCGCAGCCGCCACGCAAGCAGCCCCCGCGGCGACACCGGCCGCTTCCGCGCCCGCGGCGGCTCCGGCAGCCGCTCCCGCAGTGGCCGCCGCCCCGGCGGGCTTCGTCAATCCGCCCCCGCCGCGACAGGCGCCGCAGCCGGCGCGCGCAGCCTGCAACACGCCGGGCGCACTCGGGGTCGCCCGCACGGTCGAGATCGACACGACCGGCGGTCCCGGCTTCGGCTTCGAGCATTTCAAGGAGCTCGACTTCCTGCGCGAGCATGAGGTGGTGCTGACCTTCGACGATGGTCCCTGGCCGAAGAACACGCCCGCGGTGCTGAAGGCGCTGGCCGACGAATGCACCACTGGCATTTTCTTCTCCATCGGCAAGCATGCGACCTATGAGCCGGAGATCCTGAAGCAGGTCTACGCAGCTGGCCACACGGTGGGCGCACACACCTGGTCGCACGCCAACCTCAACAACAAGAAGCTTACCGAGCAGCAGCGCAAGGAAGAGATCGAGAAGGGATTCTCGGCAGTGAAGTGGGCACTCGGCGGCATCTCGCCCTCGCCGTTCTTCCGCTTCCCGGCGCTCCAGCATCCGCCGGAGATGGTCACTTATCTCGGCAACCGCAACGTCGCGATCTTCTCGTGCGACATCGACTCCTTCGATTTCAAGGCGTCCAAGCCCGAGAAGGTCGTCGAAACCGTGATGAAGAAGCTCGACACCAGGGGCAAGGGCATCATCCTGATGCACGACTTCCAGAAGCATACCGCGGAAGCCCTGCCGGAGCTGCTCAAGCGCCTGAAGGCCGGCGGCTACAAGGTGGTGGCGATGCGCGCCAAGTTCCCGGCGTCGACGCTGCCGGAATACGACCAGGAGCTGCTCAAGGACGTCAAGCTGCCGACGGTGAGTCAGCGCCCGGTCAATTCCGTGGTGACGACCGTTTCCGAATAGCCGGCCATTGTCTTTCCGGTTCGAAGGCTACGTCATCGTCTCAGCGGAGGGCATGCTTGCCGACGCGAGCCATGTCATGCCCGACAGCCTGAAGTTCGAAGGCGACAAGCTGTTCTTCGAGCAGGCGCTCGATCGCGCCGCGCTGATCGTGCACGGCCGGCACTCGCACGAGCAGCAGCCGAATTCGCCGAAGCGCAAGCGGCTGATCCTGACCCGCAAGATCAAGGCGCTGACCGTCGATCCCGAGATGCCGAAGGCGACATTGTGGAACCCGGATCACGCGAGCTTCGAGGAAGCATGCGCTTTTGCTGATATGGCTGGCGGCACCGTGGCGATCATCGGCGGCCCTGTCGTGTTCGACATGTTCATGGACCGCTACGACACCTTCTGGCTCTCGGAAGCCCCGCATGTGCGGCTGCCCGAGGGCGAAGGCTGCTTTGTCGGTGTGCCGGAGCAGACGCCGCACGAGGTGCTGACGTCACACGGGATGAAGCCTGGCGCGCCGTTCATCCTGGATGCGGCGCATGACGTCGCGGTAACGCCGTGGCGCAGGACCGGTTAGCGCTCGGCGGCCTACCCGCCCCACAAAACATCGAAAACAACCCCATGCACAGTAGAATGGCCCTGCCGGCCAGGATGCTTTGAGCGCGTCTACGGAACTCTAGACGTCGCCATAGGCCGCCTCGGCCGGCCGCGTGGCGCGGCCGTAGCCCATGATCATGAACAGCGCGCCGATGATCGACAGGTTCTTGAGCGCGTCGACCAGCATCTTGGCGTTGTCGGGCGGCGCCTGATTCCAGAAGTCGTTGAACAGCACGGTCGCGACCGCGAGATAGATGATCAGCAGCATCGCGAAGAATCTTGCGCCGAAGTTCAGCGCGATCATCAGCCCTGCGATGATCTCGAGCACCCCGACCGCGATCGCCAAAAGCTGCGGCGTGGTCATGGCGGTCGCGGTCTCGATCTGCTTGGCGTAAGGCGCGATGATGTCGGGCACCACGACCTTGGTGGCGATGAAATCAGCCGTCGCCTGAATGGCAAAGAGCTTGGTCGCGCCCGTGTAGATGAACAGCACGGCGAACAGGATCCGCCCGAAAGTCACGAAGGCTGGCATGATCGGCCTCTTTGCTCAGGCTTTCTGAAACTGGAATTTTGACGAGAGCACCGAGCGATTATGAAGTGTCATTCGTCGGTTTACAAACGGGGAAATCGGGACACCGTTTTGAAAAGATCGAACCGCTGACGCGCCGGAAGTGCGCTCCCTCTCCCCGTTGTTACGGCAGGGCTATCGCATATGAAAAAAACGGGCGGGAAGCTCGCCTGCGGCCATCCTTTGAGACGCCCGCCTACGGCGGGCCCTCAGGATGAGGTCGCGTTTCGCGGCCAGATATCAGACCCTCGTGGTGAGGAGCCCGCCAAAGCGGGCGTCTCGAACCATGCAGGCCGAGCACGTCCGGCAAGCTCACAGCTGCCAAATGCGATTGCCTTGCCTGCGGAGCGAGGTGAAGACCGCCGCCTCAGCTAAACAACGTCGGCTGCTGCCGGGCCGCGCGCTCCTGCGCTTCGACCACGGCCACCGCGGTCATGTTGAGGATACCGCGCGCCGTCACCGACGGGGTGAGGATGTGGGCGGGGCGCGCCGGGCCGATCAGGATCGGGCCGACGGGGAGCGCATCCGCCAGCGACTTGATCATTTGATAGGCGACGTTGGCGGTGTCGAGGCTCGGCATGATCATGATGTTGGCCTCGCCCTCGAGCTTGGAGTGCGGCAGCACCATTTTCCGCGCGGCGGCGGAGAGCGAGGTGTCGCCCTGCATCTCGCCGTCGGCCTCGATCTCCGGATGCTTCTCCTTCAACAGCTGGGTCGCCCGGCGCATCTTGCGCGAGGATTCCGTGTCGTAGCTGCCGAAATCCGAATGCGAGACGAAGGCGATCTTCGGCTTGATGTTGAAGCGCTGGACGTGGACTGCCGCTAGCGAAGCGATCTCGGCGAGCTCCTCGGCGCTCGGATTGGGCCGCACCTGGGTATCGGCGATGAAGAAGGCGCCCTTGCTCGTGATCAGCAGCGCCAGCGCCGCATAGTCGCTGATCCCCGGGCAGAACCCGACGATCTCGCGGACATGGCGCAGATGGCTCATGTAGCGGCCCTCGACGCCGCAGAGCATGGCGTCCGCCTCTCCGCGCACCACCGCGAGTGCGGCGATGACCGTGTTGTTGGTGCGCACCACCGTGCGCGCCGCATCCGGCGTGACGCCGCAGCGGCCGGCGACCTCGACATAGGACTGCACGTAGGAGCGGTAGCGCGGATCGTCCTCGGGATTGACGAGGTCGAAATCCTTGCCTGCCTTGATCGACAGGCCGAAGCGCTTGATGCGCGCCTCGACGACCGACGGACGCCCGACCAGGATCGGCGTCGCCAGCTTCTCCTCCAGCACGACTTGCGTGGCGCGCAGCACGCGCTCGTCCTCGCCTTCGGCGTAGATCACGCGCACCGGCTGGGTCTTGGCCTTGGCGAACATCGGCTTCATGACGAGGCCGGAGCGGAAGGCGAAGCGCTCGAGCAGCGCGGTGTATTCGTCGAAATTGGTGATGGGGCGCGTCGCGACGCCCGACTCCATCGCCGCCTTGGCGACGGCGGGGGCGATGCGTAAAATCAACCGTGGATCAAAGGGACTCGGGATCAGCGAGCCCGGACCAAAGCCCTGCGCTTCGCCGGTGTCAAAGCCTTGCGCCACCGCATCCGACGGCGCCTCGCGCGCGAGCTGCGCGATGGCCTCGACGGCGGCGTGCTTCATCTCCTCGTTGATCGCGGTGGCGCCGACGTCGAGCGCGCCGCGGAAGATGAAGGGAAAACAGAGGACGTTGTTGACCTGGTTCGGATAATCGGAACGCCCGGTGCAGATCATGGCGTCGGGACGGGCCTTGCGCGCCTCCTCCGGCATGATCTCCGGCGTTGGGTTGGCGAGCGCCATGATCAAGGGCTTGTCGCTCATTGTCTTGGCCATTTCGGGTTTGAGCACGCCCGGCGCAGAGAGCCCGATGAAGATGTCGGCGCCGCCGATCACGTCGGCGAGCGTGCGCTTGTCGGTCTTCTGCGCGTAGACCGCCTTCCAGCGATCCATCGTGGTGTTGCGGCCCTCATGCACGAGACCGTCGATGTCGCAGACCCAGATATTCTTGCGCTGCGCGCCCATCGACACCAGCAGGTTCAGCGTCGCGATCGCTGCGGCCCCCGCCCCCGACGCCACGATCTTGACGTCGGACAGTTTCTTGCCGTTCAGCCGGAGGCCATTGGTGATGGCGGCGGCGACGATGATCGCGGTACCGTGCTGGTCGTCATGGAAGACCGGGATCTTCATGCGCGCCTTCAGCTGCGCCTCGATCTCGAAGCACTCCGGTCCGCGGATATCCTCGAGATTGATGCCGCCGAAGGTCGGCTCGAGCGCCGCCACGGTCTCGACCACGCGGTCGATGGTGTCGGCGGCGATCTCGATGTCGAACACGTCGATGCCGGCGAACTTCTTGAACAGAACCGCCTTGCCCTCCATCACCGGCTTCGAAGCCAGAGGCCCGATGTTGCCGAGGCCGAGCACCGCGGTGCCGTTCGAGACCACGGCGACCAGATTGGCGCGAGTGGTCAGGGTCGCAGCTTCCGCCGGGTTCTTGGCGATCTCGGTGCAGGCGGCAGCCACGCCCGGAGAATAGGCAAGCGCGAGGTCGCGCTGGTTGGCAAGCGGCTTGCTCGCCTGGATCTCGAGCTTTCCGGGGCGCGGCAGACGGTGATAGGCCAGCGCCGCCTGGTGGAGATCATCGGAATAGGACGACATGCGGTCTCTCGCCTCGCGTTACCGGCCTCAAACTACGTTGTCCCGACCGGCCTGTCGCGGATCGCGGTATTCCGGGTCATGGAAACGGGATGAAGCACGCCCGGCGCCCCGGTGGCAACATCCGATTGCAACGCCATCAACAGGCCGCGCAGTCAAACATTTGAAAACCATAGCTTTCCTGGACCGCACACGACTTTGCGAATATGGCAGGTTGCGCGGCGTACAACCGGCAACTGGGGCTGAGGAATGAAACGAATCCTGATCGGCCCGGTCGCGGTGATCGCACTCGCCGCGGGCGGATGGTTCGGCTTCAATCTCTGCATCCAGCATCGCGCCACTGCAGAGGTCGAGGCGGCCTTCGAGCAGATTCGCAGCAGTGGCGGCAAGGCCAGCCACGGCAAGATCGGGTTCGATCTGTCGACACGCACTCTCACGATCGAGGAGGTCAATGTCGAGCCGGGACGGGCCCCTCTGGCCGGCATCAAGGCTGCGAGCTTCAAGGCTGTCGGCGTTCGTCAAGTCGACGAGGCGCACATTGCGGCCGACAATGTCGAGATCGATGGCGTGGAGTTGGCGATCGACGGCCCCGCAGGTGCGGTGAGCACGAAGGTGACTTACAAGCGCGAGATAGCAGTTGGGCTGGTGAAAATCCCTCCCCGTCATTGCGAGCACAGCGAAGCATCCAGAGTCCCTCCGCGGGAAGATTCTGGATTGCTTCGCTGCGCTCGCAAGGACGATGTGGAGACACTGCCCCCGCGTCCGCCCTTCGCTGAAGCTTCGGCGGGACGAGGGCGGGGAGAGGCGAAGAGCTCAGCTCTTCTGCGGCAGGTTGACCCGCACATGCAGCTCGCGGAGCTGCTTGGTGCTGGCTTCCGATGGTGCGCCCATGAGCAAGTCCATGGCCTGCTGGTTCATCGGGAACAGCGAGATCTCGCGCAAATTGTTGGTGCCGCACAAAAGCATCACGATGCGGTCTACGCCTGCAGCCATGCCGCCATGCGGCGGGGCGCCGTATTGGAAGGCGCGGTACATGCCGCCGAAACGCTCGACGACTTCCTGTTCGCCATAGCCTGCGATCTCGAACGCCTTCACCATCGCTTCCGGCACGTGGTTGCGGATACCGCCCGAGGCGATCTCGTAGCCGTTGCAGGTGATGTCGTACTGGAACGCCTTGATGGTCAGCGGGTCCTGACCCTTCAGCGCATCGAGGCCGCCTTGCGGCATCGAGAACGGGTTGTGCGAGAAGTCGACCTTCTTGTCGTCCTCGTTGTACTCGTACATCGGGAAGTCGACGATCCAGGCGAGCTCGAACCGCTCCTTGTCGGTGAGGTTCAATTCCTCGCCGACCTTGTTGCGGGCGAGGCCTGAAAACTTCCAGAACTTGTCGGGATCGCCGGCGACGAAGAAGGCGGCATCGCCTTCCTTGACGCCGATCTGCGCGCGGATCGCGGCGGTGCGCTCCGGCCCGATGTTGTTCGCAAGCGGACCCGCGCCCTCGCCGCCCTCACGCCACATGATGTAGCCGAGGCCGGGCTGCCCCTCTCCTTGCGCCCAGGAGTTCATGCGGTCGCAGAAGGCGCGGCTGCCGCCGCCCGGTGCCGGGATCGCCCAGACCTGGTTCTTGGGGTCCTCGAGCATACGCGCGAACACCTTGAAGCCGGAGCCGCGGAAATGCTCGGAGACGTCCTGCATCTCGATGGGGTTGCGCAGGTCCGGCTTGTCGCTGCCGTATTTGCGCAGAGCTTCGGCAAAGGGGATCCGCCGCCAGCCTTTCGTCACCGGCTTGCCCTTGGCGAACTCCTCGAACACGCCGGTGATGACGGGCTCCATCGCCGCAAAGACGTCCTCCTGCGTGACAAAACTCATCTCGACGTCGAGCTGGTAAAACTCGCCCGGCAGACGGTCGGCGCGCGGGTCCTCGTCGCGGAAACACGGCGCGATCTGGAAGTAGCGGTCGAAGCCCGACATCATCAGGAGCTGCTTGTATTGCTGCGGCGCCTGCGGCAGCGCGTAGAACTTGCCGGGATGGATGCGCGAGGGCACCAGGAAGTCGCGCGCGCCCTCCGGCGAGGACGCGGTCAGGATCGGCGTGTTGAACTCGAAGAAGCCCTGCCCCTTCATGCGGCTGCGCATGGAATCGATGATCGCGACGCGCGTCATGATGTTCTGGTGCAGCTTCTCGCGGCGCAGGTCGAGGAAACGGTATTTGAGCCGGATGTCCTCGGGATATTCCTGGTCGCCGAACACCGGCAGCGGCAGGTCGCCGGCCGGGCCCAGGACCTCGATCTCGCTGACATAGATCTCGATCTTGCCGGTCGGCAGATCGTCATTGTCGGTGCCTTCGGGGCGCCGGCGGGCCTTGCCGTCCATCCGCACCACGAATTCCGAGCGCAGCTTCTCGGCCTGCGAGAATGCCGGCGAGTCCGGGTCGACCACGCACTGGGTCAGGCCGTAATGGTCGCGCAGGTCGATGAACAGCACGCCGCCATGGTCGCGAACTCGATGGACCCAGCCCGAGAGGCGGATCGTCTCGCCAATGTTGCTCTCGCGGAGCGCGCCGCATGTATGTGACCGGTAGCGATGCATGGTCGTCCCAAAATCAATGTCGGAGGAAGCGAATCGGACGGCCTGTCACGGCCGATCCGAGTTGCGGCAGGGTTTACCTCGGGAGGACGGGGGCGGCAACCAAGGGAACGGCCTGTTTTCGACCCGAAATGCCCATTTTTGGCGGCATGGGTCCCAAGCCTTTGCCATCAGGCGTTCCAGCCCTATCTTGAGGTCATGACGGTTCATTTCCCCTTCCAGAACTCCTATTCGGCGCTGCCGGATAGCTTCTTCGCACGCGTCGCGCCGACCCCGGTCGCAGCCCCCCGGCTGATCAAGCTGAACCGGTCGCTGGCGGTCCAGCTCGGGCTCGATCCTGATATGCTGGAGACCCCTGAGGGCGCCGAGATCCTCGCGGGCAAGACGGTTCCCACCGGCGCGGACCCCATCGCCATGGCCTATGCCGGCCACCAGTTCGGGCAATTCGTGCCCCAGCTCGGCGACGGGCGGGCGATCCTGCTCGGCGAGGTCATCGACAAGGACGGCGTCCGCCGCGACATCCAGCTCAAGGGCTCGGGCCCCACCCCGTTCTCCCGCCGCGGCGACGGCCGCGCCGCGCTCGGTCCGGTGCTGCGCGAATATATCGTCAGCGAAGCCATGTTCGCGCTGGGCATTCCGACCACGCGCTCGCTCGCCGCCGTCGTCACCGGCGAGCACGTCATCCGCGAGACCGCGCTGCCCGGCGCCGTGCTGACGCGCGTCGCTTCCAGCCACATCCGCGTCGGCACGTTCCAGTTCTTCGCCGTCCGGCGCGACACCGACGCAATCCGCAGGCTCGCCGATCATGTCATCGCCCGCCATGATCCGGAGCTATCTGGTGCCGAGCGGCCCTATCACGCGCTGCTCGCCGGTGTCGTCGCCCGCCAGGCCGATCTCGTCGCGCGCTGGCTGCTGGTCGGCTTCATCCACGGCGTCATGAATACCGACAACTCTTCGATCTCCGGCGAGACCATCGATTACGGCCCCTGCGCCTTCATGGATGCCTACAATCCCGCGCAGGTCTTCTCGTCGATCGACGAGACGGGCCGCTACGCCTATGCCAACCAGCCCCGCATCGCGCTGTGGAATCTGACACGGCTCGCAGAGTGCCTGCTGCCGCTGTTCGGCGAGGAGCAGGAGAAGACGATCGAGCAGGCGCAGGAAATTCTCGGTGCGTTTCCCGATATCTTCAGCAAGGCGTATCAGGCGGGCCTGCGCAAGAAGGTCGGCCTGTTCACGGAGCGCGACGGTGATGACGCGCTGATCCAGGATTTACTGGATGCGATGGCTAAGAACACCGCCGACTTCACTCTCACCTTCCGCAAGCTGGGCGACGCTGCAGGCGACGAGACTGCCGACGAGGCGCGCGCGCAGTTCATGGATCCCGCAGCCTTCGATGAGTGGGCCAAGCGCTGGCGCGAGCGTCTCGCGGCCGAGCCGCAAACCGCAGCCGAGCGGCAGGCCGTCATGCACGCGGTCAATCCGATGTTCATCCCGCGCAATCACCGCGTCGAGGCCGTGATCCAGGCTGCGGTCAACAACGACGACTACGCACCGTTCGAGGAGCTGCTGAAGGTCTTGGCCAAGCCGTACGAGGATCAGCCGGAGGACGCCGCCTATGCCGATCCGCCGCTACCGGATCAGCGCGTGTTGCAGACGTTCTGCGGGACGTGAGGCGGACTTATCTTCGTAGGGTGGATTAGTCTTACTGCGTCATAAGTTTCTTCGCGTTCGTGACGCGGCAATGGCGCCGCAGCAAGGACATCGCGGCAAGATTTTAGTGAGATCGCGGATCAGCCGCATGCGCATGGTTGCGATCGAGTTCACCGCATGGAGCGACGTCATGGCGCTCGGCGCGCCCCGCAGTCTCAGCTTCATCGGCATCGCAGCCGGTGCAGCCGCGACAATCGTATCTCTACGTCTGTTCGGCGGCGCGCACACCGATGCCTCGATTGCGGCCTACGGCGTTCTCAGCCGCATGATGACATTTGCTTACTTCCCGCTGCTCGGCATGAGCCTCGCCCTCCAGGCAATGGTCAGCAACAATTATGGTGCGGGCCTGTGGTCGCGTTCCAATTCCACGCTGAAACTGGCCCTGGTCTGGAGCCTGGCCTACGCAGGCCTCGCCGAGATTGGTCTGATCCTGTTCCGGCACCAATTGGGGGACTGTTTGTGTCGGATGCGGTCGTGATCCAGCAGGTGGCCGAGATCACGCCAACCTTCGTCACCGTGATGATGATCGCGAATTATTTCCAAAGCATCGGAGATGTCAGTCGTTCGGCGCTGCTGTCGCTCTCGCGCACCTACCTGTTTGCCGTACCGCTCATCTTCCTGCTGCCGCTTGCGGTCGGCGAAATAGGCATCTGGCTGGCGTTACCGGTGGCGGACGCGTCTCTGGTGGCCGTGACGTTGATGGTGTTGAAGGCGAGATCAGCGCAAGCCGAATGGGGATTGTTTCAAGTGGTCAGACAGCATCCACGGCTACTTCCATCGCGGGGCGGCGCGGTGCATTAACGAACCGTCCACCATCCAATCCACCCCGCAGCCGGTAACCACGACAATTAACAGACCCTCAACGCGACCCCGACAAGTCTAGCGGTCTTTCGGGGGACTTTGCCGTGGATCTGTTGGTGTTCGAATTCCTGGGACTGGCGCTGGTCGCCATGTGCGTGCTCGTGGTGGCGCTGCCGTGCGCCCGGAAATCCTCGCAGCGGATCCGTTACGAATAGGAATTTTGGCCGCCTCAAGCGATTTCGGCCCAAATGCAAGGCTCGAATTCGCTCCAACCCCCTTGACATCACAGCGCTTTCGGCAGAACGGCTGATGATCTCGTCATGGGCCGTTCATGGATTTGATTACCACCACCGCTGACCTTGCGGCTGCCTGCAGCCGGTTGGCCAAGCACCCCGTCATTACCGTCGATACCGAGTTCCTGCGCGAAACCACCTATTACCCGCTGCTGTGCGTGGTGCAGATGGCAAGCGCCGAGGAAGCCATCGTCATCGACACCCTGGCCGAGGGCATCGACCTCAAGCCGTTCTTCGAGCTGATGGGCAACGAGGGCGTGCTGAAGGTATTCCACGCCGCCCGCCAGGACATCGAGATCATTTGGCACCAGGCCAACATCATCCCGCACCCGGTGTTCGACACCCAGGTCGCGGCCATGGTGCTCGGCTATGGCGACAGCATCGCCTACGACCAGCTGGTCGAGAAGGTTACCGGCCACCGGCCGGACAAGACCCACCGCTTCACCGACTGGTCGCGCCGGCCGCTGACCAAGGAGCAGATGCACTACGCGGTGTCTGACGTCACTCACTTGCGCGACGTGTTCGCAGCGCTCGACGCCGACCTCAAGAAGCGGCGCCGCAGCGAGTGGGTCTCCATCGAGATGGAGGTCCTGACCTCGCCCAAGACCTACGACTTCCATCCCGAGCGCGCCTGGGAACGGCTGAAGACGCGGGTCCGCAAGCCCAAGGACCTCGCGGTCCTGATGGAGGTCGCCGCCTGGCGCGAGCAGGAAGCGCAGAGCCGCGACGTGCCGCGCGGCCGCGTGCTACGGGATGAAGCCGTCAGCGACATTGCGAGCCACGCGCCGAACACGCTGGAAAAACTCGCCCATCTCCGCTCGGTGCCGAAGGGATTTGAGAAATCCAAATGGGGCGCGGACATCGTCGCCGCAGTCGAGCGCGGGCTGGCGCGGGATTTTTCGACGCTGCCGAAGCTGGAGAAGCCGCGCAACAATAACAACGGCGCGGCAATCGTCGAGCTGTTGAAGGTCTTGCTGCGCATGACCGCCGAGCGCCACGCGGTCGCCAGCAAGGTGATCGCCACCGTCGACGATCTTGAAGAGATCGCGGCCGACGACGAGGCCGACGTGCCGGCCTTGCGCGGCTGGCGCCGCGAGCTGTTCGGCGATGCCGCGCTGAAGCTGAAGCGCGGCGAGCTCGCCCTGGCGATCGAGAAAGGCCGCGTGATCGGGGTTCAGAGGGCGGAATAGGCCCTGCCAATTATCAACGCGCGACAATGATCACCCCGTCATCCTGAGGTGCGAGGCGTGCGGTGCGAAGCATCGCACGAGGAGCCTCGAAGGATGCACGGCCCCGCTGCCGCAGTCGGGCCGTCGCCCTTCGAGGGCCGCCGAAGAGGCGGCCACTTCAGGGTGACGGCGATAGAGTAGGACCCGCTTTACGCCGGCGTCAGCTTCGCCACTTCGTCCTTCATGTCATCCAGCACGCCTGAAATCGCCGCGACCAGCTCGTCGACCTGGGCCTTGGTGACAATCAGCGGCGGGCAGATGGCGATGGCATCCAGCATGTTGCGCGAGATCACGCCGCGCTCCTGGAGCATGCGGCTCGCCATGCCGCCGACGGCGCCGGGTGTCGCCGCCGCCGTCTTGCGTTGCTTGTCGAGCACGAGCTCGATCGCCGCGATCATGCCGACACCGCGGACCTCACCAACCAGCGGATGGCTGGTGAGCTCGCGCAGCTTGCCCTGCATGTAGCCGCCGAGCTCGGCGGCATGTGCGACCAGGCCGCGCTCCTCGATGATCTTGAGGTTCTCCAGCGCGATGGCCGAGCCGACGGGATGGCCGCCCGCGGTAAAACCGTGGCCGAGCACGCCGATCTTGTTGCTCTCGTCCGCGATCGGCTCGAACATGCGATCGTTCATGATGATCGCCGACAGCGGGAAATAGCTCGAGGTGATCTGCTTGGAGACGACGATCGCATCGGGTTTGATGCCATAGGTCTCGCAGCCGAACATCTTGCCGGTGCGGCCGAAGCCGCAGATCACCTCGTCGGCGACCAGCAGGATGTCGTACGTCTTCAGGACGTTCTGGATCTTGTCCCAATAGGTCGCCGGCGGCACGATGACGCCGCCCGCCCCCATCACCGGCTCGCCGAAAAAGGCGGCGATCGTATCAGGCCCTTCCTTCTGGATCAGCGCATCGAGCTCCTCGGCCCGCCGCGTCGCGAACGCTTCCTCGCTCTCGCCGGGCGCGCCGTCCTTGTAGAAATGCGGCGAGCCCGTGTGCAGGATGTTGGGCAGCGGCAGGTCAAACGAACGGTGGTTGTTCGGCAGGCCGGTGAGGCTTGCCGACGCGATCGTGACGCCGTGATAGGCGCGCATGCGGCTGATCACCTTCTTGCGCTGCGACTGGCCCAGCGCATTGGAGCGATAGGCGATCAGCTTCAGGACGGTATCGTTCGCCTCCGAGCCGG
The DNA here is from genome assembly GCF_023074175.1 of Bradyrhizobium sp. 139. Lineage (GTDB taxonomy): Bacteria > Pseudomonadota > Alphaproteobacteria > Rhizobiales > Xanthobacteraceae > Bradyrhizobium. The sequence goes on from NZ_JADPKS010000073.1 coordinate 25,676, forward strand.
AATTGGTGAAGAACACCTTGCTCATCGGCACCGGCGCGAGCGCCACCAGCTTCTCGGCGAGGTCGATCGAGGGCCCGTGCGATTTGGCGGAGAACGTATGGTAGAATGGCAGCGCCTGCATCTGCCTGTGCGCCGCTTCGACCAGCCGCTTCTCGTTGAATCCGAGCCCGACGCTCCACAGGCCAGCCATCGCCTCGAAATAACGCTTGCCCGACGCGTCGAACACGTAAGGGCCCTCGCCGCGCTCGATCACCAGCGGACCGGCCTGCTGATGCGCGCGCGCATTGGTATAGGCATGGAGCTGGTAGGCCACATCCCGGGCCTCTTGCGAATTGGGCAGCATGGACATTTGCGGGGATCCCATAAGTGGTCACGTCGCCGGCGGCGGCCAGCGTCATCACTCGATGATTACGTCACTTGGCTATTGCGACGGGACCAAACTTGCAACGCCAATTCGTCGGCAGCAAGCGCTCAGCAGCGTTGCACAAAGCCGCACACGGCGGGGCTCTCAAGCCGCCCCGTCGTCATCTCCATCGTCAGCGGCGGCAACGGCTTCCCTCACCTCGACCAGCGCCACCGAAAGCAGATAAACGGTCGTGGGCAAGCCGAGGCGTCGCGCCGTCTCGGCGGTACGCGACAAATCGCTCGCCAGCTCTTTGAGCCGCTCTCCCCGTGACAATGTCCCACCCCATCCATCCGCCGATCGCGGCCGCCTACACCGCGGTGGCGCCGCTGGTTCTGACCAGTTCGGCGCTGGCGTGGATCGTAGCAAAATTCCCGAGAACATTCACTATCGCATGCTTGTAGGCGGCGGCATCGCCCGTGCCGGGCTGCCGGCAGGCCACGGCGTCTCCGACCACCTGGTAGCGATGGCAGCGGTGAAACCCGTCGACGGCGGTGGCCAGGATGGTTTCGTCGAGGGAAAAGCCGATCAGAATGCAGCGCACATTGCGGATATTGGACATGTAATCCACGAACCGCGAGGAACTGTAGGCTGACGGCAGCGGGTGCTCGAACGTCAATTCACCGGGCCGCGGCTTCGCCTCCGCGATCCAATCGGTCAGCCTGGATGCCGGATTGAACCAGGCCGCCTGGGCGATGCGCTTCAGATGCATCACCGGCCAGAAATTGGTGCGCCACAGCGTCAGGAGTTCCAGGCAGCGCACGGTGGCGGCCTCGCCGTCGAGGATGACGTGGCGACGCCCGGGGGTCAGATATTCGACCTGGAGATCCGCACAGACCAGGATCGGCGGATCATCGGGGATGGATGCCAGCATGATCTTGCGCGGAGCTGCACCGGTTTCAATGGTTGGCGAGTGCGACGTCCCGCAACGGCGAGGTCACCGCCCGCCCCGCCGATGCGTCGAGCACGCCGGGCCGGTCCCAATCGCCCTCGGGACGGATGATCACATAGGGATCGCTGTCCAGCGTGATGGCGTCCGGCCCCGGCTCGATCTCCAGCAGCATTTCCGTGTAGGAGAAATCCGAAAAAGTGATCTTGCGGTTGTGACCGAGCGGCTTGGCGCCGAAATGAGCCCAGAAATCGACCAGCCGGTCCTGGGCCTGGCCGTAGATCTTGCGGAAGCCCTTGCGCTTCACATAGTCGACGCTCGCCTGCACCAGCTTGAACGAGAGGCGCGAGCGCCGATATTGGTGGCGTACCGCGAGCCGCTCCACCTTGGCGAAATCGCCGAAGAAGCGCACCCGCAGGCAGCCCGCAGGCTCGTTGCCGACATAGCCGATGAAGTGCGCTGCGACCATGTCGTTGCCGTCGAATTCCTCCTCGAACGGACAATCCTGCTCGGCCAGATAGACCGCGGCGCGAATGGCGGTGACCAGCATGAGATCGCCGGGATCGCGCGCGAGGCGGATGGTGATGGCGCGGGAATCGGGCTTCGCCAGAGGAATCTTAGTGCCGTGCATCTGCAAAACTCCTTGCTTGGATGATCGCGCCCGGCATCCGCATCGGCTGCCGATGCCAAGGCCGCTCGTAACACCAGAGATCGGGCTGGAAGCTCGGGACGGGTTCGAACCCCGTCGCCTTCATGATATCGCGTCCGGCCACGGTTGCCGGCTGCGCATAGCAATCCGCGCCGCGAAATCTTATCTGACGCAGATGAGCCGCGGCCTTGCCGAGACCGGCGATGCTGCGGCCCGTCGCCGCGATCGCCCAGATGTAGATGGCAGCAACGTCCTCCTTCGCGGAAGCGAGGTAGTGCGTCTCGGGCGCGGTGAGGCAGATCTCGTCGAGCAGCAGCGCGTCATGCCCACGGTCGTTCAGAAACAGAAAGGCCATGCCGCCGAGCAGATTGCCCTTGCGGCTGAACGTCAGGATGCTCTGCGGATCGAACGTGAAATATCTCGCAAGCTCCGCCGTTCCGATCTGCACGCCTGGCACCAGCCGGTGCGCCATTTCGGAAAGCGCGACAATTTCGGAAGATTGCGCACAACGGACATCGACGTCCGGACTCAGCGGCAAGGCATCGAAATCATGCCTTGCGGCAAACGAGCCCCTTTCCATACTCATGTCACGCCTCTATCGTTCGAGGCTATAGTGCCCCGCTATGACGACGAGCTTAGCGGCTGGGGATCAGGAGTATGCAGCAGTTATTGCACCGGGGTGCTGCGTTGATGCAGCACCGTGAAGAAGCCTCGGATACGTCCTGGGACGATTTGAAACTGTTTTTAGCGTGCGCAAAATATAAAAGTTTCCGCAACGCCGCCGAAGAACTCGGACTCACCTCCACCACGCTGATGCGCAGGATCGACCGGCTCGAAGAGAGCATCGACTGCAAGCTGTTCCTGCGCGACCAGAGCGGACTGACGCTCAGCGATGAAGGCGCCGCGATGATCGCCGACGTCGCGCATATGGAGCGTCATGCCTTCAATGTCTTCCGGCGCGCTTCGCGATCGTCGAACGAAACCGCGGGCACCGTACGTGTCGCGGTGACGGAAGGCCCCGGCAATTTCTGGATCCTGCCGCGGCTGATCGATTTCCAGAAGACCTATCGCAAGATCACCGTCGATCTGCGTTGCGCGATGGAGCAGGCCGACGTCGCACGGCTTGAATCCGACATCGCGATCCAACTCGAGCCGCCGACCAATCCCGACCTGATCGTCGCCAAGCTCGGCCGCCTGCACATCTATCCCTTCGTCTCCAAGGAGTACGAGACCCTCTACGGCGTGCCGGCGACGCTCGCCGAATTGAACAACCACCGCATCATCAAGCAGAGCGCGCCTCAGGTCGACGACAGCGCCTATGCCCGCGTCCTCGGATTGAAGTCGCTCGCGGGCATCGTCGGGATCAAGACCAACTCCTCGGTCGGCATACTCTATGCGGTGGAGCGCGGCGCCGGCATCGGTTTCCTGCCGACGGTCTCGATCGCGCTCGGCGCCCCTCTCGTAGCCGTCGATCTCGGCGTCAGCCACCACGCCGATCTCTGGCTCACCTATCACAAGGAGTTCCGCGCCTCCGAGCGCCACAAGATCGTGGTCGATTGGCTGAAGAAAATCTTCGATCCCAAGACCCATCCCTGTTTCCGCGACGAGTTCATCCACCCGAACGCGCTGGTACCGATGATGACAGCCGCGCGCGAGGGCTTTGGATTGACGGGATATATCGCGGCAACGCCGACTTAGGCGGACGCGGGAGGCTTCGCCTCACCACCGATATTCGAAGCCGACCGTGCCCTGGTGCGACGTCAGCTCGTTACGGAATTTGCCGTCGTAATTGACGTAGAGCCGCGCGGCGTTGGTCAGGCTAAGCGAGGCCGAGGCGCCGGCATCCATGCCGTAGCGGCTCTCGCCGATGCCGGGCACGACGATGCTCTGGGTCCCGAGGCTGACCTGCACCGATCCCAGGTTCTGGTAGAAATTGTCGACGAACTTGCCGTAGGCGGACAGGTCCAGAATCCTCTGGTCGAAGATGAAGTAGCGCCCGATCTCCGCGCCGATCATCACGCGTGCGCGTGAGAGTGCAGCGGAGCCAACGTTCAATGGATCGAGCCCTCCGGCCTCCTGGAACGCAGCGCTGGTGGCGCGGACATATTCGAGCGCCCCCTTGGGCACGATGCGCATCTGATCTTTGGTCCAGTAATAGCTGATCTCGGTCAGCGCGCCGTCGACGGCGGCGCGATAGCCTGCGGTCGCACGACCAACACCGGTGTCCCTGCTGGAATGGACCTTGCCGAAACCGTGCACCACCGCGAACGCCCAGGTCCAGGGCCCCTTGTCGACCGAGCCGTTGAAGCCGATTTGCGTCAGGTCGAGCGTCGCCGACTGGAGCGCCAGCGGCACATCGATGTCGGTACGGCTCTGGTCGATGGAGAAGCCGAGATTGACGCCCGGCGCGAGCCGCGCACCGAATCCGGCGACGCCGCCAAAGGTCTTGCGCTTGTCGCCGACGAAGTCGCCTTGCGCATCGGTCCGGACCGAGATGCCGTAGCCTTCGAACCAGGTGCGGTAGCTCGGATCTTCCGTGCTCGCCGAGGCGCCGCCGCCGCCGGGATTGGTGCGGAATGCGCGGTTGACGCCGCCCGATGCCTGGTTGCCCAGCCGCTCCAGAAAATTCGAGCCGAGATTGAGCGCGCTGTTGCCGGCCGCTTGGTCGTAATTGGTCGACGTCGATGACAGAGTGGGAGGCGGCGGCAGCGGCGGCGCAACCTGCGTGAAGCCGGGAGCAGCCGTCATCAGGCCTAACACCATGGCACTCGCGCCCGTGGTCATTATCCGACGGATCTGGCCCACCCCAATTGCCTGCCGTGTCCCTGAAAGCTGCAACGTGCAGCGCATGACGATTAATCCCGAAGCAAAGTCGCGGCGCGCAAAAATGCAACATGAGGTGCGGCACCTGCGACGATTTGTGCCGAACTGCCACGGAGGGTCAACCAGTTGGCGCATTATGGTCGAGGCTATTGCCTCGATTGTGGTTCTGCTGCCACAGGTCGCAAGTTGCGCTCGGAGACACTTGGTCAGATCTTGAAATCCCGCGCGGCTTGCTAACGCGCGATTTTCATGTTGCAATGTCGGACACAATCGGAATTGGCCGCTCAGCTGTGCGTTTCGCGACTTTGAGACTCGAACAGACTTCCGGAAGCCCGTTTGTGGCGTGGCACGCGAAAAAGCGGCCGCGTCTTTTTTGTATCTAGTGGAGGAGACGAGCGATGCCGCAAAAGGGCACCGTCAAATGGTTCAACCCGACCAAGGGCTATGGGTTCATCAAGCCGAACGGCAGCGATAAGGACGTGTTCGTCCATATCTCGGCCGTCGAGCGTGCCGGACTCTCCACCCTCAACGAAAACCAGGTGGTTGAATACGACCTCGTGGAGAACCGCGGCAAAGCATCCGCGGAAAACCTCAAGGTCTCCTGATTTCTCTCAAGCCTAGGCGCGAGAGATCATGACGTTGCCCCCGGCTCTGCCGGGGGTTTTTGTTTTGGATGGTACAAGCGAAAGGAGCCGTTGCTTTGGAGCAAACCATCACCACCAGGCCACCACCGATGACGACCGATGAGCACCAGCACTCGGCTTCGGCGCGCTACCGCAGGCACTGGATGCGGGGTGAATACTGCTTCCGACGTTTTCGGCTCGGACCTTCCGGATGAGGCGTTCGCAGGTGTGTTCGATCAGCCCCAAGCAATCGTCAAACCGGCCGATTGATCAGTTCGCGGCTCGTAATCCCGCGACAGCTCTCTAGCGTACCACCGGCGAAAGCAGAAAATTCTCCGACGGTCCGCTTCCGTTCGTCCTGCATACATCGCCCTCGATCCGGACCTTGCCGGTCGCGAGCAGCCGCAGCGCTTCGGGATAGATGCGGTGCTCGACTTCGAGGATGCGCTCTGACAGCGTGTCCGCGGTGTCGTGGTCGCTGACGGGAACCGCGCCCTGCATCACAATCGGGCCGGCATCGGTCTCGGGGATGACGAAGTGCACCGTCGCGCCAGACAGTTTAACCCCTGCGCGCAGGGCCTGGCCGTGCGGGTCGAGGCCGGGGAAGGACGGCAACAGCGAGGGATGGATGTTGAGCATCCGCCCGTACCAGCCCTTGGTGAACTCAGCGGTGAACAGGCGCATGAAGCCGCCGAGACAAATCAGCTCGATGCCGTGCTGATCGAGCGCTGCTTGCAGCACTGCCTCGAATCCGGCGCGGTCCTTGCCGAACGGCTTGCTCTCGATCACCAGCGTGTTCACGCCGCCCGCCCTGGCCCGTTCGAGCCCGAGCGCATCGGCCTTGTTCGCGATGACGAGCGAGATCTCCGCCGGGAAATCCGCCGCGGCCGCGGCCTTGATCAGCGCCGCCATATTGGAGCCGCGGCCGGAGATCAGGATGGCGACGCGGCGCTTCATCACAGCGCCAGATCGAGATGGCCGTTGTAGACGACGCGGTGCTCGCCCTCGGCCGGGATCACGGTGCCGAGCTGCGCCACCGTCTCACCGGCATCGCTGAAGACCTGCACGACCTGATCGACCTTGTCAGGCTCGACGATCGCGATCATGCCGATGCCGCAGTTGAAGGTGCGCAGCATTTCGAGCTCGGCGATACCGGCCTGCGCGGCCAGCCATTTGAACACCGGCAGCACCGGCAGGCGCGCCAGATCGATGCCGACGCCGAGGTGCTTTGGCAGCACGCGCGGAATGTTGTCGGTGAAACCGCCGCCGGTGATGTGGGCGAGCCCCTTCACCGCACCGGTCTCGCGGATCGCGCGCAGGCAGGATTTGACGTAGAGCCGCGTCGGCGTCAGCAGCGCGCCTCCGAGCGTCATGACCGGCGCGAACGGCGCCGGCGCCTCGAAGCCGAGGCCGGACTGCTCGACGATCTTGCGCACCAGCGAGAAACCGTTGGAATGCACGCCCGACGAGGCGAGCCCGATCACGGCATCGCCCGCGGCAATGTCCTTGCGTGGCAACAGCGTACCGCGCTCCGCGGCGCCGACGGCAAAGCCGCCGAGATCATAATCGCCGTCCTTGTAGAGGCCGGGCATCTCGGCGGTCTCGCCCCCGATCAGGGCGCAGCCGGATTCGCGGCAGCCTTCGGCAACACCGGCGACGATCGACGCGGTGGCCTCCGGATCGAGCTTGCCGCAGGCGAAATAGTCCAGAAAGAACAGCGGCTCGGCGCCCTGCACCACGAGGTCGTTGACGCTCATGGCGACGAGGTCGATGCCGATGCCGCTGTGGAGGCCGGTCTCGATCGCGATCTTGACCTTGGTTCCGACCCCGTCGGTGGCGGCGACCAGGACGGGATCCTTGAAGCCAGCCGCCTTGAGGTCGAACAGGCCGCCAAAACCGCCGATCTCGGCGTCGGCGCCGGGGCGCGCGGTAGCGCGCACCATCGGCTTGAGCAGGTCGACCAGGCGGTTGCCCGCGTCGATATCGACGCCTGAATCGGCGTAAGTGAGGCCGTTTTTGCGGTCGGTCATGCCCGATTTCCAGTGGGTTGGCGGCTGGTTACGTCGAATTCCGGGGACGCGCAATGGCTCGCATGGCGCAGCTGCGTATACTATGTAGAGATATCAACCGGTTCAGCCTCGAAGGGGGCCGGATTCGAAGTCAGACCGGGTGCCAGGAAGCGCCGTGTGAGTATTCCGAATATCATTACCCTGGGCCGCATCATGCTGGTCCCAATCATCGTCTGGGCCATCGTGTCGAGCCAAATGGAGGTGGCGTTCGCCGTCTTCCTCATTGCCGGCGTCAGCGATGCGGTCGACGGCTTCCTCGCCAAACGCTTCAACATGACGAGCGAGCTCGGCGCCCTGCTCGATCCGCTCGCGGACAAGGCGCTGCTGGTTTCGATCTATCTGGCGCTGGGCATCTGGGGCGACATCCCGCGGTGGATCGTGATCCTGGTGGTGTCGCGCGACATCATGATCGTCGCCGCCGTGATCGTGTCCTGGCTGTTCGACAAGCCGGTCGAGATGAAGCCGTCGAAGGTATCGAAGTTCAACACCGTAGCCCAGGTGTCGTATGCGGCGCTGGTGCTGGCCTCCCTCGCCTTCGGCTTCAAACCGGCGCCCTATGATATAATCCTGATGGGCCTCGTCACGGTCTTCACGCTCTCCTCCGTGTCGCTCTATCTGGTCGAGTGGCTGCGGCACATGAGCACGATCGAGGCCAAATGAGCCGGTATGCGGCCCCGCAAAAGGCCAACTCCCGCTCGATAGGTCGAATCTCTTCAAACGAAGCCGGTGTGCCGGCACGGAGCAAAGCAAGCGTGGCAGGCCGCGTTCATCCCCGACAATTGGCGTTCTCGCTTCCGCACACGGAGAGCCTCAGCCGGGACAATTTCCTCGAAGGCCCCGCCAACGAAGCTGGTCTTGCCCTCATCGATGCGTGGCCGGAATGGCCGAACCGGACGATGTGGCTGGCCGGCCCGGAAGGAAGCGGCAAGAGCCATCTCGCCGCGATCTGGGCCGAGGCTTCAGGCGCCCGCTCGACTGCGGCCAATGGGCTGACCGCCGACGCCGTCCCGGGCGCGCTCGCCACGGGTGCGCTGGTGGTCGAGGATCTCAGGGCCAGGGCGTTCGATGAGCGCGCCCTGTTCCACCTGATGAACCTCGCCCGCGAGGATGGCGCCTACGTGCTCTTCACCGGCCGTGAGATACCGGCATCGATCGAGATCGATCTGCGCGACCTGCACTCGCGGCTGCGCGCCGTGCCGGTCATCTCGCTGATGCCGCCCGACGACCAGCTCTTCCGCGGCCTGATCGTCAAATTCTGCGCCGACCGCCAGCTCGGCGTGGACGAGAGCGTGGTCAGCTACCTCGTAACCCGCCTGGAGCGGTCTTCGGCCGCCGCCCGGCAGGCCGTGGAGCTGCTCGACAGCGAGGCCCTCCGGCTCGGCCGCCCCGTCACCCGGGCGCTGGCCGCCGAGCTGCTTCGGGATGCCTGACCCGTCCACTCCAAGGTCGCTTGACGCGGCGCGGCGGCGGAACGTCAATGTCATCGAAACGTCATCGCTCTAACACATGCTCCCGCCGGTTTTGCGCATAAGTCGCAAATCGGGGCGAACTGGATGGACCGACTTCTGATGGACTCTGCACAAGCTGTTGAAACTAAAGAAAAAGCCCCAGAGACCGAGGGCCTGCCAGCGATCGCCTCAAGCCCCGAGCGATTCATCAATCGCGAGCTCTCCTGGCTGCATTTCAACCGCCGCGTTCTGGAGGAAGCGGTCAATCCCAGCCACCCCATGCTGGAGCGGGTGCGATTTCTGTCCATTTCAGCGAATAACCTCGACGAGTTCTTCATGGTCCGCGTCGCCGGCATCAAGGCCCAGGTGCGCGAGGGCATTGCCGAGCGCAGCCCTGACGGCCTGACGCCATCCGAGCAGCTCGCGCTGATCAACCGCACCGTCTCGCAGCTCGCCTCCGACCAGCAGGCGATCTGGCGCGACCTGCGCGGAACGTTGGCCGACGTCGGCATCGTGCTGGTGGCGGCGGGCAAGGACGTCACCAAGGCGGAACGGACCTGGGTCGAGGACTACTTCCTCAACAACGTGTTCCCGCTGTTGACTCCGCTCGCGATCGACCCGGCTCACCCCTTCCCGTTCATTCCGAGCCTCGGCTTCACCATCGCGCTCCAGCTAACGCGCGCGGCTGACGGCAAGCAGATGAACGCGCTGATCCGCATGCCCGGCAAGATCGACCGCTTCATCCGGTTGCCGGCCGAGGGCAAGGTCGTCCGGCTGATCTCGCTGGAACAGGCCACCGGGCTGTTCATCAATCGCCTGTTCCCCGGCTACAATCTCCACGGCCAGGGCGCCTTCCGCATCATCCGCGACTCCGAGCTCGAAATCGAGGAAGAGGCCGAAGACCTCGTCCGCCTGTTCGAGACCGCGCTGAAGCGCCGCCGCCGCGGGTCGGTGATCCGGCTCGAGATCGACGCCAAGATGCCGGAGGAGCTGCGCAACTTCGTGCAGCACGCGCTGTCGGCCGCCGACGACGAGGTGTTTCTGGTCGACGGCGTGCTCGCCATGAACGAGCTCTCGCAGCTCACCCGCCTCGACCGGCCCGATCTCGAATTCACCCCTTACGTGCCGCGCCATCCCGAGCGCGTGCGCGAGCATGGCGGCGACATCTTTGCCGCGATCAGGCAGAAGGACCTCGTCGTCCATCATCCCTACGAATCCTTCGACGTGGTCGTGCAGTTCCTGCAGCAGGCCGCACGCGATCCCGATGTCGTCGCGATCAAGCAGACGCTCTACCGCACCTCCAACAACTCCCCGATCGTGCGCACGCTGGCCGAAGCCGCCGAAGCCGGCAAGTCCGTCACCGCGCTGATCGAATTGAAGGCGCGCTTCGACGAGGAGGCCAACATCCGCTGGGCGCGCGACCTCGAACGCGCCGGCGTGCAGGTCGTCTACGGCTTTCTCGAACTGAAGACGCACGCGAAGCTCTCGATGGTGGTGCGCCGCGAAGGCGGCAGCCTCACGACTTACGTCCACACCGGCACCGGCAACTATCACCCGGTTACCGCGCGTATTTACACCGATCTCTCCTACTTCACCTCGGATCCGACCATCGGCCGCGACGGTGCGCGCGTCTTCAACTTCATCACCGGTTATGCCGCGCCAAGCGATCTGGAGAAGATGGCGGTGTCGCCGCTGACTTTGCGCAAGCGCATCATCGAGCACATCCAGGGCGAGACCGCGCATGCCCGGCATGGCCGGCCGGGCGCGGTCTGGATGAAGATGAATGCGCTGGTCGATCCCGACATCATCGACGCGCTCTATGAGGCCTCGCAAGCCGGCGTCCAGGTCGAGCTCGTGGTGCGCGGCATCTGCTGCCTCCGGCCCGGCATTCCAGGCCTGTCGGAGAACATCCGCGTCAAGTCGATCATCGGGCGCTTCCTCGAACACGGCCGAATCTACTGCTTCGGCATGGGCCAGGGTCTGCCGAGCGCGAAAGCGGCTGTGTATATCTCCTCGGCCGACATGATGCCACGCAACCTCGATCGTCGCGTCGAGGTGCTGTGTCCGCTGCAAAATCCCACGGTGCATCAGCAGGTTCTCGAACAAATCATGGTCGCGAACCTGAAGGATAATGAGCAGAGCTGGCAATTGTTGCCGGACGGGTCCTCAACGCGTATGAAGGCCGCGAAGGGCGAGGAGCCTTTCAACGTCCACAACTACTTCATGACAAATCCGAGTCTGTCTGGCCGTGGAAAGTCGCTCAAGGAATCCTCGCCGCGCCGTCTCACGCGCCGTAATGAACGTCATCAATCCTGATCCGGGATCCCCGACGTGAAGCGGCCGCGCAAGCGCGGCTCGAGCGTCGCGGTCATCGACATCGGTTCCAACTCGGTCCGTCTCGTCGTCTACGAGGGACTGACGCGGAGCCTCATTCCGATCTTCAACGAGAAGACGCTGTGCGGCCTCGGGCGCGAGGTGCAGAGCACGGGCCTGCTCGCGCCCGATGCCGTCGACAAGGCGCTGACCTCGCTGAAGCGCTTCCGCGCGCTGTGCCGCGTGATGCAGGTCGGACGCGTGTTCGCAATTGCGACCGCCGCCTGCCGTGACGCTTCCAACGGCCCCGACTTCATCGCGAAAGCCGAGCGCATCTGCGCCGTGAAGATCGAGATCCTCTCGGGTCCGCGCGAGGCGCGGCTGTCGGCGCTCGGCGTGATCTCCGGCATCCATCATCCCGACGGCATCGTCGGCGATCTCGGCGGCGGCTCGCTCGAACTGATCGACGTGCGCAGAAATAGCGTGCGCAGCGGCGTCACGCTGCCGCTCGGCGGACTTGCGCTGCAGGACCTCGCGCACAAATCGCTCAAGCGCGCCGACCGTATCGTCCGCGAAGAGCTCGATGAGGTGCCGCAGCTCAAGGCAGGCAGCGGCCGCACCTTCTATGCTGTCGGCGGCACCTGGCGCGCGCTCGCGCGCATCCACATCATCCAGAGCGGCTATCCGCTTCAGGTGATGCACGGCTATTCGATCTCGGCCGCCGAAGCACTCGACTTTTCGCGTCGCCTGCGGCGTCTCGCGGCCGCCGACATGCTTGCCGACATCGAGATCGTCGCGGATGCGAGGCGCCCTCTTCTCACCTATGCGGCGCTGGTGCTCGAGCACATCATCCGGGTGGCAAAGCCCAAGACCATCGTGTTCTCGACCTTCGGCGTGCGCGAGGGCCTCTTGCACGAGAAGCTGTCGGAATCCGAGCGCGACAAGGACGGGCTGATCTGCGCGGCCGAAGAGCTGAACCAGCTCCTGTCGCGTTCGGCCAAGCACGCCCGCGAGCTGATCGCCTGGAGCGACCGCCTCGCGCGCGTGGTGAAGCTGCGCGAGACCGAGGAGGACCGCCGCTTGCGCCACACCGCGTGCCTGCTCTCCGACATCGGCTGGCGCGTGCATCCCGATCATCGCGGCGAGCAGACGCTGAGCCTGGTCGTCAACGGCAATTTCGGCGCCATCACCCACATCGAGCGCGCCTTTGTCGGCCTGTCGGTGTTTTATCGTTATGCGGGCCTGAGCGAGGAAAACCAGCCGCCGGTCACCACGCAGGAGCTGTTGACACCCGCGCAGCTCGAACGCGCCCGTCTCCTGGGTGCGGCGTTCCGCGTCGCGCATCTGATCTCGGCGGCACGTCCGGGCGTGCTACCGGCCACACATTTCCGCAGCCAAGGCCGTAAATTGATGCTGATTTTCGAGCACAGGCTCGGCGATCTCGTGGCTGACCGCGTCGGCAGCCGCTTCCGCGCGCTCGCCCGCCTGATCGGCCGCGCCGGCTCGATCGTGCGGCGCTAGAAATTACTCCGCCGAGACCTTGGCGTGGCGCTCGGATGATTCCAGCGCGGCCGCACCCAGGCTGCGCCGGCGCCAGATGGTGCCGGCGACCAGCACGACGACAACGCCGAGAGCTGCGCAGAGATATTCGCCGCCCCCGCCGCCATGAGTGAACTGTGGCGGGATGCGAAGTGCGCCGAGCGTGTTGTCCAGCGAAGCACCGAGCGGGCCGTCGAACAGCGTGTGCAGCTTCGGCGCGATGCCTGGATCGGTCGCGATCACCTCGCCGGCGATCCAGCCGAGCAACGCCGCGCCCGCCCAGACCAGGACCGGCAGCTTTGCGAGCAGCGCCATGATCAGCGCCGCACCGGCGACGATCAGCGGCACGCTGATGGCGAGGCCGAGGATCAGCAGCGGCACGCTGCCATTGGCGGCGGCAGCGACCGCAATGACGTTGTCGAGACTCATGACGATGTCTGCGACGACGACGATCTGCACCGCCTGCCACAGATGCGAGGCGGACTCGACGCCCTCCTCGTCCTCTTGTTCCGGTACCAGAAGCTTCGCCGCAATCACGATCAGCGCGAGACCGCCGACGAGCTTGAGATACGGCAGCTCCATCAGGCTCGCGACAATGCCGGTGAAGATGATCCGCAGCAGCACCGCGGCGCCCGCACCGAAGATCATGCCCCACAGCCGGTGCCGCGGCTTGAGGCCGCGGCAGGCGAGCGCGATCACCAATGCGTTGTCGCCGGAGAGCAGGATGTTGATCCAGATGATCTTGCCGAGCGCAATCCAGAAGGTCGGTTCGGCCATCTCATTGCGAAACTGGGTGAAGAATGCCCCGATCGTAGCGGGATCGAAGATCTGCCAGATCCAGTTCACAATACGTCCTTTCGCCCCGTCGATTTAAAGCATAATCCGGAAAAGTGTGTAGCGGCTTTCCGAAAAGATCATGCTCGAACAATAGACGAAAGCGCGATGACATTCATCGCGCTTAAGTCCCGGCTGATGGATCAGCCGACGATCTCGTTGCCCGAGAAGAACTGCGCGATTTCGATCGCGGCGGTCTCCGGCGCGTCCGAGCCGTGAGCAGAGTTCTCGCCGATCGACTTTGCATAGAGCTTGCGGATGGTGCCGTCGGCCGCCTTGGACGGATCGGTCGCACCCATCACATCGCGGTACTTCGCGACGGCGCCCTCGCCTTCCAGCACCTGGACCACCACGGGACCCGAGGTCATGAATTCCACGAGCTCGCCGAAGAACGGGCGCGCCTTGTGGACAGCATAGAAGGTCTCGGCCTGTTCCTTGCTCATGCGGATGCGCTTCTGCGCGACGATGCGCAGGCCCGCCTTCTCGATCACGGCGTTAACCGCACCGGTAAGGTTACGCGCGGTCGCATCGGGCTTGATGATCGAGAAAGTGCGTTCGATGGCCATAAATGTTGTCCTTGAGAAGAAAGCGCCGGTTCGGAGTTGCGGGGCTTATATCGGCGCCGACGCCGAACGGCAAGCGACCGCAAAAACGGCCTCACAGGCGCGTCGCCGCAGGGTCGCCCCCCGGGGATTCCAGCGTGGATTACAACTATTTCACCCAAACGAACTAGGTCTAGAAGGTCAACCAGTCGAAATGACACTGCCGATCCTGTTGACACCCTTTGGAAGCTAGGGCGTTGGAGCGGTCCCAGCCCCGTGTTCCGAAAGCCGGGAACGGGTGCCGATGCGCCGCAAAAGGCATAGCCCCCCTCGCTCGGTGACATTTCCTGATGATATCGAACTCTGCACCTCAGATCTATGCTTTCAATTTGTGATATATCCTGCCGCTGCACCACGAGGAATACGATCTATGACTGATTTGACCGTGCCGCCCCCCGAAACGCCAAGCAAAGAAATGACCGCGGCCGCATTTGGCGGTCCCGCGTATGCCATGACTAACTTTATGATCCATCCACTCTCGGCGGAGATTTTGCGGCTCTCGTTTGTAGAAGCCCCGGCAGGGGGCGATCCGCAGTTTCGCACTGCAGTCATTATGGATCGGCAAGGCGCGATAAACTTGGCAGATTTGTTGATGCGCTTTGTTGCCGGAACGGAGGTGGGGACTGGTGCCTAATCCAGCCACTCCGACGGCGGGGACGGCTGTCACGCCTACAGCTTCTCAGGCGGAAGCAAGCACCGCTTTCGCCCCGCCGCGCGCTCAAACTTCCGCAATTGGCTCCGCGGGGCGAACCAAAAGAGCCCCTGCGATCGGCAGCACTCAAGCTCTCAGCCACGGGAGAATGAGTGTGAAAATTTATCCGATTAGCGAAGATCAGTTGTCTATTATTGGCCTAATGCGGGGAATTGCTGCCGCTTGCTTCGCGCTAGGTGGGACCTGTTTCGGCTTCGGGATCAACATCGTAAAAGATTTACAAATCAATTCTGGCACCGCCCAACCGTTGGTCGAGCGCTGGCAGACGATTAGCTATGTCTCGATGGCCGCAGGGATCGTGCTTGGCATCGTAGGCGCTATCTTTTGGTGGAGAGGACAGACCACGATCTCAAAAATTGATGGAAGAACCACCTTTCAATGACGTTTGAGAGTGGTTGGCGCTATCATTTCGACGCAGGGCGAGCGCTAGTTGTCGCCCTCATTTTTCGCCAAAGTCCTTCGGCCTTCAGGATGTGGGGCAAGCAAGTGCTTTTCGTCCTCTCCGATTGGACGCCATTTAAGCTGCCCCTCTTTGTTAAATCCAGTACTCACGTAGCCAAGCACCCTTGACGTTGAATTGTTTGCCGAAAGGAGCCGATCGAAATTCGTTTCGAGAACAGCCGCAGAATTTTGCAAAGTTTCGCGGGGTGCCTGATTGGCTATCTCTTGCTTCAGTTTTTCAAAGTCTGTCTTCGTATCAGCCGCTTCTTTCGCCGCCGCCTCGGCTCTATCCTTGGCGAAGCCGAACCGCTGCTCCAAAACTTCGACCTTGCCCTTCAGTTCAGCAACCACCCCTTCTGAGAGTTTACCTCCCAGCCAATACGCGAACCACACGACCGCAACCGTGATCGTCGCGACAATACCTGCAGCCCAATTGAAGAAGACCGGTGCAGATAGATATAAATCCGCAGCTTTGATGAGGAACGTTTGGAACGAGTTCATGATCGCCTATCGCACCATTATCCGTTCCTACTACCACCATGTGTCTGGAAATACTGAGTAGCGATGCCTGAACGCCCGTCAGGCGGTTTGAAAAACTAAAATTGGCATCTGAAGCACTGTGCCCCTACTCGGCGACAATCCAAGCGCTTCTCTATCACAGGTTTCCGCAACGCATTCTAGATATGTTCCACCGAAAATATCTATAGAACAATGACTTAAGCTACATTGCGTTCTTGCTCGCTTCACCCAGATGAACTCAATCTGAAGCCCTCGTCAGGATTCGGTTCAGCTTCGCCGGCGTAAGGTTGGGCCCATCGAAACGAAAAGCCTGATCACGATGCGGACCGTTTCGGCGGCCTTTCCATCGACGCGATAGCCCCGCGCCGCAGCTTTGAGGAGATCACCATGTTGAGGAAACTTTCGCTTGCCGCTGTGGCCGCGGTCGCGCTGAGTGCCGCGCTGGCGCCGACCTCCGCCTCCGCTCGCTGGCATGGCGGCTGGGGCCATGGCGGCGGCGGTGGCTGGCATCACGGCTGGGGCGGACCGCGCTTCTATGCCGGCGGCCCCGTCTCCTACGGCTATGGCGGCTGCTATGTGCGCCGGCTGGTCCCGACCCCCTGGGGACCCCGCTGGCGGCTGATCAACCGCTGCTACTGAGCCCGACAGCACCTTCCTCAAGGTACCATCCCCAGGGTACTTTCCAAGCGAAGCCACGGCGTTCCCCTGCGCCGGGGCTTTGCATTTTGGTGGATACGACGAATTTGTACAATTTTTACTAGAACGTTGGGCAATCGCCGCGAGTGGCGAAACCATTTGGAGGCCAAGCACTTGGTACCGTGTCCTTACTTTGAGAACACGGAACCTTACGAATGGTTAGCGTTTTTGCTACTGACAGCGAACAGATCGATCGACGCACCAGCCGCTCGATTCGCGATGCGGTGGCCGAACGGCTTCAGCAGAGCCTGCGCCCCGAACCCCGGCTCCCGACGCATCTCGAACAGCTCCTCGACGAGCTGAAGAAGCGCGATTGCGATACGCACTGACTTGAGGCTCACGGAAAAACGGGTTGCGTTTGATCCCGCCTGCGGTGACAAGGCCGCATGCTCTCCATCACCGATCTCTCCATCCGCCTCGCCGGACGCCTTCTGATTGACCAGAGTTCCGTGCAGATCACGCCCGGATCGCGCGTCGGCATGGTCGGGCGCAACGGCACCGGCAAATCGACCTTGTTCAAGGTGATCCGCGGCGAACTCGCGGCCGAGCACGGCTCGGTGACGCTGCCGCCGCGCTGGCGCGTCGGCAGCCTCGCGCAGGAAGCCCCGAACGGCCCCGAAAGCCTGATCTCGGTCGTACTCAAGGCCGACCTCGAACGCGACGCGCTGCTCGCCGAGGCCGAGTGCGCGGCCGACCCGCACCGGATTGCCGAGATCCAGACCCGGCTGGTCGACATCGACGCGCATTCGGCGCCGAGCCGTGCTGCCGCGATCCTCTCCGGCCTTGGCTTTTCCGCCGCCGACCAGCTTCGGCCCTGCGCCGAATTCTCCGGCGGCTGGCGCATGCGCGTCGCGCTCGCCGCCACGCTGTTCGCGGCCCCCGACCTCCTGCTGCTCGACGAGCCCACCAACTATCTCGACCTCGAAGGCACACTGTGGCTGGAGGATCACCTTGCGCATTATCCGCGCACCGTGATCGTGATCAGCCACGACCGCGACCTGCTGGAAAGCTCGGTCGACCAGATCCTGCATCTGGAGCGCGGCAAGCTCACGCTCTACAAAGGTACTTATTCTTCGTTCGAGGAGCAGCGCGCCGCGCGCGAGATGCTCGATGCCAAGCAGGTCAAGCGCCAGGAAGCGGAGCGCGCGCGCCTGCAAGCCTTCGTCGACCGCTTCAAGGCCAAGGCTTCGAAAGCCCGGCAGGCGCAATCACGCGTAAAAATGCTGGAGCGGCTGAAGCCGATCACGGCGCTGGTCACCCAGGACGTGCGCGAGATCAGCTTTCCCGCGCCCGAGAAAATCCTGTCGCCGCCGATCATCGCCGTCGACAACGCCGCGGTCGGCTACGATCCGGCAACGCCGGTGCTGGGCCGCGTCACCTTGCGCATCGACAATGACGACCGCATTGCGCTGCTCGGCTCCAACGGCAACGGCAAGTCGACGCTGGTGAAGCTGCTGGCCGGGCGCCTCGCGCCCTTCTCCGGCAAGGTCACGCGTGCCGACAAGCTATCAATCGCCTATTTCGCACAGCATCAGCTCGACGAATTGAACGAGGACGCCTCCGCCTACGATCACGTCCGCAAGCTGATGGGCGATGCGCCCGAAGCCAAAGTGCGCGCGCGCGCCGGTGCGATCGGCTTTTCCGGCAAGGCGGCCGACACAAGGGTCGGAAAACTGTCGGGCGGCGAGAAGGCGCGCCTGCTGCTGGGACTTGCGACGTTTTTCGGCCCCAACATGATCATCCTGGACGAGCCGACCAACCACCTCGACATCGACAGCCGCGCGGCGCTTGCCGAAGCCATCAACGAATTCCCCGGCGCCGTCATCATGGTCTCGCACGATCGCTATCTGATCGAGGCCTGCGCCGACCGGCTCTGGATCGTCGCCGACCGCACCGTGACCAATTACGACGGCGATCTCGACGAATACCGCCGCCTGGTGCTGTCCGCGCGCAATGGCGACCCCGCGCCGCGCGAGCGCAGCGCCGCCAGCGAGAAGCCGCAGCGACCGAGATCGGACAATCGCGGCTCGCTGAAGAAGCGCATCGCGGAAGCCGAAGCCGAGGTCGCCCGCGTCAGCGAGATCATCACCAAGATCGACACCGCGCTGGCCCTGCCCGACATCTTCACCCGCGATCCCAAGCAGGCCGCGCAACTGTCAAAGGCGCGCGCCAATGCGGCCGATGCGCTGGCGCGCGCCGAGGAGCAGTGGCTCGAGGCGAGCACGCAGTTCGACGAGGCGGCGGGGTAAGGTCTCCGCGACGGGCCCGGCATTATCAAAATTCGAAAAAACAACCCTATGCAAAGTACCGGTATTTTATTACCTGGCAATGAGCCATTGAATGGGATGTTCTTTGCCGTATCGACTTAGCCCGCCCAGGCGGCGATGCCGGCACGAATTGCGCACCAATGGGTCAGTCCGCAAACTGGCCCGCTGCCGTGATGATCGGCGCCCAGCGGTCGATTTCACTCGCCAGCACCGCACCGAGCGCCTCTGGCGTTGCACTGTCCTGCGGGACGGGCTCCGTGTTGATGTCGTTGAACCGAGCGATCAGCGTGGGATCCTTGAGTGCGGACTGGAGCGCCGCCGTCAGCTTCTGAACGACCGCCGGCGGTGTGCCCTTGGGGGCATAGATGCCGTGCCAGACACCAAGTTCGAACCCTTTGAGGCCGGCCTCGTCGGCGGTCGGCAGATCGGGCAGGCTCTTCAGCCGCTCTTTGGTGGTGATCGCATAGGCCTTGACCTGCTTGGCCGTGATCGGGCCGGTGGTGTTCGTCGCCTGGTCGCAGGTGAGATCGATCTGTCTGCCGAGAAGATCGTTCATGATGGGACCGTTGCCCTTGTAGGGCACGGAAGTGAGCTGCTTCTGGATCGCCGTCATGAACAGCATGCCGCAGAGGTGCGATGCCGCTCCGAGCCCGGCATTGGCATAGGTCAACTTGTCGCCCTGCTGTTGAGCATAGGCGACCAATTCCTTCAGCGTGTCGGCCGGAAAATCCGGACGCGCGATGATGGTCATCGGCGCATTGGTCACAAGCCCGATCGGCGCAAAGGCGGTCTTCGTGTCGTAGCTCAGGTTGCGGTACAGCGTGGCGGCGGTCGACAGGCCGACATGATGGATCAGCAGCGTGTATCCGTCGGGCTGGGCTCGCGAGGCGCGGGTCGTGGCGATGGTGCCACCGGCGCCGGGAGCGTTCTCCACGATGACCTGTTGCCCGAGCGATTTCGACATGCCTGCCGCGGTCAGGCGAGCAATGGTGTCCGTAGGTCCGCCGGCGGCGAACGGCACCAGCATGGTGACGGGCCTGACTGGATAGTCCTGGGCGAGCGCCGGGCCGAACGGCAAGAGCAGAGCCGATACGAGGGCAATAAGCCGCATACTTTCTTTCCTCCAAATTTTTGCTTACTCCATATGTAGCATTCTTGGCCGCGCAGCTATCACGAAAACGACTCATCAGGAGTGTCGCGGCCGCGGCATGGTGTGGCTGCCGAGAGCCTGATCGGCCCTCAGCTCGCATCCGGCGCTATCGTCGCAGCGGGCGGACCCGAATGGCCCGATCCCAATCCACGTGTTCCGGCCGAAGCTTCGTCGGCAGTGGGGTCGGAATTAGCGCTCCCGCATGATCTCGTGCCGGTAGCGCTGCAGCGGCGACAGCAGGTAGCTCAGGATGGTGCGCGAACCGGTCCTGATCTCCACCGTCACGGCCATTCCCGGTGACAGGCTGACGAGGCGGTCGTCAACCTGCATCTGGGTGCGATCGAGCGAGATGCGAGCGCTGTAGCTCAGCTCCTGCCCGTTGGGCTCGCTGCTGTCGTGCGGCGCAACGAGCGCGTGGTCGCTTCCGCGCTCCGGCGGACGATCGCGAATGATGGCATCCTGTGAGACGCTCTGCACCCGGCCTTCCAGAAGGCCATAGCGGGTGAAGTTGAAGGTGTCGATCTTGATGGCGGCGCCCTGCCCGGCCTCGACGAAGCCGATATCGCGGTTGGCGATCATCGCCTCGATCTCAAGCCGCGTATCGCTCGGCACGATCACGAGCAGCGATTGTGCGGGCGTGACCACGCCCCCCACGGTGTGGACCGCAAGCTGCTGCACGACGCCGTCGACCGGTGACGTCAGTTGCTGAAGCTTCGTCCGCTGCTGCGCCTTGACCAGATCCCGCGCAATCCCGTTGGCTTTCTGCTCACTCTTGGCCAACTCGTCGGACAGGCTCTTGCGATACTCGGCCAAGGACTGGATGCGGGTCTCCCGGATCGCGGCGACGGCCGCCTCGGCTTCCTTCAAGCGGCTGCTCTGGACGCGAAGCTCCTCCTGCTGCTCGATCTGTAGCTGAAGGATTTCATAATAGGTCAGCTTCGAGCCGATCTCCCTCTCCATGAGGGTCTTGCGGATATCGACACGCTGCTGGGTGACCGGCAGCAACGCATCTAACTTGTGGATCGTCGCCGCGATCGTCTGATGCTCGGCCTCCTTCTGCGCTTCCTGACGTGCCAGCGCAGCGATCTTGGCCCTGTTCTCGCTGACCTGATGGGCGAGCAGCTGCCGCTGCGTCGCGACCAGCAAGGGATCGGCGCCCTCCGGTACGACGAGATCGGCGGATACCTCTTCGCCGCCTGTCAATGCGGCGCGGAGGCGCGCGCTGTTGAGCCGCTCGGCCATGAGATCGTCGTGCAGACGATCGCGCTCTGCGGCGTTTACGGTCGGATCGAGCTCGATCAGCAGGTCGCCCGATTTGACCGACTGCCCGTCCTGCACGTGGATGGCGCGCACCACGCCGGTCTCGAACGGCTGGACCACCTTGCTTCGCCCGCTCGACACGACCTTCCCGGTTGCGGAGGCGACGATGTCGATCGTGCCCCATGCCGACCATGCGAGCGCCGCGCAGGCAACGACCATCAGGGACATGCCGATGGCGCGGCCGATCGGTGACGGTGGTGCCTCGGCAATCTCCAGCGCCGCGGGCAGAAACGCGATCTCTTCAGTGCGCCGGCCCTTTGCATTGCGGAAGGGAACGACGGTCTGCGCCAGCTGAGAAGCCGGGACGGCGCTAGCCGACCTCATGGATCCCTCCCTGGAGACGATGCAAGGCAGCGTAGCGGCCGCCGGTCTTGATCAACGCGTCATGCGTGCCGTCCTCGACCAGACGGCCGCGCTCCAGGGTGAAGATGCGATCGGCGCCGCGGACGGTCGACAGACGGTGCGCAATGATCAGGACCGTGCGGCCTCTGGCGATCTCCTTCATGTTGTCATGGATGATCCGCTCGCTCTCATAGTCGAGCGCGCTGGTCGCTTCGTCGAAGATCAGGATACGGGGGTTGGTCACCAATGCGCGGGCAATCGCGATGCGCTGGCGCTGCCCGCCCGAGAGTGTCGAGCCGCGCTCGCCGACCACCGTATCGTAGCCCTCAGGGAGCTCCAGAATGAAATCATGGGCGCCCGCAAGCTTCGCCGCGTCCATGACGCGCTCCATCGGCAAGGTCGGATCGGCCAGCGCGATGTTGTCGCGAACGGACCGATTGAACAGCATGTTGTCCTGGAGCACCATGCCAATCTGCCGCCGGAGCCAGGCCGGGTCGGTCATCACCAGATCCATTCCGTCGATCAGCACGCGGCCGCCTTGCGGAAGGTAGAGCCGCTGCACCAGCTTGGCGAACGTGCTCTTGCCCGAGCCCGACGATCCGACGATGCCGACGGTTTGCCCGGCCGGAATATCGAACGAGACGTCGTGCAGGATTTCCGGCCCATCGAGCCGGTAGCGGAACGACACGTGCTCGAACCGGATATTGCCCCGGACCGGCGGCAGCCCGGCGCGGGCGGCGGAGTAAGCCGGCTCCACCGCGCTGTTGAGGATGTCGCCGAGCCGCGCGATCGACAGCCGCGCCTGATGAAAATCCTGCCAGACCTGCGCCAGCCGCAGCACCGGGGCCGACACCCGCCCGGCAAAGATGTTGAAGGCCACCAGCTCGCCGACGGTCAATGCGTCCCCGATCACGAGCCGGGCGCCGACATAGAGGATGGCGGCGGTGACGACCTTGCTGACGAACTGCACGAGCTGGCTTGCCGTGTTGCCGAGGCTGGTGACACCGAAGCTCGCGGAGACATAGCCGGCGAGCTGCTCTTCCCAGCGGCGCTGCATCTGCGGCTCGACCGCCATCGCCTTCAGCGTTTCGATGCCGCTGACGCTCTCGACCAGGAACGCCTGGTTCTCGGCGCCACGGCGGAATTTCTCGTCCAGCCTGCGGCGAAACAGCGGCGTCGCCACGGCCGAGATCGCGATGTAGAACGGGAACGACCCGAGCACGATGAAGCTCATCTGCGGCGAATAGGCGAACATCACCGCCAGGAATACCGACGTGAAGAACAGGTCGATGACAACGGTCAGCGACGAGCTGGTGATGAAATTGCGGATGTTCTCGAGCTCGCGGACGCGAGCCACGGAATCGCCGACGCGCCGGGCCTGAAACCATGCCATCGGCAGCGCCAGCAGATGATGGAACAGGCGTGCACCGAGCTCCACGTCGATGCGGTTGGTGGTGTGCGAAAACAGATAGCTGCGCAGGATTCCGAGCGCCGTGTCGAACAGTGAGACCACGACCAGGCCGACGACGAGAACGTCGAGCGTCGACAGCGAGCGGTGAACCAGCACCTTGTCGATCACGACCTGGAAGAACAGTGGCGAGACCAGCGCAAAGAGCTGAAGGAAGAACGAGGCGGCCACCACCTCGCCGAGCAGCCGCCGGTATTTGCCGATCGCACCGATGAACCAGGTGATATCGAAGTGCCGCCCCAGGTCCGATAGCCCGGCGCGCCGGGCCATCAGGATCAATCCGCCGTCCCAGATCGCGCACAGCTCGTCGCGATCCATCAGCGCCGGGCGCGGCGCCGCCGGGAACTGCACCAGCACCTTGTCGGCGGAGGCTTTTGCGATGACCATGAAGCCGCCGTCACGCAGCATTGCGATCGCCGGCAGCGGGCCGTTCGACAGACGGCTCCACTGCGTCCGATACGTTCGCGCTTTCAATCCGAGAGACCTGGCGCAGCGGACGATGTCCGCTGCGCCGAAGATGGCCGCTCCGGTCCGGTGCCTGAGCTGCTCGCGATCGGCCGCAACGCCCTTGAGATGCAGCAACGTCAGCAGCGCGTCGAGCCCCGTATCGGTCGCTCCCGTGTTCGTCGTCATGAGCGGCCTCCAGGCCGGAGCCGCTGCGTCAGGCGTGCTGCGGCGGTGCGAGCACCTGGCTCTGTGTCGTGTGCGGATCGGGCAGCGGCATCTCGCCGTGGCCGTCACCTGCCGGAACGAAGCTGGCTGCCATGGCCTGGTTGAGCAGCATCGCGGCTGCGATCGCGCCGCCCGAGATGACGACGTTGTTTCCGGTGCCGCCATCGAGGACGTCGAGGCCGCCGCCACCGACCAGCACGTCGTCGCCTGCCCCACCTGCCAGCGTGTCGTTGCCGGGGCTGCCGATCAGCACGTCGTCGCCGTTGCCGCCGTTGGCGACGAGCTGGATGCCGCCGTGCAGACCGGAGGCCGTGACGACGTCGTCGCCGTCGAGGCCGTTGATGACGATCCTGTCGCCGGTGCCGGCATCGGCGATGTTGATGTCCTGGCCAAGCCCCGACACCGTGATGACGCCGTCGTGCTCGGTCACCGTGATGACGTCGTTCCCGCCGGTTGCGTTGATGGTCACCGTATCAGCGGCGCCGTCGTTGGCGCCGAGGTCGAGGTCGACCTGGTTCACGCCGGTGCCGGAGAGGTCACCGACCGTGATGTTGTCGGCACCGCCGAGCGCGTTGAAGTCGACATGTTCGATCCCGTTCAGGTCCATCGCAATGGCGGCGACGTCGCGCGTGAACAGCACCCGGCCGCCATTGGCCGAGATGTTGATGTTCTCGTTGATGTTGGCGCCGTTGAATGCCAGCGTGTCGGTACCCTTGCCGCCTTCGACGGTGTCGCTGCCGTCGCCGGGGTTCCAGATGAAGGTGTCGTCGCCGGCTCCGAGATTGGCGACGTCGTTGCCGCGTCCGCCGATCACGGTGTCATTGCCGGCGCTGCCGGTGATGGTATCGTTGCCGTCGCCGCCGTTGAGATTGAGGCTGAACAGCTGCCCCGCCTTGATCGCGGATGCATTGATGACGTCGTTGCCTAATCCGCCGTTGACGCCGAGCACGTCGCCAGCATCCGCGTGCGCAATCGTCACCTGCGCCTCAAGGCCGCTGACCACGATCGATCCGCCGCTGGTCACGACCGAGATGTTGTCGTCACCAGCGCTGCCGTTCACCGTCACGCGATCCGCAGCACCGTCGCCGCTCTGGCTGCCGGAATCAGCGCTCAAGTCTATGGCAACCTGCGCGATTCCTGTCCCGGCCAGATCGTTGACGGTGATGTTGTCGGCGCCACCCGCGGCCGCGATCTGCACGCGCTCGATGCCATCGAGGTCCATGACGATAGCACCGACATCACGGGTGAGAAGTGCATGGCCGCCGTTCGGCCCGATGGACATGGTTTCGGCTACATTGGAGCCGTTGAATACCAGCGTGTCCATTCCCGCGTCGCCGAGGACGGTGTCGCTGCCGTCACCGGGATTCCACACGAACGTATCGTCGCCTGCGCCGAGACGCGCGACGTCGTCGCCGCGGCCGCCGGTGATCTTGTCGTTGCCGTCACCGCCGATCAGGGTGTCGGCCCCCTGGCTGCCGGTGATGGTGTCGTTACCCGCGCTCCCGTCGATGGTCAGTCCGATCACCGCGGCGAGCGTGGATGCATCGATGACATCGTTGCCGCCTAGCGCCTGGATCACCAGCCGGTCGCCAGCTTCCGCATTGGCGATCTCGACGACATCAGGCAGACCGGTCACCGTCACGGTGGTGCCCTCGGCCGCGACCTGGATGTGCTGATTGCCATTACTGCCGTTGACGGTCACCGTATCCGCCGCGCCGTCGCCTTGCGTCGCTCCGGGAACGGCTCCGAGATCGACAAGCACCTGCTTGACGCCGGTCCCGGTGAGATCACCAACGGTGATGTTGTCGGCGCCGCCGCGCGCATCGAATTCGATCTGCTCGACGCTGTTGATGTCCATCGTGATGTTGGCGACATCGCGGGTGAAGCGCACCCGGCCATCATTGGCCGAGATGTTGATGATCTCATTGATGTTGGCGCCGTTGAACAGCAGCTTGTCGCTGCCCGATCCGCCTTCGACCGTGTCGCTGCCGTCACCGGGATTCCAGATGAAGGTGTCGTCGCCACTCCCGAGTTGCGCGACGTCGTTGCCGCGCCCGCCATTGACGATGTCGTTGCCGCTACCGCCAATCAAGAGGTCGCTGCCATCGCCGCCAGTGATCCTGTCGTTGCCGGCGCCGCCATCGAGCGTCAGCGAGATCAGGCTGCCGAGCCCATTGCCCGCGGTGATGACATCGTCGCCGCCGCCGCCGTGCAGCACGAGATTTTCCGTCGTGCCAATGTCGAGCGAAAACGGCGCCGCACCCGTCCCGTCGAGCCGCACGCGCGTGCCGTTCGCCGTGATCGTGAACGTCTCGGCGCCATTGCTTCCGTTGACCTCGGCCGTATCGTTGCCCTCACCGCCCTCGAAGAGATTGGTGCCGCCGCCCGGATTCCAGATCATGAGGTCGTTGCCGGCCTCGCCGAACAGCTGGTTGTCGCCGCTGCCGCCGTCCAGGATGTCGTTGCCCGCCCCGCCGAACAGCAGATCGTTGCCGCCGCCGCCGTTGATCACATCGTCGCCCGCCTGACCAAACAGCAGGTCGGCCCCGGAGCCGCCTGTGATCCTGTCATTGCCGTCGCCGCCGAAGATATGCACCGATGGCATCGCGCCGTTGGTTTCATTGACGGTGATCGTGTCGTTGCCGCCTTGGCCGAAGACGTCGATCTCGCTGGTGTTGACGACAGTGGGGTCGCCGCCGATCGGCTTCACAGAACCGTTATTGATCAGAATGTGGCCGGAATTGTCGCGGCCGATCACGACGCCGTTATTGGCGCTGTCGCCAAAAATAGTGAGCTGCCCCGTAACCGGGGAAAAAACAGAGGTAGTAGACATCCTAATGACCCTTCGATCGCTCTAGCCCCTCGCCTTCATGCGTAGCAGCCGCCCGGATGTCTTTCTTGAAGCGTTGCTTGAGGGGAGCATGATTATTCTGGAGATTTCCTCCAGATTTCCTGCGGGCCGATTTTGCGAACGCAATGACTCTCACACAGCTGATCGCGTTAGCAGTCGCGCGACTGTCAAACGCGCGCGCGAAATGCAGCCGACGCACTGATGGCGCGGAGAAGCAGCAGTTCGAAGCGAGCGCGCAGTTGATGTGATGGCAATTGGATCGTTGCTCTCGTGCCCCGGACGCAGCGCATCACGATCGTGATGGGCTGCTGAGCCGGGGCTCATAATCGAGGAGGCTCGATCGCGAGAGGCTGGGTCCCAGCTCTGCGCAGCAGCGCAAGAGCGCTGCAGCGCGTCCGGGACACGAGAGTTCGCCTACGCCGATTTCTTTTTCGGCTTCGGCTTGGCGGCCTTGGGCATGGCCGGCGCTTCCGGAGTGCCCTCGATCGAGGACAGGCGGCCGGACGTGAATGTGTAGATGCCGGCACGCGGGCCGGTGGTCCAGGTGACCACGGCAACGCGCCGGCCGGCGGCATCGTTGGAGAGATTGACGGTCGAGGGCGCGCCGATGCCACGCACCACGTCGCATTCGGTGTGGCCGAGCGCGACCGTGCCGCCCATGGGCGTCGGCGCCGTCGTCGATGCATTGGCGTCAGCCGGCCCGGGGGGCGCCATGCCAGGACAGGCGCCGTCGGCGCTGACCATATCCTCGGCCGTCACGGGCTTGTCGGGGGTCAACGGCGGCGATTCGATTGAGATGCTCTTGATGAACAGGCGGCTCGGCGTGTTGAACCACTGGGCATCCTTGGACAGGAGATCGGTCCCCGAGCAGCCCGCGATCAGCGGTGCTACGGCAACCAACGCAATGATGAGCGAGCTGGGAAGCTTTTGATGTCGCACGATAAACTATATTCCCCGCGTGAAGGACCAGCCCTAAGCGATTGTCCCAACATCACTTTGCGGCACGAAGGTGACAAAAGCCAGCATCGCCCGAAAAGTGCAAATTATCATTAATTGCAAACCACCGCTAATTCCGACGCTGCCAGCGGCCCCGCTCATCGGCCTGCCAATAGGTGACATCAAATCCCCGCGCCTTGCAATCCGTCCAGGCGCTCCGGGCGAACGCCAGCGCGTCCGGATCGTCGCCGTTGAACAGCAGCACCATGCGCTCATAGTCCTGCGCGTCCTGCGGCAGCGCGGCGTTGTCGAGCAGGAAGCGGACATTGGCGCCGTTGGGATTGTCCTCCTCGATGGCCAGCACGATCGGCTGATCGGCGGCATCGTTCACGCGCCATGTCGCATGCGGCAGGAAGGAATCGTCGCGATAGGTCCACAGATGCGCGTCGAGCGCGTCGGCACGCTCCGGCGAGGTCGACTGCACCACGACGCGCCAGCCGCGCTCGAGCGATTTCTCGAGAAGCGGCGGCAACACGTTCTCCACCGTCATGTTTTGCAGATGGTAGAATAGCACTTCAGTCATTTTGGGTCATTTGCGCTCGTAGTGGTCGGCGACCAGACGATCGAGCAGGCGGACGCCATAGCCGGAGCCCCAGCTCTGATTGATGTCGGTCTTCGGCGCCCCCATCGCGGTGCCGGCGATGTCGAGATGCACCCAGGGCGTGCCGTCGACGAAACGCTGCAGGAACTGCGCCGCGGTGATCGAGCCGCCATGGCGGCCGCCAGTGTTCTTCATGTCGGCGAACTGGGAATCGATCAGCTTGTCGTATTCGGGCCCGAGCGGCATGCGCCACACCTTCTCTCCGCTCTCGATGCCGGCCGCCAGCAGCCGTTCGGCAAGCTCGTCGTTGTTGGAGAACATGCCGGCGTGCTCGGTGCCGAGCGCGACCATGATCGCGCCGGTCAGCGTCGCCAGATCCACCATGAATTTCGGCTTGGTCTTTTTCGCGACGTACCAGAGCACGTCGGCCAGCACGAGGCGGCCCTCCGCGTCGGTGTTGATGATCTCGATGGTCTGGCCCGACATCGAGGTAACGATGTCGCCCGGCCGCTGCGCATTGCCGTCGGGCATGTTCTCGACGAGGCCAATGGCGCCGACCACGTTGGCCTTGGCCTTGCGCGCCGCCAGCGCGTGCATCAGGCCGACGACGCAGGCCGCTCCCCCCATGTCGCCCTTCATGTCCTCCATGCTGCCGGCCGCCTTGATCGAAATGCCGCCGGTGTCGAAGCAGACGCCCTTGCCGACGAAGGCGACCGGTGCCTCGCCTTTCTTGCCGCCGTCCCAGCGCATGATCACGGTGCGGCTCGGCCGCGAGGAGCCCTGGCCGACGCCGAGCAGCGCGCCCATGCCGAGCTTGTCCATCGCCTTGACATCGAGCACCTCGACTTTGACACCGAGCTTGCGGAGCTGGCTGGCGCGGCGCGCGAATTCCTCGGGGAAAAGCACGTTCGGCGGCTCGTTGACGAGATCGCGCGCGATGATCACGCCGTCGACGACATGGCCGGCCGAAGCAAAGGCCTTCTTCGCGGAAGCCGCATCGCCGACCGCAAGGGAGATGTCGGCACGCAAGCCGCCCTCCTCATCGTCCTTCTTCCTGGTCTTGTAGCGGTCGAACTTGTAGGCGCGCAGCCGCAGGCCCGAGGCGATCGCGACCGCCTGCTCGCTCGTCATGGCGCCATTGGGCAGTTCCGCCATGACGGTCATGGCCGCGGCCTCGGCCGAGAGCTTGCTCGCCGCCACGCCGCCGAATTTGAGGAGGTCGTTCGCCTTCAGGCTTGCCGCCTTGCCGGCGCCGATCACGACCAGACGGGTGGCTTTCACCCCCTCCGGCGCCAGGATGTCCAGCGCGGCGCCGCTTTTGCCCTTGAAGCCGGCGGCGGAGGCTGCCCGCTTCACCAGCTCGGTGGCGCCGCCCAGCGCCTTGGCCGTCGCCGGTCCAAGCTTCAGAGTGTCGTCGCAGAACACGACCAGGATGCCACGGGCGACGGCAGACAACGGGACAAAGCCGACCTTGATGGCATCGGACATGGGTAACTCCTTCAAAACATCGGGCTTTTGGCCGCTCGGCGGTCCCGGCCACGGGCCGGAGCTGAACGGCGATTCACTGGACTTTCCCGCACTATGGGCCACCGGCCCGGCAGATGCCAAGCACCCCCGTGGCTGCTAGGCCACAACGAGGGAAATATTAACCATATGTTGAGGGTGCCACGGGGCAGCCATTTTGTTGACGGATCAAAGGGATGGTAGTGAGAGAGTAAGCCGGTGGACGAGATGGCTGCGCGACCCTGGGGATCCCTTTTGGGATGGGTCGGACAGCAGGGAATTCCCGGGACTGTAGTGGGCTTTGGTGGGGATTCGTGCGGTAGCGCATGGGGTCGATCGATAGGTATATCTTCCGCACGACGCTGGCGTCGTTTGCGCTCGTCCTGGTCAGCCTCACCGGCGTGATCTGGATTACGCAGGCATTGCGCGGCATCGACCTGATGACGAGCCAGGGTCAGACCATCCTGACCTTTCTCGGCATCACCAGCCTCGTCGTGCCCGCGCTGGTCCTGATCATCTCGCCGATCGCGCTGATGATCGCGATCTCGCACACGCTGAACAAGCTCGCGACCGATTCCGAGATCATCGTGATGAATGCCGCCGGCTTCTCGCCGCTCCGGCTGTTCTATCCGTTCTTCTACGCCACCTGTGTCGTGGCGCTGCTGGTCGCCTTCATCGCGGCCTATCTCGCCCCCGACGGCATGCGGCGGATCAAGCAGTGGGACGCCGAGATCACCGCCGACGTGCTCACCAACATCCTCCAGCCCGGCCGCTTCGCCCAGCTCGACAAGAACCTCACGATCCGGATCCGCGAACGCCAGCCCGGCGGCATCCTCGCCGGCATCTTCATCGACGACCGCCGCGATCCCAACGAGCGCGTCTCGATCGTCGCCGAGCATGGCGAGGTCGTGAAGAACGAGAACGGCTCATTCCTGGTGCTCAAGGACGGCAATCTCCAGCGCTTCGAGGCCGGCAAGCGCGATCCCGCGCTGGTGGCGTTCGGCCGCTACGGCTTCGACATGTCGAAGTTCTCGGGCCAGGGTCACGACGTCACCCTCGGCATCCGCGAGCGCTATCTCTGGGAATTGTTCGCGCCGTCCGAGGACGATCCCGTCTACAAGGCCGTCCCCGGCCAGTTCCGCTCCGAACTGCATGACCGCATCATGGCGCCGCTCTATCCGTTCGCGTTTGCGGCGCTGACCTTCGCCTTCCTCGGCGCGCCGCGCACCACGCGCCAGAGCCGCAACTTCTCGATCGGCGGCTCGGTGATCGCCGTGTTCGGCCTGCGCATGGCGGGGTTTGCCTGCTCGGTGATGGCGGTGAAGTCGCCGGTCGCGGCACTGGTCCAATATGCAATGCTGACGGCCGCCATCGGTGCCGGCATGTGGCTGATCGTCGGCGGCGTCGTGGTCGAGCCGCCTGCCCGCCTCATGGAGGCCATCAACAGGTCGAACGCGCGCATCGCGCGGCTGTTCGGACGGCCGGCCACCGCATGAGCATGCTCACCAACACACTCGGGCGCTATTTCGCCGGTCGCTTCGTCGTCGCGGCGCTCGGCGTGTTCGCGAGCATCTTCCTGCTGCTTGTGCTGGTCGACTACATCGAGATGGTGCGCAAGACCTCCGGCCTTGCATCCGCCTCCGCGATCATGGTGGCCGAAACGTCGCTGTTCCGGGTGCCGCAACTGCTGGAGAAGCTGACGCCGTTCTGCATGCTGATCGGCGCCATGACCTGCTATCTCGCCCTCTCACGCCGGCTCGAACTCGTGGTCGCGCGCGCCGCCGGCATCTCGGCATGGCAGTTCATCTCGCCCGCGCTCGGCAGCGCGCTCCTGATCGGGGTGATTGCCACCGCCGCCTACAATCCGATGTCGGCTAATTTGCGCGAGCTGTCCAAGCGCATGGAAGCCGAGCTGTTCGGCTCGGCGCCCGGCGGCGGCATCCAGGACGCCTCCGGCTTCTGGCTCAACCAGGTCACCAATGACGGCCAGGTCATCATCAACGCGGCACGCAGCGAGCAGCAGGGCATCCGGCTGACCGGCCTGACCCTGTTCCGATTCGATACGGACTGGCATTTCAAGGAGCGGATCGAGGCACGCGAGGCGGCGCTGGAGGCCGGCCACTGGCTGTTCAAATCGGTGCGCCGCTTCTCGCTGGATTCGCCGCCGATCGACCAGGCGACGTTGGAGATTCCGACGACGCTGAGCGAGGCCCAGATTCGCAACAGCTTTTCCACACCCGAGACTGTGTCTTTTTGGCAACTACCGAGCTACATCCGCTCCTCCGAAAGCTCGGGCTTCGCGACAGCCGGCTATCGACTCCAGTATCACAAGCTTCTGGCGCAGCCGTTTTTGCTGGCTGCCATGGTGATGCTCGCGGCCTCCGTGTCGTTGCGCTTCTTCCGGATGGGCGGCGTGCAGAAGATGGTTTTGAGTGGCGTGGGCGCAGGCTTTCTGCTCTACGTTTTGTCGAAAGTGACTGAAGACTTGAGCAAGGCTGAGTTGATGCATCCGATCGCTGCGGCGTGGTTGCCCGTGGTGGTGGGCGGCCTCACCGGCTTTTTGGCCTTGCTGTATCAGGAGGACGGTTAGTGACTGCCGTCCATCGAGGGCTCGTGTCTCGTTTGACGCGCCGCATTGTGGTGCGCGCGAACGGGTGCGGCTTGTCTATCCGCAGGCTCCTGCTTGCTGCCGCCGCCGTGGCATCGCTCGGTGGCCTCATGGACGTTGCCGCCGTGGCGCCAGCCTCCGCCCAGAGCTTCACCTACAATCCGCTGCCGCCGCGTCCGAAGCCGCCGAAGGCCGCCAACGACAACCAGATGCTGGTTCAGGCGACCGAGGTCGACTACGACTACAACAATTCGCGCGTCTCCGCGGTCGGTAACGTCCAGCTGTTCTACAACGGCACCAGCGTCGAGGCCGACAAGGTCATCTACGACCAGAAGACCAAGCGGCTGCATGCCGAAGGCAACATCCGCATGACGGATGCCGACGGCAAGATCACCTATGCCGAGATCCTGGATCTCTCCGACGATTACCGCGACGGTTTCGTCGATTCGCTGCGCGTGGACACGGCCGACCAGACCCGCATGGCCGCGAGCCGCGCCGACCGCTCCAGCGGCAACTACACGGTGTTCGAGAACGGCGTCTACACGGCCTGCGCGCCGTGCAAGGACGATCCGAAGAAGCCGCCGCTGTGGCAGGTCAAGGGTGCGCGCATCATCCACGACCAGCAGGAGAAGATGCTGTATTTCGAGACGGCACAGCTCGAGTTCTTCGGCGTGCCGCTCGCCTACATGCCCTATTTCTCGACGCCCGATCCGACCGTGAAGCGCAAGACCGGCTTCCTGATGCCGGGCTTCACGTCCTACACCGCGTTCGGCTACGGCGTCGAAGTCCCCTTCTACTGGGCGATCGCGCCCGACATGGACGCGACCTTCAGCCCGCGCATCACCTCCAAGCAGGGCGTGCTGTTCCAGGCCGAGTTCCGCCAGCGCCTGATGGACGGCGCCTATCAGATCCGCGTCTACGGTATCGACCAGCTCGACCCCGGCCAGTTCGTCGGCCAGCCCGGCGACCGCCAGTTCCGCGGCGGCGTCGAGACCAAGGGCCAGTTCGCGCTGAACGACAAATGGGTCTTCGGCTGGGACGGCGTGCTGCTCTCAGACTACTATTTCATGTCGGACTATCGGCTCGCGCAGTACCGCGACCCGCTCGGCTCGTTCCTGAACCTGCCGACCGACGCGCTGTCGCAGCTCTATCTGACCGGCGTCGGCAATCGCAGCTTCTTCGACGCGCGCACGATGTACTGGCTGAGCTTCTCGGGCAACCAGAGCCAGGTGCCGGTCGTCTATCCCGTGATCGACTATTCGAACGTGCTCAACTATCCGGTGTTCGGCGGCGAGTTCAGCTACAAGACCAATTTCGTGAACCTGTCGCGTGACGCCGCGGTGTTCGACCCGATCACCACGCTCGCCAACACCAACAGCCTGTGCACGACGGCATCCGCCGATCCGCTGGCCCGTACGCCGTCACAGTGCCTGTTGCGCGGCTTCCCCGGCACTTACACCCGCCTCACGGCCGAAGCGCAGTGGCGCAAGTCCTTCACCGATCCGTTCGGCCAGATCTGGACCCCGTTCGCCAGCCTCCGCGCCGACGCGATCAACTCCTCGGTTTCCAACCAGCCGGGCGTGTCGAACTACCTGCCCGTCGGCGACACCCAGGCGTTCCGCCTGATGCCGACCGTCGGCCTCGAATACCGCTATCCCTTCATCAACATTCAGCCCTGGGGCTCAACCACCATCGAGCCGATCGCGCAGATCATCATCCGGCCGAATGAGACCTATGCCGGCAGGTTCCCCAACGAGGACGCCCAGAGCATGGTGTTCGACACCTCGAACCTGTTCAGCGTCGACAAGTTCTCCGGCTACGACCGCGTCGAGGGCGGCGGCCGCGCCAATGTCGGCGTGCAGTCCACCACGCAGTTCGACAAGGGCGGCGCCGTCAAGGTGCTGTTCGGCCAGTCCTACCAGCTGTTCGGGATGAACTCCTACGCGGTCCAGGACTCCATCAATACCGGCCTGGATTCCGGCCTCGACAAGCCGCGCTCGGATTACGTGGCGAGCGCCAGCTACTCGCCCAACAGCACCTACACGTTCAGCGTCCGCTCCCGCATGGACGAGCAGACCTGGAACGTGCAGCGCTTCGAGGCGGAAGGCCGCGCCAATTTCAATCGCTGGTCGGTCAGCATGATGTACGGCAATTACGCGCCGCAGCCGGAGCTCGGCTATCTGACGCGCCGCGAGGGTATCCTGACGTCAGGCTCGCTGAAGGTCGCGGCCAACTGGGTGGTGACGGGCTCGGCGCGCTGGGACCTCGAGGCCAACAAGATCAACCAGTATGTACTCGGCGCCGGCTATGTCGACGATTGCTTCGTGCTGGCGGCGAACTATGTAACTTCGTATAGCTACTCCGCGGGCACAACGCCGCCCGTGCTGAGCCACGCGTTCATGTTCCAGATCGGCCTGCGCACGCTCGCGACCTCGACGGGAGCCAGCTCTTCCGGTCTGCAATGAACCATCCGAAGTGACGGCCGGTCTCCCGATCGCAGGCTCATTTCGGCTGACATGCGAGCGACAATCATGACGACCCAATTGCCTGTCTTCCGCCTCCTCCTTGCCCTCGGCGCCGGGCTGATCCTGACCGGCCTTCCCGCGCCGGCGCGGGCGCAGAACATCGTCGTCATGGTCAACGGCGACCCGATCACCGATTTCGACATCGAGCAGCGCTCCAAGCTCGACCAGCTGACGACGCAGAAGACCCCGAGCCGGCAGGAGGTCATCAACGAGCTGATCGACGACAAGGTGAAGCTCAAGGAAGGCAAGAAGTTCGGCGTCGATCCCGGCGTCTCCGACATCAACCAGTCCTATGAGGGCATGGCGCAGCGCATGCGAATCACGCCGGATCAGCTCACCAAGTCGCTCGAGGTCAAGGGCGTCCGCCCCGAGACGTTGAAGGGGCGCATGAAGGCCGAGATGGTCTGGACCAGCCTCGTGCGCGGCCGCTTCAAGGAGAAGCTGTTGGTCGGCGAACGCGACGTCGCACAGGCCGTGCAGGCCCAGACCGGCGACAAGCTCCAGATCGAGGGCACCGAGTACAAGATGCAGCCGATCGTGCTGATCGTGCCGCGCGGCTCGTCCCAGGCGTTCCTGGAGACGCGGCACAAGGAGGCCGAGACTTATCGCTCGCGCGTCGGAAGCTGCGAAGAAGCCAATTCGCTGTTCCGCTCGACGCCGAACGCCACCATCCGCGACACCGTCACCAAGACCACCGCGGACCTGCCCGAGGCGCTTCGCAAGGTGCTTGACGACACCCCGATCGGCCACCTGACCGCACCCGAGATGACCAAGCAGGGCATCGAGATGGTCGTGCTGTGCGCGCGCAAGCCGACCATGATCGACACCCCGAAAAAGCGCGAGGTCCGCGAGAAGATGTATTCGGAGAAGTACGAGAAGACCCAGAAGGCCTATCTCGAAGATCTCCGCAAGGCGGCGATGATCGAATATCGCAACCGCTGATGGCCAAGTTCCCCATAGAGCCTTCGACCAAGCCTTCGAAGCCCCTCGCCCTGACCCTGGGAGAGCCTGCCGGCATCGGCCCCGACATCACGATCGCAGCCTGGCTCAGGCGCCGCGAACTGAGCTTGCCCGCCTTCTATCTGCTCGGCGACGAGGCGCTGATCGCGCGCCGCGCCAAGACGCTCGGCGCCGATATCAGGATCGCTGCCGTGAGCGCCAGCAAGGCCGAAGCCGCCTTCCCTGATGCCCTGCCCGTGGTTGCAACCGGCGAACGTGCGACGGCCGGGCCCGGCACGCCCGACGCATCGAGCGCACCGGCCGCGCTCGCCTCGATCCGGCAGGCGGTCGCCGATGTCCGTGAAGGCCGCGCCAGCGCCGTCGTCACCAACCCGATCGCCAAGAGCGTGCTCTACCGCTCGGGCTTCCGCCATCCCGGCCACACCGAATTCCTTGCCGAGCTTGCCGCAGAGGACGGCCGCGTGCCGCAGCCGGTGATGATGCTGTGGTCTCCACGCCTCGCCGTGGTGCCCGTGACGATCCACGTCTCCTTGCGCGATGCGCTGGCCCAGCTCACCAGCGAGCTCATCATCTCGACCGTGCGCATCGTCGCCACCGAGCTGAAATCCCGCTTCGGCATCACGAGGCCGCGCATCGCGATCTCCGGCCTCAACCCGCATGCCGGAGAGGACGGTTCGCTCGGCCACGAGGAGCAGACCATCATCGCGCCGGCGCTCAAGGCGCTGCGCAGCGACGGCATCGAGGCGAAAGGCCCGCTGCCCGCCGACACCATGTTTCACGAAGCCGCGCGAAACACCTATGATTGCGCCATCTGCATGTATCACGACCAGGCCCTGATTCCGATCAAGACGATCGCCTTCGACGACGCGGTCAATGTCACGCTCGGCCTGCCCTTCATCCGCACCTCGCCCGACCACGGCACCGCGTTCGACATCGCCGGCAGCGGCAAGGCCAATCCGGCAAGCCTGATCGCCGCCTTGATGCTTGCGCGCCGCATGGCGGCTGCGCAAAACTGATGAGCGCGATCGACGACCTCCCGCCGCTTCGCGAGGTCATTCGCCAGCACGCGCTGTCGGCGCGCAAATCGCTCGGCCAGAATTTTCTGCTCGACCTCAACCTCACCGCGCGCATCGCGCGTGCGGCGGCGCCGCTGGACGACTCCACCATCGTCGAGATCGGTCCGGGCCCGGGCGGGCTGACGCGCGCGTTGCTCGCGCTCGGGGCCAAACGCGTCATCGCCATCGAGCATGACGAGCGCGCGATCCCTGCGTTGGAGGACATTTCCGCGCGCTATCCCGGCCGGCTCGATATCGTGCATGGCGATGCCATGACCTTCGACCCGCGCCCGCTGCTCGACGGCAACAAGGCCAGGATCGTCGCGAACCTGCCCTACAACATCGCGACCCAGCTCCTGATCAACTGGCTTACGACCGAACCCTGGCCGCCCTGGTACGACATGATGGTCCTGATGTTCCAGCGCGAAGTCGGCGAACGCATCGTGGCGCGCGAGGATGAGGAGGCTTATGGCCGTCTCGGCGTGCTCGCCAACTGGCGCTGCGAGACCAAAATCCTGTTCGACATTTCGCCGTCGGCCTTCGTGCCGCCACCGAAGGTCACCTCCTCCGTCGTGCGCCTCAAGCCGCGCGCAGAGCCTCTCCCCTGCGATCGCAAGCTGCTCGAAAAGGTCGCGGCCGCAGCCTTCGGCCAGCGCCGCAAGATGCTGCGCCAGAGCCTGAAAGCGCTCGGCGTCGATCCCGCGCGACTTGCAGCCGCCGCGGGCGTCGATGCGACGCGGCGCGCAGAGACGATTCCGATCGCAGGCTTTGTTGCCATGGCGCGTGAATTGGCGGATATACGCAGCCAAGGCTGATAGAAGCATGATCCGGAAAGGTGTGAAGCGGCTTTCCGAAGAGACCATGCTTGGATAACGAGACCAAAGCGCGATGATCGCGCTCTGGTGCAAATTCCGGAGGAAAGAAAATGGCGTTGATGCGTCGGCAATCCCTGGTCAAGTTTGATGCGCCGCTGTGCGAGACCATCGTCGACACCCCAAAACCGCAAGGACGCGAGGTGCTGGTGCGCATCGAGCGCTGCGGGCTCTGCCATTCCGATCTGCACATCCAGGACGGCTATGCCGATCTCGGCGGCGGCAAGAAGCTCGACACCACGCGCGGCATGACGCTGCCGTTCACGCTCGGCCACGAGATCGCGGGCATCGTTGACGAGGTCGGCCCCGACGCGCCGGCAAGCCTCGTCGGCGCGAAGAAGGCGGTGTTTCCGTGGATTGGCTGCGGCCAGTGCCGCGACTGCGCCAATGGCGACGAGAACCTCTGCGCCAAGCAGCGCTTCCTCGGCGTCTCCATCGACGGCGGCTTCGCCACCCACGTGCTGGTGCCCGACGCGAAATACCTGCTCGACTACGATCCCCTGCCCGTCAACCAGGCCGCGACCCTGATGTGCTCCGGCGTGACGGCCTATGGCGCGCTCAAGCGCCTGGTTGATCGTCCGCGCCAGCGCAACCTCTTGCTGATCGGCCTCGGCGGCGTCGGCATGATGGGCCTGTCGTTCGCGCAAGCCATGTTCAAGCAGCCGATCACGGTCGCCGATCTCAGCGGCGCCGCGCGAGATACTGCGCTGAAGAACGGTGCAGCGGTCGCCTACGATCCGGCCGAGCCCGACGTAATCAAGCGCATCCTCAAGGAGACCGAGGGCGGCTTCGACGAGATCGTCGACTTCGCCGGCAACGAGAAGTCGATGGCGTTTGCGGTGGCCGTCGCCGCGCGCGGCGGCAAGATCGTGGTGTCTGGCCTGATGGGCGGCCAGTTCACGCTGCCAATGGTGCAATGGGTCTACAAGCGCATGACCATCGAGGGCTTCATGGTCGGCACGCTCCCGGAAGCGCAGGAGCTGATGGCACTCGCGCGCGCCGGCAAGATCAAGCCGACGCCGATGCAGGAAGAGCCGATGGGCGACGTCCAGAAATGGATCGACGAGCTGCGCGCCGGCAAGGTGGTCGGCCGCATCGTTCTGAAGAACTGAATTTCGCGAGACAGCGAGACATACCTCTCGCAGCGTCGCTTTCTCCAGCACAATCAGCCCCGAATTGACGCAAGTCCGGTTCCAAACGGGGAACCGGTAGGGCGCGAACCTTTAGCCCCTCGCCAGCTTTCTCTTTCGAATTCTGATGAGACCATGCAGACCATCCGCCGCTTCCCGGCCGACGAATCCGGCGCCGCCGCGATCGCGTACGGCCTGATCGCAGCGGCATCGCGCTTGCGATCGTCGCCGTGGTCGCCAATCGCCGCGCACGGAACGGCGGCGGTCGGACCGAGTTGGCAGCGTATGTCCATTCGCTGCACCGTCGAAAGCGCATTCTTCATCGCCTGGAGCTTCCTGGAGCAGAGCGGCGAACTCGGTCCTGCGGACGAGACCGCGAACATTATTCTGGACGCCATCGAAGCGCAGCTCAGGACCGGCGAGCGCCGGCAGCTGATGCTCGCTAACAAGGCGATTGATGCCTACCGCAAGCAGGTAGGCCAACGCCGCCTCCCGGCCGAACGCCATATCCGTCTCCGATAAGAGCCTGCAGCGCAGACCCCGGGACCACGCGCCTTATGTTCACTCCTGAACAGAAGGCCCGGGCTGATTTCGAAATTACGTCGTTCTCCGGACGTGAACAAAGTGTTCTCCGGACGAGAACAAAGTTCGCAGCGTGCCCCGCGCGCAACACCGGACAGAGCGGTTTCGCTGGAAACCTTCGCGACAGCGCCTTCGCATTGATCACTTCGGACCACCAGTTGGAACGCCGCGAATGTCCCACGCGTTCACATCTCGTTGGGCAACGACGGAATCAGACTCGATGACAAAGCCGCTGACAGGAACGGTGCAGCCCGTTCCCGAAGAGAACAGGAGCCACAAGGGCGCGGGCAGCGCGCCATCGGTTCCGGTGGATACCACCAAGAGCCATCGCGGCGACGAGAAGCAGAACATTCGCGAGCAGGCCGCGCATGGCAACCTCACCCAGAACACCAGCAACAGGCGCATGGGATAGGCGATCGGATAATCAACGGGGGAGACGAAACAGGAGAGACGAGCTTGGCCAATCTCGGCAAATGGTACGATCCGATATCCGAGCGCTGGATCGTACCGCGCGAAACACATCTGGAAGCGACACCTTCTCATGAGAGCGAGAACCACGTCCTCGAACTCCAGAGAACAATTGAAGTCCAGCGCATCTGGCGCGCTCTCGTCGATAGCTGCGCGCGCGACTGATGCTCGTGCGCGGCTGCGGAGGAACCCGCTGTCTACCGCGCTGTTGTAACCCTGCATGAACGATCCCGCATCACCCGCAAGACCGGTTGCAGCCACGATACGCTATCTGTCGATCATCGTCGGCTGCGCCTGCCTGCTGCTCGCCGCCGCCTGCTTCGTCATCGCGGCGCAGGTCTTTATTCAGACCGGCGTCTTCGCGCAATCCTATGCGATGGTGGGTCTCATCAGCGCAGCGTTGGGGAGCTTGGGGCTCACGCTGGCGCGTGTGTGGAAGTAGCCGTTCGCAACTTACCGCCCCCCGCATCACGATGCGGCCCCTCCTTCCGTCGTTCCGGATTGCGT
Organism: Bradyrhizobium sp. 139; assembly: GCF_023074175.1. Classification (GTDB taxonomy): domain Bacteria; phylum Pseudomonadota; class Alphaproteobacteria; order Rhizobiales; family Xanthobacteraceae; genus Bradyrhizobium. The sequence continues at coordinate 66,053 of NZ_JADPKS010000073.1, forward strand.
GCGCAGCACGCGGGCCCTGACTCCATCGGGCCGCATGCGAGCGCAGCGACACAATCCAGAATCCCACAGCGGACAGACTCTGGATTTGCTTCGCTGCGCCCGCAATGACGATGTGGTGAGCGCTTGCCCTGCGCGCTCTCACCTGCGCGACCGTCTACGCCGCCGCGCGCTGCCGCGCCACGAGCGCTTCGCCAAAAGCCTCGAACAGCTTGCGGTTGATCGGATTGCGCTGGGGATCGTATTCGGCGTGCCATTGCACGCCGAGCGCAAAGGTCGGGGCTTCCGCAATGCGGATCGCCTCGATGGTGCCGTCCTCGGCGATGCCTTCGATGAACACGCGCTCGCCCGGCTCCAGGATGCCCTGACCATGCAGGGAATTGACGCGGATCTTTTCGCAGCCGAGCAATTTTGCAAAGGCGCCGCCTGGCGTGAGATCGACCTCGTGGCGGTCGGCGAACACGACGGTGGGATCGGGATGGATCTCTCCAGTCTCCAGCCGCGGCATGCGGTGGTTCATGCGACCCGGAATTTCGCGGATCTCCGGATGCAGCGAGCCGCCGAAGGCGACGTTCATCTCCTGGAGGCCGCGGCAGATGCCGAACAGCGGGATGCCGCGGGCAACGCAGGCGACCGAGAGCGCCAGCGCGACCTCGTCGCGGTGGATGTCGTAGGGCTCGTGCTTCTCGCAAGGATCGACGTTGAAACGGGTCGGGTGCACGTTGGCCCGGGCGCCGGTGAGAATGACGCCGTCGACCGTATCGAGCAGCGCCGCGATATCGGTGATGTCGGGCGAGCCCGCGAACATCACCGGCAGGCCGCCGGAGACCTCGGCCACGGCCCGCAAATTGCGCTCGCCGACCATCTGGACCTGAAATCGATTTTCGACGCGATGGGCGTTCCCGATCACGCCGACGACCGGCTTTCTCATCTCCTGTTCCGACCTCCCCCATAAGAAGATTCTCCGAACATGCCCCCCGGATGGAACAAATTCAACAGAAGGGTACGCGGGACGGCAATGCTATTTTCGCGCAAATGCCCGGCCGGGGCGGCCACGACATCCTTTCGCCCCCGCCAGCGTTGCCCGCGCGGCCGTGGACGCGTCAAATCGCGCCAGCGCCCGACTTGATCCGAGGGGGGATTTCGCGAAAGAGTGCCTCACGCTGGCCCCCGAAAAGGACATGATGTGACGATTCCCAGAGATGAACGGACCCGGTCCCGCAGCGACCTCGCTTGGGCGATCTCGGTCGGCGGCATCGGAGTCGTGCTGTTCGCGGCTCTCCTGGCCTTCACTTGGCATTTTGCCGCCACCCTGCTCCTGATCTTCACCGGCATGCTGCTCGGCGTCGGCCTCAATGCCCTGACCAACGCACTCGGCCGCCGCGTGCACCTGCCCCATGCAATGCGGCTCGCGATCGTCTGCATCGCGCTCGCCGTGATGCTCGCAGGCGTCGCCTATCTCGGCGGCGCCACTATTGCCGAACAGACCTCGCTGCTCAGCAAGACCATCAAGTCGCAGATCACCAACGTGAAGTCGTTCCTCGATAGCCACGGCATCGACACCAGCTTTTTCGATCTCGGCAACGCCGCACCCACCGCCTCCACTGACGCGGGGTCGACACCCGCCCCGGCGGCCTCGCACGGCAATTTGCCGGGTGCCGGTGCGCTCGCCTCCAGCGGCGGAGCGATCGTGAGCCAGACTTTCAAGCTGCTGCTCGGCACCGTTAGCGCCGTCGGCAACATTTTCATCGTGCTGTTTCTCGGGCTCGCCTTCGCCGCCCAGCCCAGCCTCTATCACGATGGCCTGTTATTCCTCGCACCGGCCAAACATCGGATCCGCGCGACCCTCATCATCGACCGCATCAGCGAGACGCTGGAGCGTTGGCTGATCGCGCAGATCATCGTCATGCTCGCGGTCGGCGTGGTGACCTGGGTCGGGCTTGCCATCATCGGCATTCCCGGCTCGTTCATCCTGGGGATCCAGGCCGGCCTGCTCGCCTTCATCCCGACCGTCGGCGCCATCATCGCCGGCGTCGTTGTGGTGCTGGCGAGCCTGGCCACGGGATGGATCGCGGCGCTGTCGGCCTTCCTGCTGTTCCTCGGCGTGCACGCGATGGAGAGCTACGTCCTGACACCGCTGCTCCAGCGCCAGGCGCTGGACATCCCGCCGGCCACGCTGTTCGCGTTTCAGATCCTGCTCGGCGTCGTGTTCGGCATCTGGGGTTTGGCGCTGGCGCTGCCACTGGTCGCCATCGCCAAGGTCATGATCGACCATTTCAAGACGTATGAGGCCCCGCCCCTGGCCGAGGCGGCCTGACGCCGCTCAGGTCGTCAGTACGGTCTCGGTGTGCTCGACCTCCGGGGGCGAAGCAAAATACTGGCCGACGAGGCCACGCCATTCGGTGAAATTCACCGAGCCGCGGAAATCGACGGTATGGTTCTCTAGCGTTTCCCATCTCACCATCAGCCGGTAGCGCTGCGGCTTCTCGATCGACTTGTGCAGTTCGAAGCCGTGAAAGCCCTTGGCGCGGCCGAAAGCGGCTTTGGCCTTGGCGACGGCGGCCTCAAAGTCCTTCTCGCTGCCGGGCTTGACGTCGATTTGCGCGATCTCGGTGATCATCTGTTTCCATCCCATTTTGTTCGACGGGCGTATCTACCGCAGCCCGCGACAAAGAAAAAGGCGCCGAAACGGCGCCCTGATCGGCTGAAAATGCGGGGGGTCTCAGGCGAGTGACAGAACGGTGCCTGCCACGATCAACGCGCAACCCGCGAACAGCACGAGCGGCCAGTAGCTACGGCCTTGCGTGTATCGCCCCTGGGCACGGCGCTCGGTAATCAGCGCGCTCTCGTATTCATCCGCGGTGGAGAACAGACAGGCGAAGCCGCCGCGGGCCGAGGCCGCAGCGGCTTCGAGCGACATCAGGGCAGCCTGCGGGTTCTGTCGACGGATCGATTCCATGACCACAATGGTAGGGATCGAATGGTAAACAGGGGATTACCGCACGGCTTGCTCTGGCTCAGGCGGTGGCCGGACGCGCCTGTGGCGCGCCGATCCGCGCAGCGCTCTGGCGGCGCCAGTTTTCCAGCGACAGCGGCATCTCCTCCGCCGCCTCGACGCGGTTACGGCCGCCGCGCTTGGCCTGGTAGAGCGCGGTGTCGGCCGAGGCCAGCAGCACCTCGAGCTCGGTGCCGGCCGGACCGCCGGCGACGCCGATGCTCACGGTGGTATCGACCGGGCCTTCATCGACCACCACGCCGGAGGTCTCGAAGGCCTCGCGCACGCGTTCGGCGACCAGCACGCCCTCCTCCAGCGAACACGGCAGCAAGGCCGCAAACTCCTCGCCGCCGATGCGGCCCGAGAGGTCTGTCATGCGCAGATTATTGACCACGACGGTCGAGAACAGTTTCAGCATCTCGTCGCCGGCGGGATGGCCGAAGCGGTCATTGATCGACTTGAAATGGTCGATGTCGAAGATCATCACGGTCACGGGACGCCCGGCCTTGGCTTCGCGCTCGATCACGCGCGAGCAGGCTTCCGAGAAGCCGCGGCGGTTGAGCATGCCGGTCAGGGGATCGGTGGACGCGGCGGTCCGGTGCGCAGTGACTGTGCGCTCCGACACCAGCATGAAGATCACGAACACCGTGCCGACGGCGTAAAGCACGAGCTCGACCGCGAACACGGTGACCCAGATGCTGCCGGAGAAGCCGGCATCGTTCGGGCGCAGGAAGCTGCCGAGCAGGATCGGCAGCATCAACACGCAGCCGTGCATCACCGGCACCACGAAGGCCGGCCAGCGCCGTTGCAGGCTTTTGCGGCGCTCGACCCAGAGCTCGCTTGCGGTCAGCGCGGCATAGACCGAGACGATGCCGGCGCCGATGATCATGCGCAGCATGGACGCGGCGGGATCAAGCAGCGTGGCGGCAGCGGCCCAGGCGAGCGCGCCGACGAGGAGACCCGGCCAGTTCGGCTTGCGGCCATGGAAGACGCGCGCCGCATTCCACACCATGCCGCAGGCAACGAAGCCGACCGCGTTCAGTGCGAGGTAAAGATGCGGGCCGAGCTTGTCGGCGGCCGCGGTCCACAGCGCGACGGAAGCGGCGCCGAGAAGATACGCGGTGCCCCACCATTTCAGCGCGGGACTGTTCTCCTGCCTTCCGAAAAACACCATCATGGCACCGAGCAGTGCGGCAACCATGGTGGCGACCAAATAGAGCGTGATGCTATCGAGCGACATCATGTCGGCCCCCTTCTAGACATAGCAGTTACGCGATCGGCCCAGCCGACTTGCGCGCCCTTCCAAAATACGACGCTATGTCTCGCGGGTTCCATTCAGGTTGTCATGCAGGCCCAAGTTTTCGGGAAACACGTCATCAATTTGCATACAAACGAACAACAAAAAGGGCGCTGAAATCAGCGCCCTTTTGCATCTCATTGAAGCCGCTTTCGCGGCGAATATGATCGAAGCGATTAACGCTTCGAGAACTGGAAGGACCGGCGGGCCTTGGCCTTGCCGTACTTCTTGCGCTCGACCACGCGGGAGTCGCGGGTGAGGAAGCCGCCCTTCTTGAGCACGGTGCGCAGCTCCGGCTCGAAATAGGTCAGCGCCTTGGAGATGCCATGACGCACCGCGCCGGCCTGGCCGGACAGACCGCCGCCGGCGACCGTGCAGATCACGTCATACTGGCCGGCGCGCGCCGCCACGACGAACGGCTGCTCGATCATCATGCGCAGCACGGGACGGGCGAAATAGACCTCGACCTCGCGCGTGTTGACCGTGACCTTGCCGGCGCCCGGCTTAATCCAGACGCGGGCGACCGCGTCCTTGCGCTTGCCGGTGGCATAGGCGCGGTTGAACTTGTCGACCTTCTTCTCGTGCTTGGGCGCGTCGGGCGCCACCGCCGTCTTGAGCTGCGAGAGCTGGTCGAGCGACTGGATGGATTCGGCCATGGTTATGCGGCCCTCGTGTTCTTGCGGTTCAGTTTGGCGATATCGATCTTCTCGGGCGTCTGGGCCTCGTGCGGATGATCGGCGCCGCCGTAAACACGGAGGTTGCCCATCTGCACGCGACCGAGCGGACCGCGCGGGATCATGCGCTCGACGGCCTTCTCGAGCACGCGCTCGGGATGCTTGCCCTCTAGGATCTGGCGCGCGGTGCGCTCCTTGATGTGGCCGACATAACCGGTGTGCTTGTAGTAGGTCTTCTGCTCGCGCTTGCGACCGGTGAGGACCGCATGCTGGGCGTTGATGATGATGACGTTGTCGCCGCAATCAACGTGCGGGGTGTAGGTCGGGAGGTGCTTGCCGCGCAGGCGCATGGCGACGATGGTGGCGAGACGGCCGACGACCAGACCCTTGGCGTCGATCAGCACCCACTTCTTCGTCACCTCGGCCGGCTTTGCCGAAAAGGTTTTCATCTCAGAATTTCCGTGAGGGAGACATCGGCGCGAACACCGCACCGGACTACGCGGTTTCTAGAGAAGAGACGCGCAACGGTCAATGCCCATCGACGTAAATTAGGCGTGTAAAATCAATGGTTTAAAAATATGGTATTATACTACCCGCCAAAAGCTCAAACATTTGGAATGGAATAGGTCGAGGTGACATGGGCGATCGGATCGGGCGAGGTGCCGGACAGCAGCTTCACCTCGCCGACCGCCAGGCGTCTGCCGAGCTTGAGAAGCCGCGCCTCCGCCAGCACGTCCTGCCCGGGCTGCCCCTTGCGCAGGAAGTTGATGTTGAGATTCGTGGTGACCGCGAGCCCGATCGGCCCGATCGCGGACAGCAGGACGACGTACATCGCGAAATCGGCGAGTGCCATCAGCGTCGGGCCGGACACGGTTCCGCCCGGCCGCAGCATTCTTTCGCTGTAGCGCTGGCGCAACAGGCAGGTCTGGCCGTCCGCGCTCTCGATCATGATGTCGTCGCCGCTGAAGGCCTGGGGAAACTCGTCACGGAGAAACTGCTCGACCTCCGCCACGCTCATTTTCGCTAACGCCATGCTTCGCCTCACCCTCGCTTCACGTCCTCTGTTACATTAAGTTATCTCCGTCATCCAATTGCAATCATCCACCGGAAGTCGCGTCAATGTCCGTCCAGTCCGCCCGCGCCCCCTCCCCGCAACCGCCGATCCTGCTGCGCGAGACGGCGGGCACCATCGCGATCCTGACGTTGAACCGCCCGGCCGCGCGCAACAGCCTGTCTGCGGCGATGATCGCAAGCCTGCATGCCGAGCTCAATGAGATCCGCGACGACAAGGCGGTCCGCGGCGTCGTGATCGCCGCCAACGGCCCTGCCTTCTCCGCCGGCCATGACATGAAGGAGCTGACCGCGCGCCGGGCCGATCCGGATCGCGGCCGCGCCTTCTTTGCCGAGATGATGAGCGCCTGCAGCGCAATGATGCAGGCAATCGTGCACCTGCCGAAGCCCGTGGTCGCTTCCGTCCAGGGCATCGCGACCGCAGCCGGCTGCCAGCTCGTGGCAAGCTGCGATCTTGCGATCGCATCGGAAGCGGCGAGCTTCGCCACGCCCGGCGTCGACATCGGGCTGTTCTGCTCGACGCCGATGGTGGCGTTGTCGCGGAACGTGCCGCGCAAGCAGGCAATGGAGATGCTGCTGACGGGCGAGCCGATCCCAGCCACACGCGCCCGCGAGATCGGGCTCGTCAATCGCGTGGTTGCAGTCGGCGCCGAGCGCGACACCGCGATTGCGCTGGCCGAAAAGGTCGCGCTGAAGTCAGCCTACACGGTCAAGCTCGGCAAAGAAGCGTTCTACCGCCAGGCCGAAATGAGCCTTGCGGACGCCTATCGCTATACGGCAGAGGTGATGACCGAGAACATGATGGCGCGCGACGCCGAGGAAGGCATCGGCGCCTTCATCGAGAAGCGCACGCCGACATGGCGGGATGAATGACCTCGTCATTGCGAGCGAAGCGAAGCAATCCAGAATGCTTCCGCGGAGACGGACTGGATTGCTTCGTCGCTCCGCTCCTCGCAACGACAGCAAGAAGATGAGCCAATGAACCACGACGCCTATCCCGACATTTACATCCGCGGCATCCTCAACAGCGTGAAGTCGATCGCGATGGTCGGCGCCTCGCCGGTCAATGTGCGGCCGAGCTATTTTGCGTTCAAATATCTGGCGCAGCGCGGCTACGACATGATCCCGGTCAATCCCGGCCATGTCGGCAAGGATCTGCTCGGCAAACCATTCGTCGCCTCGCTTTCCGACATCGGCCGCCCCGTCGACATGATCGACATCTTCCGCAACTCCAGCCACATCATGCCGGTGGTGGAAGAAGCGCTCACGCTCGATCCGTTGCCGAAGGTGATCTGGATGCAGCTTGGCGCACGCGATGATGCGGCGGCGGCGAAGGCCGAGGCGGCCGGCATCAAGGTGGTGATGAACCGCTGCCCCAAGATCGAATATGGCCGTTTGTCGTCCGAGATCTCCTGGATGGGTGTCAATTCGCGCACGCTGAGTTCGAAACGCCCGCCGGCGCCGACACAAGGCATGCGGCTATCCCTCAATCGGATGAGTGTCGGTGGCGGCGAAACCGCGGCATCGGATCGCGCCGCCAAAAACAAGAGCGAGCAAAGCTGACGCAATCGAAGGATTCATTTCGCTAACGCGACAATGGGTAGCACGATCGTTGAAGCGGCGCCTTGACGGCGGGCGCGGCGCCGATCAGCATGCCGCGCGATTTCAGATCACAAGAACAGGACGCCTCAATGAGCGATCGCCTTCCGGGATTTTCAACCCTCGCCGTGCATGCTGGTGCACAGCCCGATCCTACCACCGGTGCGCGGGCGACTCCGATTTATCAAACCACATCCTTCGTCTTCAACGATGCCGATCATGCCGCTTCGCTGTTCGGCCTACAGGCGTTCGGCAATATCTATACCCGCATCGGCAATCCGACCAACGCGGTGCTGGAAGAGCGTGTTGCTGCACTCGAGGGTGGCACCGCTGCGCTTGCGGTCGCCTCAGGCCATGCTGCACAGGTCGTGGTGTTGCAGCAATTGCTCCAGCCCGGCGACGAGTTCATCGCCGCCCGAAAGCTCTATGGCGGCTCGATCAACCAGTTCACGCATGCGTTCAAGAGCTTCGGCTGGAACGTGGTGTGGGCCGATCCCGACGATATCGCGAGCTTCGAGCGCGCGGTGACGCCGCGCACGAAAGCCATCTTCATCGAGTCCATCGCCAATCCCGCCGGCAGCATCACCGATATCGAGGCGATCTCGACGGTGGCGCGCAAGGCGGGCGTACCGCTGATCGTCGACAATACGCTGGCCTCGCCCTATCTGATCCGCCCGATCGACCACGGCGCCGACATCGTCGTGCACTCGCTGACGAAATTCCTCGGCGGCCACGGCAATTCGCTCGGCGGCATCATCGTCGATGCCGGCACCTTCGATTGGTCGACCGGCGGCAAATATCCAATGCTGTCCGAGCCGCGGCCCGAATATCACGGCATCCGCCTCCAGGAGACCTTTGGCAATTTCGCCTTCGCGATCGCCTGCCGCGTGCTCGGCCTGCGCGACCTTGGACCCGCGCTGTCGCCGTTCAACGCTTTCATGATCCTCACAGGCATCGAGACATTGCCGCTGCGCATGCAGAAGCACTGCGACAATGCGAAAGCGGTCGCCGAATTCCTCGCCGGCCACCCGGCGGTGGCCTCGGTGAACTATGCGGGCCTTGCAAGCGACAAGTACAACCAGCTCGCGCGCAAATACGCGCCGAGGGGCGCAGGCGCGGTGTTCACCTTCAGCCTGAAGGGCGGCTATGACGCAGGCGTCAGCCTGGTGTCGAAACTACAGCTGTTCTCGCATCTGGCCAATGTCGGCGACACCCGCTCGCTCGTGATCCACCCGGCCTCGACCACGCACAGCCAGCTCGACGACGCCGCCAAGGTCAAGTCAGGAGCCGGCCCCGACGTGGTGCGGCTCTCGGTCGGCATCGAGGACAAGGAAGATTTGATCGCCGATCTGGAACAGGCGCTGGGCGCATAGCTTTCTTGGCCATTCCGGGGCGCTTGCGTGCGCCTCGGACGATCTCGGTTAACAGTCATTAACCATATCTGCCGCATACATCGTCACTGGATCGCCCTTTTGATTCGGAGCCGACGATGCTGCGCTGGATGGTGCCTGCCCTTGCGGCGATGCTGACGGTCTCGGCTGCGATTGCCGCCGACCTGCCGGCCACACCAAAGCGGCGGGCCGCCGCTCCGCCGCAGGAGCCGCCGAAGGTCTATGTCGAGACGGATCCGGATGCGCTGATCTCGCCGGCCTATGGCATCGGCAGCTATATCCGCAATCTGCCGGGCACGCCGCTGCTGCCCGGTTCGCACACACTGCCTGGCTATTACGGCCGCCCCTGGGATTACGATTATCAGGGCTCGTATTACGGCGGGAAGCAGGTCGATTATTTCTGGCGCCTGCCCTATTCGTGCGGCATCTACGGCTATTGCTGATCAGCCGGCCTGACTGACGGGAACCGGCCGCGGCTGCGCTTCAGCTGAACGACGCGAAGCCAGTCGTTCCGTCTGCATCACCGCAAGCGTCAGCACCGCGATCGCGACCGCCTGATGCGCGAGTGCGAGTTCAATCGGCACCTGGTTGAGCAGCGTGAGGATGCCAAGCATCGCTTGTAAGCTCACCGCCGCAAACAGCCAGAGCGCACCGCTTGCCGCTGCACCTGCGCGCGAGCGCGCCGCATCGAACGCATGCAGCGCCGCCAGCACGAGAAGCGCATAGGCCGTCATGCGATGCTCGAACTGCACCGTCAGCACGTTGTCGAACATGTTGCGCCACCACGGCGTCTCGAACCACAGCCGCTCCGCCGACGGAACGAACGCACCGTCGATCTGCGGCCAGGTGTTATAGGCGCGCCCGGCGCGCAGGCCGGCAACCAGCGCACCGAAATAGATCTGCACGAAAGTCAGGGCGAGGAGCAACGCGCTGGTGAAACGCAGCCGCGCGGGAACCGCAATCTGCGGCCGCTGTTTGAGCCGTCGCACCGTCCAGACGATGCCGGCGAAGATCAGCAGTGCGAGCACCAGATGCGTCGCCAGCCGATATTGCGACACCTCGACGCGTTCCGTGAGGCCCGAGGCCACCATCCACCAGCCGACCGCACCCTGGAGTCCGCCGAGCGCGAACAGAAGCCACAGCCGCCGCTTCAATTCATCGGACAGACCGCCGCGCCACAGGAAAAACAGGAACGGCAGCAGATAAGCTGCGCCGATGAAACGGCCGAGCAGCCGATGGCTCCATTCCCACCAGAATATCTCCTTGAACTCGGACAGGCTCATGCCTGCATTCAGTTCGCGATATTGCGGGATCTTCTTGTAGGCATCGAACGCCTCGGCCCACTGCGCTTCCGAGAGCGGCGGCATGCTACCCGTGACAGGTTTCCACTCGACGATCGAGAGCCCGGATTCCGTCAGCCGCGTCGCGCCGCCGACCAGCACCATCAGCGCGATCAGGGCGGCTACGGAGATCAGCCACCAGCGCACGGCGCGATGCGGCTCGGACGGGGCGGAAATCGTCGTCATTTCAGTGGCGAAACTTGAACCAATGAGGCTTGAACCGGACTGCGTGCCCCTTATAGTCCCCCGCTCCCGCAGCGCAAGTTACGCAAGAGACCGCGACATTCCGCCATGACCATCCGAACCCGCAAGTTCCTCGGCGCCATCCTGCTCCTGGTGCTCGCCACCGTCTGGGCCCTGCTCGGCATGGCGCTGGCGCAGATGCCATGGATCGCCGAGTCCGGCTGGCGGCAGGCGATCTACTACGTGGTCGTCGGCATGGGTTGGGTACTGCCGGCGATGCCGATCGTCAGCTGGATGCAGCGGCCCGACCGCGCCAAAATTAGCTCGTAGCTCCGCCCGTCGGTTTCACCGGCGCAAAGACAATTCCCGACACCAGCACGCGCAGCATGCGCAGCGACCGGCGACGCCCGTCCCAGGAAATCCGCGGCAGCGCGCGCAGATTGGTGCGGCCCTCCGCATCCACGATACCCGGAATCGTCGACACGGCGCTGGCAAAGCCGGCCTCCTCAGCCATCACGACGTGGCTGCGCCGGAACGAGGCGCGATCGCCGAACGGAAAGGCCAGATGCCTGATCTCGCGGTCGAAGGCCGCTTCCGCGACCGCCTTGCCCATCGTCATCTCGCGCAACGCGGCGGCGTCCTTCATGTTGGCGAGAACGGGATAGTTCACGGTCGCGCTCCCGACCGTGACCAGCGGATCCGCCGCAAGCTTTGCCAGATCCTCCCAATCCATCGACGCTTCGCGCGAGACCGCAGCGAGATCGATCCGGTAGCGCGTGCAGAGATCGGCGATCGCAGCCGACAAATCTGCCGGCGGCAACGAACGCAGCCACCCCTCGATGAACGAAAACAGCGCCTGCTTCTCGGCATTGCCTGCGACAGTGAAGCGTTGTTCCCTCTCGCCCATCATCAGGCTGATGCGGCTCTCGCGCGCGATCACCTGCTCGAGCCCGAGCCACCAGGCCTCTCCGACACCATCGGGAAACGCGGTGGGCACGTAGATCGTGAAGGGCACTGCATGGCGCGCAAGCACCGGATAGGCAAAGCTGATCAGGTCTTTTGTCGCACCGTCGAAGGTGAGCGCCACGAAGCGCCGCTTCTCCGGCAGCGTGACCGCGCGCCGGCAAACGTCGTCCATGCCGAGGAAGTCATACTGCCACCGCTTCAGCGCGCGGATGGCACGATCGAGAAATTGCGGACTGATCTCGTTTTCACGCAGTGGCTGAAACGCGCCGCGCCGCCGCGGCCGCACGTGCTGAAAGCGCAGGATCGCGCCGGCGCCGCGGCTGCGCAGCACAGCCTGGCCGGTGAACCAGGCCAGTTCAAGCCGCAACCGCTCCAGCCATCTGTCCTCGGATGCCAATATCCACCTACGCGTTCGCCTTATTCTCATTACCCTTTGTTGACATTTCTTTGCAAAGGTCGGCCACAGGCCGAAATACCCAATTTTTCGTTTCTCGACAGGTTTCGCGAATGACCATGGCTGCGGCGATGCAAAGCCGGACGGCAGAATTGCCAGCGCGGTCGAAAGCGAGCCGTATCGCGCATGTCGATATTGTTACCGATCTCGGCGCGGCCGAGGCGGTCTGGCGCGCCTTCGAGGAGCCTGGTCACCTCTTCACGCCCTATCAGCGCTTCGACCTGCTCAGCCCATGGCAACGGCTCGTCGGCAACAGTGAAGGCGCCCGTGCCTTCATCGTCATTGCCCGCGACGCCGAGCGCCGACCGCTGCTGCTGGTGCCGCTCTCGCTGCGGCAAGGCCACGGCGTGCGCACGGCCTGCTTCATGGGCGGCAAGCACACGACCTTCAACATGGGCTTATGGGACGCCGAGTTCGCAGCCCAGGCCGCCATCGCCGATCTCGACACGCTGCTTGCGCCACTGCGCGAGCATGCCGACGTGCTCTCGCTGACGCGGCAGCCGCTGCGCTGGCACGACCAGCACAACCCGTTTGCGCTGCTGCCGCGGCAGAGTGCGATCGACGGCTGCCCCCTCCTGGCGGTGGAGCCGGGCGGGCCGCCCGCATCGCGGATCAGCAACTCCTTCCGCCGCCGCCTCAAGAGCAAGGAAAAGAAGCTCCACGCGCTCGCCGGCTACCGCTATCACCTTGCCACCGCGGACGCGGACGTCACCCGGCTGCTCGACTGGTTCTTCCGCGTCAAGCCGGCGCGGATGGCCGAACAGAAGCTGCCCAACGTCTTTGCCGAGCCCGGCGTCGAACAGTTTATCCGCAGCGCGTGCCTGTCGGCGCGCGGCGAAGGCCGCGTCATCGACATCCATGCGCTCGAATGCGACGACGAGGTGATCGCGATCTTCGCCGGCGTAGCCGACAACCAGCGCTTCTCGATGATGTTCAACACCTACACGTTGTCAGAGCACGCCCGCTACAGCCCCGGGCTGATCCTGATGCGCTACATCATCGACCGCTACGCCGAGCGCGGCTATCGCTCGCTCGATCTCGGCATCGGCTCGGACGATTACAAGCGCATGTTCTGCAAGCACGACGACGACATTTTCGACAGCTTCGTGCCCCTGACCGCGCGCGGAAAACTCGCGGCGATGGCGATGTCCTCGTTGAGCCGCGGCAAGCGCCTGGTGAAGCAGAACCAGATGATGTTCGAGCTGGCACAAAGGCTGCGACGGGCGTTCGGGTAGGAAGTCTCGGCTTGCGGAATTGCGTCCACCTCTCCCAGAAGGGGCGGGGCTATCGCAGATGACCTTTTGGGCTGCCTGAGCGCACGCCTCGTCCTTCCAGGCGTCCGCTTCGCGGTCTCCTCAGGATGAGGCTAATCGGCATCGGTGCCCGTTGAAACTGCCGCCGCGCACTCCGTCCTCATCCTGAGGAGCCCGCCTGAGCGGGCGTCTCGAAGGAGGCCGCAGGGAAACCGCTCTCAAATGCGATTGCCCTCCCACAAGGGGAGCGGGAAGAAGACGCCTACGCCGCCACCACGCGCGGCGCGTCCACCGCGTTCGTCGGCTGCACCGGCCTGCTCAGCATCGTCACTTCGCTGAAGCCAGCCGCCCTCAGCTGTTCGCACATCAGCGTGCGCGCGTCGGAGGCCATGGACACATCGGGCACCACGACGGCGCGGGCATTCGCCGTCAGGAGCTCAGCGGGCAGATCGGAGGCGCTGCCGGCATCCAGCAGCACATGGTCGTAGGCGCGAAGCAGCGCATCGATCGCCAGCGTCACCCGCGGCGATTGCAGCAGGCTGCGGTCGAAGCCGGAACGGCCGGCCATGACCAGGTGCAGCCGCGAGAGCTTGTCCCGGGTGATGATTTGCGCGAACGAGGCCTCGCCCTGCATCAGCTCGGCGAGGCCGGGAGCCGAAGCATCGACGGACACCGCGGCAATGGTCGGCGAGGACGCGGCGAGATCGACCACGACGACGCGTGCATCGCGCGCCAGGTGCCGGGCCAGCGTCAGCGTCGACAGCGTGATGGCTTCGCCCGAGGCGGTGCCGAGCACGGTGACCTTCTTCGCCGCCGGTCCCGCGGCGCGCAGGCTGTCGGCCAGACGCTCGATCTCGGCGAATTCAGTGACGTCGGCATCGGCCGTCATCTCGGGCTGAAGCGGCGTGAGGTCTTCCACAACCGGATCCACCATTGGTTCGACGACCGGCTGGACCTCCGGCTGTTGGCGCACCGGCACCTGCGTTTGCGCTGGCGTGAACACAGCCACCGCGCGCGGCGCGGTCTGGCGCAACAGCTCTCCGGTCACGACGAGGCCGGACGAGAGCAGTAGTGTCGCGATCGTCGCGATCAGCACGATCGGCAGCTTCTTCGGATAGGCCGGCGTGTTCGAGACGATGGCGCGGGAGATGATGCGCCCATCGGTCGGCGCGGTGTCGATGGTCTCGCGGGTGTTGGCCTCACGGTACTTCGCGAGGTAGGTTTCGAGCAGGTCGCGCTGCGCCTTGGCCTCACGCTCGAGGGCACGGAGCTGCACGTCCTGGCCGTTGGTGGAGGCCGCCTGCTTCTTGAGCTGCTCGAGGCTCGCTGACAATTCTTGAACGCGCCCGCCGGCGGCGCGTGCATCGTTTTCGAGCGTGCGGGCAAGCTTGGCGGCCTCGTCCCGGATCTGGGTGTCGAGGTCGGCGAGCTGCGCCTTCAATTCCTTGATGCGCGGATGGTTGCCAAGCAATGTCGACGATTGCTCGGCCAGCTGGGCCCGCAACGCCACGCGCTGCTGGGAGGGCGTGCGCATCGACTCCGAGTTCAGGACTTCCGACGATTCGATCGGTTTTCCGCTCTGGATCATCTCGCGGATCAGCCGCGCCTTGGACTCTGCGTCCGCTTTCAGCGCCCGCGCATTGTTGAGCTGGGTGTTGACCTCGCCCATCTGCTGGTTCGACAGCGTGGTGTTGTTGGTGCCGACGAACAGGCTCGACTTGGAACGAAAATCCTCGGCCTTCGTCTCAGCGTCGGAGACCTTCTTGCGCAGATTCTCGATTTCGCCCGAAAGCCACTGGCTCGCATTGCGCGCCTGGTCCTGGCGCGCGTTCTGCTGCAGCACGAGATAGCCGTCGGCGATCGAATTGGCGACGCGCACGGCAAGCTCGGGATCGGCGGACTGGAATTCAACGACGATCACGCGCGATTTGTCGACGGCGTAGGCCTGGAGGCGCTCGTAATAGGCGTCGAGCACGCGCTCTTCTGGCGTCATCGAGAACGGATCGCGGCCGATGCCGACCAGCGCCGCCAGCGACTTCAGCGGCGAAATCCCTTGCAGCACCGGATCGAACTCGGGTCGCTCCGCAAGCTTGTTCTTCTTGATGATCTCGCGTGCGAGATCGCGCGACAGCACAAGCTGCACCTGGCTGGTAACAGCCTCGGCGTCGAGCGCCTGCCTTTCCTCGGCGCGGTCGCTGCTCGGACGCAGGAACACGTTCTCGCGGCCGTCGACCAGGATGCGCGATTCCGACTTGTAGCGCGGCGTGACGAGATTGACGACGGCGACGGAGGCGACCAGGGCCAGCACCGTCGGCACGACGATCCAGCCGCGCTTGCGCGCCAACGCCGCGCCAAGCGCGTGCAAATCGATGTCGCCGGCTTCGACATGTGCCTGCTTGGCGACAATTGGCGCTTCGGCTTTGGGCTTCGAAATAGCCCGCTCGACCACCGCCTTGTCCTTGCCGGCACGCCAGAACGCTAAACGCATCGAACACTCCCGCAGGGCAACGCTGCGACTCTACCTCAACCGGCGCGATTACACTCCATTAAGGTTGCCGCTGGGTTAATCGCGCCCCGCCGCGACCGGCGCGCACGGCGCGACACCGTTTGTTAACCACGAGGGCTCTTACTCCATCTCGATATTTCGAAGACTGTTCGAGCATTCGCCATCGAGCGCTGGTTCTGATCATGCCCCCCTCTCCCGACCGGCCGCTCCGCATCCTGCACGCCGTGCGCGCTCCCGTCGGCGGCATCATCCGGCACATCCTCGATCTCGCCAACGGCCAGGTCGATCGCGGCCACCACGTCGGGATTCTCGCCGACAGTCTCACCGGCGGCGAGCGCGCGGACAAGGCGCTGGGCGAGCTCGCACCGCGGCTGAAGCTCGGCGTGCACCGGCTGGCGATCCGCCGCGAACCGTCGCCGGACGACCTCCTGGTATGGCTGCGGATGCGACGCCTGATCGGCGGGCTCAAACCCGACGTCGTGCACGGCCACGGGGCCAAGGCCGGCGCCTTCGTCCGCATGCGCCGACGATCCGACGACACCATCCGCATCTACACCCCGCATGGGGGCTCGCTGCACTATCCCCTCAACACCCTCAAGGGCGAGTTTTACGCGCGGCTCGAACGCACGCTGATGGACGCGACGGACCTGTTCCTGTTCGAGAGCGCGTTTGCCCGCGACACCTATCAACGCATCGTCGGGACGCCCAAAGGCGTGGTGCATTGCGTCTTCAATGGCGTGACGCCGGAAGAATTCGAGCCTGTTATCATCGCCGATGACGCCACCGATCTCGCTTATGTCGGCGAATTCAGGCACATCAAGGGCGCGGATTTGCTGGTCGATGCCGTGGCGCTCCTGCACGAGGGCGGCAAGAAGGTCACGCTCACGCTCGGCGGCGACGGCGAGGAGACCGCGGCGCTGAAGGCGCAGGTCGAGAAGCTCGGCCTCTCCAGTGCCATCCGCTTCATCGGCCACGTCAAGGCGCGCCACGGCTTCTCGAAGGGGCGGCTGCTGGTCGTGCCCTCGCGCGGCGATTCCATGCCCTATGTCGTGATCGAGGCCGGCGCGGCCGGCATTCCCATGATCGCGGCCCGCGTCGGCGGCATCCCCGAGATTTTCGGGCGTGAGAGTCCGTCGCTGTTTGCCGCGAGCAACGCCGAGGCCATGTCAGAAGCGATCGCGGCCGCGCTCGACGATCCGAATGGGACCGCGCAATGCGCATCCTCCCTGCGCGAGCGCATCTCCGCACATTTTTCCCAGCAGGCCATGGTTGACGGCGTGCTCGCGGGTTATCGCGACGCATTTGCCAATCATTAACCATCTTAAGGCCGCTTTAGAGAATCTTCCGATTTGTCCGATAATCGAAGCGCCAGGGGATTCTCGCCCGGGGCACAATGCTGCACTGCGGGTATTTGGAATGGACGTGGACGCCCGTGGAACCGCTGAACGCACGCTCGATGCTCGATGCCGCGACAAGCGCCGCGGCCAGACCGGCCGACCAACCCTTTGTGGAGCGTCGCCGCCGCCTGACGCCAGCCGCGCTCGAAGTCGTCAACCAGAAGGTCGCCCGCGCCTATTCGCCGATCGTCATCACCGGCATCGCACGCGCGGCCGACTTCGCGCTGCTGAGCCTCGTCGGGATCGCGCTCTATGTCGGCTACGTCGTGCCGCTTGCCGGCTTCAGCTGGGTTTATCCTGCGCAGATCGTCGCCGTTGCGGTCGCCGCCGTGGTCTGCTTCCAGGCCGCCGACATCTATCAGGTGCAACTGTTCCGCGGGCAGCTCCGGCAGATGACGCGGATGATCTCGTCCTGGTCGTTCGTCTTCCTGCTGTTCATCGGCGTCTCCTTCTTCGCCAAGTTCGGCAGCGAAATGTCGCGGCTGTGGCTCGCGGCCTTCTACTTCCTCGGGCTCGCCGCGCTCATCTCCCAACGTCTGGTGCTGCGCTCGCTGGTGCGCGCCTGGGCACGCCAGGGCCGGCTCGACCGCCGCACCATCATCGTCGGTTCCGACAGCAACGGCGAGCAGCTCGTCGAAGCGCTGAAGGCTCAGGAAGATTCCGACATCCACGTGCTCGGCGTGTTCGACGACCGCAACGACAGTCGTGCGCTCGACACCTGCGCCGGCGCGCGCAAGCTCGGCAAGATCGACGACATCGTCGAATTCGCCCGCCGCACGCGCGTCGATCTCGTGCTGTTCGCGCTGCCGATTTCGGCGGAGACGCGCATCCTGGAGATGCTGAAGAAGCTCTGGGTGCTGCCGGTCGACATCCGCCTCTCCGCGCACACCAACAAGCTGCGTTTCCGTCCCCGCTCGTATTCCTATCTCGGCGAGGTGCCGACGCTGGACGTGTTCGAGGCGCCGATCACCGACTGGGACCTGGTGATGAAATGGCTGTTCGATCGCCTCGTCGGCGGCCTTGCGCTGCTCGCAGCCCTGCCGGTGATGGGACTGGTGGCGCTGGCGGTGAAGTTCGACAGCCCCGGCCCGGTGCTGTTCCGCCAAAAGCGCTTCGGCTTCAACAACGAGCGCATCGATGTCTACAAATTCCGCTCGATGTACCACCATCAGGCCGACCCGACCGCCTCCAAGGTCGTGACCAAGAACGATCCGCGCGTCACCCGCGTCGGCCGCTTCATCCGCAAGACCAGCCTCGACGAGCTGCCGCAGCTCTTCAACGTGGTATTCTCCGGCAACCTCTCCCTGGTCGGCCCGCGTCCGCACGCCGTGCAGGGCAAGCTCCAGAGCCGCCTGTTCGACGAAGCCGTCGACGGCTATTTCGCCCGTCACCGCGTCAAGCCCGGCATCACCGGCTGGGCCCAGATCAACGGCTGGCGCGGCGAGATCGACAATCAAGAGAAGATCCAGAAGCGCGTCGAATTCGACCTCTACTACATCGAGAACTGGTCGGTGCTGTTCGACCTCGTCATTCTCCTGAAGACGCCGATCTCGCTGCTGACCAAGAACGAGAACGCGTATTGAGTTGAGTTTCTCCGTCATGCCCCGCCTTGTGCGCAGTTGCGCACTGGGGCGGGTCATCCAGTACGCCGCGGCGCCGCCATAGAGCCTCGCTGACTCGGAGTACTGGATCGCCCGGTCAAGCCGGGCGATGACAGCGGTGTGTTGGGCGTACGAGTGAGCATGTGATGGCGTATGCGGCGACAGCCGGGGAGATGAATGCAGCGGTTCGCGCTGCACCCGGCGTGCTGGCCATCCAGCGCGCGCTGGTGTGGCTGGTCGGCGCCTCCGGCGCCATCGTCTTCATTGAGCCGAGCCCCTACGAGATCGTGACGCTGCTGGCCGCCATCACCTTCTTCGCCACCGGCCTGCGCCTGCGGCTCGTGCTGATGCCGCTGATTCTGATCCTGGTCCTGCTCAATGTCGGCTACACGATCAGCGCGGTCCCGCTCTTCGAACAGCCCGAGGTGGCGAGCTGGATTGCGACCTCCTGGTACATGGCGGTCACCGTCGTGTTCTTCGCGATGGTCATCTCGGAAGACACCGCGGCCCGGCTCGACATGCTCCGCCGCGGCCTCGTGGTCGGCGCGATGGTCGCCTCGCTGTCGGCGGTCGCCGGCTACTTCCATCTGGTTCCCGGCGGAGACGACCTGCTCACACTCTACGGACGCGCGCGCGGCACGTTCAAGGACCCGAACGTGCTCGGCGCCTTCCTGATCCTTCCGGCGCTGTTCGCGCTCCAGAGCGTGGTCTCCGACAAGCTCGGCACGGCGCTCCGCAACGTCATCGCCTTCGGCATCATGTCGCTGGCGATCCTGCTCGCCTTCTCTCGCGCCGCCTGGGGCGGGCTGGTGCTGACCTCCGCCTTCATGCTGGCGCTGATGGTGCTGACCAGCCGCACCAACGCGCAACGCTCGCGCATCATCATCATGTCGATCGTCGCAGCGGTGCTGGGCCTCGCGCTGATCGCCGTGCTGCTGTCGTTCGACCCCATCGCCGAGATGTTCAAGCAGCGCGCGAGCTTCGACCAGAGCTACGACGAAGGCCGCTTCGGCCGATTCGGCCGCCACATCCTCGGCGCGGAGATGGCGCTCGACCTTCCGTTCGGGATCGGCCCGCTGCAATTCCACCGATTCTTTCCCGAGGACACCCACAACTCCTACCTCAATGCCTTCATGTCCGGCGGCTGGCTCTCCGGCGTGTGCTATCCTGCGCTGGTCTTCACCACTCTCATCATGGGCTTTCGGCACATCTTCATTCGTGTGCCCTGGCAGCGCGCTTATCTGGCGATCTTCTCCGCTTTTGTCGGCACCGTCGGCGAAAGCTTTGTGATCGACACCGACCACTGGCGTCACTTCTGGATGATGCTGGGCGCGATGTGGGGCATGATCGCGGCCGCGCAAATCTACAAGGCTGCGGACGAAGCTTCCTCAGCTTGAGAGCGGCCGCTTGCGCCGAAACGGCAACAGCAAGCGCGAATTCAGCGCCGCCGGCGCATGGATCCGCAATCAGATGATGAAATGGCTGTCGCCGCTGGGATCGAAGGGCATGGAGTTCATGTACGCGTATGACGCGCGGGCGGTGTAACTCAACTGCCGTAGGGTGGGCAAAGGCGCAAAGCGCCGTGCCCACCATCTCTGCGAACTTCGCTTCGCAAGTGGTGGGCACGCTTCGCTTTGCCCACCCTACGACAACTGCTAGCTTTCCACCTTAAACGTCAGCCCCGCATGCTCCTGCAACCGCCTGATCAGCTTGTGCTGCATCGCCGCGCCCGGGGTCCAGAACCCGGCCGGCACGTCCGTCACATCACGCAGCATGCAGATCGCGCATTCGGAGATCATCTTCGAGGTCGAACCGTAGCCGGGATCGCGGTCGCCGGTGACGCCGGCGCGGACCTGGCGACCGTCGGGTGCGATCGCGACATAAAGCAGGTCGAACAGGCCGTTCTCGCGCTCCTCCTTCGAAGGCCCCTCGCCGGGCTTCGGCGCGTTCGGGCCGGTCTTCTCGGCATTCACCGCCATCACGCGCTTCGCATTGGCCTCGCCCTTCTCGCCCGCGCCGGTCAAAACCATCTCGTCGTAGACGAACTCGCGGCCGTAAGGGAATCCCATCAGCATGTTGGAGCGGTGAACATTGCGCGTGTTGATCAGCGCCATCATGAACGGCGCGGCCCAGGATTGCAGGTCCTCCTCAAAGACCGTTTTGTTGCCTTTCGGCTGCTTCGGGCCGGTGAACCCGGGCGTCAGCGCAAAGTGATCGTTGAGGATGGCGACAAGGCTGAGATCCTTGGCCACCGCATCGAAGGTCGCCTTCGCACTCGCGGCGGTGCCGCCTGAGAGCGTGCCGCGCATGTCGCGCACACGCCCCTTCACGCGCAAAGCCGGCGCACCGAATACACCCTTGGCCTCTTCCTGGACGAAGAACGTGCCGAGCTCGAACGGCACGGAATCGTAGCCGCACGAAAACACGATACGCGCACCGCTCGCCCTGGCTTCCGCCTCGTACTTGTCGATCATCTGCCGCATCCAGATCGGCTCGCCGCAGAGATCGAAATAATCCGTGCCCGTTGCCGCGCAGGCCGCGAGCAGTTCCTCGCCATAGAGCTGATACGGGCCGACGGTGGTGATCACCGACATGGTCTGCTCCGCCATCGCCTTCAGCGAGTCCGCGTCCGACGCATCCGCGACGATCAGCGGCGTGTTCCCGGGCGCACCGATCGCATCGCGGGCAGCTTTCAGCTTGCCGAGGCTACGGCCGGCCATGGCCCATTTCAGCGTCTTGTCGCCCTTGTAATGCACCGCCAGATATTCGGCGACGAGTTTGCCGGTGAAACCGGTCGCGCCATAGACGACGATGTCGAATTTCGCAGAGCTCATGGTCGGCCTTTACTTCTTCGCGTAACTCACGCCCATGCCGGCGCGGACGTCGCTTTGAATGCCATAGGGCGGAATCGGATAGCGCAGGCCGTTCTTGGCCAGCGCCTTCATGCCCACAATAGCCTTGGCGAGATGCGAGGGCTTCAAGGCCATCAGCATCTCCTCGTCCGGCACGCCGCCATAGCGCCGTTCGGCATAGCATGGCAAGGACAGGCTGGGCTCCCCGGTCTTGAGCGCCCGCCCCCAGGAATCGGCGCAGGCGGTTTCACCGACGACGCCCCATTCGAACTTCTTGTAGCCGGTATATTGCAGCCCGTTGATCAGGATGATCATCTGCCCCGGCGTTGCATAGACGAGGCAGATGTCGGGCGGATCGAGCCGTCCGCTCGCCAGCGGACTGACCGCAAGCGCCTGATACTGCCCGAATGGAACCACGTCCAGCGCCTCCTGGCGTTTGCGCGCGTCCTCGGCGGTGCCGTGCCAGACCCCGACATAGTTTTCGCCGGCGAGCCATTTTTCGTCCTGCGGCGCAAGCCCGATCACCGCGCGGCACTGCGCACCGACAAGATCGTCGGCGGTGATGCCGACCGTCCAGCCCAGACGTGCGGCCATGCTGACGATCTGGTCGGTGGTATGGACCGCGTTCGGCCGCCGGATTTTCGGGACCGCCTCCATGTCGGCGGCACGCGCGAACAGCTTCATGCCGATCACCGTCGTCTTCAGCCGCAGCAGGCTGTTGAGATCGGCGGCGAGGCCGGCAAGATCGATGCTGTCTGCACTCTGCTGTTGCATGGCGTCCTCCCGGCCGGCGGTCGCGCGCCGGTGCTGTGTTCTTGTTTTGCGGCTCTCGTTTTAGTCCTTGCCCGGCCCCGGAAGCAACTCGCCGGTCCGCCCCATGATGCGGTACGCCAAAAGGCCGATCCATTCGCGCACGGCGACGTCGGTCTTGCCGAGACCATCCGCCCCGTTGCGGGTGAAGGCGAAGAGCTCGTCGCGCCCGCCCATCCGCCAATCCACCGGATAGGCTTCGACATCGAATCCGGCCTTGCGAAAAATCCCCATCGAGCGTGGCATGTGGAAAGCCGACGTGACCAGGAGCCAGCGTTGGCCCGGCTTCGGCGCCACCAGCTGCTTGGTGAAGATCGCGTTCTCCCAGGTGTTGCGGGAGTCGCGCTCGAGGATCAGGCGCTCCTTCGATATGCCCAGGCTTTCCAGGATCGGCGCGGAGTAGTCGGCCTCCCTCGCCTCGGTCGAGACCAGGTTCGCCGTACCGCCGGTGAAGACGATGCGCGCATTCGGATAGCGGCGCGCGAGCTCGGCCGGCGCCAGCATGCGATCGGCCGCGTGCGAGACCACCGGCGTGCGATGCGCCGCCGACAGATCGGTGTCGATCGAGCCGCCGAGCACGATGATGCCGTCGGGCGCGCCCCGCGACGGGTCCCACGCCGGAAAGCGCGATTCCAGCGGATACAGCAGAAGATTACCGAGTGGCGAGAAAGCGGCCAGCGCCAGCAGGACCAGCGTTGTCACGGCGAGCTTGCGGCCGAGCGCGGCAAAGCGCGTTGCCATCAGCAGCAGCGACAGGATTCCGAGCTCGACCAGGAGATTGACCGGCAGCAGCGCGATGCCGAGGGTCTTGGACAGAACGAAATACAGGGGAGCCTCGCTGGAATGATCGTACCGGGCTTGACCGGCCGGTCCATCTTCAGAAATCTTCTTGAAAGAGGATCGATCGCCCGGTCAAGCCCGGGCATAACAGGTTCTCATGACGAGTTCTGATGAAACTGATTGGACGCGGCAAATGACCCATCACCACCTGCATTCCAGCCCAGAGACCTGCCATTGGGGCTTCTTCGAAGCCGCGCTCGAGCCCGTCCTCACCATCCAAAGCGGCGACGAGGTGACGGTCGACACCATCAGCGGCGGGCCGGACATGCTGCCCGACCGCGACAAGTTTCACATTCCGCCGGAGATGGCCGAGGTTCATGCCAAAAACGAGCGCATGCTGCCCGGCCACATTCTCACCGGCCCGATCGCGGTCGAGGGCGCCGAGCCTGGCGACGTGCTCGCGGTCGAGATCCTCGACGTCCAGCTCCGGCAGGATTGGGGCTGGAACATGATCAAGCCGCTGTCGGGCACGCTGCCCGACGATTTCCACGAGACGCGCATCCTCAACATCCCGCTGGACCGGTCGCGGATGGTCGGCCGCATGCCTTGGGGCCTCGATCTTCCGCTCAAGCCGTTCTTCGGCGTGATGGGCGTCTCGCCGCCGCCGGCCTGGGGCCGCATCTCCTCGCTCGTTCCGCGCGCAATGGGCGGCAATCTCGACAACAAGGAACTTGGCGCCGGTGCGACGCTGTATCTGCCCGTGTTCGTCCCGGGCGCGCTGTTCTCCTGCGGCGACGGCCATGGCGTGCAGGGCGACGGCGAGGTCTGCGTCACCGCGATCGAGACCGCGCTCCAGGGCCGCTTCCGCCTGACGCTGCGCAAGGACCTGCGGTTCGACTATCCGCGTGCCGAGACGGCGACGCATTACATGACCATGGCCATGGACCCCGATCTCGACCAGTGCGTGGTGCGCGCGCTGCGCGACATGATTGTCCTGCTCGGCGAAACCCGAAACCTGTCGCGCGAGGACGCCTACACGCTGTGTAGCCTGGCGGCCGATCTGCGGGTGACGCAGACCGTCAACGGCTGCAAGGGCGTCCATTGCATGATCGAAAAGGCGATCGTGCACGGCTGAGCCGGCCGGGCCTTCCCTGACCTGTTGACGCCACGCCGCCGCCCGGTAAGCCGCGCGGCGCGCGGTACCGCGTCTAATTCTTCTACGATTCCAACAGGCTGAGCGATCATCTCAACCTGCATTTGACTTCTGCCCTCGAACTTAAATAGAGTCTTAATCGTTACTTTTATGTACCCGAGTAAGAGGCTAGCGTTCGGGCCATGGCCACCGAAAAAGCCGAGACTGACCGCATTCCCGTAACCTTGGCGCTCTCGACCATCACCTATCTGGAAAAGCTGGTGAGACAGGGCACCCACGGCACCAGCGTTCCCGGCGTCGCACGCACACTGATCGAGGAAGGCATCCGTCTCGCCATCAAGGACGGACTTTTGTCGATCCGCGACAACGGCAGGACGTGAGCGCGCGCTGAACGCGAAGCGGATGGATCTCGAGAGGCGGATGGCCGACATCTGCAACCTGGGACCGTCACAAATGCCTGTTCTCTCACCAACTTCTTCACAGACCTGGACCGACGAACGAATCGCACTTCTGAAGCAGCATTTCGAGGCCGGCCTGTCCTGCCGCGAGATCGCTGCGGACATCGGCGTCAGCCGCAACGCCGTGATCGGCAAGCTGTCCCGGCTGAACCTTACGCGCGGCTGGTCCGTCGACGACCGCAAGGTTCAGGACAGGAGCTTCGGGCCCCGACGCGCGCCGAGGGCGGTGCCGCGGCTGCAATATGAGATGCTGGCCACGATCTATGGCGAGACCGACGCGCCGGTCGTCGCCGGGCCGATCGACGACGCCAATCGCTGCTCACTGCTGGAGCTTTCCGAGAACTGCTGCCGCTGGCCGATCTCGACGCCGGGTGCAGACGACTTCTGCTTCTGCGGCAATACCGCGCCCGACGGCCAGTCCTACTGCGCCGGCCACAGCCGCCTTGCCTACCGGCCGAACTCGCGCGCCCGTGTGATGCGCGGCTGAAGGAGAAATCCCAAAACGAAAAACCTCCGGCGGGGCATCACCGGAGGTTTCTGGAGGCTTAGCGTGAAGCTAAGAGCCGTGACTTTCGTAACCGGCTAAGAAGCAAGATAGCTGATCAACTAAGGTAAGTAAATAAATTTGAGGCGATCGAATCGCATAGCTCGTCTTCGTCGTCTGCACGGGCTACCGGATTTTCCGAAAGCAACTTTCATAAAAAAGCCCCGGCGGTATCCCGCCGGGGCTCTATCAGATCGGTATGGCCTTAAGCTTACCAGTTGCGCTGGGCGCGCAGCAGCAGGCTGTAGGTGTCCTGGTCCTTCAGCTCATAGGTTGCCGCAGGCTTGGCAACGCTCGTGAGCGCCGGGGTCGTGATCACGCCCGAGTACTTCTGGTCGAGATGGCTGTAAGTGAAGTCAGCCGAGAAGGTCAGGTTCTTGACCGGAGTCCAGCGAGTGATGACACCGATCTGGCCGATGTTGAAGTCCGGGTTGCAGGTGCCGGTCAGGGTCGCGAAGGCGGCGCTGCCGCAGATCATGGACTTGGCCGTGCCGCTGTAGTTGACCGCAGCCCACGCACCGTAGAGCGCCGTGTTCCAATACGGGCTCCAGTTGTGGGTGTAGGCGCCACGGAAGCCGTAGGTCTTGGTCAGCTCGAGACTGCCGCCGGGACCGAACACCGCGTCAGACACGCCGGCGAAGCCGAGGCTCTGATACGCGCCGCTGGAGCTGCCGAACATCGAATAACTGGTCGCGGCCAGCTCCTGGAAGTTGTAGCGGCTCGCGCCCTCGGTGTAGACGCCCGAGATGTTGATCACGTCGCCTGCGCCGGTCGGGATGTTCTTGATGCCCAGCGCCAGCTGAACGGCCCAGCCCCACTTGTCCTCGGGGTGACCCGTGGCTTCGCTCGCGCCGTAGTAGGCGACATGGTTGTCGTGCGCAGCAACCGACGCCTGGAACAGGCCCCAGGCCTGGTCGACGCGGACCATGCCGACGAGGTCGGGAGACCGCGTGCCACCGAGGTCGTTCGAGCCGTAGGCACCGCCGAGGACGCTGGCGGTGGTCATGGCCGCGGTGTTCCAGATGTTGGTCTGGAAGACCTGGGTCTGATCCTGCGCCGAGAACGCGGCCGTCACGCCCTGGCCGAAATCGGCCGTGTAGGTGAACTGGGCAACGCCATTGGTGGTGCCGCTGCCGCCGACCAGCTGGTCGAAGTTGTTGCCGGGATAGTTGATCCAGGGCGCGTCGAACTGCGACACCGCCTTACCCATCGTGAAGCCGGCGAACTGGATAAAGGCGTAATAGACGCCGAGCGAACCGCCCGAGAGGCCGCCGTCGGTGCCGTTGACGGCGCCGCCGCTCGAACCTATCAGGCCGGTGCCGGCTGCGTTCAGGCCAAGCGTACCGCTGTACTGGGTAGCACCCGTGCCACTGCCGGCGCCGACATAGTTGCCGGTCGTCCAGGTGAAGACCGCATCGAAATAGGTGCGGACAACGCCGTACTCGGTCGCGGTGCGCGTGTCGATGTTGAGATCTTCACGAGCGCGCATCGAGTAGTAATTGGTCAGGCGGTTGTTCGCCGCGAAGACGTTGTTGTACTGGGCGCTGTAGTTGCCGCCGGCATTGAGCGCCACTTCGGCACGCAGGTAGCCACCCAGCTTGATGCAGGTGTCGCTGCCCGGGATGTAGTAGAAACCCGCCCCGTAGAGCGTGCAGATCTTCACGTACTCGACCGCCTTGGCCTTGACCGGAAGATCGGCCGCCTGGGCTCCACCGACGGCGATCAGACCCGCCGCAGTGCCGAGCAAAAGGCTCTTCACCATTTTCATTTAAAACCTCCAAGTTGCTCATTTTGCGGAGACCGGACCGTGAGGCCCCCCAGATCCCCGTCTCTTCAAATCCGCTCGGCCGCTTCGCGCTTTCGGACACACCCCGCTTGAAACGCGAGGGACGTGAGCGAACCACCTGCAACGGGACGATCGAGTACCCCCCACCGTCACGGTCAATATGCCTGCGCTGTTCCACTAATCAAAATAGTTTATTTGGTAAGCTTTATTCTTTCACTAAACCTGTGCCCCACGCGCAACACTGCGAAGTGAGGCAATATGCTGAGTTGATCATCTTTGTAGTTTTAGTGACGAAATTACCCTGCTCTGCACTTGCGTCAGGGCAGGCTTGCGTGGACTATGGCCTTGCAAGACACCGGCTGGAAAGAATTCAGATCACGGAGTGACGCTGTGTCAGCGACGAGGAAAGAAGGGGCGCGCCTCCGCCCCACCGGCAATCTGGATAT
This sequence comes from Bradyrhizobium sp. 139, assembly GCF_023074175.1. Classification (GTDB taxonomy): domain Bacteria; phylum Pseudomonadota; class Alphaproteobacteria; order Rhizobiales; family Xanthobacteraceae; genus Bradyrhizobium. The sequence continues at coordinate 93,606 of NZ_JADPKS010000073.1, forward strand.
CATCAGGCGTTTCACCTGGGAGATATCGTCGATCAACATGTATCTGGAGGAGCTGCGTCAGTTCTGGGCGAGAACGCTGGGCATCAGCGGTCCGCAATGGCTGATCCTGATGGCGATCTCCGACCTCGACAAGGACGACGGCGTGCCTGTCAACATGGTCTCCAAGCTGCTCCACGTCGATCCGTCCTTCGTCACCACCCAGTCCAAGCTGCTGGAGAAGAAGGGCCTGCTGCGCCGGCGGCCCTCGCAGACCGACGCCCGCGTGGTGCGGCTGTCGCTGGTCGAGAAGACGCAGAAGCACATCGCAAGCCTCAACGAGCAGTACAAGTCGATTCGCGAATTCGTCTTCCAGGAGTTCGACGAGAACGAGCTGACCGAATTCACCACCAAGCTCGCGACACTGAAGACCCGGCTCGAAAAAGCCTGCGTCAGGATCTCCCTCGACTACTGAGTGGCCGCGCTCAGATCCGCCGGCCGGCGGCGCCAAGCCGCGATTCCAGCCAGTCGAAGATGTATTCGTTGGCGAGGCTCGGATTGTCCGCATGAGCCTGCGCCGCGCCGGTCTCCGCCGCGGTGAACACCTTCAGCACGATATCGGAGCTGCCGAACCGCGACTTCTGCACGATCTGGCGCGCCCGGTCGGCCTTGAGCCAGCCATCCTCGCCCAGCGTGATCAGCACCGGACAGTCGGCGCTGGAGGCCATCAGCGGTGCATGCGGCACCGGGACGATGCTGAGGTCGCTCATCGCAAAGCGGCTGGCGAAGAAGGATCGTTCGTGCAGGTCCCACAGACCGCCGTCGCAAACGGCCGCGGCGAGCCTCGGCTCCTGCAACACCGCGCGTGCGACGAAGGAAGAGCCCCATCCGTCGGCCAGGATGGCGACGCGATCGAAATCGACATCGCCGCGCGTCTCCAGATAATCCATGACGCTGGCAATTGAGCTCTCGAGGTCGCGGCGCTGCAACAGCGTGTCGGTATAATCGTCGCGCTGGTCGCCGAGCAGGTCCAGCGCGAGCATCGACAATCCGCGTTCGCGCGCATGCGGCGCGAGCTTGAACAGGAATTCTTCCTTGCGGTGTCCGGGCTCGCCGATGCAGATCACGGTCGGAGCCCGCTTGTTCGCCAGGGGCGCAGGCAGGAAGTAGCCCTGCAAAGCGTGTCCGTCGTCGGCCCAGGAAATCGTGACGACCTCGCCGGCCGGACTGCGCGCTGCGAGGAAGCGCCGCGCGCATTCCTGCATCGCCAGCACTGCGACCCAGCGGCGTTCGTCGGCCTGGTCCAGCGGCATCGCGGCCGCGCCGTAGTAGTTCATCGCCCGCAGCCAGTTGCGCTGCGCGGTCGCCATGTGGCCCTCCGCGAACGCCGCCTCGGCACGCTGCCGGTTGGCCTGCGCAAGCCTCTTCCACTCGCGGTGCCAGGACTGCTCGTCGCCGCGCTTGAGTTGCCGCGCGATCATCAGGCATTCCGCGATCGTGGCACCGCCCTCCTGGGCCGCGGTGAGGAGCCGCGTGAATTCAGCGGAGATGTCCTCTCTCTCCGGGCAGAGAGTCCAGTCGTCGGAGAGGCATGCGGGTATCATCGGAGCTACGCTTTATGATGGCGTTACCCCTCATCGAGTAAACTATTTTGGTTCGACGACCAAGCTGCCGTGCGCCGAATGAGACCCGTTTGACATCACCATCGCTTGAACGACGGACCATGTCGCATGTGTGACATTCCAATTCGTCATAAGGCGGCAAACTCTGGCAAGAAACTCTGGCAAGAAACTCTGGCAAGAGGCGGCACGTCAAATTACCTGCGGGCCTCTTGCCATGATGATCATCATACCCATATTCGCGCGCGTTCGTTGACGGTCTCAGCGAAACAGGCTCAGCCGAGCCGCCAGCCGACCTCCTGCGTAAAACTTTCGTAGAAGGCGCGGTCATAGGCTTGCTCGGGCGTCGCGCGCACGCACTCGTCAAGGCGTTTCGCGTCCTCGCCCACAAGAATGCGCCATCGCTCGGCCTTCACGCCGTCGAGAATGATCTTTGCGGCTTGCGCCGCCGTCGTCGGCGCATCCTCGAGGAAGCTGCGGGCGCGCTCGGCGAACACCGCCTGGATGTCCTCGTCCGACATCTTCTCGGCATCCGGCACGCCGGCCGCGACCATGCGCTTGCGGGTCAGCGCGACCTCATCGTCGCTAAGCCGCTCCGCCCCGTCGGCGCTCTGCACCTTGCGCGAATTGGAGACGATCGAGGTGCCGATATGGCCGGGCATCACCACCGAGCATTTGACGTGCGGTGCGTGCAGGCGGAGGTCGTTGATCAGCGCTTCGGTAAATCCCTTCACCGCGAACTTGGCGGAGCTATAGGCGGTGTGCGCCTGGTTCATGCCGATCGAGGCCCAGAAGCCGTTGACGCTGGCGGTGTTGACGATGTGAGCCTCGTCCGCGGCGACGAGCATCGGCAGGAAGGTGCGCACGCCGAGATAGACGCCGCCCCAGCAGATGTTGAAGGTGCGCTCCCATTGCTCGCGCGTGTTGGTGAACAGGCTGCCGCCGCCACCGATGCCGGCATTGTTGAACAGAAGATGGATCCGGTCCGTCTTCTGCTGCTCGGCGAGTTCGTCGCGAAAACACTTGAGATGATCCTCGATCGAGACGTCGGCGACATGCGTCGTGACGCGCAGGCCCTGCGGCAGCTTCTCGATCTCGCAGAGCCGCCTGGTCTCGGCCATCGCGGCCTCCGAGACGTCGCACATCGCGACATTGCAGCCCTCGGCGACGAGCTGCCGCGCGAGCTCGCGTCCCATTCCCGTGCCGCCCCCGGTGATGACGGCGATCTTTCCTGCAAAATCCTTCATGGGACTTTCGGCCCTCCCCTTGTCGGTATGTTTCTTCATCGTTGCGCCGCGCACGGGCGCGCGCAAAATGTAGCAGCGCCGCATCCGCAGGTAAAAGCGGATCGGCGCTGCCATCTTCGCCTCAATTATTTCGGCGGGCGGACTATTCGGCCGCTTCGACGCGCGGCCCGCTCAACGCGCCGAGCGCCTCCAGCGCCTTGCGGATCGCAGCCTGCTGCGCGCTTGAGGCCTCCGGCATCGGCGCGCGCGGCCAGGTTTTCGGCAAGCCCTGGAGCGTCTGCGCATAGCGCGTGCAGGCCGGCAGATTGTCGGCGATAACAGCGTTCCACAGCGTCAGCAGCTTCTTGTGCAGCTCGAGCGCGCGGGGATGATCGCCCGCTTTCACCGCATCCCACAGCGCGACGGACGCATGCGGCGCGGCGGTCAGGATCGCGGCGATCGAGCCATGGGCCCCGAGCGTATAGGACGGATACATCAGGGCATCGACCGCGCTGTAGATCAGCTTGTCTGGCGCCATCATCATGAGATCCGCGAACAGCTTGAGATCGCCCGCGCTCTGCTTGACGCCGATCACCAGCGGCACCTCGGTCATGATCCGGGTCAAGAGCGCCGGCGAAAGGTACGACCACGGCACGACGTTGTAGATGATGATGGGCATGCCGGTCTCATCCGCCATGGCGCGGAAATGCGCGACCATCGCCTCGTCGTCCGGCTTGAACAGATAATGCACCGGCGTGACCTGAAGGGCTGCGACATTCATGTCGCGCACCAGCTTGCCGCGGCGGATCGCATCGCGCGTGGAGTCCACGATGATGCCGGCGATCACGGGAATGCGTCCCTTCACCGCCTCGACTGTCGCGGCCATCAGGTCGCGATATTCCTCGTGATCGAGCGTGTGCCCCTCGCCGGTCGAGCCGCCGGCGGCAACGCCATGGGCGCCGGCGCCGATCATCCAGTCGACCTGGGGCGCCACGAGCCCAAAGTCGATCTCGCCGTCCTTCCGAAACGGCGTCGTCATCGGCGGGATCACGCCGGTCGGTCGTGCCTTCATGGTCTGCCCTCGCGTTTCCATAAGCCTGATGGCGGTCTCGCTCTTTTGGCGAGTATCCTGGCGAGTATCCGCACGCCTGGAAGCGTATCGGCTGTGCAGGCCTTGTGAAGGGCCGCCGACGCGGCGCAGCCCCCACAATCGATCATTCCTGCGGTTATCCCTGCCGGTTCCCCGTATTTGCCCGGCTTCGGTTTATGGGCATTTTTTTTACAAACCGAATCGTCAAATGGAATCCGGACGCTGGGTCGAGTCGGCCAGGCCAGCGTGTTGTTCCCGTCACAGGCTCTGGCACTCCGCTTGCATCCTCTTCGTGGTCTGAAACGACCGATGAGGTGACAGGAATGTTCGTGACCGTCGTTGCCGTGCTCTGCCGGCTGAGCGCAGCCAGCTCAGGCAGTTGCATCGAGGAAATCGTGACCGACAGCAACATGACGCCCGAGATGTCGATGATGCAGTGTGCGATCGGCGCACAGGCCCCGCTTGCGAAATGGATGGGCGAGCATCCGATCTACCACGCCAATTGGCGCCTCGATCGCTACAAATGCGTGCCGGGTCACTATGAGATCAAGGGCCACGCCTGAGGCCTCAAAAGACTACGGATGAGGAAACGCCCTGGAGGCCGCCTGGTCTCTCCGCGCGGGCACCGCTAGCGCCAGACCCTATTGTGGCGGCGCGCCCTGTGACAACGATCACATTCCCCTTAAGCCACCGCACCCAGAATGATCGCCCGCGCCTGTCGCCCTTCCGGCGTCGGCATCGGCGCGAAATTGTGCGGCTGGTCGCGCCACAGATGCAGCTCGACCGGCACGCCCACCGCCCTCGCCCGCTCCGAAAGATCGATGCTATCGGGGTAGAGCAGATCGCGCGTGCCCGAGAAGAGCCGGCATGTTCCATCAGCATCCGAAACAACTCGCCCGTCGCCGGCACGACCTCCTCGGCCGTGACGCGCGGCGCAATCGCCTCGCGCGTCATCCGGCCGACGAAACGCCAATGCGCGGGCACGATCTCTGGCCACGCGGCGCTGACAGAAGTCGCCGACCTTCCGATCGAAACGGCGGTGCGAAAGCTCGTCACCGTCGCGAGTCGAAGCCCATCGCATCGACCCGAAACTGCACCGCGTCCTCGCCGAGCAGATTCCGGGACACCTCAAGACGTCGAAGCCTTCAACCGCGAGATCCACACCCTCGTCCGCGCCTATCTCGAAAGCCGCCGCAAGGAGATGCGCAAAATCGACCCAGGCTTGGCCACCTTCATCTGCGTCAGCGCAATCGAAGCCGTCGCGCACAACACCGTGCTGAACCAGGCCCAGATGCAGTCGGAGAAGACGGTGAGGACGCTGGTGGATGGGACGACGCGGATGGTCGTGGGTTATCTGAGATAATCGGCAGAAGCCGAGAGGAAAGCGGTGGGGCCTCCGGCGAGACGCACCAAGCCGGGAAGACGAATAGCGGTTGCCCGATGTCCGGGCCGCGGCCATACTTGTCGCTTCGATAGACGTTGGTTGCGAGCCCAGTGTCGAAGCGCCCTGTTCTTCCCCCCAGCCGCGGACCTCATCAAGCCGACTTGCTCGAGCGCGCCACGCTCGCGCTACGGATGCAGAATTTCGCGGAGGCGGAGCGGCTTGCAGCCGAAGTGGTGAAGACGAGCCGGACCGACATCGTCGCGATATGGGTTCTCGGCCGCGCCTTGCTCGCTCAGAACCGCGTAGCGGAGGCCATCGTCCCCCTGGATAAGGCGGCGCGCCGCACGAGTGATCCGGGCATCGAGACTCTGCTTGGCGCGGCCTTGGGCGGATCCGGGCGTCGCATGGAAGCCGTCGAACAATTGCGCCGGACCGCGGCGCGACGCCCGCCTTTCCTGCCGGCCTTCCAGGAACTCGCCGGCCAGCTTGCCAAGGACCGGCGCGTCGATGAGGCCATCGCCACGATCGGCAACGCTCTCGCGCTCGCGCCGGAAAGCATCGACCTGCAACTGGATCTTGCGCGCCTGCATCTCGAGTGCAATGCGCGCGGTGAGGCGCGCCCGATCCTCGTCAAAGCCCACAAGGCCGCGCCTGGACGTCCGGATATCTCGACGCTACTTGCACGCGTGCTGCGCCAGGATGGTGATTATGCCGCGGCCGCAGAGATGTACCGGCTCGCGCTGGCGCTGCGCCCCGACCATGCCGTGACGCGGGCCGATCTCGCCGCCTGCCTGTTCGAGTTGGGTCAGCGCGAAGCGGGCGAGGCGAGCCTTCGTTCGGCCTTACGCGGCCGGCCCCGCATGCTGGCACAAGTTGCCTACACGCTCGTCCATTCATCGCGCGGCCGCTTCTTCTTCCGCCCGAGCGCGCTCAAGACGTTTCTGCAAGGCGACATGCCGTGATGCGGCTCACGCACGGAACTGCCGTCGATAGGCGCCGGGCTCCTGCGCAACCGACTTCGTAACCTCGAACACCCGCCGCATCTCCTCCGCAGTCAGTGGCGCGGTCTGAGCGACCCAGGTTTCCCGCTTCACCGCCATGCATTGCGCAATCGGTGTCCCCTTCGGCAGCACGCCATCGAAATTCACATCGTGCCAATGCACTGGGAAATGGATCCAACTGTCGCGATACCGATCGCAATCGACGAGGCCCGTCAGCGTAGTAAAGGGCAGATCGAATCGATTGATCGGATGCATGAACAGCACCGCATAGCCTTCCGGCGCTTCGATCAGCCATGGATTGCGAAACTTGATCAGAAGCCGGTCCGGCTCGAACAACGGCGAGCCCGTGACCTGGCTCGAGTCGTGAAATCCAACGGGCGAACGCGGGAAATCGAGTTCACCACCGGGTGGCAGGTCATTGTCCCAGGAAATCTCCCCGTTCTCAAAGCTGACATCGCACATCAGTGGGATCAGGAAGCCGCTCGTCATGGCGTCGAGGAACGGGGGACACCGCTTGACCGTATCCTCCTCGCGCTGATTGATCGCGTTGAAGGCCTGCGTCGGCATCGCCTTCAGCCAGGCGGGCAGGCCCAAACTCGCGGGGACCGGCGGCGGCAATTTGTCTTCAAGGCCCGGCGGACAGCGGAACTTGAGGGTCATCGGCTCGTCGGGCACTGCTGATGCTCTCATTGTCGCCGGGCGGGCGCCTTGGGCCTCATCGCGGACAGACAAGGCGCGCATCGCGAGATTTTCGCGCGTGTGCTTAGCCAAATCTACGAACAATGGTCGGAGCGAGAGGATTTGAACCTCCGACCCCTAGTCTCCCAGACTAGTGCGCTAACCGGGCTGCGCCACGCTCCGAACGTCGTTCCATTAGCTAGGATCGCTGCTTTACGCAAGGCGAGGTCACACCATTTTGGTGATCGCCCTACCACGGAACTATCCGAAAAGACGACAAGATGCCGCCTCAGCCGTCCTTCAGCGCCTGGTCCAGCATCTCCCGGCAGGCGACGAGGTCGCCCAGCACCCGTCCCAGCCGTTCACGGTCCAGCGCGCTGGGGCCGGCCGACGCGGCGGCGGCGGTGCCGCCTTTGCGGAAGGTGGTGAGGATTTCCTCGTCGTCGGTCTCGGCGAAGCGGAAGTCGATACCTTCCGCCTCCCCGCCCTGGTAGTCGTCATCGTCGATATCGAGGGCGCCGCGGGCGCCTGTCTCTTCTTCGGGCTCCATCAGGCTCTGGCCGATAGCGTCCTCGATGGCCCCGAACGAGACCGCGGCCGCGCTGTCGGCAAGGCCCTGCACCGATTTGACGCCGTGCTCTTTCAGGATCCGCTGCACCCCGCGGATGGTGTAGCCCTCCCCGTAGAGCAGGCGGCGGATGCCCTTGAGCAGGTCGACGTCGTCGGGGCGGTAATAGCGGCGGCCGCCGCTGCGCTTCATCGGCTTGATCTGGGAGAATCGGGTCTCCCAGAACCGCAGCACATGCTGCGGAATGTCGAGTTCCTGCGCTACTTCGCTGATGGTTCGGAACGCATCCGGCGCCTTGTCCAAATGCCAAATCCTTCGCGGAGGCGATTATGCCTCGGGTTGAGCCTTGCTGGCGTCGCCATTGCCGCGATGCTGCGTGTTGATCCGCTGCTTCAGGATCGCCGACGGCTTGAACACCATGACCCGGCGCGGCGAGATCGGCACCTCGGTGCCCGTCTTCGGGTTGCGGCCGATGCGCTGACCCTTCTTGCGGACCATAAAGGAGCCGAACGAGGACAATTTCACCGTCTCGCCCTTCTCGAGGCAGTCGGTGATCTCCTTCAGCACGAGTTCCACGAAGGCGGACGATTCGGTGCGTGACAGGCCCACCTTCTGGTAGACGGCCTCGCAGAGATCGACACGCGTTACGGTTTTACTTTGATCGGTCATCGCCCTGCCCCACATCACGGCGAACAATTATCGTCTGAAATTATGAGGTTACGATACGGCGGTCAACAGCGCTCATCAATGCAGGCGCATCGATAATCAGCGCTGATTCCGGTAAAATTTTATCGATTGTGGCTTTACCAGCGCACCAGCGCGGAGCCCCAGGTGAAGCCGCCGCCCATCGCCTCCAGCAGAATCAGGTCGCCGCGCTTGATGCGGCCGTCCTTGCGCGCCACCGACAGCGCCAGCGGGATCGAGGCCGCCGAGGTGTTGCCGTGACGGTCCACCGTCAACACCACCTTCTCCGGCGCGATATGGAGCTTGTGGGCAGAGGCGTCGATGATTCGCTTGTTGGCTTGGTGCGGCACGAACCAGTCGATGCCGTCGGCATTGAGCCCGGTCGCCTGGAAGGCGTCGACGATCACGTCGGTGATCATGCCGACCGCGTGCTTGAAGACCTCGCGGCCCTCCATGCGCAGATGGCCGACGGTCTGGGTCGAGGACGGTCCGCCGTCGACGAACAGTTTTGCCTTGTGACGGCCGTCGGAGCGCAAGTGAGTGGTCACCACGCCGCGGTCGGTCGCAGCATTGCCCGGCTGCTCCTGCGCCTCCAGCACGACCGCGCCGGCACCGTCGCCGAACAGCACACAGGTGCCGCGATCGTTCCAGTCGAGGATGCGCGAGAAGGTCTCGGCGCCGATCACCAGCGCACGCTTGAAAGCACCGGTGCGCAGGAAATTGTCGGCGGTGGCGAGTGCGAACACGAAGCCGGAGCAGACCGCCTGGAGATCGAACGCCGCGCCATGGTTGATGCCGAGCGCGTGCTGCACGGCGACCGCGGTTGCGGGGAAGGTATTATCAGGCGTCGAGGTCGCCAGCACGATCAACTCGATCGACTGTGCGTCCACGCCGGCGTCCGCGAGCGCAGCCTGCGCCGCCTTGGTCGCCAGATGCGAGGTGAACTCGCCCTCGGCTGCGACACGCCGCTCGCGAATGCCGGTGCGCTGCACGATCCACTCGTCGGACGTGTCGATGCGCGCCGCCAATTGGGCGTTGGTCACCACTTGCTCCGGCAGATAAGAGCCGCAGCCCAGTATGACCGAACGAATTTGAGTCACGAAACAGCCTCCTGCGCGGTCTGCACGGAACTAAGTGCACCACCTTCGCGGTTGAGCATCTGATTGATCTTGTTCAGGAGATCGTAGTGCGCCATCTCATAACCAACATCGATCGCATAGGCAAAGCCTTCGGCGCTGATTCCGCCATGGCTCTTGACCACCAGTCCCCTCAGCCCCAGGAATACGCCGCCGTTGGACTTGTTCGGGTCCATCTTGTCGCGCAGGGCTCGGAAGGCGCTGCGCGCGAAGAGATAGCCGAGCTTGGACAGCCAGCTCCGCTGCATCTCGTTGCGGAGTAATTCCGCCATCTGCCGCGCGGTTCCCTCGGCCGCCTTAAGCGCGATGTTGCCGCTGAAACCTTCGGTGACGATGACGTCGGCCAGCCCCTTGCCGATGCCGTCGCCCTCGACGAAGCCGAGATAATCGAGTTCCGGCAGGTTCATCGCACGCAACGTTTCGCCGGCCTCGCGGATTTCCTCGTGCCCCTTGATCTCCTCGACCCCGATATTGAGCAACCCGACTGTGGGACGCGGCTTGTTGAACAATACGCTCGCCATCGCTGCCCCCATGACCGCGAGCGACACCAGATGATGCGCATCACCGCCAATGGTGGCGCCGAGGTCGAGCACGACGGAATCGCCGCGCTTGGTCGGCCACATTCCGGCAATCGCCGGGCGGTCGATGCCCGGCAGCGTGCGCAGATGGAAACGCGCCATCGCCATCAGCGCACCCGTGTTGCCGGCGGAGATGGCGACGTCCGCCTCGCCCCTCTTCACCGCATCGATGGCGAGCCACATCGAGGAGGTCTTGCGGCCCCGGCGCAGCGCCTGGCTCGGCTTATCCGCCCCGCTGACGGCAACGTCGGTATGGATGATCCTCGATGCGGCCTTGAGGGCAGGATGCTTCTCAAGCTCGGGCTCGATTTTGGCGCGGTCCCCGACCAGCAGGAACTCGATCTCGCGATGCCTATGAAGCGAGATGGCGGCACCTGGAATGATCACGGCGGCGCCGACGTCGCCTCCCATGGCGTCAAGCGCGATGCGAACCTTGCTTGGCATAAAAGTCCTGGAAACCTGGTCTGCTGCGGTCTTGAACGAACGGGGCCGCAAATGGGTTCGCCATGGACATGGCGACCGGCCGAGCGCCACGCCGCGCCCGAACCGGGGCGCGACAATAGCGTTTTGTTATCCCGAAACAACCTCTTGCCCCCAGCCTTTTGCATTCAGGGCAATCCGCAGACGGCAGCTAAAATTCACAAGAAACATATCGAACTCAAATAGATACGAGCGCCTTTCAAACCATCCCGCCAGGCGGCTCACGCGCCGAGCAAAGCGATCCTCAACGGAAATGCCCAGCTATTTGCCTTTCTTTTTGCCCTGCTTCTTCTGCTGGAGCGCCTTCAGCGCCGCAAACGGATGGTCCTCCGGATCGAGGGCGGTGACCGCGGCCTCGAACACGACACCCGGCTTGCGCGGATAAGGATCGATCGCCAGGAACAGCGCATCGGTGGCAAGCCTCCCGAGATCGATGATACCGTTCACGATTGGCTCCGGCGCATCGATGACCTGCGGCGGCTCCGCCGCGTCCTCTCCTTCCTCGATCAGGTCGGCCAGCCGCCGCGCCTCGGCCTCGGGCGCGAACATCAGGTCCACCTCCTCCCCGATCTCGCTCTCGATCGGGTCGAGCGTGACCACGCAGGTCTGGCCGACCCGGGCGCGGACCTGCCCCGTGACCTGGATCCGGCCGCCGCTTTTCGGCACGACGTCAAAGTCAGCCTGGGCAGAGAGGACCTCCCGCAAACCCGCGACCTCGGCCATGGCCTGCCGCTCGGCGACCGAGGCCTCGAGCTTGCGATGCAGGCCGGTGTCGGGAATCTGCGCAACGATCACGGGTATCCGCCAGGGATCGGGCCTGGATTCGGCATTCGGTCGGCTCATGGCGTGATGTCCTTCGTGAGCGCTGGGGGAAACCTGAAAGACGCGCGTAGCAGCGCGGTCTCGTCGGTCCGGCCGAGATCGGCCTCCGTGGCGCCGGCGTAAGCCGCAAGCAGCTGCGCCTGGTCCAGGCCGGTCCCATTCAAGATATTCTTGCAGATGGCCGCTGCCAGGGCCTCGCTGCCGCCTTCGATGGCCTGGTCATAGGCCTGGACGCGGCCGTAAAACGCCTCGCCAAAGGCCCGCATTCGCTTCGGCACGGTCTGGTCGCCTATCCCCATCTCGCGCAAATTGTCGTCCATGTCCTCGCAGAAACGGTCGAATAGCGCCTGCGACAGCTCGGTGGCGCCCTGGACCGTGCGCAGGCGGCGCAGCAGCAGCCAGAGATGCAGCAGCAACAGGTCGAAACGCCCGTTAACCGTGTCGGGCACGCCCAAACCGCGGTAAAACATGGGTTCTCGCGCCTGCGTCACGATCATGCCATAGATGGCTTCAATGGTGCCGCGCGGGGCTTGCCGGGGTTTCCTGAAGTGATTGAACGGCCAAACCATTGTGGGTTCCGCAAGCGGGCGTACGCGTGTTGCATTCAGAGCCTCCGCCCGGTACTTCAGCGCCTCGCGCGACGCAAGGGGACGGAATCAGTTCCACTATGACCATGACGAACCAGACCAGCCTGCGCGCAGACAAGCAGCGCGGCGTTTATGCACGCTGGCGCGGCTTGCGCGTGCTCGCGGCCGTGGCCCTGCTCGGCGCCGCCCTTGCGGGCTGCACCGGCGAGCAGTTCCAGAAGGGTTACATCCTGCCGCCTGGCGCGCTGGAGCAGATTCCGATCGGCGCGAGCCAGGACCAGGTGCTGATCGTGATGGGTACGCCCTCCACGGTCGCGACCCTCGACGGCGAGGTGTTTTACTACATCTCGCAGCGCTCGGAGCGGATCGTCGCCTTCATGAACCAGAAGGTGGTCGATCAGCGCGTCATCGCCGTCTATTTCGACAAGAACCGGCGCGTGCGCCGGCTGGCGAATTACGGCCTCCAGGACGGCAAGATCTTCGACTTCATCAGCCGGACCACGCCCACGTCGGGCCAGGAGATGAGCTACCTCACGCCGATCTTCAAGCTGCTCAGCTTTAACTGAGCTTTCAGCCTGCGGCGTCGTGCGGCTTGCCGTAGCGCGTCGGGTTCCATACGCTCCCTGCAAAACAAGAAGCAGGGAGTGGATTCGTGCCCAATAGATTTCTGTCCCGCCGCCGCGTGCTCGCCGGTGCTGCCGGCATTTCGGCCGCAGCGATCCTGCCGCGATCAAGTCTGGCGGACTGGAAACCCACCGAAAACATCCGCCTCGTCGTGCCGGCTGCGGCCGGCGGCTCGACCGACGTCATGGGCCGGCTGCTGGCCGCCCATCTGCAAGCCGCCTGGGGCCAGTCGGCCGTCGTGGAAAATCGCTCCGGCGGGGGCGGCACGATCGGAACGGCGGAGGTCGTCCGCGCCAAGCCCGATGGCCACACCATCCTGATCGGCAATCCCGGGCCGAATGCGATCGCCTACAGCATCTTCAAGAATCTTACCTACAAGCCGGACCAGCTCCAGCCGGTCTCCAACATGATCCGGATTCCGAACATCGTCTCGGCGCATCCGAAGACCGGCATCAAGTCGATCGCCGAGCTGATCGCGTATCTGAAGGCCAATCCGGACAAGCTCAGCTACGCCTCTTCCGGCGTCGGCCAGAGCCCTCACCTCACCGGCGCCTGGTTCCTCCAGCTCACCGGACTGAAGATGACGCACATCCCGTTTCGCGGCGCGGGCCCCGCGCTCCAGGCCGCGCTTGCCGGCGACATCCAGATCCTGTTCGACAATCTCTATCCGAGCCTGCCGCAGGTGCAGAACGGCACCCTCACCGGGCTGTGCGTCACCACGCCGGAGCGTAGCGACCTCGCGCCGAACCTGCCGACCATGCGCGAGAGCGCGCCGGAGCTGGCGAATTTCGATGTCTCCTCGTGGTTCTCCGTGTTCCTGCCGAAGGGCGTCCCGGCCCCGGTGCTCGAAGCGCTCAATCTCCAGGTGAAGGCGATGCTCGATCGCGAGGACATCAAGAAGAACATCCTCGCCATGGGCGCCCGCGCCGACTACGGCACGCCGCAGCAGTTCGCCGATTTCGTAGACGCCGAGACGAAGAAATTCGCCGGCATCATCCAGAAGGAAGGATTGCAGATGGATGTGCAGTGATGTTCGCGCGAACACCAACCACCACCTCCGTCATTGCGAGCGAAACGAAGCAATCCAGGCTGCCTCCGCGGAAAGATTCTGGATTGCTTCGCTGCGCTCGCAATGACGTGTTGAGAGACCTCGCATCAAAACAAAAAGCCCCGCAACTTGCGCTGCGGGGTTTAATTTTGAATCTATGACGCCGCTCAATGCGCCAAAATTGCCAGCAGCAAGAGCGCCACGATATTGGTGATCTTGATCATCGGGTTCACCGCCGGTCCCGCCGTATCCTTGTAGGGATCGCCGACGGTGTCGCCGGTCACGGCGGCCTTGTGGGCGTCAGAACCCTTGCCGCCGAAATGGCCGTCCTCGATATATTTTTTGGCGTTGTCCCAGGCGCCGCCGCCAGAGGTCATCGAAATCGCGACGAACAGGCCGGTCACGATCACGCCGAGCAGCATTGCGCCGACCGCGGAAAATGCCGCCGACTTGCCGGCGACACCGCCGCCCGCAATCGCGTAGATCACGAAATAGACAACAATCGGCGACAGCACCGGGAGCAGCGAGGGGATGATCATCTCCTTGATCGCCGCTTTCGTCAGCAGGTCGACCGCCTTGCCGTAGTCCGGCTTGTCGGTGCCCTGCATGATGCCCGGCTTCTCGCGGAACTGGCGCCGCACCTCCTCAACGATCGCGCTGGCAGCACGGCCCACGGCCGTCATGCCCATCGCGCCGAACAGAAACGGCAGCAGACCGCCGAACAGCAGGCCCACGACGACGTAGGGATTGTTGAGCGAGAAGTCCGGATGGACCCCGGCGAAATAGGGGTAATGCGCGGTGTCCGCAACGAAGAACTTGAGGTCCTCGTTGTAGGCCGCGAACAGCACCAGCGCACCGAGACCGGCGGAGCCGATCGCGTAGCCCTTGGTGACTGCCTTGGTGGTGTTGCCGACCGCGTCGAGCGCGTCGGTCGACTTGCGCACCTCCTTCGGCAGGCCCGCCATCTCGGCGATGCCGCCGGCGTTGTCGGTGACCGGGCCGAACGCGTCGAGCGCAACGACCATGCCGGCCAGCGCCAGCATGGTGGCCGTCGCGATCGCGATGCCGAACAGGCCGGCGAGGCTGTAGGTGACGAGGATGCCCGCGATGATGACGAGCGCGGGCAACGCGGTCGCCTCCATCGAGATCGCAAGGCCCTGGATCACGTTGGTGCCGTGGCCGGTCACCGACGCTGCGGCAATCGACTTCACCGGACGATAGTCGGTGCCGGTGTAGTATTCGGTGATCCAGATGATCAGCGCGGTGACGACGAGGCCGACGATTCCGCATTCGAACAGCGCCGTGCCGGTGTAGTCGACGCCGTCGAGCTTGCCGAAGCCGATCAGATAGTAGATCACGCCGGCGATGCCGATCAGCGACAGGACGCCGGTTGCGATCAGGCCCTTGTAGAGCGCGCCCATGATCGACTGGCTCGGCCCGAGCTTGACGAAGAAGGTGCCGATGATCGAGGTGATGATGCAGATGCCGCCGATGGCAAGCGGCAACGTCATCATGTTCATGAGGATCGGCGTCTTGGCGAAGAAGATGGCCGCGAGCACCATGGTGGCGACCGCGGTCACCGCATAGGTCTCGAACAGGTCGGCGGCCATACCGGCGCAGTCACCGACATTGTCGCCGACGTTGTCGGCGATGGTGGCCGGGTTGCGCGGATCGTCCTCGGGGATGCCGGCCTCGACCTTGCCGACGAGGTCGCCGCCGACGTCCGCACCCTTGGTGAAGATGCCACCGCCGAGACGGGCGAAGATCGAGATCAGCGAGGCGCCAAAGCCGAGCGCCACCATGGCGTCGACGACGACGCGGCTGTCAGGCGCGAGCTTGAGCGAATAGACCAGGAAGCCAAAGTAGATGGTCACGCCGAGCAGCGCGAGACCCGCCACCAGCATGCCAGTGATGGCGCCCGCCTTGAAGGCGAGTTCGAGGCCGCCCGCAAGCGACGTGGTCGCCGCCTGGGCGGTGCGCACATTGGCGCGAACCGAGACGTTCATGCCGATGAAGCCGGCCGCTCCCGACAGGACGGCGCCGATGGCAAAACCGAACGCGACATAAAGACCCAGGAAATAGACAAGCAGCACGAAGATGACGATGCCGACGAGACCGATCGTGGTGTACTGGCGCCGCAGGTAGGCCTGTGCGCCTTCGCGCACCGCCCCTGCGATCTCCTGCATGCGCGGTGACCCCGCATCCGCGCTTAACACCGAAGACGTCGCCCAAATCGCGTAGACGACGGAAAGCACTCCGCAGAGCACTATCAACCCTAATGCTGTCATGTGATTTTTTGCCTCAGATCCTTGATGTACGTACCCCTGGCGCCTTTTGATTTTTCCGTCATGCGGTGCAGCGCCTTTATGTTGAACAGGGCCGCCCCTTGCCCGAAGGGGCGGCCCTGGTCGGCCACAAGCTTGCCAAAATCAGAATGCCGGTGCAACGCCGCAAGCGGCCGAAAAAGCCGATCTCGGCAAGTATTTAGACCTAATCCTGAGCGCTTGATCGCTGGCGTGGCACAACATCGCGAGGCGGCCTCCGACCCAGGCGAACCTGGCCACGGCCTCGGCTAGGCCGCCGACCTCACCGGATGGCGGGATGAGGAGACCACTTCCAAGGTCTGCCCGTCGGCTGTTGCGCGTCGGTTGAAGATCTTAACCTCATAGACGCCGCCATCGGGGCCGGCCTCCTGCGTCACCGAAACGATCTGCTCGGGGGTCAGAACGCCGAGCTGCACATCCTCATCGGGCAGGATGAGCGTCGCCAACTCGTTGACGAACACCACCACAAGATGGCCTTTCGGCATGTTGTTCTTCGACAACGAGCGCAGCTGGCCGTGATAAGGCTGCCGCGTCCAGGCCGATGGCAGGCCGGGATCAACCACGACCTGGATATTGTTGGTCTCGGGGTGCAAGGTGAGCACCATCTTCGACTGATCGGGCTTCCATTGCATGGACATCGTCGGCATGGTTTTCCACAGACAATTGAACGCCGCGCACTCGTTCGGCAGCTTATCGTGGATCGTGCAGCCCCGGCCCGGCTTGCAATATGAGCACCATTTGCCGGCCGACTTGCCGAGCTCGACGACGTTGTAAACCTTGCAACAGAGCGTCCAGCTTCCGCACTCCCTCCCGGGAACAACCGGCACCTCGCTCAAACTCGAAACGGCCGCCGTCATCGAATCAAATCCATTGCTGCTTTTGCATCAATGGCACTGATACGTCTGTTGGCTGTCGCCGGGGTTGCGATCGAAAAGCCGGAGGACAGATCGGGTTAGAAGCGGACTTGAATTCAGAAGTGGCTGTAGGACAGGCGCTTCAAGGCCAGTTCCTGGCCCTGCCCGTCGAAAAAGCGCGGCCGCTCATGGCCCGCGACGATCGTGCCGATCGCCGTGACGGCAAGGCCCACCGCGCGCCCGGCGGCAATCAGCGCGTCGCTCTGTGCTGGCGGCACCGTGCACAGCACCTCGTAATCGTCGCCCCCGGCAAGCAGCGTCTCAGCGCAAACAGCGTCGCGCGCAATCAGGCCGGCCGCCACGGCTGAGAGGGGTACGCTCGCCACGTCGACAGTGGCCGAGACACCGGATGCCGCGCATAGTTTCGTCAGGTCGCCGGCGAGCCCGTCGGAGACATCCATCGCGGCCGACGCATGGTCGCGCACGGCCTGCGCCAGCACATTGCGCGGCTGCGGCACGCGATAGCGCGAGACCAGAGCTTCCCTTGCGGCGGGATCGGACGCGAGCGCCGCGGTCACCGCGCCGCCGGTGAGCACGTCGAGGCCGAGTGCGGCATCGCCGATCGTCCCCGTTACCAGGATCAGGTCGCCTGGCCTTGCGCCGGTGCGGCCGACCATCCGCCCCTGCGGCACGCGGCCGAAGGCGGTGATCGAGACCATCTGCGGCCCCGGCGTCGACACCGTGTCGCCGCCGAGCAGCGGGCACGCGAAGGTCCTGCTGTCCTCGCCGAGGGCGTCCGCGAACGGCCTGAGCCAGGCATCCTCCTTGCTGCGCAGCGCCAGCGTCAGCACGAAGCCGGCTGGCGTAGCGCCCTTGGCGGCGAGATCGGACAGGTTCACCCGCAGCGCCTTGCGCGCGACGGTGTCGGGCGGATCAGTGGCAAGATAATGCACGCCCTCGACCACGGCGTCGGTGGTGACGACGATGTCGTCACCGAGCGATGGCAGGATGGCGGCGTCGTCGACCAGCCCCAGCGCACCGCGATCGGTCGCCAACGGCTTGAAATAGCGCGCGATGAGGGAGTCTTCGGCGGATACCGATTCTTTGTCCTGCGTCACGGTACTAGACCCGTCATCCTGAGGTGCGAGCCCTTGCGAGCCTCGAAGGATGCGTGGCCGAGATGCACCCTCGGTGGCACGCCGCCATCCTTCGAGGCCTCCGCTTCGCTCCGGCACCTCAGGATGACGGCTACGGCGGAGATCGTCTCAATCTACCCCCGCCCGAACTCGTCACCGCGAAACTGGTGGCCGATCTGGTCGAGCACGGCGTTCACCATGCCGGTCTCCTCACGGTCGACGAACGCATTCGCAACGTCGACATATTCGGACACCACGACGCGGCCCGGCACGTCCTTGCGGTGCTCCAATTCGTAGGCCCCTGCCCGCAGCACCGCGCGCAAGATCGCTTCGATCCGCTTCAACGGCCAGCCTTTGGACAGCGCCTCGTCGATCAGGGGATCGAGCTTCTTCTGGTCACGCACGACGCCGGAGACGACGTCGCGGAAAAAGGCCGCTTCCGCCGGCAGATAGGTATCGCCCTCGACCTCGTTGCCGAGCCAATGGCTTTCGAACTCAGCAAAAATGTCGTTGATGCCGGCACCGGCGATGTCCATCTGATACAGCGCCTGGACGGCTGCGAGCCGCGCCGCACCGCGCCGGTTTGCCTTCTTCTCGGTGCCCGCCGGAGGCTTTTTGCTGTTGTCGACCATGATCAAGCCCGCGCCAGCCGGCGCTTGATGCGCAACATCGCAAGCGCAGCACGTGCGGCATCGCCGCCCTTGTTGAGCTCGCTGGCGCGCGCCCGCGCCCAGGCCTGCGCCTCGGTGTTGACGGTGAGAATGCCGTTGCCCAGCGGCAGTTTTCGCGCCACGGCAAGATCCATCAGCGCGCGTGAGGATTCCTGCGAGACGATCTCGAAATGAATGGTGTCGCCGCGGATCACGCAGCCGAGCGCAATCACCGCGTCATAAGGCTGGCCATTGGCCGCCGCGGCATCGATAGTGATGGCCACCGCCGCCGGGATCTCCAGCGCGCCGGGAACCGTGATGACGTCATGCGTCAGACCAGCCGCCTTCAGCTCGGTCACCGCGCCGTCCAGAAGCGCATCCTGGAGATCGTCATAGAACCGCGCTTCGACAATCAGCGCGCGTGCGCCGGAAATGTCGGTCTGGTCCTTCAGGGGTGCGCGCCGCGCGTCTGCCATAGTGAACTTTCTGTCATTGCCGGGCTTGGCCCGGCAATCCATCGGGCAAGCACCTCTTAAGAGGATGAATGCGCGGGTCAAGCCCGCGCATGACGAACTTTATGCGCCGGTCACTTCATTTCCGTCAGCCGCGCTGCGTAGCGGGCCATCAGGTCGACCTCGATATTGACCTCGTCCCTCGCGTTCCAGCCGCCAATTGTCGTGACCGTCAGCGTATGCGGGATGATCAGCACCGAAAAGGTCAGGTCTCTCACCGTATTGACCGTCAGCGACACGCCGTCGAGCGTGATCGAGCCCTTGGTGGCGATGAAGCGCGCGAGCTCCCGCGTCGTAGAGAGCTCAAAGCGCGCCATGTCCGGCAGGTCCTCGCGACTGATGAGGGTGGCGACACCGTCGGCATGGCCGGCGACGATATGGCCGCCGAGCTCGTCGCCGATCTTGAGCGCGCGCTCGAGATTGAGCCTCGTGCCGACCGTCCAGTGCTTTGCTGTCGTCAACGCCAGCGTCTCGGCGGCGGCATCGACGTCGAACCAGGTTCTGCCGCCTTCGACGCCGGAAGCGACCACCGTCAGGCAGACGCCGTTGCAGGCGATCGAGGCGCCGTCGGCGATGGTGGTCCGATCGTAGCGGCAGGCGATGCGCAGCCTGTGCAACTGGCCCTGCGCCGTTGGCGTGAAGCCGACGATCTCGCCGAGATCGGTGATAATGCCGGTGAACATTACGAGCGCTCGTAGATGGTGAGAGTATCCTTGTCGAATGTCTCGCTAGCATGAACCTTATAGGCCGGCGACTGCGTGATTTTCGACAGGGGCAATGCATCGAGCGCATCGACGCCGCCGGCTCCGATCTCTTCCGCGCCGCGGAACAGCCAGATCTCGTCGACGAGATCGGCCGCAACAAAGGACGCCGCAACGCGGCTGCCGCCTTCGACCATCAGCCGCGTGATTCCTTTCTCCGCCAGCACATGCAGCGCGGCCGGAAGATCAAGCCCGGAAGCATCTCCGGGCGGTATGCGGATGATCTGAGCGCCGGCCGCTCCGAGCCGCGTGGCCGCCGCGGCTTCCGCAAGCTCGGAGCCAATCACCCAGAGCGGCGCCTCCCGCGCGGAGCGCACGAGCTGGCTCGCGGCAGGAATACGCAAATTCTGGTCGAGCACGACGCGCACGGGAGAACGTGCTTCCAATCCCGGCAGGCGACAGTTGAGCTGCGGATCATCCGCCAGCACTGTGCCGATACCGACCAGGATGGCGTCGCTCTGTGCGCGGAGCAGATGCACGCGATTGCGCACGGCCTCGCCCGTGATCGCAAGCGGCTTGCCGCCAGCCGCACCGATCTTGCCGTCCGGCGAGACCGCGAGCTTCAGGATCACATGCGGGCGCTTGTCACGGATACGGCGAAAATGCCCGGCGTGGTCGAACGCGGCCTCTGCCGCGCACAGACCCACATCCACCGTGATGCCGGCGGCGCGCAAGCGCGCATGACCCTGGCCCGCGACTTCGGGATTGGGATCCTCGATCGCCGCAACCACCCGCGTGATGCCGGCGGCGATCACCGCGTCTGCGCACGGCGGCGACTTGCCGAAATGGGAGCATGGCTCCAGCGTGACATAGAGCGTGGCGCCCCGCGCGGCCTCACCTGCGCGCCGCAGCGCTTCGGGCTCGCCATGCGGCCGCCCGCCTGCTTGCGTCCAGCCGCGGCCGACGATGACCCCGTCTTTCACGATGACAGCGCCCACGGCGGGATTGGGCCAGGTGCGTCCCTGCCCGCGCCGGCCGAGCGCCAGCGCAAGCTGCATGAAGCGGCGATCGGCGTCTTTGGACTCGCGAGCCTTCTGCGCGAACTGATCCTCCAGGATCCGGAAGATCATTTGCGGATCGCGGCGAGCCGCGCTTCCTCCTCACCGGAGAGTTCGCCGAGCACGTCGGCGAAATCCTTGGCCTCGCGGAAATTGCGGTAGACCGAGGCGAAGCGCACATAGGCGACGTCGTCGAGCGTGCGCAGATGCTCCATCACGGTCTCGCCGATCACCTCGGAGGAGATTTCGGCCTCGCCGCCGGTCTCGAGCTCGCGGACGATAGTCGAGACCATCTTTTCGACCCGCTCCGGCTCGACCTGCCGCTTGCGCAAGCTGATCGACACCGAGCGCATCAGCTTGTCGCGGTCGAACGGCACGCGGCGGCCGTTGCGCTTGATCACCGTGAGCTCGCGCAGCTGCACGCGCTCGAACGTAGTAAAGCGGAAATTGCAGGCGACGCACACGCGCCGCCTGCGGATGACGGACGAATCCTCGGTCGGACGCGAGTCCTTTACCTGCGTGTCGAGACTGTTGCAGTTCGGGCAGCGCATCCGTTTACCTTGACCGGTTTTCTTGAGCCTTACTGATAGATCGGGAATCGGTCGGTGAGCGCCTTGACCCGTTCCTTGATCGCGGCTTCCACCAGCGGCGCCTTGCCGTCGTCGGACTGCGCGATCGCGTTGAGGACCTCGGCAATCATGCCGCCGACCTGCTGGAATTCGGCGATGCCGAAGCCACGGGTCGTCGCAGCCGGGGTGCCGAGACGCAGGCCCGAGGTGACGAAGGGCTTTTCCGGATCGAACGGGATGCCGTTCTTGTTGCAGGTGATGGCAGCGCGAACCAGCGCCTTCTCCGAGACGTTGCCCTTCAGGCCCTTCGGCCTGAGGTCAACCAGCATCAGATGGTTATCGGTACCACCGGAGACAATATCGAACCCGTGGCTCTTCAGCGTCTCGGCCAGCGCCCTGGCGTTCTCAACGACGTTCTTCGCATAGACCGTGAAGTCCGGCCGCAGCGCCTCGCCGAAGGCGACCGCCTTCGCCGCGATCACGTGCATCAGCGGTCCGCCCTGGAGACCCGGGAAGATCGCCGAGTTGAGCTTCTTGGCGAGCGCCTCGTCATTAGAGAGGATCAGGCCGCCGCGCGGACCGCGCAGCGACTTGTGTGTCGTGGTCGTGGTGACGTGGGCATACGGCACGGGCGACGCATGCACGCCGCCGGCGACGAGACCCGCGAAATGAGCCATGTCGACCAAGAGGTACGCGCCGACGCTGTCCGCGATCTCGCGGAAGCGCTTGAAGTCCCAGGCGCGCGAATAGGCCGAGCCGCCGGCCACGATCAGCTTCGGCTTGACCTCTTCGGCCTGCTTGGCGACCGCGTCCATGTCGATGATCTGGTCCTCGCGCCGCACGGTATAATGCGCGGCCTTGAACCACTTGCCGCTCATGTTGACGGGCGAGCCGTGGGTGAGATGGCCGCCGGCCGCGAGATCAAGACCCATGAAGGTGTCGCCGGGCTGGAGCAGCGCCAGGAACACCGCCTGGTTCATCTGGCTGCCGGAGCTCGGCTGCACGTTGGCGAAGCCAGCGCCGAACAGCTTCTTGGCGCGATCGATCGCGAGGTTCTCGGCGACGTCGACCCACTCACAACCGCCATAGTAGCGCGCGCCCGGATAGCCTTCCGCGTATTTGTTGGTCATCACCGAACCCTGCGCTTCCAGCACGGCACGGCTGACGATGTTCTCGGAGGCGATCAGCTCGACCTCATGGCGCTGCCGGCCGAGCTCCCCCTTGATGGCGGCGGCGATTTCCGGGTCCGCCTGATCGAGCGGGGCGGTGAAAAACGAGTCGGGCGCGGAGGCGGTTTTGGCTGAGGTCATCTTGCGAATATCTCCACCGCCGCAGCCTTTTGGCGGGCTACGGGCGGTCTGGTGTGGCGATCGGAAGCGGCGAGCGCGATCTACCACATCACCCGCCCCCGGCCAAGTATTTGCGGGTCCAGGATGGGATTTATGCCAGATATGGTGGGGATTGGAAGATTTGGACCACCGGGCCGCGCCCGGTCGTCGAAATCTGAGAAGGTCCGTTTTGGGCCTTAAACGCCGCGCAGTGCCACCTTCTGGCTGGCCGGTCGTCCCTCTACAGCCCGGTATACCCCGCCTTCACCGGGTCCACGCTGCCGTCGAGCTGGCGCAGATAGGTCAGGCCGCACACCGTCAACCTGTGGGTGTCCTTCTCGCCGGCCTCCATCAATGTGTTCAGATAGTTCGTCACCTTGGCCCGCGCCTCTTCGCTCGCCGCGGACGTGCGGTTTGCGAGCAGATCATAGGTCTGCATGATGCGGTCGATGGCAGCTTCCATGGCACCCTCTGGTTCTTCGACATGTTGGGGATCGTGATCAGGCAACCGCTTTGGCCTCGGACTGCGCCTCGAACCTGGCGATGGCCTTGTTGGCCAGCCTGATCTTGTTGAATTCGCCGTGCTGGAGCAGTTTGACGACGATCTCGAGCAGGCGTTCGTCGGTGACGAGGGTGTCGGGAATCGCGCCGGAGCGGCGAAGATAGTTCGCGGCGATGGCATAGGCCTCGCTCACGAGTTCCACATTCATCGCACCCAAGCCACGCTCGACCAGCATCGTCTGCCTCCGATCCGAATGGGATAAGCGCCGAAGCGGGAACTCGTTCCCGGCGGATGACGATTTTTTCGCAACCGCGAAACGACAAAACGCACCGGTCCGGGCAGAACCGGGCTGGTGCGCTTGGGGAAGTAGGCACGTTCGGGAGGCTTGCCGGTCTTGTTGTGGCCGGCTTGGCCAAGTCCCGTCAAAAGGAACTCAGAGACGATACAGGATCTGGTCGGTCCAGAACCGCTCGAGGCGGTGCAGCGACTTGTTGAGCGTCGAGAACTCTTCGCCCGAAATGCCGCCGACCTGTTCCACCGTCTTGACATGCTTCTGGTAGAGAGAGTCGACGATGCGGCGGACTTCCTGGCCCTGCGGGGTCAGGCGGATGCGCACCGAGCGGCGATCGACGCGCGAGCGCTGATGATCAAGGAAGCCGAGCTCGACGAGCTTCTTCAGATTGTAGGAGACGTTGGAGCCGAGATAGTAACCGCGCGTGCGCAGCTCGCCCGCGGTCAGCTCCTTGTCGCCGATGTTGTAGAGCAGGAGCGCCTGCACCGAATTGATGTCCGCACGACCGCGGCGATCGAATTCATCCTTGATGACGTCGAGGAGCCGGCGGTGCAGCCGCTCCACCAGAGTCAAAGCTTCCAGATAGAGCGTCTGCACCGAACCCTGCTGGCCGGAGACGCGCTCTGCGGTATCTGCCGCAGTTGCGACGGCTTTCATCATGACACTTCCCCTGTTGTCGTTTTTATCGACACTCATTCGACGAAACTTGTGTCCCGCCTGATAGGTGCAACTTAAGGGGGCCGTTTGAAGATCGGCTTAAATAAGAGAATAAAGAGATCATGAATTTAAGACAGTGAATTGCGGATTAAGCCTGTGCCACAAGGGCTTTTCGCAACCGTCTGTTGACCGTCGCAAGGTCCTGTTCACCCTCCGTCCGCCACCTCTGTCGCATTCCAGTACAGGACCGCTCCGTTTCGAAACGGGCGCGTAAGAGCTGTGGCGGAATGCGCTGGTTAGTGAAAAGTTACGGCAAATTTTACGCAACCAATGGTCAACCAAGAGCAACACTGTTGTGTCCCGGACAAGCGCAGCGAAGCGGAGCGCGGAGCCGGGACCCAGGTGCCAAAGCTCAGTTCGTGGAGCGATGGGCCCCGGCTC
The DNA here is from genome assembly GCF_023074175.1 of Bradyrhizobium sp. 139. Taxonomy (GTDB): domain Bacteria; phylum Pseudomonadota; class Alphaproteobacteria; order Rhizobiales; family Xanthobacteraceae; genus Bradyrhizobium. The sequence goes on from NZ_JADPKS010000073.1 coordinate 118,131, forward strand.
AGCAGCGCATCACGCGGAAAATGCGGCGCGCTGCACTACGTCCGGGCACGAGTGTATTTGCAGTGTCGACGGCGTCGCCGTCCTATGGCGGCCGCTCGCGTGCGGCCATCCAGGCGAGCGCGAGATAGGCGGCGAGCATGAAGGCTTCGACACCGACGACGATCAGGCTGCCGCCGTAGATGCCCGGGAACATCAGTTCAATCACCGCCATCGACACCACGGTCGTCAGCCACACCACCGCGCCCCAGGGCGTCGCGAGCCACAGGCCGACCGCGGCGACGAGCTCGATCACGGCGAAATAGACGGTGGCAGCCTGCCAGGCCATCGCCTGGTTCTCGAACGCCTCGTCCTCGCCCCCGACGAAGCCCGTGACTTGCGCCCAGTGATAGAGGCCCTTCAGAATCGACAGCAGCGCCATCACCCGCAGGAACAGCACGAGCCGGCGCGTCCAGACATTGTCGTCGGACTGGGCGCGCTCCGACGAGATCGCCGCCACCGACATCGCGTTGTCTCTGGCGTTGTCTCTGACGGCGTCCCTGGCACTGGCGCCGTCGCGGGCCGCATCGCGGGTGGAGATCTCGGACATGGCCCCCTTCTGGCTGCTTCGCCCCGCAAAATCAATCGGCTGCCCAAATCACTTCAATTTTGCCTTGCGGCAGGTCAAGCCGCGGTGACGGGAACCATGCGAGCTGGTATAAGAATAATTCCAGCCGGAGGAAGAGTGATGGCGATCAAATACGGACGTCCGATCGAACTGCGCGAGGTTTCGCGCCCGGGTGGCGCTGCGGCCTCCCCTGCCCTCGATCTGACCGTCCGACCACGCCGCAACCGCAAGGCCGAATGGGCCCGGCGCATGGTGCGCGAGAACGTCCTCACCACCGACGATCTGATCTGGCCGCTGTTCCTGATCGACGGCAACAACAAGCGCGAGCAGATTGCCTCGATGCCGGGCATCGACCGCCTCAGCGTCGACCAGGCCGTGCGCGAGGCTGAGCGCGCCATGAAGCTTACCATCCCCTGCATCGCGCTATTTCCCTACACCGACCCGTCGCTGCGCAACGAGGAAGGCTCGGAAGCGACCAATCCGAACAATCTGGTCTGCCAGGCGGTGCGCGCGATCAAGAAGGAGTTTCCGGAGATCGGCATCCTCTGCGACGTTGCGCTCGATCCCTTCACCAGCCACGGCCATGACGGCCTGATCTCCAACGGCAAGATTTTGAACGACGAGACTGTCGCGGTGCTGGTGCGCCAGGCGCTGGTACAGGCCGAAGCCGGCTGCGACATCATCGCGCCCTCCGACATGATGGACGGCCGCGTCGCCGCGATCCGCGCGGGGCTGGACCGCTCCGGTCTGCTCGATGTGCAGATCATGGCCTATGCGGCCAAATACGCCTCCGCCTTCTACGGCCCCTTCCGCGACGCCATCGGCTCGGCCAAGACGCTCGCCGGCGACAAGCGTACCTACCAGATGGACAGCGCCAACACTGACGAAGCGCTCCGCGAGGTCGAGCTCGACATTTCCGAGGGCGCCGACATGGTGATGGTGAAGCCTGGCATGCCCTATCTCGATGTGGTCCGCCGCGTGAAGGACACCTTTGCGATGCCGACCTTCGCCTACCAGGTCTCCGGCGAATACGCGATGATCGCGGCCGCCGCCAACAACGGCTGGCTCGACGGCGAGCGCGCGATGATGGAGAGCCTGTTGGCGTTCAAGCGCGCCGGCGCCGATGGCGTGCTCAGCTACTTCGCGCCGAAGATAGCGGAGAAGCTGCGGGCGCAGTAATCGCCGGGTGGGCAAAGCGACTTGTCCGCCGCAGCTCGAGCGAAGGCGGAAGCGTGCCCACCAAATACAAAGTCGGCGAATGAGGGTGGGCACGGCGCTGGGGCGCCCTTGCCCGCCCTACAACTCTTGACGGCCTGCCTCCCTTCGCCCCCGAATCGCCAGAATATTTCGGCTTGTTGACACCCGTGCGCCCTTGGCACAGGGATGGCCTGTTCCCATGTCCTCCCTTGAGGTTTTCCCTTGGGAGGACGGACTGGGAGGACGGATCATGTCGTATGACTCGGGTGGTTCAGGCGCCTGGCGCAATGACGGCGGGGCGCAGCCTCACGCCTACGACCCCACCCTGCATCCGGAGCTGTTCCGCGGCGTTGCGACGCGGCGGGCGTTCGCCTTCCTGATCGACATGGTCGTGATCTCGGTGCCGGTGATCCTCGGCTACCTCTTCATCGCCGTGTTCGGCGTGGTCACGCTCGGCATAGGGTGGGCGCTGTTCTGGCTGGCCTGGCCGGCCTCCGTGATCTGGGCCATCGTCTATTACGGTGCCTGCATCGGCGGTCCGTCGTCCGCGACGATCGGCATGCGCGTGATGGACCTGGAGTTGCGCACCTGGTACGGCGCGCCCGGCTATTTCGTGCTCGGCGCCACCCATGCCGTGCTGTTCTGGGTGACGGTCTCGTTCCTGACACCTTTCGTGGTGCTGGTCGGGCTGTTCAACGGCCGCCGACGCCTCCTGCATGATTTCGTGCTGGGAACTGTCGTGATCAACAATTCCGTCCGCGCGCCTGTGCCGCAGACCGCCAGGCCCTGACGATCAAGGACCTATCAATCAGGACCTACTAAGCTGATTGATCTGACCTGCCGAGTAGACCGATTGACCGGGGGCTTGCGTAGCGCGATGCTGATACTCACTTCGGAGGCCCACGACGTCCCTTGACCCAGCACTCGCGCGATACGCCCCAGTTTTACCTCACGGCGCCCTCCCCGTGCCCCTATCTGCCGGGCAGGCATGAGCGCAAGGTGTTTACGCACCTGGTGGGTGAGCGCGCCGGTGATCTCAACGACCTCCTGACCCATGGCGGCTTCCGCCGCAGCCAGTCGATCGCCTACCGGCCAGCCTGCGACCAGTGCCGCGCCTGCGTCTCGGTCCGGGTGATTGCCAACGAGTTCCGCCCCTCCCGCAACTTCCGCAAGGTGATAGCCCGCAACGCCGACATCATCGGTGAGCAGCGCAGCGCGGTGCCGACCTCCGAACAATATTCAGTGTTCCGCGCCTATCTCGATTCCCGTCACCGCCATGGCGGCATGGCCGACATGACCGTGCTCGACTACGCCATGATGGTCGAGGACAGCCATGTCGAGACCCGCATCATCGAGTACCGCAAGCGCGGCCCCGATAGCGGCATCACCGGCCGTGGCGAGGAGCTGATCGCGGTGGCGCTGACCGACGTGCTCAGCGACGGCCTGTCCATGGTCTACTCGTTCTTCGAGCCGAGCCAGGTCAGCCGCTCGATGGGCACCTTCATGATCCTCGACCACATCGCCCGCGCCCGCCGGCAAGGCCTGCCTTACGTCTATCTCGGTTACTGGATCGAGGGTTCCAAGAAGATGGACTACAAGGCCCGCTTCCTGCCGCAGCAGCGCCTCGCGCCTTCCGGCTGGCTGCGCATCGACGCGCAAGGCGATGCGGCGTCCGAGCCGCAGGATTAACGTAACGACAAGTTCGTGCGTCGTGTGCGCACGGCGCCGACATGAGCCGTCGCTTTCAGGACGCAGCGGCTTCAGCGACCTCCGATCCCGGGGACTTCGAAGCGCTCTCATTGCCGACGATGAAATTGAGCGCCGCAATTCCTGGCAGGAAGAAGTAGCCCCCTCCCAGCGTTGTCGTGAAGCTCGCCAGCGAGACCTCTTCACCGCTCGGCAGGCCCGGCATGGACAAGGCCTTTGGGAAGGTCTTGGGGTCGGACGATCCGACAAGCGGATCGTCCGCGTGGAGGTTCACGAACCCCGGTTTCCGCACCCAGCGCTGCTGGACGAACTCGAACTGCCGCTCGATATCCGCATTGCAGGCGATGAAGAAGATGCCCTTGTGCGTCTTGCCGTTACTCTGCTCGCGATACGGCCGGCCACGGCGAAGCAGCCTGTGCAGCTTGGTCGACCTGATGCTCGATTGGACATCGACGCCCAGCGTATCCCTCGGATTCACCCGGCGAACGTGCGCCCCCTTCGGACAAATGAAACCGTTGGCGTCCTCGACGCGATAGCGAAATGCGTCAGCTTTCGAATCCGACGTTGGCTTTTTCGGGTTGGACGTCCACCCGAGCGGCAAACCATTGGCCTGGCGGCCCATCAGCTTCTCACAGATGCCTTGACCGTTCGCCGCCCGAAAGGCATCGAACGCCTCTACGTCCTGCTCGATCTGGCGCACGGCCAGGTAGCTTCCGTTGAGAGCAAATCGGCCGCCGGGATGTATGGCGCGACCTGATTGCGTCCAACCCTCCACATTCGGGCAATAGGTGAGTTCGTCATATTCGTTGCGATAGCCGAGGATGAACTCTCCAGCTGAGACGACGCGATCGTCATACAGCGAACCGGCCTCCGTCCTCGCCTCGCTCAGTCCGACGCCATCGTCCTGCCTTAGCCGCTGGATCACGGGTTGCGCGAGCCCGTCGCGGAACCCGAATGCCTCGATCAATTTCTCTTCCTTTTCGCCATTTATTTTCTGAAATGAGCAAGGATCGTTCTCGACCCTGATGACGCAGAACACCGCCTCGTCCACATCCGAAATCAGGGGCCCGGCGTCTTTTGGAGTCCACTCGGCAATCAGGACATGCACGGGACCACAGGCAGCACCATCAACATCGGACCAACGCCATTCGCGGGGATTGTCCCTCAGAAGCAACGCACGCACGTCGCTGCCCATGCCACTGCGGAAGGGTGTCGGGAATGGATGCTCTTTGGTTTCCATGCATCCGAGTTTTGTGAGCCCTAAAAAGCTGAACGCGATCGCCGCAGCCCTCTCGATCGGATGCGTTCTCGACTTCCCGACGTCATGTGCGCTGGCGATCACTCCGCTCTCGACGAGTTTTGCGAGCCACGCCCGAGCCGCCTCCTCCTGCCCCTCCCTGATCGTCAGCAGCAAGAATCGACTGCTCTTCAGCCAGCCGTAGCCGCTCCTCAGCATTCCCTGAATGTCGCCGAACTGCTTCGCGAGATGCGGCGCTTGCGCTTTCATGATTCGATGGCCCTCATGATCAGATCGTCGTTGCTGTCGTTGCGCTCCCCGAACAGAGCGTCGCGAAGTCCGGTGGCGAGATTGATCTGGTCGACCGTTTCCTTGCGCGCGTCGAAGCGAAACATATGCGGAAGCATGCTGTCGCGCGCATAGGACTTGAACTTCAGCTCACACCTCACGCCCCGGAACACGATAAATCGCGTCGGCGGGAAACTGCGCGGCGCTTCGACGGCAGGCTGGCCAATCGCCGCCGATTCACGGGGCTTCAGCGTGGTCCACCGCCAGGCCAAGGTCGTCCCGATCGTGGCGCCATTGATGAAATCGTCGAGATAGCCGCCGAAACTACCATCGTAGTTCGAGCAGAACAGATAGCGGCGTCCTTCCTCGATGATGTGCCAGTGGCCGAAATGAATGCCCGGCGCACTACCCAGCCGCCCCTCGGTGAAGAACACACGTCCAAACAGTGTCACGATGCGCAACGACGTCCGGATCCACCAGGCATTCCAGCCGTTCGGACGACGGACATCCGTCAGGCTGATCATGTGCGCGGTTTCGTGGACGACCAGCCCTTCGCAATAGTCGATCGACGTATAGACCTGTTGGGCCCGAGGCACATCGTCTTCGTAGGGATGAAAGAACCAGTTGCCCGCCGCAAGCTGCTGATCGATCCGGGACAGCACGCCGACGACGCAGATCAACGCGACGATCGCGAGGATGATGAAGGCTATGATCTGCCATCCGAGGAATTTCGCGGTCAATGCATGGTACGCGCCCACGATCGTCCCGGGACAGAAGATGAAGACCAGCGCGAATGCGACGACGGCCACAACGGACGGCACTCCGACGATCCAGCCGACCCAATAGGTGGACCATGACGACCACGTCTCCGTGGGCCGGTCGAGCTCACGACCCACACTCTTCAGCCAACGCCGCCACGACTTGGACACCGCCGGCAGCGCGACCAGGAACAGCCATGCCAGATATCCGAGCCCGACCAGCGCCAGTGCACCGCGAATGCTGACACCAAGCACCCAGCCGCTCGCCTTGCAAACGGCGTCCACCACGGCCTGCACGCCGGAATATGGCGCGCCGAACAGCCAGGTGTAGATGCCGAGCACGCCACGCGGCACAGCGCCCACCAGCCAGACCGCGGCCAGATACAGCACGAAGATCGCCAGCACATAGCCGACTTTTGCCAAGATGCCCGCGCCTTTCCCGCGCCAGTAGGATCGCGGCGCCGGATCAAGCGCCCAGTCGAAGCGCGGCTCATCAAATGCCCGCTGTGCGAGCGCCAGCGCGAACGCTGCGCGATCATCGCCGTACTGCTTCGTTGCCTTCATGGCCCGCGCTTGGTCCCGCGTCCATTGAAGCAGCTCCTGCTCCTTCTTGATTTGTCGGGCCGTTCGGTCGCGAGCGCCGATGAAGCCGCCATCGGCGATGCTGACGCCCGCCATCAGCTTTTCGAGCAATTTGTTGTTGCGCTCGCTCTGCAGCGCTGTGGCATCGCCGGGCCAGAACGAGCTGTAGAGCGACCACATCGCACCGCTTGCATGATAAACGAGCCTATAGAGCATATCGTAGGGAGTGATGCCTTCTTCGATGGCAAGCTCGAGCATCAACGACGGCCTGGAGTCCTTCGCGTCCACCCTCGCCGGCAACAGTGCGATGGAGGCGAACTGAACCACCTCGACCTCCTCGAACAGGGCGTCCAGCGCATTGCAGACACTGCCTGATTCCGAAAGATCGGTCGTGCCGTCCCAGCCCGGCACGAGGATGCAGATCATCTGCTGGCGGACGATTTCGAGCATGCTTGTCCCTCCGGCCTGCTAGGTGAAACGCACGCGCATGCGCGACATGAGCGCTCCGTCGTAAGCGATGGCTTGTCCCTCGCCGCGCGCCAGCTGCAGCTCTCCAGGCCGGGTCAACAGGCCAATCAGCGCGCTGGTCAGGATATCGACTGCGTAAACCATGGCGGGACATTGCCGCGTGCCATATCCGAACATCAGCCAGCGTAGATCCTCGTCGTTGCCCCATTTGCGCGCAGGACAGAATTGGCTGACGTCCTTCTTCACATCGGAATCGAACATGGCCGCAATCGACCAGATCGCCATCTTTCCGCCGGCGGGGCACGTTGCATTGTGCCGCGCGCCCGTCTCGAATTCCGTGTCGCGCGGCACGTCGCGCGCGAGCAGCGGAAAAATCGGGCGGAAGCGCATGAGCTCGAGCACGTGGTTGCGAACGAGGTCGCGGAACGCCGTGTCCTGCCAGACCGCGTCTGTCCCGAGCCGCCGGGCTTCCGCCCGCAGCACCCTGTGAACCTTGGGCCGGCCAAGCAGCTCCTGTACGGCCAGTGCTCCCGACTGCACCGTGACCGGATGCGAAATCCACGCAAGGCCGACTGCGTTTCGGCTGATCACGTTAACGGGGCCGTTTACACCCCACGCACCCTGAATGTCGCCGTTCACGTCGGCGATGCGCGCACGCAGCGCATCGGCGCAGAGCTCTGCCCGTCGTTGAATCCTTAGCGTTGCCGAGCTGCCGGACAGCAATTGTCCCGCCACATAGCGGATCTCGAGGAGATATTGCCGTTGCAGTCCGAGGTCATTGAGGTTTCCGGTCGCGCCGGCCGCCACCCTGTCCGTGGCCGCCCCGAACAAGGGATACATGGCGTGAAACACGATCCACATCAGGTAATCGTCGATGAGATCAAACGGCTTGTTCCCGTACGGCTTGAGGGCCTGAACTTGGATCTGAACCGCCGTGTCGGCTGCAGCCGGCAATGTCGCTTTCAGGACGGCCAGCCGATCATCCAGCAAACGCCTGTCCGTGTTATAGGTGGGGCCGGGATCCATGCCGATCAGATAGTCACCAGCCGACAGGTTGGGCGCGTGTGCCCTGTTGGAGAAACTGTTCGGTCTCGTCAGCACCGCTTTGACAGCGTTGGCGCGGGCCGCCATGCCCAACCAACCGCCGACGAACGGCCAGCGCCGAAGTACTGCACCGAACACGCGCAAAGCGCCCGGATGACGATTAGCCCAACAAAAGATGCCGTAGAAGAGGCGGCGGAGCCCCGGCGGCATTGCATCGGGAGTGCCAGCTGAAATCTTCATGCTGCGTGCCCATCCTTCCGCCAATCCGCCAGGGCCGCCGCGGCCCGTCTTTGATAGTGGGGCATGCCCAAACGCTCGGCCGCCGCCGCGGCGCGCCTGAAATGCGCTTCGGCCCCGGCCTGATCGCCGGCGTGCCGCAACGTTTCGGCGAACTCGTACAGAGCTTCGGTCTGGTGGCCGTATTCTTCAGCAGCCTGCTCGACCGCCTTGCGCCCGACCGCGATCGCATCGTCCAGCCGTCCGAGCTTGCGATAGGCGACACCCAGGCTCACACGCATGAACGTCCTGCCGTAGGGACCGGCGGCGTCGTAGATTCGGTCGGCGAATCCCTTTTCCAGCATGGGTACCGCTTCGGCAGCCTTGCCATTGCGTGCAAGCGCGCTACCGAGAACGCCCGTACAAACGGAAAGCATGGTCGGCACGTTGTGCGTCAGGCATTGCTGCAGGCCCATGCGCATCATGGGTTCCGCGCGATCGAGCTGCTCGTTCTCGATCCATATCTGCGATTGGACGGTATCGATCAGCAGACGGGAGTAAGGGTGGTTGATGTCCGACAGTATGTGGTAGGCCTTGGTGCAGAAGGCGCTGGCGGCTTCGCTGTCCCCGAGACGCCAGAGCGTGCTGGCGTGAAACGCATACAGGTTGATGATGGGGATGGCGGCCCATCCGGGCTGGACGTAGTGCCCCGACAGTTCCGGACCGTAATCGGACAGCAGGACGTTGCCTTCGACGGCCGCTTCCGCGTACCGCCCGAGGGCATGCAGATGCATGAGGCGCGTCTGATGCGCAGCCATCATCATGTGGCGACGCTGTGCAAGGCGGGCCGCTTCCAGGCCCTGCGAAGCGTAGCGCAGGCCTTGCTCGAAACGTCCGCGCATCCAGAGAAACACCGCGGTCTCGGTCGAAACCGCCGCTCGTGCGCGCTGGTCGTTCAGTTGCGCGGCAATGGCTTCAGCCCTCTCCATGTTGCTGAAGATGTCGTCGATCTGCCCGAGGGCCAGCATTGCCCCGATGGCCTCCAGTCGAAGCGCAAGCTCAAGGGCTTGCGCAGTCGAGGCGCCGTCGACACGCCGGGCCGCCTGGACACCCTTCTCGAACAATTGGAGGGCTTCCTGATTGGCCGAATGCGAGATGGCTCGCGCCATCGACTTGATGGCGAACTTCGCTGCCTGCTCCCATTCCTCGCCCTTGAAGGAATGATGCGCCAACGCCGGCGCCGCATCGGCATCCGCGGCCCCCGGCTGCGCGTGCAGCGCCAGGAAGGCCTGTCGGTGCAGCGCCTTGAGCCTGCCACGCGTGAGCACCCCGAGCACGACGTCGCGCACCAGCGCGTGCCGGAACGCGAATGCGTGCGGCTCGAGCGATACGCTGGTCTGCTCGGGACCCGTCAGCAATCCGGACGCGACGCAAAGACCGAGCAATTCTTCGGCCCGCGCAATGTCCACGGCCTGCATCGTGGCGATCAAGTCGCGCGTGATGGGATCACCTAGGATGGCCGCAGCCTCGAGCGCAGACTTGGCCGCTTCGGGCAGCCTGTCTGTCCGTGCGCCGATGACCGCGGCGATGGAGCCCGGCACGCGCAGCTCTCCGAGAGGTCTCCGTAGGCGGTAGGCACCAGGCGTTCCCTCGAGCGATCCGTCATCGATCAGCGTGATAACCAATTGCTCCAGGAAGAAGGGATTGCCGTCGGCGCGAGCGACCAGTTCGCTCATGACGCCGAGCACGGATGGATCGTCCCCCAGCAAGGCACGCGCAAGTCTGAGCATCTCGCCGTCGCGTAGAGGCTCGATCATGCGCTCTGCGAACCAGGGCGCACGTCGCCACTGATGGTCGAAATCGGGCCGATAGCTGACGCAAACCAGAACCGGCAGCCCCTGAAGCTTCGGAAGCAACGCCTCGAACAATCTTAGGCTCTCGCGATCGGCCAGGAAAACGTCCTCGAGCACCAGCGCGAATGGGCCGGACTGTGCGCGCCCGCGCACCAGCCACAGCAGTGCCTCGCCAATGCGGCGCCGTCGTTGCACCGGGTTCAGCGCCAGCCAGGCCCGGTCGGGCGCCGCCAGCCCCAACAAGTCGCTGACCGCCGCGAGATGGTCCGCGCCCTCGGCAGGCCATCCCTCGACCACGGCCTGCCTGGCGGATTGCCGCACGTCTGTCGCGTTCATTTGCGCCAACCCGACCAGGTTCGCGATCAGATCCGCGGCGGTGCTGTAGGCGCGCGTGCTCGCATACCCTCTCGCCTGCGAAACGCAGACCTTCATACCCTCGCTCGCAAGGGCAGCCGTCCAGTCGGCGATCAAGCGGGATTTTCCTATCCCGGCATCGCCGCATAGCCCGATCGTTCGCATTCCCCCCTTTCGAACGACCTCAAGGTCCCCGGCCAGGATCCGCAAGGAATCTTCGCGTCCGATCAGGGGCGCCCAGCGTTGCTTGCGCGTCAGCGGCGCGGCTGCCGAACTTTCAGTCTCGACCACGACCTCGTGAAGTTCGATCGGCTCGTCCAATCCGCGTATGAGCCGAGTCCCCACCGACCGCGTTTCGATCTGCTGGGCAACAAGCCGTTGCGTCGCGGCGCTGATGAGGATGCCGCCTTGCGGAGCCATCCCTTCGAGCCGTGACGCAAGGTGGATCGTCTTGCCATCCGCACCGTAGTGCGACCATCCGTATTGTCCGACGACCCCGACCAGCACCTCTCCCGAATTGATACCGATCCGCAGCGTCGGACTTGCGACGCCCTGCGCGTCATTGCCGGGAATGGTTGCTCTCTGCATCTTGAGGGCTGCAAGGCACGCACGTAGCGCGTGATCTTCATGCGCCAGGGGCGCACCGAACAAGGCGACGAGCCCATCGCCGAGCAACTGGCTTACCGTGCCGCCGTAGGTCTCGACCGCCTCGGCCAGTTGATCCAGCGCCTTGCCGAGATAGTTGCGAGCTTCCTCGGGGTCGGCATGCTGCAGCAGGTAGGTCGAGTCGCAAACGTCGGCGAACAGCACGCTGACCTGCTTGTGTTCGGTCAGCATCTTTGATCGCAAGGGCGGATGGTCACTCAGCGAGACGACGCGCGTGTCCCGATCCGGGCTGCCGGGCTCCTCCGCGTTACGATTGAGACCCGCGCCGCATTGAGAGCAAAAGCGATGCTCGCGGGCAACGCGGGCCGAACAGCTGGGACACCTGGTCACGGCCGCACCCACTCATCAATGAATTCACTGAAACAACCAATGCTATCTGGCCTGATCATCGTCCCCTCCCGGACGTGAACCCGCGCAGCAGGAAAATAAGCCGTGGATCAAACCAAGATTTAATAACAGTTTCGCGCGCCGACGGAGTTCGCGCACAACGATAAATATGTCCGGAGAAATGCAATCGGCGCATTTCACCCGGCGCGGGCCGCCGATCATCCCGCAGGGAGCGAAATCAATCCTGAAGCAAACAACATCATTCTACGCGCCACAGCACTACGTCTCACCAACAATTGCGAGCGAGTATACGCGTCCCGTATAAATTGAAAAGTGGGGCAGTTCACTAAATCCAAGAACAGCCGTCAGCGTGCGCCGCACTCATCGTGCTTTCGGGAAATCGGGTCGTTAGCGGTCCGAAACGGCTGTTTTGGACAGGTGATCAAGTGGCCGCCTGGTCTGATCTCACCCGAACAGGGTATCCACCAGCAGCTTCACGTTCAAAACCACGATGACGCCTGCGACGATCCACGCGATCGCGGCAACGGACGTGGGTATCGCGAACTTGCCCATCTTGCGGCGGTCGGAGACGAAGCGCACCAGCGGGATCACCGCGAAGGGCAGCTGCATCGACAGCACGACCTGGCTGAACACCAGCAAATCCGCCGTGCCGCGCTCGCCATAGATCGCCGTGACGACGATCACCGGAATGATGGCGATGCCGCGCGTGAGCAGGCGACGCGCCCAGCTCGGCAGGCGCAGATCGAGAAAGCCTTCCATCACGATCTGGCCGGCGAGCGTCGCCGTCACAGTCGAGTTGAGGCCGGAAGCGAGCAGCGCCACTGCGAACAATGTTGAAGCGATGCCCAGACCCAGCAAGGGCGAGAGCAGCTCGAAGGCCTGGCCGATCTCGGCGACGTCCGAATGGCCGGTCTTGTGGAACGTTGCCGCGGCGACGACGAGGATGGCGGCGTTGATGAACAGCGCCAGCATCAAGGCGATGGTCGAGTCCGTCGTCGCCCATCTGATCGCCTCGCGACGGCCGGTATCGTTGCGCTGATAGGCGCGCGTCTGCACGATCGAGGAGTGCAGATAGAGATTATGCGGCATCACGGTCGCACCGATGATGCCGATCGCGATGTAGAGCATTTCTGGATTGGTGAAGACCTCCGTCGACGGCACGAAGCCCCTCAACATCTCGGCAACTGGCGGCGCCGCGGCGGCAATCTGGATTGTGAAGCAAGCCGCGATCACGACCAGAAGCGCAATGACGAAAGCCTCCAGGAAACGGAAGCCGCGATTCATCAAGACGAGAAGCAGGAACGCATCGAGCGCTGCGAGCAGCGCGCCGCCGATCAGGGGAATGCCGAACAGCAGCTTGAGCGCAATCGCCGTGCCGATGACCTCGGCGAGATCGCACGCGATGATCGCCGCCTCGCAGGCGAGCCAGAGCAGCATGTTCACCGCGGGCGAATAGGTCGCGCGGCAGGCCTGCGCGAGGTCGCGGTCGGTGACGATGCCGAGCCGCGCCGCGAGCGACTGGAGCAGGATCGCCATCAAATTCGAGAGCAGGATGACCGAGAGCAGCGTGTAGCCGAACTTCGACCCACCGGCGAGGTCGGTCGCCCAGTTGCCGGGGTCCATGTAGCCGACCGAGACCAGATAGCCCGGGCCGACAAAGGCAAGCAACCGCCGCCACCACGCCCCCGCCGTGGGAATGGCAACCGTGGCGTTCACCTCAGCGAGGCTCTTGGTGGTCGGCGCATCGGCGCGCCAGCCGGCGGCATCTCGGGTCAAATCGGGTGAACGAGCATCCATGGGACGAGAATACCGAAGTCGAGGCTTATTGCAACTCATTTGCAACTGCATCTAGCCGTGTGAGTTCCCGGCACGGCGTTTATTCGCCCCCTGTCGGGAAGCGGGTGGGTTTGGCGCTCCCTGGGAGCGGATACTGGCGCCAACTCGACTTTGCAGGAAATGAGCCATGTCAAATCCCCCGCGCCTCCCCGAGACATTCAACCGCCTCGCCTGGTCCAACCTCGCGGCCCAGTCGGCCGAGCAGATCGCGCTGGCCGCAGCCCCCATCGTCGCGGTGCTCACGCTGGGCGTCGCGGAAGGCCAGACCGGCCTGCTCCAGACCGCCCTCACCCTGCCTTTTGTCCTGTTCGCCATTCCGGCCGGCCTGCTCGCCGACCGCATCTCCCGCCGCTCGCTGATGGCGGGTGCCGAAGCGCTGCGAGCGGTCGCGCTTGCGAGCATCGTGCTGCTGCTCACATTCGGCGCGCTCAACTTGCCGCTTCTCGCACTGCTCGGCTTTGCCGCCGTATGCGGCACCGTCGTCTACAGCGTGGCGGCGCCGGCCCTGGTGCCCTCGCTGGTGAGCGCGGAGCTGTTGCCATCGGCAAATGCCCGTATCGAGCTCGCCCGCACCGTCGCCTTTGCAAGCGGGCCTGCGCTCGGCGGCGCGCTGGTCGGCTGGTGGGGCGCGAGCCCGGCCTTCGGCTTTGCCGCGGCGCTTTCGGCCGCAGCCGTGGTGCTGCTCTCCGGCATCTACGAGCCTGCGCGCGCACCGGTGCCGCGGCGCCATCCGTTCCAGGACATCCGCGAGGGCGCCGCCTTCGTGTTTCATCATCCGCTGCTGCGGCCGGTGTTCATCACCCAATTCATCTTCAACACTGGATGGTTCTTGCAGATCGCGGTGTTCGTGCCCTATGCGGTGCGCCATCTCGGCCTGACTGCGGCCGGCGTCGGCACAGTACTGACGATGTACGGCGTCGGCATGGTGATCGGCGCGCTGTTTGCCACCCGCGTGATGAAGCGCATCGCCTTCGGCACGGTGGTCGGTCTCGGCCCGGTCACCGGTTTTGTCGCCGCGGTGGTGATGGCGTTGACGGTGCTGGTCCCCTCGCCCTGGCTTGCGGCTTTAAGCTTCTTCCTGCTCGGCGTCGGGCCCATCCTCTGGGTGATCTCGACCACGACCTTGCGCCAGTCCGTGACGCCGCCGCGCCTGCTCGGACGCGTCTCCGCCATCAACATCATGAGCTATGGCGCCCGCCCGCTCGGCTCGGCGCTGGGCGCGATCGTTGGCGGCTTCTGGAGCGCGGAAGCGTGCCTGTATCTCGCAGCCGCCGTGTTCGGCGTGCAGGCGCTGGTCATTTGGCTTTCGCCCGCAGTGGCGCTGGATCGGCAGCCGGCAATGGTAGGGGACGAAGTGCCGGCGCGGTGTTAGTGTGATGGAGCAGTCAGCCTAACCCGCCAGATACCGCTCGTAGCTCCCGGTCACCGGCTCGCTCGCATCGACCTCGGGATCGAGCGTGTAGAGATCCTGCGCGCGGCCGATGCCGCGCAGCGCGTAGCGGCCGGTGGAGACGAGATAACGGCGGCCGGCGGCGTCGAGACCCTTGTAAAACTCGGCCGAAGCCAGGAGCTCGCGGTCGACCGAACGACTCATCGAGGCGATGCGGCTGACCTCGTTGACGGTCGGGCCGACGACGGTGAAGTCGAGCCGGTCCTCGCTGCCGATGTTGCCGTAAAAGACTTCGCCGACATGCAGACCGATGTAGGCCGACGTTGTGGGACGGCCATCGGCCTCCCGCCGCTCGTTCAGCGCAGCGACGTTCTTGCGGAACAGATGCTCGGCGCGCAGCGCAGCGCGCCGCGCATCCGCCATGTCCTCCCCCCAGAACATCGCGAGCACGCCGTCGCCGATCAGCTTCAGCACGTCGCCCCCGGCATCGTGGATCGCGTCGATCACGGCCTGGGCATAATCGTTGAGGAACGGAATGATCTCGTCGGGGCCGATGCTCTCGCTGATCCCGGTCGAGCCGCGCAAATCCGAATACCACAGCACCGCGTTGATGCGCTCGGTGACGCCGCGCGAGATGCGCCCGCGCAGGACCTGCTCGGAGGCGTCCCGGCCAAGATAGACGCGCCCCAATGTGCGCGCGATGTCGACCTGCTGCGCCGACTTGATCGCGAGCCCCAGCACCGGCACGAGATCGCGCAGAGCTTCGAGCTCGGGTTCGGAGAAGCCGCTATCGCGGCGCGTGGTCCAGCAGGAATAGAGGCAGTCCATCAGGCCGAGCGCGCCGTTCTCGCCGAAGCGATGCACGAACGCGAGGTAGTGCTTGTGGCCTTTTTCGGCGAGCTCGCCGATCTGCGAAAAATCCATCGACGGCGCATCGGCGAGATCAATCACCACCTCGTCGTGGCCGTGCTCGAGCATGTGGAAGAACACCGAGCGGCGCCAGCTCTTCGCAGCGTCGCCCTCGGCGGTCGAGCCGTATTCAAACGCGTCGCTCTCGTTGCTCGGCCGGTCGCTCCAGCGGAAGCCACGGCCCTCATAGATCGGATGCAGTGTGTCGATGACGACGAGCCCGCGCGACAGTTCCAGCCCTTCGGCGCGGCAGCGCTCACAGAAGCCGCGGAGCAGTTCGTTTTCGGGCAGGCCGGTGAGCCCCTGACCGGTCAGCCAGTTCATCAGCGCAAGGCGCGAGGTTAATTGCATGCGCCATTATGGCGTGCATTCGTGACGAGCGAAAGGCGCAAGCCACGCCCGTGCCGTGCGCAAGGCTCCCATCCCTTGCAGGTCGAATATGTCGCGGACACGGTTGACGTGCTCGCCACGCGCGCGGCAAATGCCGGCGATGATGACATTGTCGGCCAGAATCGGAAGCACGCGCGGATGAGCCAGCGCCAGCTTCCGATCATCCTCGCGCTCGGCACCACGCAGACCCTGGCCTGGGCTTCCAGCTACTATCTGCCGGCGCTGCTCGCCGATCCCATGGCGCGCGACCTCGGCGTCTCCTCCAACTGGATCTTTGGCGCGTTCTCGGCCTCGCTGGTGATCTCGGCGATGCTCGGCCCGCGCATCGGGCGGCAGATCGATCTGGTCGGGGGCCGGCAGGTGCTGTCGGCCTCGAACCTGACGATCGCCGCCGGCCTTGCGCTGCTCGGCCTTTCGCAATCATTGGCCGTGATGGCGTTCGCCTGGCTCGTGCTAGGCATCGGCATGGCGATGGGGCTCTACGATGCGGCCTTTGCCGCGCTCGGCCGCATCTACGGCACCGAGGCGCGCAGGCCCGTCACCGGCATCACGCTGATGGCTGGCTTCGCGTCCACTGTCGGCTGGCCGCTCACCGCCTGGGGGCTGTCGCATATCGGCTGGCGCGAGACCTGCTTTGCCTGGGCGGCCGCCAATATTCTGATCGGACTGCCCCTCAACTTCTTCATGCTGCCGGCGATCAAGGGCGCCAAGCAGGCCGCGGCGACCGCCGAGAAGCCGCATGTGCCGCTCGACCGCACGATGGTGCTGCTCGCCTTCATCTTCGCGGCGGTCTGGACCGTCACAGGCGCAATGGCCGTCCATTTCCCTCGCCTGCTGGAGGCAACGGGCGCGACGCCTGTCGAGGCGATCGCGGCCGGCGCGCTGATCGGACCCGCACAGGTGGCCGCGCGCATTCTCGAAGCGGGCTTTCTGAGCCGCTTCCATCCGCTGTGGTCGACGCGCCTTGCCTGCGTCACCCACCCGCTCGGCGCCGCCGTCGTCGCCATCTTCGGCGCTCCCGCCGCAAGCGCATTTGCGCTGCTCCACGGCTCGGGCAACGGCATCCTGACGATCGCGCGCGGCACGCTGCCGCTGTCGATCTTCGGCCCGAAGGATTTCGGCTACCGCCTCGGCATCATCGGCGCGCCGGCACGGATGGCGCAGGCCGTGGCGCCGCTGGCCTTCGGCCTGCTCATCGACGTCATGGGGACCAAGGTATTGATCGTCTCGTCCGCGCTCAGCCTTTCGGCGCTGGCGGCGCTGTTCCTGGTCCGCCCGGAACGGCGGCCGGATTGACCGCGCCCCGGCTTTCACGCACAAGCAGGCCATGAGCGACGACATCGGGCCGCCCCGCACATTCAAAGGCCTCTTGCGTTGGGCGACCACGCCGCCGCAGGCCTGGGGTGTCTATCTCCTCGCCATCATCCTGGTCTGGCTGATCTCGTTCTATGCCGGCATGCTGAAGCCGAAGAAGACTCCGGATGCGAGCCCGTCCGCGACGACCGCACCGCGGAGCTAGGCCGGCTTGGCCTCGCCGGTCGCAATCCAGATTCCGGCGAACACCGCGATCAATCCGATCAGAAGATTTGGCGTGATCGGCTCGCCGATCAGCAGCGCGGCGAGCAAGGCGGCCGCAATCGGGTTGACCGTCATCGTGTTGGCGACCCGGGTCGGCGTCGCGCGCGCCAGCGCCATGACCCAGAGGATGAAGGCGAGCGCGCCACCGCCGAGGCCGAGATAGACGCCGGCAATCCACTGCCCCGTCGTGAAGTGCTCGAGCGCCGCAAAGCTGCCTTTGACTAGACCCGTGAGCACCAGCACGACGGCGCCTGCGCCCATGCCGAGCGTGAGAAAGCCGAGCGGGCTGGAGCGCTGCATCAGCGGGCGCGACAAGACGTTGTAGAACGCCATGCAGAACACGGCCCCTGTCATGATCAGCTCGCCGCGCCAGGCACCGGGCGGGCTCTGCGCCAGGCCTGCGGCGAGCGCAGTCGCCACGCCGAGCACCGCGACGCCGACGCCCCTAATCTTGCGCGCGGTCAGCCGCTCCACGCCGAGGATCGCGCCGACCACCATGGTGTGGAGCGGCAGCGTCGCCAATGCGAGACTGGCGCGTGCGGCCGTCGTATAGGACATCGCGATGTTGTAGAGGATAAAGAACAGGCCGAAAAAGCAGGTGCCGAGCAGCGCCACAGCCGGCCAGTCAGCCCGCTGCGGCCAGCGCACGCCGAGCAGGAGCGCACACGGCAACAGGCAAAGAAAGCCGATCCCCCAGCGCAGGATTGCAAGCAGGACCGGATCGGCGCCGCCGACGAGATAGCGGGTGATCGCCGCGGCGGTGCCGCCGATGCTGCTCGATGCCAGCGCGATCGCGACCCCGGTCCACTCTCCCACGACCATCTCCTGTTGCGGAGCCTTTCGCGGACCTTGGCACGAAGCTGCTGCCACCCTCATGGCAGCAGCAGCGTGCGCGCGCGTCAGTCGTAAAACTCCGGCGCCAGCTTCTGGCTGTCGCGCTGGGCCTTGTCGTGGTTGATCCAGAGCTGCGCCTTCTCCTTGTCGAGCGTATCGGCGATCTTCTGCATCGAGGCCGCGCTCTGGTCCTTGTTGGCGTTCATGCTGGGCACGCGGCGGTTGTCCCAATTATCCCTAAAATGAACGGCATCGCCGGACAGCACCACAGCGCCGGTCTTCGGCAGCTTCACCAGGAGCGATTGGTGTCCCGGCGTATGGCCGGGCGTCGACAGGATGGTCACACTGCCGTCGCCGAACACGTCCTTGTCCCCCGCAAGCAGCTCGACCGGATGCGACGGCTTGAAGCGCGGCTCATTGTTGGCGCCGGGCCAGTCGTATTCGGCCTTCTGCACGTAGAGCATGGCCTGCGGGAACAGCTCGACATTGCCGGTGTGGTCGGGATGGGTGTGCGAGACCGCCATCGCCTTGATGTCATCCGGTTTGAGGCCAAGCTGTTCGAGCTGGGCTTGCAGCGTCTTCGGCCGGCGCCAGGTCACGGCCTTGGGATCGGCGGGCGTAAGGCCGTTCGGCATCGCGGCAACCGCATCGGCGATCCCCGTGTCCCACAGGAACCAGCCCTTGCTGTGCTTGACGAGATAGCAGCTGTCGACGAAGTCCATCGTCTTGCCCTCGTTCAGGCCGGGCGTCCAGCGCGAGATGTCGCCGGCCGTTCCCTCCCCGCAATTGAGCACGTAGAGCTTTTCGACGCCGGTCTTTTCCGACTGCGCGAACACCGCCTGACCGGACAGAGCGAGTGTGACGACGGCGAGAGCGAGCTTGATCTTCGCGATCCTGGGCATCATCCTTGGTCCCTCCTTGGGGCAGGTTGCGACGGAGGATCAACCCCGGCCGCGCCGCAGAATTCCGCTTCGGCCGGTCAGGTCAATGCGGACACGTTTCGACCTCGACCGTGACATGGCTCAGCCCCTTCAAGCCGGCGAGCCGCCGCTTGTAGACGGCGGGCTGTTGCGGCGTATCCGACACGACCGAGAGCAGCACCGCGCAATGGCCGGGCCCGACCTGCCACAGATGCAGATCGGTGACGCGGTCGTCGCCGATCTCCATGCGCGCCCGGATCACACGCTCCAGCTTCTCGTCGGCGCGCACATCGAGCAGCACCGCGCCTGACGTCTTGACCAGGCCGAACGCCCAGCTCGCAATCACGGCGCTGCCGATCAGGCCGACGGCCGGATCGGCCCAGACCCATCCCGAATACATGGCGACGGCCAGCGCCGCGATCGCCAGCACCGAGGTCGCCGCATCCGCCATGACGTGGACATAGGCCGCACGAAGATTGTTGTCGTGATGAGGGTGGTGATGACCGCGATGATCATGGTCGTGATCATGATCTTCGTGGTCATGATGCGCATGGCTGTGACCATGATCATGGCCGTGGTGGTGATGACCATGGCTGTCGCGGAGCAGCCACGCGCTGGCGAGATTGACGCAGAGGCCGAGGACGGCCACCGCGATCGCCTCGCCATAGACGATCGGCACCGGCGTGATCAGCCGCAGCACGCTCTCGTAGGCAATCTCGACCGCGATCAGGCCCAGAATGATCGCGCTGGAGAAAGCGGCGAGATCGCCGAACTTGCCGGTGCCGAAGGTGAAATGCGAATTCCCCAAGTGCCGACGCGCGAAACGATAGGCGAACGCCGCAATGCCGAGCGCTGCCGCATGCGTGCCCATGTGCCAGCCGTCGGCGAGCAGCGCCATCGAGCCGAACAACGAGCCGGCGACGATCTCGCCGACCATCATGACCAGCGTCAGGACGACGACCAGCCAGGTGCGCCGCTCGTTCTCGTCATGCTTCTCGCCCAGGAAGGCATGGTCATGGGTCCATCGTTCGATGGAATGGGAATGCATCGAAAATTCTCCGATAAGGTCCGGGCCGTTGACCCGCAATATAGACCAGCGGGGGTCGCCGGACAAAATCCGGCGAAACGAACCGATTGACAGCTCGGCGCGGTTTCGCTGTAATCAAGGTCATGGGGATTTGAGCGATCTCCCCACGAGGCGACATGCCCAAGTATCGCGTCCCGTTTGATTTTACGAGGGCGCACCATGTCTTCCTACACGACGATATCGTCTGACAAACTGGCACGGCTGATCGGCACGGCGAACGCCCCTGCCCTGATCGACGTGCGCACCGAGGAAGATTTTGCTGCTGACCGGCGGCTGATCCCCGGTTCCATCAAGCTCAGCCACGACGAAGTCTCGGACTGGGGCGGCGCATTTGCCGGCCGGCCGGCCATCGTCTCCTGCCTGCGCGGCGAAAAGCTCGCGCACGGCACGGCCGCCTGGCTCAGGCAGCTCGGCGTCCCGGCCGAGACGCTGGAGGGTGGCTTCGAAGGCTGGAAGGCGGCAAAGCTGCCGCTGCTCGACACCCGCAAGCTGCCGCCGCGCGACGCCAGGGGACGCACCGTCTGGGTGACCCGGGCGCGGCCCAAGGTTGACCGCATCGCCTGCCCCTGGCTGATCCGCCGCTTCGTCGACCCCAACTCCGTGTTCCTGTTCGTGGCCCCCTCCGAAGTGGTCGCCGTCGGCGAACGCTTCAACGCAGCTCCCTTCGACATCGAGAACGTGTTCTGGAGCCACCGCGGCGAGCTCTGCACCTTCGACGTGATGATCGAGGAGTTCGGGATTGCGTCGCCGCCGCTGCTCCGCCTCGCGACGCTGGTGCGCGGCGCCGATACTGCGCGGCCAGATCTTGCGCCGGAGGCGCCAGGCCTGCTCGCAGCCTCGCTCGGGCTTTCGCGGATGTATGACGACGACCTCGAACAGCTCGAAGCCGGCATGCTGCTCTACGACGCCTTCTACCGCTGGTGCCGCGACGCCACCACCGAGACCCACAACTGGCCCACCAAAAAGACGAAGGCGTAATGGATACCCGTAACCCTCAAGCAGGAGCTGATGCCGGTCACGGCATCCGCTTCAGTGAAGCATTTCGCGTCTGGCTCCGCGTCGCCTGCCTGAGCTTTGGCGGGCCCGCGGGCCAGATCGCGGTGATGCACCGCATCCTGGTCGAGGAGAAGAACTGGATCTCCGAAGGCCGTTTCCTGCATGCGCTGAACTACTGCATGCTGCTGCCGGGACCGGAGGCGCAACAGCTTGCGACCTATATCGGCTGGCTGATGCACCGCACCGCCGGCGGGCTGATGGCGGGCGGGCTCTTCATCCTGCCCGGCATCATCGCCATCATGGGTCTCAGTTACGTCTATGCCGCCTTCGGCAATGTCAGCTTCGTCGAGGCGCTGTTCTTCGGCCTGAAAGCGGCCGTGCTCGCCATCGTCGTCGAGGCCGTGGTGCGTGTCGGCAAGCGCGCGCTGAAGAACCGCATCATGATCGCGCTCGCCGCAATCGCGTTCGTCGCGATCTTCTTCTTCGCGGTGCCCTTCCCCATCATTATCATCGCGGCCGGCGCGATCGGCTATGCCGGTGCCAAACAGGGTCTTCCGGAATTCGCCCCGGCCGGCCACGGCCATGGCGGCGGCGCCGCCTTGATCGACAGCATGCTCGGCGAGGCCGTGCCCGAGCACGTCCGTCCCGACACCGGCCGTGCGATCCGGGTCGGCGCGCTGTGGCTGGCGCTCTGGCTGGTGCCGGTGACCGCGCTGTTGCTCGCGCTGGGTCAAGCCAACGTCTTCAGTCAGATCGCGCTGTTTTTCTCGAAGATGGCGCTGGTCACCTTCGGCGGCGCTTATGCCGTGCTGGCTTATGTCGCCCAGCAGGCTGTCGAGCATTATCACTGGCTCAAGCCGCACGAGATGCTCGACGGCCTCGGCATGGCCGAGACCACGCCGGGCCCGCTGATCATGGTGCTTCAGTTCGTGGGCTTCATGGCCGCCTATCGCGATCCAAGCGGCCTGTCGCCGATGCTCGCGGCGACGCTCGGCGGATTGCTTGCGACCTGGGTTACCTTCACGCCCTGCTTCCTCTGGATCTTTGTCGGCGCCCCCTATATCGAGCGCCTGCGCGGCAATACCGGCCTTGCGGGCGCGCTCAGCGCAATCACCGCCGCCGTGGTCGGCGTGATCCTCAACCTCTCGATCTGGTTCGCGCTGCACACGCTGTTCCGCGAGACCGTGCCGGTCCACGCCTTCCCGCTGGACTTCGACATGCCGGTGCTGACGAGCGTCGACATCCCCGCGCTCGTGCTGTCGATCGCGGCCGCAACCGCGATCTTCCGCTTCAAGCTTGGGATGTTGACGGTGCTGGCGGGCAGCTGTGCCGCGGGTGTGGCGCTAAGGCTGGCGGGGGTGATTTAGGGCGTGTGCTCATGGGTTCGTCGCGTCCAGATTGTCATCGAGAGACGACGTTGAAGCTGAGAGCGCTGCACGGCAGCCTTGGGTCACTTGCTGACAATCGCAAGACATGGATCGAAGCCGCTTAGTCTGCTCGAAGGAATGATTCCAGTTCGTCGAAAAACTGCGGCATGCCCGGGTCGTTTTCCAAAGGCAGATGGTTCTTGCCGGGTAAGGAGACGAATTTAGCGCCCTTTATTCCGGCGCCCATCAGCCGACCCTGCTCAAGCGGAACCATCGCATCATCTCGGAAATGCAGCACGAGCGTCGGGACAGTTACCTGCGGAAGAAGGTCACGGACGTCGAAGTTACTTACCGTTTCGTAGTATCTGGCAGCGCTTTCCGCCGACAAACTCCGTCGTTGCATTTCATTGAAAGCAAGCGCTTGTTCCTTGGTAGCGCCCGGTATTAGTTGCGAGGCCAACATTTGCCGGAACGTTGGATCTTCAGAGCTCCATCCCAGTCTGATGAGAGTTGCCGTAGCTTTGTATCGCTCCAAGTCTTCAGCCGTGGTCGAAGGCCTCTTGAATCTGCCGGTCACAAAGCCACCGAACAAGATGAGCCTGGATACTCTTTCGGGATGGCGGACCGAATACGCAATCGACACCGCGCATCCTTGCGAAAACCCAAAGATGGGAAAGCGTTCGAGGCCGACTGCATCTGCGACAGCCTCCATGTCATTTACCCAGGCGTCCAGCGACAGTTCACTTTGGTCCCAATCCGACAAGCCGTTGCCGCGGGCGTCATATCGAACGAGTTTGTGCCGCTTCGTCAAACCTACAAAGAGGTGACGATACAGAGGAAGCTCCCAGTCGAGCTCCAAATGATTGATCCAATTCGCTGACTTCAACAAAAAGGGACCATTGCCAACGACTGAATAAGCCAATCGGACGCTGTCCTCAGATCGGCAATACCGGATCTCTTGCTGAAATTTCGATGAGGAGGGATTTACCGTCTCTGAAGAGGTCAAGCGGCTTCGTAACTGAATCGCGTAGGCTTCGACCGGCCGCGCGATGTTCTTAAGAGTCTGAAGCCCAAGAGGTTCAATAGAGTGACTGATCTTTCCATCGATCTGGTCGAATACGGCTCCGGATATGCAAATACCTCCAGGGTCAGCTATGCCTTCTAATCGTGCTGCGATGTTAACTCCGTCCCCGAGGAGATCATCCCCCTGAACGACCACGTCGCCCAAATGAATGCCTATCCGAAACCGGAGCGCTAGGTCTTCCGGCTGACCACTCTCAGCCTCAAACATCCGAAGCTGAACGGCCACGCAACATTCAACCGCGTCCGTTGCGCTGGGAAACTCGGCGAGAATACTATCACCCGCTGTGTTTGCTATCCGGCCGCCGAAATCAGAGATAAGCCCATCCACAATTTGGCGATAAGCGGAAAGTGTTTGGATGGTGGCGGTCTCGTCATGACTTATCAAGCGAGAATAACCCGCTACGTCGGCTGCAACGATGGCAGCCAGCTTGCGTTGAAGCGTTACCCGGCCCAATTCCCTTCACTCCCCTTCAGTGCCTCGTTACACTGCGGTCTGGCACGCGGCTGTGGCTGTTGCCCTCAAGATTAACCAAAATCTTGAGCGCCGAGCAATTCAAAGCATAAGATTCTTTCGCGTCTGCTCAGGGCCACAAGCGGGCATCCCCGTTGCTGCTCGATCTCGGGCCGGTCGTGGCCGGAAAGCCGACATTCGGCCATACGCCACGATCAAGTATTCGGAAAGGCACCTTTCACCCGTCGGGCAAAACAGCAAAATCATGTCAAGCCCCGGTTCGCGAAATATTCCACTTTACCGAAATTCGGATTTATCGTACACACGAAACACCCTGGCCCGAGACAAGGGGCGGATCGCGATCGTCACGAACCGCGGGCTGGGCAGCGATGGACGCGACGGCGTCGGGCGCAACAGGCATTGCAGGGCGGGACACCGTGAGCAATTGCCGTCGCGCGAACGACACGACGCCGACAGCGTCTTCGCATGGCTTCGGGGGCGAGCACACGCCACCCCTCGGATTCCCAGCGAGGACGTGCGCGGACGGAGAAGTCGTGTGGTCCTGACGCCCGGGGTCTGTGCGTCAAGTCCTGTGGTGATGTGGCGGCCCGACCGGGTGCGCGCATCAGTTATCCGCAGGGCGACGGGGGCAATAGTGCATCGCTCCCCGGGGAGAGCACGAAGGAAACCGTCAAAACCATTGCGCAGGGAAGGCCGGGCGATCCGGCGAGACCTGTGGTCCACCCCGTGTGCGTTTCCACAGCGCACGGACCTGCGGGTGCCAGCCGGCGCTCGGCCTTCCCTGCGCCCTTGTCTCCATGAGGGCGCCGCGAGAGACAAAACTCGGGCGAAATGCGCCGCGAGAATGCGAACTCTCGCCCGCTGTTTGAAACGTGTATCGGAGCGACGGTAAGTCTAGCCCCACTCTCACTGTCATCGCCCGCGAAGGCGGGCGATCCAGTACTCCGAGACGGCTGCGAGATGCGGAGAGGCCTCGGAGTACTGGATGCCCCGCCTTCGCAGGGCACGACACCGTTGTAGCACTACCGCATCATCATCCGCGCGATCGCCTCGCCGATCACCACCGTCGTGAAATGCGTGTTGGCCCGGCAATCGGATGGCATGATCGACGCGTCGGCGACGCGTAAGCCGGCGATGCCCTTCACCGTGCCATCAGGATTGACCACGCCATCGGCGTCGTTGACGCCACTCATGCGGCAACTGCCGGCGGCGTGCTGAATGTCGCCTGTCTCACGCCGCAGCAGCGCATCGAGCTCGTGATCCGGCAACGCCGCAGCCTGCGGCAGCGTCAGATCGGTGTCGGTGAGCCGGATCCAGTCGGCGATGCCGGCCAGCGCCGGCTGGGCGGTGATCACGGCCAGGCGTTTCACCGCATCCATCATGCGCAGCATGTCGCGGGGATCGGCCAGCATGTTCTCCTCGACGATCGGATCAATCGCGGGGTCGATCGAGGCCAGCTTGAGCATGCCACGAGAATACGCGTTGAACAGCCCGGCACCGATGGCCCCCGGCACGCCTATGCCGCGATGGTTGAAGGCGATCAGGATCATATCGCGCTTGCCGCCATCAGCGAGGCCAGAGGAATAAGTCACGCAGCAATTGGTGTGGCGGGTGTCCGGATCGGTCGGCCGCAGATTTTCGTGGAGTTGGATCGTCGCGCGAAACAGCGGGTGGTCGAAGAAGTGCCGGCCGACCGGCAGATCGCGCTCAACCGCAATCCCCATCGCCTTCAGCTCATCGGCAGGCCCAATGCCCGAGCGCAGCAGGATCGCCGGACTGTGGATGGCGCCGGCGCACAGCACGACTTGGCGCGCGCTGATCTCTTGGGTGCCCTGGCCCTCGATATGGACGCGAAGGCCGGTCGCCCGGCCGTCGCTGATCAGCACGCGGTCGACCAGCGCATGCCCGCGAATTTCCAGATTGGCACGGCCGCGCGCGGGCTCGAGATATCCCTCATTGGTCGTGATGCGGCGGCCGTCGCGGCTGTTGATGGGATAGCAGGCTACCCCCTCCCCGTCCGGACCATTGACGTCGCCGCACCAGGGATAGCCGCTCGCCAGGGCGGCATCACGCAGGCCGCGATCGATCGGGCCCCATGTCTCGGGCGGCGCGCGGTAGACCGGCAGCGGTCCGCCGCGTCCATGGCCCGCGGCGTCGCCAAATTCCAGATCATCCTCGATCACCGAGAACAGCGGCATCACGTCCTTCGCCGACCAGCCGGTGCAGCCCTTGGCGGCCCATTCGTCGAACGCGTCGGCGACGCCGCGGATGGCGATCTGGCCGTTCATCATCGACGAGCCGCCGAGCCCCTTGCCGCGCCAGTAGAAGCGCGGCTCCTGGCCGGCCACCCGGCGCGTCAGAAGATCAGGCCATTGCCATTTCTCCTGGTACTCACGCTTGTGGATGATCGGGATGGGGTTCGGCGTCATCACTTCCCAGGGCGCCTCGTCGGCGCGCCAGTCGAGACCCGCTTCGAGCAGCAGGACGCGCCGTGCGGGATCCTCGGAGAGCCGTGCCGCAACAGCGGCGCCGGCGGAGCCGCCGCCGACAACAATGACATCGTACATCGCGTTACTTCTCAACATTCCAGAAAACCGGGATGGCAGAGGGTATCAGACCGCGCAAAGTGGCGCGATAGGCGGCCGGCTGGGCGAACTGGCCCCACGGAATCGCGGGTGCCTGATCGTACATCACGCTCTGGATCTCGCCTGCGATCTTGTTGCGATCCTCCTCGGCGGGCGCCTTGGCGAAGGCTTCCATCAGCGGCGTGATGCGCGCGTCGCATTGCCAGCCGGTGAATTCGGCGCAATTGAAAGCAACCATGACGTTGGTCAGCGGCGAGCCCAGATCGAAGCCGCCGGCGTGAACGCCATAGACGCTCCAGCCCTCCTTCTTGGCACGGCGCGCCAGCACGCTCGCCCAGTCCATCACCTGGAGGTCGACGTTGAACCCGGCCTGTTTCAGCCGCTCGGCCAGCACCTGCGCCGAGACGCGCGGGGCTTCGAGATCGTTGGCCTCCATCACGATAACCGGCTCGCCGGCATATTTCGTCGCTTTCAGCGCGGCCTTCGCCGCCTCGATCGACGGGCTGACCGCGGCCTCGGTACCGGCCTTGCTGTCATAGGTAGTGCCGCAGGTGAAATACGTCGCGCAAGGAGCGGCGTATTTGGCATCCAAGCCGAGTGCGTCCAGCACCTCGCGCTGATCGACCAGCTTCCACAGCACGCGTCTGATCGCGGGATCGTCGAACGGTTTCGATGCGGCATTGAGGCGATAGGCGCCCGCGAACATGTTGCCGCCAGTGAAATTGACGAGTTTGACCCGAGAATTCTTCTCCAGGGTCGGCAGCAGATCGAACGGCGCGTATTGCATGAAATCGACTTCGCCGGCCTGCAGCGCAGAAGCGGCGGTCGCACCATCGGGAATGACGCGGATCTCGAGCGTGTCGATGCTGACGCGCTTGCCGCCGGCGAGGAAGTCGGCCGGTTCGGGGCGCGGCAGATAGTCGGCGAACTTCTTCAGGATCATGCGGTCGCCGGTGCGGTGATCGGCCTTGCTGTAGACGAACGGGCCGGAGCCGACGATCTCGGTGATGCGCTGGTCGCCGGGCGTCCTGGCGATGCGCTCGGGCATCATGAAGGCAACGGGGCTGACGGGATTGCCGAGGGCGTCGATGACGAGGCCGGACGGCTCCTTCAGCGTCAGGACGAAAGTCTTCGCATCGGTCGGCTCGAGCGAGGTCGTGATTGCAAAAATGCGGCGGCCGAGTGCGCTGCGGGTGCCCCAGCGACGCAGCGACGCGACGCAATCGGCCGCGGTGACCGGCTGGCCGTCATGCCATTTCAGGCCATCGCGCAGCGTGAACGTATAGGTCAAACCATCTGGCGAGACCTTCCAGTCCTGCACCATCTGCGGCTTGATCTCACCCCTGGAATCCTTCGCAAACAGCGTGTCGAACACCATGTAGCCAAACGTGCGCGAAATATAGGCCGTGGAGAAATGCGGATCGAGCGTGACGATCTCCGCCTCGAGCACCGCGACGAGATTGCCCGCCGCATGCGCCGGCGCTGCGACGATCGCGAGGGCGAGCAATGCCGGAATGAAAGCCTTTGGTTTGAACATTGGTGTGTTTGCTTCTTCTTCAGAGTTCATTTGCAGGCGAAGAAAAAGCAATGTTCGTGCCCGATCAACGCAGGCACTTATGCGCTCACGACTATCTGCCACGCGTTTGCGCGCGACACCCTCCCTGTCATCGCCCGGCTTGACCGGGGGCGATCCAGTATTCCGGGACGGCCGTGATTGAACCGATAGGCTGCGGCGTACTGGATGCCCCGCTTTCGCGGGGCATGACACCGATGTTGCGGCGAGAGCTTGCGCCCTACCCGATCACCTTGCCGAACTTGTTCGACTTCGGGAAACCCTTCGGCGGCAGGCGGCCGGCGTCGGCGCGGGTGCCTTGCCACTCGGCGAGTTCCTTCATGGTCGCGGAGAATTCGCGGCCGGCGGAGTCCCTCCAGGTCAGGCCCGCTTTGGCGTCGAACACGGCCACGTCCGAGAGGCCGCCGTCCTTGTACTTCTGCAAGCGGACGCCGCGGCCGCGGGCCATCTCCGGCACCTGATCGAGCGGGAACACCAGCATCTTGCGGTTCTCGCCGATGACCGCGACGGTGTCACCGAGCACCTCGGTAACCGTGCGCGCCTCGTTCGGCATGTCGACGTTGAGGACCTGCTTGCCCTTCTTGGTGGTGCCGACGCAGTCGTCCTCGTTGACGATGAAGCCCTGGCCTTCATGGCTGGCAACCAGGAATTTGCGCCCGCCCTTGTTGACGAACAATGCGACGGGGGCGGCCTCCTGCTCCATGTCGATGAACAGGCGGATCGGCTCGCCGTGGCCGCGTCCGCCCGGCAGCTTGGCGACGTCGAGCGAGTAGAACTTGCCGTTGGTGGCGAACAGCAAGAGCTTCGACGTCGTTTCCGCGAAGAAGGCGAAGCCGAGCTTGTCGTCCTGCTTGAAGGCAAGACCCGAGAGATCCTCGACATGGCCCTTCATGGTGCGGATCCAGCCCTTGTCGGAGACGACGACCGTCACCGGCTCGCGCTCGAGGAAGGCCTCCTCGATCGCGGCGAGATCGTGCTCGGGCGCGTCGGCAAAGGTGGTGCGGCGCTTGCCGAGCGGCGTCTTGGGTCCGAACATGTCGCGGACCTTGCCGACCTGCTCGGCGACCTTCTTCCACTGCTCGGGTTCGGACGCCAGCAGTCCCTCGATGCCCTTCAGCTCTTTGCGCAGATCCTTGTCCTCAGTGCGGATCTCGATCTCCTCGAGCTTGCGCAGGCTCCGCAGCCTCATGTTGAGGATGGCTTCGGCCTGCACCTCGGTGAGCTTGAACGCCTTCATCAGCGCCGGCTTCGGCTCGTCCTCGGTGCGGATAATCCTGATCACCTCGTCGATGTTCAGATAGGCAATCAGCAACCCGCCAAGGATCTCGAGCCGGCGCTCGATCTCGGCCTTGCGATAATTGGTCCTGCGGATCAGCACGTCGCGCAAATGGTCGAGCCACTCGCGCAAGGCTTCGGCGAGTCCCACCACCCTGGGGACGCGGCCCTTCATCAGCACGTTGAGGTTCAGCGGGATCTTGTTTTCCAGCTCGGTCAGCCGGAACAGCGATTCCATCATCAAGGCGGGATCGACATTCTTCGACTTCGGCTCGATCACAAGACGAACGTCTTCGGCCGACTCGTCCCTGACGTCGCCGACCAGCGGCAGCTTCTTCTGGTCCAAAAGCTCGGCGATCTTCTCGACCAGACGCGACTTCTGCACCAGAAACGGAATCTCGGTGATCACGACCACCCAGGTGCTGCGGGCGCCCTCCTCCTGCTCCCACCTGGCGCGGACCCGGAACGAGCCTCGGCCAGTGGTGTAGGCTTCAGCGATCGCCTGCTTGGAATCGACGATGATGCCGCCGGTCGGGAAATCCGGGCCCTTGACCCATTTCAACAGCGCCTTGGATTTCGCGTCGGGTTTCTCGATCAGATGCAGCGCAGCGTCGCAGAGCTCGGCCGCATTGTGCGGCGGGATCGAGGTTGCCATGCCGACCGCGATGCCCTGCGCGCCGTTGGCAAGCAGGTTCGGGAAGCCGCCGGGCAGCACGATGGGCTCTTTCGACTGGCCGTCGTAATTGGGACGGAATTCAACGCCGTCCTCGTCGATGCCGTCGAGCAAAAGCCGCGCGACGTCCGTCATGCGCGCTTCGGTGTAGCGGTAGGCGGCGGGGTTATCGCCGTCGATATTGCCGAAATTGCCCTGGCCGTCGACCAGGGGGTAGCGCGAGGAGAAGTCCTGCGCGAGGCGGACCATGGCGTCGTAGATCGCCTGGTCGCCATGCGGATGGAACGAGCCCATCACGTCGCCGACGATCTTGGCGGATTTCTTGAAGCTGGTGCCGGGCTCGAGCCGGAGCAGGCGCATGCCGTAAAGGATGCGCCGGTGCACCGGCTTCAGGCCGTCGCGCGCATCCGGCAGCGCGCGGTGCATGATGGTGGAGAGCGCATAGGCGAGATAGCGCTCTTCCAGCGCCTCACGCAGCGGCACCTCGTGAATTTCGGCCGGTTCCTCCGGCGGAATCAATCGTTTTCCCATGCCGCCCGGTTAAACCGTGGAAGCGAATCGGGCAAGGATCGATTGGTTCCCAGTGGGCGGCCTATTGGCCGGCCCAGCCGGCGGTGACGGCCTGAGTGGGTTGCCGGTTTTGGGCCTGCGTGGAGGCCGGCGCATTTGTCAGGCAACGCCGGGCCGTCTCGAGCTCGGCCTCGGTCGCGCCCTTGGACCGCGCCCATGCCTCTGCGGCTGCAGCCGAATATTTGGCCACATAGAACCTGACGACGGTGCAGGAAGCACGGCGAAACAGTCCCGGCTGCTCGCCCGCGAGAGCGTCCGGCGCCAGCGCCATCAGCGCTGCCGATATCACAAGTCCCTTGATCAGCATGAGGCTATCCCCGGTTGGAACCCGAGGGCAAGTCCAGGAAACCCGGTTTTGTTCCAGCAAGTCCGGCTCATTCGGGCATTGCAGAGCCGCGACCGGCTCATGGCGCCGGAATCGCCGCCCGCGCCTGCTGCCGTGTCAGCGCATTGATGAAGCCGGCCCGCGCGTCGGAATGGCCCTGCCCGCGCGGCTCCAGCACATGGCGCAGCAGGAACAGGCCGGTGAGCCGAAAGCCATCCTGAAGATCCTGATCGGTGAGCTCGCTCGCGGTTTCGCCTTGGCGCAGGAACGGCGGCAGCCGCAGCAGCCGGTCGCGCCACGGCTCGCCCGCGGTGCGCGACACCGCGCCGCCGGATTTCGGCGAAACATAGATCAGGTCCCTGGTCTCCCCGGTTACCGCGCAGTTTTCCAGCGCCAGCCCAAAGCCGAGTTCGGCGAGCATCGCCAGTTCGAAATGGATCACGTGCACGGCGGCGCCGCCGATGTCGTCGAAATCGTCGAGCGAATGCGCGAGCATCGCGAAGATCTCCTCGTGCGGATCACGTTCCGGCAGGAGCCGCGCAACCGAGGCCAGATGGGTGACGCCATAAACCCCATGGGAGGAGCCCAGCAGCGTCGCCGCGCGCAGCTTGAGGCCTTCGACGGCGTAGGTGCCGAGATGCTCGTCGAGGCGCGCCCGCCACACCGCACTCACGCTGTTGCCGGGCTGCAGCAGCGGCCGCATCCGCGAGCCGGCGCCGCCGCGGACCAGACCGAGATGCCGCCCGTGCCCGCGCGTCAGCAGCTCGACAATGGCGCTGCTCTCGCCATGCCGCCGCACGCCCAGCACGATGCCTTCGTCGGTCCATTCCATGGGATGAAGAGTAGCCCATTTCGGCGGTTCGTAGGATGAGCAAAGCGGAAGCGTGCCCACCAATTTGCTCCAGGGCGCAAGACCGATCGCGGCGGGCACGGCACGCAGGGCGCGCCTTTGCTACCACCGCGCGAAACCTCACGCGTTGAACCAGCCGTGCGCGTCGCCGGTGAAGGAGAAATACAGGCCCGTCGCCGTCAGCACGCAGGAGACGATCTCGATGGCGCTGTCGAGCTCCACGCCCTTTTCCCCGATGATCTGGCCAAGCGAAATCACCGACAGCACCAGCGCCGCCGCCAGAACCCAGCGCGGCCAGTTCTTGCGCCCGCGCGCCGCGAGCCGGACGAAATAGACCAGGAGCAGGATCATCCCGC
Source organism: Bradyrhizobium sp. 139 (assembly GCF_023074175.1). Taxonomy (GTDB): domain Bacteria; phylum Pseudomonadota; class Alphaproteobacteria; order Rhizobiales; family Xanthobacteraceae; genus Bradyrhizobium. The sequence continues at coordinate 150,522 of NZ_JADPKS010000073.1, forward strand.
CGGCGAGCAGCGTCTCCGTCATGATCATCTGGTCGGTCATGTCGGCGGTGGGCGTGCGGTCGTGGACCGCGACCGACAGGGCATCCAGCATCAACGATGCATAGAGCAGCGCTTCGAAGCGCCGGACGTTGCTGGGTACGCTCATCGGTGATCGATCTTTTCTTCTATTCCTTGGGGAATTCCAGGCCCATCTCGCGATAGCGATCGGGATCGTCACCCCAGTTCTCGCGCACCTTCACGAACAGGAACAGATGCACCGGCACGCCCAGGATCTCGGCGATCTCCTTGCGCGAGTCCGCGCCGATCGATTTGATGGTGGCGCCGCCCGCGCCGAGCACGATCTTGCGCTGGCTCTCGCGCTCTACGAAAATCGTCTGCTCGATGCGCACGGACTTGTCCTTGCGCTCTTCCCACTTGTCGGTCTCGACTGTGGATTGATAGGGCAATTCCTGGTGCAGCTTGCGATAGATCTTCTCGCGGGTGATCTCGGCCGCCAACTGCCGCATCGGCGCGTCCGACATCTGGTCCTCGGGATAGAGGAACGGGCCCGGCGGCACCATCTCGGCGAGCGTGTGCCTGAGATCATCGACGCCATCGCCCGACAGCGCTGCGATCATGAAAGTCCTGGCGAACGGCATGCGCTGGTTGGCGGCCTGCGCCAATGCCAACAGCTTCTCGCGCTGGACCAAATCGACCTTGTTGATCACCAGAATCTTGTCGTGATTGACGCTGGCGGCCTTGGTGAGGATCGCCTCGGCCTCTTCGTCGATGCCGCTCTTGGCGTCGAGCAGCACGCAGACGAGGTCGGCATCATGCGCCCCGCTCCAGGCGGTCGAGACCATGGCGCGGTCGAGCCTGCGCTTGGGCAGGAAGATGCCGGGCGTATCGACCAGAATGATCTGAGCGTTGTTCTCGATGACGATGCCGCGGATCAACGCGCGCGTGGTCTGCACCTTGCGCGAGACGATCGTGACCTTGGCCCCGACCAGCGCATTGACCAGCGTGGACTTGCCGACATTGGGCGCGCCGATCAGTGCCACGAAGCCGCACCGCGTTCCGGCAGGCGCCTCGCCGTTTGCTTCAATCATCATTGCTACCGCCAACGCCCTCACGCTCGATCATGACTGAGGCCGCCACCTTCTCCGCCGCGCGCTTGCTGCCACCGATGCCTTCGGCCGGCGCCAATCCGGGCAGATCGACCGCGACGCGGAACTGCGGATCGTGATGCGGTCCGGTGCGCTCGACCTCGCGATAGACCGGTGTCGGCAGTCCCTTCCCCTGCGCCCATTCCTGCAGCACGGTCTTGGGATCGCGCAGCGGCCGCCGCGGTTTGTGCATGCGCTCGGTCCAGTTGCGCTTGACGAACTCTGACGCCGCCGCGTAGCCACCGTCGAGGAAGACGGCGCCGATCACGGCCTCGCAGATGTCGCCCAGCACCGATTTGCGCAGGCGGGCGTCAGCGCCGGGGCCGACCGAGCCAAGCTTGATGTCATCGAGCAGACCGAGCGATTTGGCAACGTCGGCGCAGCTCTCCTTGCGCACCAGTTCGGCAAGACGCTTGGACAGCTCGCCCTCATCGGCATTCGGGAAGGCGTGATAGAGCATGTCGGAGACGACCAGCCCGAGCACGTGGTCGCCGAGAAATTCCAGCCGCTGATAGCTGTCGCCACGCTTGCGGCCGGACTTCAGCGCAGAAACGTGCGTGATCGCCTGGATCAGCTGGTTCGGATCGGCAAAGGTGTAACCAATGCGCGCCTCGAGCGCGGCGTTCGCATCCGTGCCCTTGGCCTTGCTGCCCCGCGCCCGCTTCTTCTTCGCAGGCGTTTTGGGCACAGCTTCGCCATCAGGGCCCGCTTGCGCCTCGATCGGTTGGGTCGTGATGTCCTTGGCTTCGTCTTTCATCGCACGATTTTGAAGAAACGATTCCAGCGCACCGCCCACGGCCAGCGCCAGAACATCCAGGCATGCTCGCCTTCGGCGATGGAGAAGAAGATCATCTGGGCGCGGCCGATCAGGTTCTCCTGCGGCACGTAGCCGACCTGGCCGAGGAAGCGGCTGTCGGTGGAGTTGTCGCGGTTGTCGCCCATCATGAAGAAATGGCCGGGCGGCACATTGTAGACGTTGGTGTTGTCCATGTAGCCGTTGTCGGCGCAGTCCAGCGTCTCATAGGAGACGCCGTTCGGCAGCGTCTCCTGCCAGCGCTTCACCCGCGAGGTGCCCCCGCCTTCGGAGCCGCAGGGATCCTCGCCGACAAATTCGCTCATGCGCTGCCGCTCGACCGGGGTGTCGTTGATGTAGAGCAGCCCATCCTTCATCTGGACGCGGTCGCCGGGAAGGCCGATGACGCGCTTGATGTAATCGGTGGAGTCGTCCTTCGGCAGGCGGAACACGACGATGTCGCCGCGGTTCGGGTCCGAGCCCCAGATCCGCCCCGAGAACACCGACGGGGAGAACGGGATCGAGTAGTGGCTGTAGCCGTAGGAATATTTCGAGACGAACAGATAGTCGCCGACCAGCAGCGTCGCCTTCATTGAACCGGACGGGATATTGAACGGCTGGAACAGGAACGTGCGGATCACGAGCGCGATCAGGAGAGCGTGGATCACGACGCGGATCGTTTCGCCGACGCCGCTTTCAGTTTTCGTTCCCGAAGTCACGCTCATTGCTCTCTCAATTCCGGCCGGCGGTCACAGAGCGCCCTCCTCCCGCGAACAGCCCATCGCTCCGCGGCCCAAGGAGATTGTCCTGATTCTGATAATGAGGGCCAATTCCGGCGTAAAGCCGAATTCGCCCAGCCTGATTTGCGTCCGCGGACTTTTAGACGGTTGTCGAGGGGCACGCAATCAAGGATCGCATCAAAACTGCATAAAGCCTTGATATTCAATGTGAATTATAAAAATCACCAGCCGCCGGTCAGGGCTTGGCCAGCGGCACGGCGGAAATAATGACAAAGGCCTGCGCCAGCGGCCAGTCGTCGGTGATCGAGAGGTCGATCTGCGCCTCGAACCCCTCCGGCGTCAGGGCCTGAAGCCGGGCCAGCGCCCCGCCGGTCAACCGCATGGTCGGCCGCCCCCCGGGAAGGTTGACCACCCCCATGTCGCGCCACCAGACGCCGCGCCTTATGCCGGTGCCAAGCGCCTTGGAGCAGGCCTCCTTGGCAGCGAAGCGCTTGGCGTAAGTCGCGACCACCATCTTCTCGTTCTTGGCACGGCGTTCCGCCTTGGCCCGCTCGGCCGCGGTGAAGATGCGGTCGAGGAAACGCTCGCCATGGCGTTCGATCACCTTGCCGACACGGGTGATGTCGATCAGGTCGGAGCCGATGCCGATGATCATGCCCGGCTCCGGCCGCGGTCCATCGCCGCGCGCATGCTGCGCACCGTCTCGGCAAGACCAACGAACAGCGCCTCGCCGATCATGTAGTAGCCGATGTTGAGCTCCATAATCTCCGGCAGGGCCGCGATCGTCTCCGCCGTCGCATAGTCGAGGCCGTGGCCCGCATGAACCTCGAGGCCCGCTTCCTTCGCCAGCTTCACCCCTGCCACGATCCGCTGCCATTCTGCCTCGGCCTTGTCGGTGTGGCCGTCGACGACGGCGTCGCACCAAGCGCCGGTGTGGATCTCGATCACAGGCGCACGCAGCCGCGCCGCCATCTCGATCTGCGCGGGATCGGCGGCGATGAACAGCGAGACCCGGATGCCCGCATCGTTCAGGCGTGCGATGCAGGGCGCGAGTGCATTGTGCTGGCCGACGACGTCGAGCCCGCCTTCGGTCGTCACCTCCTGGCGGCGCTCCGGCACGAGGCACACTGCGTGCGGCTTGGTCGCGAGGCAGATGCGCATCATGTCGTCGGTCGCCGCCATCTCGAAATTGAGCGGCCTTGAGATCTCGGCCTTCAACCGGGCCATGTCCTCGTCGCGGATGTGCCGGCGATCCTCGCGCAGATGCGCGGTGATGCCGTCGGCGCCCGCCTCGATCGCAAGCAGCGCCGCGCGTACCGGATCGGGATTGCGGCCGCCGCGCGCGTTACGCAGGGTCGCGACATGGTCGACATTGACACCGAGGCGGAGCGGAAGTGCAGGCATTTCAGGACTCACGAAGGTGGCATTTCTCAACTCGTCATGCGCGGGTTCGACCCGCGCATCCATCCTCTTCGAAGAGATGGGTTGCCGGGTCAAGCCTGGCAACGACGAGCTTTATCCATTAACACGTTCGACGCGGGCGACGACCGCCTTCGCGCGCAACTGGGCGAGGATCGCGCTCAAATGCTTCAGATCGTAGACTTCGAGATCAATCGTCGTCTCGGTGAAGTCGGGCGAGCGGCGCTGCATGCTAATGTTGTCGATGTTGCCGTCGTGCTCGGCGATCACGGTCGCGATCTGCGCCAGCGCGCCGGGCTCATTGACGTTCTCGACCTTGATGCGGGCCGGGAAGCGTTGCGGCGCGGAGTCCTCGATGTCCCAGCGCACGTCGAGCCAGCGCTCCGGCTCCTCCTCGAAATCCTTCAGGGCCGGCGCCTGGATCGGGTAGATCGTGATCCCCTCGCCCGGCGTGACGATGCCGACGATGCGGTCCCCGGGCACGGCGCCGCCGTTCGGCGCAAATTTCACCGGCAGGTCGGAATTGATGCCGCGGATCGGGATCGCGACCGGGCTGCGCGGCTGCTCCGACGATTTTTCCCTGAGCTTGGCGGCGAGCCCCTTCTTGACGCCGTAGCGCGCGATGCGCTCCTCCTTGTAGTCGGGATACATCGCACGCGCGACGTGGGAGGCCTTGATCTCGCCGCGGCCGACAGCCGCCATGACGTCCTCGATCGAGGTGCGCGCGAGCCGCGGCAGCGCGCCCTTGAGCTTGTCGTCGGCATATTCGATCTTGGCGCGTTCGAACAGGCGTTCGACGATGCGCCGGCCGAGACCGACATATTGATCGCGCACTGCAGTCCTAGTGGCGCGGCGGATCGCGGCGCGCGCCTTGCCGGTGACCGCGAGCGTTTCCCACGCGGACGGCGGCGCCGCCTGCGCTTCCGAGGTCAGCACCTCGACCTCGTCGCCATTCTGGAGCTCCGAAGACAGCGGCGCGAACTGGCCGTTGATCTTGCAGCCCACCGCGCTGTTGCCGACGTCGGTATGCACGGCATAGGCGAAGTCGATCACATTGGCATGGCGCGGCAGCGCGATCAGCTTGCCTTTCGGGGTGAAGCAGAACACCTGGTCGTGGAACAGCTCGAGCTTGGTGTGCTCGAGGAATTCCTCGGGATTGGCGCTCTCCGAGAGGATGCCGATGGTGTGGCGCAGCCAGGCGAACGCGTTGGACTCGCGCTTGAGGAATTCGGTCGGCGAGCCCACGCCTTCCTTGTAAAACACGTGCGCGGCGATGCCGCGCTCGGCGATCTGGTCCATCGCCTCGGTACGGATCTGGAGCTCGACGCGCTGGTTGCCGGGGCCGATCACCGTGGTGTGGATGGATCGGTAGTCGTTCTGCTTCGGCGTCGAGATGTAGTCCTTGAAACGCCCGGGCACGACCGGCCAGGTGGTGTGGACGATGCCGAGCGCGCGATAGCACGCCTCGATGTCGCTGACGACGAGGCGGAAGCCGAAGATGTCGGACAATTGCTCGAAACCGACCGACTTGCGCTCCATCTTGGTCCAGATCGAGAATGGCTTCTTGCGGCGGCCATAGACCCGCGCGCCCAGCCCCCGATGGCGCAGATTGTTGGAGAGCTGGTCCTCGATTTCGCCGATCAGGTTGCGGTTGCGCTCGGCGAGCGCGTCGAGTCGCTGCATCACCACCGAATAGGCTTCGGGATCGAGGGTGCGGAAGGACAAATCCTCCAGCTCCTCGCGCATTTCCTGCATGCCCATGCGGCCGGCCAGCGGCGCATAGATGTCGAGCGTCTCCTCGGCAATGCGCCGTCGCGACTCCGTCGGCACGAAGTCCAGCGTACGCATGTTGTGCAGGCGGTCGGCGAGCTTAACCAGCAGAACGCGGACATCGTCGGCAATGGCCAGCAACAGTTTGCGCAGGTTCTCGGCCTGCTTGGCCTCGCGCGACACCAGCTCCAACCGCTTCAGCTTGGTCAGGCCTTCGACCAGCGCGCCGATCTCGGGCCCGAAGATCTGGTCGATCTCGGCGCGCGTCGCCTCGGTGTCCTCGATCGTGTCGTGCAGCAGCGCGGCCACGATGGTGGCGTCGTCGAGCTTCAGATCGGTAAGAATCGCCGCCACTTCGAGCGGGTGCGAGAAATACGGATCGCCGGAGGCACGGGTCTGCGAGCCGTGCGCCTTCATGGCGTACACATAGGCGCGGTTCAAGAGGTCTTCGTTGGTATTGGGATTGTAGGACCTGACGCGCTCGACGAGGTCATATTGACGCATCATGCGCGCGCGAGGTTTGGCCGGGCGAGCCACCGGCGCAGTCGGGGCCACCGCAACCGATTCGGTTGCGGCCAGCATCTGCGTTGGTCCCCGGCGCCGATACACCATGCCATCCTGCCTTCAAACGGACCATCAGCGGCCCGTTGTATATATATCTTAGCCGTGATCGCGCGTGCGTCCGATCAATTCGGTGACAGGTGCATAACGCGAAGCGGCAACGCTATGGTAACCACGAAAACGCCAACAAAAGCAAAGGCCCGAACGCGGGTTCGGGCCCTTGATAAGATCACAAGAAGTCGACGACTGCGGTGGGACGATTTACTCGTCCTCCTCGGGCTGTTCTTCCGGCGGCGCGAGGCCCTCGAGGCCCTTGAGGAGCTCCTCTTCGGTCATGCGCTCAACGGCAACTTCGGTATCGTCCGCATCGACGCTGGCGCCGGCGGAACCGATCAGCGGCACGGTGTCGGGCTCGGGCTCGTCGACCTCGACGAACTTCTGGAGCGAGTGCACCAGCTCCTCGCGCAGGTCCTCCGGCGAGATGGTCTCGTCGGCAATTTCGCGCAAAGACACAACAGGGTTCTTGTCGTTATCACGGTCAACCGTTAGTTGTGAACCGGACGAAATCATGCGGGCACGGTGGGCGGCCAGCAGGACCAGGTCAAACCGGTTGTCGACCTTGTCGATACAATCTTCTACGGTGACGCGAGCCATGGACTGTCGCTCCGTTGCGGGTGGGACGAAATATGTGGATGATCGGGGCTAGTTATAGGGGCCAGGGCGGTTTCGCAAGGCCAATTTGTGATTTGGCCTCGCCAAACGGCTCTGCTACCCCCACATTGGGGTCGGGACGGGTGGTTTCCCGGGCTGCCATCAAGGGCGGCACCAGGTGTTTGCGGGTCCGCCATAACTATACCTTGATTGCCCCGACTTCTCCGGATTTGCGGTTTCGACGGGTTTCGGCGGGACTTTAGAAGTGCGCGGCCTGCTGTCGCCGCGCCAACAATAAACGATCAATCACGAACACGACGCGAGCAAACTGAATGTCACCTTCCTCTACCGACAAGATCGCGCTCTTCATCGATGGAGCCAACCTCTACGCGACGGCGAAAACTCTCGGCTTCGACATCGATTACAAGCGCCTGCTGAAGGAGTTTCAGAGCCGCGGGACGCTGCTTCGGGCGTTCTACTACACCGCCATCATCGAGGATCAGGAATATTCCTCGATCCGTCCGCTGATCGACTGGCTGGACTACAACGGCTACACCGTCGTCACCAAGGCGACCAAGGAATTCATCGACGCCTCCGGCCGCCGCAAGGTCAAGGGCAACATGGACATTGAGCTCGCCGTGGACGCCATGGAGCTCGCCGAGCACGTCGACCAGATCGTGCTGTTCTCAGGGGACGGCGACTTCCGCTCCCTGGTAGAGGCCGTCCAGCGCCGCGGCGTGCGGGTCACCGTGATCTCCACGATCGCGAGCCAGCCGCCCATGATCGCCGACGAGCTGCGCCGCCAGGCCGATGTCTTCACCGACCTCGTCGAGCTGCAATCCAAACTCGGCCGCGACCCGTCCGAACGCCCCGCCCCGCGTGATCGCGGCGAGCGCGAGGCGCGCCACCACGCCCCGCAGTTCCTCCAGCGCGCGACCACGATGGCGCCGAGGGGCGATGACGACTTCGAGGAGTGAGGCGGCACGGTCAAGCCGCCAGCCGCTCACCGTTGTTCCCGACCGTGACTGTCCGCTCTGCCCGCGCCTGGCCGCCTTTCGCGAGGCGAACCGCGCGCGCGAGCCGTCGTGGCACAATGCGCCGGTTGCGCCCTTCGGCGACATCAAGGCGCGGCTTTTGATCGTCGGCCTCGCGCCGGGGATGCAAGGCGCCAACCGCACCGGCCGTCCGTTCACCGGCGATTATGCCGGCGACCTGCTCTACGCCACGCTGCTCGAATACGGATTTGCCAAGGGCATCTATCAGGCGCGGCCTGACGATGGCCTGAAGCTGGTCGACTGCCGGATCGCGAATGCCGTGCACTGCGTGCCGCCGCAGAACAAACCGTTGCCGATCGAGATCAGCACCTGCCGCCAGTTTCTCGCGGCGAATCTCGCGACGATGCCGAACCTGCGCGCGATCGTCGCGCTTGGACGCATTGCGCACGACACCGTGCTCAAGCCGCTGAACCTGAAGGCCACGCAAGCCCCCTTCGGCCACGGCGCCGTGCATCAGGCCGGCGCGTTCAGGCTCTACGACAGCTATCATTGCTCGCGCTACAACACGAACACTGGCGTGCTGACGACGGACATGTTCCGCTCTGTGTTCGCAAAGGTGAAGGCCGATCTCGATTAGTCCTTGGAAGGATTGGCCCTCAGCCAGTCCAGGACATCGCCGGCATTCCGGTCGGGCGGAAACACCGGATAGAACACATGCGTGACCTTGGCATCGTCGATGATCAGCGCAAGCCGCTTGATCAGCGTCAGGCCTGCGACCTCCAGGGTCGGCAGATTCAGGGCGCGCGTCAGCGCCAGCTTCTCGTCCGACAGCACGGGAAACGGCAGATGCAGCCGCGAGGCCATCTCCGTCTGGTACGCGTTGCTCTGGGTCGAGAGGCCGAACACATGTGAGGCGCCAGCAGCCTTCAGCTCGGCGAACAGATCGCGAAACGCGCAAGTCTGCGGCGTGCAGCCGCGCGCGCCCGGGATCATGTCCCAATCGTCGACCAGCGCGATCTTGCCGGGCTCGCCGGTGCGCGGATAGGCGAACACCACGGCGCGGCCGGGCAGCGACGCCAGCGTCACTGACGTATCGTCAGTTGCAAGCAGGCTGATCGCCGGCAGCGTCAGGCCTTTGAGATGCGCGGCGCCGCCATCATCGGCAGGTGCCGGAATCCGGCTCCAATCGACATCGAGCAGGTTCCTCTGAGTCATCCCGCTACCCCCTCGCCCGCATCAGGCGGCCCTTCTCCCGGCTCCAATCGCGCTTCTTCTCGGTCTCGCGCTTGTCGTGCAGCTTCTTGCCTTTTGCAACCGCGAGCTGCAGTTTGGCGCGGCCCCGCTCGTTGAAATACAGCTTGAGCGGAATCAGCGTCATGCCTTCACGGTCCACAGCGCCCATGAGCTTGTTGATCTGCTTGCGGTGCAGGAGCAGCTTTCGCGGCCGTTTCGGCTCGTGATTGAAGCGGTTGCCCTGAAGATATTCGGGGATCGTCGCGTTGATCAGCCAGATCTCGCCGTCCTTTGAATCGGCGTAGGATTCCGCGATCGTGCTCTTGCCGTTGCGGATCGACTTGACCTCGGTGCCGGTCAGCGCAATGCCCACCTCGACCGTGTCTTCGATGGCGTAGTTGAAGCGGGCCTTGCGATTTTCCGCCATGACCTTGATTGGACGTTCGTTCTTATCGGCCATGGCAGACAAATCCGGTCGAGATGCGCCTTAAGACGCTAACAGTTTGGACGAAGCGCGCGCGTCAAGACTTCTTGAGGAGATCGCGGATCTCGGTCAGCAGTTCGACCTCGGCCGACGGTTTTGGTGGAGCGGCAGGCGCGGCCTCGTCCTTGCGCTTCAACTTGTTCATGGCACGGATCACCAGGAACAGCACGAAGGCAATGATGATGAAGTTGATCGTCAGCGTGAGGAAGCTGCCCCAAGCCAAGACGGCACCCTGCTTTTTTGCGTCCGCGAGATTTGCGGCGGTGACCTTGCTCGAAAGCGCCGTGAAGTAGTTCGAGAAATCGAGCCCGCCGGTGACGGCGCCGATGACCGGCATGATCACGTCGCCGACCAGTGAATTGACAATGGCGCCGAAGGCCGCGCCGATGATGACGCCGACAGCGAGATCGACGACGTTGCCCTTCATGGCGAATTCGCGGAACTCCTTGAGCATTTGCGTACCCTTTTCCTCGACACCCATGAAAAGCTCCCCGACCTGCTAGCGCATCAGTTGATCAGGCCGGCGTGCACCATGGCGCTGCGCACGGCAACGCGCGTCGGTTCGGACACCGGAACCATCGGCAGCCGCAGCGTCTCGTCCAGCTTGCCAAGCAGCGACATCGCGTACTTGATCGGCGCCGGATTGCTCTCGATGAAGAGGTTGTTGTGCAGCGGCATCAGCTTGTCGTGCAGCTTCAGCGCGGTGGCGTGGTCGCCCTTCGCCCAGGCGGCCTGGAACTCCGAGCACAGGCGCGGCGCGACGTTCGAGGTCACGGAGATGCAGCCGTGGCCGCCATGCGCCATGTAGCCGAGGATGGTCGCGTCCTCGCCCGAGAGCTGGTTGAAATCCTCTCCCATGGCCGCACGCTGCTGCGAGACGCGGACCATGCTGGCGGTGGCGTCCTTGACGCCGGCGATGTTCTTCAACTCCCACAGCCGCGTCATGGTGTCGACCGACATGTCGATCACCGAGCGCGGCGGGATGTTGTAGATGATGATCGGGATCCCGATCGCATCGTTGATCGCCTTGAAGTGCTGGTACATCCCTTCCTGGGTGGGCTTGTTGTAATAGGGCGTCACGACCAGCACCGCATCGGCGCCCGCCTTCTCGGCGTGCTGGGCGAGTTCGATCGCCTCCTTGGTCGAATTGGAGCCGGCACCCGCGATCACCGGCACCCGGCCCTTGGCTTCAGCGATGCACCATTCGACGACCTTCTTGTGCTCGTCATGGCTGAGCGTCGGGCTCTCGCCGGTGGTGCCGACCGGGACCAGGCCGTTGGTGCCCTCCGAGATCTGCCAATTGACCAGGGAGCGGAACGCCGCCTCGTCCAGCGAGCCGTTCTTGAACGGCGTGACCAAGGCGGTGAACGATCCCCGGAATTTCGTCTTGGCTGCCATGGACTTCCTCCGTACGCGGCGATCTCTCGAGCAAGCCGCATTCATATCGGGTCTGTCCCGCCGGTAAAAGACCCGCTTCCGTGTGACGCACCGTTTAGGCCGCGATTTTGCCGCGGTGGTGGTGCAAACCCGGCAAAGGTAAGTGCCTGTTGGTATTTTGTCCGCATATTCAATCAAATACAGCCAAATCTTGTACAATCAGGTCTTGAGCCATTTGACTGATTCGGGGCGACGAAACGCCGTGACCTCCTTTCCTCGTGCCGCATGGCGCTCCACGGGCCTGATCGTGTGCCTGATGGCAGGACTGTCGGTCGGCTGCGCCGCCCTGGCGAAGTCCAATGAGACGACCGCGGAAGGGGCCAAGGATACGAAGCCGGCCGCGAAGGAAGCCGCCAAGGAAACCGCAAAGGGACCTGCCAAAGGATCGGCCAAGGAGACAGCCAAGCGAGCAGGCAAGGAAACGGCCAAAGGCACGAGCAAGGGGGCGGCTAGCACTCCGGGGAAGGACGTCGCCAAGAAGCCTGCCTCGGTTGCAGGAAAGGAGCCCGCCAAGCCCAAGCCCGCGGCCGCCGCGCCAAAATCACAGCCGACCGCCAACAGCTCGCCTTCCAAAGCCGCACCCGCGCCGGCCGTGCCCGCTATTGTCAGACCTGGCGCCCCGGCGCCCGTCACCAAACCCGTGGTGGCTCCCGTGCTTGCGCCTGCGACCCGACAGCACGCCACGCCGCGCAAGCCGGTCACGCCGGCCGCGGTCGCTGCGACCTCCTCGACGTCGCAAGCCGACAAGGACACGCTGGAGAACGTCATCGAGCTGGTGCGCAAGCGCAAGTCGGGCGATGCCACCAACTACGCAGCCTCGATCTCGGATCCCGTCGCACGAAAGCTCGCCGAATGGATCATCCTGCGCAGCGAGGACAATGGCGCAACCGTGGAACGCTACCGCGCCTTCCTCGCCGCCAATCCGAGCTGGCCGTCGCAGACCTTCCTGCGCCGGCGCCTGGAGGCCGCGATGTGGGACGACAGGCGCGACGATTCGGTCGCGTGGTCGTGGTTCGAAAATGAATCCCCTGTTTCCGCCAAGGGCCGCTTCACGCTCGCCAAGGCGATGCTGGCGCGCGGCGACCGCGCCAATGCCGAACGGCTGGTGCGCGAAGCCTGGCGCAGCGATCCGATGTCGGAAGACACCGAGAACAACGCGCTCGACCAGTTCGGCGCGCTGCTGACGGCTGGCGATCAGAAGGCGCGGATGGACACGCTGCTCTACGGCAGCGAGAACGAGGCCGCGCTCCGCGCCGCCAAGCGCCTCGGCGCCGGCTATGTTGCGCTTGCCAAGGCCCGCATCGCCTCCCTCAAGAAGGCGCCGAACGCGCGTGCGCTGCTCGACGCCGTGCCGCACGAGCTGCACAATGATCCCGGCTTCATCTTCAGCAAGATCCAGCTGCTGCGCCGCGAGGAGAAATTTGCGGAAGCCGCCCAGCTGATGCTATCGGCGCCGAAGGATCCGAACCGGCTCTACAATCTCGACGAATGGTGGATCGAGCGGCGCCTCCTGGCGCGCAAGATGATCGACACCGAGGAATTCCGCAGCGCCTATCTGATCGCGCGCGATGCGGCCCTGCCCTCGCGTGATATCTACAAGACCGAGCAGGAATTCACCGCGGGCTGGATCGCGCTGCGCTTCCTCAACGATCCCGCTTCCGCCACGCAGCATTTCGCCCGCATCGGCGTCGGCAGCGTCAATCCGACCACGTTGGCGCGCGCCGGGTATTGGCAGGGCCGCGCGGCGGAAGCGGCGGGCCGGCAGCAGGAGGCACGCAACGCCTACGCCCGCGCGGCCGAGCAATCCACGAGCTATTACGGCCAGCTCGCGCGGGCAAAACTCGGCCTGCCGCAGATCGAGCTCAACAGCCAGCCGCGCGGCCGCGGCGCCGAACGGCTGGAGATCGTGCGCGCCGCGCACCTGCTCTACGAGCTCGACGAGCGCGATATGGCCGTGCCGATGCTTGCCGACATGGGCGAGAACGGCGATCCCGAGGCGCTTGCCGGCCTCGGCGAGCTCACCCAGCGCTACAGCGACGCGCGCGGCATGCTGCTGCTCGGCAAGGCCGCGCTCAACCGTGGCCTGCCGTTCGACTTCTATGCCTACCCCACCAACGGCATCCCACAGTTCACGCCGATCGGCCCCGAGGTCGAACGCAGCATCGTCTATGCGATCGCGCGGCAGGAGAGCGCGTTCAATCCATCGGTGGTCTCGCCGGCGCAGGCCTACGGCCTGATGCAGGTGACCCCGGACGCCGCGCGCTATGTCTGCAAGCGGCACGGCGCGACCTACGATCTGGGTCGGCTGAAGAACGATTCGGTCTACAACGCCACGCTCGGCTCGGCCGAGCTCGGCGGACTGCTCGAGGATTATCGCGGCTCCTACATCATGACCTTCGCCGCCTACAATGCCGGTCGCGGCAGCGTGAAGAAATGGGTCGGCCGCTACGGCGATCCGCGCGATCCCAAGGTCGACGCGGTCGACTGGGTCGAGCTGATCCCGTTCTCCGAGACGCGCAACTACGTGCAGCGGATCATGGAGAACCTGCAGGTCTACCGCGCCCGCTTCGGCGGCGGCACGCGGTTGCAGATCGAGGCCGACCTGCGCCGCGGCGCCGGCAGCGTGGAATAAGAGACCGCTCTCCTCGGTGCTGCTGCCGAGAGCACCGGTGTGGCAAGCGCCATGCGTGCGCCCACTTCCACCTCGAGCCTTCGAGACATATCCCAAGGTCCGCGTCGGATCATCGGGCGAGCCATCTCTGAGCGCACCTTGACCACGGGCGCGGTCGGATCGGCGAGGTCGTGCCAATCGCCTCCTCGAAGACGAACGCATCGATCCCGTACTGCTGCGAGGCCGGTGCGCCAAGTTGTTTGCAGGCTGTGTTTGCGAGCGAGAGACGGAGCGGGCGCGCCGGAGGGTGATGGCCATGCGGCGCAGTCGTCCCCTCTTCTGCGACGGCCTCGACTGAGGGATAGAGCCTGATCCGGAAAAGTGCGCAGCGGTCTTCCGAAAAGATCATGCTCAACCGGTAACCTAAAGAAAGAGCCCCGGCGGTTTCCCGCCGGGGCTCTCTGTCAGGTCGTTAGACCGAACTTACCAGTTGCGCTGAGCGCGGAGGAGCATGGTGACCGAGCTCTGGTCCTTCAGCTCGTAGGCCGCGGCCGGCTTGGCGTTCGGGCCGCTGATGGCCGTGGTGGTCACGACGCCAGAATACTTCTGGTCGACGTTGGTCCAGGTCAGATCAGCCGAGAACGTGAGGTTCTTGACCGGGGTCCAGCGGGTGATGACACCAATCTGGCCGATGGCGAAGTCGGGGCTACACCCGGTGATGCCAGCAACCGACGAGATCACGCCGGCCGGACCGCACAGGAAGGTCTTCGCTGCACCGCCGAACTGGGCCTGGGCGTACGCACCGTAGATCGCGGTGTTCCAGTAGGGATCCCAGTTGTGGGTGTAAGCGCCACGGAAGCCCCAGGTCTTGACGTTTTCCTGCTGGCTGCCGGTGGTGAACGTGGTGTCCGGAGCGGTAACAGCAGCGACGCTGCCGTAGGCGCCGAGGCCCGAAGACCCGTACATGACGAACGTGCTGCCCGCCAGGTTCTGGAAGTTGTAGCGGGTCGCACCGTCGGTGTAGACACCCGAGATGTTGATCACGTCACCCGCACCGGTCGGGATGTTCTTGATCGACAGAGCGAGCTGAACCGCCCAACCCCACTTGTCGTCGGGGTGGCCAGTGGACTCAACCGGTCCGTAGTAGGCAACGTGGTTGTCATGCGCGGCCACCGACGCCTGGAAAAGACCCCAAGCCTGGTCGACACGCACCATACCAACGAGGTTCGGAGAGCGCGAACCGCCGATGGCGTTGGAACCAAGAGCCGCGCCGGTCACACCGGAGAGACCAGCTGCACCGGACAGGTTGAGATTGCCGGCCTGCATATACGCAGTCGGGTCTTCAGCCGAGAACGCCGCCGTGATGCCCTGACCAAAGTCAGCGGTGTAGGTGAACTGGTTGATACCAGTGACCGTGCCGCTGCCACCGACGAGACCGTCGAAGTTGTTGCCCGGATAGTTGGTCCAGGGCGCATCGAACTGCGACACGGCCTTACCCATCGTGAAGCCAGCGAACTGGATGAAGGCGTAGTACACGCCGAGCGAGCCGCCCGAGGTACCACCGTCGGTCGGGTTGATCGACGATCCAACCAGCGCCGGCACGGCACCGGAGGTGTTGAGGGCCAGCGTGCCGGTGTAGGCGGTCGTGCCCGTAGCGGAGCCCGTGCCCTGATAGCCGCCGGTGGTCCAGGAGAACACGCCGTCGAAGAAGGTACGGACGACGCCGTACTCGGTCGCGGTGCGCGTGTCGATGTTGAGATCTTCACGAGCGCGCATGGTGTAGTAGTTGCTCAGGCGGTTGCGTGCGCTAGCCGGCGCGGCGGACTGAGTGCCGTAGGAGCTGTTGGTGTTCAGCGCGACTTCAGCGCGCAGATAACCACCCAGCTTGATGCAAGTGTCAGTGCCCGGGATGTAATAGAATCCGGCACCGTACAGGGAGCAGATCTTCACGTATTCGACCGCTTTGGCCTTCACGGGGAGATCGGCTGCCTGCGCTCCGCCAACGGCGATCAGACCCGCCGCTGAACCGAGCAAAAGGCTCTTAACCAACTTCATGCTAAACCTCCAAGTTTGCTCTATAGGGAAGGTTCCGGATCCGCTGGGTGAAGACACCCTAAGGTTGGTTCCCTTGTCCCTTAACTCACCGCTTAGTCGCTTCGCGCCTTCGGACACACCCGCTGAACGCGAGGGACTTAAGCGAACCACCTAAATCGGGACGACCTCGGGATGCCCCCCTCCGTCGCTCAGTCACAATTACCGAACGTCCTTGCACACACAACAACAGAACGCTTCGCAACGGGCCGATGACGAGTGTTTTCCGAAGGGTGTTGCACAAATAACACGCAGATGTGATCGGACCCGGATCGCAACATATTGATTCTGCTAACATTTTCTGGGGCGGTTCCAACCGCCATCAAAATTCCCCACCTGAGGCGCTGCAGACGGAACCTGGGCCTGAAGTGGTTTTGACGCTGTCGAATCGTAGAATCAGAAGGAGACTCAAGGAGAAGGCGCAAACGTATTCCCGCGACTCTCCGCCAGGCGCGGACACGGTCGCGGCGACGCTCAAGGCGTACTGCAAAGGCTTTTTATGGATGGTGGGGATTATTGAGACCGGGGGCCGGCAGCTCGGCTGGCGGAGACGGAGGGATTCGAACCCTCGATAGGCCTTTACAAGCCTATAACGGTTTAGCAAACCGCCGCCTTCAGCCACTCGGCCACGTCTCCAATATGCCGGGTATGCCCGACACTGCGGCGAGCCGCAAGCGGCAGAATTAAGGTCTGTGCGTTCTTTCACCTGAAAGCGACCGCCGCACGACCGCGAAAGCTTGGCGCAAGCATCAGCGCGGCGCGGCCGATTCGGGCTCTCCCTATATGTGTGTGCCCGCATCTAGCGGCGGGATCGCCAGATCCGCCAATGCCGAGGGACACGATCCAGGCGCGTTCTTGGGCCATTCCTGTCGGGGTCGCTCATGCCGCTCGGGCCAAGGTGGCGACACGACGCAGGAACTTGATTCAGCGCGATCTGACTCACCCGTGAAAATACGGGTGCGGATGCGGCTCTCTGCTCAGTGAGCGGAGACCCATGCCCTCGCCTCGCGCTGCGCGGCCGAGATATCGGTGTCCGACATCTGCCCGGCGACTTCCTGGCGCAGCACCACGGCGTCCTTGCGGCCATTCAGTGCGGCGAGGTTGAACCATTTATGCGCGGCGACGAGATCGACGAGGCCGGCGCGGCCGCTCGCCCAATAGATCCCGCGCTCGAACAGCACGTCAGACAGCGCGCTCGCGTCGATCCGCGTCGCCGTCTCCAGATCGAAAGTACCCTGAAACATAACGCATTCCCTTTTCTTATGCCGCCTCGTTCGCGCGAGCGCGGCTCCCGTCCAACTCTGATCTGGCATGACCCTGCCCGGAAAACCGGAAACCACTTTTCCGGGATCATGCGCTGTTCAACTGACCCCCGAGTCTTTTTACCCATGCCGTTTGCCGGCTTGTTGGAGGCGATGATGGCGGGCAAATTTGAATGGCAGTTTAAGTATCGCGATGAAGCAGACGTAAACGCACCTCCGCGCCGCACGCGTGGAGAATTCAATAAGCCCCTGATTGACGGGCACTTCTGCGATTCGTCAGATTCGGTTTACCCTGCGATTTTGGGAGAACGATAACCATCGCGCGCGGTGATGACGCGCTGTGGCGTCCCGCGCGCCACTCGTCATCGTCACTCGCGCAGGCAGGCCACCCGG
This sequence comes from Bradyrhizobium sp. 139, assembly GCF_023074175.1. Taxonomy (GTDB): domain Bacteria; phylum Pseudomonadota; class Alphaproteobacteria; order Rhizobiales; family Xanthobacteraceae; genus Bradyrhizobium. Next base: position 168,107 of record NZ_JADPKS010000073.1, read on the forward strand.
TATTCCATCGGCAGAGCGATCCATCGAGAAGCCGCGGCGGTGCTGGATCGCGGCTCGGAGCCGGGCGATGACACCGCAAATGGGGAAACGGCGCAAATGGGGAAACGGCGCGCGGACCGCAGCAGGCAGCCGTCACGCCCGCAGCCCTCGCCTGCTCCAAAGGCAGCGCGGCCACGTCCCGGTCAGATCAGCAATGTGGGAAAAGGGAATGCCGGCAATACCCCGGCCTCAAGAGAACGAGGGCGTCGGCGAACACGTCAGGATCAGATTCCACGTTGGCCGCGAGGCTACTCGTGAAATTGCAGAGCCGGAAACCGGATCCGCACCGAACGAAGAAAACTTGTTTCTTCTGCCGGACCGCAAGAGTGGAGCGATCCGACCGTTGACCTGATGTCTCGCCGACACCCTCTATCGTCGACCAGAACCTACTAGAAGGCGCTGATGACGTGCCGGCTGTCTAGCAGCCGGCAACTTCAGAAGCGAAGTTACTTCTTCTTGGCGACCTTGCGGGTCTTCTTCGCAGTCTTCTTCACTGCGCTCTTCGCCTTCTTCGCCTTCTTCGCCTTCTTTGCTTTCTTGGCCATGTTGCCCTCCGATGTGTGAGATGGCTTTAATCGCTGCGTGCAGTCGGGGATCGAATGCACTCATCACGAATACACCAACACAACGAAAAAAACAGCGTCTCGCTTAAAGAAGTGTTGACGGCGAAACGCGCGTGCGCTTGGCGAGCGCGATGCAAGCACACTGCATCCCGTGTGCTTGCGATCGCAGGGAGTGCCCGCAGCATCGACGTTTGCGAGAGATGCGACTGCAGAAAAACACTACGCAGCAAGTATTTTTCTGCACGCGCGCATCGCGCATGATCGATGCGATGACGTGCATCGTCGATCCCGCGATGGCCTCGCAAAGGCGCTTCGCGGACTCTGAGTCGCGAATTTTGGCAACGAAAATATTTTCATGCTTAATGGCGCGAGCGCTCGTCGGAGCGTGTGCAAGTCGTCGTTTTGCGCGAATCGCGTGACGGCGATTCGGTCGCCGCATCGCCGCCGATCGGGATGACGTTTGCCGCCGAGGACGCGCGCGAGCGTCGCATTGCGAACCGGAAGCGAGGTGACGAAGCGTGTCTGTCACCTCGTCCGAACGCGTGACGTCAGACGCCGAGCTTTGACTTCAAGAGCTCGTTGACGCTCTGCGGGTTGGCCTTGCCGCCGGACGCCTTCATCACCTGGCCGACGAACCAGCCGAGCGACTGCGGCTTGTCCTTGACCTGCGCGGCCTTGTCGGGATTGGCCGCGATGATGTCGTCGACCACCTTCTCGATCGCCGAGAGGTCGGTGACCTGCTTCATGCCGCGACTTTCGACCAGCGCGCGGGGATCGCCGCCCTCCTGCCAGACGATCTCGAACAGATCCTTGGCGATCTTGCCGGAGATCGTGCCCTCGCCGATCAGGTCAATGATCGCAGCGAGCTGCTCGGCGCCAACCGGAGAGCCCGTAATGTTCCCGCCTTCCTTGTTGAGACGGCCGAACAGCTCGTTGATCACCCAGTTCGCCGCCATCTTGCCGTCGCGGGCACGGTTGCCGAGCGTGTTCAGCACCGTCTCGTAGAACACCGCGCTCTCGCGCTCGGCGACCAGCACGCTTGCATCGTAAGCCGACAGGCCGAAGTCGGCGACGAAGCGCGCCTTCTTCTGGTCCGGCAGCTCGGGGAGCTCAGCCTTCAGCTCGTCGACGAAGGCTTGTGAGAACTCCAGCGGCAGCAGATCGGGATCGGGGAAGTAGCGGTAGTCGTGCGCCTCTTCCTTGGACCGCATCGATCGCGTCTCGCCCTTGTTGGGATCGTAGAGCCGCGTTTCCTGGTCGATCGCGCCGCCGTCCTCGAGGATCTCGATCTGGCGCCGCGCCTCGTACTCGATCGCCTGGCCGATGAAATTGATCGAGTTCATGTTCTTGATCTCGCAGCGGGTGCCGAGCGGCGCGCCCGGCTTGCGCACGGAGACGTTGACGTCGGCGCGCAGGCTCCCCTTCTCCATGTCGCCGTCGCAGGTGCCGAGATAGCGCAGGATCGAACGCAGCTTGGTCACATAGGCCTTGGCCTGCTCGGCGTCGCGGATGTCGGGTTTTGACACGATCTCCATCAGCGCCACGCCGCAGCGGTTGAGATCGACATAAGACATGGTCGGCGACTGATCGTGCAGCAATTTGCCGGCGTCCTGCTCCAGATGTAGCCGCTCGATCCCAATGGTCGCGGTCTTGCGCCCGTCCAGTTCGACAACGACCTCGCCCTCGCCCACGATCGGCGACTTGTACTGGCTGATCTGGTAGCCCTGCGGCGAGTCCGGATAGAAATAGTTCTTGCGGTCGAACACCGAGCGCAGATTGATCTGCGCGTTCAGCCCGAGCCCGGTCCTGACAGCCTGCCTGACGCATTCCTCGTTGATGACAGGCAGCATGCCCGGCATCGCTGCGTCGACCAGCGACGCGTGCGAGTTCGCCTCGCCGCCAAACGCGGTCGAGGCGCCCGAGAACAGCTTTGAGTTCGACGTCACCTGGGCATGGATCTCCATGCCGATGACCATTTCCCAGTCACCGGTGGCGCCCTTGAGAAGCTTGTGCGTGGCCGTGCTCATGTCTTGCTCCCGAGCAGCGTGGCAGCGATGCGCTCCCACTCTGCCTCCAATGAATCCTTTGCCGTCGGCTGACCCGCCTGGCGATACCAGTAGCCGGCATTGCCGAGATCGCCTTCGACGCGGTGCAGATAGGCGTGCACCCAGGCGGCGTCACGGCTGCTCTCGTCCTGAACGATCTTGTGCGCCTGGTCCCAATCGCCCTTCGCGGCCCACCAGAGGCCGGCGAGCGGCGCGTTCAGGTCCGGCGCGGGCGCCGCGCCGTCGAGGCTCGCGATGAACGCCGCGACATTCACCACCACCTCGCGGGCGTGAAGCGGCCGGCGGCCTGCTCGATCACCTCGCCGAGCGAGAACAGCGTCTCCTCGTCGAATGGACGGCCGATCAGTTGCAGGCCGAGCGGCAGGCCCTGCGCGTCCTTGCCGGCGGGCACGGCGATGCCCGGCAGGCCCGCCATGTTCACGGTCACCGTGAAGATGTCGTTGAGATACATCTCAACGGGGTCGGCACCGCCCTTCTCGCCGATGCCGAAGGCCGCCGACGGCGTCGCGGGGGTCAGGATCGCGTCGACGCCATTGGCGAAGCAATCCTCAAAATCCTTCTTGATCAGCGTGCGCACCTTTTGGGCGCGCAGGTAATAGGCGTCGTAATAGCCCGCGGAGAGCACGTAAGTGCCGATCATGACGCGCCGTTTGACCTCTGCGCCAAAACCTTCGGCGCGGGTGTTTTCGTACAGTTCGATGATGTTCTTGCCCTGCTCGCGCAGGCCGTAGCGCACGCCGTCATAGCGCGCGAGGTTGGAGGACGCCTCCGCCGGCGCCACGATATAATAAGCAGGCAGCGCGTACTTTGTGTGCGGCAGCGACACCTCGACCAGCTCGGCGCCGGCCGCCTTCAGCCAGGCCGCACCTTCGCTCCAGAGCTTCTCGATCTCGGCCGGCATGCCGTCGAGGCGATACTCCTTGGGAATACCGATCTTCATGCCCTTCACGGACTTGCCGATCGCAGCCTCGTAGTCCGGCACGGGAATGTCGACCGAGGTCGTGTCCTTCGGATCGTGGCCGGCCATCGAGCGCAGCAGCATCGCGCTATCGCGCACGCTGCGCGCGATCGGCCCCGCCTGGTCAAGCGAGGAGGCAAAGGCGACGATGCCCCAGCGCGAGCAGCGGCCATAGGTCGGCTTGATGCCAACGGTCGCGGTGAACGCCGCCGGCTGGCGTATCGAGCCGCCGGTGTCGGTCGCGGTCGCACCCATGCACAGCAGCGCCGCCACGGCCGAGGCCGAGCCGCCGGACGAGCCGCCCGGCACCAGCGTCGTGTTGGAGCCGTCGCGCCGCCAGGGATTGCCGACCGGACCGAAGCAGGAGGTCTCGTTCGACGAGCCCATCGCGAATTCGTCATTGTTGAGCTTGCCGAGCATTACCGCGCCGTCGCGCCAGAGCTGCGAGGTCACGGTCGACTCATAGGTCGGCACGAAATTACCGAGGATCTTCGAGCACGCCGTCGTGCGCACGCCCTTGGTCGCGAACAGGTCCTTGATGCCGAGCGGGATGCCGACGAGCGGCCCGGCATCGCCCTTGGCGATCTTGGCGTCCGCCTCGCGCGCCATGCTGCGCGCCTGGTCGGGCGTTTCCATCACGAAGGCGTTGAGCACGCGCGCGGCTTCGATCGCGGAAAGATGCGCGTCGATCAGCTCGAGGGACGTGAAAGTCTTGGCCGCAAGGCCCTTGCGGGCCTCGGCGAGCGTCAGCGATGTCAAATCGGTCATTTATTGATCGGGCTGCAGAAGAACGGAGAGAGGGTCTTGTCGTTGGCCGGATCGTCTTTTTTGACGGACGCTTTGGCCGCCGCCTCGATCTCGTCGAGCACGGCGTTAACGGCGACATTGGGATCGGCGGCCTTGCCCTGCCGCTCCATCTTGTCGAGATAGTTCATGTAAGCCTGATAGGCCTTCTCGTCGTCGCAAAGCATGCACATCGGACCACGTCCTAAGACTCTTTAGTTTGACGCGTTTTCTTTACGCGAACCGGCTTCCACTTCGCTCGAAAACGCTATGCAAATTATTCAACGACTTTGGGCACCATAAAGAAGTGACCTTCGGTCGCGGGCGCGTTGGCGACGATATCGTCGGCGATCTCGCCGTCATTGACCACGTCCCGCCGCTTCTTCATCTGCATCGGGGTGACCGAGGTCATGGGCTCTACGCCCTCGACATTGACCTCCGAGAGCTGCTCGACAAAGGCGAGCATGGCATTGAGTTCGCCTTGCAAGTGCGGAACCTCGTCCTCGGAAACCGCAATGCGCGCCAGATGCGCGATGCGGCGGACGGTAGCGGCGTCGACGGACATTATATACGGCCTCTCACGGCAAAAACCACCCGCCGTATAGCAGAGGCCGCTTTTGCGCCGCAACCGGCGCTGTCAGCTAGCCTGCCATCTGGCGCAGGCGCGCCAGGGCCGATTTCGCGAGATCCCGGGTCAATTCGGCCGCCGGCAGCTCGCGCCCCATGGCAACCGCCTGACCGGCCCAGAGATTAGTGAAATCGACCCTGCCCTGCTTCTCCGCCGCTGCCTTCAGCGGTGCCAGCGCCGTTGCGGCGTGGGGAAAGGGCGGCGCATCCGGTGAGATCGGGCCGACCTCACGCATCAGGCGGTTCTGGACCCCGCGGGCGGGCCGTCCGGTCATGACGTTGGTGATGACCGTGGAATCATCGCGCCCCGCGGCAAGCGCGGCGCGGCCAGCCGCGCTCACCTTGGATTCCGGACAGCGCAGGTAAGCGCTGCCGATCTGCACGCCGCAAGCGCCGAGCGCGAAGGCGGCTGCGATGCCGCGCCCGTCCGCGATGCCGCCGGCCGCAATCACGGGCACCTTCACCGCATCCACCACCTGCGGCACCAGCGCGAACGTACCGGGCTGCTCGCCGATATTCTCGGTCAGAAACATGGCGCGATGACCGCCGGCCTCGGCACCCTGCGCGATCACGGCATCGGCGCCGTGCTGCTCGAGCCAGACCGCTTCCTTCACTGTAGTCGCCGAGGAAATCACGAGACAGCCGGCCGCCTTGACGCGCTTGAGCAGCGTCTGATCCGGCAGGCCGAAATGGAAGCTGACGACCTCCGGCTTCAGCTCCTCGACGACTTCGCAGAAACCTGCGTCGAACGGCGCACGGTTCGCCGCGTTGACCGGCGCCGCCGGATCGAGACCGTGCTCGCGATAATAGCCCGCGAGACGCGCGTTCCAGCGCGCTTCGGCCGCCGCGTCGAGCTCGACCGGCGTGTGGCAGAAGAAGTTCATGTTGACGGGAGCCCGGACGCGCTGGCGGATGATGTTGATCTGCTCGCGCGCCTTCTCCGGCGACAGCATCGCGCTCGGGAGCGAGCCGAGCCCGCCGCCTTCCGCGGCCGCGATCACCAGCTCCGCGTCCATCACGCCGGCCATCGGCGCCAGCACGATCGGGAATTCGGTCTTGAAGAGATCGATCAGTCGACGGTCAGGCCACATGGTTGTGTCTCTCGTGTTTCAGGCGACGATAGCAATGGAGTTGCGCCGACCCGCGAGAAGCTGCTCCGCCTCGCTCGCGATCCGCTCGACGATTTCCGCCGCGGGCGGAATATCATCGATCAGGCCAACGGCCTCGCCGGCAAAGACCGCAGCGACCTCGAAATTGCCCGCGGCTCTCGCGGCAGCATATTCAACGGCAATTTCGGCCGCGCGTTGCATGAGCTCGATCTCGCGGCCGCTCCAATTGTTGATATGGTCGTTGACCAGCGTGCGCGCGGTGAAAGGCGCCGGCCAGAACAGGCTGCGCGACCAATCGGCGATGACGCCCCTGACCGTGTCGTTGCCAGTTGCGGCGCGAATGCGCTGCTTCGCCGCTTCGGCACCGTTGGCCTCGACACTTGCATAGAAACGTGTCCCGATCAGCACCCCGGACGCACCCAGCATCATCATCGCCGCCAGGCCGCGACCATCAGCAATTCCGCCGGCAGCAACTACGGGCACATGCCCCGCCGCAAGGTCGACAATCGCGGGGACGATATCGACCGTGGTGCGCGATGCGCCATGGCCGCCGGCTTCCGTACCCTGTGCGATCAGGATGTCCGCCCCCGCGTCCAGCGCCTGCTTCGCCATGTCCTCGCTCTGCACCTGGCAGATCAATCGCGCGCCGCGCGCCTTGATCCGCGGCGCGAACGGCGCGGGATCGCCGAATGACAGCATGATGGCCTGGGGCTCGGCGTCGAGCGCGAGGTCGAGAAGCTCAGACTGCTTTGCCAGGCTCCAGGTGATAAAGCCAATACCGAACGGTGCAAAACCCTTCAGCTCTCTGGTCTCGGCCTCCAGCCGCGCCCGGTCGCCGTAGCCACCGCCCAAAATCCCAAATCCGCCTGCTCCGCTGACGGCGCGGGTCAGCCGGCTGCCTGCGATCGTATCCATCGGCGCCGACAGGATCGGATGCTTGATCCCGAGAAGCTCCGTCAGTGGCGTGGTGATCGGCATGGGTCCTCCCGCTCTGGACAGGAACACTAGGCGCGAATAGCATTCTTCAAAATTGAATTCTAGAGAACGCTGCCATCTCAAAAGCGAAACGACGCCATGGAACTTAGTGACATCCAGACCTTCGCCGCCGTCGCCCGTGCGGGCGGCATCACCCGCGCAGCCGAAGAGCTCAACACGGTGCAATCCAACGTCACCCAGCGCGTGAAGGCGCTGGAAGCGGAGATTGGCACAGTGCTGTTCGAACGCCACAGCCGCGGCATGACGCTGACCGGCGCCGGCAAAAGGCTTTTGCCCTACGCGCAGCGGATGGCTGCGCTATCGCGCGAGGCCGTGCTCGCCGCGCGCGACGATGGCGAGCCCAAGGGACCGCTCGCGATCGGCTCGATGGAGACGACGGCAGCCGTGCGGTTGCCGCCCCTCCTCGCCGATTTCCACCGCAACTTCCCCGCCGTGCGGCTGAGCCTGCGCACGGCAACCACCACCGACCTCGTCGCTGGCGTGCTCGAAGGCGCGCTCGACGGCGCCTTCGTCGCCGGTCCCATCGCACATGCTGACCTCTCAGCGACCAGCGCCTTCCGCGAAGAGCTGGTGCTGGTCAGCACGCGGCGCTGGGCCTCGCTGGCCGAGCTGCGAGCCGGCACGCCGGAATCGGGCCCGACGGCGCTGGTGTTTCGCACCGGCTGCACCTACCGCCAGCGTCTCGAACAAATCTTTGTCGAGTTCGGCTGGCCGTCGGCGGCGCGCTTCGAGCTCGGCACGCTCGACGGCATGATCGGCTGCGTCGCCGCCGGCATGGGCGTCACACTGCTGCCGCGCGCCGTGGTCGAACGCAGCGCGATGAGCGGCAGCGTGACCATCCACACGCTGGGCCCGTCGCACGCGCGGGTCGAGACGCTCTTCATCCAGCGCGCCGGGCATCAATACAGCGCGCTCAAAGGTTTCATCTCCTGCCTGAAGAAAGACGACGACGTCATCGCGGCCTGAACTGCCAGCGCCGCAATGCAACGACCGTCCAGATCGCCTCGACGAGGCCGAACGGCCAGGCGCCTTGCATGAAGCCGTAAGCCGAGCCGAGCGCGCAGGCTCCGGCAAACAGCAGCACGAACCAGTGGCTGCGATCCTCCATGGCATAGCAGACCAGCATCGCGGTCACGGCAAACAGGCCGAATAACGTCAGTGCATCCATTTCCGGGTTCACTCCGCAGCGCGACGCGTGATATGCGCTAAACCATGCCCGCTCTTGTCCTGCCCCTGATCGATGCTGCAACCCATTGGCCCGAACGCGGCGGGTTGGTTGGCCTTGATCTCGGCACCAAGACCATCGGCGTTGCCGTGTCCAATCCGGACCGGCGCCTCGCGACCGGCGTCGAGACCATCCAGCGCAAGGCGTTCAAGCAGGACGCGGCGCGGTTGCTGGCGATCGCGGCCGAGCGCAAGGCGGTCGGCTTCGTGCTCGGCCTTCCCATCAACATGGACGGCAGCGAGGGCCCGCGCGCGCAGTCGACCCGGGCGTTCGCCCGCAACCTCGCCGGCCTCACCACGCTTCCCATCGGCCTCTGGGACGAACGCCTGTCGACCGCAGCGGTCGAGCGCGAGCTGATCGGCATGGATGTCAGCCGCGCCAAGCGCGCCGAGGTGATCGACGAGCACGCAGCGATCTTCATCCTGCAAGGCGCGCTCGACCGCCTCGCCAATCTGCGCGCAGCATCGGGCTGATCCATGGCCATCGTAATCGCCGCGCTGCTGCCGGTCTTCATCCTCATCGCGCTCGGCGTGGCGCTGAGGCACAGCCTGATGCGGCTCGACACGCAATGGCACGGGCTGGAGCGGCTGACCTATTTCGTGCTGTTCCCGATGCTGCTGATCCAGACGCTGGTGAAGGCGGACCTCTCCAGGGTGCCGGTCGCCGGCGTCGGCGGCGCGCTGCTGCTGTCGGTGCTTGCGATGTCGCTGCTGTGCCTCGCGCTGCGCCCGGCCCTCGCGCGGCTCGACATCGACGGCCCCGCCTTCACCTCGATCTTCCAGGGCGCGACGCGCTGGCAGACCTATGTCGCGCTCTCGGTCTCCGCCAACATGTTCGGCGACGTCGGACTGGCGCTGGCCTCGGTGGCAATGGTCGCGATCATTCCGCTGGTCAACGTGTTCAGCGTCACCGTGCTCGCCCACTTCGCATCTCCCGCGAAGCAATCGGGGCGCGCCATCGTCATGACGGTGATCCGCAATCCCCTGATTTGGGCCTGCGTGATCGGCCTCATCGTCAATGTCGTCCATCTGCCGCTGCCAAAAATCTGGCACGAGGTCGCGGATGCCCTCGGCCGCTCCTCGCTCGCCATCGGCCTGCTCGTCACCGGGGCCGGCCTGCAGCTCAAGGGCCTGCTCCGCCCGAGCGTGAGCGCGACGATCGGCGTGGCGTTCAAGCTGGTCCTGATGCCAGCGATAGCGCTGGCGCTGGCGGCGTGGTTCGGCCTCTCCGGCGACAGCCTGGCGATCGTCGCGATCTGCGCGGCGGTGCCGACCTCGCCCAGCGCCTATGTGCTGGCCCGCCAGATGGGCGGCGACGCGCCGCTGCTGGCGCAGATCATCACGCTGCAGACCATCCTGGCGGCGATCACGATGCCGATCGCGATCGCGCTGGTTGCTTAGAAGTCGTCGTTGCGAGCGCAGCGAAGCAAATCCAGACTGCCACTGCGGTGAGACGCTGGATTGCTTCGTCGCAAGGGCTCCTCGCAATGACGAAGCGGCTCAGCTCCCCAACCACATCGTCAGCACCACCGCGGTCATGTTGTTCAGCGCATGCAGGATGATGGTGAGCCAGAGCGAGTTGGCGCGATAGCGCATATAGCCGAACCACAGACCGATGGTGAAGACCTCGGCGAGGAAGTACATGTCGTATTGCAGATGCACGACCGTCCACACCAGCGACGACAGGATGATCGCGCCGGGCACGCGCAGGAAGCTCGCCGACCAGCCGCGATAGAGGAAGCCACGCGCCAAAACCTCTTCCGACATCGGCGCAGCAACACTGAAGGCGAACAGCAGCAACAACGCGGCGCCCTTGTCGCGGCCCGATTTCAGCAGATCGGTCATGAAGCCCGGCGTCGCTTCGCGGCCGAGGCTCCGCGACATCGCCTCCCAGGCCACGACGAGCAGGATGAGACCGACGGCGCCGAACAGGATTTGCGTCCAGGATGGCCAACGCAGCGCGAGATAGTCGACGAAGGATGCCTTCTTGATGCGGATGGCAAGCCACACCGCGGCCAGCGTCGTAGGCAGGCCCATGATGACCGACAGCGCGAGCGCCTGGGGCTCGCGGCCGACGAGCTGGATCGAGGCCATGTCGATCGGGAGCCCGCGCAGCGCCGCCAGCACAAGGATCGCGCCAACCTGACCAAGGAACATCGCGATGAAGATCAGCAGGCCCCACAGCGCGGTACCCACAAACATCCAGACGCGCGGCGCGTCCGCAGGCGTCTCGGTGAGCGGCGGATAGTCGGGATTGAGGGAGTCCATCAGGGGCTTTCGTTAGAAGCAGTCTATCGAGCGGCCGTCATGGCCGGGACGTAGGCGAGCGGAAGCGACGCCGTCCTTGACGGCTGTGCCCGGCCATGACGATGTGGTGACAGCATGCCCCGTTCAAGGCAGCGCCCGCTCCAGCAGCGCACGCACCTCACCGCTCTCCAGGTCCACGGCGCCATACATGCTGGCGTGGTTAGCAGCGAGCCGCGTGACGGCGAACAGTTCGGCATGGCGGGGCGACACAGCGTTGAGCGCGGCGGCTGCGGCAAGCAGGGCCAGCTTCTCGACCGCAAGCCGCGCGACGCGCTCGCCGTCCGCGCGGCGGAAGCTCTCGCCGACGAAAGAGGTCGCCTCGCCTGCTCCGGACAAGCCCTTCGTCTCAGCCGCAAGTCCTTGCAGCACCGCCATCGCCGCATCCGGCTCGCGCGAGAGCGCGCGCAGCACGTCGAGGCACATCACATTGCCCGAGCCTTCCCAGATCGCATTGACCGGCGACTCTCGGTAGTGACGCGCCAGGATGCCGTCCTCGACATAGCCATTGCCGCCGAGGCACTCCATCGCCTCGTAGAGAAACGCCGGCGCGCTCTTGCAGGTCCAGTATTTGATCGCGGGCGTGAGCAGCCGCATGTAGGCGGCGTCCGCGGCATCGTGCGGCGTGCGCTCGAACGCGCGGCAGAGCCGCATAACCAGCGCGACGCTCGCCTCGACATGCAGCGCCATGTCCGACAACACCGCCTGCATCAGGGGCTGATCGGCGAGATGCTTCTGGAACACGCTGCGGTGACGCGCATGATGCAGCGCATGCGCGAGCCCCGAGCGCATCAGGCCGACGGAGGCGATCGCGCAGTCCTGGCGCGTGAGCTGCACCATCTGGATGATGGTGCGGATGCCCTTGCCCTCCTCGCCGACGGCTTCCGCGTAGGCGCCGACGAACTCGACCTCGGACGACGCATTGGAGCGGTTGCCGAGCTTGTCCTTCAGACGCTGGAACTGGATTGCATTCACCGAGCCATCAGGTGCAAACCGCGGCATGAAGAAGCAGGTCAGCCCCTGGTCGGCCTGCGCCAGCACCAGGAACGCATCGCACATCGGCGCCGACATGAACCATTTGTGGCCGGTGATGCGATAGGCGTGCCCATCGCGCACCGCGCGCGTCATGTTGGCGCGCACGTCGGTGCCGCCCTGCTTCTCGGTCATGCCCATGCCGAGCGTCATGCCGCGCTTGTCCCACCACGGCGCGAAGGCGGGATCATAGCTCTTGGTCGACAGCACCGGCATCACCTTGCCGAGCAGATCCGGCTGCATCGCCAGCGCCGCGACGGAGGCGCGCGTCATCGTGATCGGGCAGAGATGCCCTGTCTCGACTTGCGCGGCGATGTAGAATTTTGCCGCACGAATGACCTCGGCGGCATCGCCCGCAGGCTTTCCATCCGTCGTCCACGTCGAATTGTGCACGCCGGCATGCGCGCTGTGCGCCATCAGCTCGTGATAGGCGGGATGAAACTCGACCTGGTCGCGGCGGTTGCCCTTGGAATCAAATGTCCGCAGCTTCGGCGTGTTCTCGTTCGCGACGCGCCCGCGATCCGCCATCGCGGCCGAGCCCCAATGCTTCCCGAACTCCGACAGCGCCCGTTCCGCCGCCGCGCCGCCATTGGCCTTCACCGCCTCGACCAGCGGCCGATCCATGGCGAACAGATCGACGTCCTCGAGCGGCGGCGACTGGTTGAAGACCTCGTGAGTCGCGAAGCTGGGCTGGGTCATCTTGTTCCTCGGCGCGGGATCAGTTCCGCCGCGGCGGAATCGGGAAATCATAGGCCGCCCCACCCGCCCCCGGCAGCGAAAAATGCCACCACTCCTTCGAATAGTTCACAAAGCCTTGCTTGGCCATCGCAGCCACCAGCCGCTTGCGCCAGGCGCGCTGATCCGGATTGATCGACGATGCCGCGGTATGCCCTTTGGTGTCCGTGCAGTCATAGCCTGTGCCCATGTCGACGCTGCCCTCCGGCAATCGCGCCTCGACCGGCGCCGTGCAGTCGGCATAGGCTTTTGACGGGTCATATTTGCCCGAATTGTGGGCCTTGAGATCGACAAGCGTAAGATCGAGCGCCGCGCCCGTGGAATGCTGCGAGCGGCTCGCGATGTAGCCCAGGCGGAACAGCTCGGTCTTGGGAATCTTGGGATTGTAGTGTCGCTCCGCGGCAGTCTCGCGGCCGCTCTGCGACCACTTGACCATATCGAGCGAGGCCCGCGCTGGCCGGTAGCAGTCGAACATCTTGAGCGACAGGCTTTGCGCCGCCAGTTCCTGCTGGACCGCCTTCAGCCGCAGCCCCACCTCCCGCTTCACCACGCATTCATCGGCGCCGTAACCGGCGAGCGGACGGCCGACGAAATTGTTCGAGGTGGCGTAGCGGATGTCCTGGATGATGCTGGGATCGATGTCGCGCAAATAGACGAAGCCGCCGGGCAGCGACTGGGCGTGGGATTCGCTGATGAAGTTCGTCGCAACAATCGCGGCTAAAAGTAATCTCATCAGGTTTCCTCCACACCCGTCCTGGCCGGGCTTGTCCCGGCCATCCACGTTCTTTTTGCGTCAAATGCGATAGAAGATCGTGGATGCCCGGGACAAGCCCGGGCATGACGACCGCAACAGCTCGGATTGGACGCCACGCAACAAGCCCGACAGATCAGGGGATAAGTCCCCGCCCCGTCATTGGCCCTTGCCCCCTCCACCATCCCCGCCTATAGCTCTCGTTTTAATGACATCGAAATCGACCTTCGTCCTCGGCCACCGGCATTTGCTCGGCATCGAGGGCCTTTCCGCGGCCGACATCACCGGCCTCCTCGACCTGTCCGAAGAATATGTCGAGCTCAACCGGCAGGTTGACAAGAAGCGCACCGTCCTGCGCGGACGGACGCAGGTGAACCTGTTCTTCGAGGCCTCGACCCGGACCCAGTCCTCGTTCGAACTCGCCGGCAAACGGCTGGGCGCGGACGTCATGAACATGTCGGTGTCCTCCTCGTCCATGAAAAAGGGCGAGACGCTGATCGACACCGCGGTGACGCTGAACGCCATGCACCCGGATATCCTGGTGGTGCGGCATCACGCTTCCGGCGCCGTGGAACTGCTGGCCCGCAAGGTTGACGGTTCCGTGATCAATGCCGGAGACGGCGCGCACGAACATCCCACACAAGCGCTGCTGGATGCCCTCACCATCCGCCGCAACAAGGGCCGCATCGAGGGCCTCGTCGTTGCGATCTGCGGCGACGTGCTGCATTCGCGCGTGGCCCGGTCCAACATCATCCTGCTCAACACCATGGGCGCCCGCGTCCGTGTCGTCGGCCCCTCCACGCTGCTGCCGCCCGGACTCGAGCGGATGGGTGTCGAGGTCGCCCGCGATATGCGCGCCGGGCTGGAAGGCGCCGATATTGTCATGATGCTGCGGCTCCAGCGCGAGCGCATGAACGGCTCCTTCGTACCCTCCTCCTCCGAGTACTTCCATTACTTCGGGCTGGACCAGAAGAAGCTGGCCTATGCAAAACCCGATGCGCTGGTGATGCATCCCGGCCCCATGAACCGTGGCGTCGAGATCGACTCAGCTGTGGCCGACGGCGCCCAGTCCCTGATCCGCGAACAGGTGGAGATGGGCGTCGCGGTGCGCATGGCCGTGCTGGAAGCGCTTGCCCGCAACCTGCCGAACGCGTGATGCTCATGTTGACCGACCGACGACCCATCCTGCTTGCCAATGCCCGCGTCGTCGATCCCTCCCGGGATTTTGACGGTCCCGGCGACGTTCTGATCGCCGATGGCACCATCCGCGAGACCCGGCGGGGCATCGGCGCGGCCGGCGTCCCCGAGGGCACCGACATCGTCAACTGCTCCGGCAAGATCGTGGCCCCCGGGCTGATCGACATGCGCGCCTTTGTCGGCGAGCCCGGCTTCAGCCATCGCGAGACCTTCGCCTCGGCGAGCCAGGCCGCCGCGACCGGCGGCGTCACCACCATCATCTGCCAGGCCGAGACCGAGCCCGTCATCGACAATTCCGCGACCGTCGATTTCGTGATGCGCCGCGCCCGCGATACCGCAATCGTCAACATCCTGCCGATGGCGGCGCTGACCAAGGGAATGCGCGGCGAGGAGATGACCGAGTTCGGGCTCCTTAAAGCGGCCGGCGCGGTTGCTTTCAGCGACGGCGACAGGAGCGTGACCAATGCGCAGGTGATGCGCTGGGCACTGACCTATGCGCGCGATTTCGACGCGCTGGTCGTGCACTATACCGAGGATCCCAAGCTCGTCGGCGAAGGCGTGATGAACGAGGGCGAGTTCGCCACGAGACTTGGCCTGATGGGCATCCCGAACGCGGCGGAGGCCGTGATGCTGGAGCGGGACATGCGCCTCGTCGCACTCACCGGCGGACGTTATCACGCAGCCTCGCTGTCCTGCACCGATTCGCTCGACATCCTCAAACGCTCCCGCGATGCCGGGCTCCCCGTCACCGCTTCGGTCTCGATCAACCACCTCGCGCTCAACGAGAACGACATCGGCCCCTACCGGACGTTCCTGAAGCTATCGCCGCCGCTGCGCACGGAGGACGACCGCCGCGCGCTGGTCGCCGCCGTTGCCTCCGGCCTCGTCGACGTCATCATGTCCGACCACAATCCGCAGGACGTCGAGGGCAAGCGCCTGCCGTTCGCGGAGGCAGCAAGCGGCGCCATCGGGCTCGAGACCATGCTGCCGGCGGGCTTGCGCCTTGTGCATAATGGCGAATTGGAACTGAAGATGCTGATCCGGGCGATGTCGACCCGGCCGGCCGAGCTTCTGGGCCTGCCCGGAGGAACCCTGCGTGTGGGCGCACCGGCAGATGTCATCGTGATCGACCCCGATACGCCCTGGGTGGTCGACCCCGCCGATCTCAAATCGCCTTGCAAGAACACGCCGTTCGACGAAGCCCGCTTTACAGGCCGCGTGGTGCGGACCATCGTCGGCGGACGGACGGTCTATGAGCATGTCTAGGGTGATGGTTACAGACCTCGCCCTGCGCCGCGACGGCGCATCGGGCCAGGATCATGCGTGGCGTCGCAGTTCGGCATGGAGATGCGGCGATGGGACTTGATGCGTTCCTGCCGGTGGCGTTCGTCATCGGCTATCTCCTCGGCTCGATTCCGTTCGGGCTGATCCTCACCAAGCTCGCCGGCACGCAGGATTTGCGCTCGATCGGTTCCGGCAGTATCGGCGCCACCAATGTGCTGCGCACGGGCCGCAAGGGTCTCGCCGCGGCCACCCTTCTGTTCGATGCGCTCAAGGGCACGGCGGCGGTCATCATCGCCGGCTACATCGCAGGCCCCAATGCGGCGATCCTGGCGGGCCTCGGCGCTTTCCTCGGCCATCTCTTCCCGGTCTGGCTCAAGTTCAGAGGCGGCAAGGGCGTCGCGGTCTATATCGGCATCATGCTCGGCCTGTTCTGGCCGGCCGCAGTGGTGTTCTGCCTGCTCTGGTTAGCGACCGCCTTCACCACCCGCTATTCCTCGCTCTCGGCGCTGGTGGCGGCCTTCATCACGCCGCTGTTCCTGTGGTGGTTCGGCCAACTCGCACTAGCAGCGCTGGCGGCGGTGCTGACGCTGCTGCTGTTCTACGCGCATCGCGAGAACATCAAGCGGCTGCAATCGGGCGCCGAGAGCCGGATCGGCGAGAAGGGATAAGCGGGATCTACGGATACCGCAGCACCCCTTCTGCATTATATCGCGAATGCGTTCGCGTCTTTCGGCCGAATCACGGCTGTATGGGCGAATGGATTCCTGGCCTGTCATCCTGATCGTGGGAACGGCCCTACGTGGTTGCTCAGAATGAGCGAGAAGATTGTCAGCGCGCAAGACGAGGGCGGTTTGCAAGGGGCTGCGCGCACCGCAGCAAGCCGGCTGCTCTCGGCGACGGATATCTGGTCCGATGTTCCCTCGCCGCTTTCTGCTCCGGAGCCTGCTTCCATCTCGCCACCATCGCGCAGGCACGATCCGATCGTGGACGCGCGGAAACCGGCCGAGGTTGTCACTGTCGCCGCGACCATCGCGCACGATCAGGCGCCGAAGCAATGGCCGCCGCAAAGATTGTCGCTGGCCCTTCAGGGCGGCGGCACCTTTGCCGCCTTTACCTGGGGCGTGCTGGAGCGACTGCTGGAACAGCCGACCATCGAGATCGACACCATCAGCGGCGCCAGCGCCGGCGCGATTAATGCGCTTCTGCTCGCCTCCGGCTTCGCCGAAGGCGGCCGCGAAGGCGCCCGCGCCCGGCTCAACCGGTTCTGGGTCCGGCTGATGCACGAGGCCTCGTTCCGCTCGCTGATGCTGGTCGGCGGCTTTTCGCCGGCGGGAAGCTCGGTCGCGTTCGGACCGACGCTGCGTTCCGGCCAGTTCGATCCCTTCGATCTGGATCCGCTGCGTCAGGCGTTGTCGCGCGACATCAACTTTGCCGCCTTGCGCGACGCCAAGTGCCCGCGGCTGCTGATCGCGGCGACGCGGATCCGCGACGGGCAACAGCAGATTTTTCGCAACGACGCGATCACCGCCGATGTCGCGCTGGCCTCGACCTGCCCGCCGCTGGTTCACTGCGCGGTCGAGATCGACGGCGAGGCCTATTGGGACGGCGGTTTTGGCGGCAATCCGCCGCTGCTGCGGCTGGCGCAGGAAACGACAAACTCCGACCTGTTGCTCGTGCAGGTCACGCCTGCACGCGACAATTACGTGCCGATCACGCTCGCCGGCATCGACCGCCGTCTCGACCAGATCACGGCCAACGCCGCGCTCAATGCCGAGGTCGCAGCGATCAAGTGGGCGCAATCAAGCGCAGCGCCCGCGCTGCGGCTGTTCAGGATCGCGGCGGAGGACTCGGTCGACGGCCTGGCGCAGCGCTCTTCGACCGATCTCGGCCGCGGCTTCATCCGGCAGTTGCACCGAAGCGGCCGCGAGGCCGCCGAGCGCTGGCTCGGTCAAGCCGCCGTGACAGCGCCCGCCGAGATGCGACGCGCAACACCTGTAACTGCCGAACTCGCGCTAGCCTGATTTCGCTAGCGCATCCTCCAGGAACCACGCAGCCGCGAGCGCACCGGGATCATTGCCAAAGCGCGCAATCACCTGCACGCCGATCGGCAGGCCGCCGACCTTCAGCACCGGCACGTTGACGCAGGGATTACCCATCAGCGTCCAGAGCCGGTTGTAGCGGGGGTCCCCGGTGGAGGCGAGCTCCTTGGCCGGTGGCGTGCCGGGCGCCGAATAGGTGAGCAGCACGTCGACGCCCTCGAACAGCTCGCCGAGTTCGCGGCGGCCACGCCGGGCAATCCGCCGCGCCTCGTCATAGTCTTTCGGCGTCAGTCCGGCGGTCGCATCGAGACTGGCGCGCAGCAGCGGCGCGATCTCGTCGTGATGCTCCGAAAACTCCCAGGCGAGCGCGCGATGCGCCTCAAAATCCTGGATGACCGGATGGATGCGCCAGGCCTCCTGCACCGCCTCGGGCGGGTTGATGATCTGCACGCTGGCGCCGGCGCGCGTCGCCGCCTTGATTGCGGCTTGCAGCCCCTCTTCGGCGGCCGGCTCCACTGCGCCGGCAAACTCCTGCCTGACCACGCCGATGCGCGGCGCCTTCACCGGGACGATGCCGGAGAATTCGGTGCGGCCGGTCATCGCGAGCAGTCCGCGCGCGAGATCTTCCGCGCGCGCGCCGAACAGGCCGACCGTGTCGAGCGCCCATGAATAGCATTTCACGCCGACCGTCGGCAGCATCCGGAACGACGGCTTGATCGCGGCAGCTCCGCAATAGGCGGCGGGCCGGATCACCGAGCCGCCGGTCTGGGTGCCCAGCGCCAGCGGGATCATGCCGGCACCGACGGCCGCGGCCGAGCCCGAGGACGAGCCACCCGGCGTATGGCCAGGATTGTGCGGATTGAGCGTCGGGGTCGGATCGCGCGAGGCGAACGCCGTGGTCGTGGTCTTGCCGATGATGGTGGCGCCTGCCCGCTTCAGCATCATCACGACCGGCGCATCGCTGCGCGGCTGCCAGCCGCGATAGATCTGCGAGCCCATCTCGGTCGGGAAATCAGCGGTGTCGATGATGTCCTTGATGCCGACCGCGATGCCGCGCAGCGGACCGGAGGCTTGCGCCTTGGCCGACTTGTCGTGGCGGACGAAGGCGCGGACATCCTTCTCTTTGGCCTCGATTGCCGCGAGCGATTGGGCGATGGCGGCATCAGGCGAAAGCTCGCCCGCTTCGATACGGCGCTGGAGGTCGGCGAGTGAGATCATGGCAAAACCCTTCTTATTGGCATCGCTTTTAGCATCGGAACGAGGCCGCGCAAGCGCACGCAGCTGTTGCCCACGCCCTCAGGTTGTTCCATGCTGCGCCTGCAAGGAGCCGCCGTGGACGCCATCAATCCCAGTGTGGAGCTGACCGAAGCCGAGCGGATCGACCGTCTGCGGCTGATCCGCTCCGACAATGTCGGGCCGCGCGGCATTGTGGAGCAAACGCCACAAGGGCCGGAAGGGATCAACTGGGCGGCTGTCGCTAAGTTGTCCTTTGGTGCTCTGGGTATATACGGAAGTGAATTTCGACTGTAGTACCCTTGGGATTGCCAATCTCACGGGGGTCCAAGGGGTTCCCAAGGACTCTACTGATCTGGGTACAAAATTCAGTAACGCGCTCTGGGGTATTGGGGAAAACATCTCGGTAAGTGACAACTCCCCAGATGTAGAAGAATTTTTTCCCGCTTTGTACCGAGAGTAGGTCGTCGTCGAGAATGACAACGTTGCCTGCGCCAACTGCTTGGTGAGCCCCTATCAGCGTAAAACCGTGGTCGGCCGCAAATGGGAAATCGAAACCTTGCGGCAATGGGTCGTCGCTAAGAGCAAAGTTGACGTTAATTTTAGCATCAACAGTTTGCGTATTTCCGCCGTTCTCGATGATGGGAGTTATGTCATAGAAAACCTTTCCCGGCCTGTCGGTATCACCGCGCCATAGCCAAGGGAAGTTTGCGACGCGAACGTAGGCCCGCTGCGTAGAAATCAGGGAGGTCCGCGCGATGTCGGCGGAATCCTTAGCAGCCGCGATGGATTCCTGCATGTCGCGGGCCTGCGAAGCACTAGCCCGCCAAGTTACTATCCAGAGACCTATGGTCGAGACAGCAAGAACTCCGGTGAATCCGACCAGCCAAAGGGTGAAATAGGCAACGGGATCGTCGGACGCTTTTTCCCAAAACCCGTTCTTATGGTCATGATGTTCGGCGGGCTGCTCGACTTCCTGGTTGTTGGATGCGTGTTGGCTTGGAGGCGTATACATTATTTTCCAAGCAAAGCTGCCTCCCAACGCAAATCCCATGATGGCCGCGAATAGTAGCCAGACCAACCAACGCTGAAACACCGACAACCCCGCCTAGATTTCCTTCAAGACTACCTGTTCGAGTTCTAGGGCCGCAACACACGCAAGGAACAATATCGCGGAAACTGCGCCTCTCTTCAGCTTCATGGTGAGATTGACTTCGGTCTCCTCAAGACCGCGCTTTTCAACCGCTTCACTAGCTCGGCATAGTGACATCGGCCTTATTCATCTCGGCCTTGAGGAAGGCGACAGGCCCGCTACCCCCATTCCTCCTCCGCCCTGGGGAGCACCATGGCAATTTGGGATCGCTTTTAGCATCGGAACGAGGTCGCGCAAGCGCACGCAGCTGTTGCCCACGCCCTCAGGTTGTTCCATGCTGTGCCTGCAAGGAGACGCCGTGGACGCCATCAATCCCAGTGTGGAACTGCTGACCGAGGCCGACCGGATCGACCGCCTGCGGCTGATCCGCTCCGACAATGTCGGACCGCGCACCTTCCGCTCGCTGGTCAATCATTTCGGCACGGCGCATGCGGCGCTGGAGCGGCTGCCCGATCTCGCGCGCCGCGGCGGTGCGCAGCGATCGGGGCGCATCTGTAGCGCCGATGAGGCGAAGGCCGAGCTCGCTGCAAGCCGCAAATTCGGCATCACCTGGCAGGCGCCGGGCGAAGACGGCTACCCGGCGCGGCTGGCGATGCTCGATGACGCCCCGCCGCTGCTCGCCCTGCGCGGCGATACAAAAACCTTGATGCGGCCGATCATCGCCATCGTCGGCTCGCGCAACGCTTCTGGCGCCGGACTGAAATTCGCCGGCCAACTCGCGCGCGAGCTCGGCGAAGCCGGTTTTGTCATCATCTCCGGGCTCGCCCGCGGCGTCGATCAGGCCGCGCATCGCGCGAGCATCGAGAGCGGCACGATCGCCGTGCTCGCCGGCGGCCATGATTGCATCTACCCGCCCGAGCATGGCGACCTGCTCGCCTCGATCCTCGATCACGAGGGCGCGGCGATCTCCGAGATGCCGCTCGGCCACGAGCCGCGTGCCCGCGACTTTCCCCGCCGCAACCGGCTGATCTCGGGCGCCGCGCTCGGCGTCGTGGTGGTGGAGGCGGCGCACCGCTCGGGCTCGCTGATCACCGCGCGCATGGCGGCCGAACAGGGCCGCGAAGTGTTCGCAGTGCCCGGCTCGCCGCTCGACCCGCGCGCCGCCGGCACCAACGATCTGATCAAGCAGGGCGCAACGCTGGTCACGGAAGCTTCCGACATCGTCAACGCAGTGCAGCCGATCATGGATCGCCCGCTGATGCATCCGGCGAGCGAGCCCGACAGCGAGCCGTTCGAGAGCGATCCGCAAGGGCACGACCGCGGTCAGATCACTGGTCTCCTCGGCCCCACGCCAATCTCAATCGACGATCTTGTGCGGATGTCCGGCGCCTCGCCCGCGATCGTGCGCACCGTGCTGCTGGAGCTCGAGCTTGCCGGCCGGCTCGAGCGCCGCGGCGGCGGGCTGGTGTCGCTGCTTTAGGTCTTTTTTTGACGCGTTTTCTTCACGCGAACCGGTATCCACTTCGCTCGAAAACGCTATGCATTGCGCGCGTCGAACCGCGCTCGCGCCGCCGCGATCTGCGTCTGGTGCTCGATCGCCCACTCCCCCAGCGCCCTCACCGGCTGTTGCAGCCCGCGGCCAAGATCGGTCAGCTCATAGTCCACACGCGGTGGAATGGTCGCGAAAATCGTGCGCGTTACCAAGCCGTCGCGCTCGAGCCCTCGCAGCGTCAGGGTCAGCATCCGCTGCGAGATGCCGTTGATCATGCGCTTGAGCTCGTTGAAGCGCTTCGGCCCATCGCTCAGCATCATGATGACGAAGACGCTCCATTTATCGCCGACGCGGGACAGCACGGAAGCGACCCCGCGGCAATCCGCATGCTCGGGATCCGGCCTTTGATCGGACCTTGGCGCGGCAGGTAAATCGATGTGTGCAGGTTTCAGAGATGTGCCCATGGCTCAAAAAAGTGCGTTCTTGCGGGGATTTCGATAGTCACTCATCTAGCTCTGGTTACAAACATATACCATGGGTGACCCAAATGAAACTCCTCCATATCGACTCCAGCGTGCTCGGCCCCCACTCCGTCAGCCGGCAGGTTTCTGCCGCCGTCGTGGACCGGCTGCGGCAGGCCACACCTTCACTTGACGTCGTCTACCGCGACCTGACCCAGACCCCGCTCGCCCATCTCTCCGGATCCCACCTCGCGGCCGCGCAAGGCGCGCCCGCGCCGGCGGAGCTTGCACCCGACCTCGCTGCCAGCGCGGCCGTGCTCAATGAATTCCTTGATGCCGATATCGTGGTGATTGGCGCGCCCATGTACAATTTCACTATCCCGAGCCAGCTCAAGGCCTGGATCGACCGCGTTCTGGTGGCGGGCAAGACTTTCAAATATGGCGAGAATGGCCCGCAGGGCCTCGCCGGCGCCAAGCGCGTGATCGTGGCGATCTCGCGCGGCGGCTATTACGGCGCGGATACACCTGCCGCGGCGCTGGAGCACCTCGAAAGCTATCTGCGCGGCGTATTAGGCTTCATGGGCATCCAGAATCCTGAATTCATCATCGCTGACGGCATTAAGGTCGGCCCGGACCACCGCGAGAAGTCGCTCGCCGGCGCGCTCCAGGCGGCGAACGGCCTTCAGGCGGCCTGACGCTTCGCCAATGTCGTCAGCCGCCGCCGGAATGCCTGCGGCGGCTGGCCGACGGGCGTGCGTTCGGCGAAATTTAAAACCAGGAGCCCTGGACGCCCAGGATGACGGCGACGAGCGATACGAACAGGCCGATGCCGGAGAAAAGGGCCACGCCGATGAGCTCGGAGCTGTCGAAGCGCTTGGCCGGAATGGTGGAACGTTCGGAGTAAATATGCCGTGCTGAAATCGACGAGGAAATGCGGGCTGCTTTCGGCATTTCGGGCTCCCTGAAAATGAGTCTTATGACCCCCTGCCCGTAAAAGGGTCTTTGCAGCACAAGCGAAGGTTCAACGCACCACGCAACGTTCAGAGAAGTACGTCTCGCAAGAGAGGGACTGGCCGGCACAACCGCTCAGGCTGTGCCGCCTGATTCAATTTGCACTTCATTTGATCAGCCGCGATAGATCGGCGCGCCGCTCGGCGAGGCAACCGCGCCGCCATCGACGAAGATCTCCTGGCCCTGTACGTGCGCAGAATCGTCCGAAGCGAGGAACAGCACCGTCTTCGCAACGTGATCTGTTTCACCGATGCGGCCTAGCGGCGTCGACAATGCGATGCGCTTCTCGAAAGCCTTCTCGGCTTCGGGCGTCGCGGTCGCCGGCCCCCAGATCGGCGTGCGGATCGCGCCCGGTGCGACCACGTTGACGCGGATGCCGCGCGGCGACAGCTCCGATGCCATGATCCGCGCCATCGCGCGCACGCCGGCCTTCGCCGCGCCATAGGCCGAGTAGCCGGGAATGCCGAGCACTGAGATCACGGAGCCGTTGAGAATGATCGAGGCATTGTCATTGAGGTAAGGCAGCGCCGACTGAACGGTGAAGAACACGCCGGTCAGGTTGGTGCTGATCACCTTCTCGAAAGTCTCAAGCATCGCCGAACCGAGCGGCGTGCCGCCGGCGATCCCGGCATTGGCGAACACGATATCGAACTTGCCGAATTTTTCGGCGCCCTTCTTGATCGCGGCTTCAGTGGCGGCAATGTCGGTGGCATCGGCGGCGAGCGCGAGCGCGTTCGGTCCGAGCTCCTTCGCGGCAGCTTCCAGCGTCTCCTTGTTGCGCCCGGTGATCACCACCTTGGCGCCCTCGGTCACGAACAGTTTTGCCGTCGCCAGTCCAATGCCGCTGTTGCCGCCGGTGATCAGGGCCGTCTTGTTCTTCAGTCTCACGTTCGCCTCCAGTAGTTGCATCATAAAACTAGATTGCCATCTAGGGCACATGGTTTTATGATGCAACCACACAAGCGCGTGATCGGCGCGGGAAACCTGACCAACACTGTGGACGAAACACGATGGTGAAACGAACGAGCTTTGAGGGCGATGCCTGCCCGATCGCGCGGTCGCTGGAAGCGATCGGCGACTGGTGGTCGCTGCTGATCATCCGCGAAGCGCTGTTCGGCGTGCGCCGCTTCGGCGAATTCCAGAGCAAGCTCGGCATGGCCAAGAACATTCTGGCGGTGCGCCTGCGTGCGCTGGTCGACCACGGCATTCTGGCAACGGCCCCCGCCTCCGATGGCAGCGCCTATCAGGAATATGTGCTGACGCCGAAAGGCCGCGGCACCTTCCCGATCCTGGTCGCGCTGCGGCAATGGAGCGAGGCGTTCGACGATCACCCCGAGGAGATCGCGACGATTCTGGTGGATCGCGAGAAAGGCCGCCCGGTGCGGAAGCTCGAGCTGCGCGCGGAGGACGGCCGCCTGCTCAGCCCCGCGGACACGACGCTGAAGCCGCGGCCGGCGCCACGCCGCCGGTCGGCCTGACGACAGCGCGCTCAAATCTCTCACCGACATCCTGAGGCTCGTCCTGCGACGCAGGACGAGCCTCGAAGGGCGACGGCCCGGCTGCATCTCGGCCGCTCATCCTTCGAGGCTCCCGGCGCGATGCTGCGCATCGCTCCCCTCACGCCTCAGGATGACGGTCTAGCTATCGACCAGCTTCACGACAGCTTGCGCTTGCTCCGCAGCCGCACGTGCTCATCGGCCTCGAGCTTGGTCATGCCCAGGAGATAATGCAGCACATCGAGCTTGTGGCGCTCGGCGAGCTTGCGCAATGCTGCCGCCTGCTCGGCGATGAAGGCGACGGCTTCGTCGACCCCGCCCTCCCCCGGTTCCTCATGATGCGAGCCTACCGGCGTGCCGGATGCGGCGCGCGCCCGTTTCTTTCCTGGCTTAGTCACCAGACCCCATCCGAATCCATGCCCCGCAGAAACATTACGCCGACATCGGCCGCAACTCAAAGGTGGTAGTTTGCAACTTTTTCGATATGAAACTTTTCCGATCCGGGCGTCTTTCAACACGCCTCGATTTGACAGCGGGGGCCTCACCACCCATGTTCGGGTCGAAACGGCCGATCCGAATCTTTTCGAATTCGGCCTAATATTTCCCCATAAGTTACTGGAACTACATGAATATCGTCATTGTGGAGTCGCCGGCGAAGGCCAAGACGATCAACAAGTATCTGGGCTCGGCCTACGAGGTTCTGGCCTCGTTCGGCCATGTCCGGGACTTGCCGGCGAAGAACGGCTCCGTCGACCCCGAGGCCA
Organism: Bradyrhizobium sp. 139; assembly: GCF_023074175.1. Classification (GTDB taxonomy): domain Bacteria; phylum Pseudomonadota; class Alphaproteobacteria; order Rhizobiales; family Xanthobacteraceae; genus Bradyrhizobium. Next base: position 193,364 of record NZ_JADPKS010000073.1, read on the forward strand.
ATTTCAAGATGATCTGGGAGATCGACCCCAAGGCGGCCGGCCGGCTCAATGACATCGCCAAGTCCCTGAAGGGTGCTGACCGTCTGATTCTCGCCACCGACCCTGATCGCGAGGGCGAGGCCATCTCCTGGCACGTACTGGAGGTGCTGAAAGAGAAACGCGCGCTGAAAGACCACAAGATCGAACGCGTGGTGTTCAACGCCATCACCAAGCAGGCGGTCACGGACGCCATGAAGCATCCGCGCCAGATCGACGGCGCGCTGGTCGACGCCTATATGGCGCGCCGCGCGCTGGACTATCTGGTCGGCTTCACCCTCTCCCCCGTGCTGTGGCGCAAGCTGCCGGGCGCCCGCTCGGCCGGCCGCGTGCAGTCGGTGGCGTTGCGGCTGGTCTGCGACCGCGAGCTCGAAATCGAAAAGTTCGTTGCGCGCGAATACTGGTCGCTGATCGCGACCCTGCTGACGCCGCGCGGCGATGCTTTCGAGGCGCGCCTGGTCGGTGCCGACGGCAAGAAGATCCAGCGTCTCGACATCGGAACCGGCGCGGAAGCCGAGGATTTCAAGAAGGCGCTGGAAGCGGCCGCTTATGCCGTGACCGCGGTCGACGCGAAGCCGGCGCGGCGCAATCCGCAGGCGCCTTTCACCACCTCGACGCTGCAGCAGGAAGCCAGCCGCAAATACGGCTTTGCGCCGGCGCACACGATGCGCATTGCCCAGCGCCTCTATGAGGGCATCGACATCGGCGGCGAGACCACCGGACTCATTACTTATATGCGTACCGACGGCGTGCAGATCGATCCGTCCGCGATCACCCAGGCGCGCAAGGTGATCGGCGAGGACTACGGCAACGCCTATGTGCCGGAGGCGCCGCGCCAGTACCAGGCCAAGGCCAAAAACGCGCAGGAAGCGCACGAAGCGATCCGCCCGACCGACATGTCGCGCCGCCCCGACAGCATGAGCCGCAAGCTCGACCAGGATCAGGCCAGGCTTTACGAACTGATCTGGAAGCGCACCATCGCCAGCCAGATGGAATCCGCCGAGCTCGAGCGCACCACCGTCGACATCGCGGCGAAGGTCGGCGGCCGTGCGCTGGAGCTGCGCGCCACCGGCCAGGTCGTCAAGTTCGATGGTTTTCTGGCGCTCTACCAGGAAGGCCGCGACGACGAGGAGGACGATGACTCGCGCCGTCTGCCGGCGATGAGCTCGGGCGACGCCTTGAAGCGGCAGTCGCTCGCCGTCACCCAGCATTTCACCGAACCGCCGCCGCGCTTCTCGGAGGCCTCGCTGGTCAAGCGCATGGAAGAGCTCGGCATCGGCCGGCCCTCGACCTATGCCTCGATCCTCCAGGTCCTCAAGGACCGCGGCTACGTCAAGCTGGAGAAGAAGCGCCTGCATGGCGAGGACAAGGGCCGCGTCGTCGTCGCCTTCCTCGAAAGCTTCTTCAGCCGCTATGTCGAATATGACTTCACCGCCAATCTGGAAGAGCAGCTCGACCGCATCTCCAACAACGAGATCTCCTGGCAGCAGGTGCTGAAGGATTTCTGGAGCGGCTTCATCGGCGCCGTCGACGAGATCAAGGATCTGCGCGTCGCGCAGGTGCTCGACGTGCTCGACGACATGCTGGGACAGCACATCTATCCGCCCCGCACCGACGGCGGTGACATCAGGCAGTGTCCGAGCTGCGGCAACGGCCGGCTCAATCTCAAGGCCGGCAAGTTCGGCGCCTTCGTCGGCTGCTCGAACTATCCGGAATGCCGCTACACCCGTCAGCTCGCCGCCGATGGCGAAGCCAGCGCCGACCGTTCGCTCGGCCAGGATCCCGACACGGGATTCGACGTCTGGGTCAAGGCCGGCCGGTTCGGCCCCTACATCCAGCTCGGCGAGCAGAAGGACTACGCGGAAGGCGAGAAGCCGAAGCGCGCGGGCATTCCGAAGGGCACTTCGCCCGGCGATGTCGAGCTTGAGCTCGCGCTAAAACTGTTGTCGCTGCCGCGCGAGATCGGCAAGCATCCGGAAACCGGTCAGCCGATCACCGCAGGTCTCGGCCGCTTCGGGCCGTTCGTGAAGCATGAGAAGACCTACGCCAGCCTGGAGGCCGGCGACGAAGTCTTCGACATCGGCCTCAATCGCGCGGTGACCCTGATCGCGGAAAGGGTCGCGAAGGGCCCGAGCCGCCGCTTCGGCGCCGATCCCGGCAGGGCCATCGGCGATCACCCGACGCTCGGCACCGTCACCGTGAAGAGCGGCCGCTACGGCGCCTATGTGACGGCAGGCGGCGTCAACGCGACGATCCCTGCCGAATTCGAAAAGGACACCGTCACGCTGCCGCAGGCGATCGCGCTGATCGACGAGCGCGCGGCCAAAGGTGGCGGAAAGAGCGGCGGCAAGAAGGTGAAGAAGGCGGCGAAGCCGGCCAAGGCCAAAAAGGCTGCGGACGGCGCGGACGCCGCGCCGAAACCCAAGAAAGCTGCCGCGAAGAAAGCCGCGGCCAAATCGAAAACGGAATCAACCAGCAAGGCGCGCGCCGCCGTGCCGTCGACGGCCAAGACTTCTGCAGTCAAGACGTCGCCGACCAAGGCATCCGCGACCAAGGCTCCGGCCAAGAAGAGTGCCGGCACGAAATAGAGGTTAAGTGAAACGCAAGAATGACCATGGCTTTCCCGACCGGAATGCCATCGTCGCCTTCATCAAGGCAAACCACGGAAATGTCGGCACCCGCGAGATCGCGCGCGAGTTCGGCCTGAAAAACGCCGATCGCGCCGAGCTCAGGCGCATGCTGCGTGAACTCGCCGATGACGGTGTCGTCAAGAAGAAGCGCCACAAGATTTCAGAGCCGGACAGCCTGCCGCCGACGCTGGTCGCCGACATCACCGGCCGCGACGCGGACGGCGAGCTGATCGCCTCCCCCGCCGAATGGGACGAGGTCGAAAGCGGCGAGCCGCCAAAAATCCTGATCGCAATGCCGCGCCGGCCGAAGCCCGGCACCGCCGCCGGCGTCGGCGACCGCGCGCTGCTGCGCGTCGATCGCTCGGACGAGACCGAAGGTCCGGCCTATCGCGGCCACATCATCAAGGTTTTCGACAAAGCCAGGAGCCGCATCCTCGGCGTGTTCCGCAGCCTGCCTGAAGGCGGCGGACGGCTGATCCCCGTCGACAAGAAGTCCGCCGATCGCGAGCTGAACATCGCCACCACCGACACGCAGGGCGCCCAGGACGGCGATCTCGTCAGCGTCGACATCGTCCGCTCGCGCAGCTTTGGCCTCGCTTCCGGTCGGATCAAGGAGAAGCTCGGCTCGGTCAAGTCGGAGAAGGCGATCAGCCTGATCGCGATCTACGCTCACGACATCCCGCTGCAATTCCGCCCCGCGGCAGAGCGCGAAGCGGAAGCGGCGGAGCCCGCGAAGCTTAGGGGACGCGAGGATTGGCGCGACGTTCCGCTCGTCACCATCGATCCGCCGGATGCAAAGGATCACGACGACGCCGTGCATGCGCAGGCCGACGACGATCCGAACAACAGAGGCGGCTTCATCGTCAACGTCGCCATCGCCGATGTGAGCTTCTACGTGCAGCCGGGCACCGCGCTCGACCGCGATGCGCTCGACCGCGGCAACTCGGTCTATTTCCCCGACCGCGTCGTGCCGATGCTGCCCGAACGGATCTCCAACGATCTCTGCTCGCTGGTGCCGGGTGAGCCGCGTGGTGCGCTCGCGGTGCGCATGGTGATCGGCCCTGATGGCCGCAAGCGCTCGCACAGCTTCCACCGCATCCTGATGCGCTCGGCAGCCAAGCTGAGTTACGCGCAGGCGCAGGCCGCGATCGACGGCCGGCCCGACGACATCACCGGCCGCCTGCTCGATCCGATCCTGAGGCCGCTCTACGCCGCCTATACCTGCGTCAAGCGCGCCCGCGACGAACGCGATCCGCTCAATCTCGATCTGCCCGAGCGCAAGATCCTGCTCAAGAGCGACGGCACGGTCGACCGCGTCGTCGTGCCTGACCGGCTCGATGCGCACAAGCTGATCGAGGAGTTCATGATCCTCGCCAATGTCGCGGCAGCGGAGATGCTGGAGAAGAAGTCGCTGCCGCTGATCTACCGCGTGCATGACGAGCCGACGCTGGAGAAAGTCCACGCTCTCGCAGAGTTTCTGGAGACGCTGGACGTCCCCTTCGCGAAAGGCGGCGCGCTGCGCCCCGCTTTGTTCAATCGCGTGCTGGCGCAGCTCGAAGGCCACGACCACTTTCCGCTGGTGAGCGAGGTCGTGCTGCGCGCCCAGGCACAGGCTGAATATTCCTCCGAGAATTACGGTCATTTCGGCCTGAATCTGCGCCGCTACGCGCATTTCACCTCGCCGATCCGCCGCTATGCCGATCTCGTCGTGCACCGCGCGCTGGTCCGCGCGCTCGGCCTCGGCGAAGGCGCGCTGCCCGACAGCGAGACGCCGGAAAGCCTTGGCGAGGTCGCCGCCCACATCTCGGTGACCGAGCGGCGCGCCATGAAGGCGGAGCGCGAGACCGTCGACCGGCTGATCGCGCATCATCTTGCCGACCGTATCGGCGCGAGTTTCCAGGGCCGCGTCTCCGGCGTCACGCGCGCCGGTCTGTTCGTCAAGCTCGCCGAGACCGGCGCCGACGGATTGATCCCGATAAGGTCCCTTGGCACGGAATATTTCAACTATGACGAAAGCCGACACGCGCTGGTCGGCACGCGCAGCGGCAACATGCATCGGCTGGGTGACGTGGTTGACGTCCGTCTGATAGAAGCAGCACCCATAGCAGGTGCGCTACGCTTCGAACTTCTGTCGTCGTCCGGCGAGACCGCGCCGCGCGACCGCAGGCAATCTGGTCCGCAACGCCGCCCCTCGTTCAAGGCGCATCCCGGGCGCAGCCCGAAGAAGCACAGGCCGGAGAAGAAGAAATCCGGCAAGGCGAAGAAGGGGAAGAGCAAGGGCGAAAAGGGCAAGGCGTGGTAGCGATGAACACGGCGCCAAAAATCTGGACGCGCGAGACCGGCCTCGTCGAAAAGCGCGACGTCTGGGCTGCGATGAGTTGCGGCTTTCGTGGACGCTGCCCGCGCTGCGGCAAAGGCAAGCTGTTCCGCGCCTTCCTGAAGACGGCGGACAATTGCTCGAAGTGCAACCTCGACTTCACGCCGCATCGCGCCGACGATTTGCCCGCCTATCTCGTGATCGTCATCGTCGGCCATATCGTGGTGCCTGGCATCCTGTGGATCGAGACCAATTACACGACGCCCGTCTGGCTCAGCTTTGCCGCCTACCTGCCCTTCACCTTCGTCGCCTCGCTCGCGCTGTTGCAGCCGGTGAAGGGAGCTGTGGTCGGCTTGCAATGGGCTCTGCGCATGCACGGCTTTGACGACAACCCTCCGGATGGTATTCCGCCGGTCTAGGCAATAATCAAAAACCGGTTTGGGTGAGGACATGACGGATACGTCGCAGGCAGCCGAGAAGGCAAAGATCCACGAGGGCAAGGAAGCCGACCACCATCCCTATTTCCGCCCCCGCGATGCGGCGACGCTGATCCTGGTCGACCGCAGCGGCACTGTTCCAAAAGTCCTGGTCGGCAAGCGCCACGACAAGGTGGTGTTCATGCCCGGAAAGTTCGTCTTCCCCGGCGGCCGCGTCGACAAGGATGACCACCGCGTTCCCTGTGCGGCGCCCATCACTGCCGAGCTGGAAGCCAATCTCGCCAAAGGCAGTCCGAAGACACCGGCCTCGCGCGCCAAATCGCTCGCCATTGCAGCGATCCGCGAGGCCTGTGAGGAGACCGGCCTCTGCCTCGGGCGCAAGGCCGAGGGAAAGGCCAAACTCGAGGGCAATTGGAAGCCGTTTGCGGATGCGGGCCTACTGCCTGACCCTTCCAGCCTATTCCTGATCGCGCGCGCGATCACCCCGCCCGGCCGCGTCAAGCGCTTCGATACGCGGTTCTTCACCGCGGACGCCTCCGCGATCACCCACCGCGTCGACGGCGTGATTCATGCCGATGCCGAGCTGGTCGAGCTGGTCTGGGTCGAGCTCGGCTCAAAGCCGCTCGCGGACCTTCATCCAATGACGCGCAACGTGCTCAACGAGCTCGACGCGCGGCTTGCCACCGGCCCGCTCCGCCACGACGCACCGGTGCCGTTCTTCCATTTCTACGGCGGCAAGATGCACAAGGATATTTTGAGCTGATCGTCATTCCGGGGCGCGCCACTTGGCGCGAGCCCGGAATCCATCGGGCCACAGAGACTGCCGCGAATGGATTCCGGGCTCGCCGCTGCGCGGCGCCCCGGAATGACGGGATTGTGCTGAGAGCGTCGCGAAAAACAAAATAATCTTCCCGCCTCGTCCGATGGCGAAGTTCCGGCTCGTTCCTATGTCCTGATGAACGACACGAAGAACGGACACCGGGCGATGGCACAACGGCAACTCAAGCTTGGCGCGTTCATGCGCCCGATCAGCATCCACACCGGCGCCTGGCGCTATCCGGGGGCCTGGCCCGACGCCAATTTCAACTTCGGTCATATCAAGCAGCTGATCCAGAAGCTCGAGGCCGGCAAGTTCGACGCCTTCTTCATGGCCGATCATTTGGCCGTGCTGAACATGCCGGTCAATGCGCTCAAGCGCAGCCACACCGTGACCTCGTTCGAGCCGTTCACGCTGCTGTCGGCGCTCTCGGCCGTCACCGAGCGGATCGGCCTGATTGCGACGGGTTCGACCACCTTCGACGAGCCCTATCACGTCGCGCGCCGCTTCGCCTCGCTCGACCATCTCAGCGGCGGCCGCGCCGGCTGGAACATCGTCACCACCTCGAACCCGGACGCGGCGCTGAATTTCGGCCTCGATGATCACATGGAGCACGCCGAGCGCTATAAGCGCGCCCGCGAGTTCTACGACGTCGTCACGGGCCTCTGGGACTCCTTCGCCGACGACGCCTTTGTTCGCGACGTCGAAAGCGGCCTATTCGTCGATCCGTCGAAGATGCATGTGCTCGACCACAACGGCAAATACCTGAAGGTGCGCGGCCCCCTCAATATCGCCCGCCCCGTGCAGGGCTGGCCGGTGATCGTGCAGGCCGGCGCGTCCGAGGACGGCAGGCAGCTCGCGGCCGAAACCGCGGAAGCGGTGTTCACCGGCGGCGGCAGCCTCGCCGACGGCCAGAAGCTTTATGCCGACATCAAGGGCCGCATGGAGAAAGTCGGCCGCGATCCTGAACACCTGAAGATCCTGCCCGGCGCCTTCGTCGTCGTCGGCGACAGCGTCGACGAAGCCAGGGAGAAGCGCGCGCTGCTCGACAGCCGCGTGCATTACGACAGCGCCATCGCCTCGCTCTCGGTGATCCTCGGCACCGATGCCTCCGGCTTCGATCCGGACGGGCCCCTGCCGGAAATCCCCGAGACCAACGCCAGCAAGAGCGGCCGGCAGCGCATGGTCGACCTCGCCGCCCGCGACAAGCTCACCGTCCGCCAGCTCGCGCAACGCGTCGGCGGCTATGGCGGGCTCGCCTTCGTCGGCACCGCCAAAACCATCGCCGATCAGATGGAGGAATGGTTGGTCGGTCGCGGCTCCGACGGCTTCAACATCATGTTCCCGTTCCTGCCCGCAGGGCTCGACGATTTTGTCGACAAGGTGGTCCCGGAGCTGCAGCGCCGCGGGATTTTCCGCAAAGAATATGAAGGGCCCACTTTGAGGGAGAATCTGGGCCTGCCGCGGCCGAAAAACCGGTTCTTCGAGGCCTGATCGGCCCGTTTTGAGTGGTTTTTCAGCCCTAAAACCTTGACATCAAGCTGTTTCTGGCTAGGTTGCCGGCCAACGCGGGCCATTTGGCCGGCTCCAGATTCCCGTCATTCGTGAGGTTCTGAACATGGCCAAAGCGGTCACCATCAAGGTCAAGCTCGTGTCCTCGGCCGACACCGGCTTCTACTACGTCGCCAAGAAGAATTCGCGCACCATGACCGACAAGCTGGTCAAGAAGAAGTACGATCCCGTGGCGCGCAAGCACGTCGAATTCCGCGAAGCCAAGATCAAGTAAGATCGCGGGACGTTGAAGACTTTTGCGGGGCCCTCTGGGCCCCGTTTCATTTTGTACCCTCTCGTGTCCCGGACGCGCCGCAGCGTGCAACGCTGCTGCGCAGAGCCGGGACCCTGTTGCTGTTGCCCCAAGGTCGATAGTCGTCCGTGAAGAATAGCCAAGCCGTTGATTTGGAATCATAAACCGACGATCTGTGGAAATCCAATTTGCCGGAAACCGGCCGCTGGAAAGGGGATTCCTTGCAAATTTGATTCGTGATTCTGTGTCGTATCACTGCTTCGGCGGAGAGCGAGATGCGGCCACGGGAACGGCGGGAGACGGGCGAGCAGGATCTGTTTCGCTCCCGGCTCGATCAGATCATCGACATGGATCATCCGCTGGCGAGGCTGGCGCGAACGGTGGACTGGCGGTTCCTGGAAGGCCGCTTCGGCGAGGTCTACACGGATGATCCCGGTCATCCGCCGCTGCCGACACGACTGATGGCCGGGCTGGCGATCCTCAAGCACACCTATGACCTGTCAGATGAGGTACTGTGCGAGCGCTGGGTTGAGAACCCCTATTACCAGTATTTCTGCGGCGAGGAGTTCTTCCAGCACCGACTGGTGTTCGATCGTTCATCGCTGACGCGCTGGCGCAACCGCATGGGCGAGGAGCGGTTGCAGGCGCTACTCCAGGAAAGCCTGTCGGTGGCCACCAGGACCAAGGCGATCAAGCCGTCCGAGCTGTCACAGGTGATCGTCGATACCACAGTGCAGCCCAAGAACGTGATGTTCCCCACCGATGCCAGGCTGCTGAACCGAGCACGCGAGAAGCTCGTGCGGCTGGCAAAGCAACACGGGGTGACTCTGCGCCAGTCCTATACACGGGTCGGCAAGTTCGCCCTGATCCAGCACCAGCGTTATGCCCACGCCAAGCAGTTCAATCGCGCCAACCGGGCGCTGAAGAAGCTGCGCACCTTGCTCGGCCGC
>NZ_JADPKS010000026.1 GCF_023074175.1 Bradyrhizobium sp. 139
ATCGACGACGTCAACCGCCATCCGGTCATCCATACCTGGTCCTACAAACTTGCCGAGGCCGCCTGAATATGATTCGAATCAAGGAAACGATCGTCTAGTGCTTAGATACGTGGCCTCTGGCTCGACGGCCCCCGATGTTCCGCTCGAACGCGTCAATGTCGAAGCCAGGGCTGGTGTGCCTGCGATTCAGATCTGGGAGGAAGATGTGGTGCCCGCATTAGGGATCGGCTGAGGCAATCGTTTTCGCTCGTCTTGATCTCGTACAGCCAGGTCCGGTCGGGCGTCTCATCGATAAAGCGCGTAACTGCGGAGTTCGCTTGGCAGAAGCACACTATTATTTCTTGGTTTTCGTCGCATTCCACAATTGCTTCGCTCGCGCGCTTTTTATGTAGATCTTGCGAGGAGGCTCGGTCCCTGAAACCTTGGTCAATGCATCTTCGGCGATGCGCGTGATCTGAAGTACGCTGCGGTCATCTCCCTCTCCGGCGTGCTCCGCCATGCGGCCATGGATGAACGCGTTCTGCTGGGCGTGATCCAGCTCAGCCCAGAATCCATCCGTTGCCACAAGCAGCGCCATTTTGTCCACCGGGATTGAACAGAAAGCCGGTTCGACAAATTCTCGCGAGCGGAAGCTACGCGTAAGACGATGACGACCGATATCATTTGCCAAATCGCCAATCTTCATCGGCGTTACAGCGTTGGCGAGCGTATGCGGTTGGACCAGCCAAGACACCTTGCCCGCTGGCGCGTAATGGCCAACCAGGCAATCGCCTGCGTGCAGAATGAGTGCCTCGCGCCCATCGCCGACGTGTATCAAGAGGTAGCTCGCCGAATCCCTCTGGAAATGCTCGGTGAGCTCGGCACGCGTCGCCCGAAGCTGGGCAGTTAGGACCGCTACGGTGATTGCTTGGTCCGTCGACACGAACCAATCGACTATTCGGCGCGCAATCTCGGAGGCGAAGACTCCACTGTTTGCTCCGGAGCTCGAACCGTCGAGGACGATGGCGAGGACCTCTGTTTGACGTATGCCGATTCCGGCACAATCCCGGTTGTCGGTCGTCCTTGTTCCTTGCTGGCTCTGCCAGCGGAGTGCAAAGGCCATGTCAGCCGTCGCCGAGCCTGCTCAATGCGATGAAGCGGTCGCGGACAATGTCAGCACGTCCCTCCGGGCCGCGAATATTTCCTTCGAGGAAATGATCGAAGTCGCGATCTGAAAGTAGCCTTTTGAATTCCCCGGCAATGTATGAGCGAATGTCCGCATCGGCGGCGGCAACTTCGTCAACTAGTTCTTGCCGCCCGTCAACGAGGAGCAGGATATCTTCAGCGTCGCGGCTGCCGATAAGGTCGCCGCCACCTCTGCCGCGATAAGCCTCCAGCTTCGTTGCGATGAACATGGGCGGGGTGAGATGCCGGATTGTGATGTTTTCATCCAGTGACGTCTCAACGGCTGTTTCGATCCCCTTTGCGTACCAACGATTGCTGAAGCCGAGGATCTCCTCGTCGTCCGGCATAAAGTCGACCTTGAGCTCGCCAAGCTTCATCCGGCATATGACATTGTCGTCGACTGCCTCGGAGAAGCCCTGCTTGCGAAGTTGCTCCAGTAACTTTGCCCACTCCGGAAAGCCGGCCAGATCCACAATCAGGTCGACATCATCTGTGGCTCTTACTCCCTCAAGCGTGACCGGATCCGTTATATAGAGAGCCGTTGTGCAGCCGCCCACAAAGACCAATCGCGCAAGAAGTTGATCGCCGAGCGCGACGGCAACTGTCTTCAGCATTTCCTTGAGACGGCCTTGGATCGTCATCCTAGCCGCTCCTTAAGCAAATTGCTGGCGAGGTGTGCTTCGCGCTGATTACCGAGTCGTATCGCGTCCACGAGAGCCAAATAGGCGTAAAGGCGATCGTCCTTCTCTGCGGCTTCTGGCACGGTCTTGAACAGAGGCTCGATTGACTCGCCCATCTCGCGGCCGCGCGCATAGGGCCAGACGTGGATCAGGCTGCCAGCGCTGTGGAGCGAGTCCTTTAGGACAGGGGCGGCGAAAGCTGTCGGCACGCCGCGCTGCATCGGACCTGGTTTTGCCGGGAAAACAAACTTCAGCCCGTGGGCAATAAAATCGCGCAGGTTCCTGCGATTGGGATTTGGATGGTTGGTGTCGCGGTCCTTGATTGCCATGCCGGATGCGAGACTGCGATTGATCGAGGCCGCGATTTCCGTTTTGCTGATTCCGAGAGAGGCTCCGAGCCCTCTCACCGAGTACGGGTCCTCACCGTCCAGGTGGACGTCTGTCCCGGTTGCGTGTTCATGATCCTGCAAGCTGACGAGCTTTAGCAGGACGACAATATCCTGGCTTTTCATGGTTCCGCGCTGTCCTCAGTCCTCGGACAGAGGACACTAGGCGCGTTGGTTGGCTTGTCAAGTTTTCAGAACTCGGATTCAGCAGAATTGCCAGATAGTTCCTCGGCGCCGAACCAGCTAGAGATCGGCGCCGGTAGCAGCTTCTTAAGGATATTCGATGGGTCCTTAGGTCGCTCGGGATCGTGTTTCGGTGGCCTCCTTGCTGTGCGCCGGCTCCCAGATTCTGGCGATCACGGGGATTGAGAGGATGGTGCAGATGCTAGCGAGCAGGCCTAAGACATCCCTGCAAGGAGACTGGAGTGCGGCTGCCGCGCTTTCAAACGCAAGCCATAGCGCGGGCATGCCCACTTAATTTACGGAGGCGATCGGTCCCTCCAAGTGATCGGCCGGAATCGTTTCGATAGCGCAAGTATTTTTTCGTAATTTTTTCCGCCGCGTTTTCCCATCGCTACGACGAACATGCAGCCGCAACGCAAACGCGCGACATCGCACTTTGCGGTGCCAGCGGCGACCGCGTTTATCTTGGCGCGGACGTTTGTCAAAGTTGTGGAGAGGAGAATTCAGCTACAGGTTCATGCGATGGCATCCGAAAAACTTCGAGAAATCACGCGCGCTACGCCATTGATGCTTGCAGACGCGATCGCCTGCGCTACTGTGTAATGCGTAACGGGACGCGATCGCATCCGAGACAAAAAGCGATCATCCGACCGCTTGCCCCTTCGCACCCTCAGAGCTGGGACAATCCCGACAATGAGGAAGTCTGGCTCGAGTTGGCGCGCGCCATCGGACGACAAATTGCACGGGACGAAAAAGCCGGTTTGGAACAGCCGATAAGGGAACGGCATGACGATAGTGTCACCGAAAAAGAGGGCCGTGCTATACGCCCGTTATTCCAGCGACATGCAAAAGGCGACCTCGATTGACGGCCAGCTATTGCTTTGCCGAAAGATCGCCGAACGCAACAACCTGGACGTGATCGGTGAATTCGTAGACGCCGCAAAGTCTGGCCTTACCGAAGAGGCGCGTGATGGCTATCAGCGACTTCTCAACGGCGTGCGAAATCACGACTTTGACGTGGTCGTCGTTGAGCACTTTGATCGGCTGTCGCGCGATCCCGCAACGATCCAGCGCCTAAAACAGGTCTTCGAGTTCAACGGCGTTGACCTAATGGATCAGAAAGGCATTTACGCGACCGCCACCGATATTAGCATCGCGAGTCTCTACAACACGATCTACAAGCCGCAGCTTGCTGACAAAGTTCGGCGCGGGCACGACAACGCCGTCGCCAACGGAAAAATTCCCGGCGCGTATGCGTACGGTTATCGGCTGAAGCCTGGCGCGCCCGGTGAGCGCTTGATCGACAAGAACGAAGCGAAGATCGTACTCCGCATTTTCAAAGAATATGCTTCGGGCCGTTCAACCCGAGAGATTGCCGCCGATCTTACCCACGAAGGGGTGCACTCGCCCGGTGCCACCCGTCACAAGAACAAGGCTGGCCGTTCCACTTGGAATCATCAGTGCATCACTGGTGGTCGTCATGGTCGCGGAATTCTCGGCAACGAGTTGTACATCGGCGAAATTCATTGGAACGTTCGCTCAACAATTCTGAACCCGGAGACACAGAAGAAGCAGAAGCGCCGCAATCCGGAAGAACGCCACATCTTGGTCAAGAATCCCGAGCTGCGAATCATTCCGCAAGAACTCTGGGATACGGTGCAGAAAGTGCGCGGCGCGCGCGCCATCCATATGTTCGGACCAACGGGTAAACCGCAGCGTCGCCCGCTGATCCCGCGTAACAATGAGCACCCGCTTGCCGGCGTACTCCGCTGCGGCGTTTGCAACGGCCATATGCGAATTGCACAATCGTCTCGGAACGGCGCGCCGCGTGCGGCATGCGCCAACGCGCATCAGCGAGGCACCTGCGAGCACACCCGAAGCTTTGACATGGACGTTCTACTTGAGGATGTTTCCATCAAGATCGATGCGAAATTGCTTTCGCCAAAAGCCATTGAAGAAGCGATGGGTGCTTGGCAGGAGGAACGCAAGAAAGACCGAAAAAAAGGTAGTGAACGCGACAACCTGGAGCGTCGACGGCGAGTACTGACTACCGAGATAGAGCGCCTGTCATATGCGATCGCAAACAGTCGTCGTAAACCGGATGAGCTGCTTAAGCGTATCGATGAGTGCGATCTAGAGCGGGAGAATGTGGATGCGCGCTTGCGGCTGCTGGGCAATGGCAGCGAGAATGTGATCCCGTTCGACCATCCGAAGTTCGGCGAACTCTACCGTTCGGAGGTGAAGAAACTCGTCAGCGCGCTGAAGATCAATCCGAAAGCGATCGAAACCCGCGTCGCCTTCCGCAATTTGATCGACTGCATTGTGGTGCATCCCGGCCGCAAGCGGATGCCCTACGAATACACGCCATACCTGAACAGTGCCGTCCTTTTCGGCAAGAAGCTTTTCCCCGAAAACCGCCGCAAGGCAGAAGAAATTGGCATGTTTGCATACTACGATAATGGCAAGTCAGAGAAGTCCGTGTCCTCGTAGTAGACGCGGACCTGCATGTGGTGGCGGCCGTCGCGGATCTCGCCGTCGAGATGGGCAGTCACGTCGCAAGCCTCTTCGCTTTTCGCTACCAGCCCGTTTTGCGCAAAAACGGCCGGCGGCGCAAGCTGGCTAGACGACCACCGGCCCCCGCCCCAACGTCACCTCGACGATCTCCGGCGGCACGCCGAAGCGGACCGGCATGATGCTGCAACCGAGGCCACCGGAGATGATGACGTCGCATCTCAGCCGGATATGACCATAGGCAAGCCGGAGGCCATGCTGCGGCGGAACGGCCGGCGACCAGCCGAGCAGGCGGATCTGGCCGCCATGGGTGTGGCCGGACAGTTGCACCGCGACGCGTGCGGGCACGCGCGGCGCGATGTTGGGCTCGTGCGCGAGCAGGATGATCGGTGCGTCGTCGGTAACCTTTGCTAGCGTCGCGGTGAGATCGTCGGCGCCGAAACGCACCACGCTCCGGAAGCGCCGGGCCGGAAGGAACGCAAGTTGATCGCCGAGGCCGGCAAGCCAGAACGGGCGGCCTTCCTTCGTGAGCCGCACGGCATCGTTCTCGTAGACGGGAATGCCGGCCGTCTCCAGCGCACGATGCGCGATGGTCGTCCCGTGCCCTGCCTTTTGCACGGTCCTGTCGTCCCAATAATCGTGATTGCCCATCACGGCATGGACGCCCAGCGGGGCCTTGAGGCCGGCCAGCACCCGGGCCCATTCGCTCGATGGAATGATGCGCGTGACCTGGTGAAGACCTGCGACATAGTCGCCGAGGAGCACGATGATGTCGGCATTCAGCGCATTGGTGCGATCGACGATAGCCTCGATCCGCTCCAGCGACATCCAGGGATCGCAGGCATGGATGTCGGCGATCACGGCGATCTTCAGCGGAAAATCGGCCGGCCATTGCCGCGGCGTCAGATGATAGCGAGTGACGCGGAGCCGCAGCACCGGCTCGACGCCGACGCCGTAGGCGGCGGTCGAGAGGCCGAGGGCGGACAGACCGCCGATAGAACGGATGAGATGACGGCGCGTGATCATGGAAGCCCGGTTGTGATGCGCTTTTCGTGATGCGGCCCGATTGGAGCGGAATTGGGGTGCGCTTGTGCAGACCGTCTGCACGACATTACCGGAAATTCATGAGAACTGGAGCGCTTTGCACTCGCGCAGATCAGTCGTCGCTCTCGTCCGTGCCGAACAGGCCGAACTGTGCCGCCGCATCGCGCGAGGGTTCGCTGATGCCGAGATGGCGGAAGGCGTGCGAGGTGAGCAGGCGGCCGCGCGGGGTGCGCTGCAGATAGCCGCACTGAATAAGATAGGGCTCGATGATGTCTTCGATCGCATCGCGCGGCTCGGACAGAGCGGCGGCCATCGTCTCCACGCCGACCGGGCCGCCGCCATAGTTTTGCGCGATGGTCGTGAGGTAGCGGCGGTCCATGGCATCCAGGCCGGCGGCGTCGACCTCGAGTGCGCTCAGCGCGTGGTCGGCAATCCCGCGATCGATCTTGTCGGCATCGGCGGCGGAGGCGAAATCACGCACGCGGCGCAACAGGCGCCCGGCGATGCGCGGCGTACCGCGGGCGCGGCGCGCGATCTCGTTGGCGCCATCCGCGCTCATGCCGACATTGAGTACGCGCGCGCCGCGGGTGACGATGCTTTCGAGTTCCTCGATGGTGTAGAAGTTGAGTCGGACCGGAATGCCGAAACGATCGCGCAAGGGATTGGTGAGAAGGCCGGCGCGCGTGGTGGCGCCAACAAGGGTGAATTTCGACAGCTCGATCTTCACCGAGCGCGCCGCCGGGCCCTCGCCGATGATGAGATCGAGCTGAAAATCCTCCATCGCTGGATAGAGCACCTCTTCCACCGCCGGGCTGAGGCGGTGGATTTCATCGATGAAGAGCACATCGCGCTCTTCGAGATTGGTGAGGAGCGCGGCGAGATCGCCGGCCTTGGCGATCACGGGGCCTGATGTGGCGCGAAAGCCGACGCCGAGCTCCTTCGCCACGATCTGCGCCAGCGTGGTCTTGCCGAGGCCCGGGGGACCTACGAACAGCACGTGATCCAGCGCCTCGCCGCGCTTGCGCGCCGCCTCGATGAAGATCGAGAGATTCTTGCGCGCCTGCTGCTGGCCGACGAAGTCGGACAGCGACTGCGGCCGCAGCGCGGTGTCGCCGACATCATCGCTGCGGCGTTCGGGCGTGACCATGCGGGGGGGAGTGGTCATGCGGATAAACCAGATCGTAGGGTGGGCAAAGGCACTCCTCGCGCCGTGCCCACGATGTCTCCGATCGCTCTGCAGATAGTGGGCACGCTTCGCTTTGCCCACCCTACGATCTGAACACTCACTTCGACAGCTCCTTCAAGCCGAGCCGGATGAGCTGCGCGGTCTCGGCGCTCTCGCCGGCGCTGCGCGAGGCCGATGCAATCGCCGCGGCCGCCTGCGGCTGGCCATAGCCCAGATTGACCAGGGCGGAAATCGCATCCGCCACCGGGCGCGGCGCGCGCTGGTCGTCGACGGCGCCGGCGAGATGTACCACGGCCGGATCGACATTGGCGAAGGCCGGCGCCTTGTCCTTCAACTCGGTGACGATGCGTTCGGCGACCTTGGGGCCGACACCGGGCGTGCGCGCCACCGCGGCCTTGTCACGCAGCGCAATGGCATTGGCGAGATCGGAAGGCGCCAGCGTGCCGAGCACGGCGAGCGCGACCTTGGCGCCGACGCCCTGCACGGTCTGGAGCAGGCGAAACCATTCGCGCTCCTGGTCGGTGCGGAAACCGAACAGTTTGATCTGATCCTCGCGAACGTAAGTCTCGATCGACAGCACGGCGGCCTCGCCGGGCGAGGGCAGATGCTGCAGCGTCCGCGCCGAGCAGTGCACCTGATAGCCGACGCCGCCGACGTCGAGGAGCACGTAATCCTCGCCGTAGGAATCGATCAGGCCCTTGAGCTTGCCGATCATCTCGTGGCCTCGCTCGCGGCGTACAATTCTCTTTCGTCATGGCCGGGCTTGTCCCGGCCATCCACGCCTTTGACATCGGCGCGAAGCAACATGGATGCCCGGGACAAGCCCGGGCATGACGGCCGTGACGTGTGGTGCCCGCTCATATCCCCACCACCTTCAACCTGAGCGCGGTGCTCTGGCGGTGATGGGCGTGGGTAATGGCGATGGCGAGCGCGTCGGCGGCGTCCGCGGACGGCGGCTCGGCCTTGGGCAGCAAAATCTTCAGCATCATCGCGATCTGCTGCTTGCCGGCGTGGCCGGCGCCGACCACGGTCTTCTTGACCTGGTTCGGCGCGTATTCGGCCACCGTGATGCCGAACATCGCCGGCGCCAGCATGGCGACGCCGCGGGCCTGGCCGAGCTTCAGCGTCGCGACACCGTCCTTGTTCACAAAAGTCTGCTCGACCGCGGCTTCCATTGGCTGGTGACCGGAGAGGACGGCGGCGAGCCCCTCATGGATCGCGAGCAGCCGGGTTGCCAGCGGCAGGTCGTCCGGCGGTTCCACCGAGCCGCAGGCGACGTAGATCAAACGATTGCCCTCAGCCTCGATCACGCCCCAGCCGGTGCGGCGCAGGCCAGGGTCGATGCCGATGATGCGAACGGGGCCGCGAATCGGGAGCGCAGTCATGGGGCAGTGATAGCGGCTGGCCGCCGTGGGGGAAACAGAAACAGAACGGAAGTAACAGGGGAAGTGGGGTCTCCTCTTCGCCTCTCCCCCGCAAGAGCGGTGCGAGGGAGAGCACGGTCCACGGGAGTGCCTAGCCGCCCATCTTCGCCATCAGCGCGTCGGACACCTCGAAATTGGCGTAGACGTGCTGGACGTCGTCGTGCTCGTTGAGCAGGTCCATCAGCTTCAAGAGCTTCTCGCCGGTCTCATCGTCGACAGAGAGCGTATTCTGCGGCTTCCAGATCAGAGCGGCCTTGCGCGGCTCACCAAACTTGGCTTCCAGCGCCTTGGCGACGTCGCGATAGCTTTCGGTCGAGGCGTAGATCTCGTGGCCGCCTTCGCCGGACTGCACGTCGTCGGCGCCGGCCTCAATCGCGGCATCCAGCACCGCGTCGTCGGAGGCGACGCTACGGTCGTATTCGATGATGCCGGTACGGTCGAACATGAAGGAGACCGAGCCGGTTTCGCCGAGGTTGCCGCCGGACTTGGTGAAGAAGGAGCGGATGTCGGAGGCGGCGCGGTTGCGGTTGTCGGTCAGCGCTTCGACGATGACGGCGACGCCGCCGGGGCCGTAACCCTCGTAGCGGATCTCTTCATAGTTCTCGCCCTCGTTGCCGAGCGCCTTCTTGACGGCGCGCTCGATATTGTCCTTCGGCATATTCTCCTGGCGCGCCGCGATGATGGCCGCACGCAGGCGCGGGTTCATGTTGGGATCGGGCGTCCCCAGTTTGGCCGCGACGGTGATTTCCCGTGCCAGCTTGCCGAACAGCTTCGACTTCTGCGCATCCTGCCGCCCCTTGCGGTGCATGATGTTTTTGAATTGGGAATGTCCGGCCATGCGTGATCTTCTCTAGGGAATCGTGCGCCATAGGTGAGCGTGGGAAGCGCGGCCTTATAGGCCGCCAACCCACCGGAATGAAAGAGGCTCTACGACTTTAAGGTAATAACGTAGTGCCCCGTGCCTGGATGTCAGGCGCCGTTAACCCTGATTTCATTCCAGCTTGCGAAAATAGCGTCCGCCCGTTCCCCGACAAGAGTGACCTGATGGCGTTCGCATTATTTCGGAAGCGTCTGCGGGACTTGCCTGTGCCGGTGGCAACTCCACAGGCCGCGCAGTCGCCGGTCGATTTCGCTCCGGCCTCAGCCGCCGAGGGCGATTCCGCCACGGAAATCCTGGAACTGCTGGAACTCGAACTCGGCGCCATGATCCGTCAGCTCGAGCGCGCCGCCAATTCGGTCGCCGGCGGCGCGGAGGCGACCGCCACGACGCTTGCCGCCATCCGCGACCGCACCGACGCCCTGACCGGCCGGACCAGCGCCGCGCAATCGACCGCCTCCACCTTCGCCCATGCCGCCGACAAATTCACCCAATCCGCGCAGGGCATCGGCGCGCAGGTGCGCGAGGCCGGCAAGCTTGCCGACGAAGCCAGCGCCGCGGCACAGGAAGCCCGCGCCAATGTCGACCGCCTGCGCGAGTCCTCGGCCGCGATCGGCAACGTCGTCAATTTGATCGCACAGATCGCGCGGCAGACGACACTGCTCGCGCTCAACTCGACCATCGAGGCCGCGCGTGCGGGCGCTGCGGGAAAAGGCTTTGCGGTCGTCGCCACCGAGGTCAAGGCACTTGCGGTGCAGACCCAGGGCGCGACGGAGGAGATCACCAAAAAGATCGACGCGCTCCAGCGCGACGCCGCCGGCTCTGCGGACGCGGTACACCGCATCTCGCAGGCGATCGAGGCGATCCGCCCGGTATTCGAAACCGTCAACGGCGCGATCGCCGAACAGAACGCCACCACCAGCGAAGTCTCCGGCAACGCGACAAGCGCGTCGGAGTTCATCATCTCGGTCGGCGAAAGTGCGGCCGAGATCGATGCCGCGACCAAGGCCGCTGAGACCCACGGCGAGAACGTCGCCAGCGCCGGCAAGGCCGTGACCGCCTTCGCACAGAAACTGAAATCGCGCTGCGCCGTGCTGCTCCGCCAGAGCGAGCACGATGACCGCCGCAAGACCGAACGATTGCCGTGCCATCTCAAGCTTGAAACCGCGCGCGGCGTATGGCCGGTTTACGAGATCGCGATGGATGGCGTGCTGATCGGTGGGGCGGAGGCAGGCCGGCTTGCACCGCAGGCAATGATCGAAGGCACCCTCGTCGACGTCGGCGCTTGCCGCCTGCGCGTGGTCGAACAATCCAAGGCCGGCGCCCGCGCGCAATTCGTCAATCCCGATGCCGAGCTCAAAGCGAAGGTCGAGGACAGGCTCTGGTCGATCCACGAAGAAAACACGGAGTTCGTCAGCCGTGCCATGGAGGCGGGCAACGCACTGACCGGGATCTTCGAACAGGCGGTCGCGCGCGGCGAGGTCAGGATCGACGACCTCTTCGACACCGATTATGCCGAAATCGCCGGAACCAATCCGCAGCAATACCGCACTCGATATCTGGACTGGGCCGACCGCGCGCTGCCGCCGTTCCAGGAAGCGTTATTGGCGAAGGATCCGCGCATGGCATTCTGCGCGATGGTCGATCGCAATGGATTCCTGCCGGTGCACAACAGGATCTATTCGCATCCGCAGCGGCCTGGCGATGCCGCCTGGAACACAGCCAATAGCCGCAACCGGCGGATCTTCAACGATCCGGCGGGATTGGCTGCCGCGCACAACCTGCGCTCGTATCTGGTCCAGAGCTATGCGCGTGACATGGGCAATGGGAATACGGTGATGATGCGCGAGATCGACGTCCCGATCCGCGTGCAGGGCCGGCACTGGGGCGGATTTAGGACGGCCTACAAGCTTTAGAGCACGATTCAAACAAGCAGCCAAAGCGCGACAACAAGTTTCGCGCCTTCGTGCACGCTCAGGCAAGACGGCGACGAATCACCCTTTAGAATTGGAATGGGAAGAATTGGAATGGGAATGCCGCAGGGGGCCGGCGAACGGCTCTGACTGGAGGACGCTCAAGACATGTCCGTCGTACAACTTGCCGTACTGGACACCGGCTCCAACCGGACACTTGCCGAACGTCTGATCGACCAGCTCGCCGACCGCATCGGCGGTCTCGGCGTGGAGCTCGCCGACATCGCCGGCAACGTCCAGGAGGTCGCAAACCGTGTCGCGAACCAGTCCGAACGGTTCCATCACCTCCAGAACACGGCCGAGACGATGGTCTCGGCCAATCACGACATCGCCAATGCATCACAAGCGGTGCAATCGACCGCATCAGCGGCGGTCGGTGAGATCGCGCAGTCGCGCGGCGCAGTCGACACCGCGGTCAGCCACATCTCCGGGCTCGTCGCAGCCGTGGAGCGGATCGAGGCGCGCTTGAGCGCCGTCGGCTCGGCGCTGGCGCAGGTGGCAAAAGTGTCCGGTTCGATCGAGGCGATCGCGAAGCAGACCAACCTGCTCGCGCTCAACGCCACCATCGAAGCGGCGCGCGCCGGCAATGCCGGCCGCGGATTTGCGGTGGTCGCAAGCGAAGTGAAGAACCTCGCGGAAGCCACCCGCCAGGCCACGCATCAGATCTCCGACACCGTGCGCGATCTCGACGGCCAGATCGAAGGCCTGATCAGCGAGAGCAGCGACGCCTCGCAGCGCGCCAAGACTGCCGGCGAAGGCGCCCAGCAGATCTCCGGCATCATCTCGCGGGTCCAGCAGGGCTTCGCCTCCGTGGAAGCGGAGATCAACAGCGTCACGCGCGCCGCGACCTCCAATCTCGGCCATTGCGACACGGTCATCAGCGAGCTCAACGAGCTCGCCAAGGGCGTCGACCTGTCCTCGCGCGATCTCAAGAGTGCCGATCAGCGCGTGACGAAACTGCTCGACACGTCCGAAGCCCTGATCGCACTGATCGCCGACAGCGGCGTGGAGACGTCGGATGCGCCGCTGATCCGCGTCGCCGTCGAGACCGCAAAGCGGATCTCGGACGAGTTCGAAGCCGCAATCGACCGCGGCGAGATCACGC
The DNA here is from genome assembly GCF_023074175.1 of Bradyrhizobium sp. 139. GTDB lineage: Bacteria > Pseudomonadota > Alphaproteobacteria > Rhizobiales > Xanthobacteraceae > Bradyrhizobium. Next base: position 12,534 of record NZ_JADPKS010000026.1, read on the forward strand.
TCGACCAACTCATGGACGAGAACTACCGGGAAATCTCCGGCACCGATCCCAAGCAATACAATACCAACTATGTCGAGTTCACCGACCGCGTGCTGCCCGCGATCCAGGACCCGATCCAGAAATCCGATCCCCGTATCGTGTTCTGCGTCGCCTGGGCCAGGAACGGCTATCTGCCCACGCACAACCCGAACTACCGCCTGCCGCAGGGCAAGGACCCCGTCTGGAATAACGCCAATTGCCGCAACCGCCGCCTGTTCACAGACCGTGCAGTGCAGAAGGTCGCGGCGAACACCAAGCCGTTCCTGCTCCAGACCTATCGCCGCGACATGGGCGGCGGGCAGTTCGTGCTGATGAAGGATCTGTCTTCACCGATCATGATCCGCGGCAAGCACTGGGGCGCCTTCCGGATGGGTTTTCGGCAGAGCTGACGGCCGCAGCGAGGCGCCTCGCCCGATGGCGCTCCGGCGCCCTGAATCAAAAAAGTTGAAAAACAACCCCATGCACAGTAGCCGGGACCAGCGAAATCAAGGGCTTGCGCGGGCAGCCGCGACGCGGTTTGACTCGTCGGGCAAAACAGGGGCATAATGCGAATATTCCGAAATCATCCACCCTTCCTTCCCCGTCTTGGGAGAAGGGAAGACAGCGTGCGATCCGTTGGGCACCAGATGCGACCCGCGAGCGCGACTAGGGCATGTACCCATAAACCCGCGCTGCACTTCGTATGAGGTCCGCTCTGCCTCTGATAGCGGCGCGTTGGCGAACCTCACCCTAGATCCGAATTGGGCCAATTGCGGAATTCACCCGGCTCCAGCCTTCATTCAATTCGCGCTGATACCGGCTGCCCGAACGATTTCGGCGCCTTATACGATCGAGCGCCGGGATCTTACTGAGCCCTGGGCCGGACTAAGCGACCGGCTGTGAGACATCCAATGACTTCGCGACCTTGCATTGGCCCCCGCTCAGGACCCGTTTCCAAACCTACTTGGCGCGTTTGTAGACAAGCTCCGAAGAGCCGCCAATGGACGTTGATGGGTTGGTGACCTTCAATTCGTCCGCAGCAATTGTGAATCCTCGCGTCTGTTCGGTCTCTGCCCGATTTGGGAACGAACTGCCCTCAAATTTCAGCGTGTAGGTCTTTTTCGATTCGTCGACCGTGTACGTGCCAAAGTTGGCAATGCTTCCCTGTACCACGGCTTTGTTTTCCTCTGGCGTACCCTGTGCGCGGTTTTGCGTCGCAAACTTCGGAAGATCGGAGCGCACAATTTGCGACGAGAAGTATCCGTTCTCGGTGAAGATCAGGAGCCCTTTCGGCTTGGTGCCCCACGCCGGACTGCCGTCCGGAAGTTTTGTTGTCGAGGAGACGAACGTCCAGGTCCCCACGAGTTGCTCCTTGATCGACTTCTGCTGACCAACGACGTTGCTCGGCAGCAAAGCGACTCCCAACGCCATCAGTGCAGACATGCGGAACACACTACGCCGATTCATGTTCTCCTCCTGTCTCGAATGGTGCGGAATGGATCGCGAATGCGGTCACAATTTCGCGGCCGCGCTTTTGGCGGCCACGGCGCATACTCCGGCAAAAATGGCTTTGACAGCGTGCCCGATCGGGCATCGAATGCTTGATACCGCCCGCGTCTCGTGGACGGTCAGCGAACCAAGTCGGGAGGAAATCATGGGAGAAATCGACCGGCGATCTGCTCTGATGCTCGGTGTCGCGATAGCGGGAACTGTTCTTGTTGCAGCCAATCCAACGGTGGCTCAGCCTTACCGACCCGATGAGGGCAAGGAGCTCGCCCCGGGCGTCCGACTAGTGGAGGTAAGCGAGCGCGAAGCGATGCATGGGCGCGACTCCGTACTCCCAGCCTATAAGCGAATTAAGGTCGTTGACATAGTCTTCCAGCCGAAGGTAACGCACAAAGACGATGCCATGCGAAACGACATGGTCTGCCAGTGCCTCGACGGCGAAATGCGGCTCGATCATCGCGATGGCCACCCGTTCACGGTCAAGAAAAACGACGTATGGACCTGTGTCAAAGGTGAACCAGAGGACACTGAGAACATAGGGAATAGCGCCGCTATCATGCGAGTCATCAATCTGATGCCTGCCTGAGAAGATTGCGAGAGGGAATTCTCCTCCACCTCGCACCTATACGCGGTCCCGGCTCCAACAAACGCTCTGCTGTCCCAATCACCAGGGAGGGTCCGCTTTGGGTCACAAGCGGCGGTCGGGGACAGCGCCAGCCGTGTCCGGTCCACCTCAAACGGCCGACCTTGCAGCCCCAGGTGTACTCTTCGCTCCGGGCCGACGTTGTAGGCAATCAGGTTGAGGAGAAAGTCGGCGGCGACGCGACTTGGGCCTCGATGTTTGGTCTTTGCTCGCCTCGTGTTAGACTTCGCCTGCCCGACCAGGGAGAACAGCCATGACCGCCGAGTTCGATGAAGACCGCTTCAATATGGCTATCCGTAAATTTCTGAAGCATGTCGGAGTTACATCGCAGCGTGAAATTGAGAACCTGGTGCGTAGCGGGGCGGTGAAAGGTGGCAAGCTCAAACTGCGAATGACCCTGTCCGCTGAGGGGACGCCGCTGAAACATGTAGTCGAGGAAACAATCGCACTCTGACGATGTCCCGGCTGCCCCCGGCATTGCCGCCCTCTTGGTGGAGCATTCAATCCTGTTGATTTCCAGCAACGTCCGCCTTGGGTCACAAGCCGCCGATCACGCTCAAGGTGGGAGACTTCCGCTTTGCGCTGGTAAGCTGACGTTTATGAGTACACGCCCTAGCTCAACCAGAACTTCGGCGTCGTCGGCTCCAGCCTTCCGCCTGCGCGCACGGGCGCGATCCGCAGCGCAAGGCCTGTCGCATCATCCGTCTCCACCGCAACGCCGCTCAGCGTCGCCGCGCCCGCCGCGGGCTCGAAGCGGCCCGAGGGAATCCCCGAGGTGAACCTGCGCAGCGGTTCTTCCTTCTGCATGCCGATGATGGAATCGTAGTCTCCGGTCATGCCGGCGTCGGTCATGTAGGCGGTGCCGCCGGACAGGATCTGGTGGTCGGCCGTCGGCACATGGGTGTGGGTGCCGACGACGAGGCTGGCGCGGCCGTCGCAGAAGAAGCCGATGCCCTGCTTTTCGCTGCTCGCCTCGCAATGGAAGTCGACGACGATGGCGTCGGCGGCAACGCCGAGCGGGCAGGCGCCGAGCTCGCGCTCCAGCGCCGCAAAGGGATCGTCGAACGGGGTCATGAAGACGCGGCCGAGCGCGTTGACGACGAGCGCGTGCTTGCCGTTCTTGGTCTCGACCAGCGCAGCGCCGCGGCCGGGCGTGCCGCGCGGATAGTTCGCGGGCCGCACCAGGCGTTCGGCACGCTCGATGAACACCAGCGCCTCGCGCTGGTCCCAGGAATGGTTGCCGAGCGTCACCGCATCGGCGCCGGCATCGAGAAACTCCTGGTAGATCGCCTCGGTGATGCCGAAGCCGCCGGCGGAATTCTCGCCGTTGACGACGACGAAATCGAGCGACCAGTCCTTGACCATGCCGGGCAGATATTCGGCGATCGCCGTGCGCCCCGCACGGCCGACGACATCACCCACGAAGAGAATGCGCAACTTCAGAACTCCGGAAATCGAACACGTCCGATTCCGTTAGCACATAATCCAGCGCGACGTCGTGCGATAGTGCCGGAACCGCCTTGATCTCCTGCGCTGCAAAAGCAAGCCCGATGCCGACGATGTTCTTGGCCTTGCGCAGATGCGCGAAGGTGTGGTCGTAGTGCCCCGCGCCGTAGCCGATGCGATGGCCGAGACGGTCGAAGGCCGCGAGCGGCGTCAGCATGATGTCGGGGATGACTTCGCTTGCTGCCGGTGACGGTTCGGGAATGCCGAGCGGACCGAGCATCAGCCGGTCGTTCGGGTGGAAGATGCGGAAGACCAGCGACTGGCCGCGCGCGGTGACGCAGGGCAACGCGAGCTTTGCGCCCTCCTCGGCGAGCTTCTTCATCAGCGGCAGCGGATCGATCTCGCTGCGGATCGCCGAATAGCCGGAGACGATGCTGCCGGGCAAGAGCGTGAACGGCAGCCCGCGCATGGCGAGCTTTGCGGCCGCGGCGATGCGCTTCTTCTCGCTCAGCGCGTCGCGCGCCGCGAGGGCTTTGGCACGGAGTTCGGCTTTGGAGTTGGACATGCGCGTTTTCCCCCGAGGCAGATCCTGTCTACCGTCATCGTCCGCCTTGTGCGCCCTTGCGCACTGGGGCGGACGATCCAGTATTCCAGAGACGCTAGTGATCAAGCATCAACGCCGCGGCGTACTGGATGCCCCGCCTGCGCGGGGCATGACACCGAACTCGACCGCAGTCTGACGCGCAATTTCGAAGGCACTAACCATTCGACAGGCACGAACCGGAAGAAAACAACAGTGCGAAGCCGCGGACGCCGTTGAAGCACTCGATCCCGGAGTTCCCTACGAAAGTAGGTGGGCACCATATGTCCGAGCCCACGGGCCCGGCCAGGGACAGTTCCCTAAAGGATCGATAAGGCCCCGGGGATATATGGCTCCGGACGCGCGTCGCAGCCTCGCCCGCGTAATGTAACAACGATACTGACGAATCGCCAGCCCGTTGCACGGGCTTGCCCCCAATCAGCCGATCGCGATCCCGTTGCCGACGGTCCGGTTCAGGACCTGGGTCGACTTCTCGATGCGCTCGGCCGCGGCGTTCAGCGCGTTCACGACCGCTGTCTGGGTCAGCCGGGCGCGCTCGACGGCGGCGTTGCGGAAATCCCTAAGTTCGGTCAGCTCCTGCTCCAAGGTGCGGATGCGGTTGCCGGCATCGACCAGCTCGTCGCAGACGGTCAGCGCCGCCATCACGGTCAGGCGCGCATCGCCGATCTCGCCGAATTTTCCGCGCAGCGACTGAATCCGCGTCTCCAGGCTTTCGGCGAGCTTCAGCAGCCGCACCTCCTGGCCCTCCTCGCAGGCCATGCGGTATTGCCGGCCGTTGATGGTGACGTTGATGTGGCTCATCCATCCTCTCCGGTATCGAGCACCGAGCGTATCGTGACGATCGCGGAATCCAACCGGTCGGAGATCTCGCGATTGGTGCGCTCGAGCTTGCGCGCCTTCACCAGCGCGCCGTCGAGCTCGTCGGCAAGCCGCGAGCGATCCGCGCCCAGCGCTTGGATCCGCGCCGCAAGCTCGTTCTCGTCGCGATCGGCATCGCGCCGCCGTTCCACCGCGCTTTCGAGCGCATCGAGCGCCGCCATGAGTCTGCGGGTCGCGATCTCGATCTCGACGGCGGAGGACTCCGTCATGGCAGAGCTGTTGGAAACGCGATCGTTCATGCAGTCAGCGGCGGAACCTGTGGCCTATCCGGAGGCATTTACCTTGGGACTTGCCGCCCGGCAAAAGACTCGGTTCGGCAAGCGGTTAGAAGCAGAAATTTACGTGGCAAGCTAGCCGAGCGCAACGTCGCCGCGAAACTATGCACCGCTAAGCAACTTTTCCGGCCAAACCGACGTTTGATCGCCTTGGACTCCCGGAACCGAGGTGCTATCCCAGCCCGACCTCCAGTGCCCGCCAAGCTCCTCCCACGCGGCCCCGCACCGCCGCCAAGCGCCTCATTTCAGACGGATTTCAGACATGCTGCAAGTCGACCACACCCGTATGGCCAACGCGATCCGTGGCCTCGCGATGGACGCCGTCGAGAAGGCGAAGTCGGGCCATCCCGGCCTGCCGATGGGCGCGGCCGACATGGCCACGGTGCTGTTCACGCAATTCCTGAAATTCGACGCCGCAGCGCCTGCCTGGCCTGACCGCGACCGCTTTGTGCTCTCGGCCGGCCACGGTTCGATGCTGCTCTATGCGCTCTTGTACCTGACCGGCAATTCCGAAATGACGCTGGACCAGATCAAGCAGTTCCGCCAGGTCGACTCGCTGACCCCCGGGCACCCCGAGAATTTCCGCACCAACGGCATCGAGACCACCACAGGCCCGCTCGGCCAGGGCATCTCGACCGCGGTCGGCATGGCGCTGGCCGAGAAGATGCTCGCTGCTGAGTTCGGCAAGAAGATCGTCGACCACCACACCTTCGTGCTCGCCTCCGACGGCGACCTGATGGAAGGCGTGTCGCAAGAAGCGATCGCGATGGCCGGGCACTGGAAGCTCAACAAGATGATCGTGCTGTACGACGACAACGGCATCTCGATCGACGGCCCGACCTCGATTTCCGATTCCGTCGACCAGGTGAAGCGCTTTAAGGCGTGCGGCTGGGCCGCCGAGAAGATCGACGGTCACGATCAGGCCGCCATCGCCGCCGCGATCACCCGTGCCAAGAAATCCAGCAAGCCGACGCTGATCGCCTGCCGCACCACCATCGGCTTCGGCGCGCCGCACAAGGCCGGCACGGCGAAGGCGCACGGCGAGGCGCTCGGCGCCGAGGAGCTCAAGGCCGCCAAGGAAAATCTCGGCATCGCGCTCGAGCCGTTCTCGGTGCCGGACGACGTGCTGAAGGCCTGGCGCGAAGCCGGCAGCCGCGGCGCAACTGCGCGGCAGGAATGGGAAGGCCGACTCGGTGAGCTCGGCAGCCGCAAGCGCGCCGAGTTCGAGCGCCGCCTGCGCCATGAGCGTCCGGCCGCGCTCGCGAAGGCGGTAAGCGCCTACAAGAAGGAGCTGTTGGAAAAGCCGATGGTTGCGGCGACCCGCAAATCCTCCGAAGCGGTGATCGAAGTCATTGCCGGCGTCATGCCGATGGAATTCCTGGCAGGCTCCGCCGACCTCACCGGCTCCAACAACAACAAGGCGAAGTCGGCAACGGCCTTCTCGGCCAAAACGCCGAAGGGCCGCTTCATCCATTACGGCATCCGCGAGCACGGCATGGCGGCTGCGATGAACGGCATCTTCCTGCACGGCGGCTTCGCCCCGAACGGCGCGACCTTCCTGGTCTTCACCGACTATGCACGGCCCGCGATGCGGCTTGCCGCCTTGATGGGCGCCGGCGTCGTCTACGTGATGACGCACGATTCCATCGGACTCGGCGAAGATGGCCCAACCCATCAGCCGGTCGAGCATCTCGCCGCGCTCCGCGCCATTCCGAACATGCGCGTGTTCCGCCCCTGCGACTCCATCGAGGTCGCCGAGTGCTGGGAGCTCGCGCTCAACCGCATCGACGGCCCCACCGTGCTGGCGCTGACGCGGCAGAACCTGCCGCAACTGCGCACCACCGTGCCGAATGAAAATCCCTGCCAGCAGGGCGCCTATGAGCTTGTCGCCGCCCAGGGCGAGGCCAAGGCCACGCTGTTCGCGTCCGGCTCCGAGGTCGAGATCGCGGTCGCCGCCCAGAAGCAGCTCGCGGAACGCGGCATCCCGTCGCGGGTGGTCTCAGTGCCCTCGCTCGAGCTGTTGTTAGCGCAACCAGAGGCCAAGCGCGCGGCCATCATCGGCGACGCGCCGGTGAAGGTCGCGATCGAGGCTGCGGTCCGCTGGGGCTGGGATGCCGTGATCGGCCAGGATGGCGATTTTATCGGCATGCATTCCTTCGGCGAGAGCGGACCGGCGAAGGACCTTTACAAGCATTTCGGCATTACCGCCGAGGCTGCGGTTAACGCTGTGCTGAAGCGCGTTTCCTGAGAGTTGAGCTTGCCAAAAAAAAGGGCTACGTAACCTCCTCATATGATCAGTCGCCGCCCGGCCGAACCGGGCGTCCGCCCTAAAAAAACCCTCGCAGGCGCGCTAAGCGCGTTGTGCGGGATGGTAGGCGTTATCGAACACACGTCATTGAACGGTCATAAGGAGACGAAACATGGCAGTCCGCGTCGGAATTAACGGTTTTGGCCGCATCGGCCGCAACATCCTGCGGGCTATCGCCGAGTCCGGCCGCACCGACATCGAGGTCGTCGGCATCAACGACCTCGGCCCGGTCGAGACCAACGCCCATCTGCTCCGCTTCGACAGCGTCCATGGCCGTTTCCCCGGTACCGTGACCGTCGATGGTGACACCATTAATCTCGGCAACGGCAAGATCAAAGTGACCGCCGAGCGCGATCCCTCGAAGCTGCCTTGGAAGGATCTCGGCGTCGACATCGCGATGGAATGCACCGGCATCTTCACCGCGAAGGACAAGGCCTCCGCGCATCTGACCGCCGGCGCCAAGCGCGTGCTGGTCTCCGCGCCCGCCGACGGCGCCGACGCCACCATCGTGTATGGCGTCAACCACGACACGCTGACCAAGGATCACCTGATCGTTTCCAACGGCTCCTGCACGACCAACTGCCTTGCGCCGGTCGCCAAGGTGCTGAACGACCTGGTCGGCATCGAGACCGGCTTCATGACCACGATCCACGCCTATACCGGCGACCAGCCCACGCTCGACACCATGCACAAGGATCTCTACCGCGGCCGTGCGGCTGCGATGTCGATGATCCCGACCTCGACCGGCGCCGCCAAGGCGATCGGCCTCGTGCTGCCCGAATTGAAAGGCAAGCTCGACGGCGTCGCGATCCGCGTGCCGACCCCGAACGTCTCCGTCGTCGATCTCAAGATCGTCGCCAAGCGCGCCACCGATCCGAAGGAAATCAACGAGGCGATGAAGCGCGCCTCCGAGCAGCAGCTCAAGGGCATCCTCGGCTACACCACGGCGCCGAACGTCTCGATCGACTTCAATCACGACCCGCACTCGTCCACCTTCCACATGGACCAGACCAAGGTGCAGAACGGCACGCTGGTGCGCGTAATGTCCTGGTACGACAACGAATGGGGCTTCTCGAACCGCATGGCAGATACCGCCGTCGCGATCGCGAAGGTGATCTAAGCTCAAAGTCTCGTGTCCCGGACGCGGCGCAGCGCTTCGGCGCTGCTCCGCATATCCGGGACCGATGTCTCACCCGCGTAAGTCCCGGTTCAGCACAGCGGCACTTCGCGCCGCTAGTAGCGCCCGGGACAAGAGAGTGTCCGATGGCAAACAAATTCCGCACCCTCGACGACGTCGACGTGACGGGCAAGCGCGTGCTGCTGCGGGTCGATCTCAACGTGCCCATGGACAACGGGCGTGTCAGCGACGCCACCCGGCTCGAGCGCGTCGCGCCGACCATTACCGAAATCTCGGACAAGGGCGGCAAAGTCATCCTGCTCGCACATTTCGGCCGGCCAAAGGGACGCGATCCCAAGGAATCGCTCAAGCCCGTCGCCGAGGCGCTGTCGAAGGTCGTGAAGAAGCCCGTCGCCTTCGCCGACGACTGCATCGGCGAGCTCGCGGCCACGGCTGTGGCGGCGCTGAAGGATGGCGACATCCTCTGTCTCGAAAACACCCGCTTCCATAAGGAAGAGGAAAAGAACGATCCCGCCTTCGTCGCGGAATTGGCAAAGCTCGGCGACATCTGGGTCAATGACGCCTTCTCGGCGGCGCACCGCGCCCATGCCACGACCGAAGGCCTCGGTCACAAGCTGCCGGCCTATGCCGGCCGTACCATGCAGGCCGAGCTCGTCGCGCTGGAGAAGGCGCTGGGTTCGCCGACCAAGCCGGTCATCGCGATCATTGGCGGCGCCAAGGTCTCGACCAAGATCGACCTGCTCGAAAACCTCGTCAACAAGGTCGATGCGCTCGTGATCGGCGGCGGCATGGCCAACACCTTCCTGCACGCCCAGGGCGTCGGGATCGGCAAGTCGCTGGCCGAGAAGGATCTCGCCGCCACTGCGCTGCGCATCATGGAGAAGGCGGAAGCCGCCAATTGCGCCATCATTCTGCCGGTCGACGCCACCGTCGCCTACCATTTCGCCGCCAATGCGCCATCGCATGCCTATGGCCTCGACGCGATTCCGGCCGACGGCATGATCCTCGACGTCGGTCCGCAATCGATCGCGCGTGTCCATGCCGCCATCGATGACGCGGCGACCCTGGTCTGGAACGGACCGCTCGGCGCCTTCGAGATGCAGCCGTTCGACCGCGGCACGGTCGCAGCCGCCAAGCATGCTGCCCAGCGCACCAAGGCGAAGAAGCTGATTTCGATTGCGGGCGGCGGCGACACGGTTGCGGCCCTCAACCAGGCCCATGTGGCCGGTCAATTCACCTATGTCTCGACTGCCGGTGGCGCATTTCTTGAATGGATGGAAGGCAAGCCCCTTCCCGGCGTCGAAGTTCTGCGCACAGGTAATTAGTCGGGCCTTGCAGGCCTAAACGGGAGAAAAAGACAGATGGCTCGGATCACGTTACGTCAATTGCTCGACCATGCGGCGGAGAACGATTACGGCGTACCGGCCTTCAACATCAACAACATGGAGCAGGCGCTGGCGATCATGGACGCGGCCAACACGGTCGACGCGCCCGTCATTATCCAGGCCTCGCGCGGTGCGCGCTCCTACGCCAATGACATCATGCTCAAGCACATGATGGACGCGGTGACCGAGATCTATCCGCACATTCCGGTCTGCGTGCATCTCGACCACGGCAACGAGGCCGCGACCTGCATGACCGCGATCCAGGCCGGCTTCACCTCTGTCATGATGGACGGCTCGCTCAAGGCCGACGGCAAGACCCCCGGCGACTGGAACTACAATGTCGGCGTCACCAAGACCGTGACCGACATGGCCCATCTCGGCGGCATCTCGGTCGAGGGAGAGTTAGGGGTGCTCGGCTCGCTCGAGACCGGCATGGGCGACAAGGAAGACGGCCACGGCGCCGAAGGCAAGCTGTCGCACGACCAGCTCCTGACCAATCCGGACGAGGCCGTGAAGTTCGTCCAGGAGACCAGGGTCGACGCGCTCGCGATCGCGATGGGGACTTCTCACGGTGCTTACAAATTTACCCGCAAGCCGGACGGCGACATCCTCGCCATGAAGGTGATCGAGGAGATCCACCGCAAACTGCCGAACACGCACCTTGTCATGCATGGTTCGTCCTCGGTGCCGCAGGACCTCCAGGACATCATCAACGAGTTCGGCGGCAAGATGAAGCCGACCTGGGGCGTGCCTGTTACCGAGATCCAGCGCGGCATCAAGAACGGCGTGCGCAAGATCAACATCGACACCGACAACCGCATGGCCATGACCGGCCAGATCCGCAAAGTGTTCAAGGAGCACCCGGAAGAGTTCGATCCGCGCAAGTACCTGAAGCCCGCGATGGAAGCGATGACCAAGCTGTGCAAGCAGCGGCTCCAGGAGTTCAATACCGCCGGCCAAGCCTCCAAGATCAAGAAGGTCCTGACCACCGCCGAGATGGCCAAGCGCTACGCCAAGGGCGAGCTCGACCCCCGCGTCGCGTAGCGATCGCGTGGTGGCGTAAGGCCAATGCTCTATCCTCCCCCTCGCTCCGCTTGCGGGGAGAGGGTTGGGGTGAGGGGGAGTCTCCACAAGGACGGGGACAGTTGGACTCGCGGAGAGTCCCCCTCACCCGGAAATCGCGCTTCGCACGATTCCGGCCTCTCCCCGCAGGCGGGGAGAGGCGAACATCCCCCTCCCCCTTTACCCTGCGACGAACGTTAACTCGGCAATTGCCCGAGAACGGTCTATTTTCACAGCCAAGGGCAGCATCGTTTTGGGAGGACCTCGATGAATCTGACTGAGCTCAACAGGATCGCGGCCGCCATGGTCGCGCCCGGCAAGGGCATCCTTGCCGCCGACGAGTCTTCCGGCACCATCAAGAAGCGCTTTGACGCGATCGGCGTGGACTCGACGGAAACGAGCCGCCGCGACTATCGCGAGATGCTCTTTCGGTCGAAGGAGGCCATGAGCAAGTACATCTCCGGCGTCATTCTCTATGACGAGACGATCTGGCAGGATGCCAGGGACGGCACGCCGCTGATCAAGCTGATCGAGGAGAGCGGCGCCATTCCCGGCATCAAGGTCGACGAAGGCACGCAAGGCCTGCCGATGTGCCCGGGCGAGCTCGTCACCGTCGGGCTGGACAAGCTCGCCGAGCGGCTGAAGAAATATTACGAGCGCGGCGCGCGCTTTGCCAAATGGCGCGCGGTGATCGACATCGGCAGCGGGATTCCCTCGATGACCGCGATCAGCGTCAACGCCCATGCGCTGGCGCGTTATGCCGCGCTATGCCAGGCCGCGCAGATCGTGCCGATCGTCGAGCCGGAAGTGCTGATGGACGGCGATCACGACATCGACCGCTGCTATGAGGTAACGCAACGCGTGCTCAACCAGACGTTTCAGGAATTGTGCGTGCAGCGCGTTGCGCTCGAAGGCATGGTGCTGAAGCCGAACATGGCGATCTCTGGCAAGAAGTGCGCGAAGCAGGCCCCCGTCGAGGAGGTCGCGGAGAAGACCGTGCGGCTCTTGAAGGCGTGCGTGCCGGCGGCGGTGCCCGGCATCGCCTTCCTCTCCGGCGGCCAATCGGACGAGGAGGCAACTGCGCATCTCAACGCCATGCACAAGCTCGGTCCGCTGCCCTGGGGCCTGACCTTCTCCTACGGCCGCGCGCTGCAGGCCGCGCCGCAGAAGGCCTGGTCCGGCAAGGCCGAGAATGTCGCAGCCGGCCAAAGCGCATTCAGCCATCGCGCCCGGATGAATGGTCTGGCGTCCAAGGGCGAATGGCAAAGCAGCCTGGAAAAGAAGGCGGCCTAGATCTTGTCGAACAAATCGCCTCCGCCGCGCCCGGCGCCGCGCCTGTATCTCGCGACGCCTGTTGTCGATGATCCCGCGGCGCTCGTCGCCGAGTTGCCGGACCTGCTCGCGTCTGCCGATGTCGCGGCCGTGCTGGTTCGGCTGAAGGAGACCGACCAGCGCACCATGATCTCGCGCATCAAGGCGCTGGCGGCGCCGGTCCAGAAAGCGGGCGCCGCGCTGCTGATCGACGGACATGCCGAACTCGTCGCGCGCGGCGGCGCCGACGGTGCGCACCTGTCAGGCCTGGCCGCGCTCGAAGAGGCCGCGCCATCGCTCAAGCCCGATCGCATCGCCGGGGTCGGCGGGCTTGAGACGCGCCACGATTCCATGAGCGCGGGCGAGATGGGCGCTGACTATGTGCTGTTCGGCGAACCTGACGAGAAAGGCGAGCGGCCATCGTCCCAGGCTATCGCCGAGCGCCTGGACTGGTGGGCTGAGCTGTTCGAGCCGCCCTGCGTCGGCTTTGCCACCTCGCTCGAAGAAGCCCACGAGTTCGCCGCCAGCGGCGCCGATTTCGTGCTGGTCGGCGAATTCGTCTGGTCCGACCCGCGGGGTCCCAAGGCCGCGCTGATCGAGGTAGACGCTACGATCAAGAAGGCCCATGCAATTGCGCTTGCGGGCCAAGATCCTGCGGGCCGGGAGCACGGCTAGCGCCCGACATGAAGCTCCCGCGCATCACCATGCTGGCCACGCTGCTGCTGACGGCGCCCGCGGCCGCGCAGCTCCAGATCACACCGCCGGTGGCAACGCCGGGCGCGCCCGCCGAGAAGCAGAAGCCCAAGGCGCCCCCGGTCGCCACGAAGAAGGAGGCCGCGCCGGCACCGAAGCCTTCGAACTCCCCCAAGCCGGCCGCCTCGCCCAAGCCGGCGCTGCCAGCGACTGTGATCCCCGCGCCGGCAACCGACAATCCCAATGTCGATCTGGTGTTCGGCGCCTATCAGCGCGGCCAGTACAAGACGGCATTCGATCTCGCCACCGCCCGCGCACAAGCGGGCGATCCCAAGGCGATGACCATGCTGGGCGAACTCTATTCCAACGCCATGGGCGTCCGCCGCGACTACGCCAAGGCGCTGGAATGGTACAAGCGCGCCGCCGATGCCGGCGACCGCGAGGCGATGTTCGCGCTCGCCATGCTGCGGATTTCCGGCCGCGGCGGCTCAGTCGACAAAAGCGAGGCGGTGAAGCTGATGGCTTCCGCCGCCAAGCTCGGCGAGCCCAAGGCGGCCTATAACCTCGCTCTGCTCTATCTGGACGGCCAGACCCTGCCGCAGGACGTCAGGCGTTCCGCCGAACTGCTGCGCCAGGCGGCCGATGCCGGCCTGCCGGAGGCACAATACGCGCTCGCGACCTTCTACAAGGAAGGCACCGGCGTGCCGAAAGACCCGGAACGCGCGGTGCGGCTGCTCCAGGCGGCTACGCTGGCCGACAACGTCGATGCCGAAGTTGAATATGCCATCGCCATGTTCAACGGCACCGGAACGCCGAAGAACCAGCCGGCCGCTGTCGCGTTGCTCCGCAAGGCCTCCCGCCAGGGCAGCGCGATCGCGCAGAACCGCCTGGCCTGGGTGCTGATCAACGGCATGGGCGCATCCGCGGACAAGATCGAGGGCTTCAAATGGCACCTGGTGGCGAAAACCGCCGGCAAGGGCGATCCGGAGCTCGACAAGCAATTGTCCGACCTGCCGGCCGAAGACCGGGCCAAGGCCGAGGCCGCCGCCAAAAAATGGCTCGGGACCAAATGACTTGACGCAATGACTTGACCTTGGGGCCCTCGCAGGGCACCCCATCCTTCAAACAGGCGCGATTTCCCGCCATTTCCCCGATCAAAACCAGAGCTCATGCTGTATTCCGCCACTATCAACGTCATGGTCAAAGCCGCGCGCCGCGCCGGCCGCAGCCTCAAGCGCGATCTCGGCGAGATCGAGCATTTGCAGGTCTCGCTGAAGGGTCCGGCCAATTTCGTCTCGCTGGCCGACAAGCGCGCCGAGGAGATCCTCTATCAGGACCTTGCCAAGGCCCGTCCCGGCTACGGCTTCATCGGCGAGGAAGGCGGCACCCGCGAGGGCAGTGACAAGAGCCACACCTGGATCGTCGATCCCCTCGACGGCACCACCAACTTCCTGCACGGCATCCCGCAATTTGCGATCTCGATCGGCCTTTCCCGCGAAGGCACGGTGATCGCCGGCGTGATCTACAATCCAGCCAATGACGAGCTCTACATCGCCGAGCGCGGCAAGGGCGCCTTTCTCAACGACCAGCGCCTGCGCGTGGCCGGCCGCCGCCAGCTCAACGAGTGCGTGGTGGCCTGCGGCCTGCCCCATATCGGCCGCGGCGACCACGAGGAATTCCGCCGCGAGATGACCGCGATCCAGGACCGCGTCGCAGGCCTGCGCCGTTTCGGCGCCGCCTCCCTCGATCTCGCCTTCGTCGCCGCCGGCCGCCTCGACGGCTACTGGGAGCGCAACCTCCAATCCTGGGACATCGCCGCCGGCCAGATCATGGTGCGCGAAGCCGGTGGCACGATCACCGACATCGACACCCCCGGCGATGCGCTGGTCACCGGCCACGTCGTGTGCGGGAATGAGTTCGTGCACGGGGAGCTGGTGAAGATTTTGCGGAAGTAGGCGTAAGGCCAAAGCCTCGCCTCACACCGCGCCGTCATCATGACAGTGTGCTTACGGCTTCGCCGGCGCCGGCGGCCCATACGCCTCGCGTTCCTTCGCTGACCTCAGCTCCCGGTCCCCCGCCAGCACGCGCTGCACCGACACGAAGAACACCGGCACCATCAGCAGCGCCAGGATCACCACCGCGATCATGCCGCCCATCACGATGGTGCCGAGCGATTGCTGGCTGGCGCCGCCGGCACCATGCGCGATCGCCATCGGCAGCACACCGCAGATAAAGGCGAGGCCGGTCATCAGGATCGGCCGGAAGCGCAGACGGCAGGCCTCGATGGTGGCTTCCACCAGCGGCTTGCCCTCCTTGCGCAGATCCTTGGCGAACTCGATGATCAGGATCGCATCCTTGGCGGCGAGGCCGATGATGGTGATCAGTCCGACGGTAAAATAGACGTCATTGGGCAGACCGCGCAGCATCGCTGCGACCACCGCGCCGACGATGCCGAGCGGCACGGTCAAGAGCACCGCGAGCGGAATGGTCCAGCTCTCATAGAGCGCGGCAAGACACAGGAACACCACGAACACCGACAGCGCCAGCAGGAACGGCGCCTGCGAACCCGACAGCTTCTCCTGGAGCGACTGCCCGGTCCATTCATAGCCGAAGCCGCGCGGCAGCTTGCCCGCAAGCCGCTCCATCTCAGCGATCGCGTCGCCCGAGGTGAAGCCCGGCTTGGCCTCGCCGGAGATGCGCACCGCCGGATAGTAGTTGAAGCCCGCGATCTGCGTCGGCCCACGCGCCCATTCGACTGTGCCGAAGGAAGAGAACGGCACGAGCTGACCACGGCTGTTCTTGACGTTGTAGTTGAGGATGTCCTCGGTCCGCATGCGGTCGCGGGCATCCGCCTGCACCACGACCCGCTGCATGCGGCCGCGGTTCGGAAAGTCGTTGATGTAGTTCGAACCGAGATTGGTCGAGATCGTGTTGTTGATGTCCTCGAAGGTGACGCCGAAGGCGCCGGCCTTTTCGCGGTCGATCACGAGATTGACCACGCCAGCCTCGGGCAGGCCTTCGATATAGACCTTTTGAAGCACGGAACTGGCATTGGCCTCCGCGATCAGCTGGTCGGCGGCACGCATGAGCGCCGGATAGCCCTTCTGGCCGCGGTCCTGGAGGCGGAATGAGAAGCCCGAGGAATTGCCGAGATTGTCGATCGGCGGCGGCTGGAGCGCAGAGATCTTCGCATCGCGGATTGAAGACGACAGATCGCGGTTGATGTCGTTGACGATCGCCGCGGCGGAGTCCTTCGGCCCGCGCTCCGACCAGTCCTTCAGCGTGATGAAGGCCTGCGCGGTGTTCATGCCCTGGCCGGAGAAGCTGAAGCCGGTGAGGAACGTGACATCTTTCACACCCGGTCGCTCGGCGAGATATTTCTCGACCTTCTCGATGACGGCCTCGGTGCGAGGATACGACGAATCCGACGGCGTCTGCACGTCGGTAGTGACGAAGCCCTGGTCGTCGACCGGCAGGAAGCCGCCGGGCAGATTGACGAAGGCCCAGGAGAGACCAACCAGCAGCGCGACATAGACCAGCATCAAACGGCCGGTGCGCTTCAGCGAGAAACCGACCGTGCGGGAGTAGCCTTCCTTGCTGCCATCGAGCATGCGGTTGAACCAGCCGAACACGCCCCTCTTCGCGTGACCGTGACCGGCGGCGACCGGCTTGAGCAAGGTCGCGCACAGCGCCGGCGTCAGCGACAGCGCCAGGAAGGCGGAGAAGCCGATCGCGGCGACCATGGTGACCGAGAACTGGCGGTAGATGATGCCGACAGAGCCCGGGAAGAACGCCATCGGCACGAACACCGCCATCAGCACCAGCGTGATGCCGATGATGGCGCCCGATATCTGCGCCATGGCTTTCCGCGTCGCTTCCTTCGGCGGCAGACCTTCCTCGGACATGATGCGCTCGACGTTCTCGACCACGACGATGGCGTCGTCGACGAGGATGCCGACCGCGAGCACCATGCCGAACATCGAGAGCATGTTGATGGAGTAGCCGGCGAGCAGCAGCGTGGTACACGCGCCCAGCAGCGCCACCGGCACCACGATGGTCGGAATGATGGTGTAGCGGATGTTCTGCAGGAACAGGAACATCACCACGAACACCAGCACCACGGCTTCGACCAGCGTCGTCAGCACTTTCTTGATCGAGGCCTCGACCACGGGCGTGATGTTGTAGGGAATCTCGTAGGAGATGTTGGCCGGGAAGAAGCGCGACAGCTCCTTCATCTTCTCCTCGACCGCGCTCGCGGTCGCCAGCGCGTTGCCAGTCGGCGACATCAGCACCGAGAGACCGGCGGTCGGCTTGCCGTTCAGGCGCGTGTTGAACTGGTAGCTGAGGCCGCCGACCTCGATGCGTGCGACGTCGCGCAACCGCACGGTCGAACCGTCGGCATTGGCACGCAGGATGATGGCGCCGAATTCATCCGGCGAAGAGAGCTGACCCTTGACCAGCACCAGCGAGGAGGTGCGCTGGGTCGCAGTCGACGGTTCGGCGCCGATGCTGCCCGAGGCGACCTGCGCGTTCTGCGCCGCGATCGCCTTGTTGACGTCGTCGGCGGTCAGCCCGTAGCCGACCAGCTTGGCCGGATCGACCCAGACGCGCAAGCTGCGCTCGGTCGAATAGAGCGTGGCACGGCCGACGCCGGGGATACGGCGGATCTCGCCGAGCACGTTGCGGATCATGAAATCGCCGAGACCGACTTCATCGAGGCTGCCGTCGGTCGAGTTCAGCGTGATGATCTGGAGCACCGCGCTGGAGGCTTCCTCGATCAGGATACCCTGCTGGATCACCGCACGCGGCAAACGCGCTTCGACGCGCTTGATGCGGTTCTGCACCTCGACGGAGGCGGCGCTGGTATCGGTGCCCGGCTGGAAATTGGCAATGATCTCGACTTGGCCGAGCGAGTCGCTGGTCGATTCGAAATTGAGGATGCCGGAGGCGCCGTTGAGCTCCTCCTCAATCAGGCGGGTGACGCTGTTGTAGAGGTTTTCGGGCGAGGCGCCGGGATAGCTGGTCGAGATCGAGATCGAGGGCGGCGCGATGATCGGATATTGCGCGATCGGCAGCAACGGGACCGCAATCGCGCCGATCAGGCAGATGAACAGCGCGACCACCCAGGCGAAGATCGGCCTGTCAATGAAGAAACTCGCCATGGCGCGTTACCGCGTGAGCTTCTGGGCGTGCCGGTTGTCCGCGGTGGCGTCCGCTTCCGACCAGGATTGCGGCTTGACCTTGTCGCCGGCCGCGAACTTCTGGAAGCCTTCGACCACGACCTTGTCACCGGCCTTCAGGCCTTCGGTAACGAACCAGAGTCCGTCCTGCAGCGATCCTGCGCGCACCGGCTGCACCGCGATGTGATTGTCGTCCTTGACGACGAACACCTCGCTGCCGCCGCCGCCATTGCGCTGGATCGCCTGCTGCGGCACCGCGATCGCGTCGCTATCGAGACCCTGGTCGATGCGGACGCGGACATACATGCCCGGCAGCAGCTCGCGCTTGGGATTGGGGAATTCGCCGCGCAGCGTCACCTGGCCGGTGTGGGCATCGACCTTGGCGTCGGAGAACAGCAGCTTGCCGTCGAGCGAATAGGTGGTGTTGTCGTCGAGCACGAGGCGCACCTTGGCGGCATCGGCGGCGATGCGCTCGAGATCGCCGCTCTCGAAGGCGCGGCGGAGCTGGTTGAGCTCGGTCACCGACTGGGTGAAATCTGCATAGATGGGATCGAGCTGCTGGATGCTGGCGAGGTTGGTCTCGTTCTGCACCGCGAGCGCACCCTCGCTGACCAGCGCCGCACCGACGACGCCGTCGATCGGCGCGCGCACGGTGGCATAGTCGAGATTGAATTTTGCGCGCGCGAGATCGGCCTTGCGGCCTTCGACCTCGGCATGGGCCTGACGCTCGGCCGCGATCGCCTTCTCGTTCTCGGCTTCCGGGGCGGCGCGATCCTTGGTGAGGGTGGCGATGCGGTGCGCCTGCTGCCTGGCCTGCATCAGCGCGGCCTCGGCCTTGGCGACGGCAGCCTCGTTGGCCATCACCTCGACCTCGAAGGGACGCGGATCGATGCGGTAGAGCGGATCGCCCGCCTTCACCTCGCTGCCTTGGCGGAACAGGCGCTCGACCACGATGCCGGAGACGCGCGGCCGCACGTCCGAGACGCGCGTCGGCGCGATGCGGCCCGGCAGCTCGCGCACCACGGCGCGCGGCTGAGGCTTCACGATGACGATACTGACATCAGGATCGGCGGGCCGGGCGGCGGATACGGCGGAGCTGGATTCGTCGCAGCCCGCGAGCAACGGCGTAAAGGCCGCGAGCATCACTGCAACGCATGCCGATCGCGCGCGAAGTCCTGACATGAAGTGGGGTGCCCCGATGTTGTTGAAACCGATGACGCTCCGCGCAATGCCCGTTCTAGGCTGTTCCGCGCGGTTGATACCGTCAAAATAGAATGGACTTGCTGCGATGCAACCATCCCGCAGGCGGCTCAATGTCACACCGCCTATGGCGCTGAGCTCAGAGCGCTTTTTATGCATCACCGGATTGTGAGTCGGGAGTTCCATCGCACACTGCGACAGAACAACGCAACGCCGTGATGTCCAATATGACGTGGTGGAGAGTTCGCGGAGCGCCTTTGCTGGCCGTAAGGGCAGTTTTGAACATCACTCGGTGTGACGCTTCAGTGGACGACCGCGCTCCGTAGAAGCAGATGAGAGCTCCGCATTTGGCTTCGCCTGGTCAGAGCACGGGCCTGAGTGCCGCAAGAGCCCGCCGTGGCGATGAGGCACGTGCGGGGCTTGCAAGATGGTCAGCGTACTTATCGCTTGGCAGGCGGACCACTCTTGTTGCCCGGCAATCCCTTGACGTTCGCCGGGTCCTGCTCCTGCACCGATAGGTTTTGAGACGCTGAGCCGGTGGTTCCGGTATGAGCTGGCGGCCCGTTCTTGTTGCCAGGAGCACCCGCAATTCCTGCACCTGAGTTCTGTGCACTCGGCGCCGTCGCCGCGCTGCCGGAGTCGGTGTGAGTAGCGCTGCCCGGGACGTGAGCCGCCGATCCAGGCTTCTCCTGTTCCGAGACGTAACCCGAGGCACCAGAGTTCTGAGTTTTGATACCTTTGTCGGCTTCATTCTGGAGGTTATGCGATGGCGAAGCCTGCTGCGCCATCGCCGGTGCCGTATAGCCGGCTACCACGGCAATTGCTGTGAGTGCGAGGTACCGCATGATGTTTCCTCCTGGATTGTTTGCCGATAACAAAGGAGGAGCCCGACGTTTCCGATCGCCGCCGGAATTCTTTGCAAGCCCGCAAGCGCAGATTCACCACGTGAGGCGGAAGCTGCCGGCGCCCTTGTAGTTGCAGTTGTCCGCGCCGTTCCGAACATCTCGACCGAGACAATGCGGTCGAGTTGCCCATCGGGCGGAAACACGTTCATGTCCGCGGTGACCACGCGCAGGGTTCAGGAGCAAATGCTGCCGCGCCTCCTCCTCGACATAGGCGCGCTGGGCCTGCGAGCTCGACACCGCCGTCACCTTACGTGCGGAAACTGCCGCGCCATCCACAGCGACAGCGAGCCCCAGCCGCAGCCGAGTTCGAGGATGGTCTGACCGTCGGCGAGAGCGGCGTGCTCGACGGTCTGGCGCAGCGCCTCCTCCTCCTCCTCCGCTTCCCGCAAGGTGGTCGCATCGGACTTGTAGAAGCAGGACGAATATTTGCGGTTGGGGCCGAGCACCTCCGCAAAGAACGAAGCGGGCACCTCGTCACGCCCGGCATTGACGGCATCCGCGTCCCCGGCGATCGGCCGCAAGATCATCCGCCCGGCCAAGGCGGCATCATCGGCCGCGCCCAGCGCGGACAGGCGCGCCGCCATGCGGGAGCACAGGCGCTGTATCGCGGCGCGGATCACAACGTCCGGCAGCGGCACGCGTTCGGCAGTCCCGATGATCGCGGACACGACTCATGCGACCACTCCGTCTTTGGACGGCAGGGGGAAAGTGCGACCTGAACCTGTGGAATGCCGACGATTTGCGAAGTACGTCTTTACCAAAGCGCGGTTTCAGCTTTGAGTTCCGCACCTCTCCCCGAAATCGGCGCATCCGGCGCTTTTTTTGGGCTGCCGCTGTGCCATAGTGCGCCCCGCAAGCAAGTTCGTAACGGATGATACCGGCCATGCCGTCTGGCGCCTCGCCCCGCTCCCCCATGGATATCGAATACACCAAGCTATCCTCGCCCAGCGTTTTCCTGGTGCGGATGCTGGTCTTCCTCGTGCTCTGCACCCTGGTGGGCGTGGTGCTTTACAAGCAGATCATCCAGGCCTTCTTCGCCAATCCCGGGCTCAATGCCCTGATCGGCGGCGTGCTGTTCATCGGCATCATCCTGGCCTTCCGCCAGGTGATCCGGCTCTACCCTGAAGTCTCCTGGGTCAACAATTTCCGCATCGCCGATCCCGGCCTTGCGCCGGCCCGGCACCCCAAACTGCTGGCGCCCATGGCGATGATCCTGGGCGGCGAGCGCACCGGGCGGATGAGCATCACCCAGACCACCATGCGGCACCTGCTCGACTCGATCGCGACCCGCCTGGACGAGGCCCGGGACATCTCCCGCTACATGACCGGCCTCCTGGTCTTCCTCGGCCTGCTCGGCACCTTCTGGGGCCTCATCGAGACGGTCGGCTCGGTCGGCAAGGTGATCGACGGGCTCAAGGTCGGCGGCGATTCCGGCGCGTTGTTCGACACGCTGAAGGAAGGCCTCGCCGCCCCGCTCGGCGGCATGGGCATCTCGTTCTCGAGCTCGCTGTTCGGCCTCGCCGGCTCGCTGATCCTGGGCTTCCTCGACCTGCAGTCGAGCCAGGCGCAGAACCGCTTCTACACCGATCTGGAAGACTGGCTCGCCACCACCGTGCGCGAATATGGTCGCGGCGATATAGCTGTCGCCGCCGGCGGCGGTGGCGTTGCGAGCGGTGAGCTCCAGGCCGCGGTCGAGCGGCTGCGCTCGGTGATCGAGGAAGGCAGCGCCAGCCGCGGCACCACGGCGGCGATGGCGAGCCTTGCCGAAGCGATCCAGGCGCTGGTCTCGCACATGCGGACCGAGCAGCAGATGATCCGCGAATGGGCCGACGGCCAGGGCGAGCAGAACCGTGATATCCGCCGCCTGCTGGAGCGCATCGCGCGCCAGCCGGAAAAGAGCTGAGCAATTTAACTCCGAGAGGCGATAATGGCCCTAGCCCGCGGCCGCCGCAGCGATGGCGCCTTCAACTACTGGCCCGGCTTCGTCGACGCGCTGTCGACGCTGGTGCTGTCGATCGTGTTCCTGCTGTCGGTGTTCCTGGTCGTGCAGTTCTTCCTCTCGCAGGAGGTCACCGGCAAGGACAAGGCGCTGGAGCTGCTCAACGCCAAGATCGCGCAGCTCAACGAACTCTTGTCGCTGGAGAAACTCGGCAAGCTCACGCTCGACGACCAGGTCTCGCAATTGAAAGCGGGCCTCGCCTCGGCCGAGACCGAGCGTGATCGGATCAAGGGCCTCTATGACGGACTCGCTGCCGCCGGCAACGACGCGCAGGGCAAGACCTCCGAGCTCGGCAAGGCGCTGGATTCGGAGAAGGCGGTTTCGGCGCGGGCGCTGGCACAGATAGAGGTGCTGAACCAGCAGATCAGCGCGCTGCGGCGGCAACTGGCGGCGCTGGAAGAAGCGCTCGACGCCTCCGAAAAGCGCGACAAGGAATCGCAGAACCGTATCGCCGATCTCGGTTCTCGCTTGAACGTTGCCTTGGCGCAGCGTGTGCAGGAATTGTCGCGCTATCGGTCGGAATTCTTCGGCCGGCTGCGCGCCATCCTCGGCAATCGCCCGGACATCCGCATCGTCGGCGACCGCTTCGTGTTCCAGTCCGAAGTGTTCTTCGACACCGGACAGGCGATGTTGCTGCCGGAGGGCCGCGCCGAGCTCGACACCCTGGCGGCCGCGCTGATCGAGCTCGACAAGAAGATCCCGAACGAGATCCCGTGGGTGCTGCGCGTCGATGGCCACACCGACGTGCGGCCGGTGAACGGTCCGAACTTCAAATCGAACTGGGACCTGTCGGCCGCCCGTTCGATCTCGGTGGTGCAATACCTGGTCTCGCTCGGCGTGCCCGCCCAGCGCCTCGTCGCGGCCGGCTTCGGCGAATTCCAGCCGCTCGACACCGCCAACACGGAAGAGGCCTACAAGCGCAACCGCCGCATCGAGCTGAAGCTGACGGAGCGGTAGTGACCGCCCTGCGCCTCCGCCCCTACCGCCCCGAGGACGAAGCCGCCTCAATCGACCTCTGGCATCGCAGCTGGCAGCAGGCCTATCCGCAGATCGATTTCGCCGCCCGCCTCGAATGGTGGCGCGCGCGCTGGCGCAAGGATCTGGTGCCGAAAGCCTCGATCGTCGTCGCCGAACAGGACGGCGTGCCGACCGGCTTCGTCACCATCGACGGCGAAGGCTATCTCGACCAGCTCGTGGTCGATCCCGCGCACTGGGGCTCGGATGCAGCGAGGCTGCTGCTGGATGAGGCCAAGCGCCTGTCACCGTCAGGCGTCACGCTGCTCGTCAACAAAGATAACGCCCGCGCCATCCGCTTCTACGAGCGCAACGGCTTTGCGCATGCCGGCGATGATTTGAATCCCACCTCGGGACGGCCGGTGCTGAAGATGATTTGGCGGGCGTGACGCCTGTCACGTCGGGATCCCCGGGCGTGAGTTATTCGTTGTTCCTTTGGGAGCAGCGATGACAAGCAGATGGAGACGATCGATGCGGCTGAGCGACCTGGCCAAGGGGTCTTCGGTCTTTCTGGGCGTCATCGTCGCCGGATATCTGTCGACGACCTATGTCGACCAGCGTCTTGCCACACCGCTCAAGACGGCGAGTGCTCCTGCTCCGACGAGCGATCCTGCTCCGACGAGCAGTCCCGTTCCAACGAACACCCCTGCGCCATCGGCCTGTGTCGGTGAGGACGGGAGCTGGAAGAACTGGCTGTGGCCGAATGTGCCGACGCTCTCGCCGAAGTGCCGATAAAATCCGTGCTCCAAAACTAAAATGTCGAAACAATCCCATGCACAGTAGCCGGTGACAGCGGAATCAACGGCTTGCGCAGGCTACAAAGCCCTTTGACACGTCGGGCAAAACAGGAGCATTTTGCTACGATTGGGCACTGAGGCTGTTGGGGCTCGAAGCTCCCTCTAAAAGCTCCGCTGTCATTCCCCGCGAAGGCGGGGAATCCAATACGCCGCAGGCTCTCAGTATCCTCGCACTGTCTCGAAGTACTGGATCGCCCGCCTTCGCGGACGATGACTTTGTGAATGAGGAGGCAGTCCGAACGCCTCCGCCTCACGCCCCCTCGAACTGCAACCTCGCCAGCCGCGCATAGAGCCCGTTCGCCGCGACCAGTTCGGCATGCGTGCCCTGCTCGACGATCTTGCCCTGGTCCATCACCAGGATGCGGTCGCAGGACAAGACGGTCGCCAGGCGATGCGCGATCACCAGCGTGGTGCGGTGGCGCATCAGCTCTTCGAGTGCGGTCTGCACCAGCGTCTCGCTTTCGGCATCGAGCGCGGAGGTCGCTTCATCGAGCAGCAGCAGCGGCGCATCGCGCAGGATCGCCCGCGCGATCGCGATGCGCTGGCGCTGGCCGCCGGACAGCGTCACGCCGCGTTCGCCGAGCGGGCTCTCGAATCCTTCCGGCAGGCGGCGGATGAACTCGGCGGCGTGCGCGAGGTCTGCGGCGCGCTCGACCTCAGCGTCGGTCGCATCGGGCCGGCCAAAGCGGATATTCTCGCGGGCGCTCGCGGCAAACACGTTCGATTCCTGCGGCACCAGCGCGATACGGGACCGGAAATCGCGCGGGTCGGCGGATTTGACCGGCGCGCCATCGAGCGAGATCGCACCGCCCCGCGGATCGTAGAAGCGCAACAGCAGATGAAAGATCGTGCTCTTGCCGGCGCCGGACGGACCCACGATCGCGACCTTCTCGCCAGGACGCACCGTGAATGACACCGCGTCGAGCACTTTGACGTCGGGCCGCGCCGGATAGGCGAAGCTGACCTGATCGAAGCCGACCTCGCCGCGTGCCGGCACCGGCAGCGCGCGCGGCGACGCCGGCGCGGTGATGTCGGGCTGCACATGCAGGATCTCGAACAGGCGCTCGGCAGCGCCGGACGCCGCCGAGACCTCGCCCCAGACCTCGCTGAGCTGGCCGAGGCCGGCCGCGGCGAAGGCCGCATAGAGCACGAACTGGCCGAGCCGGCCCGGCGTGATGGTGCCGGTCAGCACGTCATGCGAGCCGATCCAGAGGATCGCGACCACGCTTGCGAACACGATGAAGATGATGATGGCGGTGAGCACTGCGCGCGCCTGGGTCGAGGTGCGCGCCGCCTCATAGGCCTGCTCGACCTCGCCGCCGAAACGGTTCGCGGCGAGCCCCTCGCTGGTATAGGCCTGCACGGTGCGGATGGCGCCGACCAGCTCGCCCGCATAGGCCGAAGCCTCGGCGAGCGTATCCTGCGCATTGCGCGACAACCGCCGCACCCAGCGCCCGAAGGCGACCAGCGGCAGCACGATCAGCGGAATAGCCAGCAGAACGAAGCCTGACAGCCGCGGGCTGGTGATCACCATCATTGCCGCAGCACCGAAGAACATCATCAGATTGCGCAGCGCGATCGACACGGAGGCGCCGACGGCGGATTTGATCTGGGTGGTGTCGGCGGTGAGCCGCGACACCAGCTCGCCGCTGCGCGCGGAATCGAAGAAGGCCGGCGAGAGCGACAGCAGATGGGCGAAGACGTCGCGCCTGAGATCGGCGACGATGCGCTCGCCGATCGTCATCACGAGGTAATAGCGCGCAGCGCTCGCGAGCGCGAGCACGGCGACGACCGCGATCATCACCGAGAAATAGCTGTTGATCAGCTCGATGCCCTCAGGCGTCAGGCCGAAATCGATCATCCTGCGCACCGCAACCGGCACCAGCAGCGTGGTCAGTGCGGCGATCGTGAGTGCGACGAAGGCCAGCGCCGCGCGACCGCGATAGCGCGCGACATAGGGCGCGAGCGCCAGCAGCGGACGCAGCTTCGCCCGGCTTTTCGCCGGCGCCTCGATCAAATCGGCTTCGATCAAGGGGGCCTCTGCGTGCCCGGTTTCAAGCCGTTCTACTGCGCTCATGAGATCCGACCAAAAGAGAGGAGTCCGCTCCAAATAGGCCGGGTGAGCGGGAGTGGCAAATCCGGGATGTCCCTCAGGTGACAGCCCGGTTCTCAAAGGACTCCCAAGGGCCTACCAAGGCCTTGCAATGGCTTGTTTTACAGGGCCCCGTGGGGTATAGAGCCGGCCAAATCCGTCATTCGATAGCCACCCAAGTGAGGCGCCGGGGCGCCGAGGAATTGCCATGAAAGCCGAAATTCACCCGAATTATCATACGATTAAGGTCGTGATGACCGATGGAACCGAGTACCTGACTCGCTCGACCTGGGGCAAGGAAGGCGACACGCTGAACCTCGACATCGACCCGAAGTCGCATCCGGCCTGGACCGGCGGCAACGCCCAGCTGATGGATCGCGGCGGCCGCGTCTCGCGCTTCCAGAAGAAGTTTTCGGGCTTCCTCAAAAAGGATTGATCCGGCCGCAAGGCTGGACACGAAAAACGCCCCCGGAGAGCCGGGGGCGTTTTTGTTTTGGGCGACGGTCTGGTCTCAACCTGTCATCCTGAGGTGCGAGCCATGCGACGCAAAGCGTCGCGTGGGGAGCCTCGAAGGATGAACGGCCAAGCAGCAGCCGGGCCGTCGCCCTTCGAGGCTCGCCGAAGAGGCGAGCACCTCAGGGTGACGGTTCGACATCAAGTGCGCGGATTGGAAGTGCGCGGATTGGACCTTACCGCTCGAACGCCGCCTTCAGCGCGTTGAGCTGCGGCACCAGCGGGTTGCCGATCGCGGCGTGTTCGGCCGGCGGGGTGTGAATGGTGGTGTCCAGACGGCGCACGCGGGTCTGAAGGCTCATCGAGCGATGGATCAGGTCCTGGAGCTGCGACGGCAGCTTCTCGATGCTGTCGGTGGAGCCGGGATCGGCGGCGGAGAGCTTGACCTTGGTCTTTTCGCGGCTGGCCTGGCCCAGCGTCATCTCGCCTTCCTTCACCGCGCGGTGCAGCAGCAGCCACGAAGCAAGCTGCATCAGGCGGGTGGTCAGGCGCATGCTCTCGGTCGCATAGGTGAGGCTGACGGCGCGATCGAGCGCCTTGGCCTCGGTGCGGCCGGCGCCATCGAGATAGGCGGCGGTCTCTTCGACCAGGTCCATGCCCTCGCGGAACAGGACGCCGAACGCCGCAGAATTGGTGAACCGCTCGCTGAGTTGAACGAGAGCACCTTCGGCTTGCAAACGTTCCATGGTTAACGCCCCTTACGCAACTGTTTGACTGTCCGGCTTTGGCGCCGGCTTATGATGAACAAATCATTGCGCGGGCCGGACGCCGAGTCCAGCGACAAGCGCGGATATGGTTTCCGCCGTTTTTTGCTCGGAATTCAACCGGCGCCAAAGCGCGCGCGGCGCGCTTTAGCTTGTTGTTTGAGCATGATCTTATCGGAAAACCGCTTCACACTTTTCCAGATCATGCTGACGCAAAAAAGCAAAAAAGAGCCGCCGGAAGACCGGCGGCTTTGAAAGTTGATAACAGGGAGGCGTCAAACAGAGTGGACAGGAGCCACTCGGTGTCCAAACAAGGACAGTTCCAGTCATAAACCCGAAAGCTTAATATGGAGTAAACGAGCCAATTTTTTGAGAGTTCGTTAGCCATGTCGGTCAGTGGCCGAGTGCGTTGCGGAACAATCTCTCGACCGGTCGCCCCGCGAAGGCGGGGGCCCATAACCACAGGGAGAAGTTGTTGCACGAACCGGTAACTCCGAGTCATCGCCAAACAGCTTCTTGTGGGTCCCGGATCAGCGCTCCGCCCTCGACAACGCTGCGCGTTGCCGAGAGCTACGCTTGTCCGGGAAGACAGCTATGACGACAGCTATTGTGTGGCCCTATGACTTGAACACACTGTTCGCCGCGTCGCGCGAGGCGCGCTTCTTGGTGGCGGCTTCCTCCAGTCTTGCGATCTCGGTGTTCAGCAGCGCGACGCGCTCGGTCAGTTCCTCGACCGACAACAGTGAGAGATCCTGTCCGATTTCGTGGGTGACCTTCTTACGCGGGCGGTCGTCGTCTTCCATCGCCATCCTTGTTCCTCCTGCGTTCGCGCGGCGAGCCAAGCCGAGGTTGCCAGCCTGCACTGTGCTGGCTAATCAAAGGCCTCGTTTTATCCCGCACCTTTGCTCAAGGACACATCATGGACAAGCTGCCCGCGCAAATGACCGTGGTCGCCATCTCCAAGCCCGGTGGACCGGAGGTGCTGGTGCCGGAACAACGCACCCTGCCGCAGCCAGGCCCCGACGAGATCCTGGTCAAGGTGCAGGCCGCCGGCGTCAACCGGCCCGACGTCGCGCAGCGCTCCGGCGCCTATCCACCGCCGCCCGGCGCCAGCGATCTGCCAGGCCTGGAGATCGCGGGCGAAGTGGTGGCGGTCGGCAGCAATGCCAAGCGGCACAAGGTCGGTGACATCGTGATGTCGCTGGTCGCCGGTGGTGGCTATGCCCAGTACTGCATCGCCCAGGACGCCCAGGCGATGAGCGTGCCGCCGGCATTGTCGATCAAGGAAGCGGGCGCGCTGCCGGAAACCCTGATGACGGTCTGGCACAATGTGTTCGAGCGCGGCGGCCTCAAGGCCGGCGAGACGCTGCTGATCCATGGCGGCTCCTCCGGCATCGGCACCATGGCGATCCAGCTTGCGAAAGCGTTCGGCGCGAAGGTGATCGTCACCGTGGGATCGCAGGACAAGATCGACGCCTGCCTCAAGCTCGGGGCCGACCGCGCCATCAATTACAAGACCGAAGACTTCGTCGCCGTGGTCAAGGCCGAGACGAACAATGCCGGCGCCGATCTCATCCTCGACATGGTCGCCGGCGACTATGTCGACCGCAACTATGATGCCGCCGCGGTCGACGGCCGCATCGTGCAGATCGCAACTCTCAACGGCCCCAAGGTCAGCGTCAACATCGCCAAGGTGATGGTGAAACGCCTCACCCATACCGGCTCGACGCTGCGCCCCCGTACTAATGCGGACAAGGCGGCAATGGTGGCCGCGATCGAGGCGAAAGTGATGCCGCTGTTGCGCGAAGGCCGCGTCAAGCCGCTGATGGACAGCACTTTCCCGCTGGAAAAGGCATCCGATGCACACCGGCGGATGGAGACCTCGGCACATATTGGCAAAATTGTGTTGGAGGTCTAGGCCAACGGCCCACAGGGCAAGGCGGAAACCCTTTGATTTTCCTCGCTTTCGTGGCATCTATCGCGACGCACCGAACCATCTTGTTCCGTTCGGAAAACGCCCTGCACTGAAGAGTTTGCGTCGAACGCGGAGAACCGACCTTGCGTCTGATCAGGTGCCTCGCGCCCATAGCGCTGGGCCTCATGATTCTCGCCGCCGCGTTCCCGGCGCGCGCGCTCGACGCTGTCAGCGTCCGCGGCGATGCGCCCGCGATCGACCTCACCGGCGTGCTCGAGCATCAGCGCAGTGACGCCGACCGCATCCAGGTCTCCACCGCGCCCGGCACCGACGGCATCGTCCGCCGCATCGAGGTGCGCGCCCGCGAAGGCGGCCAGAACTGGGTGGTGTTCGCGCTCGCCAACAACACCGACGACCAGCTCGACCGCCTGATCGTCGCCCCGCATTACCGCATCGTCTCGTCGGGCTTGCTGTGGCCCGACCTCGGGCTGTCGCGCATCGCAACCATCACGCCCTCGACCGGCGACCGGCCGGAACGGCAGGAAAGCCCGACCGCCGACGTCTTCCGCATCACGCTCGACCCCGGCGCCGTCATCACCTTCGTCGCGGAACTGCGCACCGACAAGCTGCCGCAGCTCTATCTGTGGGAGCCGGAATCTTACAAGGACAAGGTCAACTCGTTCACGCTGTACCAGGGCATCGTGATCGGCATCTCCGGCCTGCTTGCGCTGGTGCTGACCATCCTGTTCGTTGTGAAGGGCAGCATCATGTTCCCGGCCGCTGCGGCGCTGGCCTGGGCGGTGCTGGTCTATATCGGCGTCGATTTCGGCTTCTGGGGCAAGGTGCTCGACATGTCGAACAACGCCGAGCGCATCTGGCGCGCGGCGGGCGAAGCGATCCTGGCGGCAACGCTGCTGGTGTTCCTGTTCGCCTATCTCAACCTCAGTCGATGGCACGTGCGCTATTCGCACATCACCGTGGGCTGGCTCGTGTTCCTGGGCTCCCTCGTTGCGCTGGCCCTGTTCGACCCGGCTGTGGCGTCCGGCATCGCGCGGATCTCGCTGGTGCTGATCGCCTTCGCCGGCTTCGCCCTGATCGTCTATCTCTCCACCCATGGCTTCGACCGCGCGGTGCTGCTGATTCCGACCTGGTTCCTGCTCGTGGTGTGGGTGGTCGCCGCCGGCATGACGGTTGCGGGCTCCGTCACCAACGACATCGTCGGCCCGGCGCTGCTCGGCGGCCTCGTGCTGATCGTGATGCTGATCGGCTTCACGGTGATGCAGCACGCCTTTGCCGGCGGCGGCGCCACCACCGGCGTCGTCTCCGACATCGAGCGGCGGGCGCTGGCGCTGGCCGGCTCCGGCGATTTGATCTGGGATTGGGACGTCTCCGCCGACAAGGTGTTCACCAGCCCCGAGACCGAAGCGCTGCTGGGGCTGAAGCGCGGCACGCTGGAAGGCCCCGCGGCATCGTGGCTCGAAGTGCTGCATCCGCTCGACCAGGACCGTTTCCGCGCCGCGCTCGACAGCGTGCTCGACCAGCGCCGCGGCCGCCTGGTGCAGGATTTTCGCCTGCGCACGCCGGACGGACACTTCATGTGGTTCGCGCTCAAGGCGCGCCCGGTGGTCGGCTCGGACGGCGAGGTCTCGCGCGTCGTCGGCACGCTCACCGACGTCACCGAGCTGCGCAACGCCGAGGAGCGTCTGCTGCACGATTCCGTGCATGACAACCTCACCGGCCTGCCCAACCGCAAGCTGTTCATGGACCGGTTAAGTGCGGTCGCGCATTTCGCCAAGACCATGCCGACGCTGCGGCCGACGCTGATGGTGATCGACCTCGACCGGTTCAAGCAGGTCAACGATTCCGTCGGCATCGCGGTCGGCGATTCGATCCTGCTGACGCTGGCCCGCCGTCTCACCCGCATCCTGAAGCCGCAGGACACGCTGGCGCGGCTTGCCGGCGACCAGTTCGGCCTGATCCTGCTCTCGGAGCAGGATCCAGCGCGGATCACCAATTTCGCCGAGACCATTCGCAAGACCATCCGCGCGCCGATCGCCTTCAACGAGCGCGAGATTTTTCTCACCGCCTCGATCGGGCTCGCGCTCTCCGATCCGCAAACCCAATTGACGGACGAGATCATCAAGGACGCCGAGCTGGCGATGTATCATTCCAAGCGCATCGGCGGCGACCGCATCGACGTCTACAAGCCCGCCATGCGCGCGCGAAAAACCGACCGCCTGACGCTGGAGAGCGAACTGCGCCGCGCCATCGAGCGGCAGGAGCTCACGATCCTGTACCAGCCGATCGTGCGGCTGGAAGACCGCTCCGTCGCCGGCTTCGAGGCGCTGGTGCGCTGGGATCATCCCAAGCTCGGGCGCATGGCGCCGTCGGAATTCATCACCATTGCCGAAGAGACCGGGCTGATCATCGACCTCGGCATGTTCGTGCTCGATCAGACCGCCAAGCAGCTCTCGATCTGGCAGCGCGCGATGCGCTCGCGCGAGCCGATCTTCGCCTCCGTCAACGTCTCCTCGCGGCAATTGCTGCGCCACGATTTGATCCACGACATCCGCACCGTGCTGTCGCGCTCCTCGGTCGCGCGCGGCACGCTCAAGCTTGAGCTGACGGAATCGCTGGTGATGGAGAACCCGGAGCACGCAGCCCAGATGCTGACGCGGATCCGCGAGCTCGGCACCGGCCTGTCGCTCGACGATTTCGGCACCGGCCATTCCTCGCTGGCCTATCTTCAGCGCTTCCCGTTCGACACCATCAAGATCGACCAGTCCTTCGTGCGCACCACCAATCGCGGCACCCGGCCGGTGATCCTGAAGTCGATCATCGCGCTCGCGCATGATCTCGGCATGGACGTCGTCGCGGAAGGCGCCGAGACCGATTCCGACGCGGTCGAGCTCTACCAGATGGGCTGCGAATACGCCCAGGGCTTCGCGTTCGGCGAACCGATGGATGCCGATGCGGCGATGCGGCTGCTCACGGAAGTGCGGCTGGAAGCGGCGAGCTGATCTCAACCCGCGGACGCTCTTCCCTTCTCCCCTTGTGGGAGAAGGTGGCGCGAAGCGCCGGATGAGGGGTTTGTCTCGGCAGACTCCGGTCGACAGCTTAACGCGCGGAGAGAACCCCTCACCCGTCTCGCCGCTATGCGGCGAGCCACCCTCTCCCACAAGGGGCTAAGGCATGCACACATCTCAAAAATGGAATCTAATACAGGGACTTAGATGACCCCGGATTTCGGAACCGCCCAAAGAGCGGTCGGTCAGCTATCTTGAAAAGACTCGCGCTTTCTATGGGTGCTGACCAACGACCGAAAGATGTGTGCACGCCTTAGCCCACAAGGGGAGAGGGGAACAGCATGCCTCACCGACATCAACGCCGCCGCTCGCTCTTCCGCTTTGTGAACCGCACGCTCTGGCCGTCCGGCATCCGCGTCGCCACAAAGCCCGCCGCGAGGCAGGCCTCGCGCTGCGGCATCTGAATGTCGGGGCTGCGCAGGCTGTCCCACCATGAGGCGCGATTCGCCGCGCGCGGCAGCGCCGTGCCGATGATCTCTTCGATCTGCTCGAAGCTCAGCACGAATTCCGCCTGCTTCTGCCGCATCAGATAATCGCGCAACGCGTCGTATTCGTTCACATCGTCCTCTCGTCCGAAGCCCAAATCTGCTCACATGAGGCTGCTCAAAACCGGCAGCTCTATAAACCATTTCTTAACTCATTGCGGCAACGCCGTCCCGGCTTAAACACTACTCAAGTTTTCGGGCGCATCCACTCATGTCGGGAGCTAGCCATGTTGTCTGGATGGCGCGAAGTCACGGCCCGTCGGCCGTGGCGCATTTCGGCGAAGCTGCTGATCATATCGTCCGTCGTGACGGTGATCGGCTTTTCCGCCATTTGCGTCAACGTCATGCTCGACATGCGCCGCGGCGAGGAGGCCCTCGCCCGCCAGACGCTGGAAAATCTGGCCACCTCCATCGAAGCAGATGTCAGCCGCAACATCGAGATCTACGACCTCTCCCTGAAGGCGGTCGCCAGCAACATGCTGCTGCCGGAGATCAACACGGTCTCGAAGCCGATCCGTCACCTGATCCTGTTCGATCACGCGACCACGGCGAGGCACTTCGGCGCCATCCAGGTGTTCGATGCCGACGGCAAGCTGACCATCGACGCCTCCACGCTGGATCCCCTGCTGCAGAACCGGAGCGAGGAGGATTACTTCAGGGTTCACCGCGACAATCCCGCCGCCGGCCTCTTCATCAGCCGTCCGATGCTGTTCCGCGGCGGCTATTCCATCGTGCTGAGCCGGCGCATCAGCGATACCGACGGCGGCTTCATGGGGGTCGTCGCCGGCTCGATCCGCTTCAGCTATTTCCACGAATTGTTCGAGCGACTGAACCTCGACCCTGAAGACACCATCACCGTGCTCAAGCGCGATCGCACCATCATGATGCGTCGGCCGTTCGATCTCGACATCATCGGCACGAATCTGAACGACCGCCAGGCCTGGAAGGCCGACAATCTTCGGGTGGGCACGTCCTATTCGGGACAGGGCCCGGTCGATCCGACGCCGCGGCTCTATGCGCGCAGCGGCGACAGCGGACCGCTGTTCGTGGTGGCAGGCAAACCGCTGAACGTCGTGTTCGCGCTGTGGCAGCGGGAGGCGCTTCGCATCGGCGCCGTGGTGCTGGTGCTCGCACTGTTCGTGCTGGGCTCGGCGATCGGGCTCGCCCGCGAGATCGGCCGGCGCGCCGACGCCGAAAGCAAGCTCGAGGAGATGGCGACGACGGACGCGCTGACCGGTCTGAAGAACCGCCGCAAGTTCGATCATGTCATCGACAGCGAGTGGCGGCGCGCCATGCGCCAGAAGGCACCGGTCGCGCTGCTGATGATCGATGCCGATCACTTCAAGGCCTATAACGACACGTTCGGCCACCAGGCCGGCGACCAGGTGCTAGTCGGCATCGCCATCTGCATTTCCGATTCAGTGAGCCGCGCCGGCGATTGCGCCGCGCGCTATGGCGGCGAGGAGTTCGCCGTGCTGCTGCCGAACACCTCGGCCACCGATGCCTTTGAGGTCGCCGAGGCGATTCGCCTGAAGGTGCAGGGCTGGTCCGACGACCAGGCGGCATCGACGGTGTCCTGCGGCATCGCCAGCCTCGTTCCCGCGAACGGCATGGACTGGGCGATCCTGGTCGCCGCCGCCGACAAGGCGCTCTATGCGGCCAAAGCCGGCGGCCGCAACCAGTCGGTGGTCGCGAGCCTGCCGAAGCTGTCGCTGGTGGCGTGAGGGGCTACTGCCCCAAGTACTTCTTCATCTCCGCGATCAAGCCGTCACGCAGCTCGGGCCGCTTCAGGCCGTAGGCGATGTTGGCGCGGAGGAAGCCGGGCTTGGAGCCGCAATCATGGCGCTCGCCCTCGAACTCGACGCCGTAGAATTTCTGCGACTTGGCCAGCCCGATCATGGCGTCGGTAAGCTGGATCTCGCCGCCGGCGCCGCGCTCCTGGGTCTCCAGTATCTCGAAGATTTCCGGCTGGAGGATATAGCGGCCGGTGATGGAGAGATTGGAGGGCGCGGTGCCCTTGGCCGGCTTCTCGACCATGCCGTCGACCTCGAACATCTTGCCGGTGCGTTTGCCGACGCCGCAGATGCCGTATTGATGGGTGAGATGCTCGGGCACCGCCTCAACCGCGACGACGTTGGATTTTTCGCCGAGCGATGAAGCCGTCTCGATCATCTGCTTCAGGCAGCCGGGCGTGTTGAGCACGAGCTCGTCCGGCAGCACGACCGCAAACGGCTCGTTGCCGACGATGTCGCGCGCGCACCAGACCGCGTGACCGAGGCCGAGCGGCGCCTGCTGGCGGGTGAAGCTGACGGCGCCGGCCTTCGGCTGGTTCTGCGCCAGGATTTCCTGCTCGGCCTTCTTGCCGCGCGCGGCCAGCGTGGAATCGAGCTCGAACATCTGGTCGAAGTGGTCTTCGATGACATTTTTGTTGCGGCCGGTGACGAAGATGAAGTGCTCGATGCCGGCTTCCCTCGCCTCGTCATAGACGTACTGGATCAGCGGCTTGTCGACGATGGTCAGCATTTCCTTCGGCATCGCCTTGGTGGCGGGCAGGACGCGGGTGCCGAGGCCGGCGACGGGGAATACGGCTTTGCGAATTTTCATGTGATGGATCGAATACCTGAGGACACATGTGAAGCGAGCAATGGCAACTTGCTAGCCTGTTTGCAGCCGCTAACAAAGGCGGATGTGGGGCCTCGCCCGCACAGAGTTAAGAAAAAGGCCGCCACCAAAATTTCACCTTTGTTAAGCTATTGGCAACGCTAACCAGGCCTCCTGATGGCGGATTTTCAGGCCGACGGGTGGGACATGATGCAATCAGTGGCAGGGCTGGCAAAACCGGCTGGATTTCTGACCGGCGCAACGATGATTGCGGCCGCTTTGCTGCTGCCGGCTTGCGCGCACGCGCAGGCCCAGAACGGCCTGTCGAACCTGTTCGGCGGCATCTTCTCCGGCCCGAATCCGGCGTCTTCGCAAGCCGCGCCCGGCCCCGGCGGCGCACCACCCTGGAGCGGCGAGGACGGAGCCTCCGGCCATCCGCTGATGACGGCGGCGGCGATCCGCGAAGCCGCGGGCAATTTCAGCAATTGCGTCGCCGCGATGTGGCCGGATGCCGCACGCCGCGGCATCACGCAGGAGAACTTTCAGCGCTTCACCGCAGGCCTCAGCCCCGATCTGCGCATCATGGACCTCATGGATTCGCAGCCGGAATTCACCAAATCGATCTGGGACTATCTCGACATCCTCGTGAACGACAACCGGCTCGCCAAGGGCCGCGAGGTCCTCGCCAAATACAAGGCGCAGTTCGACACTACCGAAAGGGCCACGGGCGTCGACCGCTATATCATTGCCGCGATCTGGGGCATCGAGTCCAACTACTCGACGCAGATGGGCGACCGCAGCGTGCTGCAATCGACCGCGACGCTCGCCTGCATCGGCCGCCGCCAGGGCTATTTCAAGGACGAATTCCTTTCCGCGCTGGAGATCCTCAACCGCGGCGATCTCAGGCCCGAGCAGATGCGCGGCTCCTGGGCCGGCGCCTTCGGTCCGACGCAGTTCATGCCGACCGCGTTCAAGCGCTTTGCCGTGGATGGCGATGGCGACGGACGATGCGACGTCGTCGACAATCCCACCGACCTGATCGCCTCCACCGCCAACAATCTGAAGAAGGACGGCTGGCAGGCCGGCCAGACCTGGGGCTTTGAGGTCGTGGTGCCCCCGGGCTTCAACTACATGCTGGCCGATCGCGCCAAGGCGATGACGATCGCGCAGTGGGGGAAGCTCGGGCTCAAGCGCCCGGCCAACCAGCTCTTCCCGCATCCGGCGGAAAAGGCCTATCTGCTGGCGCCCGCCGGCGCGCAGGGACCGGGCTTCCTGATGCTGCAGAATTACCGCGTCATCATGAAGTACAATCCGGCCGAGGCCTATGCGCTGGCGATCGGCCATTTCGCCGACCGGCTGCGCGGCGGTCAGCCCTTCGTGCAGCCCTGGCCGCGGCAGGAACGGGAGCTGTCCCGGACCGAGCGGCTGGAATTGCAGCAGCTGCTGGCTCAGCGCGGCTTCTACAAGGGCACCCCGGACGGCCAGTTCGGCGGCCAGACCCGGGAGGCGCTGCGCAGCTTCCAGGCCTCGATCGGGGTCGCCGCCGACGGATTTGCCTCCTCGGACGTGCTGGAACGGCTGCGCGGGCGGTAAAATCGCGCCGAAAGTAACCCTGAACAGGGATTTTGCTCGCTCGTCTTGACGGGGACGGCTGTTCCCCGGTGTATGGCAGACGAATCTGCAAAGAGAATCCGCCTGTTTGCGGCCCGATTCCGTTACTATATTGGACCTGTTCTGATCCCCATTGCGCGTGCCCGAGATCGCATGTCGAAGCCGAAGTCTTTCTTCAAGGCGCTGACCGAGACCGGCCCGTTGATCGCGCTGGGGACGGCGCTTGCGATCCTGGTGTCGATCGCGGGACCCGCCTCGGCGCAGTTCTTCAACTTCCCCGGCTTCGGCGGTCCGCCGCAGCGCGCGGCCCCGCCGCCGCGAAACGGCGGAGGCGGCGGATGGTTCGGCGGCGACTTCTTCGCGCCGTTCCAGCAGCAACAGCCGCAAGCACCGCGCCAGGATTTTTCGCGCGCGCCGGCGCCGGCCAAGCGCGACACCATCCCCGATAAGAACGTGCTGGTGATCGGCGACGCCACGGCCGACTGGCTCGCCTACGGTCTCGAAGACGCCTACACCGAGCAGCCCGACATGGGCGTGATCCGCAAGCACAAGACCACGTCCGGCCTGATCAAGTACCAGCCGAAGGGCGAGCCCTCGGACTGGGCGGCCGCTGCGAAGGGCATTCTCGAGACCGAGAAGCCTGACGTTATCGTCGTCATGCTCGGCCTCAACGACCGCATTTCGATCCGCGAGCCTGTCGCAGACAAATCAGACAAGGCGACGGACAAGGACAAGAAGAACGACAAGGGTGCGCGCGCCAAGCCGCAAGGAAAACCGGGTGACGCCAAGCCCGGCGACAACAAGCCGGGCGATGCAAAGCCCGGTGACACCGCAGCCAAGCCCGACGACAAGCCCGCCGATACCGACCTGCCGCAGGACGATGCCGACAACGCCGATACCCCGGCGGCAGCCCCCGAAAAGAGCGCGCGCAACCCGAACGGCCTCTACGAATTCCGCGACGAGCGCTGGGTCGAGCTCTATGGCAAGAAGATCGAGGAGCTGGCCAACGTCCTCAAGTCCAAGGGTGTGCCGGTGCTCTGGGTCGGCCTGCCCGCGATCCGCGGCCCGAAGGGCACGGCGGACATGCTGTTCCTGGATTCGCTCTATCGCGAAGGCGCGGCCAAGGCTGGCATCACCTATGTCGATGTCTGGGACGGTTTTGTCGATGAAGCCGGCCGCTTCCTCCAGAAGGGACCGGACTTCGAAGGCCAGATCCGTCAGCTGCGCAGCTATGACGGCGTCTATTTCACAAAACCCGGCGCACGCAAGCTCGCCCATTATGTCGAACGCGAGATCACGCGGCTGCTCGCGGGGCGCTCCGGCCCGATTGCGCTGCCGAGCGAACCGGCAACGCCCGACACCAGCGCCGAGCCCGGCAAGCCCGCGCCGCGGCCGCTGGCCGGACCGATCGTGCCGCTGGTTGCGGCCTCGATCTCGACCGATCAATTGCTGGGCGGCCCAGGCACACGTCCCGCCGCCGTCGATGCGCTCGCTGCGAAGACGATGGTGAAGGGTGAGCCGCTGGCCGCCCCGGCCGGCCGTGCCGATGATTATGCCTGGCCGCGCCGCGAAGTCGGCCGCGAGCAGGCCAAGGGCGATATGCCGATGGCGGCGACGACGCCCGACGGCAGCGCCGCTCACGGCACACCGGGTGCAGCCGCCGCGATCGCGCCGCCAAGACTGGCGCCGAAGAAGCCGCCGCTGCCGCAGCAGCCAGCGCAGGCAAACCCGTCATTGCGTGATTTCTTCGGCTTCGGCTCTCCGCAGCCACCGCCGCGTCAATTGGCGCCGGCGCCAGGGCCGCGCAATCCAAATCAGAACCCCGCGATCCCGCGTCCGCCGGGCAACGTCGGGCGATCGGCGGAAGTGCTTCGGTAGTCGATCTCGTGTCCTGGACGCGCTGCAACGCGCAGAGCCGGGACCCAGCTCTTGCGATATCCGCAACGAACAGACCCCGGCTCAGCAACGCGGCGTTGCGCGCCGTATTGCGTCCGGGGCACGTTGGATGGAGCCTTGGCTCAGCCGTAGTAGCGCCGGCGCGTCGGCGGGCGGCGCGCGGGGCGCGACATCAGAAGCGCGAGTGCGAAACCGATACCGCCGGCGACAAGCAGCGCGCCGAGCGGATTGTCCTGCACCTTCTTCGAAATCGCCTGCGTGCCATCGCGCAAAGTGTCGCCGCTGTTCTCGTAAGCGTCCTTGGCGTAGCCGGCCGCCGTCTCGCCGGCGTCACGTACGGCATCCTTGGCCTGGCCGTAAAGATCCTGCACCGTGCCGGCGGCTTCCCGCGCCTTGCCCGACGCCTGTGTCTGCGCATCGCCAGCGAGATCACCGACGGCGCCTTCCGCACGCCCAGCGAATTCCTTGGCCGATCCGACGATCCGATCCTTGTCCATGATGCTCCTCCTCGGGGGTCTGCCCAAGTAACCGATCAGGCGCATCGCAGTTCCATGGCCGCCTAGAGAATGAGCCCGCCGTCGACGACAAGCGTTTGACCGATCATGTAAGAGGACAATGGAGAGGCCAGGAACAATGCCGCGCCCGCCATGTCGGCCGGCGTGCCCAATCGCCGCAGCGGAATGCGTGAAAGTGCGCTTTCGAGCCGCTTGGGATTGTCGGTCGTCACCTTCGTCATCTTGGTGTCGACGAGGCCGGGCGCGATACCATTGACGCGGATGCCATCCTCCGCCCAGGCCTCGCCCAGCGTCCGCGTCAATCCGACGGCGCCGGTCTTCGAGGCGTTGTAGGCGGGATTGCCCATGGTGGAATGATAGGCCGCGGTCGAGGACACCATGATCAGCGCGCCCTTGGCATCGCGCAACATGGAATGAAACCGGGTCGCGCAGGCCATCAGGCTCATCAGATTGACCTCGACGACCTCGCGGAAGCCAGCCATCTCGAACTCGCCGCGGCGATAAAGCACCGCGCCCTGCGCGAGCACGAGCACATCGAGACGGTCGAAGGACGGCTTGAACGCTTCGATCGCGCCGGCCTTGCCGACATCGAGCTGCGCATAAGGAAGACCCGTGAGATCGGAGCCTTCTCCCGCCGAATATTCCGCAGGCTGAGCACGCGTGCCGCAGACTGCAACTTGTGCCCCCCGGGTACGGAAGGCTTGCGCGATGCCGTTGCCGATGCCGCTGGAACCGCCGACCACCAGCACCTGCTTGCCTGAGAAATCGAGCTCGTTCGCCATCGAGGCCTCCCGTTTTGTCTTGCTTGTTTGACCTGTCTGCGGATCGATGCCAGCCTTGTCAATCGCATAACAAGACACAAGACGGCGCGAGGAAACAGCATGTCCGATTTCAAGCAGCTCAGCCGGTCCGTGAAGGGCTTGACCGTTCTCGTCACGGGTGCGGCGAGCGGCATGGGCCGCGCAACCGCGCGCGTGTTCGCCGTTGAGGGTGCAAACGTCGCCGTCACCGATCATGACGAACAAGGCGCGCATGCAATTGCCAAGGAGATCGCGGCGAGCGGTGGTTCAGCGAAGGCGTGGAAGCTCGATGTCGCCGACGGCGGCGAGATCAAGCACGTGATTGCCGATGTCGCCGCGCATTTTGGCGGGCTCGATATCGTCGTCAACAATGCCGGGATCTCCGTGCGTGTCGCGATCGACGACGAGGCCTATGAGGACGCCTGGGCCAAGGGCATCGCGGTGATGCTGACAGCGCACCCGCGCATCATCCGCGCCGCGCTGCCGCACCTGCGCAAGTCGAAGAGTCCGCGCATCGTCAACATCGCCTCGACCGAGGCGCTCGGCGCCACCGCACTGCACAGCCCCTATTCGGCGGCGAAGGGCGGTGTGGCGAGCCTCACGCGCTCGCTCGCCGTCGAGCTCGGCCGCGAAGGCATCATGGTCAACTGCATCTGCCCGGGGCCGATCCGCACCGGGATCACCGACCGCATCTCCGAGGAGCACAAGACCATCTACGCCAAGCGCCGCACTGCGCTTCTGCGCTATGGCGATCCCGAAGAGGTCGCGCATATGACGCTGAGCCTGTGCCTGCCGGCGGCATCGTTCCTGACCGGCGCGGTGATCCCGGTCGACGGCGGCCTGATGGCGCGCAACGCGTGAGAGCCATCAGAGGGGCGTAGCCCGGATGGAGCGCAGCGCAATCCGGGAGGTCTATCCGCGAGGCGAGAATCCCGGATTACGCAGCGCTCCATCCGGGCTACGGCTGCGGCTACGGGCTGCCATGCACAGCCAGCGTTGACAACGCTGATCGCGGGAGTAGCTTTTTCACCAGCAGAGCGGGACCAACCGCTCGCGGTTCGCGGGAGAAAACGCCATGACGATCGCCATCCGGCAGCTTCAGAAGCATTTTGTCGGCGAGGTTTCCGGCCTCGATCTGCGGAAGCCTCTCACCGCGGCCGAGGCGCGCGAGGTCGAGGCCGCCATGGACAAATATGCGGTGCTGGTGTTCCACGACCAGGACATCACCGACGGGCAGCAGATGGCCTTCGCGCTGAATTTCGGCCAGCGCGAGGACGCGCGCGGCGGCACCGCGACGAAGGAAAAGGATTACAGGCTCCAGTCCGGCCTCAACGACGTCTCCAATCTCGGCAAGGACGGCAGGCCGCTGGCGAAGGACAGCCGCGCGCATCTGTTCAACCTCGGCAACTGCCTGTGGCATTCCGACAGCTCGTTCCGTCCCATCCCGGCAAAATTCTCGCTGCTGTCGGCGCGGGTGGTGAACCCGAAAGGCGGCAATACCGAATTCGCCGATATGCGCGCAGCCTATGACGCGCTGGACGACGACACCAAGGCGGAGATCGAGGATCTCGTCTGCGAGCACTCGCTGATGTATTCGCGGGGATCGCTCGGCTTCACCGAGTACACCGACGACGAAAAGCAGATGTTCAAGCCGGTGCTGCAACGGCTGGTGCGCACCCATCCCGTGCATCGCCGCAAGTCGCTCTATCTCTCATCGCATGCGGGCAAGATCGTCAGCATGAGCGTGCCGGAGGGCCGGCTGCTGCTGCGCGATCTGAACGAACATGCGACGCAAGGCGAGTTCGTCTACGTCCACAAATGGAAGCTGCATGATCTCGTGATGTGGGACAACCGCCAGACCATGCATCGCGTCCGCCGCTACGATCAATCCCAGCCCCGCGACATGCGCCGCGCGACCGTGGCGGGGACAGAGCCGACGGTACAGCAGCAGGCGGCGGAGTAGGCGTCACGCACTCTTGTCGTCCCGGACGAGCGAAGCGACGATCCGGGACCCATAGCCACAGGCCGTTGTGGTTAGGTTACGAAGGCTCGGAATTGCAGCTTAGCAAGACAACTCCACCCTGGGATTATGGGTCCCGGATCTGCGCGCGCTTGGGGCGCGCTTGTCGGGGACGACGGCGAGAATGTTGCGCCAGCTAGGCGTGCCCCGCCTCGTTCGAGAGCATGCCGGGATCGATGCCGATCTTATGCAGGGCGCGCGAGTATTTGTCCTCGACATCGTCGCCGAAGATCAAATCCGAATCCGCATCGCAATGCAGCCAGCCATTGCTCTGGATCTCGGCCTCGAGCTGGCCCGGCGCCCAGCCGGCATAGCCGAGCGCGAGGATGGCGTGCTTGGGGCCGGAGCCGTTGGCGATCGCCCGCAGGATGTCGACGGTCGCGGTGAGGCAGACGCCGTCGTCGATCCGGAGCGTCGCATTCTCGATGTAGAAATCGCTGGAATGCAGCACGAAGCCGCGGCCGGTATCCACCGGTCCACCGCGCAGCACCTTCATGCTTTCGGCGTTCTCCGGCAGCTTGATGTGCTCGCCCTTGTTGATGATGCCAAGTTGCTCCAAGAGCTCGGGGAAGTCGATGCTGCCGGCGGGATGATTGACGATGATGCCCATCGCGCCTTCGGCGGAATGCGCACAAAGATAGATCACCGAGCGCTCGAAGCGCTCATCGCCCATCACGGGCATCGCGATCAGGAGCCGGCCGTCGAGATAACCGGCCGAACTGGGGAGCGCGGGGCTTGGCTTGGGGGTGCTTTCGCCCGTCCTTTTGCCTGTGGGAGCCATCGGTGAAGCACTCCGGTTTCAATTTCTATCCTGATGTCGGGCCGGGCCGCTGTCAAATCAAGGCTTGCAGAGACGTGATTCAGGTGCATCCATCACAAGCAATTCAATGGTTTGCCCCGGGGTGACCCTGTAAAGACGTGCCATGCTGACAAGAGTTCCCACGCGTGCGGCGATTGGCGTCGCGACAACCCTGCTTGCATCGTCGCTGACGCTTGAAGCCCGGGCCGACGACGCTTCGCCGTGGCAGCGCGACGGCCATTCCGCAGTGCGGCTGCTCGCGGGGTCACGCAGCGGGGCCATCCTGCTCGGCGGTATCGCCTTCCAGCTCCAGCAGGGATGGAAGACCTACTGGCGCATCCCCGGCGATTCCGGCGTTCCGCCGCGGTTCGATTTCTCGAAATCGGACAATGTCGAAGCCGTGACGGTGATGTGGCCGGCGCCACTGAAATTCGATGACGGCGCGGGCGGGCATTCGATCGGCTATCACGGCCAGATCGTGCTGCCCCTGCGCATCGTGGCCAAGGCGACCGACAAGCCGGTGACGCTGCGCGCCGAGATCAACTACGCGGTGTGCGAGAAGCTCTGCATTCCCGTCGAGGCCAAGGTCGAGCTCGGCTTCAACAACGTCGCCTCGACCGAGGACACCAATCTGCGTGCCGCGCTCGACACCGTGCCGAAGCCTGCCACGATCGGCGATCCCAATCCGCTGACCATCCGCGATGTCAAACGTGACGGCGCCAGGAATGTCGTGGTCGACGTGGTTGTGCCTGATAGCCGCGACGTCAATTTGTTCGTGGAGGGGCCGACGCCCGATTGGGCGTTGCCGATTCCGGCACCTGTCGAGCGCAGCCCACCCGGCGTGAAGCGATTTTCCTTCGAGCT
Organism: Bradyrhizobium sp. 139; assembly: GCF_023074175.1. Taxonomy (GTDB): domain Bacteria; phylum Pseudomonadota; class Alphaproteobacteria; order Rhizobiales; family Xanthobacteraceae; genus Bradyrhizobium. Next base: position 56,795 of record NZ_JADPKS010000026.1, read on the forward strand.
CGATGGACTGCCGCCGGGCGCCAAGCCCGACGGAGCGGCGCTGAAGTTCACGCTCGTCGGGCCTGAGAAGTCGTACGAGTTCAATACGAATCTGGAGTGATCTCTCCGTCGTCCCGGACAACGCCAGGACAATGGCGAGAGAGTTGCTCTGCTACCGCCCCCACAATTGAGCTGTCGTCCCGGACAAGCGCGCCACAAGCGCGCGCCGATCCGGGATCCATAGCCACAGGATTGGGTTTGGCGAAGACTCGTGGTTACGAGCTCACTCAAATAATTGCTCCCTGTGGCTATGGGTCCCGGATCTGCGCTCCGCTTGTCCGGGACGACACCGAGTACGGGACGCCCACCCAACCGAATCTTAACGAATGGTTGCTAATTCCCAAGCCCGCCGCAGCATGCGGGACGCCTGGGGACTCTTCGAATTGGCCGTGATGGATGCGGAACCCGCAACGACCGGACCTGCCGGCCTCATCGGGCGACTGCGCGCCAGATTGACGGGCGGGTCAAGCGAAGCGTCCCTGACGCGGCGGTTGGCCGGCACCATCTTCATCATCCGGGTGATCAGCGCTGGTCTCGCCTATTTCTCGCAAGTCCTGCTCGCGCGCTGGATGGGGACGTCCGACTACGGCATCTATGTCTATGTCTGGACCTGGGTGCTGCTGCTCGGCAGCATGATGGATTTCGGCATCTCGGCCTCCGCGCAAAAGATCATTCCCGAGTATCGCGCCAGCGGCAAGCATGCGCTGCTGCGCGGCTTTCTCTCCGGCAGCCGTTGGCTGACCTTTGCCGTGTCCACGCTGGTGTCGCTGGGGCTCGCCGGTGTCGTCAAACTGCTCTCGCCCTGGATCGATCCGGCCGAGGTGCTGCCGCTCTATATCGGCTGCATGACGCTGCCCGCCTTCGTCGTCGCCAACACCCAGGACGGCATCGCGCGCTCGCATGACTGGATGCAGCTCGGCCTGATGCCGCAATTCATCATCCGCCAGGCGCTGATCATCGGCATCACGGCCTGCGCCTTCCTGCTCGGCTACCATCTCGGCGCGGTCGCTGCGATGGTGGCGAGCGCCGGCGCGGTGTGGATCGCGATGACCGGCCAGATGGCGGTGCTGAACCTCAAGCTCGCCGATCACATCGAGCCAGGCCCCAAGGCCTACGACATCAGCGGCTGGCTCACCGTCTCGCTGCCGATCCTGCTGGTCGAGAGCTTTTACCTGTTGCTGTCCTACACCGACGTGCTGGTGCTGCAGCAGTTTCGTCCCTCCGAGGAGGTCGGCGTCTATTTCGCGGTGGTGAAGACGCTGGCGCTGGTCTCGTTCATCCACTACGCGATGTCGGCGACCACAGCGCATCGCTTCGCCGAATACAACGCAGCTGGCGACAAAGCGCGCCTGTCGGCCTATGTCGCCCATGCCATCAACTGGACCTTCTGGCCGTCGCTGGCAGCGACCATCGTGCTGCTTGCGCTAGGCAAGCCGCTGCTCTGGCTGTTCGGGCCGCAATTCACGGTCGGCTACGACATCATGTTCGTTGCCGCGATTGGCCTCGTGGTGCGCGCCGCGATTGGACCGGTCGAGCGCCTGCTCAACATGCTCGGCCAGCAGAAGATCTGCGCCCTCGCCTACGCGCTGGCCTTCGTGATGAACGTCGTGCTCTGCGTCGCGCTGGTGCCACGCTTCGGCGGCCATGGCGCCGCCGCCGCAACCTCGATCTCGCTCAGCTTCGAGACGGCGCTGCTGTTCTGGATCGTGCGGCAGCGGCTGGGTCTGCACGTGCTGGCGTTTGGCAAATAGGCACTGCGCGCCAGCCCTGCCTGCCCTGAGGAACGACTGTCTCGCAGCACGCCCGGGAACGAGGCGAAACGTCTAACTATTTCCAGTTGGCAGCACGTTTTTTCTTATCGGATCCAGACAGTTGCGTTTATGGGAAATTTTATTCTACGTCGTATTGCTCAACCGACGAGATAAACTTAAGATTCCCAGACATGATCGATCCGCTCTACGTCGCCTCCGGTTTCGGCGTCGGTCTCCTTGTCGGGATGACCGGCGTGGGTGGCGGCTCGCTGATGACGCCGCTGCTGATCCTGCTGTTCGGCGTCCACCCCTCCACCGCAGTCGGCACCGACCTGCTCTATGCCGCCGTCACCAAGACCGGCGGCAGCGTCGTGCACGGCTGGTCGCGCAGCGTCCACTGGCCGGCGGTGCTGCGGCTCGCCTGCGGCAGCATTCCGGCCAGCGCGTTCACGCTGTTCGTGCTGTGGAAGCTCGATCTCAAGAGCGATTCCGAGCGCAACCTCGTCAACCTCGTGCTGTGCTTCGCATTGCTGCTCACCGCCACGTCGCTGATCTTCCGCAAGTCGATCATGGAACGCTATCGTCGGCGCCTGCAGCAGCTCGACGAGCGCACCACCGCGATCGCGACCGTCATCACCGGCGTCGTGCTCGGCGCGCTGGTGTCGATTTCATCGGTCGGCGCCGGCGCGGTCGGCGTGACCGTGCTGCTGCTGCTCTATCCGCGCCTGCCGATGGCGACCATCGTCGGCTCCGACATCGCCCATGCCGTGCCGCTGACGCTGGTGGCCGGGATCGGACACTGGGCGCTTGGCGATGTGGATTGGGCTCTGATGGGCGTGCTGCTGATGGGCTCTCTGCCCGGCATCATCGTCGGCAGCTACAGCGCGACCCGCGTGCCGGAGACGGTGCTGCGCGTCGCACTTGCCTGCGTTCTCGTCGTGGTCGCTGGCAAGATCATCTTCGCGGAATTGAATCTGTCGTCCGTGATTGTGACGGCCCTGGCCTGGACGCACTGAACGGAAACATCGTTCGTAGATGGGCAAAGCGACTTGTCCGCCGTAGCTCGAAGGGCGAAGGCGGAAGCGTGCCCACGCTTTTCCTCAATCTAAGATAAGAAGGGATGGTGGGCACGGCGCTGACGCGCCTTTGCCCACCCTTGTATTAGCGCGCCGGACTATAATGGCGTCGTTCCGTGAGGAATGGCCCAGCCCGGGCGGCCACCCGAGCTGGGCCGCCGATCGATCGGATCGATGCCCACCGAAGCCTTGAGGGCTGCGT
>NZ_JADPKS010000162.1 GCF_023074175.1 Bradyrhizobium sp. 139
GTGCTCTCGATCGATGCTTGCATCAAACTCTCCGATGGTTCGAGTGTGGAAACCCAAACCTATCGGAAAGAGCCCGCTCACCGCCCCATGGAATCTACGGTCCCCGGTTGGGGCGAGGTAAGAGAAAATCAGTCGAACAGGCTGGACACCGACTCTTCCGCCGCCGTGCGCGCGATCGCGTTCGAGATCAGGCTGGCGATTGGAAGCGTACGGATGTTCGGAGCCTTGGTCACCGCATCCGTCGGCAGGATCGAGTCGGTGATCACGAGCTCTTTCAGCTTCGAGCCCGCGATGCGAGCAGCCGCGCCACCGGAGAGCACGCCGTGGGTGATATAGGCGTAGACGTCCTTGGCGCCCTTGGCGATCAGCGCGTCGGCTGCGTTCACCAGCGTGCCGCCGGAGTCCACGATATCGTCGATCAGGATGCAGGTGTAGCCGGCGACGTCGCCGATCACGTTCATGACCTCGGACTCGCCCGCCCTCTCGCGGCGCTTGTCGACAATCGCGAGCGGGGTGTTGATGCGCTTGGCAAGGCCACGCGCGCGCGCCACGCCGCCGACGTCAGGCGAGATCACCATCGTCTTGGAGAGGTCGAACTTGTCCTTGATGTCGCGCACCATCAGTGGCGCCGCGTAGAGATTGTCGGTCGGGATGTCGAAGAATCCCTGGATCTGGCCGGCATGCAGGTCGAGCGTCATGACGCGGTCGACGCCGGCCTGCGTGATCAGGTTGGCGACGAGCTTGGCCGAGATCGGCGTGCGCGAACCCGATTTGCGGTCCTGCCGGGCGTAGCCGAAATAGGGCAGCACCGCGGTGATGCGGCGCGCCGAGGAGCGGCGCAGCGCGTCGGTGATGATCAGCAATTCCATCAGATGGTCGTTTGCGGGGAACGAGGTCGACTGGATGACGAAGGCATCCGAGCCACGGACGTTCTCCTGGATCTCGACGAAGATCTCCATGTCGGCGAAGCGCCGTACCACCGCCTTGGTCAGCGGCAGGTCGAGGCCTTGCGCGATGGCCAGCGCGAGTGCCGGATTGGAGTTGCCGGCGACAAGCTTGATGGAGCCGTTCTTGGCCGACATGGACGCTTCCTCCCGCGCTTTGCTGGATACGACGTTCAACATCAGAGAATACCCACTGGAAGCACGGTTACGACGGGCGAGGAAATATCAGGCCGGGGGCTGCACTGGCAACCCGGGATGCTACGTTTTCCCTTCGAAAATCCCGAGTCGGGCCAACGGTTTGGCCGCAACTTCCCAAATATCTGGGGCCGTGGTTTAGTGGGGGTTATCGTCGGCATAGCCGAGCGCCGAGGCGGGCATTTCGGCGGCCGGAGCCTCCGGAATCACGCTGGCCACCGCCGGTCCCCGCAAGCCGGGAACAGCGCTCGGCGCGTCCGGCGCTCCGTTGATCATGTTGGAAAGTCCGCTGAATCCGGCCTGGGCAATCTTCCGCAGCACGAGGTCGTCGGCGGCCGACCAAGGATCTCGGGCAGCATCGCGGCCGCCCTTGGCTGCGGTCAGTTCCTCGCCGGAGAGGCGCAACGCCCGCTGCTGGTTGGCGTCGTAGACGTCCCAAACCCAGGCGATCACGGTCTTGCCGCGCACGATCTGGGCGGAGAGATAGCTGCGCACGCGATAGGCGGCGGTCCCCTCGCGGGAGACGACGGACAGGCTGCGCAACTTGGATTCGCTGTCGAGCACGCCGACCATGCGGTCGAACACCTGCGGCGGCGGCCCGTCGATCGATTCGAAGGCCACCGTCGCCCCGGAGCCGGCACTCGGCGCCATCGCATAGGAATTGTTCGCAGCACCCCCGCCGGCGCAGCCGCCAAGCGCGGTCGCCACCGCCAGCAGCATGATCGCCAGCACGCGCGAGCCCGCGCGGCGCGAGATGGATGACGCTTCCCTCATTATGGCGGGCAGCGATATCGTTAAAACGCATTAACGTCTAGGGCGGGGGCGCCACAAACAGATCTGTCAGCTTCGCGTCGCCCCGGAATGACAGCGTGTTGCCGTTGTGTTCATGCTTCCGACGTGTTCACGCTTCGAGCGCGATCGCGTGAATGTGGCGGCCGTAATCCGGCTCCTTGCGGTGTACCGAGCGGCGATAGCTGAAGAAGCGCTCGTCGGCGTAGGTATCCAGACCAAGATCATCGATCATCAGGATGCCGGCGACTTCCAGCCGCATCCGGAGGTAAGCGGCGAGGTCGAACATCGCGTGTCCCACACGCACCGACGGGATGAAGAACACGGCGTTGTCCGCGTCGGCCTCGATGAAGCGCGCCACGAACTCGTTGCCGACCTCATAGCTGTCCTGGCGGATCAAGGGGCCGATCGCGGCAATGATGCCGCTGCGCCTGGCGCCGAGCTTCTCCATCGCCGAGATCGTGGACTCCAGGACGCCGGTCAGCGCACCCTTCCAGCCGGCATGGGCGCCGCCGATCACGCCCGCGTCGGGGTCGACGAACAGCACCGGCCCGCAATCCGCGGTGGAGACGCCGAGCGCGATGCCGGGCGTCCTGGTGACGAGCGCATCGCCCTTCGGCCGCGGCCCGCTCGGCCACGGAGCGTCGGCCACGAGCACGTCGGGCGAATGGATCTGATGCAGGCTGAGAAAGCGTTCCGGTGCGACGCCGACATGCTCGGCCATGCGGCGGCGGTTCTCCGCGACAAGGGCCTGATCGTCGTTGGAGCCGAGCCCGCCGTTGAGCGCCGAATAAATCCCGCCTGAAACACCGCCCTCGCGGGTGAAGAAGGCATGGCGCAGGCCGGGCACGGCGGACAGCAGCGACGAAGCAAGCGTCATGAGGCGCCTCCGGCCTGTTCGAGATCGCTGAGGCCCGCAACCCTCGTCAGCCGCGGCTCGGAGATGCCGAGCACCTTGAACATCGAGCCCATGCCGCTACGTCCGGTATCGGTCAGGCGCCTGAGCGCGATCGAAATGTCGGTGGCGACATCAGGCGTCGCCTTCTGCATCAGCGCGGCGGCACGGGTGTCGATGCCGATGCGCTTGAGGAAATCTCCTTGCGTCACCGGGCCGTGCACGCGGGCGCCGACATCCTCGGCCGCGCGCGCCAGCGCCTGGAAGTCGACATGGGCGGTGACGTCGGCCTGGCCCGGCGCCTTCAGGGGATCGGTGAAAGTGTGGCGCGCGATCGCCTGGAAGGTGTCGCCGGCATCGCTGCGCAGATGGCCGTAATCGATGATCAGCGCCGCGCCGTCCTGGTCGCGAACGCGCGTGGCGAGCTTCATGATCTCGGAATCGGGCCGCCATTCGAACACGGCGCCGACGGGCGCCGCGCGCACCAAAGGCGGCAGCAGCACGTCGTAGCGCGGCGTCGGCTCGGCAGCCGCGCCGAAGACGAGCTTTCCATTGCCGTCGAACTCGATCACGCGCTCGTGCCAGCCGCTCTCGCGCTTCACCATCTGGTGGATCGGCAGCACGTCGAAATATTCGTTGGCGAGGATGATGCTCGGTCCCTCGGGCACGTCGTCGATGCTGTCGTGCCAGGCGAGGTTGCGCATGCCCGACAGCGTCGCATTCTGCCGCTCGCGCAGCACCGGATTGACCTCGACCATGTGGATATGAAGCGCCTGATACAGCGGCGGCAGCACGCGCAGCGCACGCAGCGCATCCGCCATCATGGTGCCGCGGCCGGGGCCGAGCTCGATCAGCCGCAGGAATTGCGGTGAGCCCATCTGTTTCCACACCGAGGCGGTCCACAGCCCCAGCAGTTCGCCGAACATCTGGCTGACCTCGGGCGCAGTGGTGAAGTCGCCTTCTCGTCCCAGGGGATCGCGCGAAACGTAATAGCCATAGCGCGGGTGCATCAGGCACAGTTCCATGTACCGCCAGACCGGCATGGGGCCCGAGGATTTGATCAGCGCCTTGATCGCGTTGAGTAACGGCTGGTCGGTCACGGCCTATCTTCTCAAAAGGAATTAACGAATAGCCCCTGCGGGCTCGGGCGCACCGCGCCTGATAGCCAATACGATAAGTATGCCGCCGACAATAAGCATCGGGATCGACAACAGCATGCCCATGGTTAATCCGCCCCAGAGGTAACCGAGCTGGACGTCGGGCTCGCGGAAGTGTTCGCCGGCAATCCGCGTCAGGCCGTAGATCAGGATGAAGGCGCCGAGGATCATGCCGGGCCGCTTCAGGGCGCCGAAGCGGATCATGATCGCAAGCACCGTGAACAGCAAAATGCCTTCCATTCCGGCCTCGTAGAGCTGGCTCGGATGGCGCGGCAGCTGCGAGGGATCGTTGGGGAAGATCATCGCCCAGGGCAGGGCGGGGTCGGTGGCGCGGCCCCACAATTCGCCATTGATGAAATTGGCGATGCGCCCGAGCAGCAGCCCGACCGGGGCGACTGCGGTGGTGATGTCGCCGAGCGACAGGATCGGGATGCGGTTGCGATAGGCAAACCACATCACCGCGACGACGCAGCCGAGAAAGCCGCCATGGAAGGACATGCCGCCCTCCCACAATTTGAGGATCGCGGCAGGATGCTCGATGAAGAAGGGCAGATTGTAGAACAGCACGTAGCCGGTGCGGCCGCCGAGGATGATGCCGAGCGTAACCCAGAGGATGAAGTCGTCGATCTGGAGCAGCGAGATCGGCGCGGGCCCGCCCCATAGCCGCTCGTTCTTCAGGAGCGAGCGCGCATAAAGCCAGCCGAACACGATGCCGCAGATATAGGCCAGGGCATACCAGCGGATCGCGAACGGACCGATCTCGAGTGCGATCGGCTTGAACGCGGGAAAGTCGATGAGCAGAAAGAGCATCAGGCCTTCTATGTCTGGACGAGATTGCGGCGATAGAGCGCCAGCAAGCGCTCCCAATGCCGCTCGGCGGCGTCGCGGTCATAGACCGGGCGCTTGGGGAAGGCGAAGCCGTGATGCGTGCCGGGATAGATCTCGACCTCGGCTTTCGCGCCGCTCATGCCCTGCTTGACCTTCTCGATGATCTCGGTGGGCGCGTAGATATCGGTCTCGGCGCAGGCGAAATAGAGCTCGGCCTTGGTCTTGCCGGCGGCGAGATGCGGGCTGTCGTCCTGCTCGGTCGCAAGCTGGGTGCCGTAGATCGAGGCAGCGGCCTTGACGCGATCAGGGAAATGCGTGGCGGCGTTGACGGCGTAGCGGCCGCTCATGCAATAGCCGACCGTGCCGATGATTTTAGTGTTCGCGGCGGTCTGGCCTTCGGCGTAGGTGAGCAGCGCCCTCGTGTCGTCCATGATCATGGGAATCGTGAGCGAGCCCATCAGCTGGAACATGCGCTTGCGCTCCGGCGCGTTCGGATCGGCCGGCAGCGCGCCGAGCTCCATCACGCCGGAGCGATAATAGAGGTTCGGCAGCATCACGTAATAGCCCGAAGTCGCGAGCCGGCGCGCCATGTCGCGCAGCTCTTCGCGGATCGCCGGCGCATCCATGTAGAACAGGATGACCGGAAACGGCCCGCCGCGTTCGGGGTGGGTGATGAAGGTTGCGGTGTGGCCGTCCTTGGTGGGAATCGCGATCTGCTGGTCGATCATCTCTTATCGCCTTGTGATTCTTCTTATGCAGGGACGTTGAATACGATTGCAAGGAAACCGGGGCATGACAAGGATACCGCTGCTCGGCCCTTGATCCCGCCTCTTCGGATTGCCATTGTCTCCTGCGAGTTCGCGCAAAGTTTATCGGAGGCCGAAATGACCCAGACCAACAACCGGTTTTTCGACGAGATCGGCCGCCTGATGAACGACGCCGCCGGTGCCGCCCAGGGCGTCAAGCGCGAGTTCGACACGGTGATGCGCACCCAGGCCGAGAAATTCCTGCGCGACATGGACCTGGTCAAGCGCGAGGAGTTCGAGGCGGTCAAGGATATGGCCCGCCTCGCCCGTGAGGAGAACGAGGCCCTGAAGGCGCGCATCGCGGCGCTGGAGACCAAGCTGGGCGGGTAACACCGGTCCCGTAGCCGGATGGACCGCCGCGCAATCCGAGAGCTGCGCCCCTGGACCAACCCGGATTGCGCGGGCGCTCCATTCGGGCTGCCCGGAACCGCCCGGCAGCCCATTCTCCTTGTCATTTCCGCGTCTTCCGGGTAAAAGCCCGCCACGTCCGCGGCCCCCGCACCCCTGGAGGCTTGCTGCGGCGACAGCCATGGGCCGCGTTGCGGCCCATTAACTTTTGCAAAAACAAGGACTTAACGTTATGGCGACCGTCAAGGAATTGAAGGCGACCGCACGTCCGAAGAGCGGCAAGGGGGCCGCCCGGGCTGAGCGTCGCGCCGGCAGAGTGCCCGGAGTAATCTACGGCAACAACCAGCCCCCGCTGACGATCTCGATTGAAGATCGTGAACTGCGCCAGCGCATCCTCGCCGGCCGGTTCCTGACCACGCTGGTCGACATCGATCTCGAGGGCAAGAAGCACCGCGTGATTCCGCGCGACTACCACCTCGATCCGGTCAAGGACTTCCCGATCCATGTCGATTTCATGCGTCTCGGTGAAGGCGCCACCATCCGCATCAGCGTGTCGCTGCATGTCGTGAAGGCGGAATCGTCCCCGGGCGTGAAGCGCGGCGGCACCGTCAACATCGTGGCCCACGCGATCGAGCTCGAATGCGGCGTCGAGAGCATTCCGCAATACATCGAGGCCGACGTCGGCTCGCTCGAAATCGGTCACTCGCTGCATCTGTCGGACGTCAAGCTGCCGCCCGGCGTGAAGGCGCTGGCCCGCGAGGACGCGACCCTCGTCACCATCGTGCCGCCGTCCGGCTACGCCGAAGAGCAGAAGGCTGCGGCTGCGGCTCCGGGCGCTGCTGCGGCTGCTCCGGCGGCTGGTGCTGCTGCGCCGGCTGCGGGTGCTGCTGCTCCGGCAGCGGCTGCCAAGGCTCCCGCTGCCAAGGCTCCCGCCGGCGGCGACAAGAAGAAGTAATCTCTCAAAGCCGGCGCGCGGTCTCTGATCGCGCGCCGAGCGAGGGGCGCGCCGCGTCATGCGACTGTTTGTTGGGCTCGGCAATCCCGGCCCGAAATTCGCACGTAACCGGCACAATGTCGGCTTCATGGCCGTCGACGAGATCGCGCGGCGTCACGGTTTCGCGCCATGGCGCCGCAGGTTTCAGGGCGAGACCTCGGAAGGCACGCTCGGTACTGAGCGCGTGATCCTGCTCAAGCCGGCGACTTACATGAACGATTCCGGCCGCAGCGTTCAGGAAGCGGCAAGCTTCTTCAAGATAGCACCGGGCGACGTCACCGTATTCCATGACGAGCTCGAACTGCCGCCGGGCAAGGTGCGGGTGAAGGTCGGCGGCGGCATCGCCGGCCACAACGGCCTGCGCTCGATCTCGGCGCATATCGGCAACGAGTACCGCCGGGTGCGGCTCGGCATCGGTCATCCCGGCGTCAAGGAATTGGTGCACGGCCACGTGCTGTCGGACTTCGCCAAGGCCGACAACGACTGGGTGGCGACGCTCTGCGACGCGGTGGCCGAGCACGCGGCATTGGTTGCCAAAGGCACGGACGCGACCTTCGCCAACAGGGTGCATCTTGCCATGCAGGCGAAGGGATTTTTGACCAAGGACGACAACGGCAAGGAATAACGCTCGTGGGATTTAAATGCGGGATCGTCGGGTTGCCCAATGTCGGCAAGTCGACCTTGTTCAATGCGCTGACCGAGACGGCCGCTGCGCAGGCGGCGAACTATCCGTTCTGCACGATCGAGCCGAATGTCGGCGAGGTCGCGGTGCCGGATCCGCGGCTCGACAAGCTGTCGGCGATCGCCAGATCGGCGCAGATCATCCCGACCCGGCTGACCTTCGTCGACATCGCCGGCCTCGTGCGCGGTGCGTCCAAGGGTGAAGGCCTCGGCAATCAATTTCTGGCCACCATCCGCGAGGTCGACGCCGTCGCGCATGTCGTGCGCTGCTTTGAAGACTCCGACATCACCCATGTCGAAGGCAAGATCGCCCCGCTCGCCGATATCGAGACCATCGAGACCGAGCTGATGCTCGCCGACCTCGACAGCCTCGAGAAGCGCGTCGACAATCTCACGAAGAAAGCCAAGGGCAACGACAAGGACGCCAAGGAGCAGCTCGATCTCGTCAACCGCACGCTGGTGCTGCTGCGCGAGGGCAAGCCCGCGCGCCTCGTCGAGCGCAAGGCGGAGGAGGAGCGCGCCTTCTCCATGCTCGGCCTGCTGTCGTCCAAGCCGGTGCTCTATGTCTGCAACGTCGAGGAAGGCTCCGCCGCCACCGGCAACGGCTTCTCCAAGGCCGTCGAAGAACAAGCTGCCAGGGAAGGCGCCGTTGCCGTCGTCATCTCCGCCAAGATCGAATCCGAGATCGCCACCATTTCACGCGAAGAACGCGCCGACTTCCTGGAGACGCTGGGTCTCGAAGAAGCCGGCCTCGATCGCCTGATCCGCGCCGGCTACACCCTGCTCGACCTCATCACCTATTTCACGGTGGGCCCGAAAGAGGCCCGCGCCTGGACCATCTATCGCGGCACCAAGGCGCCGGGGGCGGCCGGCGTGATCCACACCGACTTCGAGAAGGGTTTCATCCGCGCCGAGACCATCGCGTATGACGACTATATCGCGCTGAACGGCGAAGCCGGCGCCCGCGATGCAGGCAAGCTGCGGCTCGAAGGCAAGGAATACGTCGTCGCCGATGGCGATGTGATGCATTTCCGGTTTAATACGTAAGTTGAAGTTGTCATTCCGGGGCGCGCGCAGCGCTGTAGGGTAGGCAAAGCGAAGCGTGCCCACCACGTCTCCTCATCTCGTGGAAAGATGGTGGGCACGGCGCTTTGCGCCTTTGTCCACCCTACGGCGCCGGCGCCCGGCTCACCGCGTCCCGCCGCCCTGGTCCCGTATCGCGCCGAGATGCTCGTTGATGCGGAAGATGATCAGGATCAGCTCCGCGATGATGCGCGAGAACACAATGCCGACGACGACGCTCGCGATCGACGACAGCAGCACCAGGAAGCCGCCGAACGGGCTGATCGCCATCGCCGCGAGGCCGGAGAAGATGCCGGAGAGGCCGAACAGGCAGATCAGCGCAATCACCAGCCAGTAGAAGGTCTTGATGATCGTCGGCGTGATGAAGCGGTCCCATTGAAACAGGTCGCTGAATGAAAACATTGCTCTCCCCAAGTCAAATCCGGCCAAGCCAAGTCGGGCCAAGTCAAAATCGGGCCTTGTCAAATCGGGCCTTGCAAGTGGATCCTGGCCCTCGGTTGATCCGACTCAAGACCAACGCCGGCGCGTCGAATGTAGCACGAGCCATGCGGGCCGGCGGGTTGAGATTGCTGCAAAGTGCGGCCACAATCTGTCATTCCCTCAAAGCTTTCCAAAGATGACCCTGACCTTCGAAGATTTCCCGCCCGGCCGGTTCGGAACATTCGGCCCGCGCCACGTCACCCGCGACGAGATTTTGGCCTTCGCCGCCGAGTTCGATCCGCAGCCGATGCACCTCGACGAGGAGGCGGCGGCTAGTAGCATGCTGCGCGGCCTTTCGGGCTCGGGCTGGCATCTCTGCTCGCTGATGATGCGGATGATGGCCGATGGCTTCATCACCAGCGCCGCTTCGCTCGGCTCGCCCGGCGTCGACGAGGTGCGCTGGCTCTTGCCGCTCAGGCCCGGCGACGACCTCATGCTCGACGTCGATGTCGTGGAGGCGCGCAGCTCGAAGAGCCGGCCGGAACTCGGCATCGTCAAGTTCAAATGCACCGTGCGCAACGCGGCGGGTCAGGCGCTGTGCGAGATGACGTCGCCGATCCTGATCGAGCGGCGCGAGGGGGCGCTCTGATGCGGTTCTTCGAGGACATTGAGATCGGCCATCGCCGCGAGATCGGCGCCTACATTTTCACCGCGGAGTCCATCAAGGCGTTCGCTGCAAAGTTCGACCCCCAGCGTTTTCACCTCGACGAGGAGGAAGGCAAGAACTCGCTGTTCGGCGGGCTCGCGGCCTCGGGCTGGCATGTCGGCTCGGCCTGCATGAGCCTGCTTGTCGCGGATGGCCAGCGTCTGGCGCGTGAGGCCGCCTCGCGCGGCGAGGAGGCCGCTGTGTGGGGTCCGTCGCCGGGCTTTCGCGACCTGCGCTGGATCAGGCCGGTGCTCGCCGGCGACGCCGTCGCTTACGTCAACGAGGTCATCGACAAGCGTGCCTCCGGTTCACGTCCCGGCTGGGGGATTTTGACGGCCCGCACCACCGGCACCAATCAGCGCGGCGAGGACGTCTACGCCATCACCGCCAGCGCCTTCGTGCCGATGCGCACGAAGAGCGGTTAGACCCGTTTCAAGATGAACAGCCGAAATAAGCACGCAAGTGTTGCCCGCGCGCTATGGACGCGATTCGGGGTGGCTGCCATAAGCCTGCTCAACATGGTTGACCGGCGAAGCAGTTGGCGGAACCATCGAGTTGCTAACCAATTATGAACCTGTCGCTGTCTATTTGAACGAACTGGGCAGAGGACAGGGGACGAGGACCATGGCAGACCGCGGCGCACTCAAGCTGGTCGGATTTATCTTCGCTACCGCGACCTTGGCCGTGATGCTGGTCGCTGGCATGGTGGTGAAGGGCTATGCCGATGGTGGCTACACCCTGGAAGCCTCGACGATCGACGCGAGCCGGTAAGAGTTCGTTAACTCTTCGGGCCGGCGTCCGGCTTCCACTCAGCGGCTATAGACCAAAGCCAGCACCGCAATCGCGACAGCCAGTAGTCCAACGAAGCGCAGCATGATCGTGCCGAACTGGCTCGGCGCTGGTCGCAGCGGTATCGGGTCCGTATTGTCGGGCCGAATGCTTTCCATATGAAATGTCCCCCGGCCCAGCCGTAATACCGACGGGCGCTGGGCATTGGTCGGTGCGAGGGCACAGAAAGTTCAAAGTAGGGTTCTTCATCTCTCCCCGTAAGGACGGGGCGAGGGAGAACAGATCCCCAGAATCGAAACCGCCGCGCCCCTTTCGGAACGCGGCGGCGGGTGATGGCTGTGTTTGCGATCAGCTGTTGCGCAGGCCGTCGGCGGCGCGCTTCCACTGCGAGACGTTGTCGGCGATCATGCGGGTGGACTTCATCGCGGCCTGGCTGAGCTGGGCATAGCCGGAGATCTCGCGCTGGACGCGCTGGCCTTCGGCGTGGAGCAGGTCGCGCAGGCTCTCGAGCTCGGAGATCAGATTCTCGATCTCGGCAAGGGAGGTGCCGGCGACGCGCTGGATCAGCGAGTTGACGTTGGTGACGGTGGCTTCCGCGCTCGAGTCGAGCGGCGGCGCGTCGGTGGTCGTCGATGCCGGCCGGCGCAGATAGGCGATGTCGTTGCGGACGAAGTCGCGGATGCCGGCTTCGACTTCGGTCACTGCGGCGAGGTTGGTGTCGACCGTCTCGGTCTCGGTGGTTTCGGTCTTTTCCGGACGCATGGCGTTCATCGTTATTCCCCTGTTCGCGTTGAGCGCAGCGCGAGTGTCCCCCGCACGACGACGTCTATCAGTCGACTAGGGCGCCGGATTTTGGCCGCAACTTGGCCGAGGTGCGGCAAGGGCGGACCATTCGGGGGTTTTGCCGTGGCGTATGGTTACGAGAGTCTGAATGCTGCTGTAGCGCGGCGTGGTCGGTGCCGGACTACCTCGCCTCGCTTGCGGGGAGAGGGTGGGGTGAGGGGGACTCTCCGCGAGGACGGAGTGAATTGGACTCGCGGAGGCTCCCCCTCACCTGCCGCGCTCCGCGCGTCGACCTCTCCGCGCAAGCGGGGCGAGGTAAGCAACTCACCAGCTCTTCTTGAAGCCCGCCGTCAGGCTCTTGTTGATCACGCCTTGCGAGGTCTCGCCGACCGAGCCGGAGACCGTGACGTTGTCGAACAGCTTTTGCTCGGCGCCGACCTTGCGCAGCCATCTGTCGTCGGTGGTCGACAGCGTCTGGCCGGCGGTGATGCTGGTGCCGGTGTCGGTGATGGTGACCTTCGCGATCTGGTCGGTCTCGTAATTGCGCGTGATGTGACCGCCGATGCCGGGCACCGCGGTCGTGCCCTGCTGGTTGACGCTGTAGCCGTTCTGGAGCGTCAGCGAAGTGTCGTTCGACAGCGGCATCGACTTGATCAGCGACGCCCCGATCTTGCTCTGCTCGGCGCCGGGATCGACGCGGGCTTCCACCGCGGTCTTGTCCCAGATCGAGCCGGCGCCCGGCGCGGTCGCCGCCGCCCAGGCGCTGCCGGAGGATTGCGGCAGGCTGCCGCCATTGGCGGCCTTCTGCGCCAGCAGCTCGGACATCGTCCGCGGCTCGCTGGTCACGGTCATGTCGGCGCCGATGCGAGCGTCCCAGAACGAGAATACGGACTGCTTCACCGTCACTGCGGAAGAGCCGTTCCCATGGACGTTCGACGACCAGTTCAGGCCGTCCTTGGCCGCGGCCTGCGCGCGCTTCTTGGCGGCCATGACGTCGTTGCCAGTGCCGGCGTCGATCGCGAGCTGGCTCCAGTCAAGCTTGTCGACGTCGATACCCCTCAGCACGTCGGGATCGTTGACGTCGGGGGTCTCGGCGGCCTCGGCCTTGTCGTCAGGCGCCGCCGCGGGCGGGACGATCTGCGCCGAGACCGTCAGCACCGAGCCCAAGATGAATGCGGCCGCCAGCAGCGCCAGCCTGGTCCAGCCAAAACCTGTCGAGAATTTCATCGTCCTGCCCGCGAGCCCTGGCGCATGCTTGCTGCCACTATAGTGCGGCTATCCGTGATGACCATGCGCCATTCGGTCCGCACCATAAATGCTGATCTACCGTTGCGAAATTGTGGCGGCTCGCCTCGAAGACAAACCAACGGGCCGCGCGAAAGGCGCGCGCCCGATGACTAGCTTCTCCACGATGGCATCCGGCGGGGCTGGAGGCCAGGATGCGCGGCGTGCGAGCATCGATCATCGGTCCCGAACTGCGGGGCCCGTTGGTGTCCCTCTCAGCCGACGCGGGTCATCCTCGGCAGATGAATGGCGCGGCCGAGTGCTTGTTCGACGAGGTCAAAAGTGTCGACCAGCACGCGCATGCTGATGAGCTTGCCCGCCCTGAACTGGGCGAACTGCGCCACCCGCAGCGCGATCGGCTTGTCCGAGTCCAACGCCGTCAATGAATAGCGCAGCATCGAGGCGGCGGAATCGACGCCAAGCATGATGCTCTCGCGGTTAAAGCGGCGGACACGGAAGTTGTCGGCGAGCTGGCGGATGACGTCGAGCACGGCGTCCTTGCCCAGGCGCGCGCCGAGGAACGGAAACATGTCGATCGGGCCGTAGATCGCCCATTCGACGTCCTCGTCGATGAGGGCCTCGATATCCTCGAAATGCCGGTCGTTGATCGCGCGGTGCAACGCGCGCGAGAAACGCCAGAGGCTGTGCTCTGTCATTTTGGGCAGTCCTGAAGCTGGCTTGCAAAAAAACCGAAAACAACCCCATGCACCGTACCGTAAGGTGCCCAAAGGGTTGCCCAACTCATTTGTGTGCGAACAAATACGCGATTTCGGTCAAAACGCAATTCACGATTGCGCAATGCACAATTGAGCGCAGTTTGTGAGATTTACAATAGGACCCCGTAATTTCCCGGTCCGAATTCGACCTCTCCCCGCCGGCGACAAGGCAATCGCATATGCCAGCTGGGAGCTTGCCGGACGTGCTCGGCCTGCATGGTTCGAGACGCCCGCTTTGGCGGGCTCCCCACCATGAGGGTCTGATCTCTCGCCGAGAAACGCGACCTCATCCTGAGGGCCTGCCGTAGGCGGGCGTCTCGAAGGATGGCACTAGGCGTGCTGCCCGCCCGTTTCTCGTCAAATGCATTTGCGATAGGCCTGCCGCTTGCGGGGCGAGGTGAACACCGGCGCCGTGACCGCGTGACCCATCTCACATCACCCCCGCCCGGCGCGGCTATCGTCATCCGCATGTTCTCAGGCAGACGTGCCATGGCCGTGATCGCCGCCGCAAGAAAGTCCCGCCTGCACAACGCGCTCGAACGCATCGCGCTGACCGCGACCCTCCAGAGCTTCCCGACCTTCGTCGCCTTCGCCTCGCTCGCCCACGCGCTGCTCGCGGTGGCGTTCGGCCCGAGCTTGCCTTCCTTCTTCAAGACCGTTTACGAGCCAAAGTTCTTCGAGGCCCATTTGTCGCTTTCCGACAAGATCACGGCATGGCGCACCCAACCGGTCGCCTCGCTCCAGTTCGTGACGATCGTGCTGCTGCTGTCGGTGATGGCGGTGGTGACGGCGAGCCTGGGGTGAGGGGATGCCCCTCTCTCCGCTCGTCATTCCGGGGCGCCGCAAAGCGGCGAGCCCGGAATCATGGCACGACTGGCGCGCATGAGGCTGCGCCGCCCTACCTCTTCTTCCATCCACCCCGCCGTCCCGGCTGCCCACCCGTCGACTTCGGCGCCGGGCCGAACTCCGGGCCTGACTGCCGCGAGTCCGTCGGCTGGATGATCCGGCTCTCGCCGCCGAACGGCTTTGACGGCAGCGTCTGGTTGGCGCGGTAGGGCAGCGATTCCGGGCCGTGCATCTCGTCGAGATGTGGCTTGTGGACCTTCGAGCCGCCAGAGCCGCCGCTGGCTTTCAGCGCGGAGCCCACGGTCTTTTTCTTCATGGCGCTGACCGGCAAATTGGCGGCGTCGCCGTATTTCTTCGCGCCGGCATAGGCGCCGGCCTTGCCCTGTACCGTGCGCTGCTTGGCGGTGGGGTCGTCGACCACCGCGAGCTCGGTGGCGCGCAGGCGCTTGACTTCGTCGCGCAGGCGGGCGGCTTCCTCGAAGTTCAAATCGGCCGCGGCCTCGCGCATCCGCGTTTCGAGATCGCCGAGCACGGCTTCAAAGTTGTGGCCGATCGAGATGATGTCGTCGGTCATGTCGTGGCCGCCGATTTCGACCAGCACGTGGTCGCGCTCGTAGACGGAGTTCATGATGTCGCCGATCGACTTCTTGATGCTCTCCGGCGTGATGCCGTGCGCGGTGTTGTACTCGACCTGCTTTTCGCGGCGGCGGTCGGTTTCGGCGATGGCTCGCTCCATCGATCCCGTCACTTGGTCGGCATAGAGGATCACCTTGCCGTCGACGTTGCGCGCGGCGCGGCCGATGGTCTGGATCAGCGAGGTCTCGCTGCGCAGAAAACCTTCCTTGTCGGCGTCCAGAATTGCGACCAGCGCGCATTCGGGAATGTCGAGACCTTCGCGCAGCAGGTTGATGCCGACCAGCGCGTCGAATGCGCCGAGCCTGAGATCGCGGATGATCTCGATGCGCTCGATGGTGTCGATATCACTGTGCATGTAGCGCACGCGAATGCCCTGCTCATGCAGATACTCGGTGAGGTCCTCCGCCATGCGCTTGGTCAGCACCGTGATCAGCGAGCGGTAGCCGGCCTGCGCAGTGGCGCGGACCTCGCCGACGAGATCGTCGACCTGGGTGCGGGCCGGGCGAATATCGACGGGAGGATCGATCAGGCCGGTCGGGCGGATCACCTGCTCGACGAATACGCCGCCGCTCTCGTTCAGCTCCCAGCCGCTCGGCGTGGCCGACACCGCGACCGTCTGCGGCCGCATCATATTCCATTCCTCGAAGCGCAGCGGGCGGTTGTCCATGCAGGAGGGCAGGCGGAAGCCGTATTCGGCCAGCGTCGCCTTGCGGCGGAAGTCGCCTTTGAACATGGCGCCGACCTGGGGCACGGTGACGTGGCTCTCGTCGGCGAACACCAGTGCGTTGTCGGGCACGTATTCGAACAATGTCGGCGGCGGCTCGCCGGGCCGGCGTCCCGTGAGATAGCGCGAATAGTTCTCGATGCCGGCGCAGCTTCCGGTCGCCTCCATCATCTCGAGGTCGAAGGTGGTGCGTTGCTCCAGCCGTTGCGCTTCCAGCAGGCGGCCCTGGTCGTGGAGCTGGTCGAGCCGCTGCTTCAGTTCCGACTTGATCGACTTGATCGCCTGCACCAGCGTCGGGCGCGGCGTCACATAGTGCGAGTTGGCGTACATCTTGATGAATTCGAGCTCGTCCTGCTTGTGGCCGGTGAGCGGATCGAACTCCTCGATGTTCTCGATGGTGTCGCCGAACAGGTTCACGCGCCAGGCGCGGTCCTCATAGTGCGCCGGGAAGATGTCGATGACGTCGCCGCGCACGCGAAACGTGCCGCGGGTGAAATCGGCCTGGGTGCGCTTGTACTGCAGCGCGACGAGATCGGCGATGAGCTGGCGCTGGTCGATGCGCTCGCCCTTCTTCAGCGCGAATGTCATCGCGGTGTAGGTCTCGACCGAGCCGATACCGTAGATGCAGGACACCGAGGCGACGATGATGACGTCATCGCGCTCGAGCAGCGCGCGCGTCGCCGAGTGGCGCATGCGGTCGATCTGCTCGTTGATCGAGGAGTCTTTTTCTATGTAGGTGTCCGTGCGCGGAACATACGCTTCCGGCTGGTAGTAGTCGTAATAGCTGACAAAATACTCGACCGCGTTGTCGGGGAAGAAATTCTTGAACTCGCCATAGAGCTGCGCGGCGAGCGTCTTGTTCGGCGCCAGGATCAGCGCCGGACGCTGCGTCTTCTCGATGACCTGCGCCATCGTGTAGGTCTTGCCCGAGCCGGTGACGCCTAACAGCACCTGTGTGCGGTCGTTGCGCTGAATGCCTTCGACGAGCTCGGCGATCGCGGTCGGCTGGTCGCCCTTGGGCTGGTATTCCGACTTCAGCTCGAAGCGTACGCCGCCTTCGGACTTTTCCGGGCGCGGCGGCCGGTGCGGCGTCCACACCTGCACCGAGCCGTCGCCCCTGCGGAACTCGGGCCGGCCCTCGCGGATCAGCGACTCCAGCGCATCCGCGGTCGCCTTGACGCCAAGCGCCTCCAACTTGCTGCGGGGCGGACGCGCCAGCGCTTCCGCATCGTCCTCTTCAGTTGGGAGGCCAAGCTGACGCGCCAGTTCCGGATCGAGCGTCGGGATCGTCGCCGAGGTTCCGTAATTGGCCTGCGGCGCCTCGTCGAAGCCGCCGTCCTCGACCGGTGTGCGGGTGGCCGGCGGCTGCGGATGAGGCCGCAACGGCATCGGCCGCGCGGCGTCCTGCGGAAACTCCTTGGGCGTCGAGGCGCGCGCGCGATGCGCGGCGGCTTCGCCCCCGGACCGGCGGTCGCGCGAATTGTCCGGCGGCGGCTGCAGCCCGGTGCCCGAGCCAAGCCCGGCATCGCCGCGATTGATCGCAGGATTGAGCAGCTCGGCCAGCGCCGGCCCGATCGGCTGCACGTCAGGCCGATGTGCTTTCGAGTTGGGAGCCTTGGATTTCGGGGATTTCGCGGGGGGAGCAGGTTTCTTCGCCATGCCCTGAATATGGGACGACTCCGCCCCTCAGAAAAGGGCGAATGCTCGGCTATGCTCAGGCTGCTGACAGCAGGTTGGCAGCAGGGCAGCAGCAGATTTGCTCTCAAGCCGTCGGCATTGGTCCTTCGTCGTCCTCGGCCACCAGACGCGGCTCGAGGATGTCGAGATGGATCCCGCCGCAATCGGTGCAGCGCATGGTCCAGTACTCGCATCCGGCACGGCCGCCGATCACGCGGAGGACCGTGAGCTCGCCGTCGCATTCGGGGCAGTTCGACAGCACGTTGCGGGCGTAGATCCTCGGCCGCGGTGCCTCTTCGATTTCGATGACTGACATGACCGGTTCCCCCTTTTGCGCCGCCTGTCTTTATTGTTTATTGCTTGCGCATGATCTTTTCGGAAAACCGCTTCACGCTTTTCCGGGTCATGCTGTCAATCCCGCTCGCTTATTCGTCATCGCTCCCGTCGGTCCGCCGGCGGAAGCGATCGATGTGGTGCTTGGCATCGGCAATCGCAGCGTCGGGATCGGGCCAGGCGAAGCCGACTTCCATGGCCGGAAACAGCACGCCGTCGATGGCAACCGGGCTGAAATCGGCGCGCCGGATGCGGGCATGCCAGAGGCCCTTGCCGGCCTCGAAGGATTCGATGTCAAAACCGTCGTAGAGGGTCGTCATTGCAGTCCCCGAATGTCTCGTAAGTGTCTTGTCGGAGGGGCAGGGGACCACGTTTGCCGGGTTCAGTATGTGAAACCGTTCACAAGAGGACGGCTTTTTTGCCCAAGGCCTCGTTGAAGGGCGTCAGTTCCGTAGCGAGGCGCGGCTGCTCCGCTTCACCGGCCGGGCGGCAGGCTCGGATGCCGCGCGCATGATCCAGCGCCGGAACGCGGCGAAGTCGCGCTGCTCGGTTTGAAAACCGCGATAGAGCAGGTACCAGCGCATGCCCTTGGGCACCGAGAGATCGAACGGCGCGACCAGCCGGCCGGCGACGAGGTCATCGTCGATATAGGGCCGGATGCCCATGGCGATGCCGAGCCCGTCGGCGGCGGCCTGGAGCGCTTGGCCGTAGAACTGGAACTCCGGCCCGCGCGCGTTGATCCGGGGGAGGGCGGCGGCCTTCAGCCAGATCGGCCAGTCCTCAGTTGAATGCGTGACGCGGATCAGGCTCGGGCCCTTGAGATCGGCCGGGCGCTTCAGGCCGGAGGCAAGGCGGGGCACGCAGACCGGCGTGAGGTCTCCTGCGAACAGCGGCTCGGCGACCAGCCCCGGCCAGTCGCCGATGCCTAGCTTGATGCCGCAACTCCAGTCTTCGCCGAACGGGACCTCGGCGCCGCCGGTGGTGAAGCGCACCTCGATGTCGGGCTCCTCGTTGCGAAACTCCGACAGCCGCGGGATTAGCCAGCGCATTGCAAAGGTGTGGCCGACGCCGATGGTAAGCACGCGAACGCCGGAGGGCGCGGTCACCTGCGCGGTGAGGCTTGCCAGCGCATCGAAGATCGGCGTCAGCCCGCTCTGATAGGCGCGACCTGCTTGGGTCAGTATCAGGCGGTTGGCCTTGCGCTCGAACAGTGCGACGCCGAGCCGCTCTTCGAGCAGATGAACCATGCGGCTGACGGCAGCCGCCGACACGCTCAGCTCGAGCCCGGCCGCGGCAAAGCTGCCGGTCCGCGCCGCCGCCTCGAATGCCTTGATGCCGTTGAGAAACAGCAGCCGCCGCAAATGATCGACCCTCAGGAAAGCTGATGCCAGAGCAAGATAACTCAGTTTGCGCAAGGCGAGCAAGCCGGGCACAAGAATAGGCGTAATTCATGCTGATTTGTCGAGCAGAGGCGGTGCTCTTCGCCTCTCGCCGCGCGCGGGGAGAGGCCGGAATCCAAGCGCAGCTTGGATTCCGGGTGAGGGGGACTCTCCGCGAGTCCGACTGCCACCTCCCTCGCGGAGACTCCCCCTCACCCCGCCCTCTCCCCGCAAGCGGGGCGAGGGAGTGAAGCGGCTTGCGTCCCTGACGTGCCCACCACCGGAGACCCCCTCGTGACATCAATCATGATCGCTGCCCTTGGATTGCTGATGGTCGGCACCGCGTTCCTGTCGGGGCTGTTCGGCATGGCGGGCGGGCTGATCCTGATCGGCGTGCTGCTGGCCTTGATGCCGCTGCCGACGGCGATGGTGCTGCATGCGATCACGCAGATGGCCTCGAACGGCTGGCGCGCCTTGCTGTGGCGGGCGCATATCCGCTGGCGACCGGTTGCGAACTATTTGATCGGCTGCGCGGTCGCGCTCGCGGCCTGGTCGCTCACCCGCTACGTGCCGGACAAGCCGGTCGCGCTGCTGTTGCTCGGCATCACCCCGTTCATGGCGCGGCTCCTGCCCGCCAACATCAAGCCCAACCCTGACAGCGTCTGGCAGGGCAGCGTCTACGGCTCGATCTGTATGGGTTTGATGCTGATGACCGGCGTGTCGGGGCCGCTGCTCGACACCTTCTTTCTCGGCGGCGAGTTCGGCCGGCGCGAGAAGGTAGCGACCAAAGCGATGTGCCAGTTCGTCAGCCATTTCACCAAGCTCATTTATTTCGGCGGCGTCATCGACCAGGCGGCGACGCTCGATCCCGTGCTCGCCGGCGTTGCGATCGCAGCCTCGATGTTCGGCACCACGCTGGCGCGGCGCATCCTCGAAGCCATGACCGACCAGCAATTCGTGGCCTGGTCGATGAAGCTGATCACCACCATCGCGTGCTACTACATCGCCTATGGTGGCTGGCTGCTGGTCCGCACGCCGGTGCTGGCCGCCTTCGAGAAGGGAGGTTTGCAATGAGCGAGACTGCCGATCCGCTGGTGCTGGACTTCGTCGAATGGGTCGCGCGCGAGCCGCGCGCCTATGCCGAGGTGATCGCGACCTGGAAGACGTCCTGCCCGCGCCTCACCATCTGGGAAGACGCTGCCGATCACGGCTATGTCGCGCGCGAGACGCTGCCTGGTCTCGGCCTGATCATCGCGGTGACGGAAGGCGGCGAGAGGCTATTGCGAACGCACGGGCGGTGAGATGCAGAAGACGGAGATCCGTCACCTCATGGCGAGGGCCGTGTCGTGACGGCTTATCGCTGCGGCGCCGCGAGCCGCGGCCGGATAATTTCGAGCATGCGTTCGGCCGATGTGCCCGGTGGGAAAAATCCGAGATATTTTCCGTCGCGATCCATCAGGTAGATATAGGCGGTGTGATCGACGGTGTAGTTGGCGTCGCCCTTGCCGGTCGCAACTTTGGCAAAATAGACCTTGTAGGCATCTGCCGCCTCTCGGATCGCATCGAGACCGCCCGTCAGCCCGATCAGACGCGGATGGAACAGCGTCACGTAGTCAGCCAGATGCTCTGCCGTGTCACGCTCGGGATCTACCGTGATGAAGAGCGGTTGCACTTTCTCGGCGTCGGCTCCCAGTAAGTCCAGCGTCTGTCCGATCGCCATCAAGTCGGTCGGACAGACGTCGGGACAATAAGTGAAGCCGAAATAGACCAGCATCAGCTCGCCACGGAAGTCGCGGTCGGTGCGTGCCTTTCCGGTATGATCGGTGAGTGCGAACGGGCCGCCGACCGGCTCCCTGTTCCACATCAGAATGTCCATGGTCTCCGCGGCTGACCGCGCAGCAGCATGGCCCGCCCAAGCCGATGTGAGCGCCAGCCACAGGCCGAACCAGCGGCCGGCGCGTGACATCACAGACCAAAGCTGAGGCGGCTGCCCGTCGTCGTTACCACCGCCTTTTCGGGCATCTGCGCGCTTGCTTCCTGCACGAAATTGAGCCCGCTGCAATGCATGGGCACGACGACATCAGGGTTGAGTGCCTTGATCTCGCCGACGACCTGCGCGAGGTAGTCCTTCGGTGCCGGCCCGAGATGGAAGCCGCCGACGATGGCATGCACCTTCTGGATGCCGGAGACCTCCTGCGCCTGCTTCACCGAATTGACGATGCCGACATGGCCGCAGGACGAGATAACGACGAGGCCGAGATCCCTGACGTTGAAGCAGGTGGCGTGCTCGTGGATGTGTTCGTCAGGCACGATCTTGCCGTCCATCTCCGCCGGCAGGTAGTGCCCAACACTACAGCCAAGCCCGTCCTTCATGCCGAATTCGACCAGCGTGTTCGGCAGCACGCGCTCCGAGCTGCGGCGGGTGATCTTGCCTGTCGTGAAGGCGTGGCCTGCGATCACCGTCGGTGTTTCGCATAGCACGGTCGTCACCTTCTGCGCCGCGAGCTGACGGCGGTCGAGCGTTCCGAAATCGGAAAACTGTCCCTGCGTCGGTGTCGGATTGACGCGATGGCAAAAATTGTCTTCGCCGCCGGCGTAGAGCTTGACCTCGGACGGCAGCTTGTCGCGGAACTTGTCGAGGAAGCCATTGAGGCCGCCGAAATGATCGTAATGTCCGTGGCTGACGATCAGCGCGTCGAGCTTGCCGGGCTCGACGCCGATCAGCGCCATGTTGTTCAGCAGCACCTCGGGTGTATAGCCATAGTCCAACATCAGCGTGCGCTGATTGCCGCCGCCCTGCGACTCCAGCCACAGCGACAGGCCCCATTCATTGTGCAGCGATTTGCGGAAATCGGCCGATCGCGCCGCGGGTGCAATGGCGACGCCGTTGATCTGCTTGGGACGGAAAAACAGGTCGTAGCTGGAATCGACCAGCACCCGGATTGACAGCTTGTCGACCGTCGGCACCTCGATCGGCGCCGCGCTCGCGATCTCGACACAAGTGAAGGCGTTGGTCACGGCCGCGCCGGCCAGTGCCGCGGAGCTCAGAAGAAAGTCGCGTCGCGCAATGCTGCTCATCACAAACTCCCCAATGGTTCTTGAAAATGGCGGGAGCTTAGGTCCGATATGCGAGAGGCACAACGAGCGAAGCAACATTGCTCCGGGAAATTGTCATATCACCGCGGCGTGATGCCGGTCGATTGACAGGCGCAGTGAATGGCGCGATGTTCAGAACATCGACGACTTCCCGCATCTGAAACGCTGGTTAGAGGGCATCCGCGTCCGCCCCGCTACGGAGCGCGCCTATGCGCTGGCGAAAGAGGTCAACCCGAATTTCGGCAAGCCCGCGATCCGCACCGACGAGGAGCGCAAGATCCTGTTCGGGCAGACGGCGTCGGTGGTGCGGTAGAACTGTCCCCACATCATCATTGCGAGCGTGAGCGAAGCACTCCAGAATGTTGCTGCGGCGGCAGACTGGATTGCCTCGCTGCGCTCGCAATGACGGAGCATGTGGAGAGGCCTTGCCATGTCACTCAAACTCTACGAACTCGTCGGCACCGACGCCGCGCGCCCGTTCAGCCCGTATTGCTGGCGCACGCGGATGGCGCTGGCGCACAAGGGGCTGACGGCGGAATCGCTGCCCTGGCGCTTCACCGAGAAAGGGGCCATCGCGCCGCACGGCTCGGAGAAGGTCCCGGTGCTGCTGCATCACGACAAGCCCGTCGTCGATTCCTGGGCGATCGCGAATTATCTCGAAGACAATTTTCCGGATCGCCCGTCGCTGTTCGGCGGCGAGGGCGGCCGCGCCATGGCGCGCATGCTCAACGCGTGGGGCGACATTGCCATCGTCGGCGGTATCTTTCCGCTGATCATCGCGGACATCCCCAAAAATCTCGCCGAGGTCGACGCTGAATATTTCCGCAAGTCGCGCGAGGCGCGTTTCGGCGGCAAGACGTTGGAAGAGATCATGGCGAGCCGCGACGCCGGCGTGATCGCGTTCCGCAAGTCGCTCGAGATAATGCGGCAGACTCTGAAGAAGCAACCCTTCATTGGCGGCAGCGCGCCGAACTATGCCGACTACGTCGTGTTCGGCGGCTTCCAATGGGCGCGCGTGGTCAGCCCGTTCAAGCTGCTGGAAGCGATTGACCCGGTTTATGCCTGGCGCGAAAAGCTGCTGGATGCGTTCGACGGCATGTCGCGGAAATCGCCGGGGCATCCCGTCTAAGCTTCGTAGCCTGGTTGGAGCTTCGTAGGGTGGGCAAAGGCGCAACGCGCCGTGCCCACCATCTCCCTACACATGCAATGAAAATGGTGGGCACGCTTCGCTTTGCCCACCCTACGATACTGCCGTATCCCGGATTACGCCTGCGCTTCATCCGCACTGTGCGCGGCTTCGGCCGCCGCCTTGCGCAGGCACGCCCGGCACAGACAATCCTCGCCCTTGACCGGCATCGGCAGCCGCGCGGTCTCCTCCGCGCACCAGCACGATCCCGATAGGTCGCAACCGAACTCGGCGCCGCAGCGGGAGCAGGCGAGGCGGCGCGGTTCCTGCACGGGAATTTCTTGCGGATTTGTCATGATTTGCGCAAAAGCTGTGCTGTCATTTTCATGCCGGGTTCATCTCCCGCTGCGGTATATTATGCCTCGCGCACGGACTCGGAAAGCGGTTGGCAACGCGCGAAGGACACATCGATGGCCCGCGATTCGCAAGCCGCCCTCGTCGCGCTCAACCGGTTCGGCTTCGGGGCCCGCGGCGGGGCGTCCGGCGATTTCATCAATGCAGCGTCAGACCTGCGCGGCTTCGTCAAGGCGGAACTCGCCCGCCCCAATGGCGTGCTGCTGGAGGCGCCGGGGCTGCAATCCACGTCGCAGCTCGGGCAGGCCGTATTCGCCTATCAGGATCAGGTCAAGCAGGCGCGCGAGGCTGCGAAGGCCGCTGCGCCCGCTGAGGCGCCGCAGCAGGCGCCGGCCGATCAGAAGCCGGGGCTGCGCCGCAATCTCTCGCTGAATGCGGTCGCAACCGAGATCGCCGGCCAGATGGCGGAGGCCAAGCCCGCTGACAACGCGGCGAAACCCGAGAGCATGCAGCCAAACATCGCCGCGTCCCCTGCCGCAAAACCCGCGCCGCAGCCGCTCAACGTCATCCAGAAGACCTTTCGCGCCGAAGCGCTGGCGCGGTTGCAGCGCGCGACACTGGTCGAGTGCGGCTTCACCGAGCGGCTCGTCGTGTTCTGGTCCAACCATTTCTGCATCTCCGCGAGCAAGGGCGAGCTGGCGCGGATCTGGGCCGGCGCGTTCGAGCGCGAGGCGATCAGGCCGCATGTGCTCGGGCGCTTCGCCGACATGCTGAAGGCGGTCGAGCAGCACCCGGCGATGCTGTTCTTTCTCGACAATCAGCAATCGCGCGGACCGGACTCGCGCGCGGGCCAAAACCGCAAGCGCGGGCTGAACGAAAACCTCGCGCGCGAGATCATGGAGCTGCATACGCTCGGCGTCGGCGGCGGCTATACGCAGGAGGACGTCACTTCGCTCGCGCGCATCATCACGGGGTGGACCTTTGCCGGCCGGCAGGGCCAGCTCGGGGTGCCCGGCTCGTTCGTGTTCAACACCAATGCACACCAGCCCGGACCGCAAATGCTGCTCGGCAAGACCTATGAGCCGACCGGACTTGCGCAGGGCGAGGCCGCGCTCGCGGACATCGCGCGCCATCCCTCGACGGCGAATTTCATCGCGACCAAATTCGTCCGCCACTTCGTTGCCGACGATCCGCCGCCGGCGCTCGTTGCGCGCTTGCGCGACGTCTTCGTCAAGACCGACGGCGACCTCAAGGCACTTGCGACCGCGCTTGTCGACTCCGACGACGCCTGGCGAGCGCCGCTGACCAAGATGCGCTCGCCGTATGAGTTCCTGGTCGCAAGCGGCCGGCTGCTCGCGCGCGTGCCGGAGGATCCCGGCGCCTATCTCAACAGTCTCAATCTGCTCGGCCAGCCCTTGTGGACGCCGGCCGGCCCCAACGGCTTTCCGGACACCAACGCGGCCTGGGCCGCGCCGGAAGGCATCAAGCTCCGGCTCGACGTCGCAGCGCAGATGGGGGCGCGGCTCGGCAACAATATCGACCCGCTCGACCTCTTGGAATTCGCCGCAGCGGATGCGGCCTCGATCGAGACGCGGCGGACCATCGAGCGCGCGGAGTCGCGCCAGCAGGCGCTGGCGCTGCTGTTGATGTCGCCGGAAATACAGAGGAGATGATGATGATCGACTGCGTCGAGAACCGGCTCCTCACTTCGCGGCGCGGCCTGCTGCTCGGCGGCGCGTCGTTCGCGGCCTGGGCCTATTTGCCGAAATTCGCGCGTGCGGCGGACGGGCGCGATCCGCAATTGATCGTGGTGATTCTGCGCGGCGCGCTCGACGGGCTCTCGACCGTAGCGCCGGTCGGCGACCCCGACTATGCCGGCCTGCACGGATCGATCGCGCTCACCGCGGATGGTGCGCATCCCGCGATCATGCTCGACTCTTTCTTTGCGCTGCATCCGGCGATGCCGGAATTCGCGCGCATGTATCGCGATCGGCATGCCGCGGTCATCCATGCCGTGGCGACGCCCTACCGCGACCGTTCGCATTTCGACGGCCAGGACGTGCTCGAAAGCGGCTATGCCGGGCCCGGGCGCGTGCAGTCCGGCTGGCTTAACCGCGCGCTCGAAGCGCTGCCGCGCGGCGAGCGCGTGTCGAGCGGTCTTGCGGTCGGTCCCACCACGCCGCTGGTGCTGCGCGGCAATGCTCCGACCGTCGGCTGGGCGCCGGTCGCGCTGCCGCAGGCCGACGACGACACCGCGATGCGGCTGGTCGATCTCTATCGTCACCGCGATCCCGTGCTGGCATCAGTGCTGTCGCAAGGCCTGCAACTCGAGAAGGCTGCGAGCGGCGAGGACATGAAGCGGAAGGGAGGCAATGCGGTCGCGCAGATGCGCCAAGTCGCGCGCGGCGCCGCAAAACTGATGGCGGCCGATGACGGCCCGCGCATCGCCGCGCTCGCTTTCGACGGATGGGACACCCATGCCAATGAAGGCGGCCCGGTCGGTCGCCTCGCGTTCCTGCTCGGAGGCCTCGATGGCGCGCTCGCCGAATTCGAAAGCGGCCTCGGCGAGCGCTGGCGCGACACCGCAATCGTCGTCGCCACCGAGTTCGGCCGCACCGCGCGCATCAACGGCACCGACGGCACCGATCACGGCACGGCCACCATCGCACTGCTTGCCGGCGGCGCGGTGAAAGGCGGCCGCGTCATCTCCGACTGGCCCGGTCTCAAGCTCGCCAACCTCCACGAGGCCCGCGACCTCAAGCCCACCACCGGTCTGCGCTCGGTGATCAAGGGAGTGCTGCAAGGCCAGTTCGGCCTGTCCGATCGCGTGCTGGCGGAGACGGTGTTCCCGGACAGCGCGGGAGCACGGCCGATGAAGGGGCTGGTTGGTTAGCCAAAAACGGCCGTCATTCTCGGGCGCGCCTCTTGGCGCGAGCCCGGAATCCATACTCCCGATCGGGGTTATGGATTCCGGGCCTGCGCCTTGCGGCGCATCCCGGAATGACGAGATAATCCTCGGAACATCAGGAGACCACCCGCATGTACATCGCCATGAACCGCTTTCGCGTCGCCAAAGGCTCTGAAGCCGCCTTCGAGCAGGTCTGGCTCTCGCGCGATACCCATCTGGACAAGGTGCCTGGCTTCGTCGAGTTCCATCTGCTGCGGGGGCCCGAGCTCGAGGATCACACGCTCTATGCCTCGCACACGATCTGGGCGAATCATGCGGCGTTCGAGGCGTGGACCAAGTCGGACGCGTTTCGCGCGGCGCATCAGCGGGCGGGCGACAACAAGCCGCTTTATCTGGGCCATCCCCAGTTCGAAGGTTTTGAGGTGATGCAGACCGTCGGCCGCGGCGCGAAGTAACGCGCCCGCCCCTTCAGCGTCAGCCATTTGTGATCTTGTCGATCTCCGCCATCTCTTCCGCGCTGAGCTTCCACGCGATCGCCTTGACGTTCTCCTCGATCTGCTCGACGCGGGTAGCGCCGGCGATCACGCTCGATACCTGCGGGCGCGCGGCGAGCCAGGAGAAGGCGAGCTCGAGCATGCTGTGCCCGCGCGCCTTTGCGAAGGCTTGCAGCTTCTCGACGATTGCCTCGTTGCGCGGCGTGACGTAGCGGTCGCGTAGCCGCGGAGTTTGGCCGAAGCGGGTGTCGCCGGGGGCGGCCTCGCCCTTCTTGTATTTGCCGGTCAAAAGTCCGCTGGCGAGCGGGAAGAACGGCAACAGGCCGAGCTTGTATTCCGTTGCTGCCGGCAACAAATCCTTTTCGATGTCGCGCACGACGAGGGAATATTCGTCCTGGCAGGAGATAAAGCGGCTGACATTGATCGCGCGTGCGACGTACTCCGCCTCAGTGACCCGCCAGGCCGGAAAGTTCGAATTGCCGATGTAGCGGACCTTGCCCTGCCGGACGAGATCGTCGAGCGCGCGCAAGCTCTCCTCGATCGGCGTCAGTGGGTCATAATCGTGCTGCTGGTAGAGATCGATGTAATCGGTCTTCAGCCGCTTCAGGCTCGCTTCCACGGCGTCCATGATGTAGCGGCGCGAGGCGCCCTGCTTGGTTCCGTCCTCCGCCATCGGCTTGGAGTATTTCGTCGCCAGCACGATGTGCTTGCGGCGTTCGCCGAGCACGGCGCCGAGCACATTTTCCGAGCCGCCCATGTTCGAATAGATGTCGGCGGTGTCGAACAGCGTGATGCCGAGGTCGAGCGCGCGATGGATCACCTTGCGCGAGGTCTCCAGATCCGTACGCTGGCCGAAATTGTTGCAGCCGAGTCCGACCGCAGAAACGCGGAGGCTGGAGGCGCCGAGATTGCGAATTTCCATGGGAGATCCTGTCGGATGAGCAGCGGTGCATTGTGACCGCCGTGCGCTCTACCGGCAAGCCGCTCGCCGCGTTGCAGCCATGCAGGCAAAAAAATGCGGCCCCTGTCAGACGCGGCGACTGACGGGGACCGCTTTGGGGCGCTTGATCGGTGACGGGGGGCCTGATCAGACGCAGGTGCAGAATAGTCCCGCTATGTTACGCGCGGGTGACAGGCAAAGTTATCCACAGGTCCCCGCGGTCGCGAGGATCAGAAGATCCTGCGATAGACGATGAAGCCGGAGCGCTCGGCGACCTTGTCGTACAGGCGCTGCGCCGTGACGTTGGTCTCGTGCGTCTGCCAGTAGACCCGCGGCGATCCCGCCAGTTTCGCGCGCTCATACACGCCGTGGATCAGCGCCGAGCCGACGCCCTTGCCGCGTGCGGCCTCAGTCGTGAACAGGTCCTGCAAATAGCAGGACGGCTCGATCGCCGTGGTGCTGCGGTGGAAGAGATAGTGCGTAAGCCCGAGCAGGCGACCGTCGCTCTCGGCGACCAGCGCATGCACCGGTTCATAGGCATCGAAGAAGCGCTGCCACGTCATCCGCGTGATCTCGGGGGCGAGCGCGGTCGGGCCGGAGCGCCCGTAGAAGGCGTTATAGCCATCCCACAACGGCAGCCATTGATCGTAGTCCTGCTTCGTGACGGAGCGAATGGTGAGCGACATGTGAATTTCCGCGATCTCGGAGTACGCAAGGCGATGAAGGATCCTTCATAGTGATGATCGCACTGCCGATCAATCGCGCTGTCGCATCACTGCGCGACGCGCAAGGACCGGATCAGCCTGCGGTTCGCGGGATCGCGCAGCGAGAGGTAGTAGTCGGCACGCGCCGGTGCGTCGGTGTGGCGCACGAGGTCGGTCACGGGCGTGTAGCTCAGCATGCGTCCGCCGTCGGGCAGCGCGGCGCAGACGAAGCGCAGCACCTCGCCGTTGCGCAAGGCGATGTTGATCGGCGTGGCATCGCCGATCCGCACCATCTCCATCCGCTGCGCGATGAAGGTGCCGAGCTCATCCTCGGGCAGCTCGAACGCGCCGGTGTCGCGGCCGTGATACATCAGCGCGATGAAGGGCGGCTTGCCGTCGGCCACTTCGTCCGGCAGCGCAAAATAGTCGCGAAATGCGCGGTTGATGAATTCGGCACGCGTCTCGGCGTCGAGCAACACGATGCCGATATCGACCTGGTCGAGCGCGGCCGATAACCGCGCGGCGGTGGCGTGGCTCCGGCGCTCGTCGGCAAATGAGCCGAGCAGCCGCTCGCGCATCAGGCCGGTGATGGCGGCGGTGCCGGCGGCCGTCATCGCGAGCAGCCCGAGCCGGACCAGATCTGCCGTCGCATAGAATGGCCCGCCGCGGTGGTTGAGGAAGAACAGCGCTGCCCCGATCACCCCGATCGCCGCACTGGTATTGGCGGAAGCGAAGCCTGACAGTGCGCCGGCCAACGCCACGATGCAGACGAGCAGCGGCGCAGGCGAGGGAACAGAGACATAATTACCGAGCAGGATCGCCAGCAGCGCAATCGCTGCCGTCAGCACCGGACCAGAGATCGCACGCCATCCGAACGGCATGGGCTGTCTCGTCCCTTCCTGAACGAGGTAAGGCCGCAACACTGACTCATCGTTGCGCTGGTGCGGTGCGAATTAGTGCGGGACGCTTAAGGGGAGGTTGTGACGGCGCGCAAAGATTTTGGACGATTTTAAGCCAAATGCGCGTGCCTGAGGCGCTGTTGCAGCGTTGGTGCGTTCAGAGTCGAGGTCCCCGAGCTCTTGCGCACGCCGCTGAAAATCAACAGCGATGCTGCGACCAGGATGGCCGCAGTCAGGGTGATTGCAACGACTACCACAGGTGATTTCATCGATGTCCTGTCGCGATGCCGATCGGCGCGGGTCACGCGGCGCCTTGAAGGCGGGTCCAGGATGAAACGGGAATCAGACCGGCAGGCCCATCGCCATGGTCGCCTTGGTCGACAGCACCGTCAGGGTGACGATCAGGCACAGCGAGAGCGCGGCGACGGCGAGCGAGGCCGCGACCGCGTTGGTCAGCCGGGAAGACGAAACGGTAGCGGATTGGCCTTGAAAGCCTGCCGTGCCGGACGCCCGAATCATGGTCTAAATCCTTCAACGCGCGAGCGAATCACTCACGACATCGAACAATTTCACGGTTTCAACCGGCAATATTGCGGCGGCTTTCGCAGCGAAGATGGCGAGATTGCGGCACAGGCTGCCCTTATGCCCGCTATTCGCCAGAGCGGACGCTCCGTCAGGCGCTCGCGGCGATGCTGGCGGGCTCCTCGATGTCGGCCGGCCGCCAATCCATCGCCACGAAACCGGGTGCAGCTTCCACGCGCCTCAGCCAGTCCCGGATCGCCGGGAAGGTCGAGAGATCGAAGTCGCAGCGGTCGGCGAGGTGGGTGTAGCCGTACAGCGCGATGTCGGCGACCGTGAGCTG
Source organism: Bradyrhizobium sp. 139 (assembly GCF_023074175.1). Taxonomy (GTDB): domain Bacteria; phylum Pseudomonadota; class Alphaproteobacteria; order Rhizobiales; family Xanthobacteraceae; genus Bradyrhizobium. The sequence goes on from NZ_JADPKS010000162.1 coordinate 30,397, forward strand.
GCGGGCGGCGAAATAGGCGTTGGTCTTGAGGTGGTTCTCCATCACCTGGAGCGCGCCATAGCCGCGCTCCATCCAGTCTTCCAGGGAGTGGGTCTGAAGATCGCGGCCGCCCTTGACCAGCGACAGCCAGAAATAGGCGGCGCCAATGTTCGGCTCGAGCGCGTGCTGCTCGAAGAACATCCATTGCAGCGCTTCGGCGCGATCGATGCGGTTCTCCGGCGCGAGCGGCGTGCCGACAGCGACGTACCAGAGGATGGCGTTGGACTCGGCGAGATAGCGGTCGTCGCCGACCTCGAGCAACGGCACCTGGCCCGACGGGTTCTTGGTCAGAAAGTCCGGCGTGCGGCTCTCGCCGCGCAGAATGTCCACCTCGACCGCTTCGTAAGGCTCGTTCAGCAGCGCCAGCGCAAGGCGGACTTTGTAGCTGTTGCCGGAGCGTTGCATCGAATAGAGCTTGTACATTCTGGGAGTTTGTTCCGAGGACGGGAAGGCGCGGCGCCCGTTGCCCCGCACCGCGGCTAAACAATGATGCCGATGCGAATCCGCCGCAAGGGCCGCGCTATAGAAAAACTCAAAAACCCTACCGCACTGCAATGCCGCGGAAGATCATTTTCGTGCGACCGCACAACTCAGTTCACGCTTGCGTCAGCACGCGGACGCATCGCGCCGCGCGATCGTGCGCAATGGCGGCCGCGTAGATGTTGGGCCTTGGGACGCTAACCGGGACAAGCAAGGGCATGACGAGTCCTGTGGGGCCGACGGGCAAAATTGCTCCGAGGACAGACCTTGCCGGATATGAGGGATTCCGGCGGCAAAGTTACGGAAAATTGCGGGAAAGCGCGCCTTGCGACGCTCCTGCTCCGTAAACTTTTTTGAGATCGGGCCGAAGTTTCTTGCGGCGCAGCGGCGCACGTTTTAGGGTGGCTTATTCCCACAATCGGAGTCGTGAGGCCAAAGGGTTCACGACGCTTGTCAGGAGATGACGATGTCCTTCCTTGCCGCTGCGCTCGACCGTGTGAAGCCGTCCGCGACCATCGCGGTCACGGATAAAGCACGTGCGCTGAAAGCGGCGGGCCGCAACGTCATCGGCCTCGGCGCCGGCGAGCCCGACTTCGACACGCCCGCCAACATCAAGCTGGCGGCGATCCATGCCATCGAAGCCGGCAAAACCAAATACACGGCCGTCGACGGTATTCCCGAGTTGAAGGAAGCCATCATCGGCAAGTTTCAGCGCGAGAACGGCGTGGTCTACAAGCCGAACCAGATCATTGTCGGCACCGGCGGCAAGCAGGTGCTCTATAACGCGCTGATGGCGACCATCAATCCGGGCGACGAGGTGATCATCCCCGCGCCGTACTGGGTCAGCTATCCCGAGATGGTGGCGCTCGCCGGCGGCGAGCCGGTGCCGGTGGTCTGCACCGCCGCGACCGGCTTCAAGCTCCAGGCCGAGGCGCTCGAGCGCGCGATCACGCCGAAGACCAAATGGGTGATCCTGTGCTCGCCGTCGAATCCGACCGGCGCTGCTTACACCAAGGCCGAGCTGAAGGCGCTCACCGATGTGCTGGTCAAGCATCCGCATGTCTGGGTGATGACCGACGACATGTACGAGCACCTCGTCTATGACGACTTCCAGTTCACCACGGTCGCGCAGGTCGAGCCGAAACTCTACGACCGCACGCTCACCGTGAACGGCGTGTCGAAAGCCTATTGCATGACCGGCTGGCGCATCGGCTATGCCGGTGGCCCGGCGCAGCTCATCAAGGCGATGTCGACGATCCAGTCGCAGTCGACCTCGAACCCGTCGTCGATTGCGCAGTGGGCCGCGGTGGAAGCGCTGAACGGTCCGCAGGACTTCATCCCCGCCAACAACAAGGTATTCAAGGAGCGCCGCGACCTCGTGGTCTCCATGCTCAACCAGGCCAAGGGTATCGAATGCCCGCGTCCCGAGGGCGCCTTCTACGTCTATCCGTCCTGCGCCGGCACCATCGGCAAGACCGCGCCGTCGGGCAAAGTGATCGACAATGACGAGACGTTCGTCACCGAGTTGTTGGAGACCGAAGGCGTTGCCGTGGTGCAGGGTTCGGCCTTCGGCCTCGGACCTGCGTTCCGCATCTCCTATGCGACCAAGACCTCGGACCTCGAAGACGCCTGCAAGCGCATCCAGCGCTTCTGCGGCAATCTCCGCTGAGCTCGCAGAAATGATGTGACATCAAGGGGCTCGCGCAATGCGGCCCCTTTTTTCAGGCCTGCGCGATCTGGCGCCACCGGAACTGTTGTGGCATAGACCATCGCGCGCGTGTGCCGCGCCTCCATGCTGCATCACATTCTTCGCCGGGGATATTTCATGCGTCGCTCACTCCTCCTCGCCGGGCTTGCCGCCGCCAGCCTTGTTGCCTCGGTCGCGAACAGCAGTGCGCAGCAGCAGCGGATGGCGCGGGTCGGCGTGCTCGAATGCCGCGGCGGCGCCAGCGTCGGCTTCATCGTGGGATCGGTGACCCATCTCGGCTGCGTATTGCGCGCCGACGGCTTGCCGGATGACCGCTATGTCGCGACCATCCGCAAAGTCGGTCTCGACATCGGCATCACCCAGGAGACGGCTCTGGCGTGGGGCGTGTTCGCGCCTGTCGACCGTCTCGGCCCCGGCGACCTCTCGGGCAATTATGCGGGCGCGCAGGGCAGCGCCTCGATCGGCGTCGGTTTAGGCGGCAACGTACTGGTCGGCGGCTCTAACAATTCGATCGCGCTCCAGCCGCTCAGCGTGCAGGGCCAGATCGGCCTCAACGTCGCTGCGGGTCTGGAGAGCCTGGAACTCCGTCCGGGCCGTTAACAAGTTCGCGTGTGCGGATCGCGTCGCTCCGACGCGATTCCGGCAACGACGCACCGCAGCGACGTTTGATGCTTGCCAAATCTCGGGGACGGGCAGAGCATCGGCGCTTGCCGACCCAATCATGGGCCGAGCTCCACATCAAGGAGGCGGCGAATGGGACAAGACGTCAGAAGTCCCCGAGGTCCACGGTGCATCGCATTGGTGGGCCCTTTCCAAAGCGGTAAAACCACACTTCTCGAAGCAATTCTGGCGCGAACGGGCGCAATCCCGCGCGCCGGCAGCGTCGACGCCGGAACCTCCGTCGGCGACGCCACGCCCGAGGCCCGTCAGCACAAGATGACCGTCGCGCTGACTGCCGCCACCACGAGTTTCATGGGCGACAGCTACACGTTTCTCGATTGTCCCGGCTCCGTCGAGTTCGCCCACGACATGCGCGCTGCGCTGCCTGCGGTCGACGCCGCAATCGTGGTCTGCGAGGCCGACGAGAAGAAGCTGCCGCAGCTTCAAATCATCCTGCGCGAGCTGGAGGAGCTGAAGATCCCGCGTTTCCTGTTCCTCAACAAGATCGACCGTGCCAACAAGCGCATCCGCGACACGCTCGCAACGCTTCAGCCCGCCTCGCGCGTGCCGCTGGTGCTGCGCCAGATCCCGATCTGGAACGACGAGCTGATCGAAGGCTTTGTCGATCTCGCGCTGGAGCGCGCCTTCGTCTACCGCGAGCACAAGGCCTCCGAGGTGATCGCGCTCGAAGGCGGCGATCTCGATCGCGAGAAGGAGGCCCGCTTCTCGATGCTGGAGAAGCTCGCCGATCACGACGATGCGCTGATGGAGCAACTGCTCGAGGACATCCAGCCGCCGCGCGATGCCGTGTTCGACGATCTCGCGCGCGAATTGCGCGAGGGGCAGATCTGCCCCGTGCTGCTGGGTGCCGCCGCGCGCGAAAACGGCGTGCTGCGCCTGATGAAGGCTCTGCGCCACGAGGCGCCGGGCATCGAGGAAACTGCAAAGCGTCTCGGCGTGCCTGCCAGCAAGGACGCGCTCGGCTACGTCTTCAAGACGTTGCATTCGCAGCACGGCGGAAAGCTGTCGCTGACGCGATTGCTCGCCGGCCATCTCGACGACGGGGCCACGCTGCAATCCGCCTCCGGTGGGAGCGGCCGCATCTCCGGCATTCTCGCCGTCAACGGAGCCTATGATACCAAGCGTGCCGCGGCCGAAACCGGCGACACGGTCGCGCTAGCCAAGCTCGACCCGATCAGGACCGGCGACACGGTCTCGAGCGGCAAGACCCCCCCGGCTGCGCTGCCCGCTCTCGATCCGACGCCGCCGGTGCTCGCGATCTCGGTTGCCGCCACCGATCGCAAGGACGACGTCAAGCTCGGCCAGGCGCTTGCCCGGCTGCACGAGGAGGATGCTTCGCTCGGCATCGTGATGAACGCCCAGACCCACGATACCGTGCTGTGGGGCCAGGGCGAGATGCATCTGCGCGTGGCGAGCGAGCGGCTGCGCGACCGCTTCGGTATCAAGATCACCTCGCATCCACCCGCGATCGGCTACCAGGAGACCATCCGCAAGCCGATCGTTCAGCGCGGCCGACACAAGAAGCAGTCCGGTGGCCACGGCCAGTTCGGCGATGTCGTGCTCGACATCAGGCCGCTGTCGCGCGGCGAGGGATTCAAGTTCGCCGAAAAGGTCGTGGGCGGCGCGGTGCCGCGCAACTATATCGGCGCGGTGGAGGAGGGCGTCGTCGACGGATTGACGCGCGGTCCGCTCGGTTTTCCCGTCACCGATGTGCAGGTGACGCTGACCGACGGCTCCTATCACAGTGTCGACTCCTCCGACCTCGCCTTCCGCACGGCGGCGCGGGTCGGACTCAACGAAGGCCTGCCGCAATGCCAGTCCGTTTTGCTGGAGCCGATCCACGTGGTCGAGATCGTCTGCCCGACCGATGCCACCGCCAAGATCAACGCGATCCTGTCGGCGCGGCGCGGCCAGATCCTCGGCTTCGACACACGTGACGGCTGGAGCGGCTGGGACTGCGTCCGCGCCATGATGCCGGAAGCGGAGATCGGCGAGCTGATCGTCGAGCTGCGCTCGGCCACGGCAGGAGCCGGCAGCTTCACCCGTCAGTTCGACCACATGGCCGAGGTGACCGGCCGCGCTGCTGACCAGATCATTGCCGCGCATCAGCACGCGGCCTGATCCGTAAGGCTGGCACCAGCCTCTTCTCTCCCCGTTCTTACGGGGAGAGGGTGGGGTGAGGGGCTATCTCCATGAATGCGGACTGATTTGTGAGTCGAATACGTTCGACATGCTTACGAGTCGGATGTGGATTCGCTCATAGCAATAGCGTGCCTTGCCCCTCACCCGGATGGCACTGGACGATGCCTCGCATCGCGATGCTATCCGACCCCTCCGTTGAAGCACGGGGAGAGATCAAGACACGTCGTCACGCAACGCTTGCGTTTGCCTTCGAATGATGCATTCTACATCATTGTATATGTCTGAAATATCATTCATAAGTTCTGATACGTGAGGCCAAGGTGATCACGTCGTTCCAGATGCGGGCAGCCCGGGCGCTGCTCGGCATTGACCAGAGGACCTTGGCGGAACTCGCAGGCGTTTCGCTGCCGACCATTCAGCGGATGGAGGCGAGCACCGGCAACGTTCGCGGCGTGGTCGAGACCTTGATGAAGGTGGTCGAAGCCTTTGATCGGGCCGGCGTCGAACTGATCGGCGAACAGGCGCGCAGCGAAGGCGGCGGACGTGGGGTTCGGCTGAAGGAGCCGGGGCCACCGCGTCGGGTGGGAGCGTGATCCCGCAATGATCATGCTCGGGAGCAGGCTTAACTAACGCACCGTCGCGCCGAAGAACGGCCGCACGATGCATCGGAGCGTTGTGGGGCATGAGCATCACAGGCGAACACGCAGGCAAGCTGCACCAGCTTCGTCGGCCGACCTTTGCCGAACTTTATCTGCCGAAGCTCGTGACCGTCTGGCGCGAGGGCTATGGGCTTGCGGATTTCCGCGCCGATGTGTTCGCGGGCCTCACTGTTGCGATCGTCGCGCTGCCGCTGTCGATGGCGATCGCGATCGCCTCGGGCGTGACGCCCGACCGCGGCCTCTACACCGCCGTCGTCGGCGGCTTCATTGTGTCACTGCTCGGCGGCAGCCGGTTCCAGATCGGCGGCCCGGCCGGCGCCTTCATTGTGCTGGTTGCGGCGACCGCCGACCGTCACGGGATTGACGGCGTGATCCTCGCCACGCTGATGGCGGGCCTGTTCCTGATCGCCGCGGGCTTCCTGCGGATCGGCACCTACATCAAGTTCATTCCGTATCCGGTGACGGTCGGCTTCACCGCCGGCATCGCTGTCATCATCTTCGCAAGCCAGCTCCGCGATCTCGGCGGGATCACACTGGCGGCAAAGGAGCCCAGCGAGTTCGTCGCGAAACTCGTCGCGCTGGCCGGGGGCCTGCACACCGTCAATCCGTCCGCCGTCGCGGTCGCGATCGTCAGCATTGCCATCATCGCCGGCCTGCGGCGCTGGCGGCCGTCCTGGCCCGGCATCCTGATCGCGGTCGTGTTTGCTGCGGTCGCCACTGCCGTGCTGTCGCTGCCGGTCGAGACCATCGGTTCGCGCTTCGGCGGCATTCCGCGCGAATTGCCCTCGCCGGCCTTGCCTGCGTTCTCGCTTGCGAAGGCGACGGCTGTGCTGCCGGATGCGATCTCGTTCGCGCTGCTGGCCGCGATCGAATCGCTGCTGTCGGCGGTGGTGGCCGACGGCATGACCGGACGCCGTCACCGCTCCAATTGCGAGTTGGTGGCGCAAGGAGCGGCCAATATCGGCTCGGCGCTGTTCGGCGGCATCTGCGTCACCGGCCTGATCGCGCGCACCGCCACCAACATCCGCGCCGGCGGGCGCGGGCCGCTCGCCGGCATGCTGCATTCCGTTTTTCTGCTGCTGTTCATGCTGATCGCGGCGCCGCTCGCCAGCTACATCCCGCTGGCTGCGCTCGCCGCCGTGCTCGTGGTCGTTGCCTGGACGATGGCGGAGAAGCACGAGTTCGCGACGCTGCTGCGCTCGTCCTGGGGCGATGCCGTCGTGCTGCTCGCGACCTTCCTGCTCACCATCTTCCGCGACCTGACCGAAGGCATCCTGGTCGGCTTCGCGCTCGGCGCGGTGCTGTTCATCCACCGCATGGCGGAGATGACGGGCATCGAGGAGCGCTCCCTCCTGGTGGCCGCCGATCGTCCCGATGACGGCAATGGCGCGCGCGTTCCCTACGATCCCGCTCTCGCAGTCGATCGCGACGTACTGGTCTATCGCATCACCGGCGCGTTCTTCTTCGGCGCCGCGTCCGCAATCGGAGGCGTGCTCGACGGCATCGCCGGCCAGCGCAAGGGTCTTGTGGTCGATTTCGCCGCGGTGCCGTTCCTGGATTCGACCGCGGCCAACGTGCTCGGCCGCGTCGCCGCAAAAGCCCACCGCCAGGGCATCAGGCTGTTCATCACCGGGGCATCGGCCGCCGTCCGCCGCGCGCTGCTCACCCATGGCGTCACTCCGCCGCGCGCCCGCTATCGCGAGACCATCGCGCGGGCGGTCGCCGACATCAAGGGCGGCGCCATCAATGACGCGGGCACGACCTAGCGTCGCTCTCCAGCCGCGTGATTTGACCGGCACTGTCGCAGCGATCTGGTTTGCTGCGGTCGTGGCTGCGGCGATGCGGCGCCCGCGCGCTTGACAGAGCCGACGGGACGCGAAATGGATCGCCTCCGATACGCCCCGAGGCAAAGATGACCGCGCCCAAATCTCCCGCAGCCTGTTTGATCGGATGGCCGGCCGCGCATTCGCGCTCGCCGTTGATCCATCATTATTGGCTCCGCACGCTCGGGATCGAGGGAGGCTATGTCATCGAGGCGGTTCCGCCCGACGATCTGCGCGACTTCGTGCTGCGGCTGTCGCTGCGTGGCTTCGTCGGTGCCAACGTCACCATCCCGCACAAGGAAGGCGTGCTGGCGCTGTCGACGCCCGATGCGCACGCAAAGGCGGTCGGCGCCGCCAATACGCTGTGGTTCGCCGACGGCGAACTGCGTTCGACCAACACCGACGTCGAGGGCTTTATCAATAATCTCGACGCCAGCGCGCCCGGCTGGGACGACGCCGAAGAGGCGCTGGTGCTCGGGGCCGGCGGCTCCTCGCGTGCGGTCGTGTTCGGCCTGCTCGAGCGCGGTGTCAGTCGCGTGCATCTGGCCAACCGCACGATTGCACGGGCAGAGACACTGGCGGGACAGTTCGGGCCGAACGTGCAGCCCGTTACGTGGGACGCGATCAACGACGTCCTGCCGCGGGCAAAACTTCTCGTGAATACGACCTCGCTCGGCATGGACGGCCAGCCTTCACTCGATGTTGATGTGGCGCGATTGCCGCAAGCTTCCGTCGTCGCCGATCTCGTCTATGTCCCCCTGGTCACGCCGCTGCTTGCGGCGGCGCAGGCGCGTGGGTTGAGGACCGCCGACGGCCTCGGCATGCTCTTGCATCAGGCGGTGCGCGGCTTCGAGCTGTGGTTCGGCCAGCGGCCGGAGGTCACGGCGGAACTGCGCGCGCTGGTCGAGGCCGATCTCACAAAGACTTGAGAGAATAGCGCGCGATCTCCGGAGTTCTATGTCCGTGGGACAATCTGGAGACCGTCATGCCTCTACAACCTGTAACTTTCGCACGCCCGCTCCTCGCCGTCGCGATGGTGGCCCTCTCAACCTACTGCGCGATCGCGCAAAAGGCGCCAGTGCCGACGCGCGTGCGCGGCACCATCGAGAGCGTCGATGGCGACACCATGCAGGTCAAATCGCGCAGCGGGGAGGATGTCAAGCTTCACATTGCCTCCGACCTGCGCGTGGCCGGCATCACCAGGATTTCGCTTGCGGACATCAAGGTCGGCTCCTTCGTCGGCGCGACCACCGTGCCGGGACCGGACGGCGGCCAGAACGCGGTCGAGGTGCATGTGTTTCCGGAAAGCATGCGCGGCACCGGCGAGGGCTCGCGGCCCTATGACCTGAAACCAAATTCCACCATGACCAATGCCACGGTGTCCGAGAGCGTGGTCGGCAATGACGGTCACACGCTGCTGGTGAAGTACAAGGACGGCGAGAAGAAGGTATTCGTCTCCGACACGACGCCGGTCGTCACTTACGTGCCCGGCGAGAAGTCCGACCTCAAGGCCGGCGCCAAGGTCATCGCTTTCGTCAAGCAGCTGGGCGACGGTTCGCTCGAAGCCGATCGGGTCAGCGTCGGCCGCGACGGCCTGACACCGCCGATGTGAGGGCGAGCAAATTTAGCGCGCAGTTGAATTTGTGGGGTGGGCAAAGGCGCGCTTGCGCCGTGCCCACCACGTTTCAACAATCGGGAAAGAAGCGGTGGGCACGCTTCGCTTTGCCCACCCTACGGCAGTTCACACCGCGATGATATGATCGCCGATCTCGTCGATCCTGTTGACACCGCACAGGCCCATGGTCGTGAGCAGCTCTTTCTGGATGATGTCGATCGCCTTGGCGACGCCGGCCTGGCCGCCGGCACCCAGGCCATAGGCGTAGGCGCGGCCGATCATGCAGGATTTTGCGCCGAGCGCGAGCGCGCGCATCACGTCCTGGCCGGAGCGGATGCCGCCGTCGAACATGATCTCCATCTTCTCACCGACCGCGTCGGCGATCTCAGGCAGCACCTCGATCGAAGACGGTGCGCCGTCGAGCTGACGGCCGCCATGGTTGGAGACCACGATCGCCTGCGCGCCGGCTTTCGCGGCGAGCTCGGCGTCCTCGACGTCGAGAATGCCCTTCAGGATCAGCTTGCCCGGCCAGATGCTGCGGATCCAGTCGATGTCGTTCCAGTTCAGCGAGGTGTCGAATTGCGAGTTGATCCAGGTCGACAGCGACGTGATATCGTCGCTGACCTTCAGATGACCGGCGAGATTGCCGAAGGTGCGGCGCTTGCCTTGCAGCACGCCGGAGACCCAGGCGGGCTTGCTGGCGAAATCCAGGAGCTTCGACAGCGACCATTCCGGCGGCACCGTCATGCCGTTCTTGATGTCGGCGTGGCGCTGGCCGATCACCTGGAGATCGACGGTAAGCACGAGCGCGCTGCACTTCGCCGCCATCGCGCGCTGGATCAATTCCTTGATGAAGCCGCGGTCCTTCATCACGTAGAGCTGGAACCAGAAAGGCTTCTCGACATTGGCCGCGATGTCCTCGATCGAGCAGATCGACATCGTCGACTGCGTGAAGGGGATACCGGCGGCCTGCGCGGCGCGGCAGGCATGGATCTCGCCATCGCCATGCTGCATGCCCAGCAGGCCGACGGGGGCGAGCATCAGCGGCATGGTCGAGGGCTCGCTGAGGATCGTGGTCGAGCTGTCGCGTCTGGAGACGTCGACCAGGATGCGCTGGCGGAACTTGATCGCCTGCATGTCCTCGCGGTTGGCGCGCAGCGTCTCCTCGGCGTAGGAGCCGCGGTCGCAATAGTCGAAGAACGCCTTCGGCACGCGGCGCTGATGCAGCGTGCGAAGATCGTCGATACAGGTGATGTGCTTCATGAACGTTTCCCGGCCCGTCTTCTATCGGAAGTCTTGCATCAGAAGTCTTGCATCGGAAGATCGAGAGGTCATCTAGCATGGTTGGATGCACAGCCAAATCGTTTGAGAGGGCGCCATGACCAGACGGCACAGCGAGCCGACGCCGGAAGAGATCAAGGAGAAGCAGGATCTCGATGAAGCGCTGGAGGAGGGCCTGGAAGAGACCTTCCCGGGCTCCGATCCCGTCAACGTCACCCAGCCGCCGCCGAGCCTCGGCGACGGCCATGTGAAGCGCTCCGGCTAGAGGCGGGTTCCGTCCCGTTCCGCCAAACCAACCGGAAATATAACGTTAACAGCAAGTTACCGGGGAGCGTGTTCCCGGTTCCGTAATGATTCATCATATTTTTTGAAGCCAAATTAGCCGCGATGGCTCTATAAGAGCTCAGCAAATCAGGGATGCGGGGCCTGTTGGGGCACCCGGAAGTTGTTGTGGGGATTCCTGGTTGTTGCGTGGGGGACGATATGAGCCGCAAATATTTCGGGACGGACGGGATTCGGGGCCGCGCCAACGGACTGATCACGCCGGAGCTCGCGCTCAAGGTCGGCCAGGCCGCAGGCCTTGCGTTTCAGCGCGGTGACCACCGCCACCGGGTCGTGATCGGCAAGGACACGCGCCTGTCCGGCTACATGATCGAATACGCGATGGTCGCGGGCTTCACCTCGGTCGGTATGGATGTGCTGCTGGTCGGCCCGATGCCGACGCCGGCGGTCGCGATGCTGACCAAGTCGATGCGCGCCGATCTCGGCGTGATGATCTCGGCCTCGCACAATCTGTTCGAGGACAACGGCATCAAGCTGTTCGGCCCACAGGGCTTCAAGCTCTCCGACGACGTCGAGAAGCAGATCGAGCAGCTGCTCGACGAATCCCTGGACAAGCGTCTCGCACAGAGTGCGAGCTTGGGCCGTGCCCGCCGCATCGACGGCGTGCACGACCGCTACATCGAATTCGCCAAGCGCACGCTGCCGCGCGACCTGTCGCTGGACGGCCTGCGCGTCGTGGTCGATTGCGCCAACGGCGCCGCCTACAAGGTGGTGCCGGAAGCGCTGTGGGAGTTGGGCGCCGACGTCGTGCCGATCGGCGTCGAGCCCGACGGTTTCAACATCAACAAGGAATGCGGCTCGACCTCGCCGGAAGCGCTGTCGAAGAAGGTGCGCGAGATGCGCGCCGACATCGGCATTGCGCTCGACGGCGACGCCGACCGCGTCATCCTGGTCGACGAGCGCGGCCATCTTGTCGATGGCGACCAGCTGCTCGCGGTGATCGCGCAGAGCTGGAAGGAAGACGGGCGGCTGTCGCGGCCGGGCATCGTCGCCACCGTGATGTCCAATCTCGGGCTCGAGCGCTTCCTGAAAGCGCAGGGTCTCGATCTCGTGCGCACGCCGGTGGGCGACCGCTACGTGCTCGAGCAGATGCTGAATGGCGGCTATAATCTCGGCGGCGAGCAGTCCGGCCACATCATCCTGTCCGACTACGCCACCACCGGCGACGGTTTTGTTGCCGCACTGCAAGTGCTGGCCGTGGTGCAGAAGCTGCGTCGGCCGGTGTCGGAAGTCTGCCACCGCTTCGATCCGCTGCCGCAGATCCTCAAGAACGTCCGCCACAAGGGCGGCAAGCCGCTCGACGATACCGACGTCAAATCGGCGATCTCCGACGGCGAGCAGCGGCTCAACGGCCACGGCCGCCTCCTGATCCGCTCCTCCGGCACCGAGCCGGTGATCCGCGTCATGGCCGAGGGCGAGGACCGCATCCTGGTCGAGGATGTCGTCGACACCATCGTCTCCGCGCTCGGACAGGCGGCGGCTTGAGGCGAAAATTCCTTCTCCCCTTGTGGGAGAAGGTGGCGCGAAGCGCCGGATGAGGGGTTCTATCCCCGACTACAACTGCTAGAGCGATTCGCGGAGAGATACCCCTCACCCGTCTCGCCGCTGCGCGGCGATCCACCCTCTCCCACAAGGCTAAGGCATGCACACATCTTTCGGTCGTTGGTCAGCACCAATAGAAAGCGCGAGTCTTTTCAATGATAACTGACCGACCGCTCCTTGGGCGGTTCCGAAACCCGGGGTCATCTAAGTCCCTGTATTAGATTCCATTTTTGAGATGTGTGCATGCCTTAGCCCACAAGGGGAGAGGGGCACACGCGCATCCCAGCCATCGACGATTGGCGGTGGTTCGGCCGCCGCTTGCATCGTAACCAGCAGGTCGCGGCAATCTGCCGCGCCGGGATGCTGCATTGAATAAGCCTGTCGTCGTCTCCGAGGAAACGCTGACCGAGCCGGTCGTCGTCAGCGACGTGGCGCCCGCCGCCAAGACAGCTGCGAAGACAGCCGCGGGGCCGGCTTATGTCGTGCTTGCCGGCATCAGCGTCTCGCACTTCCTCAACGATACCATGCAGTCGCTGATCGCCTCGGTGTATCCGATCCTGAAGGATACCTACGCACTCGACTTCGCGCAGATCGGCATGATCACGCTGGCGTTCCAGTTCACGGCCTCGCTGCTCCAGCCGGTCGTCGGGCACTACACCGACAAGAAGGCGCAGCCCTATTCGCTCGCGATCGGCATGGCCTCGACCTTCTTCGGCCTGCTGCTGCTCAGCGCCGCACACCAATATCTCGTCATCCTCGTCGCCGCCGCGCTGGTCGGCCTCGGCTCGGCGGTGTTTCACCCGGAGTCGGCGCGCATCGCGCGGCTTGCCTCGGGCGGCCGCTACGGTTTTGCGCAATCGGTGTTCCAGCTCGGCGGCAGCTTCGGCACCTCGATGGGGCCATTGCTGGCCGCGCTCATCGTGGTGCCGTTCGGGCAGGGCAGTATCGCCTGGTTCTCCTCGATCGCCTTCCTCGCGATTCTCATCCTCTGGCGCATCGGCCGCTGGTACGAGCCGCAGATCAAGGCGAAGAAGACGGTGGCGGCTCAGGCCCATCCCGACGCGCCGAGTTCGCGCCGCGTCGCGGTCGCGCTTGCCGTGCTGGTGGCGCTGCTGTTCTCAAAGCAGCTCTACGTCTCGAGCCTGTCGAGCTACTACATCTTCTATCTGATCGATCGTTTCGGCGTGTCGACCCAGGCCGCCCAGATCTATCTCTTCATCTTCCTCGCGGCGAACGCTGTCGGCGCGTTTCTCGGTGGTCCCTTGGGCGATCGCTTCGGCCGCAAGATCGTGATCTGGATCTCGATTCTGGGCGCGCTGCCGTTCACGCTGGCGCTGCCTTATGCCGGGCTCTACGCCAGCGCGGTGCTCAGCGTCATCATCGGTCTCATCATCTCCTCGACGACGTCGTCGATCATCGTGTTCGCGCAGGAGCTGGTGCCGCACCGCTTCGGCATGATCTCAGGCGTGTTCTTCGGCGTCGCCTTCGGCATCGGGGGCCTCGGCGCCGCCGTGCTCGGCAAGCTCGCCGATCACACATCGATCGAGTTCGTCTACCAGGTCTGTGCCTATTTGCCGGCGATCGGGCTGCTCGCGGTGTTTCTGCCCAAGCTGCCGCGGCACGTGCGTTAACGCATCCTCTCTTGCGGCATCGCGGCTTCACACATCGTTAGGAAAGGCGGTGCCAGGAACCAGCTTGCCGCTGCATTTTTGCAACGCTCGCGCGGCGCACGCGTGTGCAGTCAGAAAAAATCAACCTTAAAAATTAGGGTTAAGTGGCGCTTAAACATTTGCTGCCATCGTCCTCCCGTGAGTTTCCAGAACGTGAGGCCTGCGTATTTGCCTCACCGGCCAAAAGGACGAAGCCAATGCGTAGCGTTAAGTCTCTCCTTGCCGCGGGTGCGGCAACCCTGATCTCGTCGATGGCGTTCGCCGCCGATATGCCGATCGCGGCGCCCCCTCCCATGTACGCGCCAGCCCCGCCCGCCGACTTCGGCGGCTGGTATCTGCGCGGCGATATTGGCATGACCAACCAGAGCGCCAAGCGCATCGACAGCGCGACCGCCCAGACGTTCCCGACCACGACGACGGGCCTTGGTTTCGATTCTTCGCCGCTGTTCGACCTCGGCGTCGGCTATCGCTTCAACAACTGGTTCCGCGCCGACGTGATCGGCCAGTATCGCGGCAAGGCCAATCTGCACGGTTCGGACAGCGTCATCCTCGGTGCGGCCGACGTCGAAGCCAACAACTACTACGGCAGCAAGTCCGAGTGGGTTGTGATGGCCAACGCCTATGTCGACCTCGGCACCTGGTGGTGCATCACCCCGTTCATCGGCGCCGGTGTCGGCGGCTCCTACAACAAGCTCAGCGGCTTCCAGGATAACGGCGTCCGCTACACCGCCGGCGCGCTGTCCAACAGCGTCACCTACTTCGGCGACAACGGGAAGTGGAACTTCGCCTGGGCCGCGCATGCGGGTCTGGCTTACAAGGTCAACCCCGGCTTCACCGTCGAACTGGCCTACAGCTACATGAACCTCGGCGATGCAGCCCCCGGCAACTTCCGTGCGTTCGACGGCAGCATCTCGGGCCCGTCCACGATCAAGGTCAAGGACATCACCTCGCACGACGTCAAGCTCGGCGTGCGCTGGGAGCTCTCCAGCCCGCCGGCCTACATGCCGCCGCTCGTCACCAAGGGCTGATCGCCAGCCTCATCGCTTAACACCTCTTAACGGCGCGGGATCATCCTGCGCCGTTTTGCTTTGCGTATTTTTCATGGCGCGCGGCGATGAAAGCGCCCGGCGCAACCATTGGTTAAGGTTAACGAGCCATGATCACCAGCGAAAGTTCGAGTTCGATGGAGCGTTGCAATGCGTAGGCTGATGTTGACGGCGGTGATGTTGGGGACGGTGTCTGCCGCGCAAGCGGCCGACATGCCGGATCTGCCCGTCCTGCGCGGCAGCTTCACCGACGGTCTGTCGAAGACCTCCCATAATTGGGACGGCTTCTATGTCGGCGGCCAGTTCGGCTTTGCCACGACCGAAATCGATTTCAGTCACGCTCCGAAATCGATGACGGATTTCATGCTTCGCGACAGCATCCTCCAGGCGCCGGTCGGTGGGTGGTCGCTGCTGCCGAAAAATCACGTTCAGGCGACTGGCTTTGGTGCCTATGTCGGCCGGAATTGGCAGTATTACGATGCCGTGATGGGCGTTGAGGCCAACTACAGCTACATGAACAATCTCGCGAGCAGTGCAAGCGATTCCATGACGAGATTGATCCCCGGCGAAACAGCCCCCACGAATCACCTCTATACTTACAATACGACGCTCGGCGGCGGCGCGGCGTTGCAGCTCAAGGACTATGCGACTTTCCGAGGTCGTGTTGGATGGTCCGGTGGGGACTTTATGCCTTATGCGTTTGGCGGCCTTGCGATCGGACGTGCCGACGTGTCGAGGTTTGCGACCGTGTCGTACGTGAAGTACGACGACTTCACGGACCCCATCAGCGGCGTCACGACTCGCTCGACCGCCGGCATCGCTACGATGACGCAGTCCGAGCGGCGCGCGAACAGTTTTATCTTCGGATGGACTGGGGGCATCGGAATCGAATACGCGTTGTTCGACTGTGTGATCCTGCGCGGCGAATGGGAACACGTCGGGTTCTCGAACGCCAAGGATATCTCCGTCAGCTTGAACAATTTTCGCTTGGGTGCTGGCTACAAGTTCTAGACCGGCGTTTGCAGCCGGTTGACACGGCTGCGTCGTCCTGATGCTCTGTCGCCCGAAAGCGGGACGGCGGCGATGAAGATCTACGGCGACACCAATTCCGGCAATTGTCTGAAGGTGAAGTGGGTCTGCGACAAGCTCGCGCTGCCTTACCAGTGGATCGAGATCGACACCCGCAAGGGCGAGACGCGCACACCGCAATTCCTGAAAATGAACGGCGCCGGCCAGGTGCCCGCCGTCGCATTCGACGACGGCCGCACGCTGGCGCAGTCCAATGCCATCATCCGCTATCTCGCCCGCGACAGCGCGCTCGTTCCGCGCGATGACTTCACTGCTGCCAAGATGGACGAATGGCTGTTCTGGGAGCAGTACAGCCATGAGCCCTATATCGCGGTGTGCCGCTTCCAGCTGGTCTATCTCGGCAAGGACTCATCCGAGCTAGACCCTGAAAAGGTCAAGCGCGGCTATGCGGCGCTCGACCGCATGGAGCAGCATCTTGCGGCAAGCCGCTTCTTCGCCGGCGAGCAAGTTTCGCTCGCCGATATCGCGCTGCTCGCCTATACCCGTCTCGCGCATGAAGGCGGCTTCGATCTCGGCCGTTATGCCGCCATTCGCCGCTGGATCGGCGAGGTCGAGGCCTGGCTCGGCCTGCGGCCAGTGCGCTGAGTCCGGAGTTTCCTGCATGAATGCCAAATCCGTCTCCATCCGTCGCGCACGCCGCGAGGACGTCCCTGCGATGATCGCAATGCTCGCCGATGATCATCTCGGGCGCGCCCGCGAGCGCCTGGAGGATCCGCTGCCTGCGGTCTATTACGAGGCATTCGAGCGGGTCGCGCGCGATGCGAATCTCACGCTCGTTGTTGCCGAGAGCGAGGGCAGGGTGGTCGGCTGCCTGCAACTCGCGGTCTTGCCCGGCATCAGCTCGCAAGGCGGGCTACGTGGACTGCTCGAAGACGTGCGCGTTGCCACTGATTGCCGCAGCCGCGGCATCGGCGAGCAATTGGTGCAATGGGCGGTGGCGGAGGCGAAAGCGCGCGGCTGCAATCTGGTCGAATTGCTGACGCATGCGAGCCGCGTCGATGCGCAGCGCTTCTACAAGCGGCTCGGATTCGCTGCGAGTCACGTCGGCATGACTGTCCGCTTTTGAGGCAGCGCGTCGCGAGCGTTGCGCGATCAGCATAAACAGATCGCGCATTCGTTCATCTTAAGAGCCGGTAAACTACGCAGCTGTCGTTCACGTTGTTCCAGGAACGAACGGTGCTACGGCAGCGTCTGCAACCGGGCTCGGTCGGTTCGGGGATTTCGATGACAAGCTATTCGATGATCAAGGTCGGCAACGCCTACGTTGTGCAGGCCAATGACAAATGCATTTTGAAAGTCGGCAGCCGCCGCCGTGCTGCGCAATTGATCAGCGAGGCGACGGACCTGCTGAACGCGCTCGCCGCAGTGGAATCCCCGGATCTCGCACCGGAGGGGCCATCACCCCACCGTGAGGTGCCGGAACTTCCTTGACTGCTCTACCCGATTCCCGTATCAGCCGCGGCGGGACACCTCCCCCCAACGGGAGGCTTACTATCTGGAAGGGTAGACCATGACTGTAGCGAAGCCCGCTTCGCGGCCGAACGTGCCGCATTTCTCCTCCGGCCCCTGCGCCAAGCGCCCCGGCTGGAACGCCCAAAATCTCAAGGACGCAGCGCTCGGCCGTTCGCATCGCGCGAAGGTCGGCAAGACCAAGCTCAAGCTCGCGATCGATTTGACACGCGAAGTGCTCGAGGTGCCCGCCGATTATCGCATCGGCATCGTGCCGGCCTCCGATACCGGCGCGGTCGAGATGGCGCTGTGGTCGCTGCTCGGAGCAAAGCCCGTCACCACGATGGCGTGGGAATCCTTCGGCGAGGGCTGGGTCAGCGACATCGTCAAGGAATTGAAGCTCAAGGACGTCACCAAGTTCAACGCGGCTTATGGCGAGATCCCCGATCTCTCCAAGGCCGATCCCAAGAGCGATATCGTCTTCACCTGGAACGGCACCACGTCAGGCGTGCGCGTGCCGAACGCCGACTGGATCAAGGCGGATCGCGAGGGTCTGACGATCTGCGACGCGACGTCGGCCGCCTTCGCGCAAGCTCTCGACTGGGCCAAGCTCGACGTCGTCACCTTCTCCTGGCAGAAGGCGCTCGGCGGCGAAGCCGCGCACGGCATGCTGATCCTCTCGCCCCGCGCGGTGGAGCGGCTCGAGACCTACAAGCCGGCCTGGCCGCTGCCAAAAATCTTCCGCATGACCAAGGGCGGCAAGATCAACGAAGGCATCTTCGTCGGCGAGACCATCAACACGCCGTCGATGCTCTGCGTCGAGGATTATCTCGACGCGCTCAACTGGGCCAAGTCGATCGGCGGCCTCAAGGCCCTGATCGCGCGTGCGGACGCCAACACCAAGGTGCTCGCCGACTGGAAGGCGAAGACGCCCTGGATCGACTTCCTGGCCAAGGATGCCTCGATCCGCTCCAACACCTCGGTGTGCCTGAAGTTCACCGACCCCGCGATCACCTCGCTTTCCGAGGATGCGCAAGCCGAGTTCAGCAAGAAGCTGGTCGCGCTGGTCGAGAAGGAAGGCGCCGGCTACGACTTCGCATACTACCGCGATGCGCCGGCCGGCCTGCGCATCTGGTGCGGCGCCACCGTCGAGGCCAGGGACGTCGAACTGCTGACCCAGTGGATCGACTGGGCCTTCGCCGAGACCAGGGCCGCGCTGGCCAAGGCAGCGTAACGCATTCCAACCCACTGTCGTCATGGCCGGGCTTGACCCGGCTATCCATCAATCGAGAGAGATGGACCCGCGGGTTAGGCCCGCGGGCGACGTTCCGTAAATGCAGCTCGCACCACGGATCATCCCCATGACCAAACCCAAAGTTCTCATTTCCGACGCGCTCTCTCCCGCTGCCGTGCAGATCTTCAGGGATCGCGGCATCGAGGTCGACTTCCAGCCCAATCTCGGCAAGGACAAGGACAAGCTCGCCGAGATCATCGGCAATTACGACGGCCTCGCGATCCGCTCGGCGACCAAGGCGACCGCCAAGATCCTCGAGAAGGCGACCAAGCTCAAAGTGATCGGCCGCGCCGGCATCGGCGTCGACAACGTCGAGATTCCAGCTGCGACGGCGAAGGGCATCATCGTGATGAACACGCCGTTCGGCAATTCGATCACGACGGCCGAGCACGCCATCACGCTGATGCTGGCCTTGGCCCGCGAGATTCCGCAGGCCGACGCCTCGACCCAGGCCGGCAAGTGGGAGAAGAACCGCTTCATGGGCGTCGAGATCACCGGCAAGGTGCTCGGCGTCGTCGGCTGCGGCAACATCGGCTCGATCGTCGCCGACCGCGCGCTCGGCCTGCGCATGAAGGTCGTCGCCTTCGATCCGTTCCTGTCGCCGGAGCGCGCCAAGGACATCGGCGTCGAGAAGGTCGATCTCGACGATTTGCTCAAGCGCGCCGACTTCATCACGCTGCACACGCCGCTCACCGAGAAGACCAAAAACATCATCGACGCGGCCGCGATCGCCAGGATGAAGAAGGGCGTGCGCCTGATCAACTGCGCCCGCGGCGGCCTGGTCGACGAGCAGGCCGTGGTCGATGCGCTCAACGCCAAGCACATTGCCGGCGCCGCCTTCGACGTCTTCGTCGAGGAGCCGGCGAATGCGAACGTGCTGTTCGGCCATCCCAACGTGATCTGCACGCCGCATCTCGGCGCCTCCACCACCGAAGCGCAGGAGAACGTCGCGCTCCAGGTCGCCGAGCAGATGTCGGACTATTTGCTGACCGGCGCGATCTCGAATGCGGTCAATTTCCCCTCGATCACCGCGGAAGAAGCGCCGAAGCTGAAGCCGTTCATCACGCTCGCCGAGAAGCTCGGCTCGTTTGCCGGCCAGCTCACCGAGAGCGGCATCCTTAAGGTGCAGATCACCTATGAGGGCCACGTCGCCGAGATGAAGATTAAGGCGATCACCTCCGCGGTGCTGTCCGGCCTGCTGCGGCCGATGCTGGGCGAGGTCAACGTGGTGTCCGCCC
Organism: Bradyrhizobium sp. 139; assembly: GCF_023074175.1. Taxonomy (GTDB): domain Bacteria; phylum Pseudomonadota; class Alphaproteobacteria; order Rhizobiales; family Xanthobacteraceae; genus Bradyrhizobium. The sequence goes on from NZ_JADPKS010000162.1 coordinate 50,495, forward strand.
CCGTCGTCGCCAAGGAGCGCGGCATGGTGGTGGACGAGATCGTGCGCGCCGCCCAGAGCGACTATGAGAGCCTGATCACCGTCACCGTCACCACCGAGCGGCAGGAGCGGTCGGTCTCGGGCACCGTCTATGCCGACGGCAAGCCGCGCCTGGTCGACATCAAGGGCATCCGCGTCGACGCTGAATTTGGCAAGTCGATGATCTACGTCACCAACGAGGACAAGCCGGGCTTCATCGGCAAGTTCGCGAGCCTTTTGGGCGATGCCAAGATCAACATCGCGACGTTCCATCTCGGCCGCGTCGCCCCCGGCAGCGACGCCATCGCGCTGATCGAGGTCGACGGCGCGGTGCCGGTCGATCTGCTCGCCAAGGTGCAGGCCCTGCCGCAGGTCAAGCAGGTCAAGGCACTGACGTTCTGATACGAGCGCCAACGACTTGCGTCATGGCCGGGCTTGTCCCGGCCATCCACGCGCTTCTGCGAGTGCCGCAAGACGTGGATGCCCGGGACAAGCCCGGGCATGACGTGTGGATGTGGATAGAGTGACGCCAACATAGATATTCCGACGTGCGGAACAATGCCGCCTCCATCACCGGAGGCGGCGTTTTTGTTTGACCCCGCGCCGCGCTTTATTCTCCCGCGCCTGCCAAAGTTTGTGTACCAATGGCGCCCAGGACGCTCCGTACCAATCGTTCGAAAAGGGAGAAAACAATGCGTGAAGCCGTCATCGTTTCCTATGCCCGCACGGGCCTCGCAAAATCCGGCCGCGGCGGGTTCAACATCACGCCGCCGATGTCGCTCGCAGCCCACGCCATCCACCATGCGGTCGACCGCGCCGGTGTCGCGAAGGACTATGTCGAGGACTGCTATCTCGGCAATTGCGCCCATGGCGCGCCGAATATCGGCCGTCAGGCCGCGCTGCTCGCAGGACTTCCCAAGTCGACCGGCGGTGTGTCGGTGAACCGCTTCTGCTCCTCGGGCCTTCAAACCATCGCGATGGCCGCGAACTCGATCCGCTCGGACGGCTCTGACTGCATCGTCGCGGGCGGCGTCGAGAGCATCTCGATTCCGGGCGGCGGTTCGCCGAAGGAATGGGTCGATCCGGAACTGCTCAAGACCGCGCCTGATATCTTCATGGCGATGATCGACACGGCCGACATCGTCGCGGAGCGCTACAAGCTCAGCCGCGAATATCAGGACGAATATTCGCTGGAGTCGCAGCGCCGCATGGCCGCTGCGCAGCAGGCGGGCAAGTTCAAGGACGAGATCGTCCCGATGAAGACCAGGATGAAGGTGGTCGACAAGGCGACCAAGGCCGAGTCGATCGTCGACTACGTCGTCGACCGCGACGAGTGCAACCGCCCCGAGACCACGCTCGAAGGTCTCGCCAAGCTCGAGCCCGTTAGGGGGCCCGGCAAGTACGTCACCGCCGGCAATGCCAGCCAGCTGTCGGATGGTGCCGCGGCCGTGGTGCTGATGGAAGCCAAGGATGCGGAGAAGCGCGGCCTCAATCCGATGGGGCGTTTCGTCGCCTGGGCGGCGGCGGGTTGCGAGCCGGACGAGATGGGCATCGGTCCGATCTTTGCCGTGCCGAAGCTGTTGAAGCGCCATGGCCTCAAGATCGACGACATCGATCTGTGGGAGCTCAACGAGGCCTTCGCCAGCCAGTGCCTCTACTCGCGCGACAAGCTCGGCATCGATCCCGCCAAGTACAACGTCAACGGCGGCTCGATCGCGATCGGTCATCCCTTCGGCATGACCGGCGCGCGTCTCACCGGCCATATCCTCCAGGAAGGCGCGCGTCGCAAGGCCAAGTGGGGCGTCGTGACCATGTGCATCGGCGGCGGTCAGGGCGGCGCCGGTTTGTTCGAGATTTATAGCTGAGGCGAATGTTCGCCTTCGCTGAAACGACAAGAGCACGGCGTGTCGAGCGCCGTGCTCTTTTTTGGCCCGGCTGCGCACGCTGGCGTGCTCGGGTCAGCAACATCCTCGACCCGGTGCGGACTCAAAGGCTTATGGGGCGGACTGGTGGCTCTACAAGCTCATCATGCCCGGGCTTGTCCCGGGCATCCACGTCCTGCTTTCCGAGAGTTGCGGAATTTGTCGCAGAATCGGACAAGGCATCGCCGCTTTGGGTAAGACGTTCGATCTGCCCTGCGCAATAAACGAGACCCCTTCGTTCGAACCCAGGCTTCCGTTCTGCCCCAGTTCCCGAGCGGTGCTGCCACGCCAGCCTCCATCGCCGACGCCCTGAAGGAGGCTAACGGCCCTCCGCCAAAAGCGCGCGCGAGCTTTGCCCGGGGCCGATGGGTTCGCGGCGTCTATGCCCCGTCTGATCAGGCAAAGGAGATCACCAAATCCCACAGCTTCACCAAGCCCTCCCGGGTGCTGGCGCGCTTCTCAGCGGATGACGGCAGCCCGGACGCGGTGAACACTGGGCGGCCTTCGCTGGGCGGCTTCAGTTTCCGCCTCGGCAACGACGGCGAGCGCTCGGAGATTTTGACCCAGAGTGCACCAGTTCATTTCGCCAGAACGCTCGACCAGATGCTGGCTTTCCTGCAGGTGCGCATGCCGGGTCCGGACGGCAAGCCGGACATGGCGCAAGTCGAGGCATTCTCTGCCGCCAATCCTGAAACGCTGCGTCAGGCATGCTACCTTGCTGCGCATCCGCCCGCCGCAAGCCTTGCCTGCACGACCTATTGGGGCGTGCATGCCTTTCCCGCAACGAATGCCAAGGGCGAGATACGGTTCATCAAGTTCAAGGTCGCGCCGGTCGGCGAACACAGCCGGCCGGCCAAGAGTGCGGACACGGCGAACTCCACCGATTTGCTGCACGACCTCGAACTCCGGATCGCAGCACACGACGTCAGGTTCAGCGTGATGGCGCTGCTGGACCGTCCCGGCGATCCCGTCATGGACGTGACCATCCGTTGGCCCGATGAGGACGGGCGCGAAGCGGTACGTCTCGGAACGATCGTGATAACAGGGACTGAATCGAACGAGGCGTGTGACGGGACCGCGTTCAATCCGGCCAATCTTGCCGAAGGCATTGGCCATCCGCCGGACGAGATGTTTGCGGCGCAGCGCGCCGTTTACGCCATCTCGCAGACAATGCGCCGCTGAGCGGAACGACGTCCCACCCCCCGATCAGGTTTCGCTTTCCGGCGCGTGCTGCGTCTCCCGGCGCCACATCCCCGGGCTGATGCCGATCACCGAGGAAAACACCCGGGTGAAGTGGCTTTGATTGGCGAACCCGGCCGCTATCGCAATCTCCGACAGCGACAGGTCGCGCACCCCCATCAATTGCTTTGCCGTATTCACACGTTGGCGAAGCAGCCATTGGTGCGGGGGCAGGCCGGTGGAAACGCGAAATGCGCGAGAAAAATGACTGACGGAGAGATCGAACTCGGCCGCGATCTTTTGCAGCGAAAGCTTTCCGCGGAGATCGGACTCCAGCCTTTCGCAGGCGCGCTTGACCTGCCATGGGGCAAGGCCGCCGCGCATCGCCTCGGCAGCGTGCCGCAGCCCGCCGTAGGTTTTGGCAACATGTGCGGTGAGTGCGAGCATCATGTGGTCGATGAAGAGCTGGTTGGCCTCGTCGGGCTGCTGCAACGCCGCCAGGAACGACGCACCGAGATGACGGACGATCGCATCGTCATGGCCGACGCCGGGCTGATAGGCGAGTTCACCGATCCGCGGCGCGCCGCCTTGCCTCGCCATGTCGTCCAGCGCCGAACGGGGCAGATAGAAAAGCAGAGAATGGAAAGGCTTGTCGATGACGTAGCGCGGATCGCGTTTCAGGTCGTACAGATAGGTGGCGCCGGCGCGGATATCGCTCTTGATCACGCATCGGCCGCGCTCCCAGCACTCGCAATCACCGAAATCGCGAAATTTGAGGCTGACGAGATAGGCGTCCTCTGAGGGCATCGAATCGGAAAGGCGGGGGAGGGGATGGTCATCCCGGTTTTCGGTGACAGCGAGTTCAGCGCTGCGCAGCGAACGCGTGACCAGCGTCGGCGGCGCATCCTTCAGATGCAGAAACCGTGCGACCTTCTGCGCGAAGGCACCCACCTGTGTCATGGACGTAGATCTCGCTTCTGAGGCAGGACCGGGGAGCAGGACGCGACCGCCAAGTCACGGCCAATTATCCGACATCGGCAAGCAACGGTCCAGACTTGAGCGTTGGACCGACAGCCGTGTGACGGCCTGCCGCACCTATCGTCACAAACCGCTTTTCGCAAGCGATTCAACGGATTGTGATGCCTCTTGCGCAATCCCGCTTCACTACCTCGAGAGCTGCTCGCCCGCCATCGTGCATTTGTGAAAGCGTGCGCCTGCTTGGAGCAGGATTGGACAAACGATATCCGCTTCGGGAAATACGCGGAGCCTTTGCAGCGCATAGAACGCGCCGATCCGTATAAACACGGACGACTGATCAGAGATCAGGCGGAGCCACGCGATGACCGGGAGCACCACTCATGCGCAATCCCTCGCACAAGAGCTTGCCGCCCGCACCTGGCGCACAGCCGGACGATCGCGCGACTTCCGAGCGGCGCGCCGCCGACGCGGAGATGGCGCGCGTGCTCAAGACAAAGCCGCTTCGCATCGCCTCCGATCCTCAAAGCGGCGCCATCGCCTATTGGAAGCACGAGCCGCTGCACGATACCGTCGAACCCATGGCCGATCACGTCGTCATGACTTATCCCGCCGGCTCGCAGCCGCTGGAACGACGCACGGGAAAATCGGCTGCGATTGCAACGGCGCGTCCCGGCGTCGTGACGATCATTCCAGCCGGCTCGACGTCCCGATGGGACATCCACCGGCCACTACATGTCGTTCAACTCTATCTGCCACAAAGGACGCTTCTGCGTATCGCCAATGAAGCCAACACCGCTAGCCCTGACGACCTCCTGGAACGAACCGGGCATCCCGACGCCATCACGTCCCGCCTGCTTCTGAGCGCTGCGGATTCAATCGAAGGCAGCGCCACGCTCGACACGCTGTTCAGGCAGCAATTGACGGATCTTCTCGCCACGCGTTTGTTGGCTGCTCATGCGGGCGTACCGACCATAGTGCAACCGACCATCGGCGGCCTTTCGCCAACGATCCTGCGCCGGGCAATCGAACGCCTGCGTTCGAACAGCGATGCAGATGTTTCGCTCTCGGCGCTTGCGTGCGACGCAGGCCTGTCGCGCTTCCATTTCTGTCGGTCCTTCAAGGAGAGCACCGGGCTTTCGCCGCATGCCTGGCTGCGCCAGCACCGGGTCGAGCAGGCCATGAACATGCTGCGGGAGAGCGACGAATCGGTCGTCTCGGTCGCCGCGGCGCTTGGTTACTCCTCGCAGACCGCCTTCGCCGCGGCATTCAAGAAGCTGACGGGCGAAACGCCGAGCGATTGGCGCAGGCGCGTGCGTTAGCAGCAATCTCTCGACAGGGACGGCAATCGCGCTGGGGCAGCGGCAAATCGGGTCGGCTACATCATCAACATGTCCAGACCAATCGAGGGAGACCAAAGATGACCTGGAAAAACTTTGTCGGCCGACGGCTGATTGCGACACGTCGCCGAAGCCTTGCAACCGCAACCTTGTACGGCCTCTCTCTGGCCGTTCGCTTCACGTCGGCGGCGGGCGAGGAGGTGGAAATTCCGGCGTACTCCATGCACCCGACGCATCCGCTGGTTTCCATC
>NZ_JADPKS010000080.1 GCF_023074175.1 Bradyrhizobium sp. 139
TCGGTCGCCCTCATGCAGTTGCGCTTCACTTCGCTCGTTGTGATCAACTCACGATGGGACTTTCACCCATAAGAGTGCACCCATGCTGGGCGCACCAAACAAAAGCCCCGGATCTGGCCCGGGGCTTTTTGACCGGAGATCGCGGCGTCAGACGTCGAGCAGGTCATCATTGGCAAACTCGGCCTTGTCCGAGATGAACGCGAAGCGCGCCTCGGCCTTGGTGCCCATCAGCCGCTCTACCGAATCTGCCGTGGTGTCGCGGTCGTCGGCGAGCAGGACCACCTTCAGCATGGTCCGCTTGGCCGGATCCATGGTGGTCTCCTTGAGTTGCGCCGGCATCATCTCACCGAGGCCTTTGAAGCGATTCACCTCGACCTTGGCGTTGGCGTTGAACTCGCTCTTGATCAGCGCCTCTTTGTGCGCGTCGTCGCGGGCGTAGACCGATTTGGTGCCGTTGGTCAGCTTGTAGAGCGGCGGCACGGCGAGGAAGAGGTGCCCCTCATCGATCAGCCGCGGCATCTGCCGGTAGAAGAAGGTGATGAGAAGCGAAGCGATGTGGGCGCCGTCAACGTCGGCGTCGGTCATGATGATGATGCGCTGATAGCGCAGATCCTCTTCGCGGTAGTGCAAAAGCTGGCCGCAGCCGATCGCCTGCACAAGGTCGGAGAGCTGGGCGTTCGCCGTCAGCTTGTCCTTGCCGGCGGAAGCGACGTTGAGGATCTTGCCGCGCAGCGGCAGCACGGCCTGGGTCTTGCGGTCGCGCGCCTGCTTGGCGCTGCCACCGGCCGAATCGCCCTCGACGATGAAGAGCTCGGAGCCTTCGGTGCCGGCATCGGTGCAGTCGGCGAGCTTGCCGGGCAGGCGCAGCTTCTTGCCGGCGGTCTTGCGCGCGGTCTCCTTTTCCTGGCGACGGCGCAGCCGCTCCTCGGCGCGGTCGATCACGAAGTCGAGCAGCCTGTTGGCCTGGTTCGGATTGCCGGAGAGCCAGTGGTCGAACGGATCCTTCATCGCCTGCTCGACGATGCGCTGGGCTTCGGCGGTGGCGAGCCGATCCTTGGTCTGGCCCTGGAATTCCGGCTCGCGCACGAACACCGAGAGCATCACGGCGGCGCCCACCATCACGTCTTCCGATGTAATGGATGACGCGCGCTTGCCCTGACCGACGCGCTCGGCGTGATCCTTCAGCCCGCGCAGCAGGGCGCTGCGCAAGCCGGCTTCGTGCGTACCGCCATCGGGCGTCGGCACGGTGTTGGTGTAGGAGGACAGGAAGCCGTCGGCATCCGCGGTCCAGGCGACTGCCCATTCGCAGGCGCCATGCGCGCCGTTGCGGCCCGATTTGCCGGAGAAGAGGTCGGGATGCACCAGCGTGTCGGCGTGGATCGCAGCGGCCAGATAATCCTTGAGGCCGCCGGGGAAGTGGAACGTCGCTTGCGCCGGCACGTCCTCAATGCCCTTGAGCAGCTCGGGCGCGCAATTCCAGCGGATCTCGACGCCGCCGAACAGATAGGCCTTCGAGCGCGTCATCTTGAACAGGCGCTGCGGCTTGAACGCGGCCTTGGCGCCGAAGATGTCGGTGTCGGGCTTGAACCGCACGCGGGTGCCGCGGCGGTTGTTGACCTTGCCGAGATCCTCGAGCTTGCCCTTCGGGTGCCCGCGCTCGAACGTCATGCGGTAGAGTTTCTGGCTGCGCGCGACTTCGACCTCAAGCAGCGAGGAGAGGGCGTTCACCACGGAGATGCCGACGCCGTGCAGACCGCCGGAGGTCTCGTAGACCTTGGAGTCGAACTTGCCGCCCGAATGCAGCGTGCACATGATGACTTCGAGCGCCGACTTCTTCGGGAATTTCGGATGCGGATCAATCGGAATGCCGCGGCCGTTGTCGATGACGGTCAGAAAGCCGTCCGCACTCAAATCGACGCCGATGAAGGTGGCATGTCCCGCCAGCGCCTCGTCCATCGAATTGTCGATGACTTCGGCGAAGAGGTGATGCAGCGCCTTCTCGTCGGTGCCGCCGATATACATGCCGGGCCGGCGCCGCACCGGTTCCAGGCCTTCGAGCACCTCGATATCGGCCGCGGTGTAGTCGGCTTCGGCGCCGCTCCCACGCGACGCCGCCTTGGCGGGCGCGCGAGACTTCGGCTCATCGCCGCCGAAAAAGTCGCCTTTTGTTTTTGGCTTCAATTGCTTGGACATGTATCTTGATGTGTTTTGAGGGTCGCGCAAGCGGCGAATCGGTTAAGCCGACTATGCCACGGCTGGCCTGCAAAGGTCACCGCAGGTCGGCCGGGCGGGCGTGGGTGAGAGCCAATGCCGGCGATTTTACGCCGCGGGCCCATCAATTCCTGGCAATTTGACGCCGGTGTCTCGATTGGGCCGGGCTTTGTGACTTGATGTCACACAAGCCCTTGGCTTACCAGTCTTTTCATCTGACAGGGACCGTGACGGGGCGGGAAGGCAATCTGGAATGGAGCAGTATGCGCACGCACTCGCCGACTTCGTGCGTGCTCACCAGGCCTGGGCGGCCCCGATCGTGTTCGTGCTGGCCTTCGGGGAGTCGCTCGCCTTCATCTCGCTGCTGATCCCGGCCTGGGGCGCGCTGGTGGCGATCGGCGCGCTGATCGGGGCGAGCGGCATCAGCTTCTACCCGGTGTGGATCGCCGGCGGCATCGGCGCTGCGCTCGGCGACTGGGTCTCCTACTGGTTCGGCTACCGCTATAAGGAACAGGTTGCGCAGATGTGGCCGCTTTCGCGTTATCCGGAATTGCTGCCCAAGGGCGAGGCTTTCGTGCAGAGCTGGGGCGTGCCCAGCATCTTCATCGGTCGCTTCTTCGGCCCCTTGCGTGCCTCGGTGCCGCTCGCGGCCGGCATCTTCGAGATGCCCTATTGGAGATTTCAGGCGGCCAATTTCGTCTCGGCGCTGGTCTGGTCCGCGGCGCTGCTTCTGTTCGGCGACGTGATCGCGAAGGCCATGGAATGGATCTGGCGCGTCATCTGACGCCCGCACCTTGACGGGAACCGCGCTTGGCCTTATAGCCGCGCGCCATGATCAACGCCGCGACCATCCTGTTCGCCCGTCGCCGCCGCCGCTCTTTAGCGGTTTGGGCGGTCGATCGCGTTTGAGATCATCGTCTTTGCCGCTGGATCCGATCCGCGGCATTCTCTCTCCTGTCAGCGCGATCTGATCCGGCGGCCACCAAAGAGGCCCAGCAGGAGACCACGATGTACACGCCACCTTTTTTCAAGCAGGACCGCGCCGCGAGCCTGAAATTCGCAGAAGAGCGCGGCTTCGGCACGATGTGCGCGTTCGACGGTCACAAGCCGGTCGCCTCGCCGCTGCCGTTCTACCTGACCTATGCCGCTGATGGCACGCCGCAGGCCGCCTTTCATGTTGCCCGTCACAATCCGCTGCTAAAGCTGGCGGATGGCTCGGCGTCCTGGCTGCTCGCGGTCAACGGCCCCGATGCCTATGTATCGCCGGACTGGTACGTCTCGCCGGATCAGGTGCCGACCTGGCTCTACCAGTCGGTGCATCTGAGCGGGCCGGTGCGGCTCCTGTCGGACCACGAGCTGGCGGTGCAGATCGACACGCTCAGCGAGAAGTTCGAGAGCTGGCTGTTGCCGAAGACGCCGTGGACCTCGGCGAAAATGACCGCGGGCCGGTTCGAGACGATGAAGAAGGCGATCGTGGGCCTGGTCATGACGGTTGAAGACGTCGAAGGCAGCTTCAAGCTCAACCAGCACAAATCGGATGCCGACTATGCGGCGATCGCGACTGCGCTCGGTGCGCAAGCCCATGCCGACGCCAGGGAGATCGCGCAATTGATGCAGGACGTGAGGCCGGAAGCCTTCGCGGACGAAAGCAACAAGCTCGAAAGGAGCGTGCCATGAGCCTTTCTGAAACCAGCATCGCTGATACCAAGCAAGCACCGAGCAGCGGCGCCAAGACCAAGCCCGCCACCGTCTTCGTCGACGGCGGCTCCGGCACCACCGGGCTCGGCATCAACGAGCGGCTGAAGCTCCAGAGCGATGTCGCGGTGAAGACGATTGCCGAAGACAAGCGCAAGGATCCCGCGGCCAAGAAGGCGCTGATGGAGGAGGTCGACCTCGTCATCCTCTGCCTGCCTGACGATGCCGCCAAGGAAACAGTGGCGCTGGTCGACAGCATGGGTGCTTCGGCGCCGAAAGTGCTGGACGCTTCCACCGCGTACCGGGTCGCGCCCGACTGGGCCTATGGTTTTCCGGAACTGACGCCGGACCAGGCCGCCAAGATCAAGGCCGCAAAGAAGGTCTCCAATCCCGGCTGCTATCCGACCGGCGCGATCGCGCTGTTGCGGCCGATCGTCGATGCTGGTCTGTTGCCTCCCGACTATCCCGTCACGGTCAATGCAGTGAGCGGCTATTCGGGCGGCGGCAAGTCGATGATCGCGAGCTTTGAAGACGGCAGCGCGCCGTCCTTCGAGCTCTATGGACTCGGCTTCGAGCACAAGCACCTGCCGGAGATGCAGCTCTATTCGAACCTGACGCGGCGGCCGATCTTCATTCCGTCGGTCGGCAACTACCGGCAAGGCATGCTGGTCTCGGTGCCGCTCCAGCTCGACACGCTGCCGGGCAAGCCCAGCGGTGCCGATCTCCAGGCCGCTCTGGCCAAGCGCTATGCCGGCTCGAAATACGTCTCGGTGATGCCGCTTCAGAACGAGGCGACCAAGGCCGGCCGGATCGAGCCGGAGGCGCTTAACGAAACCAATATGCTCGAGCTTTATGTGTTCGCCAGCGACAAATATCACCAGGCGGTGCTGGTCGCGAGGCTGGACAATCTCGGCAAGGGCGCCTCGGGTGCGGCCGTGCAGAACATGCGGCTGATGCTAGCCGACAAATAGCTGATCGGGCGTTGCTCGCGAGGTCAGCCCGGTGGACGAAGTGACGCCGCAACTTTCTGCCCCGGCAATCAAATGGCGTCTGAAAGGAACCTGTGATGAGCTCGAAGAAAATCGCCATTCTCGGCGCCTCCGGTTACACCGGCGCCGATGCGGTGCGCCTGTTGGCGCGGCATCCGAATGCCGAGATCATCGCGCTCACGGCCAACACCCACGCCGGCAAGTCGATGGGCGATGTGTTTCCGCATTTCTTCATGCTGGACCTACCGAAACTCGTGGAATGGGAAAAGGTCGACTGGGGCACGCTCGATGCGGTGTTCTGCGGATTGCCGCACGGCACCACGCAGGAAATCATCGCCGCGGTCATCAAGGCAAATCCCAGAATCAAGGTCCTCGACATGTCCGCCGATTTCAGGCTGCGGGACAAGAACACCTATGCGCAATGGTACGGCCATGAGCACCGGGCGCTCGAACTCCAGGGCGAAGCGATCTATGGCCTGACCGAATTCTATCGCGAGAAGATCACGTCGGCCCGGCTGGTCGCCTGTCCCGGCTGCTATCCCACGGCGGCGCTGCTCGCGTTGGTGCCGCTTGCGAAAGCCAAATTGATCCACGTCGACGACATCGTCATCGACGCGAAATCGGGCGTCACCGGCGCCGGCCGCGGGCTGAAACAGAACACGTTGTTCAGCGAGGCGGGCGAGGGGTTGTCGCCCTATTCGGTCGGCACCCACCGGCACGCGCCCGAGATCGAGCAGGAGATCGGCGTCGCCGCTGGTTCCGCGGTGACGATCAACTTCACGCCGCATCTTGTTGCGATGGCGCGCGGCGAACTCTGCACGTCCTACGTCAAGCTCAACGGCGCGACGCCCGACGATCTGCGAACCGCGCTGGAGCAGGCTTATGCCGACGAGCCCTTCGTGCATGTCGCCAGGAAAGGCGTGCTGCCGCAGACCCAGAATGTGCGCGGCTCCAACTATGTGCAGATCGGCGTCGTCGCCGACCGCATCAAGAACCGCGCGATCGTGATTTCCACGCTCGACAATCTGGTGAAGGGGTCGGCCGGGCAGGCGATCCAGAACATGAACCTGATGTTCGGGCTGCCCGAGACGGCGGGGCTGGAGCAGATCGCTCTGTTTCCATGACACGGGGTACCGCGGTGGACGAAGCGAACTTGCAATTCTACCGCGGCCATGCCGAGGCCCTGTGCCCGGCTGGGCGAAGGCTCCCTCGACGCGGCTGCCGGGCTTTCTCACCCTGCTGCCGCCCGGTGGCTCGATCCTCGAACTGAGCTGTGGCGCCGGCCATCATTCGGCGATGATGCTCGCCGAAAGTTTTTCGGTGCGCGCGACCGACGGCTCACCTGATAGGGCCGAGATCGCGTCGCGACGGCTTGGTCGACTCCCGCCGACATGCTGCATCTCGATGTTCGCAAGACCCCGCTGGCAAAACGTTACGCCGGCTCAAAATACGTCTCGGTGATGCCGCTCCAGAACGAGGCGACCAAGGGCGGCAAGCTCGAGCCGGAAGCGCTCAACGAGACCAACATGCTCGAGCTCTACGTCTTCGCCAGCGACAAGTACCATCAGGCGGTGCTGGTCGCGCGCCTCGACAACCTCGGCAAGGGCGCGTCCGGTGCGGCCGTGCAGAACATGCGGCTGATGCCGGGATTGCCGGAGGAGTAGTAGGGCACGGTCGTGCCCCGGACGCAGCGCGGTGCTTCTTCAACGGTGCGCTGCAGAGCCGGGGCCCATTCTTCTTGCTTCGCCTGTGGCTTTCTGTGTCCCGGCTCGCGCTTCGCGCGTCCGGGACACGAGACCTCAGTACTTCGCGATGATCGGGCCGCCGAACCTGTAGTTGATACGGGCGGTGATCAAGTCGACGTCCTGGCCGATGCGGTCGGTACGTGAGAACGTGCCAACGGGCGCCAGCACGCCGTTGGCCGTCAGGGTAACGTCGCGCCGGCCCATGAACAGATGGTCGTATTCGAGGCCGACCGACCAGTTCGGCGCAAAACCGTATTCGAAGCCGACGCCGACCGTGCCGCCCCAGCGGGTCTCGTCGGCGCCATCGAACTCGGCCCCGGCCAGACCGCCCGTACCGATGCCGCGGTAGCGATGGCGGGTGACGGCGGCGCCGCCCTTCACGTAAAGCAGTGCGTTGTTCCAGGCGTAGCCGACCTGGCCGGTGAAGAGACCGAAGGCGTCGACGCGGGTGCGGTTCGCAACGCCGAACACGGTGCTGGCATTCTGGCCGGAAAGGTCCGCCCAGTCGCCCTGCGCTTCGAGACCGAATACGAAGGCGCTGCTCTGCCAGCGATAGCCGATCTGGCCGCCGGCAACGGCGCCCGTCGCATCATGGCACCCTTCTGCAACGCCAGGTGCGAAGCCGATCGTCTGGTCCCAGCACTTGTGCGACGAGCCATAGCCGCCGTTGGCGCCAATATAGAAACCGCTCCAGTCATAGATCGCGGCGATCATCGGCGGCGCCTTGGTGTAGGGGCGGGCGGCGAGATCGGCTGCATTGGCCTGGCTAGCGACGGCTGCGAACGAGATCGCGCCGAGCGCGGATGCAATCTTCCAGTTCATGTTTGCCCCGAATCAATCAATTGCGATGTGCGAATATACCTCTGGATGCATGACAAAGAGTATCAGCCACGCCGTGCGCTGGCGGATTTTGCCGTACCGTCATCTTTCGGCAACACCAGCATCCGCGAGGTAGCTTTCGGGTGTCTCAACCCCTGGCTGCAATTCACCAGCGCTCCGTCGCGGAGGAGCTACGCGACGATCCATTCGAGCAAGGCGTTCTGCACGTGCAGCAGATGGGCTTTCGCGCGCGGCTCTGGCAGGCGGGATGTGACATCACGTCGGCGGGCAGGACAGGGAAGGGAAACGACTCGGGAGGGCATCTGTCGAGGAGCGATGCCGATCGGCAGCGCCGCACTTTCCTGCTGTGCCTTGTCCGAGGCGTGCGCTCAAACCACCTTGAAGATCGCCAGCGCCAGCACGGCTTGCGCGAGGAAGCCGACGGTGAAGGCCAGCGTGCGGAATACCGGGATTCCCATGGCGTAGACGATCAGGTGCGCGACGCGCGACCAGAAATAGACGGCGCAGGCGAGCACGGTCCATTTGGTGGAATAGTCGATCGCGTTCAGGATCAGCACCAGTGGCGCGAAGAGCACGAGGTTCTCGACCGCGTTGTCATGCGCGAACATCAGGCGGTTCGCCCATTCCGACTGCGGCTTGTCGGCGCGCGAGGGATTGGCCATCGCGCCGCCGAGACCGCGAACCTGGCAGCGGTTGATAGTGTAGGGAATCCAGAGGATTCCGGTCAGGATCACCGTCAAGGTCAGCCAGAACAATTCACGCGTCATAACCCGGTCCCCTCTGTCATCGCTGTGTTGAAAGAAAGATTACACAAGCGCGCAAGATTGCGCCATGCGCAAGGAAGTCCCGCTACGCGCGAATCCTGACATAGCTGCCCGGCGCGTCCTCGATTGGGGGGAACGCTTCGCTGCCGACGCTGCGCGCCGGGACTTCCTCGGGATCGAGCCCACCCAGCCATTCGCGCCAGTCCGGCCACCACGAGCCCTTGTGCTCCACCGCGCCCTTCATCCACTCGACGACGTTGATGTCCTTGACGTTGTCGTTGGTCCAGTACTGGTACTTGTTCGAGGCGGGCGGGTTGACGACGCCGGCGATGTGGCCCGAGCCGGACAACACGTATTTCACTGGGCCGCCGAAGAATTGCGAGCCGTACAGCACCGATTCCGCCGGCGCGATGTGGTCCTCGCGCGTGGCGAGGTTGTAGACGGGCACCATGACCTTGGAGAGGTCGAGCAGCGTGTTGTCGAGCACCATCGTGCCCGTCGACAGGCGGTTCTCCAGATAGCAATTGCGCAGATAATAGGAATGGTTCGACGCGGTCATGCGCGTGGCATCCGAATTCCAGTGCAAGAGGTCGAACGCGCTCGGCTGCTGGCCCTTGAGGTAATTGCTGACGACGTAGGACCAGATCAAATCGTTGGAGCGCAGCATGTTGAAGGCCATCGCCATCTTGGAGCCTTCGAGAACGCCGGCGGCCTTCATCTCCTGCTCGAGGGCTGCGATCTGCTCCTCGTCGACGAACACCAGCAGATCGCCGGCATGGGTAAAGTCGACCTGTGCCGCGAAGAACGTCGCCGACGACACGCGCTGGCGGCGCTTCTCGGCGAGCCAGGCCAGCGTGGTCGCGAGCATCGTGCCGCCGACGCAATAGCCGGCGGTGTGCACCTTCATCTCGCCGGTGATCTTCTCGATCACGTCCATCGCCGTGAGCAGGCCTTCCTTCATGTAGTCTTCCCAGCTCTTGTTGCCGAGCCGCTTGTCGGGATTGACCCATGAGATCACGAACACGGTGATGCCCTGGTCGACGCACCATTTGATGTAGGATTTCTCCGGCTTGAGATCGAGGATGTAGAACTTGTTGATCCAGGGCGGCACGATCAGCAGCGGCGTGCGCAGCACCATCTCTGTCGTCGGCGAATATTGGATCAGCTGCATCATCTCGTTCTGGTAGATCACCTTGCCCGGCGTCGTCGCCATGTTGACGCCGACGACGAGATTGTCCGGGTTGGACTGGCGGATCTTCAGCATGCCCTTGCCGGCGGCGATGTCCTCGGCCAGCATCCTCAGGCCGCGCGCGAGGTTCTCGCCGCTGCTGGCGACGGTCTCGCGCAGTACCTCCGGATTGGTCAGCACGAAGTTCGACGGCGACAGCGCGTTGGTGACCTGCTGGATGTAGAACTCGGCCTTGCGGCGGGTCTGCGGATCGAGCCCGTCGGCGTCACGCACCAACTCCTGCGCCCATTTGGTCGTGAGCAGATAGAGCTGCATCACGAAATCGAAGAACTGGTTCGACTTCCATTCCGGATCGGCAAAGCGCTTGTCGCGCGGCGAGGGCGCGATCGCGGGCGGGGCGTCCTGGCCGGCCATGCGCCGCGCCGCCGAGCCCCAGAGATCGAGATAATCCTTGGCGAGCTTGGTCTGCAGATCCGACGCGCGGGACGTATCCGACAGCCAGTATTCGGCGACGGACGTGAAGGTCTTGATCACTTCCGTAAGCTCGGCCGGCGGGCGATCCTGAACCTCGCCGCTTTCGCGTGGCTTCAGATACGCGGCCAGCGCCTTGCCGCCGCTCTCCATCGCCCGCGCGACATTCATCGCGAAGGCTTCCGCATTGAACTTCGTCTCGGATTTGGGCGTGTCGGTAGTGGCCATACTCATGAGCAGAACAGTAAC
Source organism: Bradyrhizobium sp. 139 (assembly GCF_023074175.1). Classification (GTDB taxonomy): domain Bacteria; phylum Pseudomonadota; class Alphaproteobacteria; order Rhizobiales; family Xanthobacteraceae; genus Bradyrhizobium. The sequence continues at coordinate 10,154 of NZ_JADPKS010000080.1, forward strand.
GATTCATTCTGTATTCGTCACCGCGAAGCTCGCATGTTTGGCGTTAAACAAGCTCCAACATGTGCTGCACTGCGACAAAGCTTCTTGGTTTTGTCACAATCAGGGCGCACCCCTCCGGTCAGTGGGCCTTGGATGTTTTCTCGCTCGTACCATTTGTGGGCAGCAATGGTTTGAGCTTGGGCAGGTTGTCGGGCTAGTCTCCGGCGGCTTGCATTGGGACGAGTAGGGGATTTCCCCGGGTGTTGGCGTTGAAGGACCTGCAAAGGAAGCTGCCGATCTGCGGCGCGCTGCTGATGGCGGTGCTTGCCCTGAGCGGCTGTTCGAGCCAGCTTGCGGATATGACACCCGCAGATGCGCAAGCGCATTCCAGGGAGCCAGGGACCTACCTGCCCGTGCACGACCTCCCGCCGGATCGCGATCAAGCGGTCATCCCGCCGGACCAGCGCGCTAAGATCGAGGCCGAGCTTGCCGCCGCGCGCGACCGCCAGGCCGCTGCCGCCAAGGACGCGAAATGAGGCGCTGCAAGGTAATCGCTGGCGCCCCCGTCTTGCCGTGCTAAAAGACCACGGTTCAGCCGAGAGTCAGGGCGAAGGTGCTCAGCCTCTGTCGCCGAAAATCGCTACAAGTATTTGATTTTTAGTGGTTTTCGCGAAAGGGGCGGCCGCCGTTTCCGATTGGCGTCATCGCCTTTCGATTCCGTCCTGACCGGTTGCCCGGAGTCCAGAGAGCCATGGAAGAGTTTTACCGCATCCGCCGCCTTCCGCCTTACGTGTTCGAGCAGGTCAACCGGGCCAAGGCGGCCGCGCGGAATGCCGGCGCCGACATTATCGACCTCGGCATGGGCAATCCGGACCTGCCGGCGCCAGCGCATGTGCTGGAGAAGCTGAAGGAGACGCTGGGCAAGCCGCGCACCGACCGCTACTCGGCCTCCCGCGGCATCCCCGGGCTGCGCCGGGCCCAGGCTGGCTATTACGCCCGCCGCTTCGGCGTGAAGCTCAATCCCGACACTCAGGTGGTTGCGACACTCGGTTCGAAGGAGGGCTTTGCCAACGTGGCGCAGGCGATCACCGCGCCCGGCGACGTCATCCTCTGCCCGAACCCGAGCTATCCGATTCACGCCTTCGGCTTCTTGATGGCGGGCGGCGTGATCCGCTCGGTGCCCTCGGAGCCGACGCCGCAGTTCTTCGAGGCGGTGGAGCGGGCGATCGTGCATTCGATTCCGAAGCCGCTCGCGCTGGTCGTCTGCTATCCCTCGAATCCGACCGCCTATGTCGCGAGCCTCGACTTCTACAGAGATCTCGTCGCGTTCGCGAAAAAGCACGAGATTCTGATCCTGTCCGATCTCGCTTATGCCGAGGTCTATTTCGACGAGAGCAATCCTCCGCCCTCGGTGCTCCAGGTGCCCGGCGCGATCGACGTCGCCGTCGAGTTCACCTCGATGTCGAAGACCTATTCGATGGCCGGCTGGCGCATGGGCTTTGCGGTCGGCAATGAGCGCGTGATCGCGGCGCTTGCCCGCGTCAAATCCTATCTCGACTACGGCGCCTTCACGCCGGTGCAGGTCGCCGCGACCGCCGCGCTGAATGGCCCCGACGATTGCATCAAGGAGATGCGCGACACCTACCGCAAGCGCCGTGATGCGCTGGTGGAGTCGTTCGGCCGCGCCGGCTGGGAGATCCCGCCGCCGGAAGCCTCGATGTTCGCCTGGGTGCCGCTGCCGGAGGCCTTCCGCAGCGTCGGCAGCATGCAGTTCGCAACCCTGATGGTGGAGAAATCCGGCGTCGCGGTCTCGCCCGGCGTCGGCTTCGGCGAGCACGGTGAAGGATATGTCCGCATCGCCATGGTGGAAAACGAGCAACGGATCAGGCAGGCCGCGCGGGGCGTGCGCCGCTTCCTTGAAAGCGGCATCGAAACGTTGCACAACGTCGTTCCGCTCGCCAATCGGCGCTAAGTTTCTCTTCGGCAGGTTTTCCAAAGCATCATGGTTGCACCCCTGAAAGTGGGCATAGCGGGGCTCGGCACCGTGGGCGCCGAAGTTGTCCGTTTGATCGAGACCCAGGCCCGCGTGCTCTCGGGCCGCAGCGGCCGCGGCATTCGCGTCGTCGCCGTCACCGCGCGCTCGAAGGCAAAGAAGCGCGGCGTCGATCTGCGCGGCGTCGAATGGGCCAGGGATCCCATGGCACTGGCCACGCATCCCGGCATCGACTGCTTCGTCGAGCTGATGGGCGGCGCCGGTGATCCCGCACTCTCTGCGGTCGAGGCGGCGCTGAATGCCGGTAAATCCGTCGTCACTGCCAACAAGGCACTGCTCGCCAAGCACGGCCTGAAGCTTGGCAAAGCCGCTGAAAAGCACGGCGGTGCGCTGAATTTCGAGGCAGCCGTCGGCGCCGCGATCCCCGTCATCAAAACGTTACGCGAGGGTCTTGCCGGAACCGGTATCAACCGCGTCTACGGTATCCTCAACGGCACCTGCAATTACATCCTGACCCGAATGGAGCAGGAGGGTCTGTCGTTTGCCGAATGCCTCAAGGATGCGCAGCGGCTCGGCTATGCCGAGGCCAATCCGTCCTTCGACGTCGATGGCCACGACACCGCGCAAAAACTTGCCATTCTCGCCAGCCTCGCTTTCGGCACAAAAGTTGCTCAAAGCGCTGTGTATGTCGAAGGCATCTCCTCCATTGCGCCGGAAGATCTCCGTGCCGCTGACGATCTCGGTTACCGGCTCAAGCTGCTCGGTGTTGCGGTTCGCACCGCCACGGGCATCGAGCAGCGCGTGCATCCGACCATGGTTCCAAAATCCTCCTCGATCGCGCAGGTGATGGGTGTCACCAATGCGGTCACGATTGATGGCGAGGGCATCCCTCCGATCACGCTGGTCGGCCCCGGCGCGGGCGGAGCTGCGACCGCATCCGCCGTGGTCGCCGACATCGCCGACGTCGCGCGCGGCATCCGCGCCAATCCGTTCGGCCGGCCGATCTCGCATCTGCGCGACACCAAGAAGGCGCCGATGGAGCGGCACGAGGGCGGCTATTACATCCGTCTGCTGGCGCGCGATTTTCCAGGCACTGCGGCGGCAATCGCGACCCGGCTTGCGGAACAGAAGATTTCGATCGAGTCGATCGTGCAGCGTCATCCCAATGGCGGCGCTGCGCCGGCGAACGGCAAGGCGGTGCCCGTGCCCGTCATCCTGATCACCTATGCCACGCATGAGGACGCCGTGCGCCGCGCGCTCGCCGCCGTGCAGCGCGACAAAGTGATCAGCGGACGGCCGCAGGTGATCCGGATCGAGAAGAACTGAGGCGGTTGTTCGTTCGAACGAACCGAGGGCGTTGCGAGTTGTTGCGGGCAGAGACTTCTGTCCCGAACTGTTTGAAGGAGTGAGCCGATGTCGACCCATATTTCAGTCCCGCCGCACGCGTTGCTCGAGCGCATCCTTACGCTGGAGATTGTGCGGGTGACGGAGCGGGCGGCGGTGTCGTCAGCGCGGCTGCGCGGGCACGGCAATGAGAAGGCGGCCGACCAGGCCGCAGTGGACGCGATGCGGCGCGAGCTGAACAAGCTGCCGATCGAGGGCACCATCGTGATCGGCGAGGGCGAGCGCGACGAGGCGCCGATGCTGTTCATCGGCGAGAAGGTCGGCATGAACGCCGGCCCGCAGGTCGACATCGCGGTCGATCCGCTCGAAGGCACCACGCTGTGCGCCAAGAACATGCCGGGCTCGATCGCCACCATGGCGATGGCCGACGGCGGCACGCTGCTGCATGCGCCCGACGTCTACATGCAGAAGCTCGCGATCGGCCCCGGCTACGCCAAGGGCGTCGTCGAACTGGATGCCACGCCGGCGGAAAACGTCCGCCGTCTCGCCAAGGCCAAGGGTGTTCAGCCTGACGGCATCACCGTGCTCGTGCTCGACCGTCCGCGCCATGCCAGCATCATCGATAGCGTGCGCTCGACCGGCGCGGCCGTGCGCCTGATCACCGACGGCGACGTCGCCGGCGTGATCCACTGCGCCGATCCTGACAATACCGGCGTCGACATGTATATCGGCACCGGCGGCGCGCCGGAGGGCGTGCTCGCCGCCGTGGCGTTGCGCTGCATCGGCGGCCAGATGCAGTGCCGCCTGATCCTCGATTCCGACGAGAAGCGCGAGCGCGCCGCCAAGATGGGCGTCAACGATCCCAATATGATCTATGGCATCGAGGACATGGCGCGCGGCGACTGTCTGTTCGCCGCCACCGGCGTCACCACGGGCTCGCTGCTCTCGGGCGTCAAGTTCCGCAAGGACGGCGTAATCGAGACCGAGACGGTCGTGATGCGTTCGGTCACCGGCACCGTGCGCTACATCAAGGCCGAGCATCGCGAACTGGCGAAGTTCCATTTGGACTAGGCAACCAACGCACAGCCGTCATTTCGGGGCGCGACAAAGTCGCGAGCCCGGAATCCATAACCACCGGTCGGGAGTATGGATTCCGGCCTGGCCCTTCGGGCCATCCCGGAATGACGAAGAGAGGAGTCGCACATGTCCGATCTCTCCACCGTCAAAGCGCTCGTCTTCGACGTGTTCGGCACGGTCGTCGACTGGCGCACCAGCCTGATCACCGATTTCATGTGGTGGAGCAGGCAGCGCGGCATCACCGCCGATTGGACCGCTTTGGTCGACGGCTGGCGCGGCATGTACATGGCCTCGATGGACGACGTGCGCAAACATCCCGAGCGCGGCTATGTCATGCTCGATGATCTGCACCGCCGCTCCCTGGACAAGCTGGTCGCGCAATTTTCGATCAAGGGCCTGACCGAAGCCGATCTCGATCACCTCACCAGGGGCTGGCACCGCCTGCATCCCTGGCCCGACAGTGTCGCGGGCCTCACACGGCTGAAGTCGAAATTCGTGATCTCGCCGCTGTCGAACGGCAACGTCGCGCTGCTCACCAACATGGCGAAGTTCGCTGGGCTGCCGTGGGACCTCATCATGTCGGCCGAATTGTTCGAGCATTACAAGCCCGATCCCGAGACCTATCTCGGCGCCGCGCGGTTGCTTGGCCTCAAGCCGGAGCAGGTGATGATGGTCGCCGCCCACAACGGCGATCTCGCGGCCGCGCAGAAGAACGGGCTGAAGACGGCGTTCGTGGCGCGGCCGACGGAGTACGGGCCGTTGCAGAAGGTGGATTTCGAAGCCACCGGCAACTGGGACATCGTCGCCAAGGATTTTGGCGGGATCGCCGACAGGCTGGGGTGCTAATCGCTCTCACGGCAATGCCGACGGCAATTGCGGCGTGGTGTCCACAACAGCGGATCTCCTCGAGAAATCCGCCCACCAGTCGCTGAGCCTGCGGTGCTCCTGAAGAAGCGTGTTTCCTTCAGGGGCCAGTACGAAGTAGCCAATCATCGGCGCCAGATGGATATCGGCGAGTGATGGTTGGTTGCCGCAGAGGTATTGGCCCTCGCCGGCGACCTGCTCCAATGCTGAGAGGATCCTCGGCGCCGCTTCGAGACCTTTTCGAAACTCGCTCTCGTCTGCCGGCAATCCCATGCGCGGCCTGAAAACTCCGTGAGAGAAGACTTGCCTCACCAGTGGCCAGTAAGCGTAGCTGTCCACGATTGATATGATCTGATTGCAACGCGCCCGCTCTCTCGGCTCCGCCGGCTGAAGCTTGAGACCTTCAAACGCTTCATCCACGTAGCGCGTGATGGCGCCTGTTTCGTAGACGACGAACCCGGTGTGAACCAGCGCGGGCACGCGCCTGAAGGGATGCGTTGCAAGGTAGCTTGCAGGGATATTCTCACCGAAGGGGTTTACCTCGATCCAATCGTACGCCTTGCCCTTCTCGTGGAGGGCCAGTCGGGCGATCCAGGAATAGACGCTGTATCGGTAACCATGCAGCTCGATCGCCATGAAGCGCGCTTCCAGGATATTTCCCGGCGCCAGGACCGGCGCAGTCACGTGCAAACCCCTGTCGCGGAGCCGAAGAGCGGGCATCATTCGGCCCGGGCGGCACGAGTGCCACCCGGACCTGTTCCGACAAACTACAAATTCATCTGCATCGGTTCGGCATAGTAATGAAAGCCCTCGCCGGCTTTGGCGACATGGCCGTAGCCCGGCCAGGCAAAGTGATAGGACATCACCGGCGTCTTGTTGGCCGCAAGCATCGTGAGCAGCTTCACGCGCGACTCGGCCGCCTGTTTCGGGTCGGTGTCGTAGGAGAATTCCATCCGCGGCCGTTCCAGCAGCAGCACGGAATGGTGCGAGAGATCGCCGAGGAAGGCAAACGACTTGCCCGCCGACGAGACCATGAAGATGGTATGGCCGACGGTATGACCGGGCGCCGCGATCGCCTGCACGCCCGGCAGGAATTCCTGGCCATCCTTGAAGAACACGATCCGGTCCCGCACCGGCAGCAGGTTCTTGCGGGCGTGGACCACGAAGTCCTTGGCTGCGCTGCCGAGCTTGCCTTCATCGGTCCAGAAGTCGAAATCGGTCTGGGAGATGTAGATCTGCGCGTTCGGAAACAGCGGCTTGCCGCCGTCGTCCACGATGCCCCCGATGTGGTCGATATGGGCATGCGAGCACACCACGGCATCGATGTCTGCCGGCTTGATGCCGGCCTCGGTCATGCTCTTCTGCTGCCGGCCGGTGGTGGCGCCGAACATTTTGGAGCTGCCCATGCCGGTATCGAACAGGATGAGCTTGTCGCCTGTGTTCACGATCGGCGAGTTCTGCTCAAGCACGACGTTGTCCGGCGACAGGAAATTGTCGGCGAGCATCTTCTTTACCTCTTCCTTGGGGACGCCGGTGAACGTCCCGGAGGGATCGCCGAGCGGCAGCGGCCCGTCGGACACGACGGTGACCTCGGCATCGCCCAAGATGAAGCGGTGCCAGTAGGGCGTCTGGGTGCCTAGTTTGGGAGCCCTTGCCATCGCGCTGCTGCCGAGCATCGCGCTGGCGCCAAGGCCGGCCCCGAGAGCGAACAGGGACCGACGTGAGACATCGATTGTCATGCGTTTCCTCCGTTTCTTGTCTTGTGACCTGCGCGATTGTTCGCGCGTTATGTTCGGCCTGAGGCCGACAGCAAGATGCTGCGCCGGTTCAGACAAGCTAGCAAGTGGAATTGGTTTGGTGCTGATCGCGGCGTGTCGAAGTCGGCGCGCAATTCCGAGTGCACGCCAATGATTGTGTCACCATTGTGTCTGCTGACCGCTCGATACGAGACGCAGGAATCTCGACGCAGGAATCTCGATGTCAGGATGGCGTGCGCACGCCCAGCCGTTCGACGAAGCGCACGAGGTAGCCGTCCGGATCCTGGACGAGGAATTCACGCTGGCCGCATTCGAGCTCGCCGACCCGGTACCAGGCTTCATGCGGCAGCTCGTAGAGCGGCCAATTGGCGTCGCCGAGAGCGGTCAGCATCGGATCGATGCGATCGACGACCATCTGAAAATTGACGCCGCGTCCGAACGGACGCTGCATCTCGGCCGTCTCCCAGCGTCCGTTCAATTGGCACAGCATCACCTGCAAACGCCCTTTGACGAGATACGCAAATCGCGCATCGGGGCGATCATAAGCGACCTCAAAGCCGAGCAAGTCTCGCCAGAACGACAGGCTGGCTTGAATGCTGGAAACGCTGAGTTCGGGAACGAGATCGGCAAAACCGTCTTTCGGCGCGCTTCCCGTGCTGTCGGAGGCCGCACGAGCAACGGGGTCCGAGGGCAGCGGTTCGTTCATTGCGACTGCGCCTGACCTTATGATTGATCCTCGAGGCCGTTATTGCAGCGAAGCAGCGCGAAGGCCAGAAGCAGAATGGGTTGAACTGATGCTCGCCGGGCACGCCGTCTCACGCGATCCGCAGCGCGGGGTCGTTTCCTTCCGTTTCGGCAAAGCCCGCCTGCAAGACCTCTTCGCGCTTATGGCGCAGATGCGCACGCAGGATGTGGGAGAGGCCGGCGCCATCGCGCCGCTGGAGCGCGTTCAAAATCGCCTCATGCTCCTTCACGGCGAACGCCCAGCGCTGCGGCGTCATCGGCGTGACATAGCGCGCGCGCCGGATGCGCGCGGTCACGGAGGCATAGAGCCCCGCAAGCGCGGGATTTCCGGCCGCGGTGACGATGGCCTCGTGGATGGCGCGATTGCCGCGGTAGTACTGGATCAGGTCGCCCTCGCGATAATGCTGCACCATGTCCGCATGCGCTGCGGCGACCGCGTCGATCTCGGCGTCGCTGATGCGCTCGCAGGCGAGTTCGCCGGCGAGTGCCTCGAGACCCTGGCAGACCTCGAACAGGTCGCGCATGTCCTTGTCGGTCAGTTTTGCGGCGCGCGAGCCGCGATGAGGCAAGAGCTGCACGAGCCCTTCGGCGGCGAGCACCTTGAGCGCTTCGCGCAGCGGGGTGCGCGAGATCTGGAGCCGGTCGCACAGCTCGCGCTCGGGAATCCGCGCGCCCGGCGGGATCTCACCGTCGAGCAGGATGGTTCGGATGCGGCCGACGACCTCCTCATGAAGCATGGATCAAGCTCTATTTTGCATGCAAAAAGTAAATTAATAGACGTGTGAAAGCAAGTTATAGCTTGAAAATTTAAATTTTTGCATTCAAAAATGCAAAAAACAGAGGATGTGAGGAAATGGACCAGGCCGTAACGGCGGAAGACCTCGTTTTCGAGATTGAGGACGGCATCGGGCGGATCACCTTCAACCGCCCGCAGGCCCGCAATGCCTTCACCTTCGCCATGTACGAGCGGCTCGCCGCGATTTGCACGGAGGCCAACGACGATCCTTCGCTCAAGGTGCTGGTGCTTCGCGGGGCTGGCGACAAGGCGTTCGCCTCAGGCACCGACATCAACCAGTTCCGCGAATTCAAGACGCCGCAGGATGCGATCGACTACGAGAACCGGATCGATCGGGTGCTCACCACACTCGAGCAGTGCCGGGTGCCGACCATCGCGGCGATCAACGGGTTCTGCACCGGGGGCGGGGCGGGCATTGCCGCGGCCTGCGATCTGCGCATCGGCACGAAGAGCGCCAAAATCGGATTCCCCATCGCCCGGACGCTCGGCAACTGCCTGTCGATGTCCAATGTCAGCCGCCTCACCGCACTGATCGGCGCCGCCCGCGTCAAGGACTTGATCTTCACCGCGCGTCTCATTGATGCCACCGAGGCCGCGAGCGTCGGACTGCTCGGCGAGGTCGTCGAGGATCTCCCAGCACTTGACCTGCGCGCCGACGAACTCGCCCGGCTGCTGGCCGGTCACGCGCCGCTGACACTGACCGCAACCAAGCAGGCGGTCGCCCGCCTGCAGAAGCGGCTGACGCGGGACGAGGGCGAAGACCTCGTTCTGATGTGCTACACGAGCCAGGATTTTCGCGAAGGGCTCGATGCTTTCCTCAACAAGCGCGCGCCGCAATGGCGCGGTCAATAGGACAGGCCGATGCAAAGCGATCGATCGCAACCCACCTCCCGCCATTTGGGACCGCTCGCCGGTCTCAAGGTCGTCGATCTCACCCATGTCATGGCGGGGCCGACCTGCACCCTGATGCTCGCCGACATGGGCGCCGACGTCATCAAGATCGAGAAGTCGCCGAACGGCGACGACACCCGCCATTCGGTGCCGCCGAAGATCGGTGACGAGGCAGCCTCCTTCCTGATGATGAACCGCAACAAGCGCGGCATCGTGCTCGATCTGAAGACCGACGGCGGCAAGCAGGTGTTGCGGCGGCTGATCGCGGACGCCGACGTGCTGGTCGAGAATTTTGCGCCGGGCGCCATGGAGCGCCTCGGCTTCGGCTATGAAGAGCTGCACCAGCAGCATCCAATGCTGATCTACTGCTCGCTGTCGGGCTTCGGCCGCACCGGCCCGTACAAGCACCGCCGCGGTTTTGACCTCGTCGCGCAGGCGATGAGCGGCATCATGAGCTTCACCGGCGAACGCCCCGATGGTCCGCCTGTGAAATGCGGTCCGCCGCTGTCCGACATCACGGCCGGCCTGCTCGCGAGCATGGGCATTCTCGCGGCCTATACGCACCGCCTCAAGACCGGTGAAGGCCAGTGGGTCGAGACCTCGCTCTATGAGGCGGCCCTCGTGCAGACCTATTGGCAATCGACGATCGCGCTGGCCGCGGGTACCGCACCGCGCGCGATGGGCTCGGCCCATCCGCTCAACGCGCCCTATCAGGCATTCGAGGCCTCGGACGGCTGGCTGGTGGTCGGCGGCGCCAACAAGAAGCATTGGCTGTTGATGCTGGAGGCGCTCGGTGCAACCGAGCTTGCCGCCGATCCCCGCTTCGTTACCGGCGCCGACCGCATGGCCTACCTGAAGGAGCTCGAAGCGGTCCTGAGCACGCGCTTCCGCACCCAGTCACGGGCGCATTGGCTCGCGGCGCTGGACGACAAGGGCGTGCCGTGCGGACCCGTGCACGACATGCTGGAGGCGCTGAGCGATCCACAGACGCTGGCACGCGAGATGGTCGTCGAGGTCGAGCACTCCACACTCGGTCCCGTGAAGACGATCGGCCTTCCCGTCAAGTTTTCGGAGACCCCAGGCAAAGTGCGCACCGGCGCGCCGGTCTACGGTGAGCACACCCGCGAGGTGCTCAGCGAGCACGGGTTCAACGAGCAGGAAATCGAGGCCTTCGAGAAGCAGGGCGCAATCGTTTCGGCATCAGGGAGGCGCGAGGAACGCGTCGCCTGACGTGGCCACGACAGACACACGACAGACACAAGCCCAACAAAACAATCAAAATCATCTGGAGGGAACTATGGGTCGCACGTCAACATTTCTGCTGTCCGCAGCCGCGGTTGTGGTCGCCGGCACGATGCCGGCGCTTGCGGCCTGGCAACCGCAAAAACCGATCGAGTTCGTGGCAACGGCCGGGCCGGGCGGCGGCACCGACAATATTGCCCGCGCGGTGCAGAACATCATCACCAAGTACAAGCTGACGGACCAGCCGATCGTCGTCGTTAACAAGGCCGGCGGCAGCGGCGCGGAGGGCTATGTCTATGGCAAGGCCTCCGCGGGCGATCCCTACAAGGTGATCTTCGGCACCTCGAATGCCTGGCAGCAGCCGCTCGTCTCCAAAGTCGCCTTCAACTACACCGACCTCACCCCGATCGCGGCGTTGGCGCAGGATGAATTCCTGCTCTGGGTCAAGCAGGACTCGCCTTACAAGACGGCGGGCGACTATCTGAAGGCGGCCGCATCGGGCGAGTTCAAGATGGGTGGGGCGCAGTCCAAGGACACCGACGAGGTGCTGACCCGCATGATCGAGAAGGCCGGTCACATCAAGCTGACCTATATCCCCTTCAAGAGCGGCGCCGAGACCGCCGTGCAGCTCGCCGGCGGACACCTCGACTCCCACGTCAACAATCCCAGCGAAAGTCTCGGGCAATGGCGCGGTGGAACGCAGCGCCCGCTGTGTGTTTTCAGCCCGAAGCGGCTGCCGCAGGGCGCCAAGGTCACCGCGACCGAAGGCTGGAGCGACGTTCCGACCTGTGTCGAGCAGGGGCTCGATATCGCGCAATATGAGCAGCCGCGCACGGTATGGCTGCCCGGCAAGGTCACGCCGGACCAGGCTGCGTTCTACGTCGACCTCATGAAGAAGGTGCAGGCGACGCCCGAATGGAAGGATTACATCGAGAAGTCCTCGCAGATCGACACATTCCTGACCGGCGCCGAGTTCGACAAGTTCATCAAGGAGGATCTCGAGCACCTCAAGCAGGTTGCGAGCGAGCAGGGCTGGCTGGTCAAGTGAGCCGGCGCTGCCAGGCCATGACTTCCTGTTATCTCGCGCCAGGCTGGAGCCGCTGATGATATCGCGCCGCGCTCTCGAACTAGCGACCGCCGTTCTCACCGGCAGCTTCGGTGTCGCTGTTGTCGTCTCGAGCCTCGACAACGGTATTGGGTGGTCGAGTGCGGGCGTGGATTCCGGGACGTTCCCGTTCCTGACCGGAATCATCATCGTTCTCGGCAGCCTCTACAATCTGGTGCGGGGCATCCTGCCGGTCGCGACGCTGGCAAACATTCCTGTCGCAGTTACGCCCACCGAGATGCGCCGGCTCGCCGGTCTGTTCGTGCCGGCCGTGATTTTCGTGGCCGCAATCCCGCTGCTCGGGATGTATCTCGCCGCGGCCCTCTACATTTTCGCCGTGCTCGCGATCCCGATGCATCAATCCGTGCTTCGTTCGCTCGCTACGGCGGCTGCAACAGCGCTCGCGCTCTATTTCGTTTTCGAGCGCATGTTCCAGGTGTCGCTGCCACACGGCGCGCTCGCCGCCGCGTTCGGGTTCTGAGGAGAGGCCGATGGACAATTTCCAGGAACTGCTGCACGGCTTCACCATCGCGATCACGGTGCCGCATCTGGCGCTGATGGTGGTGGGCGTGCTGCTCGGTATCCTCGTCGGCGTGCTGCCGGGGCTGGGCGCGCCGAATGGGGTGTCGCTGCTGTTGCCGTTGACGTTCGGTATGCAGCCGGTGTCGGCGATCATCCTGCTCTCCAGCATGTATTGGGGGGCGCTGTTCGGCGGCTCCGTGACCTCGATCCTGTTCAACATTCCGGGCGAGCCGTCGTCGGTCGCGACCACCTTCGACGGTTATCCGATGGCGCGCGACGGCCGGCCGACGACGGCGCTCGCCACCGCCTTTGGCTCGGCGGCGTTCGGCGCGCTGATCGGCGTCATCCTGATCACCTTCCTGGCGTCGTGGGTGGCGCAGGTCGCGCTCGCCTTCGGGCCGGCGGAATATTTTGCGGTCTATTTCCTGGCCTTTGCGAGCTTCGTCGGCATGGGCGGCGCGGCGCCGATCAAGACGGTCGTGGCGTTGGCGATCGGCTTTGCGATCGCCGCCATCGGCATCGACACGGTGTCTGGCAGTGTTCGCCTCACCATGGGCGTCGACGAACTGGTCAAGGGCGTCAATTTCGTGGTCGCGGTGATGGGCCTGTTCGGTATCGGCGAGCTCCTGGTTGCGGTCGAGGAGGAGTTTCACGCCCGCGCTGTATCATCGAAGATCGACTGGCGCGAGGTGTTTCGCGCGGTCGGCCGCCTGCCGCGGCATAGCGTTGCGCTGCTGCGGAGCGCCGCGATCGGGTGCTGGATGGGGATCACGCCGGGCGGCCCGACAGCGGCATCCTTCATGAGCTATGGCATCGCCCGGCGCTTCTCGCGCCGCGGCCGATACTTCGGCACCGGGGAGGTCGAGGGCATCATCTCCCCGGAGACCGCCGATCACGCCGCCGGCACCAGCGCTTTGCTGCCGATGCTCTCCCTCGGCATTCCCGGCTCGGCCACCGCGGCCGTCATGATGGGCGGGCTGATGATCTGGGGCCTCAATCCCGGGCCGATGCTGTTCGTCGACCAGAAGGACTTTGTGTGGGGCCTGATCGCCTCGATGTATGTCGGCAACATCGTCGCCGTCGTGCTGGTGCTGCTGACCGTGCCGGTGTTTGCCGCCCTGATGCGAATTCCGTTCGTGATCATCGCGCCGCTGATTGTGATCATCTGCGTCGTCGGCGCCTATTCGGTGTCGAATTCCTATCTCGACGTGGTCATGATGCTCGGCTTCGGCATCGTCGGCTATCTCTTCAAGAAGCTGTTCTATCCGCTGGCGCCGCTCGTGCTCGCGATCGTCATCGGCGACAAGGCCGAGGATGCGTTCCGACAATCGATGCTGATGTCCAAGGGATCGCTCGGGATCTTCTTTGCGAACAAGCTGGTGACGTGCCTGATCGTGGCCGGCATCGCGCTGGTGCTGCTTCCGCTTGTGCTGCAACTCGCGCGCCTCGGGCGCAAGCCCGCATCCCCAACGTCCGAGACGACGGCCCAGGAAAAGGTGATCATATGACCGCAAAGCCCCTCATTGCATTGGCGATGGGAGATCCCGCCGGAATCAGCCCGGAACTGACGGCGAAACTCGTGGCGCAGGACGACATCGGCACCCGCGGCCGGATCGTCGTGATCGGTGACCGCCGCATCTTCGACGAAGGCGCGCGCGTTGCCGGCGTGACGCCGGAGTTGAAGATGGTGAAGCCCGAAACCGACCTTCGCGCGGCGGACGGAGAGGCGCTGTTCGTCGATCTCGGCCATCTCGATCCCGCCGAGGTCGAGCGGGGCACTGCGAGCCTTGCCGGCGGCAGGTTCGCGCTGGCCAACTACCGGCACGCGCTCGAACTCGCGCGCGACCGCCGCGTCGCTGCCGTCTGCTTCACGCCGTTCAACAAGCAGGCGATGCGGCTGGCCCGCGCCGACTATGACGACGAGATCGCGTTTTCCGCGGAGGTCGTCGCTCTCAAGACTCCGGCCAGCGAATTCAACGTGCTCGGCGAGCTCTGGAATGCGCGCGTGACTTCGCACATCCCGCTGAAGGACGTCGCCGGACGATTGTCCAGCGACCGTATCCTGCGCGCGCTCAAGCTGACAGACGCCTGCATGCGCAATGCCGGCTTTGCACGGCCGCGCATCGCGGTCGCAGGCCTCAATCCGCACGCCGGCGATGGCGGCAATTTTGGTCGCGAGGAGATCGACGTCATTGCGCCGGCGGTCGCCGCCGGTCAGCGTGACGGGATTGCCGCGGAGGGGCCGTTTCCCGCCGACACCGTGTTCCTGCGCGCCAAAGGCGGCGCCTTCGATGCGGTGCTGACGATGTACCACGACCAAGGCCAGATCGCGATGAAGCTGATGGGCTTCGATCGCGGTGTGACCTTGCTCGGCGGCTTCCCGTTCCCGATCTGCACCCCCGCGCACGGCACCGCCTACGACATCGCAGGGCAGGGCATCGCGTCCATCGGCGCGAGCCGCGCCGCGGTGTTGCTCGCTGCCGAGATGGCCGGGCGTCGCCTCACGTGATCTGGCGCTATTTCGGGAGAGGCGACGTCAGCTCCTTGTCGGCGGTATCCACCACGAACACGGCAAGCAGCTTCGCAGGCTCGGTGTCGCTGGCATTGGCGCTAACGGCATGGCGGTCGCCGGGCTTTTCAGAGAAATTCTCTCCCTTGTGAAAGACCCTGGCGGGGCCGTCATTGACCTGACTGCGGATCGCTCCTTCCAGGACCGTGGCATAGATGAAGGCGGAGGGCGCGTGGATGTGGGCCGGTGAGGATCCTGCGGGACCGTACTCGACCAGCACGCCTTTCATGCTCTTGCCGGGGACGTTGGGCAGGGCCTGGTCGAACACGACCGTCACCTTGGCTAATGGTGTTGCCGTCTCGGCTGCATGGGCCGTCAGAAACGACGCGGCGTAAACCGCCGTCGCGATCAACAATCTGCGCATGGGATTTCCTTCATTGCCGTGGCTATCGTGATTGCAGGACCGGCGGGCCTTCAGACCGTCGCGAGCCATTTTGCAAGCGTCGTTTTTCCAAGCCGCGCCTCGCCCAGCGGGTTCAGCGTCGTGTCGTCGATGGGGGCGCCGTAATAGGGCGCCGTTGGGTCTGCCGTCACCGGACGGGTGTCGCCGGACGCCCTCAGACGTCGTGCGATGAACTCATTGAAGGGGGCCTTCTCAGGTCCTGCGATATCGATCGTGCCGTTCAGCGGCTGACCCATTGCGATCTCCGCGAGGCGATCGACCACGTCGTCGGCCGCGATCGGTTGAAACAATGCCGAGGGAACGACGATCTTCCCTTCGGTTGCAGCCGCTTCGGCAATGGCGCTGAGGAATTCGAAGAACTGGGTGGCGCGCACGATCGAGTAGGAGACCGAGGCGGACTTGATGATGGTCTCCTGGGCGAGCTTGGCACGAAAATAGGCGTTGTCGGGCGACCGTTCGGTCCCGACGATCGACAGCGCCACGTGATGCTTCACGGCTGCTGCGGCCTCTGTCGCGACGAGATTATTGCTCGAACGCTGGAAGAAGTCGAGCACGGCGGCGGGCTCCCAGGACGGCGCGTTGGCAACGTCGACGACGACGTCCGCGCCCGCAAGCGCGGCAGCGAGGCCTTCCCCGGTCACGGCGTTCACGCCTGATTTCGGCGAGGCCGCCATTATCTCGTGGCCGTATTGTCTCAGCTTCGTCACGAGCTTGGATCCAATCAATCCGGTCCCGCCGATCACGACGATCTTCATGGCATGTCTCCTTGGCATTCTGCGAACGCGAGATGATCAAGACCAACCGCTACTCGCACTCTCACGTCCACGAAAGCATTGCGAGTCTTACCCGGATCACGGGGCAAGCTCTTGCCTGTAACCGGCCTGCCTTGCCGAAAAATGCTCGATAGAGAGCCGCCGCGGTGTGACTATTGCCGTGCGTCAATCCGGGCCATCCGAGAACCGCCGATACGGTGATACTCGGCAAGAAACTGGTCGTTCGGCAAATGGCTGTCGCCGTCGCGCGAATACTCCGTTTTCAAGCCATTGAGGAAGAACATTTCATGCGCGCGTTCGTGCTTGGCTTCGATCGGGCCGCGTGGCTCCAGCGCGAACAGCCCGTGGACATGTCCGGCCACGGTTTCAGACACGTTGATCCGTCCTGCAACTCCGTACGCTTCCATGAACCATGCGGTGTTGACCGCATCGCCCCAGATGTCGAAGGTCATCCTGCGGAGGCCGACGACGCCCGAAATGACGGGCCCGGTATGGATGCCGATGCGCAGTTCCGGGCCATGTTCGCCAACCGTTTCGTATTGTGCCTTCAGGCGATCGAGCCGGGCGCGCATCTCCAGCGCCGCCAGGCAAACATCGATTGAATGTCGCCGGTCGGGCGATAGCACGCCGGCCACCGCCATGTAGGCGTCGCCAATGGTCTTGACCTTCTCCAGACCATACCGGGCGCCGATTTCGTCCAGCGCCGAGAAATACTTATCGAGGAGATTGATGAGCCGGGCCGGCTCGGTTCGTTCGGCGAGCTGCGTAAAGCCTTGGATATCCGCGAACAGGATGGTTGCCGACCGCGTATATCTGGGCTGGACCCTGCCGCTGCGCCTGAGTTCGTCGGCGATCGGCGCCGGCAGGACATTGCGCAGCAGGGCTTCGGCGCGCGCGCGCTCGGCAGCGGCATCCAGTCGTGCCTGCTCGAGCTCCCTGATGGTCCGGCCGTACTCGAGCAGTCTGCGGCGGAGCTCCAGTTGCGCCAGGATCTGATGCGACAGCATTCGCAGCGCTTCCGTCTGCTGGAAGGAAAGCTCCCGCGGCTCGAAGTCCATCACACAGAGCGTTCCGAGCGCATAGCCTTCATCGGTAATCAGCGGCATGCCGCAATAGAACCGGCAGGATGGCCTGAGCGCGACCATCGGACTGTTCCGAAATCGCGGATCCTGTTTCAGGTCGGGAATGACGAGCAGTTCGGCGCCGCAAATCGTCGTCGCGCAGACAGCGCTCTCGCGTGGCGCGTCGGTGACGTCGGCCGGCAGACCATATCTCGCCTTGAGCCAGCGCCGGTCGTCATCGATAAAGCTGATATAGGAAACCGGGCAGCCGCAAAGTTGCGCCGCAAGCTCGGCAATTTCGTCGTAAGCGGCTTCAGGCGCACTGTCGATGATGTCGAGCGCGCGTAGGGCGGCGAGCCGTTCTGTTTCGTTTGTGGGCGCCGGTGACGGCATGTTGGTCTCCGCGGAGGAGATCCTAAGACGGCCTCCCGCTTTCCGGAAAACCAAGCGGTGCGACCATTCCGTTCATTTGGGAAGCGCTGGAGGTGCGACAAGTGCTGTTCCAGCAGGTGGCACACCGGTTCCACCGCTGCGCGACCCCTGGGTCAGCGAAGCCCGTTTCGGGCGTGGAACGTTATGGCGCCGGGAGGGTTCGGTTTCGCTGGGAGACAAGCGCATCGCAACCGATCCTTGGAGGGAACCGCCATGAGCAGCGATGCAGGCCGCAATGGTCCGTCATTGAGCGCGCTGTTCCGGGCGCCGGGGAGCGGACCCACGCTCGACGTGCTCGGTGTGACGCATAGCTACAAGGCGATGGCGAGCGATACCGGCCAACAATTCTCCGTGTGGGAATCGATCGTGCCGCCGGGCCGCGGTGCGCCGGCGCACACGCACAGCCGCGAAGACGAGGCATTCTATGTGCTCAGCGGCGAGGTGGTGATGGACGTCGAAGGTGCTGCCGGTCCGCTGCGTCTCGGTACCGGTGCATTTCTTTTCGCTCCACGCCATCGGCGTCACGGCTATCGTAACGTCGGCACGGATACGGCGCGCCTCCTGGTGTTCGCGATGCCGGGCGCCGGTCTCGATCACATGTTTGCTGCCTTCGACGAGCTTGGACGACGCAGCGAAGGCATGCCCTCCGTCCTGGCCATTGCAACGATCGCCGGGCAGCATGGTGTCGTGATCCATTCTTCGGCCGCTTGAGCCGATAAAGGCGCCATGATCGTCCGACTTCGTGAACGATGCTCCGTTGCCGCTGTTTTGCCCGATGTGTCAATCGCTTACGTAGCGCGAGCACGCATCATGCCGGCAACCTCAGGCTACTTTGCATGGGGTTGTTTTCCAGAATTTTTGAGCCAGAGCTGCGAGGCGCGCCTTCCGGTCCGGGCCTATACCCCGCAGACGATCACACCGTACCAGCCGAGCCCCCGATAGGTCTCGTAGCCCGGCGTCGCATGGAAGGCGACCAGCGCGCCGGTGCGGTCGTGATAGAAGCCGGAGCGCTGGCCGTTCAGCGCGAGCGAGATGCGCTCGCTGAGGATGCCCTGGCCGTCGGAAGCCGCGATAACGCGGAGATTCGAGTCGACCAGCAGCACGCGAGCCTTGTCGCTGTCGCCGACGCGCACGCCTTGCACGATGGCGCGGGCCTGCGCCTCCCAGTCGAAATGGATGGCGAGTACGCCGATCGGCGCGCCGTTGGCCTGGCCGCCGGCGCGGACGCTGGCGCAATAGGTCGCGACCTGCGCGTTGCCGAGCAGCGGCTGGTTCTCGACGTCGCCGGCGACATAGTCGTCGCCGGAGCGCAGCCCCTTCGCCTCTCGAAACCACTTTGTGTGGGCGACGTTCTGGCCGATCACCCGAAAGCGGTCGGCGCGACCGCTGGCGATGACGTTGCCGTCGAGGTCGCAGAGCCAGAGGTCGAGATAGACGGTGTAGGCTCCGAGAATCACGCCGAGCCGCTGCGAGGCATAATTGACTGTCGCCGATGCAGGGGAGGCCGCGCAATCGACCACGGCGGAATCGGTTGCCCACCAGCGCACGTCGCAGGTGCGCTCATAGAGGTTGCGGTCGATCAGCTCGACCGCATTGAGCGACAAATCGACCATGCGCTCGCCGCGCGAGCGCTGGCTCATGCGGTCGATCGAGGAGACCAGATCGCCGGTGCGTTTCGTCAGCTGGGTTTCGAGCTCGCGGGCGATGGTCTCGACCTGCTGGCCGACGCCGCGCACTTCCTGCGCCACCACGGCGAAGCCCGCGCCTTGGGCGCCGGCGCGCGAACTCTCGATCAGCGCGTTCAGCGCCAGCATCTTCATCTGATTGGTGATCTGCTGGATCGCCTTGGTCTTGTCGACCGCGATCTGGTTGACCTCCGCGGTCAGGCGATTGATCAGCGCGGAGATATCGGAATCATCGTCGGGCTCGGTGGTTCCGTTCGCGATCGGCTTGGCCTTCAGACCCAGCGCAGCAGACATCGGGGACTTCCCTTGGCAATGAGGTCTGATCTGCAACCGGCCCGAACAACAGATCGCAGATCGAATACGAGTATTTTTCGAAGATTCCGCCTAACGCCTGCTTAATTTGCCGTTTCGCGGAATGCCTAAATGATAGTCAATCCGGCCTGTAGAGCGGCCATCCACCGCTTTGTGTCCGCTTGCCGTTGCAAATCCCGAGGGATTCCCGGCCAATCCCCTTAAGTGGGCAGCCGGATGCCTGCGTGACGGTCCGGGCCCCGAGTTCCAACAGCAGTCCCTCGAATCATGACGCCGCCCGCCACCGCCTTGCCCGTCGAAGTGCCCCAGGCGTTCCTGGGCGTGGCGCGCTCGCTCACCGACAAGCTCTGGCGCGACCGGCTGGACGCGCGCGGGGCGGCCAAGGCGCTTGCCATCGTGCAGCGGCACCAATTGCCGGAGCTGCTGGCGCGGGTGCTGGCAGGCCGGGGCGTTGACATCGATGGGGTCACCGACTTCCTCGATCCGACCATCCGCAAGCTGCTGCCGGATCCGTTCACGGTGACGGAGATGGAGGCCGCCGCAAGGCGAATCGCTGATGCGGCAGCGAAGGGAGAGAAGGTCGCGATCTTCGGTGATTACGACGTCGACGGCGCCACCTCGTCCGCGCTGCTCGCCTGGCACCTGCGCCATTGCGGGCTCGACCCGCTGATCCACATTCCCGATCGCATCTTTGAAGGTTACGGCCCCAACGTCGAAGCGGTTCGCGGGTTGGTGGCAAAGGGGGCGACGCTGCTCGTCACCGTCGATTGCGGCACCACCAGCATCGAGCCGCTCGCCGAAGCCAAGCGCCTCGGCATGTCCGTCGTCGTGATCGATCATCATCAGGCCAGCACGGAGCTGCCGGAGGTCGATGCGCTGGTCAATCCGAACCGGCTCGACGATCTCTCCGGCCTCGGCCATCTCGCCGCTGTCGGCCTCGTGCTGGTGACGCTGGTCGCGGTCAACCGCGAACTGCGCCAGCGCGGCTTCTGGACCAGCGAGATGCCCGAGCCCGATCTACTCGGCATGCTGCATCACGTCGCGCTCGGCACGGTTGCGGATGTCGCGCCGTTGATCGGTCTCAATCGCGCTTTCGTCGCAAAAGGGCTGATCGCGTTGCGGCGCCGTGACCATGTCGGCCATACCGCCCTGATGGACGTGGCGCGGCTCAATGGCCCGCCGGAGGCCTGGCATCTCGGATTCATGCTGGGGCCGCGCGTCAATGCCGGCGGCCGCATCGGCCGCGCCGATCTCGGCGTGCGGCTGCTGCTGGAAGGCGACAGTGTCGAGGCGGCGCGGATCGCCGCCGAGCTCGATCGCCTCAACAGCGAGCGCCGCGTCATCGAGCAGGCAGCCGAAGCGCAGGCCGAAGCCGAAGCGCTCGCCTCGATCGGGCTGGAGGACAAGCTCGGCGTCATCGTCACGGCCTCCGAAGGCTGGCATCCCGGCGTGGTCGGCCTCGTCGCATCCCGGCTGAAGGAGAAGTTTTCGCGGCCCGCCTTTGCGATCGCGCTGGAGCCCGGCGGCATCGGCACCGGCTCGGGTCGCTCCATCGCCGGCGTCGATCTCGGCAAGGCGGTGCGGCAGGCCGTGACCGACGGCATTTTGCTGAAAGGCGGTGGCCACGCGATGGCCGCTGGCGTGACCTTGCGGAAGGAGAAGCTCGCCGAATTCCGCGCCTATCTCGAAAATGCGCTGGCGCGCGATGTTGCCGAGGCGCGCCACGTCAACGAGCTTTATATCGACGGCGCCGTCTCCGCGCGCGCGGTGACGCCGGAGCTTGCGTCCACGCTCAACCGCGCAGGCCCCTTCGGGAGCGGCAATCCGGAAGCCATGCTGGCGTTGCCGGCGCACCAGCTCGTCTATGCCGACGAGGTCGGCCAGGCGCATCTGCGCCTGCGTTTCAAGTCGGGCGACGGCGCCATCGTCAACGGCATTGCGTTCCGTTCGGTCGGCCAGAAGCTCGGCAACGCGCTCCTCGCCAATCGCGGCCAGCAATTGCATGTCGCGGGATCATTGTCGGTCGACCGCTACCAGGGCGCCGAACGCGTGCAATTCCGCGTCGTCGACGTCGCGCTACCGGACAGGGGGCCATCCATGATTAGGTAACGCATGATCCGGACCCGAAGGGCCGCGCTAGCGCAAAATGCGAAGCGGTTTTCCGACAAGACCATGCGCAAAAATAGATCGCCGCAAACAACAAAAAAAGGAGTGAAACATGGCAGGACAGGTTCAGGGCAAGGTCGCGCTGGTGACAGGCGGCGCCTCGGGCATCGGCGAAGCGATCGTCGAGCTGTTCGCGCGCGAGGGCGCGACTGTCGTTGCCACCGACATCGACGAGCTCAGAGGTCCCGAACTCGCAAAGCGCATCACCGGGGCCGGCGGCAAGGCGATCTTCCTGGAACAGGATGTCACCAGCGAGGAACGCTGGATCGAGATCGCAGCCGACATCGCGAAGCGCCATGGCCGGCTCGACATTCTCGTCTCCAATGCCGGCATCGGCATCGCCGTGCCCTCGATCGTCGACATGACGCTCGGTGACTGGCGCAGGCAGAGCGCGATCAACCTTGACGGCGTGTTTCTTTCCGTCAAGCACTGCCTGCCTTTAATGCGCAAGTCCGGGGGCGGTTCGATCGTCATGATGTCCTCGCTCGCGGGCCTGCGTGGCTCGCCGGGGCTGTCGGCCTATTCGGCGACCAAGGGCGGCGTGCGGCTGTTCGCAAAGTCGATCGCGATGGAATGCGCGGCTGCTGCTGACGGTATCCGCGTCAACTCCGTTCATCCCGGCATCATCGACACGCCGATCTGGGGCAAGATCCCGACGGGCGCGACCGGAAACCAGGGCAACGCGCCGATTGATCCGGAGGAACGCGCCCGGATCGTTACCCCGCTTGGCCGTGCCGGCCACGCTGCAGAGATCGCCAGCGGCGTCCTGTATCTGGCCTCGGATGCTTCGCGCTACGTCACCGGCAGCGAGCTCGTCATCGATGGCGGCATGAACGCCGGCGGCGTGCCGCGGCGAGCCTAAGGCGCGCAGGGCAGGGCGGCGCTTGCAGGGGCTGACGCGCCGGCACTGCCCCTGTACAACGCGAGGAATTCCGACCGACAGAGGTTTTCTTTGCCATGGCGCACAGCCTTCATTCGTCTTCTTGCGCGCCTGAGCCCGTCCGCTCGAACCGTCCGGATCTCGCCAGCGATGCGATCCGCACCGCGCGCGAGGACCTTGCAGCCTGTTTCCGCATGGCCGCGCGCAACGGTTTTGAAGAGGGCATCTGCAACCACTTCTCGGCCGTGGTGCCGGGCCATGACGATCTCTTCCTGGTCAACCCTTATGGCTACGCCTTCCGCGAGCTGACGGCCTCGAAGCTCCTGATCTGCGATTTCCACGGCAACGTGCTCGACGGCGAGGGCGTGCCCGAGGCGACTGCATTCTACATCCATGCCGAGATGCACAAGCGCCTGCCGCGCGCGAAGGTCGCCTTCCACACCCACATGCCCTATGCCACGGCGCTGTCGATGACCGAGGGCGATCCCCTGATCTGGGCCGGCCAGACCGCCCTGAAGTTTTATGGTCGTACGGCGGTCGATCGCGACTACAACGGCCTCGCGCTCGACGACCGCGAAGGCGCGCGCATCGCCTCCGCTGTGGGCGATGCGGACATCGTCTTCATGAAGCACCATGGCGTCATGGTGCTGGCCCCGACCATTGCAGAGGCCTGGGACGATCTTT
This sequence comes from Bradyrhizobium sp. 139, assembly GCF_023074175.1. Lineage (GTDB taxonomy): Bacteria > Pseudomonadota > Alphaproteobacteria > Rhizobiales > Xanthobacteraceae > Bradyrhizobium. The sequence goes on from NZ_JADPKS010000080.1 coordinate 33,433, forward strand.
ACTACCTCGAGCGTGCCGCCGAGGTGCAGGTGCTGGCAATGTCGACTGGACGCAAGGTGCTGCCGGTCGATGCCGCCATTGCGGCCGAAACCTACAAGCAGATGCGCGACGGCGATTCCGAATCCGCGCGGCTGCATCTCGCAGCGATCCGGCGTCAGCTGGATGCCGAGGAGCCGCAGTACCGGCACTGAGCCTGCCTTACGATCCCTGCCGCAGCTTGGCCAGCACCTTCAGCCCGCCATAGCCGTCCGCAGGGGTGATCCCGGCCTTCTGCTGAAAATCCTTGATCGCCTTCATCGTATCGTTGCCGACACGGCCGTCGGTGCCGCCGGTGTCGAAACCGGCCTTGGTCAGCCGCGTCTGCATCTCCTGCACCTCGGCGAGCGTGAGCGCGCGTTCGGAGCCGGGGAAGGGCTGGATGAAGGGCGGCGCGCCGAGGCAGCGGTCGCCGAGATGGCAGATCGCCAGCGCATAGTTCATCGAGGGATTGTAGCTCTTGACCGAGTAAAAATTCGGTCCCAGCAGGAATGTCGGTCCGCCCGCGACCGGCGTCCACATCTGCGCGGATGCATTCGGTTGCGGAAATGGCTGGCCGTCGGCGCGGATGACGCCCGCTGATGCCCAGGCGGCGTAGGTGCGGCTGCCGTTTATGTCGCCGGACGCGCGCACCTCATAGCCCCAGTGCTCGCCGCGATGCCACTTGCCGCGATTGACCAGGTACTTTGCCGTCGAGCCCAGGGCATCGTCGGGCTTGCCGAACGGGGAGACCTTGCCGTCGCCGTCATAGTCGATGCCGACATTGAGCCAGACCTCCGGCATCCATTGCGAATGCCCCATTGCGCCGGCCCAGGATCCCTGCATCTGCTCCGGCGTGCTCCAGCCCTTGTCGACGATGCGCAGCGCGTTGATCAGTTCGGTCTCCCAATAGGCTTTTCGGCGCGGCTCGTTCCAGGCGAGCGCGGCGAGCGAGGGGAATACCGGCGTCATGTGGTTCTGCTGCACCAGCGGATCGCCATAGGCGGACTCCACGCCCCACAGCGCCAGCAGCGTGCCGCGCTCGACGCCGAAATCGCGCTCGATGCGCGCAAGCAGCGCCTCGTTGTTCTTGAGCGCGATCTTGCCGTTGATGATACGCCAGTCCGAGACGCGGCGGTTGATGTATTGCCAGACCTGCTCGTGGAATTCGGGCTGGTTGCGCATCTGCTTGAACACGCTCATGTCGGGCTCGACCCGCGCCATCGCGCGCTGCCATGTCGCGGCCGAAATGCCTTTCGCCATTGCGCGTGCGCGAAAACCCTCGCGCCATTTGTCGAAGCCCGGTGGCGCGGCGAGGAGGTGCGTCGGGAATGTGATGAGCGCGGCTGCGCCAAGCGTGGATCGAAGCAGGGCGCGGCGGCTGTGATCGGCAGAGGAATCAGCTTGTTTCATGGACCCATTCTAGCGGGAAACATGGTCCCTGCGAGTCGGTTCCTGAAACAGGAGGAACAGGCCCATCGGCCCCGCATTCCCCGGAACAAACTGTCGCGCTCCGGCATTCCCCTCGCACCACGTTGGAGGATGAGAAGATGAAAAAATATCTGTTTGCCGCTGCCACGGTCGCCGCCATCGTGGCTCCTGCATTCGCCGACGAAGTCGGTGTTCACGTCGGCCCGGGCGGCGCCGGCGTGACGGTCGGACAGTCCCACGACTATCGTGAGCGGGACCGCGATCGCGACCGCACCACGGTCATCAAGGAGCGCGAGCCTGCCGACCGCACGACGGTGATCAAGAAGGAAGATGAATTCGGCAACCGCAGCAAGACCGAAATTCATCACGATAACGACTGACGGAGCGGGTCCCGGCTGGCCGGGGCCCGCCTTCCGCACCAAGCCTGTTCATCGAGAATTCGGGGTGGAATGAAGATACGCGCACATGCGGAGAGCCATGTCGTCGAACTCGACGACGGATCGCAATGGCAGATCTATCCGGGCGATCTCGCAACCACGTTGAGCTGGAAGCCCGAAACCGATTTGCGTCTCGAGCGGAGTGCTGATCGGATGAGTTCGCATGTGCTGGTGAATGCCGCCGATCAGAGCCGCGTGCGCGTGATCGCGGCGGGCGAAGCTTGGCCCGACGGCGAGGTTAAGAAAGCGTTGAAGGACGGCTAAGCGTCTTTGCGCTTGCCCGGATATCCCAATTTGAAGGCTGTCGCTTTACGGTCGGTTCGTGTCCGTCTGCGCAGAATGCGCGCATGCGGGAGCTGTTCGACATCATCTGTACCAATCCCTGGCCGTTCGGCGCCGGGCTGTTTGTCGTGATCCTGATGATCATCGTCGAGAACTTTGGCCGCGGCATTCAGGGCGACTGTGCCGTCAGCGACGGATGCCGATGGAGGCGACGGCGGCTGCGGTGGTGACGGAGGCGGCGGCGACTAGAGGTTAGTCCCCCTGCAAATCAGCGGCGATGCCGGCGAGCCAGCGCCGGATCGCGGTTTCTGTCTTAGCGTCCAGACCTGCGGCAAGGCGCTTCTCCAGCGCGATCACGCGCTCCCGGCATGCCCTCAACAGCGTCGTTCCCCGCGGCGTCAGCGTCCATTGCTGGATCCGGCCATGGACCGGATGAGGCGTCATCACGATCGCACCGTCGCGATCGAGGTTGCGAATGATCACGCCGACCGTCTGCGGGGTCAGGAAGGTGAGCCGGGCGACGTCCGCGCCCGACAGACCCGGATAGGCGTTCAGCATGGTCAGCACGGCAAATTGCGGCGACGTTACGCGGAGGTCGGCGAGCGTCCGTTCCATCGTTAGGCGGACCGCGGCATGGGCCTGTCGCAGCAGATAGCCGAGATAACCTTGCTCGCCGCGCTTGCCTTCTCCCGGCGCGGGCACTCGAACGGCAACGTCTTCGGCAGGCGCGGTCGTCTGCCGTGAGGCCTTCGATTTCGTGATGGCAGTGGTCTTGCGCGTCATGTAAGAGCTCTTATAAGATATAAGTTGTCTTACAATACACGAGGTGAAACGGCAATGTCACACGCCCGCAGCGAATACGAGGATTTCAAGAAGATCGCGCCCGATGCCTACGAGCTGGTGCTGGCGCTCGGCCAGGTGGCGGCCAAGGCGGGCCTCGACAAGCAGCTCCTCGAGCTGATCAAGCTGCGCGTCTCGCAGATCAACGGCTGCGCCTTCTGCGTTCAGCATCACATCCTGCTCTCGGAGCGCATCGGCGTTCCCGTGGACAAGCTGAATTTGGTCGCGGTCTGGCGCGAGGCGCCGGTCTTTTCCGCGCGCGAGCGTGCCGCGCTGGCTTGGGCCGAGGCGCTGACGTTTCTGCCCGATGGCGTCAGTGAGGAGGTCTATGCGGAGGCTTCCCGCGAATTCTCCGAGACCGAGCTGATGTACCTGACCTCGGCGGTCGCCTCGATCAATGTCTGGAACCGTTTTGGCGCCGCGTATCGCTGGACTCCGGCGAAGCGGCCGGCCGCAGCGAATGCCGCGGCGTCCTGATTGAAACTGATTGCAACTAGGGGAGATTGTCATGACTGCAATGAGTATGGCCACCACGCAGCAGCCGGTGCCATCGCGCTCGATGGCGCTGGCCGTTGTCGGGCTTGCCTGCGCGCTTGCGATCGGCAAAGTGGCGCCGGTGACGATGGACACCGTATCCGGCGCGTTGGCGCCGCTCTGCGCGACAGCCGCAGAGAGTTCGCCGCTCGACAAGGTCGAGCCGATCGGTTCCTACGCATTGCCGAACGTGCCGGGCAAGCGCGTGACGATCGTGCGAGTGTTCTACGGTCCCAGCGGATTCTCGCGACCGCATCGCCACGCTGGCTCGGTGACCGCCTACATCACCAAAGGCGAGGTCCGCTCCCAACTCGGCGGCGGCCCGGTCGAGACGTTCGGCGTCGGCCGGTCCTTCTTCGAGCCCCCGGGCGCGACGCATCTGGTCTCGGCCAATGCCAGCACCACGGAGCCCGCGGAATTGATCGCGGTGTTCGTCGCGGACGAGGGTGCGCAGCTCACGACTTATCTGGAGTAGTCAGCGGGAACTCGTATCACGGGTGAACGCAGCATACCCGGGAACCCTTCGCTGGAATCCCGCATGTCGCGTCGCTCAATTCTCCTCGCCGCTCGATCCCTCGCGCAGGTCCGGCTTGATCACGTCCTCCGGCAGCGCATGCGCCACCGGCTGCGGCGTGCCGGCGATCTCCGGGCCGACCTCGCGGCCGCGGGCGCGGATCAGGCGTTCGTAGGCCGAGACCAGCGTAACGTAAGGACTGACCCAGATCCAGCCGTCGCGGGTGAACACCTGCACGTCAAAATGCAAATGCATCGATGTGCCGGCGGGATGGTCCAGATAGTTGGAGACCACGCCGATCTTCTCGCCTTCAGTGACGATGCGGCCATTGAGCACGCCGTCCGCGGTCAGCGCCTGCGGGTTCATGTGCATGTAGCGGAAGCGCATGTGCTCGGTGCGGCTGTTGACTTGAAGCGTCGCGGCCTGGTCCTTGGCGCCGCGGATCACGATGGCGTCGCGCACCGCAACGACGCTGCGCTGCTTGGGATCGCAGGGTTCGCGGCCTTCGCCGGGCGGTGGGCACTCGGCGGCGCGGATGTCCTCGCCCTGGTGGCCATAACCGCCGCCGCATTGCCAGACCTCGAAACTGCGGGACTCGCAGAAATTGTCGCGCCAGGGATAGGCCGTCGGGCCGTCGCTCTTGTCGCGCTTGCCGTAGGATTGCGAACGCACGAAGGCGGGCGCCTTGTCGAGGGGAAAGCGGATCTGCGCATAGGCGATCACATCCGGGTGGCCGGCCTTGCTGCGATAGCCGGTGTTCGGGATGATGTCACCGCTCGGTCGGTAGGTGAAATCGGGCGAACGTGCTGACGGACGATCGATGATGCTGGAGGTCGTGTCCGTGAGCGGCCGCAAGCGCTGGCCGCCTGCGATGCGGAGCCCTTTCAGGAAGCGCTCGGCAACCGGATGGGCTTCCTTGCAGGCGAGGCGCCGTGGCTTTGCGACGCTGTCCAGGCACTGGATGGAGACGACATAGGCAACGCCGAAGCGGGTGAAGGCGTAGCGCACATAGCCCTCCCGGATGAACTTGCGCAGGTCCGGATAGGTTGCCGCGAGCGGCTTGACCTGCTCGCCCTTACCGCCGGCGGGATCGGCGACGTCGTAAACGAGCGCCGAGCCCGTGATCTGCACCTCGACCGGCCGTGCGTACACGCGGCTCGGCATGCCGTCGCCGGCGCCGGGCTCGAGTGAGAAGCTGGCACTGTAACCGGCGGGGCCGGCATCGAACATGTCGGCGGGATTGAAATCAGCCTGGTAGCGCGAGAGCGCGAGTGTCCCCGGGGCGCCATTGCGCTGCGCCTCGAGGTACGCGGCAGCATCGAACGGCAGCAGCACGGGCACGGGGCTGCGGGCGATACCGGTGAAGAATTGTGATGAGACCGCGTTGAGCTGCACCAGCGCAGGCATCGCGCGCGGATCGTCGCGTGGCACCGAACGGCGGGGTGCGAAGATGAAGTCGCCCGCGATCTGGGGACGGCTGTTGATCTCGGTGCGGAACTGGTCGAGCGCTGCGCGCCAATCGACGCGCAGGGCCGTAAGCGAAGGACTGCGAATTTCATCCGCAGCAAGCGACGTGGCAACGAGGGGCGAAAGCGACGCCAGAAGCAGCGAGACGAAGCGGAAACTCTTCCCAACCACTGTCTCGCCCCCCGGCGGCACCGTTTCCGATCGTCCCGCTCTCTATTAGTCCTTGGCGCGCTCGGAGTAGGAGCCGTCTTCGGTCATCACCACGATGCGGGTGCCGACCGCGATATGCGGTGGCACGGTGGTGCGGATGCCGTTGGAGAGCACCGCCGGCTTGTAGGACGACGAGGCGGTCTGGCCCTTGGTCACCGGTTCGGTCTCGACGACTTCCAGCGTCACGCGCTGCGGCAGCGCGATCGAGACCGGGTTGGCGCCGTGCAGCGACAGCTTGACCGTCATGCTCTCCTGAAGATACGCAGCCGAATCGCCGATGACGTCCTTGGACACCTGGACCTGGTCATAGGTCTCCGGGTTCATGAAGTGGAAGCCGTCGCCATCTTCATACAGGAAGGTGTAGTTGCGCTCTTCGATGGTGGCCTTCTCGACCTGGTCGGTGGTCTTGTAGCGCTCGGAGATCTTTACCCCGTCCGAGATTCGGCGCATTTCGATCTGGCTGACCGGGGTGCCCTTGCCGGGATGGATGTTCTCGGCGGTCACGACGACGTAAAGCTTGCCGTCTTGCTCGATCACGTTGCCCTTGCGAATAGAACTGGCGATGACTCTCAAAGCTATATTTCCTGCTTGCTTGGCCCGGCTCCGGCCAGGACGTGGTCAAATCTCGGGGGGACTCGGGGTCTCAAATCGGACCTCGGCGCCTGTTTCGGGCCGCAACATACTGATTTTGCCGTTGGATGCCAGCGTTTTGCTGGCCTGCGGGGCGGTCGGTTAATGGCTGGGGACAAGCCTATCTCACCATTCTGGTCGCCCGACCGCCACATCGACCGGCGGCCGTTCCTGCAGGCGCGGGCGGCCATTACCGGCGCTCTACGGGGCTTTTTCGCCGAGCAGGGCTTCGTCGAGGTCGAAACCTCCGTCCTCCAGGTCTCCCCCGGCAACGAGACCCATCTGCACGCCCCCCGGACCGAGATCATGCGGCCCGATGGCAGCCGTGCCAGCCGTTACTTGCGGACCTCGCCGGAATTCGCCTGCAAGAAGCTGCTGGCGGCAGGAGAGAAGCGGATTTTCGAGTTTGCCCGGGTGTTCCGCGACCGCGAACGCGGCGACCTGCATCTGCCCGAATTCACTATGCTGGAATGGTACCGGGCCGGTGCCCCCTATGATGCCATCATGGCGGATACCGTGGTCGTCATCGCCCGCGCCGCGCAGGCGACCGGGATCGGGACGTTCTCCTTCCGCGGCCGGATCGCCGATCCCTTCGCCGAGCCGGAGCTTCTGACGGTCGCGGGCGCCTTCGAGCGGTTCGCGGGCATTGACCTGCTGTCGACAATCTCGGGCAGCGAGGGTAACCGTGCCGCGCTGGCGCGGGCGGCCGGCGGCAAAGTCCGCGTGGCGGAGGACGACACCTGGTCCGACATCTTCAGCAAGGTCCTGGTCGAGCATGTCGAGCCGCATCTGGGGCAGGGGCGTTTGACCATGCTGTTCGAATACCCATCTCCAGAAGCGGCGTTGGCGCGCGTGAAGGCGGACGATGCGCGCGTTGCCGAGCGGTTCGAGGTCTATGCCTGCGGTGTCGAGCTCGCCAACGGTTTTGGCGAGTTGACCGACGCCGAGGAACAGCGCAAGCGCTTCACGGCGTCGATGGCGGAGAAGCAGCGCCGCTATGGCGAGGCCTATCCGCTGGACGAGGATTTTCTGTCCGCCGTCGCCGAAATGCCGGAGGCGAGCGGCGTCGCGCTCGGCTTCGATCGGCTGGTGATGCTGGCGAGCGGTGCATCGCGCATAGATCAGGTGGTGTGGACACCGCCTGCAAATGAAACGTTAAGTGAGACATGACGAAGACCAACCTTGCACGCACCCTGCGTGAGCCGGCCGAACTTGTGGCCGAGCAGCTTGCATCTGCCGAAGCGCTGCCCGCGCTCGAACGTGTCGCCGCGCGCTATGCGGTGGCGATCACGCCGGCACTGGTCGATCTGATCGATACGTCCGATCCCGACGATCCGATCGCGCGGCAATTCGTTCCGACCGTCGCTGAGCTGGAGATGCGGCCAGGCGAGAGCGCCGATCCGATCGGCGATCATCCACACTCGCCGGTTCCCGGTATCGTGCATCGCTATCCCGATCGCGTACTGTTCAAGCTCGTTCACGTCTGCGCGGTCTATTGCCGCTTTTGCTTCCGCCGCGAAATGGTCGGGCCCGGCAAGGAGAACGCGCTCTCCGACGGCGCCTATCGCGCGGCGATCGACTACATCCGTTCGCATGGCGAGATCTGGGAGGTGATCCTGACCGGCGGCGATCCCCTGATGCTGTCGTCGCGGCGGATGAGCGAGATCATGGCCGACCTCGCCGCGATCGATCACGTCAAGATCATCCGCCTTCACACCCGCGTGCCCGTGGCCGATCCCGCGCGCATCAGCGACGAGATGGTCGCGGCGCTCAAGGTCGAGGGCGCGACCACCTGGGTCGCGGTGCATGCCAACCATGCGCGCGAGCTGACGGGGCCGGCGCGCACGGCCTGTGCGCGGCTCGTTGATGCCGGGATTCCCATTGTGAGCCAGTCCGTGCTTCTGCGCGGCGTCAACGACACCATTGCCGTTTTGTCCGATTTGATGCGAGCTTTCGTCGAATGCCGGATCAAGCCCTACTATCTGCATCACGGCGATCTCGCGCCGGGCACGGCGCATCTGCGAACGACGCTGGCTCAGGGGCAGGATTTGATGCGGCAGTTGCGCGGACGGGTGTCAGGACTGTGTCAGCCCGATTATGTCATCGACATTCCCGGCGGCGCCGGGAAATCGCCGGTCGGGCCGAATTATGTGTTGGCGGTGCAAAATACCGCAGCTGATGCGCGTGAAGCGGAAACGGAAATGCGCTATCGTATCGTGGATTATTGCGGCGACGTTCATCTCTATCCGCCCGAGACATGAGCGGTGATGCAGAGAACGCCGGTTTGAAAATGGAGGAACGGAAATGAAGAAGATCATCGTGGCAGTGTCGCTCGTGGTCTTGCTCGGCAGCGCGGCGGTCGCGCAGACGGGCGGCACCAAGGGATCGACTTCGGGAGGCGCGACCTCTGGATCTACGCCGCAGGCCCCGGTGGGCCATCGCCAACCGCGCCTCGCCGATGTGCCGAGCGAGAAGAACCTGAGCGACCCGAATGATCCCCTCAGCAAGGAAAATCAGGCGCTCGACAAGAAGATCAAAAGCATCTGCCGCGGTTGCTAGGCGGCGGGGAGGGCGCGACAGCTCGCCCGCCCGCGTTTGCCAGGCTTACGCTGTGCGCTCGTGCAGCCCCGCGCGCTTGGTGTTGCGCCGGATCTCGACTGCGTCGGCGAGCTGCTCGAGCACGGTGGCCGTGGTCGCCCAGTCGATGCAGCCGTCGGTGATGCTCTGGCCGTAGGTGAGCGGCTTGTCCGGCGCCACGTCCTGGCGGCCGGCGACGAGATTGCTCTCGATCATCACGCCCATGATGCGGTTCTCGCCGCCGGCGATCTGGCCGGCGATGTCGGCGGTGACCAGCGGCTGGTTTTCCGGCTTCTTGCTCGAATTAGCGTGGCTTGCATCCACCATCACGAGCGGCGCAACGCCGGATTTGGCCAAATCGTTGCAGGCCGCCGCGACGCTTGCCGCATCGTAGTTCGGCTTGCTGCCGCCGCGCAGGATGATGTGGCAGTCCTCGTTGCCCGCGGTCGAGGCGATGGCGGAGCGGCCAAGCTTCGTCACCGCCATGAAATGATGCGGATGCGAGGCCGACTTCACCGCGTCCGCCGCGATCCGCACGTTGCCGTCGGTGCCGTTCTTGAACCCGACCGGGCAGGACAGCCCCGAGGCCAGCTCGCGATGGATCTGGCTCTCGGTCGTGCGCGCGCCGATCGCGGCCCAGGACACGAGATCCGCGATGTATTGCGGCGTCGTCATGTCGAGGAATTCGGTGCCGGCGGGCAGGCCGAGATTGTTCACCGCCGACAGCACGTTGCGCGCCAGCCGCAGGCCCTTGTTGATGTCGAAGCTGCCGTCTAGGTCGGGATCGTTGATGAGCCCCTTCCAGCCAACCGTGGTGCGCGGCTTCTCGAAATAGACCCGCATCACGATTTCGAGTTGGTCGGCGAGGTCTTCGCGCAAGCCCGCGAGGCGCTCGGCGTAGTCGAGCGCGGCCTTGGGATCATGCACCGAGCAGGGGCCGACCACGACCAGAAGCCGGTCGTCCTGGCCGCCCAGGATGGCATGAATGGCGTTGCGCGCCGCCATCACCACACGCGTTGCGGTGAGCGTGCGCGGGACTTCCCGCATCACCTCTTCCGGCGTGTTCAGCTCTTTCAGTTCGCGGATACGAAGATCGTCGGTCGTGCTCAGCACGGCGGGCTCCTGTCTTTGTGAGAACCTGCCGGCCAATAAAAAAGCCGCCAGGTCTGGCGGCTTGTTCGGACGTTTGCTGCAATGTTTCAGATTGAGCGCGATCCTCCTGCCGCCAGCGAGCTGTCGTAGCTAAAGTACCAAAAATAGCTGGTGACGAGGGTGATCATGGCTCGTCATATAGCGCGCGATTGGCGGGTTGTCACCCCCAAACGGCCTGAGGGGCCACGAGGCGCCTCAACTGTTGCTATTGCGTGCCGCCATCGCCATTCCGATCAGGGTGGCGCCGCCGAACAGCAGGTTGATACCGACGAGGATGCCGATCGCCCATTCCGCCGAGCTCGGCAGTCCCGTGATCACCATGAACGAGATCGCGATATCGACGAGGCCCGAGATCAGGAGCCAGGACCAGCGGCCGCTCAGCTCGCGGCGGTGCTCCAGCGCATACATGATGGTGGCAACGCCCTCGGCGAGGAAATAAGCGCCGAGCACGATGGTCAGCGTCAGCACGGCCTGCATCGGCCGGGCCAGCAGCAGCATGCCGGCGAGCACGGCGAGCGCGGCCGAGATCAGCGACCACCAGAAGCCCGGCGTACTGCGCGCCCAATAGGTCACGATCAGTCCGCCGATGCCGCTGATCAGGAACATCCAGCCGAGGACAATCGCGATCGCGAGGCTTGCGAGCGGCGGCAGGATCAGCGCGGCGATGCCGAGAACGGCGAGCAGGATGCCTTCGAACAGGAAGGCCTTCCAATGCGCCTTGACCGTCTGGCTCATGGCGGATTGCAGCCGGGAAAAATCCTCGGGCGATGTCATAGGCAGGCTCCAGATCGAAAAGGCGTGTGCTCAATCTAGTATGCGCACACCGCGCTTGTCATCCCGCGGCTCAGCCGCCGCCGTGCGCCGACGAAAAACCTTCGCCACTGGTGCGGATGCGGTTGCGGCCGAGAATGTAGATCGCGGTCGTGACGATCAGAAGCGCGAGTCCGAGCAGGATCGAGACGAAGCCGATCGGGATCAGGGCCAGCGTCAGATTGCGTTCGGGATTGATCAGCCAGTGATGGATCGAGGTCAGCACGAAGGCGAGGCCGAGAAAGCCGACGCCGCCCCCGGCGAGCAGCAGCGCCCACATCCGGCGCAGCTGGCTCAGCCGCTCCCGCGCGATATCGGTCCGCGGCGCGTGGTGGCGCGCGACCCGTCGCACCAGGCGGATGGCGAAGGCGATCGAGCTGAAGCCGATCAGCAGGCTCGCTGCGCCCAGCCACATCCGCAGCGTCGGATCGAGACCGGGCATTTGCTGCAAGGTCAGCAGCGGAAAGTCGAAGGCCGAATGCAGCGCGAGCGGGCCTGCGAAGATCAGCAGGCGGCTGGACAGGCGGGCCCAGTCGCGATGGTGGCGGTTGGCGCCCAGCGCCGTGCCGGCGCGCGCGATCGTCAGATAAGCGCCGGCGATGATGCCGAGCGCGCCGTGGAACGGCACGGTCAGCACGCTGCGCAAGGCAGCCAGCGAGCGCCACATCTCGGCGTGCTGGACGAGATAGGCGAGGTTCTCGTAAGCGGCGAAGCCGAGGCCGACGGCGGCGCCATAGACCACGGTGTCCATCGGATTGGCGAAGGTCCGCCGCTTGGTCGAGGACACCAGCACAATGGCGATCACCTTGACGGCTTCCTCGGGCAGCGCGACCCCAAAGACCGAATGCATGGCGAGCGCCGCCCAGGGATCGTCGGGGGCTGCAACCATCTTGGCAAAGGGAGCGCGGGCAAGTCCCAGCAGCGAGATGCTGGCCGCGCCGAGCAGGAACGCAGTCCAGACCTGGGCCGGCGGTCCCGGGCGCTCTTCGGCGGCAATGACAAGCCACAGCATCAGCAGCGCCGGGGCGATAGCGGCAGTTCCGATGACGGTGGGTAACGCTTCAATCAGGTACATCGGCGCCGAAAATAGGTTCCCCTGGTCCGCTTATCTACGTCCGTCGGTGCGACCATCTGTCATGCGCTTGCTGTCGCGTCGCTTAACAAGTGCGACAGCTGGCGTTCATCACCGCCGCCAAACCTAGAAGACGAGCGCAATCAATTGCATGACAGAGCCACTTCGTCAGCAATGGCAGCGATCTCGCGCCCGGGCGTCGGATCGCGATTGGTCAGTTAGATCAAGGCAATGCGCAGGTTTCTTCGGTTTAGGATGCACGTATGCAAGCGGCGAGTCCAGCGGCGGGACTGCCCCGTCCGGACAGCGCGCGGCAGTGCGGATTGACCTAGTCACGCTGCGTTCTGCGCCGACGGGGCGGTACAGCGATCCGGCGTGCCCGCACCTGTTCCAGCTCCCAGAAGGCGCGCACGAGGCACGTGCCAAGGCAGAAGACGATGAGCAGCAGCAGGAAGGCCTGGTCGACGGCAGGGATGTGGATCATGACCTTGATCAAGCAACCTGCATGCCATGCGTTCGCGCCGTCGCCTGCGCGGTGCGCAGCCGCGCCTTTCGCGAAGCGCTGCCTGCGCTAGCTCGAATCGCCGGCCCCGGCCAGGCGATTTGGGGCCCGGCGTTTGCCGCGCGTTTTCAATGCGTAGTGGATGGCGGCGGTGCGTCGGGCGCGATGTCGAAGGCGCCGAGATGGAATTCCTCGCCGACGGCCTGGTCCGGCTCTGGATGTTGCGCGAGCAGCGTGAACGCGGCCTGCGGGTATTGCTTCCAGATGTCGAGATCGCCGGCCGTAATCGTCAGCCAGCCGAACGTGTACATGTAGCGTCCGGGCGCGGTGACCCGGCCAACCCTGTCCCAAGTGATCTTATCAACTGTGATCTTGTCGACTGCCATTCGGTCCCCCGATCGCAAGTCTGCAAATGACGTCCGGCGCGAGGCACAGACCGTCAAAAGCTGATCCCGCAATGGGGCCGCGATAGGGCAGCGGTGCGGAGGCAAGACGGCCGCAGCGCGGTCGCCGCCTGCCGGTCAGCGCGCCGTCGAGGCCGCCTGCGCTTCGGCCGCCCGCTCCAGCTGACGGTGTGAGGCGTGGAAGACGTCGTGGACGAGGCCGATCTTTTCGAGGCCCAGGATGATCAGGCCGTTGAGATCAATCTCCCACCAGGCATGCGAGATATAGGCGTCCCGCGGGAAGCGGTGATGGTTGTTGTGCAGACCCTCGCCGAAGGTGAGGATCGTGGTCACGAACTCGTTGGTCGAGGCGTCCTCGACCTCGAAGCGGCGATAGCCGTAGGCGTGGCAGACCGAGCCGGTGAGCTGGCTGACGAGGATCAGCAGATAAGCGCGGAACAGGCCGGAGAACAGCACGCAGCCGATCATGGTGTGCACGCCGCCGAAGGCGTAACCGATGACGCCGGGGATGAAGACGGCCGACATGCCGTACCAGACCCAACGCGTGCGCACGAAGAACATCGCGATCGGATCGGCGAGAATGTCCTTGGCGTAATACTCGTTGTCGGTGGTCGCCTGGTCGAACACCCAGCTGCCTTGGGCGTGCAGGAAGCCCTTGAGCGCGCTGACATAGCGATTGCCGAAGCCGTCGAATTGCGGGCTGTGGGGATCGCCGACATCATCGGCATAGAGGTGGTGGCGGCGGTGGTTGGCGACCCATTTGGCGATCGAGCCTTGCACCGCCATCTGGGCAATGGCGCAGAAGAATACGCGCATGATCGGGCCGCAGCGGAAGCTGCGATGAACGAACAGGCGGTGCATCCCGGCGCCGATGCCGAACGTCGTCAGCGCGAACATCCAGGCAAACGCAAACAGCTCGACCTTCCCGAGGCCTTGCGTGACGGCCCAAACGATGCCCGCGACAGCGCCGACATAGAGAATGCCGAGGAGGAGATAGCTCTCGCGCAGCTTGGCCTGGACCAGCGGGCCCTCGGTAACGACACCGGGTGGAAGCTGCGGCTTGGCGGGGGCGGTGGTGCTCTGGGCGATCTCTGCCGGGGCGAGCTCGGCGTCAGCGATGGACATTCCAGGACTTCCAATAACTCAGGGCCCGCAGTGATTGCGGACGTACTGGGTCACACCCTATCGCGCAGGGGCCTCCGCCTCCAGCCTTTAGTTAAAAAAGAGTTAAGATCGCCCCGGCCGGCTTCAGGCCGATTGGAGCAAGGGCGTTCGGACGATCAGGCGGACGAGATCGTCCCGCTGCTGCTTCTCGGCGAACTTGACCGCAAAGCCGTTGTCGAATTTGCGAATGACCCGTCCGACGCAGGCGCCGACCGCAAGCGGGGTCCCGACCGGCGGGTCGTATTCGCAGGATATCGCGACGCCGGCCGTGGAGACGTCGATGATGAAGCAGGGATGGGCGCTGCCGTCGGCGAGCGTCAGGAAGGTGTGCGAGACCTGGGGAACGAAGCGCGCGTCGTTGCGCAGCTCCTGGACGCTGGCGTCCTTCTGCTTCTTCTCCAGCCAGGTCAGCTTTTCCGACATCCAGGCGCGCCGCGCCCGCGTCATGTCGAGCTCCATCAGGAAGCCCGCCTTCAGCGTCGCGCTGATGGTGCACTGGAATTCGCCAAAATCCTGGAAATACGAGGTCACGCGCTCGCCGATCTTGCCGACGACCGGCACGTCCACGATCATGCGGAACGGGGAGACACGCTTGGTGCGGCAGGCGAAGGTGCGCAGCTTGCCCTCGCAATCGTACCAGCGAGGCAGCGAGTAGCTGCCGTTCACGGTGACGTCCACCGCGCGCTGCCTGAGGAACTCTGAGACGGACATGAGCGCCAATCGTGTTGCGGACTATTCCCGTAATTCCACGGTAGCGATCAAATTCTAAGCAAATGATACCGGCGCTCATGAGCAGGGGTAAATTTCCGGTAAATGCGCTCGCCATCTCACAACATCGTCATTGCGCGCCGCTCAGCGCGAGCCGAGCAGAGCCGGTAAAGCCAGCAGGCCAACGGCAATGAGGAGCTTGATCGCCGTCGCGGTCAGGCTGTTCGACCTGATCTGCAATCCGAACCGCGCAATGCGTGCCGCATCGCGAGCGCTGCGAATGCTTCGACGATGGCGAACACGACGGCGATGCCGGCAATGGAGGACCATGATGTGTCCGACGGCATCCATGCCGCGAGCCAGGCCCGGACGGAGGTTCGCAACGACGCCAGCAGCGCCAACCATCCGAACAGCGATGCGAAGCCCTTGACGATGTCGGGGCCGATCGTATCGGGCTTGAACCGGATGCCGATGTTTGCGAGCGCGGATTCGATACGCGCGCCGTCGGTGAAGAAGAGGAAGGCGTTGAGGTAGAGCGGAACGCGCGACTGGAAGAGCAGGGCGACGATGCCGAACAGGACCATGTAGCCGACGGCGTCGCCGAGGATGTCCGAGGGGCCGGGAGGTTCATGCGCGGGGACGGCGGATTTCGCCGCGTCACCCGATGGCCCGGATGTTGGCGCTCCCTAGCGGAATCGAACCGCTCTCTCCACCGTGAAAGGGTGGCGTCCTAACCGATAGACGAAGGGAGCAAACGCAAGGCCCCGCCGCTTTTGGCGGCACGGCCGCGGGCCGCCCGAACAGTGCCCGGCGGCTTGCAGCGCGCGAACGTATAATGGCCTTTGGGGCCGTGGGCAAGCCGTTCGGGAACGGTCTTTCGGCACCGGTGGATAGCATCCACCCCGGGATCATTCGGGGGCGATTTCAACGGTTTCTTAGGGCTCCCTGAGATAGCGCTGGAACCGGAGAATTTTGTCCATGCCACCGCCCAAGAAGCGCACAGCCCGCAAATCGCTGTCGCAGCACGCCTGGATTACGCTCGACGGCGGGTTCGCGGCGCGGCATTGCCTGGTCCAGGACATCTCGACGACGGGCGCGAAGATCACGCTGGACGAGGACGCGAGCCAGCTGCCGGGCGTGGTCCGGATGGCGTTCTCTCGTGATGCCCGCACCGGGCGGCGCTGCCAGGTGATCTGGCGCCGCGGCAAATCGGCCGGCATCAAGTTCGTCTGATCCCGGGCGAAGCGACCGGATGGCGCCTGGCGCCGGTCCGGGCTAGAACGGCGGCATGCGTGCGCCGCTTCTCATCCTCATCTCGTTGGCAGCCACGTCAGCGTCCGCCGCGGAGGCCCTGCGCCTGCCGCCTGCCGAGCGGCCGCAGGCCGGCAAGGCTCTGCCGCTGAAGGGCGCGGGCGGAACGGCAAGAGCGGGCTCCTGTGCCTCCTATGGCCCGCGCTTCTTCATGGTCGAGGGCACCGGCACCTGCGTGAAGATCGGCGGCTCGATCAGCGTCGAGACCACGGTCAGGCGCTGATGCCCATGCCGGCGGATCTGCTGCGGCCCGACATCATCGTTCCCGTCGTGATGTACTGCGCGCTGCTGTGGTGGGTCGGCCGCGGCCTGAGCTGGACGGCACGGCTGGCCACGGCGGCCGTGACGCTGGTGCTGATCGTCTGCGTGCTGCTGGTCGAGCGCGGCTGGGGCTAGGCACCGCCCCACAACAAAAACTGCGAAAACAACCCCATGCACAGTAGCCGTCAAGTGCGGCCGCGGCGCCTGACGCGCGCGGCAAAACGCCGATTCATCGCGCTCTCATCGCAACTTAAGCTGCGCCACCGCCTCACGACATTGGCGGTGCGACATGTTGTGCAAATCCGGGCCGCTGGCCGAGTTCGGCGAGCCAGCGCGTCAGGTGCGGCTGGGCCGGGCGGGTGATGCCTTCGACGCCGAGCCAGCGCCGCGCATAGGCGCCGATCGCGATGTCGGCCAGCGTGAACTGGTCGCCATCCATGAAGCGGCGCGACGAGAGCAGGCGGTTGGCGATCGCCCAGACCTCGGCGGCGGCATCGGCATCCCGCTGCACCTGGATCATGTCGCGCTCGGCGGGCGGCGTGCGCACGATGCCCCAGAACACCGGACGGTCGACCGGCTGCACCGTCGACAGCGTCCAGTCGAGCCAGCGGTCGACGCTCGTGCGCAGCTTCGGCGCCTCGGGGTAGATCGGCGTGCCGCGGCCGTGCGCGAGGCTGAGATAGCGCATGATCGAATTGGATTCCCACAGCACGAAATCGCCCTCGACCAGCGTCGGGATTCGCGCATTGGGATTCATCGCGAGATAGTCGGCCTCGCGGGTCTTGCCAAAACTCATGCCGGCGTCGATGCGCTCATAGCGCAGGTCGAGCTCGGTGAGGCACCACAGCACCTTCTGCACGTTGACCGAGTTGGCACGGCCCCAGATCGTCAGCTTGGTGTCCGGCATGAAACTCCTCCCGCGGCATTTTTCGATGTCGTAGCCCGGATGGAGCGCAGAGACTGGGCAAGATTCTTATAGCGAAGGAAGGTACGATTCGGCATGACGAATCGTACCTTCAAGACCGGTGTCAGCCGGGATCAGCCGAGCTTTCTGC
>NZ_JADPKS010000166.1 GCF_023074175.1 Bradyrhizobium sp. 139
GCCTTCCCGGATCGTGCTCAAGCGTGAGATGCTTTGCTCATTAATTTGCAAACAAATGAGCAAACGTGACGACGGTAACGGTTCTATCCGGTCCAGAGCGGCGACGGCGATGGACCACTGCCGAGAAGCTTCGGATCGTGGAGGAGAGCCTCGCGCCTGGGGCCAGTGTTGTCGAGGTTGCTCGGCGACATGATGTTCACCGCAATCTGGTCACGGCCTGGCGGCGGCAGGCACGCACAGGCGTCCTCGTTTTCGGGTCTGGTCCGATGCAGCGGCAAGCTGACGAAGTCGGTTTTGCGGCGGTCTCCATTGCGTCCGACCGGCAGCCGTTGACGGTGCCCTCCGGGACCTGCGGTGCGATCGAGATCGAGTTCGCGGCCGGGGTTCGGATGCGGATCACGGGCGCGGTTGACGCGGCGACGCTGAGCGCAGTCGTGGCGGCGCTGACTGACGGGCGGCCACGATGATCCCGTTGCCTGCCGGCGTGCGGGTATGGCTCGCGACCGGCTATACCGACATGCGGAAGGGCTTTCCGTCGCTGGCATTGCAGGTTCAGGAGATCTTGCATCGCGACCCGCTGGGCGGTCACCTGTTTTGCTTCCGCGGTCGTCGCGGCAATCTCTTGAAGGTGATCTGGCATGACGGCCAGGGCGCCTGCCTGTTCACAAAACGCCTGGAGCGGGGTCGCTTCATCTGGCCGAGCCCGGC
>NZ_JADPKS010000114.1 GCF_023074175.1 Bradyrhizobium sp. 139
TCGCGGCAATCTCTTGAAGGTGATCTGGCATGACGGCCAGGGCGCCTGCCTGTTCACAAAACGCCTGGAGCGGGGTCGCTTCATCTGGCCGAGCCCGGCCAGGTGAACCTGGTCCACGCATCGTTTAACACGCCCGGAATAGGCTTGCTCCGTCCATGGCTGATCCAGGATTTCGATCTCCTGCACGTTTTCGACTCGCAGTTCGGATTTCTTGCGCTGCCGAGCGCCATCCACTGCCAACGCGAATGCTCGCTCCTCCGCGACGGCGTGGCCCAGGATGTAGGGGCAGACGGTCTGCTGCGTTCCGCCGTAGCTCAGTCGAACCGGTCTGAGTATGGGTTTGGCGAGTTCGTGTTGCGGTCGCGTTTCGCCGCTGCCGCGAACCAGACGGTGCTGTCGACGAACGTGCTCACGTCTCATTCCTCGATCGGATAGTCCGCGATCCTACCCTTTGGGGCGTTTTGCTCAAGCCATTTCTCGGCCGCCTGCTTGGAGGCGAGCAGCCTGGCCCAGGCGGGGTCTCCGATCGCCCTCGAGCCCTCGTCGGCAACATGGATCCAGACGGTCTGTTGCCGCGGACCGCCTTCGATTTCGTACTCCCAGGCAACCCTTCGGGATCGTGCTGCTTGAACCATCTGTCGGCGGCATCGGCGGACGTGAAAACTTTCATCCACTCGGCATCGCCGACGTGCCGTCGCTCTCCATTGTCGTAGTCGTTGAGATAGATCCAGGCGGTCCGTCCCGTCCTTCGCAACTCGGCCCAATGCCAAACCGCAGCGTTGACTCTTTGGCGGTCGGTGCGGTCCTCCTCCGGCAGGAGCATCACGGTCGCGTGCACGTCGGACGAAAGCCCGGTGCGGTCGCCCGGCGGCTTGTGGATCCATTCGGTCCACCGGTCGAATGCGTCGGCCATGATCGTCTAGCTCCTCTTCACGCGGAAGGGGCTCTCGATGGTGAACGCGTCCGGACGGATGCCGCGTTCGAAGCGTTTCCAGGTCACGGGTGCAGCGATCGGAAATCCTTCTCGCGCGCGCGGCGAATAGGTGCCGATCGCGGTGGTGCCGCGGCCGTTGCGCAGATAGTCGAGGAAGATGCGGCCGTTTCGCGCCGCCTGCGCAGACAGGATATAGCGGCCGCGATCGCGGGCGGCGAACTCCGAAACGAGCCCGCGAGCGATGCGATGGGCCTGGTCGTGCAGCATCGGCTGGTCGAGCGGCGCCATCAGATGGACACCCTTGCCGCCGGTCAGCTTCGGCCAGGCGTCGAAGCCTTCCCGTTTCATCAGGATGCGCAGCTCGAGCGCGGTCTCGGCCACGGCCTCCCATTCGACGCCATCTCCTGGGTCGAGGTCGACGACAATGCGATCGGCGTGCTCGACATCCTCGACGGTCGAATTCCACGGATGCAGCTCGACGGCGCCGATCTGGACCAGGCCGAGGAAGCCATCCAGGCTATCGACCCACAGCCGCGTGCCTTCGCCGCCTTCGCGCTTTTTGATGCGCAGCTGGTGCACGGCTGGCGGGATGTCCTTCGGCAGCGGCCCCTTGTGATAGAAAGTGGCGCCGTGGACGTGCCGCACCAGCTTGAGAGGCCGATGTCCCAGATGCGGTAGCGCCTTCCTCCAGACCCGCGCCCAGTGGTTTGCGAGCTCCTCTTTCGACGGCACCACCGCGTCGGGAAGCAGCTGCAGGATGTTTTCCTGAGGGACCCCCAGCTTCGGCCGGTGCGGCCGAGGACGGCACCAGCCGGGGTGCCTTCACCTTGCGGACCGTAAGGTCGTCGCGAAGTCCCTTGAACACGGCTTCGCGGAGCAGGCCGTCATCGGTCAGTGCCCCGTATTGCACCTCGACGTCGACGGTCGGTTCAACCCAGGTCGCCTTGGGCTTTTTCACGGGCACGTCGAGCGGGGATGTTCGCCGGATCAGCGGATCGAGCCGCTCGCGCAATTCACGCGCGGTCGTCTCGGTGTAGCCGGTGCGGACCTTACCGGCGTAGACCAGCCTGCCGTTCTCACGCCGGCCGACATAGAACGGGGCGATCTTGCGGGGATGTGCCCCGAGCTTCTCGACGAACGCGACAATGGGAAAGGTCTCGCTCTTCTTGCACTTGAGCTTGATCCAGCTCTCCTGTCGCCCAGAGCGGTAGGCCTCGCCAAGTCGTTTGGCGACGAGGCCTTCCAGTCCTAACTTGCAGCCCTTGTCGAAGATCTCCTTGCCGTCCGCAGCGAGAGCCTCGACATAGATGAAGGTCTCCGGCGCGTTCTTCAGCAGGCGCTGCAGCAAACGCTTGCGATCCTCATACGCGGCGCCGCGCAGGTCGTAGCCATCGAGGTACAGGAGATCGAACGCATGATAGCGCACACGCTCGCTGCGCCTGGGGCCGAGCTCGCGCCTCAGCTGCTGAAAGTCCGGCACGCCGCCGGTGCCGTACACCACGGCCTCGCCATCGATGATCGCGCTGTCGGCCTTGATCTGGTCGGCGCTTGCGGCGATGGACGAGAACTGTTCGGTCCAATCGTAGCCCGCGCGGGAATAGACTATGGCGTCGCTTTGGTGCAGGTGCAGCTGCGCGCGGTAGCCGTCCGCCTTGATCTCGTACACCCAATCCGCGCCCCGCGGCGGACTCTCGCGCAAGGTGGGGTCACAGGGTCGATGTAACCTGGAATTGCAGTTTTGCGGGCGCCGGCGACGCGCAATAGTCTAAAATGGGGCTGACGCAACGCCACGGCACACATGCGGATTCAACGCGAAATGCTGAATGGTTCCCCAGCGGGCGCGGGAACGGGCTGCTCCTCACCTGGATTGAACGAGGCGCCGGGCTCGCACCGCGTTTCGCAAAGCACTTCAAGTTGTCAGCGGACCGCCCAACCTACACTTTCCACCTAGCTAGTTAGCCTCTTCAGGCCCCTTTTGGCGGGGCGGCTGTCGGCCGGGTGGCCGTCTGCGCGGAAGCGAAGCTCTTCCGCGGCACGCTATCCGCGGCACCGCAAATTGAACGTTGTCGTTCCGGTGGCGTTAACGGCGTCTCCGGAGCGGAGAGTGCCTTAACCTGCTGTGAAGGTCAGGGGTGGATGCTGGTCGCTTTATGACGGCAGAGCGATGGCCAACGACATTATTACGCACCGGGACGCGCTGCGCCACACGATGGGCCGCTCCGCCGTGAGCGTCGGCCTGACCGTGGTCTTGACGGTGTCCCTGTGCCTCGTGCAGTTCGGACCCGATCCGGATGCGTTGGTGCGCGTCGGCTTCGTGACCAAATCGTCCATCCTAATCAGCATGATGGTTTCGGGGCTGCTCACGGCGGCCCTGAGCTACCGATCCGCGCTGACGATGCGGGAGCTGGCGCTGACGCGCGCCGAACTGCAGCGAATCTCCGGCACCGACCAGCTGACCGGACTGCTCAACCGACGGGGCTTCGACCAGGCCGCCGAATCCGCCTTGAGCAAGGCGCGCGATGCGAACCTGTCAACCACCGTGCTGATGTGCGACATCGACCGCTTCAAGGCGATCAACGACCAGTTCGGGCATGACTTCGGAGACAAGGTGCTCATCGCGGTCGCGCAGGTGTTGTGCTCCTTCGCCGAGCGAATGCAGATGCTGGTGGCAAGGCATGGCGGCGAGGAATTTGCCCTTGTGATGACCGGGGTATCCAAGGAGTGCGCTGCCCAATACGCCGAAGATCTGCGGCAGGCCTGCGCCGCCGAAGCAGTCGTCGGCGAAGGTGCCTCGACCAACGTGACGATCAGCATCGGACTCGCCCAATCTCATGGTGAAATGGATCTGGGCAAGGTCATGCGCATGGCCGATCAGGCGCTCTATGCGGCCAAACACCGAGGTCGCAATCGCGTGGTCCGGGCGGACGTCCTGGCGGACTCGATCGCGGCGTAGCCCGAGGGGCGTGCCGGACCGAAGGCGGCCTGGTTCAGCAGCATCAGCCGTTGAATTCGTTGACGTCCCCGTGCGGCCGTGTGGCGGGAGCGCGCGTCATCGACCTGCCGTCGACAGGCGGCGGTCGGTGCGCATCAGGAAGCCTCCCTGATGGCGCGCTCGAACTTGATCGAGAGATCCGTCGTTGCCTGTTCGAGGGCAACATGCTCTGCGTCGCTGTAGAGCAATCCGAGCTTGAACGCCTCACGTTTTGTCCAGGCGAGCGCGTGAGAGAACGTCTTGGCGTCGGCCAAGGTGAGCGGGATCGAGAATGAGATCTTTTTGTCGCCGGGCCGCGGTCTTGCGTAAGCCATCACGCGGTCTCCTCGACTCGATCGATGCCGCTCCACTCGCGGCGTGCGTAGAACGTCCAATCGAGCTTGCCATCGAAGAAGGCCTGCCGGTCGAACGGCGCGGTCGGCCACTCCGCCGGCGCCGCCTCCACGGCCTCGATCACGGCCGCCGACGGCATGGCGGCGCAGGCCGCAGCGGCGCCGGCGAGGAGCTGGCGCGGGTGAGTTGGTGCCGCATCACAAATTCCTTTCCAAGGTGCGTAAGCGGCGCGTACGGCCGTCTCGGCGGACGACTGGCCGGCTCCCCGGGCTGCCTACAACGTCCTGTCGTGTCGGCTGAGCGAGCATCGGCGATGCGCCTCGCATCAGAGCGCGCTCAGGTCGTCCGGGACTTCGCCGAACTTGCGAATGACGATGGCGTCGCCGAAATCGCCCGTCGCAGGATCCCCACTGCGGCTGAACGCGACCGAGCCTAGGATGCCGGGTTTGCGAGAGAGCGCCTCGGCGCGCATCACGGCGGCATTGGCCGAGAAGCACTCCGTCGCCTCGCCGGCGGCTATGCCGTCGTCAGCGGCCACAAAGGGCAGGGCGACGTAGTAGGTCACCTCCGTCATCTCAGTCGTACCAATCCTTTCGGTCGCGCGGGACGTCGAACCGGCCGCGCGCATAACCTGCGGAAACCGAAGCCCGAAGCTCCTCGACCTGCGCCTCAAGGAAGCCGTTCGCAACGATGAGTGCCTTGACCGCTTCCCGGGCGTCACCGCCGCAGGCCGCAATCGCCTGGTCGGCGGCGGCTTTCAGGTCGTCAGGGGCGGGCGTGGGGGTCTTGGCTTCGGCGGACATGCCAGATGTTCCCTCTTTGTTCGATGCGAGTCAAGGCAGACGGCTGTTTCCGCTGGCGCTGCGGGGCCGTTAACGATGGATCACGGCGGCGGCCGGCGGACTGTCGGAACCGGCTGGGCCCGTTCGTCTTGAGTCCGAGTCCCGTACCCTGGAGCGTTGCGTTCACCATGGCCCCCCGCGCGAACTGGAAAGGCTTCCTTCGTCTGTCTCTGGTCACCTGTCCGGTGGCGCTGTACCCGGCGACCTCGGAGAGCGAGAAGATCTCGTTCAACCAGCTCAACCGGGCGACGGGTCACCGCATCAAGTACCTCAAGGTCGACGCGGACACCGGAGACGAGGTGCCGAACGAGGACATCGTGAAGGGCTACCCGCTCGAAAAGGACCGGTTCATCGAGGTGACCAAGGAGGAGCTCGAAGAGATCGCGCTGGAGTCGACGCGCACCATCGAGACCGACGAATTCGTCGACCGCAGCGATATCGACCCGCGCTAGCTGATCCGGCCCTACTACGTCCGGCCCGACGGCAAGGTCGGACACGACGCCTTCGCCGTGATCCGCGAGACCATCCGCGAGATGAACAAGGTCGCCATTGGGCGCGTGGTGCTGACCAACCGCGAGCACATCATCGCGCTCGAGCCGATGGACAAGGGCCTCGTCGGAACGCTGCTGCGCTACCCCTACGAGGTCCGCTCCGAACAGGAGTATTTCGATGAGATCCAGGACGTGAAGGTCACAAAGGACATGCTCGATCTCGCCATCGTGAACTAGAAGGCCGGCAACTTCGAGCCGGAAAAGTTTCGAGGACCATTATGAGACCGCGCTAATCGAGCTCATCAACCAGAAGCGGGCCGGAAAGCCGATCACGCCGAAAGAAAAGCCGGCAGCGACAAACTGGTCAACCTGATGGAGGCGCTTCGCCGATCAGTCGGCAAGGAGGCCGCGCCGGCAAAGGCAGACGAGCCTGCCAAGAAGCCACGCAAGGCGGCGGCCGGACAGAAAGAGATGCTGATGTCGATTGCCGGCAAGAAGCCGGCGAAGGGAACATCGGCAAAGAAGCCGTCGGCAAAGCCGCAACGGAAGTCGGCCTGAAGCCAGAGTAGGAGAACCGCATGGACATGAACGAAGCCTCGGCAATGACTGAAGCCTCCGGGCTCGTGAACGACGGTGAGGGTGCCGAGACGTCTGGAGTGCGCAAGCAGCCGCTTCGGTCGTCTTCGGAGGAGTCTACGATGCGCTGGGCAGATAATGTGCGCGAGATCACGATGAAGGCACCCTTGCAGTCGCTTTTCGTTGCGTTCCTGCTCGGTCTCTGGATCGCGCGCCGGCGATAGGAAGCTTCGAAGCTCGCGCGCTCCTCGGGATTATTGAGGTCATGAGCCGACTACGGCGTCCTGACACCAAATTGCCGCCAACTCAGCGGCCGTCTTAGGGCAGGCATTCGGGGCAAGTGTCGCCGATCCCGTCCAGGACCTCGGCTACTGCGATGGCAGCCGCATCTGGCGAAACCGTGCTGCCGAGCAATCTTGAAAGCGCGATCGCGGGCGTGAGGATCGGCACGATCTTGCATCCAACCGTGCTCTTCGCATTCCTGGATTGCACCAGCTTCCCACAACACCGACCGAGCCCAACCTTCGACCGTGCGATAAGCTTGGCGTCGCTCCCGGAACATCAACATCGCGAACTCCACTAACGCGGAAGGAATCGCCGTCCAACCCCGTCGTTCCGGCGCACAACACAGAGCTGGGGTTCGCAAATCGCAGGCTTGACCTTGTCCACCTGTTCCAGTGAGGGATGTGGACAGCTATCGTTCAAGTTCATGAGTTGCCGCGAGAGAACGAGCACTACGTTGATCTGGCGATCGAGGATCTTCGAGGCGATGATCGAGATATGTAGCGCGAACTCGTCCTCCATCTCTGCCGCGGCATCCTCGTCTCGTGCATAGACGTACAGTATATCGCTATCCACTTCGTAGAACCGGACAGCTCGGAAGAGCCGATCGAACCGATCGGCACCGACAATGAGGGCCATTCGCGCGGCTATCGCTTGGTCTTGGACTTCAGTTACAATCATCGAAGTGGGCCTAATTACCTCGGCCGTAATCGACTGTGAGGACCCGGTAGTCCCCAGCGCCGTCTGCGTGCACACGATCTCCGCTCGAGCGAGCTTGCGAGCAGTATCCTCACGCTGCTCATCTTCGGCAATACGCCTGATATTCAGAAACTGCGCTTTCGAAGTCATTTTGAGCAGAGCGCAAGCGGCGAAACTCGGAGGAGCAATCGTCTGATCCATTGCTGGAGCCCAGGCATCGAGTGTACCGCTTTAAATAGCTATCGATGTCGATCACTGCCGAGTTATAGGATGAAATCGCGCTGCTGCAGTCAGCTTTGGCGGGCATGGATGCGCAAATTGAAAGACTTGCTGCAACGATGATCGAGAGAGCCTTGGGCCGCCGCAGCTCGCGACGCTGCTCTCGGTGGATGATATTCATCTGACTAAACTCCCGGCGGGCCTTGTGCTACATCGATCACATGGCGATCAGTGCCGACAGTGATGATGATCGTGTAGCTCTTTTGAGCTCCGCCCTGATCGGTGGGGGGAGCGACATGCAATTGCCCGCCGTACCACTCGCCAGGCATGAGCGTGTTGTCTTTGATGACTGACTGCTCGAGCGCGGCCATGTTGCGCTGACCCGCCTCGATGGTTGTGGCAATCATCGCATCATTTTGAGCGGCAGCGTTGCCCTGCGCGATCGCAGCGGCGGTCGGACTGTAGAAGGTGCCGGTCCGACCGCCAGGCGTCGTGTAGCTGCCGTAGCCAGCCCGGGATGCGCCATAGGCGTTCGCGCCAGCGGCTAATCCAGTTAGGAGCGCGGCGGCGACCTGCCGATTCTTTTCCTCTTGAACCAGCATCTCGTACGTGACGATCTTCATCTCGAAGTCGGAGCCACCGGCGTGTTGGATCGCTTCAACCTGAGCAACACGGAAGTCGACGGGTTGTCTACTGAGGTTATTGATGCCGACGACGAAAACCGGGCGGCCGTTCGCCTGGAGCTGGCGAGAGGCCGGCCGGACGAGCACAAGCGAGCTCTTCTGACGAGAGACGAGGGCAGGTTGCCCGTCCCGCATTAATGCCTGCTGTTGTGGATTCGATGCTTTGAAGGAAACAGTATCGCCGGCGGTCATGCAGCCGGGCAACGTGGCGCAAACCGCCACTACCAATAGAATACGCATAACGGAAATCTCCCCAGACCCGGCGCCGATCCAAGCGCAACTAGGACGGGAGAGCAAGGAGAGTGTGCGCGCCCCAAGCCCACTGCCATCGTCCAAAGGTCGAAGGCGCGGTATCCTTTTGCCGCCGAGCAGTCCGGCTCGAGCGGGACATTGCGGCCATTGAGGCCGGGATGGAGATGCTGTCGGGGCCCCTCGCCGGTTAGCTGGCTGCGCTCCCACTGATTAGGGCGTGCTCGCCCGCGCACTGCCTGACGTCGAATGACATTTCGCTAGCTTATGCGCCCGCGCGCTACTCGACATCCAGGAACTACCGGCCGGCAAGATCAAGACCCACAAGGCCGTCAAGGAAGGCACCGGGCCCTCGCTAATCGTCGACAGAGCGGGTCACATTGCAGAGGTTGCGAGGTTAGACGGGCAGCCGAAGCCAAAGGTCGTTGCTGGACAGAGTACCGGCCGGCGTGGCTATCTCCATATCGACAACGCGAAATGAGCCGGGCTGGTCATCATACAGGTAGCGAAGGTGCCAGACCGGGCCAAGTTCTGGTGTAACGGCGAAGTCATCTAAGGCAGTCGCGACGTATCGAATGGCATCGCAATGTCGCATCGGCGCGGAGAACATCGCGTCAATCAGCGCAGCAAGGCTCATACCCTCGAGGAGCATGGTTCGCGCGACTTCGTCTCCGTAGACGAGCCGGAGGGCCGATACGAGGGCCGCGATAGCGCCAGGGTTTTTTAGAGGCACGGCAGATTCGTTTCAGGCCAAAAGCTGGACCGTTGACGCAAAGGCGCGCGGCGGCGGTTGTGTGTGTTTTCGCAAGGCGATGGACGTACGCTACAACACCTCAGCACGAACCTGAGCCACGCCACGATCCGTAATCCCCAAGCTGCGCGCGGCGGCGAGCGAGAGGTCGAGGACGCGGCCACGGACCCATGGTCCGCGGTCGGTGATACGAACCACCACCGAATTATTCGTCTCAAGATCAATGACCCGGAGTCTCGTGCCGAACGGCAGACGGCGGTGCGCCGCGGTCAGTAGATTCCGATCAAACGATGAGCCGCTGGCTGTCTTGCCTTTGGAATACGAATAGTAGGAGGCTTTTCCGGAAAAGATTCGATTGAATGATTGAGCGCCTGAACGATCTTTCAAGGGCTCTTGTCCGTTCGGAGATTGCGCTTGCGGCTCATCCTTCTTTGTCTGATCGAGCCCTTCAGGAGCGGGCTCCGCTTGAGCCTTTGGAATGATGGACCATCGGTCATTGAATGTTTGCCCGACAGCAGGGGGCGCGTGAAGGCCCGTCCAAGCGGAGACTGTTGCAATCACGATCATTCCAGAAAGCAGACGCATGATCGACCTCACTACAAATCACAAAAACAAAAGAACAATGCAAACTCATAAGGCGCGTTCCGGCACGTCCGCGATTGATATGCTGAGAGGTGATTTCATACCGATGTTTCTGGAATGTGTTGCATGGCGGAACGTAGACGCAGTGCAGCAAGCAGAGAGCCAGCTGCAACGCATCCAATTAATCGGCCAGCAGTCCTAGAGTCTCTGGCGAAGCGAGCGCCAACAGCGCGTGGCGTGCAGGCGATGCTATCAGCGGCGTGAATGCCTTCGCCTGATTGTAAAGACGAAGAGGACATCGAACGGACCGCCGCAATTTAGTGGGGCGAGGCCGCGAGCTCGCGTAAGACGATCCGTACGTTATCCGGCCTCGCTCGCAGTGGATCGCAAACGGACGTAACGACCGGCTCGTCACGTTGGTTGGTCGTCGCTGCTCGTCGGGATGTTGAAATCCCGCGCGGCAAGCTCCAGCTCGAGTTCAGTGATCCGCTCAAAGATGCGAGCAGCAATCGTCTCCGACTCTTCCGCTGTTAAGGATCGAATGCCCCGCAAGGCAAGCTCGTCTCTGAGAACCTTCGCCACAATCAATTGGATGGCCATGGATCAATAGTCCCTAGAACCATGATCCAACCGCAACCGAAGGGCGAGCGCAAGTGGTTGGGTGGTCTCCCGCGGTGCTCCGGCTAGCCGTCTCGGCACGGGACGCCGAAGCTGTCGCAGGTACTCGCGAAGGCCTCTTTTGCCTTCACGTCTTCAAAGCAAAAGCGCGTGCCGACGTCTGCACGATCGATCCACCAGTCGACCTTGCTCCCTTTTGCAATGCGAGAAGCTTCGCCGCGCAGCAGATCCAACTGTTTCCCAGCGGCGTGAACAATCAAGCAATTTTCCCTTGCCATGAATACTTTCCTCTCAAACTATGAAATAGGCCGCTCAATTGATCCCCACGAAAAATGAGAATCATGTGGCAATGTCACTTGGGACAGGTGCCGTGCCCAGGCTAGGCTTCACTCATCACGCTGGACAGCCCGCCGGTTCACGCTGACGGGCATATGTCTCATACCCTTGCCACCCGTCAGGCGACTTGGCTTAGTGGCTATTCGGGAAGTGATTGGTCTCTGTGCACCTCCTTTGAGCACGAGCTGACCAGCATCTCCAGCTTCGATCGCTCTTCGTCCAAGCGCCTTTCGACAAACTGGCGCTCGAACTCTGTCAAGCTGGTTTGCAATAGGTGGCGATAACGCTGAATATGTTGCGATGTGCACGCGCCAACTGGTCGTCGATCATCCTCGTCTTCCTGTGACGGATATTAATTAATTCCCATTTTTTGCTTCACGGGGTGAAGCGGCCCCCGAGGCAACATTCCAAGACGTCGCTGGAGCGGAATATCATCGCTACGCGACGTCGGCATCCCCCTGGCCAGGCGCTAAATCCCGCGTCCTTCTAATTCTGACGGGACTCAAATGACGAAAACAAGAAATCCCCGAAGGGACGACGCCAGCGCTCTCGGACACGGTAGTGGGCTTTTCTGTTCCGATCTGTGAACTACTTCACAACCCATCGGACATCCGCCCGTTATCGTTCGCTCATTGCTTAGACCAACTAATTGCTTCGAAAATACCCTCAGCGTTCGGGCGCGGGGGGTTTTGCTTGTCAGCTCCCAAGGAGGCGACCTTGGCTGTTGTCATTGTTAACGGGGAGGCGGACGTGGCGACAGGCATTGTGAAGTGGTTCAACGCGACCAAGGGTTTCGGCTTCATCCAGCCCGATGACGGCGGCCAGGATGTTTTCGTGCATATCGGCGCAGTGGAGCGCTCCGGCTTATCGGGGCCAACGGTTTCGGAGCCGAGCAGCTCAACTCTGTCCGACCACTGCAGTAGTAAACTATCGGGAATGTCTTCCGCAGATCCGAATAGCTTCAGAAGGCAATGTTCGCCCTCGGGTTTATGATTGTGATGAGCCTTCGCAGCATGGAAAGCGAACAACCCGCGAAAGGCATCACGGGAAACGGCAGGTTTGCCATTGCAATGTCCCCCGAAAGAATTGAGTTTCTTAATGGGGGCAAGTCTGAAGCCGTCGTGTGGGAAAAGCCAGCAAAAAATCCATTTCGCACTGCACCTCATGCAGAGAGGCCGCCCGGAAGGCCTCAGTACTATGTTCGGCGCCCGCGCTGATGCCCGCACGACTGAAACGAGATAAGCAGCGCCGCTGCGAACATCGCTCCGGAAGCGCTCCGCCCATTGCGACAAGGCTGCGAAATGCTGCGCAGCCCGGATGATCAGTATGAACTGAGGGACATCAAGATATGGCTTGCCGCAGCGCTCGGCCGCTCGAACTTCCGCGCATTTCCCCTACATCGCGAGCCAAGGTCACTGATTGGTTGTGGCCGCCAGCCGGTCGAGGTCGCGCTGGGATTCGCGCGGAGCTGATGAAGAGAACTCGAACTGAGGGATTCAAATGATCGAACCCAACAACATCCCGCACCGCCACTCAGAACCGCCGCCGAGTCACGCTGGCGGCTGGGCGCCTGTTCGTTATTACCGCACTGTCCGCATGTAAGGGCTGCGCTCTGAGACCAATCGAATGTCGGGGTCGGCGGTCAATGTCAGGGAAGCCTCGATCCGGAGCGGGTTCTCTGGAGGGCGCTCAGCCACCACAGCCCAAGCAATGGCGCCGAACGCGAAAAGAGTTGCCGCTAAAGTCCAAGGATACCGCATTATTGCGTCCTCGTTAGTCTGGTATCAAAGTCCCGATTAGGTTGAGCAGCGCTTGGTGCTCCGGACCCTTTGCGCTGTCCCGCAGGAATTTGCCGATTTCAATGTACGAGGTGCGTCCTCCTGACCGTGCATTCGGCTGGTGCTTCACGACTGGCGTGCTCGAAGCCGGTTGTCGCGCCAAAGACCAGACGTCGCCGTTGCTGCTTTCATACAGGACCCGATCGGTCATAGGGAGCTAATAGTGGCCGCACTATTCGGTTCCTGTTGCGGATCGTGCCGACTTCGACCTGTGACCTGGCAGCGCCCGAAGCCGGAGACGATCCTGCGGTAGTACCTGCGCCCGCGCCGCTAGAGGGAACGTGCCCGATGTGCTCAATTGGAACCTCCTCCACGATTGGCGTGTTCATCGACAAACACCCCACAGGAGTTTGCCGTGAACAGAATGCTTTTGTCGCTCGGGACAGCAACCTTGATGACGCTCTCAATTGCCAACGCATGTGCGAAAGATAAGCAAAGCGAAACGTTCCTCAAGAAGGCAATCGAGGGCAATTTCGCTGAAGTGAGCATGGGAGAGCTGGCGCAGCAGAACGGTCAAAGCGATGCCGTCAAGTCATATGGCAGAATGCTTTCCACAGATCACGCTGCCGCCAATCAGAAGGCTTTAGATGCTGCCCAAGGACTGGGAATGAACTCACCAAGCGGACCGAATGCGAAGCAAAGAGCCGACCATGACAAGATGTCAAAAATGTCCGGCGCAGGCTTCGATAAAATGTTCGCGACTCACATGATCGCAGACCACCAAAAGGATATCGCCGAGTACAAGAAGGCATCAAAAAGTAAGGATGCTGCCGGAGAATATGCTTCCGGCCAGATAGATACGTTGCAAAAGCATCTGGACACCGCAAAATCATTGAAAGCCGGTAATTAATCTGACGCCGGAATTGGGTCGGCAGGATCGCGACAAGACAAGACAAGACAAGACAAGACAAGACAAGACAAGACAAGACAAGACAAGACAAGACAAGCATTTGCCAGAGCGCCGGGCGCAAGATCCCGCCGGTTTAATGTTCGTCATGCGATGGATCGCTCCCGTTAGCTAAGCCGGCGGGCGGGCTTAAACTTTTTAGGAACGACCGACACCCCTCTCTGGTTCTACGGCCGGTTGATCGCTTTTAAGTACTGCGGGTTCTCGCACTTCTTCGGCCGCTTGCAGGTTTCTTTGGAACGCCCATCCGATCAATCCCGCCAGCACGAGGACATTCCTGCGAGCATCAACCAGTGGGGATATTCGATCCTGGAAAGCATCGCTGTTCCCGTTAGTGCCCAGCGCTCACCTTCGTGCCGCACCGGCTGGGTACGCAACCGTTCTTGAGTGCGATGGTTTCGGCGACTGCTTGTTGTTGGGTCGGAAAGTGCGTCGCCACCAACGAAAGGACTCCAGCGATGCAGAGGGCCGTCAAAGCGGCGCCCGCAACGCTTACCGCACCTCGCAATAGCAACTGCCCCACCGTCCCCAACATGGCATCGGCATAACCGGAAATGCTTAACGAATGCCGCGCGCGATCAACAGCGCCCAGAAACGTGCGTCGCATCGCGCGGCATCCTATCAGATTGAGGTTGCGTGAAGCGAGCGCTGTCGGATGACCGAGGTGCCCGCCTATTGCGTGCTGAGCGAGACGCCCAGTAACGACGCCTTGACCGTTGTTGCGCCTGGCGTTCGCTTCAGCGTCTTTGAAATTTTCTTAACACCGGCCTTCTGTTTCGCGAGTGACTTAAGCGTCTTCACATCGTCACGCGTCCACTCGCGGCGGACAGTCTTTTTCTTTTTGGCCAGCTCGGCGCTCCTTCATTGATAGGAGCGCGGTCTAACACACGGTGCGCGGTACGCAAATCCCTGGTGAATGGCTCTGTTTGACGAGCCTGTCCTTTTCGACAGGTGCGGCCGCCCCGAGACGTGGGCATGATCGCGGCAAAAAGGACGAGGGCCGCGGCTAATGAGACGTTACTACTTCCGGATTTTCCACAAGGGAGAGACGCATGCCGACGATGTGGGGGAGCTATTTGGCTCTGCTCAATTAGCGGTCCAATACGGCGCGCGCGTCGCTCGGGATAAACAACACGACCTTAGGGCAGTTGTGGCTGGACGTCGACAACCTGATACTCAAATGCCACGCCCTGACGATGGATGTTCGAGCCCCCTCACAGATCCAGGGGAGTCACAGCTCCCGCTCCATTGCGGGATGGCTGCGGTTCTTGCCCTTACCCCAGTGCTTTTGCTGGCCGCCACGGTACGGCCGATCGCGGTGCTTGGAGACAAGGCCTCTACGCCGATCTAATTAACTCGACTGCGCTCGACCCCGGAGCTAACCTCCCACAATCTCTGAGGCGTGGTTAGCATGCGCTATCCGATTGAGACCGCACCGAGGAATGGGAGCATCGTCGTACTTGATGCGAGCGGAACCCTTGAGGTCGCTTACTGGTCGCCTACAGGTGAATGGATCGGAGAATACGGCGAACCGAGCGAGATAACGCCCTCGCATTGGCACCCCTGCTATAGCTTCTTTCAATCCTCATCGAGGAGAGAAGCACCGCAATCTCCGACCGTCAGCGAGTTCATGGCGCTTCGTTCGGCGCACGCGCGGCAGCGGTTTGTAGTTTCCTGGATTGCCCCATTGGTCCTCACAATGGTGCTCGTCGGCATCTTTATCCAGCCGGCGCTGCTGCATCCCCAGGCGCCGGGAGAGGAACGCGCCCGCAGTGCCGCGATAGAGAGCGCATACGCGACGGTGCGACGCGGCACCGAGACAACGGGGATAGCATTGTCGCACAACAAGAGCGACGACGAGGTGGCGGAGCGCGCGCAGGCGCTGCGGGCAATGGAACAGAAATCCGCTGCCGTGGACGAGAAGCCCGCCGCAAAGCAATCGGAAGGCGTCGCGCCAGAGAACGGCCAACCAGAGGTCAAAGCGGCTGAAGCAGTTCCACCAAAGTCACGCGCCGTGAGCCAAAACGTCGGCTACGGCTGCCAGCACTACCTGACCTACGATCCCGCATCCGGAACCTACAAGGGCTATGACGGAAGGCGCCGATCCTGCCGCCCACAAGCACCTTCACAACGGGCAAATCCGGGCATCAATGAGAGTAGGAACGTTGCTATTGGCATTCGTGCTGACTTTATTCGTAATCTTCGATGAACTCAGCGTCCCAGGTGAGCAGCCGGCAGGCTGCCCAAAACCCGGAAGATCACGCTTACGAATGATGTGAGAGACCCATTCGTCCACAGTCGGCCACCGACGTTCCGTCGCCTGGAACGCCGGGACCAGTAAGCGGTGGCTGCCCTGTCACTGTTCCCGAGACCTGCGTGGCGTCTGCGATGGCGAGCCCTACTCGCTCGAGGGTTCGGGCCGATCGAGGAAAACTGGTGTGGTCGAGCTGACGCTGGATCTCATTCCGCTGTCTGCGTTCTTGGTCGTCTCGATCTGCTCGAGAAGAGTTGCTTCCGGACGTGCAAATTCTTTAGCAGCCGTCATCAAGGCCCCTTTTTATGCTACGGCCTTTGGACCGAGAGTATCCGCTGAGCCAGTGTCAGCAAGTAATTGGCAAGCCGGAGCCATGCTTCCTGGTCGGTGGGATCGATAGCCTTTTCTGCCGATGAGCGGCATTCTTCCGCCTCGGCTTGGTAGCGTTCTGCATCTTTCTCATTCACGCTGCGCGCCCCAACGCGACGAAGTTTGCCGCGATTCGCAATTGCCAGATGGACACTTTGTTCCTATGGGACCAATAGGGCCCCCCAATTTCCACCGCCGAAGCGCGCGCTCCGGTGCCGGATGGCTTCTGTTCTTGACCTTACCCAGAATTTTTGCCGCCCGCCTCGGCAGGGCCGATCGCGATGCTTTGAGACCAGAAGGGTGGGTTTTGGTCCAGGAATGTCAAAAATGCTTTATCTTTCAATGGGAGTTGACTGACACTCTTTCCGCCACGTCGTATTGATATTACTGCTTTTTTTGTATTGCGCCGAGCTGACATCCGAGCAAACCCCCGGCTCGGCTGACGCTGCAGCTTGATTCGCCTTGTTAGGGCCCGGCATCCAGGCACCTCGGTATACCGTCAAACAGGCGGTCTCCGGCTAGGGCATGTACTATTAACCGGCTGCCGTCCGATGTCCGGTTTACCGCCAAGATCGGCCGAAGAGCAGATGGCCTCTGAGGTCGCAGATGGGCCTGCGGAGCCGACGTTTATGCGTACAGACCTTAGCCGAGGCTATCCCCCGAGCTGTCGTAGTCGCGTCGCCTCCAAGTGCACCTGATCGACACATCGTTGCAACAGTCCCGGGTAGTCTTGCTCAATCCAGGGCGCATCGGCGAAGCGACGTCCTCGATCTTCGACAGCCGAAGGCAGATCCACCTGGTTTCGGACCGGACGCTTCGTGCTCGAACTTGCCTCAACGAGGAGGGCGAATGCGCGCTCCTCCCCGGCGGCGTGGCCTAGGATGTAGGGGCAGACCGTCTGGCGCTCGCCGTCATGGCTCACGTGAACGGGCCGGCGTTCAAGAAGGGCTTCTTGGAGCGCTGTGAAGACTTCGCTGTGGACTTCGCTCAGGATCTGGAAGGGGCGCTTGCGACCTCGGCGGGGTCGGTACGCTGCGAATTCCGGGTTGAACGTCGCTGCTCGGGTGATCCCCATGCGCTCCACCATCGCAAAGCTCGTCCGGTCGATGAAGGAAATGCTCTCGCTCGGCAAGCTCGCCTCTCTCCGAAGCCGCATCCAGATCGGAGCGGAGGATGGGTTCATCCGAACTCCGCCGTCGCGCAGCCGCTCCCAGAAAGTGTCCGCAACGTCGTTGCCGAATTGGGCCTTGAGGAGTTGCCACGTCTCCGCCAGCACCAGATCCGTCGTAAGGCGCTGATCGATGCTCTGAAGGATCGACTTGGCGCGCTCATTCTGAGCATCCCGCTTGGCGGCCGCAGCGAACCAGACGGAGCTGTCAACGAACGCACGCATGCGCGTCACTCCTGAACCGGGCACTGCCAAATGTCGCGCTTTGGCTCGTTACCCTCAAGCCATCTTTTCGCACGCTCTTTCGAGGCAAAGAGCTTGATCCAGTCGGGCTCACCGATGGCTCTGGACGCCGGATCGGGCAAGCAGAGCCACACCGATCCTTGAACTGGACCGCCTTCCACTTCGTATTCCCAAGCAACGCCCTTCGGGGTCGTTGTCCTGGAGCCAGGCGTCGGCAGCATCCCCAGATGCAAATACTTTGACCCACTCCGGATCCCCCATCGTGTTCGGTTCGCCGTCGTAGTGGTCGAGATAGAGCCATACGGTTCTGCCCTCGCGGCGAACTTCATCATGGCTGCGGACCGCCTCGTTCACCCTCTGCCGGTCGGATCGATCGGTTTCAGGCAGTGACATCACCGCGGCGTAAGTTCGGCAGGAATGCTGCGCCTGTCGCCGGGAGGCTTGTAGCGCCATTCCACCCATTGCTCGAATGCATCCGACATATGGCTCACCTCCTTGGTTTGGCGCGGAACGGACTGTCGATGGTGAAGGCGTCCGGCGCGATCCCTCTCTCGATGCGCTTCCAGGTCACGGGCGCTGCGATCGGAAATCCCTCTCGGGCTCGCGGGGAATAGGTGCCGATCGCGGTGGTGCCGCGGCCATTGCGCAGATAATCGAGGAAGATGCGATCGCGACGCTTTGCCTGAGCAGACAGGAGGTAGCGGTCTGGATGGCGCGCTGCGAGGGCGGAGACCAACTGATGCGCGATCCGATGCGCCTTGTCGTGCAGCACCGGCTGATCCAGTGGCGCCATCAGGTGAATACCTTTGCCGCCGGTGAGCTTGGGCCAGGTCTCGAAGCCCTCGCGCTTCATCAGCGTGCGCAGTTCGAGCGCGGTCTCCACGACCGCGTCCCAATCGACACCCTCTCCGGGATCGAGATCGATCACGATGCGGTCGGCATGTTCGAAGTCCTCGACGGTCGCATTCCACGGGTGCAGCTCGACGGCGCCGATCTCGACGAGCCCAAGGAAACCATCCAGGCTGCCGACCCACAGGCGCGTTCCCTGGCCGCCCTCGCGCTTCTGAATACGGAGCTGGTGCACGGCGGCCGGAATGTCCTTCGGCAGCGGCCCCTTGTGGTAGAACGTCGTGCCGTGCACGTGACGCACGAGCTTCAGCGGACGATGCCCGAGGTGCGGCAGCGCCTTCTTCCAGAGCCGGGTCCAATAGTCTGCGAGTTCTTCTGTCGACGGAGCAACGGCTTCGGGCAGAAGCTGCAGGATGTTCTCTCGGAGGACGCCCAGCTTCGGCCGGCCGGCGACGGACGGCACCAGCCGCGGCGCCTTGACCTTGCGCACCGCAAGATCATCGCGAAAGCCCTTGAACACAGCTTCGCGGAGCAGGCCATCATCGGTCAGCGCCGTATTGCACCTCGACGTCGATGGTCGGTTCAACCCAA
The DNA here is from genome assembly GCF_023074175.1 of Bradyrhizobium sp. 139. Classification (GTDB taxonomy): domain Bacteria; phylum Pseudomonadota; class Alphaproteobacteria; order Rhizobiales; family Xanthobacteraceae; genus Bradyrhizobium. Next base: position 18,807 of record NZ_JADPKS010000114.1, read on the forward strand.
GTCGCCTTGGGCTTTTTCACGAGCACCTCGAGCGGGGAAGTTCGCCGGATCAACGGATCCAGCCGCTCGCGCAATTCGCGCGCGGTCGTCTCTGTGTAGCCGGTACGCACCTTGCCGGCGTAGAGCAGCTTGCCGTTCTGGCGCCGGCCGACGTAGAGCGAGGCGACCTTGCGCGGGCGCGCCCCAAGCTTCTCCACGAAGGCGACGATCGGAAAGGTCTCGCTCTTCTTGCACTTGAGCTTGATCCAGCTCTCGTGCCGACCCGAGCGGTACGGCTCGCCCAGCCGCTTGGCGACCAAGCCTTCCAGCCCCAGCTTGCACCCCTTGTCGAAGATCACGTTGCCGTCGGCCGCAAGCGCCTCGATATAGATGAAGGTTTTTGGCGCGTCCTTCACAAGCCGCTGCAGCAGGCGCTTGCGATCCTCATACGCGACGGCACGCAGGTCATAGCCGTCGAGGTACAGGAGATCGAACGCGTGGTAGCGCACACGCTCGCTGCGCTTGGGGCCGAGCTCCCGCCTGAGCTGCTGGAAGTCCGGCAGGCCGCCACTGCCGTACACCACGGCCTCACCGTCAATGATCGCACTGTTTGCCTTGAGTAGGTCGGCGCTCGCGGCGATCGAGGAGAATTGTTCGGTCCAGTCCAGGCCCGTGCGTGAATAGACCTTGGCATCCCCATCTCGCAGGTGCAGCTGCGCGCGGTAGCCGTCGGCCTTCATCTCGTAGACCCAGTCTTCGCCGCGCGGCGGCTTCTCGCGCAACGTGGGATCACACGGCTCGATATAAACAGGAATAGCAGCTTTGACGGCGCCGTGGACACGCGATACTCCCGAACGAGACTGACGCAACGCCACAGCACACATGGCGATTCAACGCGGTCGCGCTGATTCGTTCCGTTCCGCGGAGTCCGCGTCCGCGTAGCGCGAAATCCAGTTCAGGTGTCGGAGGTGCCAGCCCGCGGAGCTCGGCCGGATCCGCCGTCCAGCCTCCCAGCTGCGCGTTTGCCCGACACGACGCAGCGTAGAAGCCAGGAGGGTCTGTGACGGCCTCGCCGGCATGTGGCAGGCCGAGGAAGGCTAAACCGGACGAAACCGGGCGGTCGCGCTATCTCTGCACCAGATCTCTCCCACGGGAGCGCCTGGCCTTCGGCGGAGTTCATGATCGACGTCGCAAACTCGTGACCGAATGCCGGCAAGCCGAACTCGCGCCCCGGGCGGGTGCGCTCATGAGCTACGGAATGAGTTCGTCCGGCTCTGGACGCGGAGCCGCCGTGGTGGCGCGCCGCAGCGGCGGCCCACGAACATCGCCGCGTTCCCGAGGTGGTGGGCGCGCGGACAGGTCCCGGCCGATCTCGGCTCGCAGCTCCACGAGGTCGGTGAAGACGTCCGCCTGCCGCCGGAGCTCGTCCGCGACCATTGGCGGCTGGGTCGCCATGGCCGCGACCACGGTCACCCGCACGCCTCGGCGCTGCACCGCCTCCACCAGAGAACGGAAATCGCCATCGCCCGAAAACAGAACCATTTCGTCGACGTCGCCGGCCAGCTCCATGGCATGCACGGCTAGTTCGACGTCCATATTGCCTTTGACCTTGCGCCGTCCGAACGAGTCAACGAATTCCTTCGTCGGTTTGGTCACGACGGTGTAGCCGTTGTAGTCAAGCCAATCGAGCAACGGCCGGATCGAGCAGAATTCCTGATCCTCGATCACGGCCGAGTAGTAGAAGGCGCGGAGCAGGATACCTCGGCGCTGGAATTCCTTCAGAAGGCGCTTGTAGTCGATGTCGAAGCCGAGGCTTCGGGACGTCGCGTGAAGATTGGCGCCGTCGATGAACAGAGCAATCTTGTTGGGCGAAGATGGCATGTTGGCAGCCCGCATGATCCCCGCGGAAGCACCGCTCCCGCATGCGAATGATTTGTCAAAGATGGAGTTTGGGTACGGGGCGGCCTTGGCCCGCCGCTCACTCGCGTTCTGCGTTGCGGCAAGAACGTGAGCTCCGACGGAGATAGGCTATATCCAAGAATTCGAGCTTTCAAACCCTTTTTCATGAACACTTGAAACCTGGAGCGCGCTGCGAAGACAATGAGTAAGTGGGACGCCGGGAATGCCTTACGAATTGCCGTTATTTGAAATCCACCTCAAGCCGCGCCGCCGGGCATGCAGATGGTGTCTCTGCACGACCGAGGGGCACCCTATCATGCATGGCTCGGAAGCGAGCCGCGCGGCGGCTAGGTACCAAGCCAATCGGGCGCTGTTTCTGATGCTACTGGCCTCAGCCAGTCGTTCGGCAGGCCACGGAGATCCATTGGGGAGCCGCTCGCGCCGTAGCGCTTCATCAACCGGATGAGGTGACGTCAGGCGGGCTTCACTGCGCTCACAGCGGCGCCTATCCTCCGGTATTCACTTGGCCCAACGCGGACGGCGCTAGCCCGTCCCGCCTAGCGCCCGACCGCGCAGCACCGGATCCCAGCTGCGCCTCGGTGCACTTCGTCAACAGCAGGACGGACTCCTCGGCAACCAGAGCGTGCTCATCCGTGCTAAGCTTCGACGGAACTTGGCGCAATCATGGCTATCGCTCGCCCATAGGTCTGCGGGACCGGACCGTCGGGCAGCGGACGCACGTGCGCGCCCTCATCCAACAAAGCGCGATGGCGAATGATCAGGTCCGCCGTACAGCGCGGGGCTGCAGGTGCGGCTCAGCCTGGACGACGTCTCTTTTGAAGACAACTGTGGCAGACGTGGTCGCCTGAGTGACGTCGACGCAATCTGCGGTGCAGCAAAAGGTTGCGCACCGCAGGCCGTCGCCGCGGTTGGATTTATTGGCTCGGCGGCGCGCATTCGACTGCACGGGCACGTGAGACTATGGTACGATAGGCTAACTGCTCAAATGGTGCGTTCGAAAAGGTAGGGAGGACGACATGCGGGTTACTGCGTCGAAGGTCCTTGGCTCGCTCGCCGCAGGACTTTTTTTTATGTCCGCCGCCATGGCCGCGGAGCCGCCTAAGGAGATGAAGCTCTATGTCTTCAGCTCCGGGGCGCTCAATCTCGACAAGTCTATCATCCAGAACGGCAGTAGCGGCAAGGTCCAGATTCCCGTCGGATTTTTCCTAATTCGGCATCCCAAGGGCGACGTGCTGTTCGACTGCGGCAACAATGATAGGATCATCAAGGATCCCGACTATTGGGGGCCCTTTGTGAAAGCGCTCGATCCAGGCCGTGATCCGGACATTGCGATCGACGCGCAGCTCGCCAAGATCAACCTCAAGCCATCTGACATCAAATATGTCGTGCTCGGCCATTTCCACGTCGATCATGCCGGCAACATCGGCAAGTTCCTGGACTCGACCTTCGTATTCCAGCGCGACGAGATTCGGAACGCGTTCTGGCCGGCGCCGGGCTACGCCACTTTCTTCATCTCCGACGATTTTGCCATGCTGCGCAACAGCATCGGCGGCGGCATGCCGTCAAAATACAAGAGCATCGAGCTCGACGGCGATCTCGACCTGTTCGGCGACAACAGCGTTTTCATCCACCGGTCCGTGTCGCACACGCCGGGAAGCCAGATCCTGGTCGTGCGTCTGCCGAAGACCGGCACCGTCGTGCTAACCAGCGACGTAGTCTATCTCCAGGAGAATCTGGACAAGAACATCCTGCCCAGCATCGGCAGCGTCTATGATCCAGTCGGCATGCTCGATGCCTACGCCTGGGTAAAGCGGGTTCGCGACACCGAAGGCGCCGACATCATCTACGCCCACGACCCCGATACCTTCAAGGCGCACAAGCACTCGCCCGAATTTTACGAGTGATTTGGCCTGCGACGTCTGGTCGTCTCACGCGGATCGTCATCCCGGGCCCGGTGCCCGGGATCCTGCTCGGTGCTCCCTTCGTTGTCCTTCAAGGGGGCGCCCCGCCAGATGGGTGTTTGAGTCTCGATGCCTCCAGTCGTTTTGGCGCAGCACGTGACGAAATGGTACGGGCCGCGGCGCGCCGTCACCGAGGTCTCCTTTGCGATCGAGCCAGGCGAGATCGTCGGCCTGCTCGGGCCGAACGGCTCCGGCAAGAGCACGATCTTCCGCATGCTCACAGGCTATCTGGTGCCGACCTCGGGACGGATCGAGGTCGCCGGTCATGACGTTGTCGCGGATTCCCTGGGCGTGCGCCGCGCCATCGGCTACGTGCCGGAAGACGCGCCGCTCTATGACCATATGCGGGTCCGCGAATTTCTGCATTTCATGGCCGGCATCAAGGGTCTGCGCGGGACCGAGGCAAAGGCCGCAGTCGAAGAGGCGGCCGCGCGGCTCGATCTCGGGCGCGTCATGACACTGTCGGCCGGAAAACTGTCGCGCGGCTTCCGCCAGCGCGTCTCGATCGCGCAGGCGCTGCTGGCCGATCCGAAAGTGCTCGTATTGGACGAACCAACCAGCGGACTTGATCCACGCCAGGTGATCGCGGTGCGCGATCTGATCCAGTCGCTGGCGGGGCGCCACACCGTGCTATTGGCCTCGCACATCCTGCCCGAGATCGAGAAGGTCGCCTCCCGCGTGATGATCCTGCTCGATGGCAGGCTTCTGACATCCGACGCGCTGAAGGACATCGTGCAGGATCTCAGCTTCCGGCTGTCGACGGACGCTCCCGCCGATGCCGTGCGCAGCGCGACGAGAGACATCGCAGGCCTGCGCGAGGTCGTCGTCGACCCCGATTGCGGCCCAGGGCACATCCTGATCAGGGCGGAGCTGGGCACGTCTCTGGCGGCCGATCTGGTGTCCGCGCTGGTTGCTGCTCGAATCCCGGTTCGCGAATTGACCGGGCTACGGCCCGACCTGGAGCGGGTGTTCCTGAATCTCACCCGCCGGCCGAGGGAGGCCGCATGAGAAGCTTCGCAGTCCTGCTCCGAAAGGAAGAGACGGCGCTGTTCTCCTCGCCGATCGCCTATGTGCTGATGACGGTTTTCCTGCTGATCATGGGCTACAGTTTTACGCTCACGCTGTTTCTCAGCCATCAGCCCAGCATGGTGCATGTCTTCTTTCAGATGTTCGTGCTGTTCATGCTGACCGCGCCGCTGATCACGATGCGGCTGTTCGCCGAGGAGCGGAAGCTCAAGACGCTGGAAGTGCTGCTGACTTCGCCGGTGTCCGAGGTCGCGATCGTGCTGGCGAAATTCGCCGCCGCGATGAGCCTGATCCTGGTCATGCTGCTGTTGTCCGGCGCCTATGCGGCCGCGCTTGCATGGTTCGGCGATCCGGATTTTGGACCGATCTACAGCGGCTATCTCGGCCTCTTGCTGTTCGGCGCGGCCCTGGTCGGCACGGGCCTGTTGGCCTCTGCGCTCACCGCCAATCAGGTGATCGCCGCGCTGGTCTCGCTCAGCATCTTCCTGCTGCTCTGGATCGTCGACAATTTCGGGTGGCTGTTGCCGAGCCCGGCGGACACGCTGGTGGTGAACCTGTCGCTGTCGGTCCATTTCCGTCCCTTTGCCGTCGGTTCGATCTATCTGTCCGACGTGGGCTTCTTCCTTAGCGTCACGCTGCTCACCCTGCTGCTGACGGTCCGCGCGCTGGCGCGGCGCTAGGGGCGCGCACCAGATGCTCCGGTCCGCCAGATCCGATCTTGCCCTTCTCGTGCTGGTCGCCGGCGCCGTCGCCGCCGGCCTGCTCGGCTTTGCCGGTTTTGGCGAGACGGTGTCGAACAGCCTGCTGTTCGTCGCGTGCTTCCTGGTGCTGCTTGCATTGTTCGCGCTCGCGACCCGGCTTCCGCTGCGGGGCAGTGGATCGCGCTGGTCGGCCTGGGTGACAAACACGTCGATCGTGCTCGGCGCCGCCGCGATCGTAATCGGCGCCAATGTCGCGCTCTATCGCCATGACGTGCATTTCGACGTCAGCCGGGAAGGGCGCAACACGCCACCGCAACAGCTCGCCGATGTGATCGCGCAGCTGCGCACCCCCCTCGCGCTGACCTACTTCTACAATGCGGGCGATCCCAATGCGGTCAACGTCAAGGAGCTGGTCCAGACCGCCGCACGCAACCATCCGCTGCTCGCGTTCCGCGCTATCGATCTGGACAAGGAGCCCGGGCTCGCCCGCGACCTCGACGTCCGCGCCTACAACACCGCGGTGCTGCAGGCCGATGACCGCAAGGTTCTGGTCGAGAACGTCACCGATCCCGCGCGCCTTGGCTATGCGGCGCTCCGCGTGCTGCGCGAGCGCGTCGAGACCGCCTGTTTCGTCACCGGCCATGGCGAGCCCTTCCGGCCGCTGCCCTCGCACTTCCACTTCAGCCATGTCGAGACCTTGAAGGGCCATGAGACGCCGGGCGCCGGCGACGTGCTGGAAGCCGCTCCCGAACAGCTCGACCGGCTCCAGCTCGCGCTGGACCAGATCGGCTTCGAGATGCGCGAGATCGTGACCGCGACGGCGTCGAGCATTCCGTCGGCCTGTTCGGTCGTCGCCGTCGTCGGCCCGCGCACCGCCTTTGCGGGCGACGAGGTCGCGCTGCTCGGCAGCTACCTGAGCGGCGGTGGCCGGATGCTGCTCCTGATCGATCCAATGTCTCAGGTCGAGGGCGAATTCGAGCGGCAATTGCTGAAGCCGGTCGGATTGTCGAGCGAGGCTGCGATCGTCATTGATCCGCTCAATCATTTCCGCACCGATGCCGACAAGGTCGCGGTGCCCTATTATCCGGCGCATCCGATCACCAAGCGCCTCGCGCTGACCGTGTTCCCGCAGGCAAGGCCGATCGCGGTCACGGCGCCGCCGTCCGGTGTGAGCCTGATCGTGCTGGCGGCGAGCAGCCAGGACAGTTATCTCCGCTCACCGAAAGCCGCCATGGCCAGCGCCGATGTGCAGGCGCCGGGCACTGCACGCCGCGCGCAGCCGCTCGCGGTTGCGCTGGAAGGAGGCTGGCCGGGCGGCGCATCACCTGACAAGCGCTTCCGCCTGGTGATGGCCGGCACCAGCAAGGTCGCCAACAACGAATATTTCCCCTACGTCTCCAACGGCGAGCTGTCGCTGGCGATGCTGCGCTGGCTCGCCGAGGACGATGCCACGCCGAGCGTTGCGCCGCAGACGTTCAAGCTGCCGGAGATCGTGTTGACCAGCAGCCAGATGCGCGACACCTTCATCGTCCTGGAGGTGCTGTTGCCGCTGAGCGCGGCACTGTTCGGTGTGGCGATGTGGTGGAGGCGGCGGTGACGGAGCAGGCCGCGGCGCGCGCGAAAGCCCGATGGCCGGTGCCGCTGCTGGCCGGTGTCCTGGTGGGGCTCCTCTGCCTCCTCATCGTCAGCGGGCAATGGCCGGAGCTGCGCAGCAAAGTTGCGTTTGCGCCGAAGGGACTCGTGACGACAGCGCCGGCCGACGTGCGGCGGGTGGAGATCCGGTCCGGCAGCTATGGTATCGCCCTGCTACGCAGGGCCCGCGTCTGGACGATCGAAGGACTCGACGGCGCGATGACGGCCGAGCTCGGATCGCATATCGAGACCGCGCTGCGACTCGTCAGCGTCAGCGAGGCCGCGCGCGAGATTCCGGCGAGCGACCTTACGGCGGGGAGCTACGCCGCGTTCGGCCTAGACCCGGCCGTTACCGTCGGTGTGATCGAGGCAAATGACGGTTCGGTGACCTCGGTGAATTTCGGCGCGCTCAATCCGGCGAGCACCTCGCATTATGTCAGGCTCGGCGGCCGCGCTGCGGTCTACCTTATGCCGCGGCATGTCGGCGAGGAATGGCGCGTCGTATCGGACATGGCGCGCCGGTTGCGCGGTCAGGCCGAGACCGGCGTCACCAGCCGCGGCAAGACCCTGTTGCTGCCGGTGTCGGTGGCGCAGGTCTGGGCGCTCGAGATCGTCTTTGCGGGCAAGCTGACACGCTTCGAACGCGACTCGTATGGAAACTGGTTTCGGCATCTCGGTCAGCATAATCATGAGGCCGGCAATGTCGTTCATGTCGCCGATCCCGAGCAGGCGCGCATCATTGACGCGGCCCTGCGCGCGTTCGATGCCACCGCGATCGAGACGCGGGTAGGGCCGGCCAAAGGCGCGCAACTCGCTCGCTACGGGCTGGACCTGCCGAGCTTGATCGTGCTGGTCTTCTCTCGCGACAGCTCTACGCCGCTCGCCAAGCTCGAACTCGGAGCATTGTCCGATAGTCTCGACCGCTACGCACGGCTTGCGCCGGATGGCGCGGTGGTCACCGTGGCCGAATTCGAGATGCGCCGGCTAACCGAGCTGCTGCGCGCGGTCGGAGCGGCATCATGAGGCGCCCGCTCCTCCTGATCCTGGCTGCGATGTTGGTCTGCTTTGGCGCGGCGACCTCCGCGCACCAGGTCAATCTATCGACGGCACGGCTGGCCTTGACCACCGATCGCGCCGTGACCGTCGAAATTGCGCTCAAGGGCAGCGACCTCGATCGCCTTGCGGGCACGAAGGTCTATGATGCGAAGGAGGACACGGTCGATTCCGCTGCGGTCGCCGCCGCGACGCCGTCGATCCTCGCCTATGTGAATGCCCACCTTGCCGTCACAGCAACCGGAGGTGCTACGTGTCCGGCCGGAGACGCTGCGATTGTTGCGGACGGCGACGGCGTTCTTTTCCGCAATACTTATTCCTGCGCTGATGTCGCCGGCGATGTCATCTACCGCTCCACGGTGCTGACCGAGCAGGATCCGACCGCGCGACAGGTAGTGCTGGTCGCGCAGGACGGTCGCGAGGCGCAGGCGCTGCTCGACGCCGCCAATACCACCATCACGCTCTCGGCGGCGGCACCGTCACTGGCGTCCACGATGCGCCGCTATCTCCTCACCGGTGTTGAGCACATCTTCCTCGGCTACGATCACATCGCCTTCCTTGTTGCGGTCGTACTCTGGGCACGCCGGCTCGTTCCCGTCATCAAAATCGTCACCGCGTTCACCGTCGCGCACTCAATCACGCTGTCGCTTTCCGCGCTCGATGTAGTCGCCGTCCCGAGCCGCATCGTGGAGCCGGCGATCGCGGCCTCGATCGTCTTCGTTGCCGTGGAAAACTTCTTCTCGCGCGATATCGATCGGCGCTGGCGGGTGACCTTCGTGTTCGGCCTCATCCACGGCTTCGGCTTTGCCGGCGCGCTTCGGGAGATCGGCCTGCCACCCAACGCGGTCGTGCCGGCGCTCGCGGCTTTCAACATCGGCGTGGAAATCGGGCAGGTGGCCGTTGTCGCGATCGTACTGCCGGTGCTCCGGCTGTTCGATCGAGTCACGACGGTCGATCGAGCCAAGCCCGTCCGGGCCGGAAGGCTGGTCTATGCGATATCATCGGCTATCAGCCTACTAGGCGGCTATTGGCTCCTCATACGCGTGTTCGAAGCGTGATGCGGTGATCGGACTGGCTGTGTCGGCTCGCAGACAGACCCCTTCATATTTGACGCTGCGCCACAGCCGTTCGGCGAACACATTGTCCCGCCAAGCCCTTTGCCGTTCATGCTGATGGCGATATAGCGGCTAGTGAGCATGCCGGTGAAGGCACGAGCCGGTGAATTGCAAGCCCGCAATTGCAGCCGAGACGGATCTCAAGCAGGAGATCGAGAGGATCGGCGCCGCCTATGCGGACAGTTTCAACAAGCAGGATGCCGCCGGGATAGCCGCCCTCGTTGCGAGCGGTCTTCAAGTTAATCCGGCTGGCTCCAGGACCGACATCGCGTCGCTCTATGAAGGCACGTTCGAGGCCGGGTTCAACCACGAAGAGACAATCGTTGATGAGGTTTGGTGTCAATCGACATTGGAATGGGACAGGCGTCATGATGTTGGCTGGTGGGGCGGATTCACGTTGTCGGGCCAGGATGTTGAGGACGACATCCGCGGAATGGACGCCATCATCGAGCGCTTCGGCACAGGCGGCTTTCACCGCAGGCAGGCCGTCCTTCAGCACCGCGTTGAGGATATCGACCATCTACCGATTGCCATCGTCGGTGCTTGCGAGCCTGCGCCGGATCCGCTCGATGGCGGCCGGCAGCACCCAGTCCTTAAAGGGAGCTCCATTGCGCAAGGCGCCGGGTTTGCGCGCCAGCACCGGCACGTAGTGCTAGGGATCGTAGACGGTCTCGCCGCGTCCGAAGGATCGTGGATGCTCCGCAATGATGCGCCCATCCTGATGGATCACGATGCGGTCGGCATAGGCCTGAACCTCGACCGGGCGCCCGATAGCGCTGGCTGCGACCGAGTATTTGTTGTTGTCGAAGCGCACCAGACAGGTCTTCGAGACCGACGCCTGCACGGCATGGAAGCCGTCGAACCGTCCGGCATAAGGACGAGCTTGAGGCGTTCGGCTTCGAACGCCTCCCAGATCGTCTGATCGGCTAACTCTGCATGGCGATGCGCCTTGGCGCAGGCGATGCACTTGTCCAGCAGCCAGGCGTTTAACTCGTCCAGGTTTTGAACTGCAGCTTCGGTGTGAAGAAGCGTTCCCGGACCAGCCCAACCTGGTTCTCGACCTGGCCCTTCTCCCAGCCCGAGGCCGGCATGCAGGCAACCGGGTCGGCCAGGCAGTGGCTGCACATCTGCAGGAAGCGGCGATTGTAGCGATGCCGCGCCGACAGGTGCCCTTAGACAGGGCGAACGCCCGGTCCTGGGCGTCGAACGCCATCTCCTGTGTCTCCCGCGGATAGGCCCGCACGAACAGCATCCTGCTGTGGCAGAGCCGGACATGGGCGGCCTTCACCATCACCGTGGTGCCGCTCAGCAGGACCACTTCGTGGCTCCAGTCAAACTGGTAGGCTTCTCCGGGCGCACTGTTCGACCGTTAGTGCGTTGCTTGAGATCCTTTTGAATAGAGAAGCCGCGGTGGCTTCGTCGAACGCACCAGCCGCACGGTTCCGTCAAGCACTTACGCATTCCCGGAAGACAATTGGAAGCGGAGGATGGTCAGCTAGGACACACGTGACCTTTACATTGTCATCTTGCATCACCATTCCAGCCGACACGATCTCATGCGGAACAAGCAATCCTCTGGGATCGCGTCCGCGTTCGTCGCGAATTCTGATGTTGATATCAAAGGCATTCAATTCCAAGAAGTTTTTGTCATGTCCGCGAGCGGGGGTGGCCCGTATGAAGCTACTCGACCGCGCACGCCCATGTACCAAGAAAAATAGAACAGGTTGCCATGGTCTAAATTGTTATCCGAATGATGGTGTGTGATGAAGATACTTCTCAATGTGCTGAGTCTGAGACCTGGTTGCACAACTCTGTCGGGCGACGCCATTGCCGCGAGCAAGGACCTAGAGCGCTCCTCCGACTATGACAGCGTTTGACGGTGCGTCACAGAGTCCCAACGAACAACCCCGGAAGGAAATCATGACGTGGAGCTTTGGGAAGCTGATCGGCTCGTTGCTGTTTTTCAAGGTGCAACGTCGAACGGAGATCGGTGCGACCGCTCTGTCCGGAATAGACGGTCTCGCCGCCGAGTTAGTTTACGGCTCTTGCTCTGCTGCCCGGCTTGCCACGCCGTCTTCTGCCGATTGTTCTCTCTTCTACATGTCGGAGCTTACTTCGAAGCTTCTCCACTTCTCTAAGCTCCGCCACAAGCGCTTGGTGTCGTTCATTCAGCACAGCACAAATATAAATCGCTGTCGAACCTCAGTCCCGATTGCCAGGTCATCCTGGCGGCGGCGACGATCGAGTCGACGCGGCTGGCAATCGAGTCGTTCCCGGTGACGCGCGGCGCCCATAATTGTCGGTCGCCCCGGTAGTGACCACCACAATTCTCGACCCATAGTGCATGATCTCCGTCACTTCGCTATCCGCCCCAGTCGGACGAACTCTGCATGCGAGATCAACTCGAGCAGTACCGGTTCACCTGAGCAGAACAGGTATTCGATCTCTTATCTTGGCAACATAGGCGCCGCGCTGAAAACTCTCCAGCGGCTCTGAGATTTTTGGTTGTTACCCCAAAAAGATTCTTGCGACCATATCGGCCCTTCTCGGACATGCCCCGATGGATTGAGAACGGATAGCCTGATGCTCCAGCGCGCCTTCTAGGCGAACATCTTCTCCGCTGCTCCGACAGGGGCCGTCGGAGCGGTTATTGCAACGTTTCAGATCGCGCCCTGGCAGGCTTATCGGCGGGCCTTCTTGTGGATCCGGAGCCGGGGATGGACTTCGCTCGGACGGTCTAGGGGGGGTGGCCTGCGCGAGGGCACGACAACCAAAACAAAGAGAGCGTTGATCAGCAGCCACAACCCGAAGATGAGAAGGACAGTACGCACAAGGCAACGACCCTAGCAGTTTAATTAAAGTGTGTCGCTCACAGCCTAGACCGACGCAAAAACCAAGTCTGTCCGCTTTCGGACATTCATGCTGCCTGAGACCTGCTAAATCGGAACCCAAGGTTCATTTTTCAGCCAACCGCGCCGGTGCGGCGATGTCGTGTTGCGGATGTCGGTGACAGGCGGGCCATCTGTGCGCGGCGGCCATGGCATCCCCGCGGGTTGTCTGCCGATCGGTCTCGCAGGATCAAGCCCCAAAATGAGACCTTGAGCTCGCCCGCCCCGGGTAGGCGCTGTGATTGATGATCGCGCGCCGCAGACCTGACCGTTCGGCAGCAGGATTTGCGTGTTGTCGAGCGCGACGAGTTCGGCCATGAACAGCGAGAGGGCTCTCACCTTGCCTGCCTTGCCGGCGTCCTCCACGTCGTAGCCGATGTGAAAGGGACGGAACAGCAGGAGCATCACGCCGGCAACGAGGTTCGATAGCGTGCCCTGCAGCGCCAGGCCGACCCCGAGGACGTGGCACCAAGGACGGCGACGAGGCTCGCCGTCTGGATTCCGAAAAGCTGCAGCACGGCGATCCCGAGCACGACGAGCACGGCGTAGCGCGCGAAGCTCGCCGCGAAACACGGTGACGAGCGCGTCGATGCGATGCGTGACGGTCAGTAGCCGGCTCACGAACCGCTGCGCCAGGGCCGACCGGTACCAAGCGACGACCAGCAGGACGGCCGTATAATCGCCCGGCCTACACGCGCAACGGCTATAACTGGGTCAGCAGGTTCTCGAAGATCGCGGACGCCTTCAAGATCAAGGGACAGGCGATTGTTCGCCGCCGCCAGCAAGTTGAACCACGAGGGGATTGTCTCAAAGCGTGTGGATGCGCCCTATCGTTCGGAGCGGGTGGACTCCCATCATGCATACGCCCCCCTGCGGCCATTGACGGTTTTTACGCCGACCGGACGCACCCTTCGAAGGTGAGCAGGCGGGTCCGCTCACGCTTGCTGCGGCCCGCTTTCGTCTCGTCTTTGGATCGCTCCGGAACCCCACGAATCCTTGCAGCATTTCACCACCATCAGTTCGCAAGAGGAGGAGCCGATGACGGCAGCGAAGAAGAAGATCGCGCGTTGACGTAAACAGGACCGGGCCCGCGTAGCCAAGGGACAGGACTACGAAGTCCGGTATGAAGCCAAGAAGACCGGCCGCTCGGCATCGGCCGTGAAGAAGGTCGGCAACAGCCGCAAGCGCGTCGAGAAGCGCCTCGGTCGCTAGGGAAGACCGTCCACGCCGCCAGCTGGATACGGCTGGAGAATCGGGTGAAGGCAGTCAGGGTCTGCAGGCGCGGCTCGAAATCGCGCAGGTAGATCTCTTTCTTGAGAAAGGCGATCTCGTCGTTGGGTGCGGTCTCGCAGATGTCGATGTACCAGGACTTGGGCCGGCCGTTGCTGCCGTCGCTGCAGCGGTGCCCGCGCCGCTTGAGGGAATCCTTGAGATCGAACGGCGTCGGCTCAGCCCAGAGCCTCACAGTTTTCTTTGGAGCGCAAGCGCCAGCGCTCCCGAGCGTCGTCCAGGAGCACCCAACACGCGATAATTTGGTCCCCGTGAGGCACGAGCCGCAGTCGCGGATGCGCGATGCTCCCCCGAGCGGGTCGGCTGGAAAACAGGCTCAAGGATGATTTCGCGCGGCAGCCTTTCGGTCGACGTTCATCGTCACCCGAACCCCATCGCCCGGCGCAGTTTCGACGTTGAAGTCCGTTTTCGCGTTTTCTTTTAGAGTCTGAACGATAAGCGCGCCGATCTTTCCCGGAACCGGCCACACGAGGCCTTCCGGCAGGCCTGCGCCGTCGTCGGCGATGACGACGCGATAGCGGTCCTCGCTGCGACGCAGGCATTCGACCGTGATCACGCCGCGGTCGCGGCCACCGAAGGCATATTTGAAGGAATTGGTCAGAAGCTCGTTTACGACAAGTCCCACAGACAACGCCGTGTTGACGGAGACCGGCGCGTAATCGGTTTTTTGATCGAGCCGAATTCCTTCGAGGGCGCAGGTATTCATGACGGCGGCGGCGATCTGGCTCAAGTAGTGGCCGAGATCGACTTCGTCTCCCGCGACATCGCTGGAAAGCGCCTGGTAAAGGAGGTGCAAGGACTCGATGCGGCCGGCAAGCGTCTGCAGGTTGACCTTTTCGCCCCGCCTTTCGTTGCGCGCTTTGAGCCGTATGAGGGCTACGATCAGTTGCAGATTGTTCTTCACTCGATGCTGCAGCTCACGCAGCAGGATGTCCTTGTCGCGAATCCGGCGCGCATACTCTTCGCGCTCCGCACGTGCCCGATCGGTTATGTCGATCAGGGCGGCTATGCGATAATTTTCGCTCCCGTCTTCGTTTTGAATGAGACCGGAGAAGGCCTCGACAACAAGCGGTTTTGGATCGTCCGCACGGAAGGTGCCGAGAAACTCCTCTCCGCCTTGGAGCATTGCCACGTCAAGCGTGAGCTTCGATTCGTTTTCGTCCTTGAACCCGGCGAGGATCGACCAACTCTTGCCTGCGCAATCCGTGTCCCGGTCCAAGAGGGTTTCGAATGCCTTGTTCGCGTAGCAGATGCGCTGATCGCCGCGAAAGAACTTCGAGACGACTATGGCAATCGGGATGTAATCGAGGAACTGCTTGAATTCTTCCGTCTCGACGGCCTTGGAGAGTTCTGCCGAGTCGAACAAATCATTGATCTGCTGGGCGGTCTCGCACAGCTCCGGATCAGGTTGTTCCGATGACATTGTTGGCCCTTTTCTCAACCTCGTTGCGCTGCTTGGGCGTCTTCCTCCCACGGCCGGCATTTAACCCGCGGCGTAGCGGAGGCGCTTTTGCGGCGGATGCTAGGGCCCCCGCGCCCCATCTGCAATCGGGAGCGGAATGCCGCCGGATCGATTGATCGGCATGTCCGAACGAGTGATCTACGAAAGCAGTAATGGTGACGTCTGGCTCTTGGCGAGCGACCCGCCGTCGCGATGCCGACAGTGAAGCACCGGCCGAACGTCAGCTCTGGCGGCCGGGCATCCTATACGGACATCGGTAAATTCCTGCGGAACGGGACAATGGCCCCGAACACCAGGCACTTCTGTAGCTCATAAGCACCCTACTCGACGGCTGACCCGGCGTCCTCGTCGTCGGGGCGTGCTCGACGATCAGGTCATCAATAACTGCAAAGGCCGCGAAGATTGCGCTGTCAGGCCTCGCCGGGCGTCGTGAAGATCGACGGCGGCGTGGTGCGCGGCACCGGGAGCGGGCGTTCGGTTGCTCCGGGCCGCAAGGGCTCGCCCTTCGCGTCGTACCGCTTGGCGAGGTCCAGCAGCCGACGCCGAGTGAACGGATCCGCCTTCTCGGCAAGCGCCCGGACTCGGTGCGCGAGACCCCGATAGAACTCCTGCTCCATGACGCACTCCCACGACATCAGGACCCAGAGTTGAGTACGTCCGCACGCGACGAGTCAAGATGCGGTGCCGCCCGAAAAATTCTCAGCATTCGCTTGAGTTCGCACTGGCCACGGAATTAGAGTTGCGGTTGCAGGGGGAGATCCAATGCCAGTGCTTTTTTCGATTAGGAAGGCGTGTCCGGCCTGCGGCAAGCCGATGGTCGCCGTCCCCGACAAGGCCGACGACCGGCGGTTGCGTTACGTTTGTACCGCTTGCGACGGCGACCCGCTGTGCGACCTATCGGCCCGGAAGTGGGCAGACGGTCCGCTGCGGCCCCCGACGACGTAATGATCGGATAGCGCGGGATGAGGGCGGCTAGGCCCTCTCTCCGGGGCTGGCCTGTGCATTTCGAATTTCCGGAAGCTTCCGCCTGGTGAGGAACGACACCTGCGCCGTCTCGTTGGTGCTTCAGGCCTCGCGAAAATGCCTGGCCGGCGTGGCTCCGCCCCAACCCCCAAAAGCCCCCAAGGCGGGGCTACGCTCAGGCCGCACTCCCCGACGCATGGTGCGGGGTAGCACGGGAGCCAGTCACGATGCTCAGCCTTCCATCTGCGTCAAAATGAGGTCGTGGTGCGACAAGTGCCGTGCTTGGGCGGAGCGGAACGTCTCGAGCATCGAAGGGCGGCCGTGTCGTGACCCCGTCTGTCCATGTCGCACATCTGCTGTTCTTGGTCGCAGATACGACGCTCGCACTCGGCGACGTGCCGTTCCGCCTCGCTGCTGCCGCGTCGCGCGATCCATGACGCTGCCTCGAGCCTTCAAGCAATCGTCGCCTGAAAGGACCCAGCGTGCAGCGGCGTGCATGCTCTTAGCCAACCACTACGGGCGCTCTGGGTTCGGGCAGCGCAAGCGGGACCTAGCGTTCGGCCGATCTGCGACCTGCCTCCCGCAACACCCCTCGGCCGGCGGCCCCGAGCTCGCCCAAAGTCCGATGGCCGCTCTCGGCTGGTCGAGCGGCGGCACCAGATGGATGCCCTTGCCGCCGGTCAGCTTCGGCCAGGTCTCGAAGCCTTCCCCTTTCATGAGGGTGCGCAGCTCGAGCGCGGTCTCGGCCACCGTGTGCCATTCGACGCCCTCTCCGGGATCGAGGTCGACGACAATGCGGTCGGCGTGCTCGACATCCTCGACGGTCGAGTTCCAGGGATGCAGTTCGACGGCGCCGATCTGGAGCAGGCCGAGCAAGCCATCCAGGCTATCCACCCACAGCCGCGTGCCTTCGCTGCCTTCGCGCTTTTTGATGCGCAGCTGGTGCACGGCTGGCGGGATGTCCTTCGGCAGCGGCCCCTTGTGATAGAAAGTGGTGCCGTGGACGTGCCGCACCAGCTTGAGAGGCCGATGTCCCAGATGCGGTAGTGCCTTGGTCCAGACCCGCGCCCAGTAGTTTGCGAGCTCCTCTTTCGATGGCACCACCGCATCGGGAAACAGCTGCAGGATGTTTTCCTTAGGGACCTCCAGCTTGGGCCGTCCAGCCGAGGACGGCACCAGGCGGGGCGCCTTCACGTTGCGGACCGCCAGATCATCACGAAACCCCCTGAACACGGCCTCGCGCAGCAGGCCGCGTCCGTATGTCAAGCGCCCGCCAGCCGCTTGCCGGACGACTTTTTTTGTCGCCCTTTTTTCTACTGCTCTGGCTCTTTGGCGAGCCGGCCGCGCAGCAGCGCGAGCACGGCCGCCTCCGCAGGCTTGAGACTTTCCACGTCGCTCCGAAGCTCGCTCTCCGCTTGTGACTTGATCTGAAGGATCAGGTTTCCATCCAAGTAGGAGTTCAGCACCTCGGGATGGATGTAGCACTTCCGACAAATCGTGGGCGTGTTGCCGAGCCGCGCGGAGACTTTCTCGATGGCGCTGCGAAGATTGCGCTTGGCCTGAGCCGCGCTGTCGAAGCTCTCGAGCTCGGCGAGCGCCATGGCCGCCAGAACCGTGCCCGCCCAGGTCCGGAAATCCTTTGCGGTGATGTCCTTTCCGGTAATTTCCTTGAGGTACTCATTCACGTCCATCGATGTGACATCCTGGCAAGTGCCCTGTTCATCGACGTACTGAAGCAGCTCTTGCCCGGGGAGCTCCTGACAAGCTCGAATGATCTTGGCGATGCGCCGATCCCGCACGCGCAGCGACCATTGTTTGCCGCTTTTGGCGGTGAAGCGGAAACGCACTTCGTTCCGCTCGACCTTGACGTGTCGTCTTCAATGTAGTCAGGCCATAGCTGTTGTTCTGCCTAGCGTAGTCGTCATTCCCGACGCGGATCAACGTGGTCTCCAGGAGATGCACGACGGTTGCCAGAACTTTTTCCCGAGCCAGGCCGCGCAGCCCCATGTGCTCGCGCACTATTTCCCGAATGGATGGCAGCGCCTCAGCAAAAGCGGTCACATGCTCGTACTTCGTGCTTTCCCGCACCTCGCGGAAGCGCGTGTGATAGCGATATTGCTTGCGGCCCTTTGCGTCGCGGCCCGTTGCTTGGATATGGCCGTCCGCAAACGGGCAAATCCACACGTCGGTCCAGGCGGGCGGGATCGCAAGTGCCCTGATCCGCGCCAGCGCGTCAGGCTCGATGAGCCTCGAGCCGTCGGGCTGTGTGTAGCTGAATCCCGTCCCCGCCCTCTTGCGGCGAATACCGGCCCGTTCGTCCGAAACATATCTCAGGCCGGCAGATTCGGCGGCATCCCTCGGGTCGACAATCGCTTGGCCGTTATCCGGTGACTCGACCAGCAACACATTGCCTCCTCTCCTGGCCCTTAAATGAACCTTTCTGATTATAGGGGGTTCCTCCAAAGCCTCGGTCCTAAGAGAGGCGCGAAAGATGGCGCGCGGGTCGGTGAGCGCTAACCGGTATGTGTCTAGGCTAAGTGGTTGTCCGGTGACGTGCGCCTCGCTTCGCCGCGGCCGGCTTCCTGGCGCCGCGCTCGGGCTTTGCCGGGCGTCCGGCGTCGATGCTGCGCCGGAGCGCATCCATAAGGTTGACGATGTTCTCGCGCGACGGTTTGATGGGAGGCGGCTGCGCGGGGCCTCGCCTGTTTCTTGCGCAGGATCCGCTGGAGCGCGCTGCGGTAGTGATCCTCCAGCAGAGCGGGATCGAAATCGGTCGATTTCGTCCGGATGATGTGCTGTGCGCGCTTCATCATCTCGGAAGGCAGCTTCACCTCCGGAATCTCGCTGAAATATTCGGACGCGTTCCAGAGTTCGTGTGCAAAGCGCAGTGCTATACCGCGAAGCCCACCACCCGTTGGCTCGACCAAAAACACCCGCTCGCACGAGGACAGCACCACGCGGGCAAGGCCGACAACGGCTTCCCGACTCATCGCATCGCGGATCACCGCGAACGCTTCCTGTCCGATCTCCTCGCGGCACGATGTAGTACGGCTTCTCGAAATATCCCGCATCGACCTGCCCGGCGGGAACGAAGTGCCCAATTTCGCTTGTGCGCGTGTTCTGCGGCCGCGGAATAGGGGCCGCTTCCTCGAGCTCCCCGGCTTCATCATCATAGTTGCCAGCGCGCCCTTCACGGGTATCGTTCTGAACGCCGGCGGGCGCGATTGGCGGGCTTTCACGGCGGGGCGCAGCAAGCTCCACTGCCCCGGCCTCGGCGGGGCGCTCGCTCCGCGCGCGCTCGAGGTCCCGGTCCTCCGACTGCAGGAACTCGTTCTCGCCGACGTCATAGCCGCGCGCCATCTCGGTGGCGTCCACGGCTTCGCCGGTGATGGAATCGACGAGCTTATGTTTGAGGCGATGACCCGTTCGCCGGTTGACCTGACGGAAGGAGACGCGCTCGGCCGCCGAGATCGCGGGATAGAGTGCGATCGGACAGGAGACGAAGGACAGCTTCAGATAGCCGTTCCAGTACGGCCGGGACGCAGGCACCCGGAGACTCCGATACAACAGGATACAAGAGCCAAAGCCTGAGAGGTGAAGGCCAAGGACTCAACGGAGGGAAGCGACAGGAGTTTCAGAGCATTTTGCGCTGGTTGCAGAACTTACTTAACTGGGCGTTGCGCATCTGACCCTGTTCGCAATTATTTATCCTGCCGAGGGTGCTGGCGGCGCCCGCGCAGCCCGCTGGCTCCGAACGGGCGCCAGTGCTCAGCGTTCGACGACGACCACCACTTGCACCTGACAACCTTGCGCCATGGGCGCCCTGGTCATGCTTCCCTTCATCTGCGCCGTCATCAGTTTGATCAGGCGCGTTCCCAGCCCGCTTTTCGCCTCGGCCGGGCATCCGATGCCGTTGTCCCGCACCGTGATCACGACCTTCTCGTTTCTCGACCGCACGTCGACTTCCACGGTGCCGGACCGTCCCTCCGGAAACGCGTACTTGAACGCGTTCGTCACCAGCTCGTTGACGATCAGGCCGACCGATGCCGCCTGTGAGCTCTTCACGGCGATCTCCTCGCATGACACCCTTATCGCAATCGGGCGCAGGCCGCGGTGAAAGTCAGAGAGGCTCCCGCACAATGCCTCCAGATAGGACGCGAGATCGACTGTGCTGTTGACGGCCGTGTCGCGCAGCCTGTCATGGACCTTCGCGACCACCTCGATCCGAGTCAGGGCGGACGTGATCGCCGCCTGCACGGCGGGATCGGAGTCCGAGCGCGCCTGCAGCCGCAGGATCGAGATGATCGTCGCGAGGTCGTTCCTGGTCCGGTGTGCAAGCTCCATCATCAGAACGTCCGCGTACGCCTTCGCCTCCGAGTGCTTCTCCAGCGTCGTGCGCAAAGCTTCCGTTACCGCGGCAATGCATAGTCCGCTCGCCAGGAAAATCAGGAGCGGCAGGATCGCGGCACCAGGGGACGGCGGTATGAAGTATCGCGCGGCCAGTGCCGCACTCGCGCCGGTGGCAAGAAACCCCGAGCCGCGATCGAAGATGACTGATGCGAGGAAAATGGCCGGAATGAACGGTATCAGAGGATATAGCCTCAACTGGTCGTCCAGCAGAAGGTTCGCCACGAAGGCCAGGCCAACCAACCCCAGGCTCAAAAGGTACCGCACCCACACCGGGTGTCTCGGTGTGACGGACATGAAGCGAAGCAGGAGTCGGTCCATGGAAAGCAACGATTCGTTTTGGCGGCATGTTCCTGTCGCTTGCCGGCGGCACGCCAGCTAAGAGCGGCCCGCGGAGAGGCTGGATCGGAACAATGCGTGCGCGCCGGCCGCGAGGTGGAGGGCCTTTGCGCCGTTGCTGTACCATTGGCAGGAACCTCTTGTGCGCGGTCAAGAACTAAGCTGGACGTCGGCGGGGAATCCAGAAATGTCGGTGCTACATCCGATCCGAAAGCCTTGCCCGGTCTGCGGGAGGCCGATGAGGCTCGTCCGCGACGAGACGGCCGCCCCCGTTGCATCGGCGATCCGCTGCACGACGACGCGGTCCGAAGGTGGGCCGCCAGCCCGCTGAAACCGCCGGCAAGACCTAGCCGACCGCATCGACCGTGTTCTGGTCGGAGAAAACGTCCATCCGGGCGGTCTGGAGACGGAAAGCCAAGACGGGGCGGCCGTGGAAGCCGAGAGCCTCTGCCGGTCGCCTTCGCGCTTGCAACGTAGTTCGCCTTGCCGCTTTTTCCCATTGACAGAAGGATGTGAACGAGCATTGCGCGTGCCTCGATGCGCGACGAGGAGAGGGGCGATGAAATCCACAGTGCTGGGGCTCGTTCTTGGGCTCGCTGCCTCGACGTCCATGGTCTCGGCGGAGCCCGTGAGATGGGCGACCTACTCCATCCCCCAGACCCGCACCTCGGTCGATTTTCCCGCCTCGATCTTTACCGAAGAAGCGGGCCGTCCGAATGGTTACGGACAGCGATTTCGAACCGCTGACGGCCGAGCCGACCTCACGATACAGGCCGCACCTAACGTCTCGAACGACTCGCCCGCTGCTTTTCTCGCGAAAAAGCATCCGCCCGCGCGCATTCAGTACAAGCGGGTGACGCCCCGGTTTTTCGCTGTGTCGAGCTACAAGGGCGACAAAGTCTGGTACGATCGCTGCAACTTCTCGGGCGGATTGGTTCACTGCATCCTGATCAACTACCCGGCGAGGGAAGAGCATGACTGGGACGACGTCGTAACGCGCATCAGTCTTTCGCTGAACGTTAGGTAGGTCAGGTTGCGTGGAGGCCGTCGATCGACCTCGACCCGTTTGGTGCCACCTCGCGGCACGCGCGGCGGGTTTCAGGAACGAAGCTCAATGGTAAAAGTTGCTCCGAGCAGCTCGAGGTGCCGATGAGATTTGCAGTCGCGCGTGCCGCACTTCCGCACCGGCCCATCGAGGTCTCGGCCGGGACATTCCTCGTCGTGATCTGCGCCGCGCTCGTCATCTTGTGCGTCACGTCGCGCAGCGCGGCCGCCGACTGAGGTGGAGTGAGGCTGCCCCGATGCGGATCGCCCAAGTCGCGCCGTTGGCAGAAAGCGTTCCACCGAAGTTCTATGGCTGTACCGAGAGAGTTGTTGCCTGACTCGTCGACGAGCTGGTCGAACTCGGACACGACGTCAGCGGCGATTCGAGCACGAGCGGAAAAGGCCATCCTGTGTGGACGCGCGCATTGCGGCTCGCCGCCAGATACGGACCGGAGCATCGCCGACGCGGTGCGGCTAGAAGCGATCGCGCGACGGGCCGCGGAGTTCAACGTGGTCCACGCTCATATCGACTGGCTGCACCTGCCGATGCTGACGCGCATTCCGTTCCTCACCACGCGATGCATGACCGGCTGGACTTGCCCGGCCCCCGAGGCGGTTCGGGAATTCACGGGTGCATGCTCGTCCCGATCTCGGACAACCAGCGCGGGCCACTGAAGACGGCCAACTGGTGTGACACCGTGCGTCACGGGCTGCCGGCGAGCCTCTTTCGGCCATCGTACGAACAGGAACCTATCTGGCGTTCCTCGGACGCCTGACGGGCCGACAGGGACCGGAGGAGGCGATCCGGATCGCCCGCGCGGCGGGCATGCCGCTGCGCATCTCAGCGAAGGTGGGCCGGGCACGCGACGTGGTGTAGCCGGCGTAGAAATCCGTGGCGTAGATGACCGGCGGTTCCGGATCGTGTTCGCGGCAGCGCTCCGCGACTCCGTCGATCCTTCCGGGCAGCCTGATATCGGTGAAAATTCGACGACGTGGCTCTTGCAGGCCAGGGCTTCCTCGCCGGTGCTCGCGTGGATCACGTCCCTGGCGCTGTGGCTTGAGGCCAGTCCGGAGAGGGAATTCGCGGCTGGGCGGGATTCGAAGCCTCGAAGCCTCGCAGTCTCTGCGTATCCACTTTCCGCGAACATAATGTTCCAGGCGGCGATTTGCGTTGGGAGCCCTTTCCTGACGAATGGTGGCTTCGCCATAGAACCCGCAGTTCATGTTGGATCTGCCGCCGGCAGTAATGCCGTTCCGGAGCGCGCCAAGTGGCGCACGCGCGACATGCGTGGCACTTAAATGTGCCAGTTGACGCCCGCGGCAGCCCGGGCCGCAAGCTGCCAGTCATGCACAACGTCGGACGAGCCGATCCTGCCGTACGGCTTCCGAAGTGGAGCACCCTCCGAAAGATTTCGGCGGACTAGGAACGCGCGAATGAGCTATTGGTTGAATTCGCATTTAGAAGGAGGAAATTACATGGCCTACGAAGAGCGCGAGACAAGAAATCTGATTGGCAGCGACAAGGTCGAAGGTACTGCGGTCTATGCTGCCGACAATCAGCGCATCGGTTCAATTGAACGGGTGATGATCGATAAAAT
The DNA here is from genome assembly GCF_023074175.1 of Bradyrhizobium sp. 139. Classification (GTDB taxonomy): domain Bacteria; phylum Pseudomonadota; class Alphaproteobacteria; order Rhizobiales; family Xanthobacteraceae; genus Bradyrhizobium. Next base: position 42,185 of record NZ_JADPKS010000114.1, read on the forward strand.
CAGCGGCAGGACCGCCTATGCCGTCCTGGGATTTGGCGGCTTTCTCGGCATCGGAGACGATCACTATCCGCTTCCGTGGCAGTCACTGAAGTACGACACGAATCTCGGCGGCTACGTCACAGGCGCTACCGAGGACCAACTGCGGGGCGCGCCAAAGTACAGCAGCGAGAGCAGTTGGAACTGGTCGGATCCTGCGATGGCCCGCTCGGTCGATGACTACTATGGCGGCATCCCAGCTCCATGAACTGGATGCCAGAAGCGGCATGAGCAAGGCCAAAAGACAGTAGAGAAGCAACGGCCGAGCTGCCGCGAAATCAGCCTGGAGCGGTTTCGCTGCGGTCTAGCTAGGGCGCTTAGCCGAGAGGCCGTGCTTGTCTGAAATGGAAACAGTTGGGCGCGAACCTCCGGGCCACACTGCGCACCTCGCTCTCGGATGTCTCCAAGGCGATCTTCTGGGCGAGCATGACATCTCCGACCGGCAGAGCGCCAATCGGCATGAAACACAACCCCACCTGTAGGCGACCTCTCTCGTCGATCTCGCACACGTTAACTGAGGCCCCGGCGTGGATCCTGTATCGAATTCCGCTGTCGCTCCCGACCACCTCGAAGTAGCCTTTCCTGGCGAACTGCTCACGCTGCGCCGGCGACAGCCATTGCCGCAAGACCCGCAGCGACCGGCCCTCCGGCGTGCGCTCGGCGCCGTGCCGGATGAAGAGCGCTCTCGCCGCTTTCATTCGGGAGCGGCCGCCCCGTGGGGGTCGAAAGCCGAACATGATCGTCGTGGCTACCCGCCGACCAATCTGGGGAAGAAGACGGTTTCCCTCGCAGTCGGGTCAAACGATCGGATTTGCGAGACCTGACCTGAACCCGTCCGGACCGCCGCAGTGAACCCGGCATCGGTGAGTTCGTAGAACCGCTGCTCCGCTCTGGCCAGTTCTTGTGTGTCGTCAGCATTGAAATGGTGTCGGCTGTCGCCGCTTCGGTCCATCACGATCTGGATTGCCATGATCGTCCTCCTCGGATTGCTGGTGACCAAGGACCTCAATTGAGTATCCGGCCGAACTCGCAGACTTTCAAGAGTTCGTTGCAGCGGCAAGGGGAGAGCCGACGCATCACGCGATCCAGAACGATCTGCATCAATTATCGGCCGAGAGAAGAGCGCGACTGGACGATGTCGCCCGATGGCGCGAACCGATGCGCCTACAAGCGTCACTAGAGGGAAACGCGGGCTCGTTGCCGAGACTAAGCCACGGCGTGGGGATTCGGTTGGGCTGTCCAACGGGGGATTCGAGCGAGAGATAAATTTTTTCAATAGCTTAGAGGGCAGCGTGTGCGCGACGTGTATCAAGAAAATCTTGCGACAAGAGCCGGCTCTCAGAAGATCGCGACCAACCTCGTCAATCCGAGCAAAAGGAACAAGACAAGGATCAGTCCTTCGTGCAAGCAAACAGTCAGACTGTCGGACAGGGGCGCGGCGAGCGCGACCAGACGCGACAGTCCGAGCAAAAGGCGCCGCAGGGCCAGAAGGACCAGAGCACGACAACCGGCGCCAACACCAGGCCAGGCAATGCCCCTGCCGGTCAGACCACGACGCAGCAGAACCAGGGCGCGTCGACCGGCACCCAGGCTACCGCGCCGGCGCAAAACCAGAGTGCGACTAGCCAGAGCATATCGGGCCGCGGATCGCTGAATGCGCAACAGCAGACAACGTTACAGCAGTCGGCGCTCAGCTCGCGCAACGTGGCGCGGGTTAACGCCAGCTCGATCAACTTCCAGATCAATACGGGCGTGGTGGTGCCGAGAAACATCAATGTGGTGTCCGTCTCGGCCTTCCCGGCGCTGATCGGCCTTTTCCCGGACTTCCGCGACGACAGCTTCTTCGTTGTCAACGACGAGTTCGTGGTCCTTGATCGCAGTCGTCAGATTGTGGATGTTGTTCCGGCAAGGCCGCGGACGCAGTTCAGCCGCGCCGGCAGCATGGGCAGTGGCGGTGGCAGCGTCGCAGCGCTCAATCTGAGCCCCCGACGAGATCCGTGTTGTGCAGCAGGTGCTGATCGAGCGCGGATTACTGACTGGTGAAGCGGACGGCGTGCTCGGCACGCGAACGCGCGAGGCGTTGATCACCTTCCAGCGGCAGCAAGGCATCCAGGCCAGCGGCTCGATCGATACCCGCACGGTCTCGACGCTTGGCGGGTCCAACAAGATCAGTGCCACCCAGGCCAGATCACGACTGGTCAAGGACAGGCGAACCAGCAGCCGGCGCAACAGGGCACGACCGGACAGAACACTGGTCAGGCCAACGCTCCGGCGCACAGAACAGCCGACAACTGGCCAAGTGCAGCAGAACCAGCCGGCAACGACCGGACAGGGCGGAACGCAACAGCCTTCCGGTCAAACGACCGGACAATCGGCGCCTCCGGCCCAAGGCAACAATCCACCGGCCGCAACCAGAATATGCCGTCCGGGCAGCCCAACCAGAGCAATCCTGCGGCATCGAGCCAGCCGGCCGACAATTCTCAAGGCAAGAAGTATTGAGGAACGTGATGCTGAGCCCCGCTTCGGCGGGGCTCATTTTGCGCCGCGGTACAGCGGAGCTTTGCAAATCCCGGCCGGTCAATCGCGTCAGTACGATCGACCGCGGCCGCAGCCGAAGCTGTCCGTGGCGAAAAGGCCATTCGAGTGACAGCTCGCGTTCGACTGCCACAACTTCCTGAAGAACTCACGGGCTTCGGGATTGCCTATCTCAAGTTGCTTCCCGACTGAGGCTCATGAAGGCTTCGTATGCCAGTTGGCGGCCGCCAGCGCCAGGCCGGAAACGCTGCTTGCGACTCTCTGCTCTGCTCAGAAGAACCCGGAACCGGGCGTGCCCCCTCCATGTACGCATCCTTCAACACCTGCTACCGGCCTCGAAAGCGAGCAAAGGCATCATTCTCCTTCCGCAAATGCCAAGGCTGCACCACGACAGTTCATTCGGGCCTCGCCGGCACATGGGCTCGAACGCGGAGGCCTCTATTCAAAAGGAACGATTGCGCTTTGCCCTTCGTTTGTACGCCGGAGGACAAACGCCATGAACGTGTTGGATGAGGATACCAAGTCGCTTTGGATGGAGACTTTCATCCCGGCGGCTTCGCGCTTTTCGGGTCAGGAACGTGCCGATATTGGCGTGGTCGGCGCGGGCATCGCCGGTCTGTCGGTGGCGTACGAACTTGCCGCGCGCGGGCGCTCGTTGATCGTGCTCGACCGCGGTCGCATCGGCAGCGGAATGACGGCGCGCACCACTGCGCATTTGACGACAGCCCTGGACGACGACTACAAGGAGTTGATCAGAATTCGGGGTGAGGATTGCGCCCGGCTGTATTACCAGAGCGTCGCCGCTGCGATCGACCGCGCGCAGGCGATCCAATCCGCCGAGGGAATTGACTGCGATTTCCGCCGCGTCGATGGCTATTGGGTGTTGGCGCCGGAGACGCTGCCATCGCATCTGGACGAAGAATTCGAAAGCTGCAGGAAGCTGGGAATCCCCGTCGAGCTTTGCAGCGATCCGACTCCCATCCATCACGGCGGTCTTGCGCGCTCGCTTCGTTTCCCCCGGCAGGCGCGCTTTCATCCGACCAAATACCTTGCCGGATTGGCGAAAGCGCTGCATCGGCGCGGCGCCAGGCTCTACGGTGACACCTGCGTCGAGACGATCGAGCACGGTCGCGGAGAAATCGTACTCAAGACGTCAGGCGGTGAGGTGCGGGTCACGGACGTCGTCGTCGCGACGAACTCGCCCGTCAATCTACGCGTGGCGATCCATGCCAAGCAGGCGCCCTATCGCACCTATGTGATTGCGGCCAAGGTCCCGGCCGGCTCGCTGCCGGATGCGCTGTATTGGGACACGCTCGATCCTTATCACTATGTCCGCCTGCAGCCACATTCGGCGGACGAGGACATCGTGATCGTCGGCGGTGAGGACCACAAGTCCGGCGAGGCCGACGATGGTCAGGCGCGCTTTGCTGCGCTCGATCGGTGGACTCGGGCGCGGTTGCCGATGATCGGCGAGATCACCCATCGCTGGTCCGGCCAAGTGCTCGAACCCATGGACTTCACTGGCTTCGTCGGACGCAGCCCGGACGAAGATCATGTTTACCTCGTCAGCGGCGATTCCGGACAAGGCATGACCAATGGGCTGGTGGCAGGCCAGCTAATTGCGGATCTGATTGCGATCGGCGGCAATAGCTGGGAGGCCGTCTATTTGCCCGATCGCAAGATCTCCAAGAACATCACCACCCTCATCAGCGAGAACATCACCCCGCTGAAGAGCTTTGCGGAATACCTCGGCGCCGATGCAGTTGCCTCGGTGGAGCGGCTTCGCTTGGGCGAGGGCCGGCTCGTTCGCAGCGGATTGAAGAAGGTTGCCGCCTGCCGTGACCGCGATGGCGAATTGCATCTGTTGTCGGCAAGCTGCACCCATCTTGGTTGCGTCGTGCATTGGAACTCGCTGGAGCAGTGCTGGGATTGCTCCTGCCACGGGTCTCAATTCGCGCCGGACGGCACTGCGCTCAATGGTCCCGCCGTATCCCCGCTCACGCCGGTGGAAATTCCGCCGAGTGTCCAAGCCGCGGAATAGCGACAGGTGACAGCCGCGGGAGAAGAGGCCTGCCAGATCGTTTGCTTCGGCGGCTTCCCGTTCACAGGGCATGACATCGGCTCGCGTCCGACAGATCCTCGAGGGAGTTCGATGTGATCTACCCGCAATGGGTAGCAAGGTTCGTTTCAAGCATTCGTTTACGTTGGGCGAGGATCATACAGCGGAAGGTTGATTGTCGATGACAAGCGGCGGAGCACGATCTGAGGTCTTTATGGTGCGATCGCTCGAGCCAAAAAATCGCTGGAGCTTCAGCAAGTCGCCTCAGAAGCCCAAGCTTTCCGGTCCCGTCCGGCCGACCAGAGCGGATGTTGTGGCCGCACGCTTCATCGCCCGCAACACTGCGCCGGCTCCGGAGATGGTAGCCCGCGCCCTAACTTGGGGCGCCGACGAGAAGGTCCTTCTGGTCCTGGCGGCGGCTTGTTGGCTTGCGTCGCGCGGGCGGGGAAATCCGCTGCGGCGCGCCGGCAACCATGCTCTGCTGGTCACGGTCGCGGCATCGCTGCCGCCCCATGGTTTGAAGCGTCTGTTCGGCCAGACCCGCCCGGACCGCAGAACTGTGGTCGGGCACCTCCATGGCGTCGCATTTTCAGGGAAACGTGAAGATGCCTTTCCCTCCGGCCACGCGCTGCACATGGGAGCCTTGGCATCGGGGGCCGGCGCGTTGCCAGCCGGCCCGCGCCGAGCGATCCGCGCGCTCGCAGTTGGGCTCTCGTTGACGCGCGTAGTTGTTCTGGCGCACCGGGCGAGCGATGTCGTCGCGGGGTTTTGCACTGGGGGCGGTTCTCGAAAGCAGCCTCCGAGTTTGGACCGGCTATCCCGGCGATACTCCAATGGAGAACGATCATGCCAATCCTTGAGCACCCGAAGGGATATGCGGAGCGTGCGACTGGTCTGCGGCGCCCCGGCAGGCGCAAGGCCATGGACCTCGCGCAGGTGCGAAAGCCCAACACTCTCCGCTTCAAGGATGATGGTCTCGTCCCCAATCATCCGCGATGGCCCCTGGTCCTCTATCGCGGCGCAATCAATCTCGATGAGCGACACGACGCGGCCGCAGTTGTCGAGGACCTGTTTGAGGCAAACGGCTGGGGCGACACTTGGCGCGACAGTATCTACGACTACGTCCACTACCATTCCCGGATCCATGAGGTGCTCGGCATTGCACGCGGAAAGGGGCGCGTTCGGTTCGGCGGTAAGAAGGGGAGGACCTTCACGTTGAAAGCCGGTGAGATCGCGGTTCTGCCGGCCGGTACGGGGCACCAGTGTCTTGGGGGCAGACGATGACTTCCTCGTCGTCGGCGCCTATCCGCCAGTGGGCACCTACGACGAATGCACGACGGTGGAGGACCGTCCACGCGCTCTCAAGAGCATTCCGAAGACGCCGCCGCCGCGCAAAGATGCAGTCTACGGCGCCGGCGGGCCGCTCTTAAAACTCTGGAAAAAAGCGAAATGACCGAGTACGTCATCCGGTTCCTCGTCTGCGGCGCCGTGGTATCGGCCTTCGTGATGCTGGGAGATCTTCTGCGCCCCAAGAGCTTCGGCGGACTTTTCGCAGCCGCACCTTCGGTTGCGCTCCCCACGCTCGGAATCGCGGTGTACCAGCACGGGCCCACCATGCGATCCTGCAAACTCATGCGATGATTGCGGGAGCGATCGCGCTCGTCGTCTACAGCTTCGTCACTTGTCAAATCCTCGCTCGCGCGGGGCTCCAGGCGGTGCCCGCCACTTTGCTATCCGTCGTCTGGCGGATCGTCGCCTTCCGCGCGCTGACCCCCGCCGGGGGCCGACATGACGCCGTTCCCCTTTTCGCCGTCATCTCTCAAAGAAGGCCGCTGGTATGAATACGTGATCCGCTTCGCGCTCGGCGGCACCGCGACCGTCTTCACCGGTCTCGTTAACAGCCGCTATCGAGACCTCACTGGCGGCCTTTACCATGCCCTTCCGGCGATCTTCTTCTCCAGCGCCACGTTGATTGAGAAGCACGAAATCCGCCGCAAGCGGGAGGCGGGCCTTGCCGGCGAGCGCCGCGGGCAAATGGCGGCCGCGGTCGATTCCGCCTGCGCCGCACTCGGCGCGCTTGGCATGTTGGCCTTTGCGGTCGTTTTTCGTTGATGGCGGAAAGCAGCATCGCGGCCGTCTTCATGAGCGCGTCGGCTCGCCTGGTTGATCATCTCCGTGGGGGCCTGGTACGTCCGGCGCAAGATGCGGCCACTGCAGAGAGGGCGGACCGAACAAAAAGGCAGCGGCTCCGCGATTCCGCGAAGCCGCTGAGGGTGATCGTACGACGCGTATCAGGCCGCGGTCGAAGCCTTTGCATTGACGCCCTTGCGCAGCGCCACGGTGTTGAGCTTGGTGTTAGCCGCCTTTTCCTCGTTCAAGTTGGTCGTGAGGAAACGCACGGTCGTCGTGGCCGAGCTGCTCGGCCCAGGCGATCAGTGTGCCATAGCGACAGATCTCATAGTGCTCTACGGCCTGAGCGGCAGCGACGATGGCGGCATCGAGTACAGCCTTGTCCTCAACTTCGCTGGCGATCTCGTCGGCCTCCTTGATGATGCCGTCGATCGCCGGACACTCTGTCCCGCTGGGCTGCTCGCCGAGCTTTTCGAGCACCTTCTGAAGCCCCTCCACCTGCTTGTTGGTCTCTTCGAGATGACGTTTCAGCCCGGCGGCAAGGTCGCGGTTGGTCGCCTTTTCGATCATGTCGGGCAGCGATTTGATGATCTGCTGCTCAGCGTAATAGATATCGTGAAGATCATGAATCAACAGGTCTTCGATTGATTTTATGTCCTTGGTGAAGATTCCCATTTCGACGTCTCCTTTGGCAATGATGGCAATAGAACGCCGCCGGCCGGCTGCCGTTCCTGTCCACAATCAGCGCTCGGAGATTGAGATGAAACACCATGCAATCCTGCCAGTGAGGATTTATGGGCGATATGCCGCACGACAACCGGGAGACTGTTCTGCGGTGGGCACGACAGTGACCGCGATGAGCTTCGCGCGCCTGCTTCTCCGACCGTCCCCGGACCTTGTATCCGGCAGCCGGTCTAACGAAACGGACCACGGGTAGCGAGATCGAACTCGACGGTTATGGCTATCGTTGGTTCCGGATCGACCCTGGCTGATGCCAAGGACGGCGGAATAAACTTTTCGTGGCGGCAAACGAAGACGCCGAATCTGCATGAGCGCCTGCCAGGAGGCGGGCACAAGTCATCTGACCGGTGTCGATCAAGGCAAGCAAAAAAGCACCTGAGCGGGGCACACATATCGCCTTAGGAGGACGATTGGGCGCGATCCTTCGCTCGTCAAAAAGACTTCCCATCCTAGTCGGGCTATCTATCATTTCATTCGGCAACGGGCCACCTTGTCAATACAATCAGCACACGTTGGCTAGACCGACTTTGCGCAGACGGGACTCCACTCACTCAGAACCCCGCACAGCCCCGTGTGCAGCCTTGGCTGCTGGGGCCTGCGGTGTTTTACGACTAACTAGCCACTGAAATACTTTGTGGGTGGTCTCCCGAGCGCACTGAACGAGAGAGCGTGGGCGAGCTTTCGATCGGTTTACGGAGGAATTGCGAGGTTCTAGACGATCGTTTCCTTGATTCGAATCATATTCAGGCGGCCTCGGCAAGTTTGTAGGACCAGGTATGGATGACCGGATGGCGGTTGACGTCGTCGATG
>NZ_JADPKS010000087.1 GCF_023074175.1 Bradyrhizobium sp. 139
TATGGATCTTGATCGGGTCGCCAAAGCGTTCGGGCAAGTCCCGCCAAGGGATGCCGGCCCGATAACGGTAGATCACCGCTTCTACAAACAGCCGATTGTCCTTGGCAGTTACCCCCACATGCCCCTCACGTCCCGGCAAAATATCCTTGATCCTGTCCCATTGATCGTCCCGAAGGGCGTAGCGGCGCATCTTGTCAGCTCCGAATCAGCTGACTGCCTATGAATCACGCGATAATCTGCTTGGGAATCCTCTAATTGAGGACAGGCTCTAGTCTGGAGTATCGTTCGCCTGCTCTGTACAATCTGACGCTACGGCCGATTCAAGCTTCTTCGATTGCTCTGTCGGATGAAAGCTACTCATGGTGACCGCGGTTTCGCACAAACGGCGCAATCGGTGTCCCCCCAGCGGTGGTCCTGGATGGGCGGCCCGAACGGTTCCATTATCGGCGCTCACGGTGCGCCGCGGGCCAGCACATCGGTGAACCAAGGCTGAGGACCGACGCATTTCAGCTCGGCGGCGGCCATGACGGGCGCGGCGGCCCGCGGCGACGGAGCGCTACGTTCCTGACGCAGGCGCATGCGTTCTATGAGCGGACGCCATTCTCCGCGCCAATGACCCGCGGCACAGGTCCCGAATTTTGCTTCACAGTGTCAATGTAAAAGGAAACGTGGTCGCTAGGAGCCGTTCAAAGGCAGATTGCCGCTCAAGCAGGCGATCTTCGAGAACCTTACGCTCGAGATCACTTAGCTCGCTTTTAAGCCTTCTTCGACAGCGCCAAATTTCATTCCGCACGTATCTGATCTCACTCAAGGGATCGTCAATCGAAGCCATCACGGACACCATATCTAACTTGAACGAGCCATGGACAACTGGTCAATCACGTCCTTCCCTCGGTAAGACGCCGATGAGATCTCACGACCTGGCCATCTGCGGGCATGATGTAACGATCTCCTCCCAGCATGTCCTCTTGTACCGAAGTCTTTCAACGCAAGAGCACGAAGTGACCGTTGCTTCTGCAGAAGTTCAGCGATTTTTGCCATCAGCGCGCAGGATTTCAAAAGCTGCCACTCGGCCGTGAGTGGGTCGAAATGGTTATCTTATCCCAACCAACACGCGGCCCGATCAGGTGTCAGGCCGGCACTTAAGCTGGTGTCGAATGGGAGTATCCGAGTAAATCGGACGGCCGTACCGTCAAACTCTGGGTAACAGATTTGAGATCGGCAATTGCCATGCCAGCGAACCCCAGGTGGGATTCAAGACAAGCAATGTTCAGGCTTCGGAGCTTGTCTGTTACAAACGAGCGGGATTTCGGCGGCGGCGCGCAAAGAGCCGGCCCGAATATGAGGTCGGAGAGCCTTCAGTCGGCAGGGCGAGGCGAAATCGTGAGCGATGCGCACCGCTCGCCGTAGGCCAGCGTAGATCTTTTTACCGCCGTCCCACGTGTGGCCGGCAAGCTGGCAATTGGATCTCATCACAAAACTTTCTGTGCGATGATGTCTAGCCGGGACTGGCGCTTGTCGCATCTGTGACACTGTATGTATGTATCAAACCAAGACATCCGACGTTGTTCGGTAGCCCGGACTCGTTCTGTAACTAAATCAGCAGCTTGCATGTCAGATGCAACTGGCATGGGGGTTGCTATTGTCCAGCCGCACCGTGAGCGCTGAGCGCGACCAGCGGTGCAAGACGGATACGATCAACTTCGCTGGAGCGTATTGGCCACCCAATCGCTTAATGGAGAACCGATGCGGCCACCGGACAGATTATCCTTTTTCGGCACGCTTGTTGTTGTCAATCGGCCATCATGCCGAAGGTTGAGGCGCTAGTCTGATCTACCAAGGTCGTGATCCAAGCTCAAAGCGAACTCGCGAATCAAATAACGGCTTAAAGCCTCGTGGGCGAACGCCGGCAGCGAGCACCTCGAAATCGAACATTTGATGCAGCCTCGCTTCACAGGATCCGGTGCATGCTGCGCCGGCCCGTTGAGGGAACAGGGTGTGGCATCGCTTTCGACTGTTTCCTTGATTATCAATCAGAACTGATGAGGCGGGTGTATGAACAAATCGATCCGTGAGCTTCGGCTTGTGGCTGAAGTATCTGTTTTGGCGATTGGGCTGCTGATGTCGTCAGGAGCTAGCGCGGACGATGATCTGATGAGAACCGCCAGACAGATCTTCCATCCGATCCCATCAGTCATTCCTGCGGTAAAGGACAATCCAGTCACGCATGAAAAGGTCGAGCTTGGCAAGATTCTGTTCTTCGATCCGCGGCTATCGGCAAGCGAGATCATTAGCTGCAATACGTGCCACAATCTCGGCGGCGGCGGAGTCGATGCCGGTCCGACCTCAGTCGGTCACGGCTGGAAGGTCGGCCTACGTCGGGCCCCAACCGTCTACAACGCGGTGTTCAATGCGGCGCAATTCTGGGACGGACGCGCCGCGGACCTTAAGGCGCAAGCAACTGGCCCGGTGCAGGCGAGTGCCGAAATGAATGCGACTCCGGATCATGTGCTCGACACCTTGAACTCAATGGCCAGCTATGTCGTCTTGTTCAAAAATGCTTTCCCGAACGAAGCGAGACCGGTCAGCTTTGAAAACTTTGCGAAGGCAATCGAGGCTTTTGAAGCGACTCTAATTACACCTGCGGCCCCGTTCGATCAGTATTTGGAGGGCAATACACATGCTCTCGATGATCAGCAGAAGTCAGGGTTGGCGCTGTTTATGGAGAAGGGATGCTCCTCTTGCCACAATGGAATCAATGTCGGTGGACAGGCCTACTTCCAGTTCGGCGTGATGAAGAAGCCGGACGCAACCCTGCTTCCGCAAGCCGATAAGGGTCGATTCGCGGTCACCAAGGCGGTCGGCGACGAATATGTCTTCCGCGCGGCGCCGTTGCGGAACGTCGCTTTGCGAGCCCCTTACTTCCATTCGGGCCAGGTTTGGAGCCTGAAGCAGGCTGTTGCCCTGATGAGTGAAATCCAGCTCGGCGCCAAGCTTAGCGATGGAGAAGAAAACGACATTGTCGCGTTTCTGAATTCGCTTACCGGGCGGCTACCTAAGATCGAGTATCCGATACTACCCACCCGTACGAACACGACGCCAAAGCCTTCGATAGACAGATAGGATTAACAGCACCGGCCTCATGTCTTGCCGAATAATAACAGATGCGACGCAAGAACCCGGCGTCCCGCAATGACGTCAAAATGAATGATCCGTGCTGTCATTCATAACCAGGCAATCGGGTAGGAGGAAGCCTCACGGCTTCCCCCTCCCACACACCGTACGTACGGGTCCGTAAACAACTAGGCCAGCGCATTGCCAAAGCCCTCTACGATGGCAGGGTCAGCAGTGTTCGGGAATTGGGATTTTTACAAAGCATCTCTCGCAAGGTTGAACGATATGGAGAGCAAGCCTTCATTAGCAATGATCAAGCGAGCTGGCTCTTTACGGTCCTCGCAAGGTTGGAGCAGAGAACGGTCTTGCGCCCAAATCCCAGACGCAGTGCAAACCGGCAGCTGTCCCCTCCGCCAGCGAGAGCGCGCTCGAAGGTTTCGACATCACGGAGGCATTGGAGTCGTAAAGCAATGATTGGCTCCGTCCCGAGGCGGCATCGGCGGAATACTTCATCGGACCGCGACTACTGCCCAGCTGGCGCATGCTCGCCCCGAGCCACTTACACGGCCACGAGTTTCCATAGCGCTCGAAACAATCCTGCCCTCTCCGATGCAAGAAAATTCGTTCGCCGCAATCAAGCGCCGACTTTGTGCTCAGTTCGGCTTTAGCCGTTCATGCGCCGAACAGGTGAGCGCTTAGAGACTAGACGAGCCTTCGTTGCGGCGCTCTCGGCTTTCAGACTGACAATGAGCGCAGTCAGGCCCTTGGCTGTTTTGCAGCGTTCAGCGGCACGTCCCGCATCACGCCGCACCCCGATTTCGCCGAAGTGAGTTCGCGCGCAAGACCTGAGTGATAAGGCCCGAGACTGTCGTTCCGGCGATATCGGCTTTTGTCACGTTTTGCACGCGACGCGGCCCCGCCGAGCGGCCGCGCGATGTCCTTTGTCCAGAGTGAACCGGAAGTGAGTTGAGTCAGCTGCGACTTCCGAAAATGACCCTGGCTGTGTGAAAACGCCGCTGCTTTGCTATGATTCCCTCGTGATTCTGCGGGGGAAGCTGATGAGGCGCTTCGTTAAGCAGGCGGATCGTGGGCAACGGACGCTATTACCCGAATGCCTCGATGATTTCATTGACGAGAGCAACCCTGTTCGCGTGATCGACGTGTTTGTCGATCCTCGCGTGCCACGAGGCCGGCATCACCGTAACTCTGCCCAAGCCGCAGACGTCGGGTGCCAAGTCAGACGGCCGCTTCGGCAAGCAGGACTTTGCCTATTTGCCGGAGGAAGACGCCTATCGCTGTCCGGCTGGGGAGCAACTGCCGTATCGCTTTACGAACGAGGAAGATGGCAAGCGGATAAAGCGCTACTGGACCACAGCCTGTCAAAAATGTTCACTCAAATCGCAATGCACGACAGGGCCGGAGCGACGGATTCCACGATGGGAGCATGAGCATCTGCTCGAAGCCGTGCAGCAGCGCCTTGATGCAAACGCACAAGCGATGCGCGTGCGTCGCGAGACGGTCGAGCATCCGTTCGGCACCATGAAGGCCCGCATGGGAGCGACACACTTCCTCACCAAAACACTTCCAAAAGTAGCCGCCGAGATGGCTCTTTCGGTCCTGGCCTATAACCTGACACGGGCCATGAACATCGTCGGGACCAAGCCGTTGATGGCCGCGATCGCGGCCTGAGACCAAACCGTCCTGGCTTCTCACCACCCTCCCGGGGAAGGCGTTTTTACACGACCAAGACCCTGAACGGACGTGGGAGATACAAAACCTGGACGCGGTCGGTCTCAGGACTTGGCTTTGGTTTGCTCGGACGCCCGTATGATGGACGGACGCGGTCGCCCCTAACTCTTGCCCTACTAGGCGTGATCGTAGGCCTGCAGGATCCGGACAAAATCAGCCATGCTGGATCGATCTCGGTTTTCGGCCATAGCCGCAACCTGAGTATTGGCCGCGGGCTGGCTTCCCTGCCAGAACCGCATCAGGAGATCGGCGATGTTTCTCATGGTGTACTCCCTGCACCAACCATGGCAGTAAGCATCAGGTGAGCGGCAAAGCGCCGCTGGATCGGGAGAAGGGCCGGCGGGCACTACGCCGCCGGCCTTGTCCCGCAACTGCCGGCTCGCAGGCCGGTTCCGTTGCTTTTCACTCTGGATGTATCGGTAACACCAAGCACTTGGTCGGCGCCATCGCGCGCAGGTATGAAGTGACAATACTTAGGTAGGCTTGGGCACGTGAATCGGGATCAGTCGACCAAGTGTCGGTTAAATCGCAGGTAGGTTGGCAAGAGCGCGACCGGCACGATCAAAGGACGATGATCGAATTGTTGGGCTGGTCCGACGGAATGCGTATTTTAGCTCATACAGTCGGAAACGAGTACGTCCCACTCACTCCCCCCGACGGCGCTCCCGTCCCGTTGATGAAGTTCCTTGCGAGGAGGAGCGCTGGGCATTCTCAGAACTAACCGAGATTTATCAAATCGAACCCGAATTCAAGGCCAAGGTCGAATGCGAGTTCGACAAGATGTGCGGCGTTCGCAATGTTGATGCTCGGCACCTAGGAGCCGAACAAGCCACTTTTCGCCAATGCCTTTTATCCTTTGCTCGGCCGCAACGGTGCATCCGCGCGAGTGTCCAGTTTCTTCGCAAAGTCGGCAGCTTACAAAAGTGAAGGGCCCTGACCGATTTCATCAACCCGGGTCGTGGACCTCGGTCGTGTGCGCCGTTCGCATCCGGGGATGACAATCTGGATTCCGGCGGAGGTTCGTCCAAATGCAGACATGCTGCGGCTCCGAAGTGACCATCTCGATATAAAGTGGCATGTCGTTCGACATTTACCCATTGCGGACCGACGGAGCTACCCAGGAAAAAGCCAGGCGAGCAATCGAGCCGCATCCCATCCGCGCTCACTAGGTGCGTCGCCGTGGTGAGTGAGCCGGCGGGCAAAGTGGCAGGCAGGGACTGGTGGGAACCGGTTGAGAACCTCCACCTCTAGGGGATAAAGGCAACAGATCTACCAATGCGTTGCCGTCGGCCCGCTTTGGTCGTTCGCTGCGCTCGTCTGTCCGACACACCGTCCCACTGTCCCGCCAAGTGTTTCACACTTTTACAGGGTGACCCAGCGGTCTTCCGGCAGGCAATAACTCGGCATACGGCCGGGTACCAGGGAAGCAACCGCCCTCACCTGCCACACCTCAAGTGAGGCAATGGTTCGGCAAGTGAGGCATTGAACCGCCCCACCACCACCCTTTTCCTAAGGGTGGGGAGTGGGGCGTGGCACGCTCCTGAGGAAAAATAAGGTGGGGCAAAATCAGGTCTCCTTCACTTCGATGAACTTCCGGGGGTTTCGTTTTTCGTCCACGCCCTGGACCACAACGAGCGAGCCGGCCACCAGCCATGCCTTAATCATTCCACCGACCTTTGCCTTCTCCGCCTTGACCTCAAGATCGAGCCCCAGCGCCTCCGCCACGGCCTTGCCGGCCCAGTCCTTGGCTTGAATGCTCTCTCGCCACTTGCCGGCCCTGATTGCCTGCGCAACCTTCTCGAAGTCAGCGCCAGTGATCCCGGCCAGATTGTCCGGCCATTCCCAGGCCGCAACCACGCCAACGCTATCGCCGGTACTCCTATGAGGACCGTTGTTCAGGTCCACACTTTCGAGCCGAAACCAGTCCGATTTATCAGCAGGTGGGGTAAGGTTGGCCTTGTCGTTGATCGTTCGGAAATAGAGCCGCGGATTCTCAACGCCAGCGCGCTCCGCTTCATCCTTGGTCATCCGGTTGACGACGCGTACGGTTCGGCAGGCATCGGTTAGGGCCTTTCCGCCGCGTGTCGATTCGGTCGTGACCTCGTGTTCTCCCTTTCGAGTATGGGCCACCAACTCAACCGCGCAATTTCCAGCATCCGCAACGCGGCCCCATTCCTTGGCAACCATTTCCTGGGCGCCGTTATCGTTTTCAGCAACTCGATGGCTCGACACATACGGGTCGACAATAAGGACGTCGATTTTCCACAGCCTGATCTGGTCGACCAAAGCATCAACCACCGGCCGGCAGATAACCGCACCATTCCTCTGGGTTTCAGCAATCACAAGCGGCTGCTCTCGCCCGCAGTTCACATACAGCCGGTCGCCTACGTCCTGCGGCGTCAAGCCATAGTGGCGGGCCGTTGCTTGAATGCGGCGGACAATCTCCTCATGGGGATCCTCAAGATTCCACAACCACACACGAAGCAAACCGGCGGGCTTTGCGCCTAGCAGGCTCTTGCCCGATACCATTGACAGGGTTTCGGCGATCTCAAGGTTGGTTTTGCCGACCCCGCCGGGCGCAACCGTCGCCGTGAGGAATTTGCGCAGCAACCTGCGATCGTACAGCCACTGCCTTTCTGGTATGGTCTCTGGCTCGGTCCACGCGTAAGGTTTAGCCGTAATTGGGCTTGGCGCGGGTTCGTTCGGCGCAATTTCGGGCGCGATCCTTAGAATATCCGCAAGCTGCTCGGCAGTACCGCCGGCACCAAGCCAGTCGGAAACGTCGCCCTTCAAAGGAAGGTGGACAATGCGGATGGATCGCGCGATGCCCGCGAGCCCGGCGGCAACCTGCTTCGCATGGCGAGCGCCAGGTTCATCGTTGTCCGGCAAGATGTAGACGTCCCGGCCCGCCATGTGGTGGTTGAGATCTGCTGTCCACTTGCCGGCACCGCCCGAGTTCGTCGTGGCGACATAGCCAAGAGCCGCAAGGTTATCCGCGTCCTTTTCACCCTCTACGATCAGAATGCGCGTAGTATTGTCGGCAGCGAGCATCTCGGGCAGCCGATACAGGACCTTTGGACCCTTGGGGGCTCCCTTAATCCATGTCGAGCCGGTCCATTGCTCTTGCCAGAAGCGCTTGTTCGCCGTGCGATTGATGCGCAGATATGGGGAGCCATCTGCCTGCTGGTAGGTGTAGGCCGCAGGTTTGCCCTCAGGTTTTGCAACGACTTGTCCCGAAACCCTCTCACAGGTTGGCGCGATATGCTCGGCCTTAGGCTTGATCGGCTCCCACTGGGCCATGCCCGCGCGTTCCCGAACGTAGTCCTTGCACACCAGCGGGTCGTCGTGGGCGAAACTGTGCACCAACATGCCGCCGGGCGCGGTGGAATCCAGCTTAATCGACAATGAGCGATCTTTACGAGAGTGATTAGGCCCAGGCGCCAAGACCTCGTTGCCCGAGACCTCACCGCCCAAAGCCGCGGCAAGCTGCTGCGGGGAAAGAGTCATGGCGGCGCCCCGCATCCCGCGCGAAGGAGCTTTTTTTTGACGGTCTCGCCGCCACGGACCATACGAAGCCCATGAGACTGCGGAGTCCGATCCTGCGTGCCGACGATCCCCCCTCGCGGTGCATCGTTACACTGACGCGGAAGCAGTCGGCGTCAAAGGCGCTCAGATTCGCGATGGAAGGAATAGATTACCGATCGCTAAGAGCGGCGGTGATGTAGTTGTATTCGACCTCGTTCGAGCTGGTCGACAGCCCGAAAGGCGTTTTGGTGAGAGCTGCTTGGCCGAGAGAAACACATAGACCCAGCATGCGATGCGTGGGGTGACTATGCAGCGCGACCACGGCGTTCAGCTTCCTGTTTGAGCCGGCGCTCTACGTAAGCTTCTATGCTGCGCCACAGGATCTTGCGCGAACCGCCCTCACGGTAACTCTCCAGCTCCCCCGAATTAAGAAGTTGGTAGATTTTCGCGCGCCCGATCTTCAGGGCGATCATTGTTTCGTTCACGCTCGCAACGATCGGGCGCTTGCTGCCGAAGGTTGCGTTGATCGCTTCTGGCGAACATGATGACATCGGATGTTACTTTCTTCGCTCTCGCTGGTTCGAAGGAACATCAAAGAACACCAGCGAATGCAACGTCATCACGAGCTGAAGATACAACCCTGGGGTTTATCGACTAGCCTTTCCGTCCCGCGGTTTTATCGACCGCCCGCAACAAGTTACTGAACATAAATATGTTTTTGGTTTCGGAAATTAAGAGTCACGAGCCGAAAACTGCGCACTCAGCAGTTGTGGATAAAATGAGGCGGAGAATTGACGAAGATGCCGAGTTAGTATCTCAGCGGTACGGCACCGCTTCGGTGCCGGACTGGTACGGTACCGGTGCCGAACTAGTACGGTACCAATGCCCAACTGGCACGGCCGTGCAGCGCGTGGCTGTAGAAACAATCATCTCTTTCGCGTCGTTGACGTTCGCCTGCGACACCGGAGTGCCCCTGCTTCCGAGTGCATCACTACTCAGGCCTTTGGCCATGCCGACACACTGCGGTCATCCACCAATCTTTTCGTGAGCAGGTCAGCTTCTCACCTTCTTACCCGCCATCGGAATGGACTCTTTGCCGAGTTGCGAACGTCGTGCGGACGCCGTGCAGGGCGACACGGCCGAGACCTACTGACCTACTGATTTAAGCTAAGCGAGCATTGCCTTCGAAAAATTGCCGCCTTCCGAATGCACCATCCGGCTTTGACGGCCATCGTGAAAACGTCGGAGGATACTCCCTCCTCCATATTGTGTTGATTGCGTTGCACTACTTGGCGCTTACTTCAATAGCTACGGTCGAAAGCTACGAGATCGCCAAACGTCACGGGATTCTGGCTGCGAAAGACTGCCGCTGCGATGCGGAAGGCGAAGCTTGCGCGGCCGTTCGCACGGCGGGACATCGCCGTGGCTCTTTGAGCACGCTGAGATCGAACCGGGCTTAGGGGCTGCTTGCCCGATCTGATTGGAGAAGCTGGTTTCCGAGCGGCTGGATCGGACGCGCCGAGCGGCGGGAAGAGGGCAAAAGCCGAGGCCCTGCGATCATTGCGCGAAGCATGAGGAGCGTTGACCACCTAGGAGAGCCACTCTTGGATCGCAGCTCCCTTAACAAACGATGTCGCTTCGTAGAGGTTGGTCCGCTATCCCACCCGAAAGCAGACTTATTTTGCTCACTTTGAGTTTTGTCGTTCATGACCCGTTGCGGAAGTGGTCGGCTTAAGGGCGAGCGTCCTAAACCTTCGTATCGTTCCGTGACCCTTTAGATGCCGGCCGATTACCTACGTTCAATTGAGCTACTGATCGCCATCGTCCTAGGCTGCGTGCGTCGGGAAAGCACGCAGGCTTATGAAGTGCGACAGTGAAAAAAGGATGAGCGACCAACAGCTGCGATAAAGCCAAGAGGAGACTACAATGCTCAACTGCTCCGAAAGCATTAAATCTGGCAGTGCTGCGCGATGCGCTGTTTGTGAAGGCAAGTTTGGTCTCGTCCGGACTACTCGTGGCGAACGCCTCTTTGTTCCAAGAAGTGCGTCGATCGCTTTAGACTTCGCAGGGAAAGTGACCGCAATTGGGTAGGCTGGCTCCAAATCGCCTTCAACCAGCTCCCAGAGAACCGCGCGAGGGCCTTATGACGGTCCAGATGTCACAACGAGGCAAGGCATATTTAGAGACAGCGCGGACTTTGCTCCGCGCTGCCCAAACCATGACTGACCACGTGATTGCGGGTCAGCTTAAGGCCCTTGCCGACGACTACCAGCGACGAGCTGAGAAAGCTTCGCATGCTGATCCGGCTAGATGAATCTCCCGACCACATAGAGATTCCGGGATTGCGTCTGAGATGAACGATCACTTTTGGCATGCGGCGCTTGTTGTACTCACTGTCATGCTGCCGATTTCTACCATCGGTCACGCACGCGCCCACGATTATCAGCACCCTGAGTTGAACGGTTGGTATGAAAGCTTGCATAGTGGCAAAGGACCCTGCTGCGACGGCAGCGATGCGAAGCACGTTGATGACGTCGATTGGGAAAGTAAGGATGGTCACTATCGCGTGCGCATTGATGGCGAGTGGGTTGATGTTCCGAACGACGCTGTCGTGGATGGACCGAACCGCGCTGGCCGTACGATGGTCTAGCCATACGACCTAAATGGTCACCCGAAGGCTCGCTGCTTCATGCCGGGGGCTGATCGCGAGCGCAGGGCGAACAGCAGTTCCCGCCCACTAGCTCCAACTCGTTCGATGCTGTGTATTGCTTCGCGTAAGGAGGCGCCAAATGACAACCGGAAGATGGAATAGCCGCAACAGGATCACCAAAGAGATTCGGGAGCAAATCCTGTATGCTTATCTAGGCGATCCCATCAAAGGAACCGAAGTTGCGGTGAGCAACGGACTAACGGCCGCATACGCCTACAAGCTTGCTTATGAACGCGGGTTATTGCCGACTCGCGATGAGAAGCTGCTTGGGCGTAGCCATTCAGCGAGATTGGCATCAACATGATTGTCCTCACTCCAGAGACAAAGGCAAGCGGCTCAGAAATCGTCTGCTTGTAAGGGCAGAACGGAAGTGATCGGCCGGGCCTCAAAATGGCGCTTTCTGACCCTCAACGGACATTAGGTGGGGAATCCCCGGTCAAGCGCATTTGGGCCGCTCGCCAGCCTGATCGGGGCGGAAGGACCAGCTATTCCTCTCGGGCGAAGCGGCTATGATTTCAGCACCGTTTCCGCCGGCTTCATTGGGCCGCGCCGCGGAAACGGCTCACATGGCATCGCCCGATTCACCTACTGCATCATCGCGCGCAACCAAAACGCGAGATCGAGCTGTAGTCATCGCGAAGATCTCCTCGACCACGAGGCGCAGGGTATCGTGGCATTCGCACGCCGCCGCCGCGAGCTGCGATCGGTCGATTTCGATCTGGCCTCGTCGCTCAGATCTGATCGCTCCGGATGCGCGCAGATTGCGCATCAGGAGCGTCATCGTCGTTCGTCGCACACCGAGCATTTGCGACAGCGCCTCATGGGTGAGCGGGAGGACGTCATGGTCGATGCGGTCGCGAAGATGGAGCAGCCAGCGTGCCATACGGGCCTGGACCGGATGCAGCGCATTGCAGGCCGTGCCGAGCTGAAACTGAGTCAGCATCGCCCTCATGTGCATCTGGATCGCGTGCCGGATCGCGGGGCTCCGGTTGAACGCGGCTTGAAATCGCGATGCGGGGATCCGCGAGGCGGTGCCCGCCGCACGAACGACGGCGATAATGGCCGAAGGTGACGGCCCTAGCACGGAAAGAACCCCTACTGCTCCCTCGCGCCCGACTGCGGCGGTGGCGACCGTCTGCCCGTTCGCCATGTCGAACATCAGCGAGATGGCGCCGCTGTGAGGGAAGAACACATGCTCGATCTGATCGCCCGCTCGCGAGAGGACCGCGTCCTGATCGAGCCCGACCGTCTCTAAGCCGGGCACCAGCAGACCGAAATCTGCTGGCGGCAGCGCTGCCAGAAGGCGGTTACCCTTCACTGGGTTACCCTTCACTGTAGGTGACCAGTTGTGAGGAATCTGCCGCCAACGGCGGCCTCAACATTTTCTTAAATCTGCTTTCTCTAGGCGCACCAGGATCCAATTCACTTGCAGACGCATTCTCTCGCAACAATCAGGCTCCTAACGCTCGCGACTGCGAGGCGTCACATCCTTTGCGTTGCCTTGAAAAACGCAAGCTAGCGTCGCGCAGAACTGGCATGCGGCAAATGCATTTATTGTTATGACTGTCATTAGCTTGTTCTTATTGACGCGCCGCAATTGAATGAAGCCATTCGATGCGCCAGGAAAAGTGGGATCAAAACAACACTTGCCCTTGATCTGACGATCGGCAGCAAGGACAGTCCCGGCGAGCGCTTTGCCGCCTCAATGTATTTGCTGGATTGATCCACGACGCCTATATCGCGCTGACGGGAACAGTGGACCGCGCCCGTCGCCTTCTTCACGCGACTTGCTTCGTCCGCACATGGCCCATCAGTGAAGTAACGGCGCAACTCGTTGAGGTCCGCTCAGCGAGGCATGGCGGACCAGATTTGCTCCGGTTGAGTTCTTCGCGTTTTGACCCAAAGCCGACCTGCGGAAGCTCTGCCTTGTCCGGCGACGAAGCGGAAATTAGATCGAGCGGTTATTGCGGTTACCTGTATGGCGTCACAACCCCACTACAAGTCTGCCAGTAACTTGCGAGCTTCCACGAGATCGCGCGTTTCCAAGCCCTCGTTGAACCAGCTGTAGATCGGCACAAGTGCGTCGCGCGCCTGCTGCCGCACGCCGCGTACCGCGTGGAGTCTGGCGCGCGCAACGCTTGCGCGAAGCTCGGGCAGCTTTGCTCCCTGGGCAGCGGCAATTTCAATCGCCGCCTCGAACTCCGCGTCCGCTTGGATTACGGCCTCCTCCCCGGCTGCCAGCAACAGCAGTTCACCGCGCTCCCGGTGAAGCTCGACGCCGCACCAGCTCTCGCGACTTGCGTCCGCAATAGCGACCGCTTCGTCAATGAGCCGAAGCCCGGCCATGGCGTTTCCAGCCTTGCGATGGAGCGCGGCGAGCAAGCCAAGATGGTGCGGAATACGCAATCCCGCACTGGTTCGCCGGAAATCCTCAAGCCCGGCATCAAAGTCCGCAAGACCTTCGTCAAGCCGGCCGGATTCAGCGATTGCCCAAGCGCGAACGAGGCTGGCCCAGGCGCCATAGTAGTCGAAGCGATACTCGGCGCAGATATCGCGTGACTCAGCAGCGGCTTTCAGTGCGGCATCGGGCTCTCGCCGGAACTGATAGAGCATCGCCAGATAGTTGAGCGCGAGCGCGATGCTGAATGGATGTGAAATCTCGCGCGCGACGGCGAGCCCTTCCTCAGCAACCTTAAGGCTACGAACGGGATAGCCGAGATGCCAGTCGCAATGGCTCATGTAGGCACGGCAGAATACGCTCATGTCGATTCCGTAAACGTCGGAATAGTAGCGGCCGCGGTGTTCCCCGGCTTGTGCGCTTCTCTCGAGCCGGTCGCGTGAGAATTGAAACTGGCCGAGGTGGAACGAGAGCACACCCGCAAGATGATCGGCCTCGGCCTGACGAAGGGGATCACCGCTTCGTTTCGCCAGTACGTCAGTCTCCTCGACGAGCTTTATGACCTCGCGCAGGTTGGCGCGCACGTGATAGACGTGGCCGAGCCCCTTCAAGGCCGCGGAGAGATCATCCTCGCTCTGCAGCTCGCGACTGAGCTCCTGGGCGCGCTGGAACGCCGCTTCTGCCTCGCGTGAAGCAAAGCCTTTGGTTGCAATCAGCGGCCCGCCAAGCCCAAGCTGCAGGGCAAGCTCCAAACGCGAGCGTGATGCTCCGGGAGGAAGCGCTTGGGCGCACTCGAGCCCCGATCGCAAATGGGCAATTGCCTCCATATTCGCCGATCGGGCGGCCGCAAGCCGACCTGCCCTCAGCCAGTATGGAATGGCCTTCTCTGCCAATCCCGCCTCGCCGAAATGACGGGCGACGAGTTCCGGCTGTGCTTCGCCGAGCTGCGGAAACCGCGCTTGGATCGATGTGGCAATCCGCGCGTGTAGCTCCTGGCGGCGCCGCTTGAGCAGGCTTTCGTAGGCGGCGTCGCGCACCAGGGCGTGCTTGAAAACATAGGTAGCGGAAGGCGCGAGGCCCCGCCGGAAAACGAGCTCTGCCGCTACCAAGCGGTCAAGCGCCGCGGCGAGCTCCACCTCTTGCATCGACACGACCGCAGCGAGCAACTCGTGATCGAACTCGCGGCCGATACAGGCTCCGATCTGGGCGACTTCCTTGACTGGAGCAAGGCGGTCAAGCCGCGCCATCAAGGAATCGTGCAGCGTCGCCGGGATCGCCAGGGACGGGAATGCTCCGGCGAGCACGTAGCGAGCGCCGGTGTAGCGGAGGATCCCGGCTTCAAGCACGGCCTTCGTGAGCTCCTCGGTGAAGAGCGGCACACCCTCGGTCCGCGCCAGGATCTGGCCGAGGACCTCGGCGGGAAGCGCTTTGCCTTCGGTGATCCGGTCGACGAGTGCAACCACCTGTGCCTGCGGCAGGCGGTTTAGCATGAGCAACGTGACGTGCGGAAAGCCGGTCCATGGCGGTGGGAGTTCCGGGCGGAATGTGGCGACGACCAGCACTGGCAGGTCCTGAAGACGATCCACGATCTGGTCGAACAGCTCGCGCGAGGTCGGATCGAGCCAATGCGCGTCTTCAAGCACCATCATCACCGGGCCACGAGCGGCAAGTCGATCGAGCCGGGCTAGGAACGTGCGGAACAGGAGCGCCTTCCTTTGCTGCGGCGACATCTCCGGCTGGGTGCTCGGCCTCTCGGTTGGAATGCCAAGCAGATCGGCAAAAAGCTGGATTGCATCGCTGGACAGGCCCTCGCCGTTTTCGCCAAGGAGTAATTCGAGGCGCTTGAACCGTTTTTCCGCGGCATCATCTGGTGCGAACCGCGCCTCCCGCTCGAGCTGCGAGATGAAGGGAAAGAGCGGGCTGTTCAAGTGATGCGGCGAACAGGCGTAGCTAACCGGCGTGATTGGCTCGGCCTTTAGCCGTTCGCGCAGCGCGAGCGCCAATCGCGATTTTCCGATTCCTGGCTCGCCAAAAATCAGGACGACCTGTCCAGCCCTTCCTTCTGCAAGTCGCCAGCGTGACAGCATCAAATCGAGCTCCTCGCCGCGCCCGACGAGTGGCGTGACGTGAGCTCCGTGCAAGGCCTCGAACCTGCTCTCTGCCCTGCCTTCGCCGACGACCTGCCACGCTTGCATCGGCTCGGCAAAGCCCTTGAGCTGGAGGGAACCGAGCCCAACAAATTCGAACAGATCGCCGACCAGGCGGCGCGTGCTGTCGGCGATGACGACCGTACCGGGCTCCGCAGCCTGTTGCAGACGGGCAGCGAGATTAGGCGTTTCCCCGGTCACCGCTTCCTCCTTCGCAGAACCTTCGCCGAGCAGATCGCCCACCACCACAAGCCCGGTGGCGATGCCGATGCGTGCTGCCAGCAGGCCTCCTGCGCCTGACGACATGCCGCTGACTACTTTCGCGACGGCTAGTCCCGCTCGGACGGCTTGCTCTGCCGCATCTTCGCTTGCGCGCGGCCAGCCGAAATAAGCCTGTACCCCGTCTCCCAAAAACTTCGCGACGTGGCCGTCCAGTCGCGCAATCTCTCCCGCCACCGTATTCGAGTAGGCCCGCATGACCTCGCGCAGCTCCTCGGGATCTAGACGGCGGCTGAGGTCAGTCGAGCCGACGAGATCGACGAACATGAGAGTGAGCTGACGGCGCTCAACCGACGTGGGGGGCCGAGCCGCCGCCAGGTCCGCTGGCAGCAAGCCGATTGCATCGAGAATCTTCCGCCGATGGCCTACGGCCTGGACTCCAATCTCCTTGAGATCATCGACCGTGAGGCGAGGCAGCACCTCAAGGTCGATGCCGTTCTCACGGAATGTCTGCTCATAGGATTGTAGTCCAAGGGCGCGCAGCCATTCTCCGATGTCCAACTTCGCCTCCCAGCTATCGGTTCTCCTCCCGTCTCTCGTCAGGCTGCCGGCCGCTGTGCGGCGGACGGCTGGACGTTCTGGTTCAACCGGAACAGGTTGGCGGGATCGTACTTGGCCTTCAGCGCCGCGAGACGAGCGTAGTTCGGACCATAGGCGCCGGCCACGCGATCGGCCTCGTCTTCCGGCATGAAGTTGACGTAGACGCCGCCGGTTGCGTGGGGCGCAGTCTCAGTAAAGAGCTTACGCGCCCAGGCGATCGAACGTTGCTCGTCAGCCACGTCGCGCCATCGCGTATGCACGTTCATGACGAACTTTGCATCGCGGTGGGGAAATGCCGTGGCGTCGACAGCCTTGCGGCTGGTGGCGCCGCCGAGCTGACCAATGAAAATCTCGCACTCCGCGGTCGGCAAGCTCGCCGCGTGGCTCACGAGGATATCGAGGAGGGCGTCGCTGAGCTCAACGAAATTGTGCGACTTCCAGTAATTGTAGGCGCCGGGCGTGAGCAGCGGGTCGAACGCGGTCTGCCAGGCCGCGAATGGCTGCATGCCGATCACGTCGGCGATTGGCTCTCCGAGCCGGCGCAACGGGTCCAGCGCGCGATTACCCTCGCTCTCCCCGCCTGTGTAGCAAACGGCGAACGCGACGATCTCCTTGCCGTGAACCTCGGGAGGCAAGAACGGCAGCGGCGGCGCCTGTCTCAGCACCACCCACACCGTCAGTTCGTCGGGCGCCTTGGCAGCGACATCGCGATAGCCTGCAAGCAGCTCCTTCGCCCGCGCAAAGGGATGGACGATGAGTCCAGCCAAAACCATAGGGCCGACGGGATGCAGGCGGAACTCGAAGGAGCTTACCACGCCGAAATTGCCGCCGCCTCCGCGCAGCGCCCAGAACAGGTCAGTATTTTCGGCGATGCTCGCGCGGACAAGCTCGCCTTCGGCCGTCACCACGTCGGTCGAGATCAGGTTGTCGGCGGCAAGCCCGAACTTGCGGCTCAGCCATCCGAAACCACCGCCCAGCGTCAATCCCGCAACGCCGGTCGTCGAGTTGATGCCGAGCGGGGTGGCAAGGCCGAAAGCCTGCGCCTCCTTGTCGAATTCGCCCAGCGTTGCGCCCGGCTCGACCCACGCGGTGCGGTGAAACGGATCGATCCGGACCGAGCGCATCAGCGAAAGATCGATCAACAGCCCGCCCTCACAAACGGCATTGCCTGCGATGTTGTGGCCGCCGCCGCGCACGGCGATCAAAAGCCCGTGCTCACGCGCAAACCGCACGGCACGAATGATGTCTGCGGCTCCCCTGCAGCGCACAACCGCACCTGGGTGGCGGTCGATCATCGCATTCCAGATCGTGCGCGCCTCATCGTAGCCCGGCTCCTTGGCCAGGCAGAAATTGCCCCGTAGCGTCTGGCGAAAGGCAGCTATCGCATCGCTTCCAAGCGTAGTCGCCCCGCCCTGCAGCGAGGTCAGCCGGATCTCCGTCATGGCATCTCCTCCGTAACTGGTGGGTTTTTTCGCGCCAGCTCACATCTCTTGGATAGGAACAGCAAAAAGGCGGGCGCCGCTGACAGCTGTATTCGCAACCGGAGTAGCGCAGAATCGTCCGTTTGCCGGCCGTTCGACTTGGCGAACGGCGAATTTCCGCCTGGATGTTAGTCCCCTCAGCAAAAGGATGGTTCAGCGACAGATTGTCGCGCTCGGATGAGGTGCTTACAAGCCCGCGTCAAGGAGGTGGGCTTTTCCGTCGCGCCGAAGATCTTGGCGCGATACGGAGAAGGATTGGGGCAAGCCGGCTGCCCGAATGACCATCGTCGCTAGGTGCTCGCCCGTGGCGACGAGATGATCTGACGAGATGACCTAACGAGAGCGGCGACTTCCGCCTTTGGCCCCGAGCCGAACCGGCCAACAGTCATCGCCACGTCGGCTCTCGGCAGTACACCGGACCTGGATCTCCCTTTCCATCGCCGCTTTTGGACCCAGAGCTGACATCCCGCGTGGGTGACGGGGACCGCAGTGACTAGGATCAGTCTGCCTGCAAACCGGCATCCTTGATTGGACGTTCCCAGCGTGCGATCTCCTCAACCACATATTTGGCGAGGTATTCCGGCCCGCGCCGCTCGGGTGCAACGCCGACTACGCCGATGTCGTTAAATCGTGCCCTGATCGCTGGCGTATCCATTGCCGCATTGGTTGCCTCGTTGAGCTTGACCACGATGTCCTTCGGCGCGCCTTTTGGCAGGAAGAAAGCCGTCCAAGTCACGACATCGTAGTCATTGATACCCTGCTCGTGCGCCGTCGCAAGCTCGGGCATCAGCGGCGTGCGGTCGCGAGACAACAGCGCGAGGGGCTTCGATTGCTTCGCGGCCACACGCACCACAGAACTACCCATGTTGCCGCACATGTAATCGATCCGGCCGCCGATCAGGTCGTTGGCGACAGGGCCGCCACCCCGATAGGGAACGTGCGTCACCTCGACGCCGATCCTCGCGTTGAGCAGCGCACAAGCAAGATGCGTGGTCGATCCGACGCCTGCCGAGCCGTACTGCATCTTCGTGCCGTTCTGTTTAAGCAGCGCGATAAACTCTGTGAGGTTGTTTGCAGGCAGATCCTTGCGGCCTTCGAGTACCATCGGCTGGTCAGAAAAGAGAGTGACAGGGGTGAAGTCGCTCACCGCATCATAGCGGTGTTTCCGGTATATCGATTGGTTATAGGCGTGGGTGCCAACAGTCCCGAGCAGTACCGTATAGCCGTCCGGCTTGGCATGGATCACGCGTTGGACGCCGATGATGCCCCCTGCGCCAGTCACGTTCTCCACGATTACCGATTGGCCGAGTAGTTCTCCCATCCGCGCCCCGATGATGCGGGCGATGGTATCGAATACGCCACCGGCCGCGTAGGGAACCACCATGGTGATGGAGCGCGCCGGATAGGATTGCGCCTCCGCCGCGACCGACCAGACCGCCGCACCGGCAGCCACCAGCAACACAAGACACTGCCGCATAGTGCATCACTTCCGGACTTGGAAAGCTCCGAGGGGTAGAAATTAGCCTATTTTGCACCGCCTGACACTTCTAACGACGGAGCTTGCAGCCGGAAATGTCAGCTCGTGGCCGATATTGTTGCAAAAGTCGAAAATCGAGCGACCCGAAAAATCTCGCGAAAGTTGATCTTGGACTTCTCCGCCGCTGTGTCACTTTTCAAGGCCACCACGGAGGTCCCTGGTCAATTTTGGATGAAACGATGTGGTCTCTCACATCGCGGCTCTCAAAACGCATCAGCGGCTCTAAAAAATTTCGTTTGTCCCCCCAAAAGGACTTTTGCAACAATATCGGCCCTTTTGCGACTTGGTCCGAAGTCCGCTTTTCCGTCGCTGTTGGGGGGTGAGCGGACGTCGGTCGCCAGACGCTTGATAGGTACACGCCCTAGTCAGTCACGTTCTCCCGTGACATCGCCGACGTCTTCTGCGGGCCATCCGCCCGATGGCCCTATCCTTCCCTGCGGTCACCCAATTGGATCACATTGGCGCCGGTGAGGAATGCGGCCCAATCCTTCATTAGCGCCCGTCGCTTTTCCAGCTTTTGGCCTCGCTGATAGGCCGCAGTCGTCTCGCTCTTGTACTTGTGGGCTAGCGCGGCCTCGCGGACCCCATCCGGATAGTCGGTGCATTCCTCAGCCCAAGTTGCGAAGGTCGAGCGGAAGCCATGCACTGTCACGTGTCCATAAACAGTGTCCTCTCTGCAGCAGCAGAGCACGCGATCTTAGACAATCCAATTCGGAAGGTCGGGAAAATCGCGCACACAATGCTCCATGATTTTGTCGTAGATTTGCTGATCTCCGGCGTCGTGCGTGTTCAGGCACAAATAGTAATTCTTACCCTCGTGCTTAGCAAAGATCACCCACTCGCCAGTGATTTTGCCTTGCTGATCCCGCTTCTCGATTGGCTCGTGGGTTGCACGGTGCACCAGCTCTTCCATCATTTCCGGGGTGAAGACGCTCGCTTTCTGAGGGTCAATCACTTCGTTGGCCAGCTTCTCCAGCCCATTCTTTCCTAAGCCGAGCAAAATATTGTTCACCAAGAAGTGGGCTGCGAAAAAATGCTTGTGCCAAAGTCCTTTGAGGGGCGGCTTTTTGAATTCACTGGCTGGCTTGATGCCACTGTGCGGCTCGCCGTCCTCCAGACTTCGATTGATTTAAGGATGTCGCGCGGGCCGACCCCAAACTCCTGATCGAGGACATACATGTCGAGCCAAAGTAACTCGGACATGCGCGACGCCAGATCGGGGTCTGACACGTAGAACTTTCCGAACTCAGCAAGTCGATCGCTAGTGATGGAAACGTCGTGCCCGCGCATTTTGGCGGTCCAAGTCCTCATGCTGCCCTCCTTCAGCCTAACACCTTGATCCTCGGAAACTTCGCGATTGCGTTCGCCTTCGCCTTGATAGTCACGTCTCCGTAACCCTCCGAGACATTGCGCGGCGCATGCCCTTGTATCGCATCCAGCACGCGCATTTCAACGCCCTGATCGATGCCGACAGTCTTGAAGCGATGACGCCAGCCGTGGCTAGGACCAACGTTCTTATCCTTTACCACCTCGCGCACGAATTCATTGACCTTGTTCCGCGCCGTCTTCACCGCGTTGCGCACCCCTAGCTCACCGACCTTGGGATCAACGAACAGATAGCCCCCCTTGGATTTCTCAAATAACTCCAAGAAGCCCTCCTCGACGATTTGGCGATGGAGCACGACATCACGCGCTTCGTCTGTCTTCACCGGCCCCGCCTCGGGCGTCACATGCAACACCCAGAGCTTGCCTTCGCGCCGAATGTCCTATTTGCGAATCTCGATCATCTCTCCCACGCGGGCGCCCGTAAAGGCACACAGCCACGGCACCCACCGCTTGCCCGCCGCCTTGGCGCGAACGTCCGCTGGAATGCGCTGCACGAATGAAGGAAAACGAGATCCGTCCCGGCGCATCGGCCGAACAACCCTGAACAGCAATGTTACACCCCATTGTTACACAGTCGGGGCCAACGCAACACTCTGAAAGGGCTTATCTATCTGGAATTGTTTGATATCCAGAACTGTATGGTGCCCAGGAAAGGACTCTGACCTCCAAGTCATCGACCGGACACCACTCCGGTCGAATCGCGCCAGTCACGGCGGTCCGCGCCATGCCTGGCGCACCAAAAAAAAGCCCGGCCTCCTCCGGAGGCCGGGCGAAAGTCACGCAGGAACGACGCTGCTTTACGCATCGCTCCAGCTTTCGTCGGTAGGGAGGACTTACCGGCGATCGATTTTCGGCGAGGGCATTCGCCGTCAAACAAGGAGAAACGAATATCACTCCGCGCGAAATCTGGAGCCGCTTGCCTTCCGCTCCTGTCGGAAACTTCACGACTTGTCCACCACTCGCCCGCTGTCCGGTTGGGACGGCAGTGCCTTGATCGAGCTGGGATCCTTCGCGCAAGCGGTTTGGCTGCCGTGCCCTGAAACACAAGCGGCAGTTTGCCGTCGCGCAGCAGCATTTGGCACGCCCCCAAAAACCAACAACGCTCGATTACCTTTCCCGAAGAGCGTGCCAGGGCGCGAATTTCGTATGACGTTCCGTAAGGACGGTAAAATAGATTGTTGTGATGGGACGCATCCACACGATGGATAAATGAAAAAGTAGGGCTGTGCTTCGCGTCGAGCGTTAATGACGTCGCAATATGTGACCTGATCGGACGTCGCCGGCATGCTGTCGGCCGTCGGGTCGAGAATCGAGCTTGTCGCCGGCTGTATGCGACCGCCTCCGCCGACGCCAGCCGGCATTCCGAGGCGCTGGGAACTTTGAGAGCTTGCAAGGACATCGTAAGCCCCCAAAGCGCGTGCATCTTGTTCACAAACGCGTTGGCGAAACGCTCCTCACCATCATGGCTCAGCCCGCAACTCGCGTGCGGCGGCCACCATATTGACGAGCGCGGGACGCACCTCCTCCCACCTTCGAGTTTTCAGTCCGCAGTCGGGATTGATCCAGAGCTGCCGATCGGAAACTCGCTGCCGCGCCAACACAATGAGCTGCTTGATTTCCGCCGCTGCGGGAATGCGCGGTGAATGAATGTCATAGACGCCGGGCCCGATCTCATTGGGATATTTGTAGCTCTTGAAGGCCTCGAGCAATTCCATCTTAGAACGCGACGTCTCGATTGAAATGACGTCAGCATCCATTGCTGCGATCGCATCGATGATTTCGTTGAACTCGGAATAACACATGTGGGTATGGATCTGAGTTCCGTCGGCGACAGCGGAGGAGCAAACGCGGAAGCTGTCCACTGCCCAATCGAGATAGTTCCTCCACTGCGATTTGCGTAGCGGCAATCCCTCCCGCAACGCAGCCTCATCGATCTGGATCATGGTCGCTCCAGCCGCCTCAAGATCGATGACCTCGTCTCGGATCGCAAGAGCGATCTGACGACATGTCTCGCTCCGCGAAATGTCGTCGCGGACAAACGACCAGTTCAGGATCGTCACCGGTCCGGTCAGCATAGCCTTGACGGGTTTCTTGGTCAGAGACTGCGCATAGCGCCACCATTCAACGGTCATCGGCTTCGGCCGGGAAACATCTCCGAACAGGATAGGCGGACGAACGTACCGCGACCCATAAGACTGAACCCAGCCGTGCTTGGTGAAAGCGAATCCCAACAGCTGCTCGGCAAAGTATTGAACCATGTCATTGCGCTCGAACTCACCGTGTACGAGCACGTCCAGGCCGATATCTTCCTGCCACTGCACGGTACGGGCTGTCTCCGCTTTCAGAAGCTGCTCGTACTGCGCGTCATTCAGCGCTCCGCGCGCATGAGCCGCACGCGCATTCCGGACGTCGACCGTTTGCGGGAAGGATCCGATGGTTGTCGTTGGAAACATCGGCAATGCGAACGCGACGCGCTGGACGTCGGCACGCTGGGTGAACGCGCTGCGACGGCGACGCATGCTATCGTCGATCGCGGCCATTCGTCCGGCGACATTCGCATTGTGGATCTCGGGCGATGTTTCGCGGGTCACGGCTGCGTCCTCCGAAAGCGCAAGTTCATCGGCCACCTCGGCAGCATGGCCGGCCAGCGCTTTGCCCAATATCGAAAGTTCCTTGATCTTCTGAACTGAGAACGCCAGCCACGTCTTCAGATTGGGATCGAGATCGGTCTCTAGCTCAATGTCGATCGGAACATGAAGCAGCGAGCAGGAAGGAGCAATCTGAACACGGTCCCTGCCCAGCTTTTTGACCATAGGGGCAAGTTGGTCGAGCAGCGCCGCAAGATTGGAGCGCCACACGTTGCGACCATCAACGACACCTAGCGAGACCACGAGATCTCTATGGACTGTGGCGACAATTGCGTCCAACTCGTCGGGTGCCCGAACCAGATCGACATGAAGCCCGGCAACGGGCAAGGCCAAGGCTGTTTCAAGATTGTCGCCGATAGCGCCGAAATAAGTGGCCAGCATGATTTTAAGGGCCGGCACAACCTTTGCGAAATGAGCATAGGCCCGGCGGACAGCCGCCCGCGACGCTTCGTCGACGTCCATCACTAGGCACGGCTCGTCGAGCTGAACCCATTCAGCACCGCGCGAGGCTAGTTCGCGGAGAACATCGACATAGACTGGGAGGAGCCTATCAAGCAGCGACAGCGGATTGAATGCGGGATTTGCGCTTTTGCCGAGCTTCAGGAAAGTGACTGGGCCAACTAGGACGGGGCGCGTTTGGTAGCCGAGGCTTTTTGCCTCCTCATATTCCTCGATCGGCTTTCGAGAGGAATACTTAAAGATCTGATCCTGGTGAAATTCCGGCACCATGTAGTGGTAGTTGGTATCGAACCACTTCGTCATTTCCTGTGCGGCTACGCCAGGCCCATGCTGAGCGTGATCACCGTCCTGAGCGCCACGCGCCATGGTAAAGTAGGTCTTGAGCGACACAGGACCTTCGGTCCAGCCGTAGACGTCGGGAATGGCTCCGACCATTACGCTGGTATCGAGCACATGGTCGTAGAGCGAGAAGTCATTCGAAGGAATGACGGTCGCACCGCAGGATTTCTGCCGTGCCCAATTAGCGGCACGAAGTCCACTCCCCGCCTCGAGGAGCTCGGCTTCGCTGGAGTTTCCCGCCCAGTAGCTCTCGAGCGCGAATTTGAGTTCGCGTCGTGGGCCGATGCGTGACGTCCCCAGTGTCGCAACGGGAAGCGAAAGAATAGACATAGCTCAGACCCCATAATTGGGGCAAAGGCCATGGCGGACGCATGCAGCGAATATCGAGTGAGCGACAGCTGCTTGGCGCACACCGGGACACCCCGCCCGTGGACGATATATTGTCGAGGCAGGTCTCCTGGCTCGCGGGTCGTCGCTGCTGTCCGGCCTTCCCGAAGCCGCATGGCTTCAGTGACTTCGTTGGACAGCGGCTCGCCGCTTACAGTTGCGGGGGCAGCGCCGGCATTGCACCGGCTTCCCTCTTAGCTCCGGATCAAACGAAATCCGGAGACCACGACGGCTAGCATTATGCGCACGAGGATCGATCGGTCAACCTACTAAGTGTTGCCGCGATATTGCCCAAGCGATTGCGAGCTGTACCAGGTAGGCTACAACGGTCTTATTCCCGGCCTGGTAAAAACGCGTGGATCTGTGGAGCCTCCGCTTGTGAATGCGTCCGCTCAACACCCTGTTCGCGTAGTCGGATGAGCTCCGCGAGCAGAACGAACGCGCCCGGCGCTTTCGACATCTGCGTGATCGCGACAAAGCCTGGTCTTTTCCGTCAGCAGCTTCTCGAACTCGCCCGTGAGGAAGTTGCGATCATCCTCGGCCGGCATCCGCTTGATCACAGCGTCATGAGACTCCTTAGGAATTGCCAAGGCCGGATTACTCCAGGATCGAACGGATGATCAGGTCGAACTGCCTGTGTTCGGCGGACCCCGCGACGAGCCGCGACTCGATCGCCTCCGTGGCTTTGGTCAAGATGATCTCCTCGGTGCGCCAAGCACTTACGTGCTGAGCGACTTTGGCGCGCGCCTCGTTGTCTCCGTCGCCGCTTGGCGAATAGTGCAGCCTGGACGTTGGCCTGCGCGACACCGCAGGAACCGTTCCGAACCTCAGGATGCACGCTGACTTGCGAAACTGGAGTAAGCGGCGAGAGCGCGCGCGGCGGGATCGTGCTATGACTCTACGCTCCATGCACTTGTGCACGGTGACCACGGGCAAGCGGATGCCGAGCTTCTCGTACGTCTTCAGGATCTCCGGACCGATCTCGTCGCGCGAGGAGACCGTCTCTTCGGCTTCGGCCGTGACGTAGCTTTAGATATCCTGCAAGTCGATCTTGATATGACGCCCCTTCCACCTCGCCTTGGCTCGTCAGCCAGCGACGATAAGCCTCGACGCGGCGACTGGAGCATCGAGGCGGCCTTTTCTTTTATTCGAGACAAATTTGACGCTGTCCTCTGACACAGCCCTTCGAGGGCTTCTCGGAGTCGATCAGCGCCTTAAGGTCATAACGATGTTGATCGACCTCGATGCGCCCCATGCGGTCGGCGGCCTCCTCAAGCTCGACATCTGCTACTTCGTTCGCGAAATCGAGCGGTGAAGCCTTCTGGACGCGGGCTGCTTATGCTGTCTTAGACGGGACACAGGTGTCAGGCACCGGACAGACGACCGCGCATTGCGGCGTGTCGGAATGGCCCGCGCACTCCGTACACTTTTTGGCATCGATAACGTAAATGTCACGCTTGAGGCTGATCGCCGCGTTGGGACACTCGAACTCGCATGCCCCACAAACGGTGCATTGCGAAGCGACGATCTTGTAAGCCATGCCTTCCGACTCCTTAGGCGAGCGATGCCATTGGCGATCCCTTTCAAATGCCGTGCCAAACACAGACGCGCTCAATGATGGGCAATTTGCTCAATTGTGCTGTCCCGGGTCTGAGACCATGTTGCATCTGCGACAGCAACGGGCCACTTCAATTTCAAGCTATGCGAGCCCTCGGGCCCTACTCCGAGAGCCAGTCGCGACTCGACCGCTGCGAGCTTCCGTCGGTTTGTCTGGCACGGCAGCGCGGGGCAAGCGACGCTCGACGATTCTGAAACCGGCGGCGCGACTAAAAGCCGCGAGCCGACGCACGTCTACGCGGACCTCGGCAAACCTCCGGTCACACGCCCTGACTGGAGGTTTTGTGCAAGCCTCGCTCACGGCTGCAACGTTAACTCCGCGGATTGACTCGCTGGAGGCGTGCCAAAACGGGTTGTGCTACAACAAGCTTCAGCGTCGCTTCGGAGGGAAATGAAGTTGCGCCGGGAGGAGCGATACTGGCTTTGCAAAGCGACCGATTTAATTGCCGCATGCTTGGTGCCGAGTAGGCATGGCGTGCGGGCGAGCGCTGATACGCTTTGCCTGGCCGTGCTCAGCCACTTCTCATGCAGCTATTTTGGACGAAGTGGAACAGGGCTGAAAGATGACTGTGCAAATTGCTTCAGCGGCATGGCCTTTCCGAACAGATGGCCCTGCGCAAGGTCGAAGCCGAGTTCGGTCACAGCGATCAGGTCGGCGTGGCTCTCCACACCTTCGGCGACGGTGCGCACACTGTACTCTTTGGCTAGATCGACGATATGGCGGCACACCGTTCGCTTCAGGGGCCCATCTCCGCAACCGGCGACGTACTGCCGGTCCACTTTTAATTTCATGAACGGGAATTTTTCCACCCCCATCAGCTGCGGCCAATTGGCGCCGACATTGTCGATTGCAAGGCCAATGTTGTGAAAGCGAACCTCACGCGCGACCTCGATCAGGAGATCTAGGTTCTGGATCGCTTCCTCGCTATCGATTTCAATCGTCAAGCCGCCGAAAGCGGGGTGCGACGGCATGCGCTGACAGAGATCGCGTACCGCTTGCGGGTCAATCAGGAATGCTGCCGGGAGATTGATGGAGAGATCGATCGAAGTTTGCTGCTCCAGAAGATACTGCCAATCCTTGATGGCGCGGTCGATCACGAACTGCGACAACTCCCTAAAATGCGGATCGTGAGCCTCCGGGATGAAATAGGCCGGTGGAACAACGCCCCAGGTCGGGTGCCGCATTCGCACAAGCGCCTCGGCGCCGCGGCGGCTGAGGGTACACGCGTCAAACTTCGGCTCATACCAGAGCTCAAGCCAGCCAGCGTGTAAGGCCTCTCCGACATGGACCGCGGGACGGGGCGCCGGCTCTCTGGGCAAGAGCATGGCGACCCGATCGCGCAGCGTTTCGGCTGCAAACGGCGTCCTCAGCGGCGGCAGCATAGCAAGTCCATATTCGCCCCCGACCTGCTGCACTGCCGTCATGATGATCGACTCGCGGGCGCCGAACGCCAGCACTCCGCCTGCAAATCCTTCGCGTACGAGTATCTCGAGCAATCGTCCAGGCTCGATGCGATCCGAGCCAATGCCGAGCAGGATCAGATCAGGGAAGTCCGTGCCGAGTACGTGCGGCAGCTCGTCAGCAGTCCCGCATTCGCTGATAACAAACCCCATATCCTCCAGCACATCCCGAAGAAAGGCGCGCAGATGCCGCTTGCCGACGGCCACGCACGCTCGCGGCCGCACCTTACGCTGTCCGAAGATTACAGGTTTCCCTCCGACCAGTTCGGCCTGCCCATGCTCCATTGCAACCACTCCCGTTCCGTGACGGTCCCTTAAACGAGGAGCGAAGGTCCAAAACAAGCTGTGCTTGCCATTATCTTTCGATTCTTCGAGGTAAGCTTAAGATAGTGCATTAGCGTGCAAAATCTTTCGCGATGTTGTTCAGACGATTTTGTCGGGCGCACGCGTATGATACCTCTCCCGCCTCGCGCAACTTTGTACGAGTGACGCACACGAGTGTGGGGAATCTCACCTTCGGACGCGCCGAGCTGATGCGCCCTATGGCACGGCGATTACCATGCCGCAAGATCTACTGAATCGAGTCGCTCGTGAGTGATGATCGGAAATCACTCTTACGAAATGTTTGATCGGCATGGCCGGCCTGCCCACGTGAGAATGTGCCGTCTCGTGGATTTCCTTTCCAATCGAAGGAAGTCCATCATGAGTTCGCAGCAGGTCAAGCCGCAGTCGATTCTGAGAACGGCAACAGCTTGCACTTACCTCACCTCTGTTGCTGATAGCGAGTGCGGACGTCCTATTCCCTATCGAGCTTGATAGTTGCTCTCAGTTGCGTTTTCTGTATCCTTCTGAAGCATGGATATCCTCAAGAGGGACTGGAGGGACTAACGTGACGGGTGTTCGTGTTGGCGCTGAAGCGCAAGGCCTGCCCCACGGGGGCACGGCTTTGCGCAAAGGCGTGCCAGGAGATGAGAACGCGATCGCAGAAGCCGTCGGAAAGCTACTTTCTGAATTAGGTGGCCCCGGACCAGAGTTCAGCCTTGAAGGCGCGAAGCAGGCTGCTTTGCGCCTGATTCAGGATCCCGAAGAGGGCTTCATTTTTGTTATCGAGGAACAAGCCACCGGGCAGATTGTAGGGGTCGCTGCCACCTCGGCCGTACAGGCCGTGAGAGCAGCCGGAGCGTACGGTGTGCTTCAGGAGCTATGGATTTCGCGCGACTTCCGAAGCTCTGACCACGGTCGGCATCTGCTCGAGGCGGTACATTCGGAGGCGAAGCGCCGAGGCTGGCAGAAAATTGAGGTTGCGTTGCCCCCGGATGGCTATCCAGCTTTACAACGGGTACGCCGTTTCTACGAGGAGAGGGGATATCGGGTTGGAGGATTGCGCGCGCGCAAGAGGCTATGACAGTACTGCGACCTCTGCTCCACACAGTTAAAAAGCGCTCCTGGGCTTATCAGTAAAGACTTTCAAAGCAGCAAATCCTGCTGCTTGTTGGTTCTCAAAACGAACGCTCCAACGCGTGCGTCGCGGCCGAGGATGATCGAGAACCTCGACGCTGATGCGGTGCTTACTCCTACTGCGAGCGGATTACCTCTTCGACCTTCTTGGCGGGTATCAGCCATCAAATCGTTCTTCATGGTGCGAAGCGATACGATGGTCTTCTCAAGGCTCGTGGACCGCGAGCCGAAACCTGCCCGGCTAAAAGGCGCGGAGCCAGGTCGGCGGCGACCCGTTGGGGGCGAAGCCCGACCCAGCCTTACAAACGATGGCCGAGTCGTTCTTTCGTGCTTCCCACACAATGCGACTTACTGACGCCAGTTTCGGATCACCGCACACAAATGCGATCCATTCGTCGCCAAGTACAATGCCTCGGCAACTGGCAAGCCAATCACAATCATCTACCGGGCTCATTCCTGCATCTTGATTCGGTGGACCGTCGCGTAAAAGGATTCGGTACCACCTTGTCACTCCTGCTGGCGAACGTTCAAGGAAAGTGAGCGAGATCAGCCATCAACACTGATCCGGCAGAGGATTCCGTAATGAGCAATGTGCCGTTTGCCGACTCCAATACGAGGTTCGTGCAGGTCGCCCCAGCGCAGGACTTGATGCGGGCGATCGTTTCGCCGTTCGGCGCCATGACGAAGACGTGGCCGAGGGAGGCGTGCGCGACAAAGAGCCGCCCTTTTTGATCCATCGTCAGCCCGTCAGGACCGCTGGTCCCGAAGAACAAGCTGAACCGTCCCACCTTCCCAACCCCACCGTCACGCATCAGCGGCACGCGCCAGATGCTGTTGTCGCGCGTCATTGCAACGAACAACACGGCCTCGTCGGGACTGAGCACCAGCCCGTTCGGGCTTGGCCCGTTCGAAATCAGGCAATCGAGCCGGCCGTCAGGACACAGTCGGAACACCCGGCCGGTCGGATCGTGCAATCCAGTTTGCCCTGATCGGTGAAATAGATGTCGCCGCTGGTCGCGATATGCAGGTCGTTGCAGCCTCTGAAGGACTCGAAATTGCGGTGCCCCAGAAGCGGGCTAATAGTATCCCGCTGCGGATCGAGCTCCATGAGGCCGTTCATGTAATCGGCCACCAGCACCCGGCCATCAGGTGCGATCTTCAGACCATTCGGGCCAGCCGTCATATTCGATTATCAGAGACCAGATGCCGTCGCGCGAAATCCGGAAAATGCGGCCGAAGGGGATATCGACGACGTAGAGATTCCCGGACTTGTCGAACGACGGCCCCTCGATGAAACAATCCACCGGATGGCCCCCGCGGTTGGCATCCGCCCATTTCGAGGAAACACCAGGGCGACGAAATTCCGCCGGCATCGACGAGAACACGCGGGTCTCAACCACCTGAGGCGGCTTGTCGAGATACATCATGACACGCCTCCCAGCGTGCGGCGCGGCTGGCCCTCATATTTGTAGCCAAACTGCTTGGGCATCGGTCCCTTGTTACGATCCTTGCGCCTGGTCTGTTCCCAGGCGTGGGCCAGGATTCCGACCGCGCGCGACAGGCAGAAGACGCCGCGCGCCAGCGGAGGCGCGAAGCCGAGCTCGCCATAAATGACCGCGGTCGCGCCATCAATGTTCATTGGGATGAGTTTGCCCTTGCGCTGCTGCATCACGCGCTCGATCGCGCGGGCGGCCTTGGCATAGTCGCCGCTGACACTGCCCTCAGCACCTGCGCCATCCACCAGCGCCAATAGCGGTGCCGCGCGCGGGTCGACCGGATGAAACCGGTGGCCGAAGCCGGGCAGGTATTTGCCGCGCCTTGCGGTGAAATGGTCGATTGCGGCGGCCGCGGCCTCGCCGATCTCTAGGCCATCGCGCCTCCGCAGCACATCTTCGTAGAGTTCGACCGCCTGCTCCCCTGCTCCGCCGTGCACGTCATCGAGTGTATTGATCGCGGAGGCCATCGCACCGTTCAGGGGCAGCCCGCAGCTCACCGCCATCTGCGCAATTGCGATGGAGGGCGCGTGCGGACCGTGGTCAACGGACGCGACCAGCGCAGCTTGCAGCAGCCGCTCCTGCGCTGGCGTCGGCAGATCGCCGCGCAACATCAGCCAGATCATGCCGGGAAAGGAAATCCGGCCGATCAAATCTTCGATTGGATAACCCCGATAGGCGATGCGACCGGGCGCGATGTCGCAGATGGAGGTTCGCCACCAACGGGCCGCTTGCTGTCGCAATTCTTCTTCGCTCATTTCCGGTTCCGCCCCTTCAACCTGCCGATTGCCAACCGCCGCAAGCCGTCGAATATCATGATATTGGCCCGTCCGCGGCTACGCGGACGGGCAGGAAATCAGCCTCTCCTTGCTTTGGCGTCCCGACGGCCCGGCTTGAGACCAGTTGCTCGACCTCCGCATACGAATAGCCGAGCCGCTGCAGCCATCGCTCGGTGTCTGCTCCGAGCGTCGCAGGTGGTAAAGGCACCGAAAACTCCTCATCCAGCCGGAAGCCCGGCCGCGTGATTCGTAACGGCTGCGCACCGTCTTGTTCTGGGGCCAAAGTCTCGACGAATCCGCGCTCGAGGAGCTGTGGCTGCTGCAAAACTTGCGAGACCGTCAGCACGCAGCCTGCGGGGACTCCAGCCAGATTCATTTGGGCCTCCCATTCGTCAGCGGGCTTGCAACTCAACGCCTTGTTCAACTCCGTGTTCAGCGCTGCGCGATTGACCTTGCGCATCTCGCGCCCAGCAAAGCGTGGATCCGTCTTCAGGTCCGGTCGGCCAATCAGGTCGCATAGGGCTTGGTACTGCTTCTGCTCGTTGGCGGAAATGTTCAGCGGGCCTGTTGCGGTGCGGAACGTGCCGGAGGGAGCCGCGGTGAAGTTCTCGTTGCCGATGGGTTGCGGCTCGACACCAGCGTTCAGGTGGTTGGAGACGACCCATCCCATCGCTGCGACGGTGGCTTCGAGCAGGGACACGTCAATGAACCGACCGCGGCCGCTATGCCGCTGGTCGACCAGAGCCGCGGCGATGGCAAAGGCAGCAGTCAGTCCCGCAATCGTATCCGAGATCGGAAAGCCCGTGCGCAGGGGAGCCGAGGCCGTATCGCCAGTGACGCTCATGGCACCAGACAGACCCTGAACGATCTGGTCATAGGCAGGACGGGCGGACCACGGCCCGCTCTGCCCAAAGCCGGAGATCGCGCAGTACACCAGACGCGGGTTCTGCCTGCTGAGCACATCAAAGCCCAGCCTAAGCCGTTCCATCACCTTCGGCCGGAAGTTTTCGAGCACCACATCTGCTTCCTTGACGAGCCGCAAGAATACCTCGCGGCCCGATTCCGACTTCAAGTCCAGCGCCACGGATTGCTTGCCGGCGTTCACCGCGACAAAAGAGAGGCCCTGCAGGCGCTCTGCCCTTTGCGGATCGGCGCCGAGGCGCCGCGCGAGGTCGCCGCCGTTCGGATTTTCGACTTTGATGACCTCTGCGCCAAGACGTGCGAGATGATAACCGCAGAACGGACCGGCTAACACGTTCGACAGGTCCAGGACGCGGATGCCGGTGAGCGGCAGAGACATCTGAAGACGCCTTCCTTTAGGTGATCCGATGGTGAGGGCTTGGCCGGCGGGCAGCTATTTCAGTTGTTGTGCGGCGCGTTCCGCGAAGCGATTGGTGAAGGTTTTGTTCAGGTCGATCTTTGCGGCAGCGATTTTTGGATCAAAGTCGCTCAGGACAGCCAGCGGGACCTTGGCCGCCTCAATGTCCATCTGCCCGGTTGGCGAGAAGAGCGCTTTCGATGCGTTCATGATTTCGATATTCACCTCGCGATTGTCAGTCTTGTAACCAGGAGGAATCGTATCGACGAGCTGCTCCGTCGGCGTTGCGTTGATCCAGCGGTGAGTTTTGAGCAAGGCGTTGACCAGGCGCTGGACCGTTTCGGGATTTTTGTCGATGAAAGACTGCTGAAGGTAGAGACACGCGGTCGGATAGGATCCGCCGAAGGCCTGCTTTGAGCCTTCGATCGTGCGCGCATCGAACAGCGCTGTCGCGCTCTTCTTGCGCGCGAGAAGCGTCGCGATGGGATCGAAATAGACCAGGGCATCGACGTTCATGGCCTCAAGCGCCACCATGCCCGGTGCGCCGCTGCCGACGGCAATGATGTTGACATCGCGTGGACCCAATCCTGATTTCTTGATGTAGTAACGCGCCATAGTCTCCGTCGATGACCCCGGCGCCGTGATCCCGAGCCTGAGACCCTTCAGGTCGGCGGCGGTTCTGACCTTGTCGGCGAGATCGCTGCGGACACCGAGCAGGACGCCGGGAATGTCGTTCAGCAGGAACACGCAGGAAATTTGCTTACCCTGCGCCTGCATCTGAATGGTGTGATCGTAAAAGCCGATAGTCCCGTCGACGGAGCCGCCGATCAGGGCCTGCAGAGCCTTTGAGCCACCGGCCTGGAAGTTCTCGACGGTAACGTCAAGGCCTTCTTGCTTAAAGGAGCCAAGCTTCACTCCAAGTTCGACAGGCATATAGTTGAGGATCTGTGACCCCACGGCGATCTTCAATTTTGTTTTCTTGGGCTCGGTGGCATGCGCCAAAATGACCGAGAATGCGGCCAGCGCCACGACCGGGATCAGTCTTATGGAAACGTGCATGCGAACCTCCATGATTGATGGGAGAGCGTACGATCAGCTTTCGTGCGCAGGCGCCGGCCGCCAGACCAGGAGCCGCTTTTCCGCGCAGTCGACGATGGCATCGAGGACAACGACAAAGGCGGAGAGAACGATAATTCCTGCGAACACTCCGGTCGCATCGAGGACGCCTTCGGCCTGCGCAATTAAGTGCCCCAATCCTGCGGACGAGCCGAGATATTCGGCGACCACGGCTCCCATCACGGCCATGCCGACGGACACCCGCAAGCTCGACAGAATCCAGGTCGTGGCGGACGGCAGGTAGACGTGCCGTAGCAGGGACGACTTCGATGCACGCAGCAGGCGGGCATTCGCCAGCACGACCGGATTGACCTCGCGGACGCCCTGGAACGTGTTAAAGAATGCGACGAATAGAACCAGCGTGACGCCGAGCGCAACCTTGGAGGTGAGGCCCAATCCGAACCAGATGACGAAAATGGGTCCAAGCAAGATCCGCGGGATTGCATTGAACATCTTGATAAAGGGCTGAACGACTTCGGCAGCGAACGGGCTTAAGCCCAGCCAGATACCAAGTGCTGTGCCGATCCAAATGCCAGCCAGGAACGACAGGACCGTCTCCAGCAATGTTATGCCAATATCGGTCCAAAAGTCCGCCGTCGACATCCACTCCCCGATCCTTGCGACAAGTGTCGACGGTGCCGGAAAGAAGAAGGGATCGATCAGTCCGGCCCACACGCCCAATTCCCAGATCAGGATCAGGCCAAGGACGATGGCGAACTGCGTGAGAGCGACCCTACCCCTGCGTGACATAGCTTTTCTCCACTTCGGCGCCGAGCAGCGACCAGATTTCACGATAGAGCGCGACGAATTCGTCGGTGGTCTGCAGCGCAGAAACATCGCGCGGACGAGGCAGCCCGATCCTGACGTCGGCAACCATGCCGCTGGCGGGACCGGCAGACATCACAACGACGCGGTCCGCCAGCGTGATCGCCTCATCGAGATCATGGGTGATGAAGATGAGCGAGCGCCGGTCCGCCTGCCAGAGGTCGAGCAGGATGCGGTGCATGAGTCGGCGTGTGTGAACGTCCAGCGCGGAGAACGGCTCATCCATGAGAACGATTTTGGGCTCCATGATCAGGGTTTGTGCCATCGCAACGCGCTTGCGCTGGCCGCCGGACAATTGATGCGGATAGCGCTCCTCGAATCCCCTCAATCCGACCTTG
Organism: Bradyrhizobium sp. 139; assembly: GCF_023074175.1. Classification (GTDB taxonomy): domain Bacteria; phylum Pseudomonadota; class Alphaproteobacteria; order Rhizobiales; family Xanthobacteraceae; genus Bradyrhizobium. The sequence goes on from NZ_JADPKS010000087.1 coordinate 35,105, forward strand.
GCGAGCCAGGGCCGTGCCTGCTCGCGCGCTTTCGCGATCGAGCTGCCCTGAAAGACGAGCCCGAGGCCGACATTGTCCTGGGCGGTCTTCCAGGGCAGCAGCCCTTCCTGTTGAAGCATGTAGCCGGACTGACCGTTCAGGCCCGTAAGAGACTTGCCGAAAATGCGAACGTCGCCGGCGGCGGGCTTCAGCAGTCCGGTGACAGTGTTGAGAATGGTCGATTTTCCGCAGCCGGTCGGCCCCACCACTGCAACGAATTCAGTCTCGGCCACCTGGAGGTTCATGCTTTTGACGGCCGTGAAGTCGCCGAAGCGAATCATCACGTCGCGCAAGTCCACGGCAAGTCCCGGCCGCCCCATTGTTTCGCTCCATAGAACTTGTTCTGATGTCTGGAACCGAGTAGCTCGGGTCTCACGAAGAGTCAATCCTATTCTGATGTGCAGAATGGCGATCGTGCTAAGTGGCTGGACTCTTGGCGCCATTCTGACTATTGGTTCTGCACAGCAGAACCAGAGGTATCGATGGTAAGAACAGGGGTTGATGCGGTCGCGCGGGCACTGGCAATCCTTAAGGCGTTCGACCCGGAGCGCGCCGCGATGACGCTGACGGAGATTGCGCATGCGACTGACCTCTACAAGAGCACAGTTCTTCGCCTTGCCGCATCTCTTGAGGCGGATGGCTTCCTAGTGCGGGGTACGGACCGGCTATTTCGACCCGGACCGGAGCTATGGCGCCTTGGGGCGCTTTATCAGCGCGGGCTCGACCTCGGTGACCTAATCAGACCCTCGCTCCATCGTCTGGTCGAGGCAACCGGAGAGACCGCATCCTTCTACATCGCGCAGGGCGACGAGCGCATCTGCCTTTATCGCGTCAATTCTCCGCGTTCGGTCCGGCATCACCTCGAAGAGGGTCAGCGATTGCCGATTGACCGCGGCGCTGCCGGCCGTGTTCTTACCGCCTACCGCGATTCTGCATCAGCCGATGGAAAGAAGGTCAGAGATCGTGGCTTCTACGTCTCGATCGGCGAGCGGGACCCTGAGGTCGCGGCCGCAGCTGTGCCTGTGATCGACGTTCATGGTCAATTGCGCGGCGCCCTCTCGGTCTCCGCCATTCGGACTCGCTTTGATGCAGATGCTCGGAAGGCTGCGATTGTAGTTCTGAAGTCCGAGGCTAAAGCGCTGATCGGTCTGCTGCCTGCAAGCGAGCGCTGAGCTACAATGGCAGCGTTCCGTTTATGACGCACAGCTCAGCGGGTGCCGCAGGAGCCTCTCCTGAGCGCAGCGTGCATTTCTCACATTGTTGAGGCGCATCGGGGCGCGATTCGGCGAGGCGTTCTTTTGCGACAAGAATTTTGTGGTGTTCAAGGAATGCCTTGATAACGACAGAGCGTAGTGCAGATCAGTCTGGAGTGGTGGGACGCCCCTGAAGCTGTTCCTGGAGTCGCCCAAGTGATCCCGCCGCAGATCATCCTCGATCTCGACGCCCCCACCCGTACACGGGCATCAGGAGGGAGGCTTCTTCAAAGGCTATTACGCTGCTCGATATATGTGCTGGTGTTCTGGAGCCGGCATATGCTGAGGGGTAAGCTGCGGCGCGCCCACATCGATGCAAGCGCGGCCAGAACGTTGCGCAGATTGTGCGGCCGTTCGACCCATTTGGCCACCATCTTCGGCGTGGTGTTGAACTGGCGCGCGGCGGCGTGCATTGCTCAGTCCCGCCTCCACACACCGCACCATGGCCTCTCGACCTTTCGGTGTCAGGAGAGCATTCTTGTGGCTGTTGATCTGGTCTGTCCGTGGAACACTGAAGCTTCGCAACCTCAGCTTCCTCGGTTCGGATCAGATGGACAACCTCCTGAAAGACCACATCTAGCTCATGCACCGGCGTGGTCTTCGCAAGCGTGATGATGTCGAGCGCCACGGTCTGATTGGTGTCGCACCCCAGGCACCGAACTTCCAAATAAAAATAACCGGCATTGATCGCGTCGCCGATCGTAGGTGACGGCGGGGTCGGACGCCGGCGGCGTACAACGCGCCGGCTGGCTTCGAGCGAATGGTAGCGGAGGTTTGCCTTGGTAAGGTTGGTGCGGTTTTGCGCCCGCGAGGTCTCGCGCTTAGCTCGCAACAGTCGGCATTGGCAGCAACTCATCGAGATGTGCCGCGTGGTCGATACCGGTTCTGGTCGATCAGGAGACCATCTACGCGCCGAGGCACGGCAACGACCGCCTGCTGCTCGGGCTCAAGGGCAGCCTCAACGAGTACGAACCGGATCTGTTGCGACAGAGCTCGCTCTCGGCACGCTATGAGAAGGCGCGCCGGGGCGAGTTGGTTGTGGCAGCGCCTGTCGGCTTCATGAAGGCCGGCGACCGTTATGAGAAAGACCCGGATCGGCGTGTCCAAGAAGCGATCAAGATGGTGTTCGACAAGGTCGAGGAACTGGGCGGCGCGCGATAGGCGCTTTGCTGGCTCCACGAGTACAATCTCGATCTGCCGGTGAAGCAGACCAACGGGGACACGGCCCGGCGGCGACCACACTACTCCGCCATCGGCAGGCTTAAACACCGGGATGTGGTAGTTCCGAGCGCACTTGTGTGACGCGCTCGCGGGTACGCGATTGCCGTTGCCCGTCTTGAGGCCACTGCGATTGAGGAAGCCAACAATGAGATCGTCGCTGGCGATCAGCACCAGTTGGCGCACGGCTGGATGATGTCGGCGGAGAGCATCACGCACCTGATCCCGCCGTTCCTTAGCTCTCCTGGCGGCCGCGATTGCAGCGGCGATCGCCCCATGGACGCCAAGCAGCGCTTCCTCGATCACCGCGCTGAACGATGCCGAGTTGAATGCCCTACATTAACGCGCGTCCCGCATATTGAGGGGCGATAGGACAACTGTTCGAAGCGCAACGTCCTGTCGGACGATAGCAGCGCAGACTGTCAGTCTTGAGACAAATGTCAGCAACTTGACGCTACACACCTTTACGGAGTGCCTTGCAGAGCCTCGAACTCTCTTCGGCACGAGGTTTGCGTTGTTCACGTCATCATCAGTGCGATGGTCTCGGGACGGACTCGGCGCGCATCGCCGTTAGCGTCTGGTCCGCCCGACGGCTTGCTGCGGCGATAACTTAAGGGCGCTCGGTTGTGGACCGAGAAAATGCAGGGAAGTATTGGATGCGATCTGGAGTTCGTCTTTCGGGAGCCACAACAATTGCGCTCATCGCAATCGGTGCAGCCAATGCGGCGGACCTTGAGCCGCAAATGAAAGTGCCAGCGACGGTGTGGAGCTGGTCCGGAGGCTATATTGGCGGGCACGTCGGCGGTGGGTACGGCCGAACCTCCCTCAGCAATCCCTACGGTCCGTCAATCTATGGCGGCGTCGTCAATACCCCAGTGTTCCTCGCAGGAGGCCAGATCGGCTACAATTGGCAGAAGAACGGCTGGGTGTTTGGCGTCGAACTAGATGCCAGCCGTGCTGTCTCCGATGGCACAAATACTTGCCTGGCCGCCTCGGGCTTTGTTGTGAGCGCAAACTGCACGGCAGGTCCAAACCTCTTTGCCACCGGGGCCGGCCGCGTCGGTTACGCGTTCGGCGCTCTCGGCCATACGCTGGCCTATCTCAAGGGAGGCGTGGCTTGGCAATACAATCAGGGCAACGTGCTCAATAACAACGAATATAATGGCCTGCAGCCACAGGAGAACACTCGTTTCGACTATGGTCAGGTCGGTGGCGTCATCGGGCTGGGCATCGAGCAAGCGCTTACGCCTGCATGGTCGGTCAAAGTAGAGTATGACTATCTGCATTTCGGTGGGCCAAGTGTCGCAACGCCTCCGACGGTGCAGTTGCCGCCGTTGGCAATTCTTCCGGCAAACACAACGAGCCTGTCCAGCAACTATCACATCGGAAAGATCGGGTTGAACTACCATTTTGGCGCCGTCCCATGGGTGGCGCAATGGTCCGATGCGCCGCTGTACGCGAAAGCACCTGCCGGCGTGCCGCCGGTTGCTTACACGGCCGGTTGGTCGTTCGAAGGCGGATCGCGGCTCTGGCTCAGCCGGGGACGATTCCAATGGGACGCCAGCGCTATTTCCGATGAGATCGCTACTGAAGATCCTAACATTCTTATATCAAGACTCACCTACCACGGCCTCGACGGACTTTCCGGGGAATTATTTGGCCGTCTTGACAGCCCGTGGGGAGTGTTCCTGAAGAGCAACGTCGGCATCGGGCGCTTCGATAAAGGAAAGCTCAACGATGAAGATTGGGGCATCCCTCGCGTCTCTTATAGCAACACGATATCGGGCCAGGCAAACGGGAGGTTTACGTACTACACGGCCGACGTAGGTTACGATTTTTTGCACGGCGCCAACTACAAGGTCGGCGGATTTATCGGCTGGACCTATTACGCCCAGAACTCCGACACGATGGGATGCATGCAGATTGCCAACCCCATCGTTTCATGCTCCGCGTCCGCTGATCAGATCGTTGGTAGCCAGGATACGCAGTGGAATGCACCTCGCGTCGGCCTGAGCGCCGAAACCATGCTTACCGAGCATTGGCGTTTAAGCACAGATGTCGCTTACCTGCCTTGGACCGATTTCGCTGGTCGCGACCACCATCTCTTGCGCCCGAGAACTACCTTTTTTGATCAACGCGGGAACGGAGGCGGGGGTGTACAGGTCGAAGGCGTGTTGTCCTACTTCATCACCAATAATCTCAGCATCGGCGTCGGCGGGCGCTATTGGGCAATGTGGACCCAAAAGGACAGCGAGATGATATGCACAGGCTGTTATTCGGGAACGACAGCGACTCAGTTTTCGAAGTTTAGCGTGGAGCGCTGGGGTACGTTCTTTCAGGCCTCTTATAAGGTCAATTGAAAAGGCCCCACCGTAGTCAAGCTCCAGACTCCAGCCTTCCTGGACGAGCATCCTGAAGCCGTACGCCCTAGCAGAAGTACCTTGAACCGTCCGAGACGTTTTCGAAGCTGGAAGTCATTACCGGCGTGGCCCGCCGGCGCGGGTTTACGGTGGATTCCGCCGCCAAATAGTAGTCAGATACTGTCGAGCAGCTGATGGAAACGTGGAAGCGGCGCCAGGCTGGAATCGGCAACTTCAACAAGCCCCGCAAAGATTTGCCCTTGTAGGACGATTCGCGAAGTGGGACGGGTGAAAACAAGGTTCAATTCTGATCGACGGGCAATTCGTAAGACGCACGCACTCATTCACTAGTAAAAAGGGGCCGTCGCCGTGAACTTCGGCGGCGACCCACTTGGGCCTACGGTGCAGAAAGTCCGGTCTGTCATCGGCCCGACATATCGAACTGACAACAAAGACATTCAGCGAGATCACACTACTAGGGAAACAGTCCGCGTGTTTCTTTTGCTGCGCGAACGCGCTCGACACCTATCGCCATGGCTGCCGTGCGATTGAACAGGTTTTCACGTTTGCTTCGCGCCAGGATGCGCTCGAAAGCACGGTCCAAAAGTTGATACCCCCTACGCGTGACTTCCTCCTCCCAGAACAGTCGCTGGAGGTCCTGCACCCATTCAAAGTAGCTGACCACGACACCGCCCGAGTTGCAGAGAATATCGGGGATGAGGAAGATCTCCTCCTGATGGCCTTCCTACTGGCTATTTCGGCAGCCGGAACAAGCACGTCACACGGGATCGTCAGCAACTCGCCTGGGTCCAGAGCAAGCTCGCTGGAGTAGCCATCCAGGCTACCTTGCGAGGCAGCATGTCCGACCAGCTGTGGTATATCGAGCCCCCCAGATCGATAAAGCGCGCCCGTGTGATCGCTGACCGCGATCACTTTCGCTCCCTTGTTGTGTAGCTCGAGTACGGTGATCGAACCGATATTTCCAAAGCCTTGAACAACGGCGGTCGGCGCCATTGAGTGGGATTTTGAGCTCGTCCGCTGCGCGGCGAACCAAATGAGCCACACCCCGGCCTGTGGCTTCACGGCGACCGAGCGTTCCCCCAGCGCTGACAGGTTTGCCAGTCACGATCTCGGTGACGGTTTGGCCATGATACATCGAGTAGATATCCATGAACCACGCCATGATCTGCTCGTTTGTTCCAACATCGGGAGCTATGACATCTGTGTGCGGCCCAACAAACGGGATCATGTCCAGCATATACCGGCGCGACAGAGTCTGAAGCTCACGGTTCGACAAGCTATAAGGGTCGACGTTAATTCCGCCCTTGGCGCCGCCATATGGCAATCCGACCAGGGCACACTTCCAGCTCATCCAGATCGCGAGCGCTGCAACTTCGCCAAGGTCGACGGTTGGCCCGAATCTGGTGCCCCCTTTTGTAGGGCCAAGTGTAAGGTGCTGCACCCGATAGCCTTCAAAAACCGCCGTTGTGCCGTCATCACGGTAAATTGGGCACGACACCGTGACAGATCGCTTCGGCATCAGCAGGCGGGTTCTTACGTCGTCTGGTATCCCCAGATAATTCGCGGTCAGTTCGAATTGCTTTACGGCCATCTCAAACACTGGCCCAGTGTAGACAGTCACGATAGCTCCTGAGGCTGGATATGAAACATCGGAATGCTTGTGCTTCAGAGCACCGAGCTCCCTAGTGCGTGTTGCGCGTTTGGGCGAGACAACTAGTCCAATCAGCAAGATTGCGTCTCGCGGTCACGCCAAAAATATGACCAATGCGATGAAAGCGAGATTGACCGAGGCGGCCACGATGGCCCAACAGCGAATCGTGGCAGGCGAAAATTCAAGAGCGTCCTGCGAAGTGTCGACCCAAAGCGGCGGCATTCAAGTCAGCTCCAAAGACCCGGGTTATGACAAACCTGCATAAGCGCAGAAACCACCCACTCTGCTAAAGCCGAGCCTTTCGACCGCGCGTAGAGCCCTTGCCGCCCCGCCAACCGCGCTCGCAAAAAGGCACCCCCGGCTTGGCGAGCGGGAGCACATCGGCTATCGCTCGCCGAACTGCCCGATCCGTCCGCTAGGCGAGCCGGTGCGATCCGCGAGTGCGAGGAGCACGGCTGGATGAAGGACCGCGCCGATCGCACGCCCGCGAGCCCGCAAAATCCGTGCCCACTGGTAGCGCATCTTGCCGCGAGCTTCTCAGGAGGCTTGCGCCCAATGCTCTGGGCTCGATGACATCCGTTCTAAGGTCAACCCGCTATCCCGATCGCTCTTGAACCACGGTGCCGGAGCGCTCGTCTGAGCTCACCGAACTGGTGGAACATGACGAACAGAGCGATCATTCCGGCGCCCAGCTCAGCGATTGCTTGACTGGCTAACAGTCCATCGAAACCCGCAACCACCGGGAATAACAGTACGGCCGGTATGAAGAGATAGCCCTGCCTCGCCAGGGCCACAATTGCACTGAGGCGTGCTCTCCCAAACGCCTGAAGCATTGCCGTCACGAAACTCTGAACCCCAAACAGTCCAAAGAAGAGATGGAACACGATGCAGGACGAGACGGCTATTTCCGTGACATTCTCGTTATCGCTAAATAGGCTCACCAAAGGCCTTGCAAAAATCACAACGGCCGCAGAATACGCGATGGAGAATGCGACCGTCACGAAGAGCATGAACTTCGCAGCCTTCAGAATACGAACATAGTCGCGTGCGCCCCAACCGAAACCCAGGACAGCTTGAGCGCCTATGCAGAACCCGGTGATAGGCAGTGCGCCGACCATCAAGATTCGCACAGCTATTCCAACTGCGGCGATGGAATCATCGCCGAACGGTGCAGCAGCTCCGTACAAGAGCATAACCGCAAGTGCCGATAAGATACTCGTCATTGTCGCTGGCGCGCCCACCAACGCGAGCTGTCTGATGCGATCTGCTCGCAATGATATGTGAGATATCCTGACGAGAACTGTCCCGCCAAGCTTCGTAAAATACGCGATATAGAGTCCAATAGCAGCGATCTGCGATACCAGCGTTGCGAGGGCTGCGCCACGCACACCAAGGTCAAACAAGAATATGAAGACGGGGTCAAGCACAGCGTTCAGTAGAAACGCGGTAAGCATCGCCCACATGCTGAATCTCGTATCGCCTGCGGCTCTGACAATGAACCCGCTGACGATGTTTAGAAGCATCAGGGTGTTCCCGAACAAAAGCGTTCCCGCGTAGTCGAGCGCCACGGGCATGATGGTTGGAGTCGCTCCGAGGGTTGCGAATATCGCTGGCAGACTTGGAAGCAGAGCGACGGTAACGATGATACCAGTCGGAGCGGTGAGCGCGAGAGCTGTACTTGCGCCTCGACTCGCCTCTAGGTACTCACGAGCGCCCAGATGACGAGATATGAACGACGCCGTTCCAACACCGATCCCCTGTCCGGCTGCCGCGAGCAGGACCATGATCGGCAAGGTCATGCTCACAGCTGCGATCGCCTGCGCGCCAAGTGCGCCAACAAAGATCGCATTGACGACCTGCTGTAACGCATGGATGGTTAACCCAACCACAGATGGAATGGCGAGCCGCAGGATAAGGCTTGAGAGATTCGGGTCCGATAGATCGATGTGCTGTTTCTTCTGTGGCATCAAATTTCGCTCGCTCTCGAGCGCGAATTCCGTATCCGGCTCATTCATGCATGAACGTGTCGCGAGCTTTTCCAAATTCGCTGATCGCGTACTCAGCGCTACCCTCTCCGGATCCGCTCTTGCACAGCGGTACATAAGTTTATCTGCGCCGATCGATCGCCGTGGTCGCGTGGACCCGTTTGACGTTTCACAAGCTGATTTTTGCCTTGGTCGATTTTCCCTAGGCATACGCCTCCCGCCAATCGTAGCCTTCTGCGGCTCTTAAGTTAGAACAACGAGGATCCTGATTGAGGTGTTCGTGGGTAGCCACCCAGGTTCTGCCAGTCGTATTGTGCTGTTCTGCCCTTTGTTGACTTCTCATCGGTTGCGTTCATTTCTGTTTCCTCGATGATGATCGGCGGGGGAACGCGGCCGGACCCTAGGGCCTCAATTTGGCTTTGGCATCTACCGGATCTTGTAGTAGACGCTCCATCGTCTGCATGGCACACGCAATGAACGTGCCCAGAACCACTGTTGCGGTTCGGCGACGATCTCGTGCAAGCGCTCCATGATCTCGGGTTCCTTGTCGCGATCGAGACGAACGGCAGGCTGCTGGTCTCGGCCGGCGTGGTAACTGGATTTGCGTCAGCAAATCGCGCCGCGCTGGTTATCGCTCGCGGACACGAACTCAAAATTCGTGTAGCCGCAGCCGGAAGCTCTGCCGGACCGGTTCGATGAGAGGGGGCTCGACAATTTGACGCCGTCGACCACATGCGGCACGCCGTCGCGTAATGTCTGCTCATCGAAAATGGCGACTCAGCGTGCAACCCCACAAACATCCCGGCATCAGATGAAGATATCCCAGGTATTTAAGTTCGAGGCAGCGCACCGACTTCCAAAAGTCCCGCAGACACATCGCTGTCATCGGATGCACGGTCATTCCTATCGGGTCGAGGTCGTGCTGAACGGGCCCGTCGATCCGCACACCGGGTTCGTAATGGATTTCTTCAACATGGAAGAAGCGTTCGGTCTTCTTCTAAAGAAGCTCGATCACCATTGCCTGAACGAAGTCCTGGGACTGGAAAATCCGACGGCGGAAAATATCGCCATCTGGATCTGGAAGCACGCGAAACCGCGCCTTGCGCAACTCTCGAGCGTGAGGGTGTACGAGACGACCGATTGTTGGGCGGAATATGACGGGCCCGATCGCTGAATTCAGCGCTCATTTGGGGCTGTGTCGATGAGGCACGCCTGTCCTTCTTCGGCTCCGAAGCCGACTTGCTCGATCTGCACTTCGGCTCCTCGTCGGCCGGGTCCGCGGGCAGATTCCCGTGCTCGCGGAATGCCCTTGGATCTCGCGGGAGGTCAGAGGACCACCCGGCTGGGTCATGAGGCCCCCCTAGCACGTGACCGCATTCGGCCGGACGATCCGGAATCCCGCGTTGTGCTAACCGCCGGAACTGTCTGGGGATTCGTTGGAGCGAATTCGATGCTGATTGTACCGGAGAGAGGACCCTCGATCCCGGACGCTCGCGGCTGGGCAATCTCGGTGCTGCACGGCGCTAGCCGCGAATGCGAGGAGCACGGGTGGATGCGAGCGTGCGATAGAGATCGCCATCAATACCCGCCGTTCGACACTTCGGCGGGCGAAGCCTCTAGTGAAGTTGGCAAGGTGCTGGACTCGAGCGTCCCCGCTGGCTGGTCGCGGATGCCGTTTCGCCCGACTGGTTATTTCCACCCAGCCGATAGCTGCGGACGTAAACGGGCGAATAGCTGTCCACAGGCACCGATGCCTCGGCCGAGCGCATCCGGTAGAGTGCAGTCAGGTGCCACGGAGCGCGGTTTCATCTGTTGACCAAGAAAGTGACCGATCCCGTAACCTGGCCGAAATGGCGGCCGCGCTCGAGCAATCATAGGATTATCGCATCTTGCGCCGGCTCGTTCCGCGGCCAGAATTCGCTGCGAGCAACGATGAAGCAGCCAAGACTGCTCTCCTACTGGATGTCGAGACGATCGGCGTGAATTCGACCCGCGATCAGATCATCGAGCTTGGAATGGTCAAATTCGCGTACCTACCGGACGGCCGGACCACCCGAGCCCGCGATACATTCAGCTGTTTCAACCAGCCGTCGGTGGCCATCCCCCGAGGTTACGGCTCTCACCGGGATTACCGACGAGATGGTCAATGGCCACAACCTTGATCCGACTCGCGTTCCCATTCCACGCCAGGCTCATCGAGCGCCTGACGCGCCACCCGGCGAAGCCATCTGGCGTCAGCCGCGAGGGACTGGCACGGCCATGGGGCGTAGCCGAGCCGTACGAGACAGCCCTTGCCCAGAAGGGCACGAAGCGCGCCCAAGACCTGATCTTCGCCGCCGAGACTTGGTGAACTCACGCGCTAGGAAGGCAGCCTCATCCTTCTTCCGCTCGATCTTCTGTTCAATCTTTTCAAGCGAGGTCTGATGCTTTGGGGTCGCGGTCTTCGTTCCCGCAAAACATGGACACATAAACCCGACAACCTTCAATAAAATAGGCCACGGGTACCATCGACGGTGTCTCGCCAGCCGACATGGAGGAAATCCGTGAGGATCCAGACGCTGGACTGGACCTGGGCAGCGAGTTCAGTTTTTGAACTCCTTGGATATCGGAGCGGAAGGACTCTGTCAGAAGTATGCGTTTTTCTGACAGTGCTTTTCGACGCCCGATTAGGGAGCTCACGCAGACGGAGTGCTTGCTCTTGGAGGCTCTACGCAAGGGTCATCGAAGCAGCGGAATAAGAAAGACCCAATCAGCGACGGTTCCTTGGGGTCGGACCACCGCGTCTGGGCTGTGCGCGACAATTCGCCGCCAGCGGCCAAATTTCATTGATGGACGAGCCGGCGCTCCGCGGCAGCCACTACACATCTGTACGAGAAGCCGCGTGAACCGAGAACGGGTCCGCTAGGCACCGGTCACTCAGCCACAGACTTACGTCGCTGTCACCCGCAAGTATTTTTACTCCGCTTTGCTTAGCGTATCTGCTCTCGACTACGCGCCTCATCGCTAGGAATGCCCTCACGCGCGCCGCGGCACTTGAAGAATTTCATTTTCATTCGACGCTGCCGAAGTCAGCATGAGAGAAGCGTTGCGAGCAATCGCTGCGGCTTGGCTGTAGCGCAGCGCAGAAATTTACGCTAGCTTCTGCTCGCGAGTTTGCAAATGCGTACCCGCATCCGATCTCTCCGAAGACAACGAGCGATCATTCGACCGCTTGCCCCCTCTCATCCTCAGAGCTGGGACAATCCGGACAATGAGGAAATCTGGTTTGAGTTGGCGCGCGCTATCGGACGTCAGGTCGCACGGGATGAAAATCACGGCTCGGGGCAGCCGATAAAGGACCGGCATGACGACAGCGTCATCGAAGAAAACGGCCGTACTATACGCCCGTTATTCCAGCGACATGCAAAAGGCGACCTCGATTGACGGTCAGCTATTGCTCTGCCGGAAGGTCGCATTGCGCAACGACCTCGATGTCATCGGCGAGTTTGTGGATGCCGCAAAATCTGGTCTTACCGAAGGTGCGCGGGACGGCTATCAGCGCTTGCTCAACGGTGTGAGAAACCAGGACTTTGACGTAGTCGTGGTTGAGCATTTCGACCGCTTGTCGCGCGATCCCGCAACCATCCAGCGTCTCAAGCAGGTTTTCGAGTTCAACGGCGTTGAGCTGATGGATCAGAAAGGGGTCTATGCGACCGCCACTGACATCAGCATCGCAAGTCTCTACAACACGATTTACAAGCCGCAGCTCGCCGAAAAGGTTCGGCGCGGCCATGACAACGCTGTTGCCAACGGAAGAATTCCTGGCTCATACGCCTATGGTTATCGACCGAGGCCGGGCGCGCCGGGCGAACGCGTGATCGATGAGAACGAAGCAAAGATTGTGCTCCGCATCTTCACCGAATATGCAGCGGGCCGCTCGACCCGAACTATCGCCGCTGATCTCACCCGCGAAGGCGTGCCCTCACCAGGGGCAACTCGTCACAAGAACAAGGCTGGCCGTACCACCTGGAATCATCAGTGCATCACAGGCGGTCGGCATGGTCGCGGCATTATCGGCAACGATCTATATATCGGCGAGATACATTGGAACGTTCGCTCGACAATTCTCAACCCGGAGACCCAGAAGAAACAGAAGCGCCGCAATCCAGAAGAGCGCCACATCGTAGTCAAGAAGCCAGAGCTGCGGATCGTTCCGCAAGTGCTCTGGAATCGAGCGCAGGAGCTTCGTAGCGCGCGCGCCATATCTATGTTCGGACCAACTGGCAAGCCGCGGCGTCGGGTCGTGATCCCGCGCAACAATGAGCACCCGCTTGCTGGTGTGCTCCGGTGTGGCGTCTGCAATGGCCACATGCGAATCGCTCAATCCTCGCGTAACGGTGCACCGCGCGCGGCATGCGCGAGCGCGCATCAGCGGGGCACCTGCGAGCACACCCGTAGCTTTGACATGGACGTTCTGCTCGAGGATGCTTCTGACAAAATCCAACTGAAATTGCTTTCGCCGAAAGCCATCGAAGAGGCGATGTGTGCCTGGAAGGAGGGGCGCAAAAACGATCGGAACAAGGGCAGCGAACACGCTAAGCTAGAGCGTCGACTCCGCGTGTTGACTACCGAGATCGAACGCCTGTCATATGCCATCGCAAATAGCCGTCGGAAGCCGGACGAGTTGCTCAAGCGGATCGATGAGTGCGACCTGGAGCGGGAAAGCGTTGAAGAGCGCTTGCGGCTGCTGGGCGGTGGCGGCGAAAATGTCATTGGCTTCGATCACCCGAAGTTCGGTGACCGATACCGTTCGGAGGTTAGAAGGCTGGTCACCGCGCTCAAGACCAATCCGAAGGCGATCGAAACTCGCGTCGCCTTCCGCACCTTGATTGAATGCATAGTAGTGCATCCGGTTCGCAAGCGGATGCCCTACGAATATACGCCCTACCTGAAGCGTGAACCGCTTCAGTAACGAAATCGCTAGGGCTTCCTCGCCGCTCTCCGCCGCGCGTTTCTTTTCATCGTTGGGAATGAAGCGGTCGGCATAGACGACAGTTGTGCCGCGCTCGCCCTTTCGGACATGCCCGCCAAGCGAGAGCGCTTGGCGGAACGTCAGCCAGCTCTGGCCAGTAAATCCGTGCTCGATCACCGCGCCCCAGAGAATGAGGACGTTGATGCCACTATACTGCCGGGCCGTTGAAGCGTTCTTGGGCATGGCGAGGGGTGCCCTCGCCGACGATGTTCCCCAAGACTGGACAGGGCACATGGCCCGCCTCCAACTCAGTGATGATCTTGTCGGTTATTTCGTCATAGAGATTCGCCCGGCTCTCGCCGGCGCGCGCCCGAACGACATGTCTCGACATCGCGGGTCTCCGCGGCGGTCGCCGCGAGCCTTTCTCGCGACTTCCAACCCGTCACGGCCAACCCGGCCGGCACTCTCACTCCTGGACGCGCTCAACGCGCTCAAAAAGGAGCAATTTCGGCGAACGCTTCCGCGAGGCCGCGTCAGGGATGGAAGCCCGAAGGGTGAAGACCCGGCGTCAGCCGGGCCTTCAGCGAAGCCGACAGGCCGGCCCGCAGGGAGACGCCCCAAGGACTACCGGATCAGCAAGCCCGACTTCCGGCTGCTCGGAGCGCTGCCAAGAGGATCGCTGCAGGTGCAGCTTGTATGCGAAGGTTCCGATTGAGCGCGCCGCACTTGCGATTCGTTGTAAGAATATTTCTCTGGGATGCTTTTTTGGGGGGCGGGCGATGGGCGAAGACAAACGCAAGAAGATGCTGGGCGCTTCCGCCGTGTGGAGAGGCCAGTTGCTGAGACGTTTGAGAGCGTTGGTATCGACACCTCCGCGCCAGGCTTCTTCGATGATCCACAGTTCGTCGCTGAGAAACGTCGGGATCGTCGATTTCTCGAGTTGTACTCGGAATGGGTTGTCCACCGCGAATGCACCGCAGACTACGACGCCCATGTGCGCGAGGTCTTGGCGAAGCTTGCCCCGATCATTTCGGCGCGGTTGGACCGTTATCAATGGTTTGGCTCGTGCATCGCTATAACGGGTATCCTCACAAGAATGCTCGACTGCCTCGGCGTTTGGAACACAGTGATGAAGGCTCGGTATCCATAAGAAATTCAGACGGCCAGTCACGTCATTTCGCGATTGTCGATGAACATGAGGGTCTTGGTTACGAGACCGGACACTACTGGCTCGTTGCACCGCCATTCGATATCGTTGACCTCAGCCTCTACCATCAGCGTTGGCGGCGCGGAGATGAAGCGTTTCAGACCTTGGCGCCCAAGGTGGTGTTGGCCGAGCGTACAGAGATCGTCAAAGCACGCGCCGGTGACGTCATTGCGCCTGCCCTCATTCGATCCGGAGCTGACGCAGAAATGCACCGCGCATTGCCGGATCAAAAGCGGTTCGGAGCGATTTTCCCACCTCGAAGGGGGCGTGTTGGACGAGCTAGACGATCGATTCCAAGAAATCTGCGTCGGAACTGATTGGGTGTTGGCGGATTCCTCGTTTGCGATTGGCGCAATGAGGAGCGACATCATGGCAGGA
>NZ_JADPKS010000077.1 GCF_023074175.1 Bradyrhizobium sp. 139
GCAGAAAGCTCGGCTGATCCCGGCTGACACCGGTCTTGAAGGTACGATTCGTCATGCCGAATCGTACCTTCCTTCGCTATAAGAATCTTGCCCAGTCTCTTCGCTCTACCCAGCCTACGGGCTAGCCCGATCGAAGCTGCGGACAGCGCGAAGCTAGATACCAAAGCCAGTATCGGCTACCGCCGCGCGGCGAGCACGTTCGAAGGAGCCGCTTGCAACGCTGCGCGCCTCTCGACGAGGGCATGATTGAACAGTTCGAGCACCAAGCCAAAGGCTGCCAGTTCCTCCTCCTCGATGGCACCGTCGTCGTAGCAGCCGAGCGTTTCCTCAATGAGGGCGTCGACCTCCTGCTGCATGGCCAGCAGTTCGTGGTCGAATTCCGCGGTGCGCACCTTGGAAACCATGGCCAGAATTCTGTGGCGATGGCTGGTATTCTCGTCCCTTTCGTCCCGATTTAGATACTGACGCAGCCAAGCGCCGGCCGAACCAATGCCGGAGAGAAGCAGGAGCGCAAACCAGAAGTAGTCGCCGTATCTGTCGAGGAAGGTGCGTTCAGTCCCGTCGATGACGGCCGCCGCTCCCCGATGTACCGGCAGCTCGCCTTCTTTCTCCGTGTCCGGCTTGGTGATTTGCGCAGCGCCAGGCACTTGCCTGGCAATCGCCTGCCGGAGGGCGAATTGCTGGCGGTAAAACGCCGCAACTGTCGTTTCGGACAAGGCTTTCCGTGCGACGATCAAATGACTGACACTGACCGTCTCCACCTTGTCATCCGGCCAGGCTGGATTCGCATTGAAAATGCTTGGTGGAATTTCCTCCGATTCATAACGCGGATGCTTCAAGGCGATGGCTTCCGCTGCGTCGATCGCGAGAAATTTCGGCTCGCCACGCGCCCGGGCGGTCGCGGCGATAGCGTCGGCGGTTATCTTGCTGTCGAGCGGACCGACCGCCATGAATGCGTCGAGGCTCGGGTCACGCGCCATTTCCTCGATTTGACCCGTGCCGAACTGCGTAACCGCGACCTTGTCCGCCTCCACGCCGGCGGCGCTCAGGATGACCCTCAGCAACGCGGCGTTCGCCGGGGTCCCGCCGATCACTCCCACCCTGCGCCCTGCGAGATCGGCGACCTCCTTGATTTTCGGCCCCGGCTTTCGCTTGGCTCCCTTGGAGCCCTTGCCCGCAGGTCCCGAAGAAGCCCACAGCACGACGAAATTCTTGCGCAAGATGACGACTGTTTGCGCGTCCGCCGGCATCTCCAGATCGCCACGACCGACGGCAAGGTCGGCCTTGCCGGCGCCGAGCAGAGCGAGAGCTTCGGCCGCCCCGGCAGTCGCGATCGGAGACAGTTTCACGGTCCTGCTTTCATTGGCAAAGGCCTCGGTCATCGCCTCAATCACTTTGTGATCGTTGCTTCCCGGCGGTCCGACGGCAATGCGGAGAGTGATCGGCCGCAGCGCATAATACAATGTGCCCGCAGCGGCTCCGAAAATAAGAAATCCAATGGCCAAAATCAGCAGCAGGGTCTTGCCCCTTCTCCGACCTCGGCGGGCTGCGTCAGTACGTTTCATCGGGGCATCAGACGAGGACATTTGCCGCTGCCGGTCGGAGGTCAAAATCGCTGCCTGCTTTGGCAGGATATCATGTTCTTCTGGATGACGGTGCACCACCTTGATCCACCCCATCAAATAGATCACCATCGCGCCTCTAACCGCTCTCGGCAGGAGGAGCGAGGAACGCCAATGAACGCACCCCCCGGCGTCGACTTGGTCGAACGTGCCCGCGCACTCGCGCCGCTGATTGCGGGCGAGGCTGACGAGATCGAGCGGATGCGGCGGCTGACGCCGGACGTCGTCAACGCGCTGATCGAGAACGGACTCTATCGCGCGCTGCTGCCGCAGAGTCTTGGTGGCGCGGAAGCCTCGCCGGAAGCGTTCATGCAGATGCTGGAGGAGATCGCGAAGGCGGACGCCTCCACAGCCTGGTGCCTCGGCCAGTGCAGCGTCTGCGCGATGATCGCGGCCTCGCTTGATCACGACACCGCGCGGGAGATCTTCAATACGGCGCCCGGCATCCTTGCCTGGGGCGCGGTGGCGCATGAGGCGCGCGCGGTCGAGGGCGGCTATCGCGCCACGGCGCGCTGGGATTTTGCCTCGGGCTCGCGGCAGGCGAGCTGGCTGGGAGCGCATGTGCGCATCATCGGCGCCGACGGCACGCCGCGAAAAAATGCCGACGGCTCACCGGAGCTGCGCACCATTTTGTTTCCTGTTGCGAGCGCCGTACTGCACGACGTCTGGCAGGCGATCGGGCTTGCCGGCACCGGCACGGACTCATATGAGGTGAGCGACCTCTTCGTGCCCGAGCGCTTCACGGCGTTCCGCGACGTGCCGTCGGCGCTGCACGAGAAAGGCCCGCTTTACAGGATCGGCACCGGCTCGACCTTCAGCCTCGGCTTTGCCGCGGTGTCGCTCGGCATCGCGCGCGCCACGCTGGACGCCGCGATCGCGTTGGCGCGCAGCAAGCACCAGTCGCTCGCGGCCAGCACGATGCGCGACAACCAGGCTGTCCAGGGATTGATCGGCCGCACCGAGGGCGACCTGCGCGCCGCCCGCGCCTATCTCTATGCAACCGCAAACGCGATGTGGCGCGACCTCAGCACGACCGGCGAATTCAGTCCAGCGCATCGGAGCGCAGTTCGCCTCGCCGCGACCTGGACCATCCATCAATCGGCCAATGTGGTCGACGCTGCCTATCACATGGCCGGCGCCACGGCCGTGTTCCGCAGCAACCCGTTCGAGCGGCGCTTTCGCGATATGCACGCCATCACCCAGCAGATCCAGGCGCGCGACACGCATTACGAGGATGTGGGCAAGATGATTTTGTGGGGCGCGGGGCCCGCGTGATGCTCGACGAGGGCGGATTTCCTTCACCTCTCCCCAGCGGGAGAGGTGAAGGGAGCGCCGCGCCGAGCGTCCGCGCACCACGTTTGGTGCAACCAAAGCATCGACGGCCCTCTGCGTTTGCATATGCGATCGCCCTGTCGGGAGCGACGAGCATCACGCCACCAGCGCGGCATCCTCATCGTCGGCGTCGATTCCGCGTTGCGCGGCGAGCAGGCTGATGATCTCCGCATTCGGCCGGGCCTTGCTGAACAGAAAGCCCTGGCCTTCGTCGCAGCCTTCGGCCCGCAGGCAGCTCAGCTCGGCTTCGGTCTCGACGCCCTCGGCGGTGATGGTGACCCCTAAGCCCTTGCCGAGGCTGACGATGGAACGGATGATCGCCTGGGCCTCGCGGTTGGCCCCGAGGTCGCGCACGAAGGACTGGTCGATCTTGATCTTGTCGAACGGGAAGCTGCGCAAATAGCTGAGGCTGGAATAGCCGGTGCCGAAATCGTCCATGGAGATGCGCACGCCGAGCGCGCGCAGCGCATGCAACGTCGCCAGCACCTGGGCGCTCTTCTCCAAGAGCAGCGTCTCGGTGATCTCGAGCTCGAGCCGCCGCGGCGGCAGGCCGGAATGCTTCAGCGCGTCGGTGACGATCGAGAGCAGATTGCCGCTGCGGAACTGAAGCGGCGACAGGTTCACGGCGACGCGAACGTCGTCGGGCCAGGTCGCGGCATCGAGGCAGGCCCGGCGCAGCATCAAGCCGCCGAGCGGATTGATCAGGCCGGTTTCCTCGGCGACCGGAATGAACTCGGCCGGCGAGACCATGCCGCGCTCGGCATGCGGCCAGCGCACCAGTGCCTCGAAGCCGGTGATGCGCCCGCTCTGGAGGTCGATCAACGGCTGGTAGTACGGGCGCAGCCCGTCGTTCTGGATCGCGTCGCGCAGCTCGACTTCGATCTTGCGGCGGCTCTGCGCTTTGGCGTCGAGCGCGGCCTCGAAGAACGCAAACGTGCCGCGGGCGTCCAGCTTGGCGCGCGACAGCGCCATGCCGGCGCTCTTGAGCAGCTTTTCGGAATCGTCGCCGTCGCCGGGCGCCATCGCGATGCCGATGGAGGCGCCGATCACCACGGAATGCCCATCGAGCAGATAGGGATCGGCGATGGCTTCCAAGAGACGCTTGGCCAGCATCACCGCATCCTCGGGACGCGCCAGCCCGCTCTGCACGATCGCGAACTCGTCGGAATTGAGCCGGGCCAGCGCGTCTTCCTCGCGCAAGGTGGAGCGCAGCCGCTTGGCGACGCCGCGCAGGAGCTTGTCGCCGATCGCGTGTCCCAACGTGTCGTTGACTGCCTTGAAATTGTCGAGCCCCAGCATCAGCAGCGCGACCTTGTCGGTGCTGCGCCGCGTATGCAGCAACATCTCGTCCACCTGCTGGCGCAGCAGGCTGCGGTTGGGCAGCCCGGTCAGCCCGTCATGCTGGGCCATGAAGGCGAGCCGCGCCTCGGCGCGCTTGCGTTCGGTGATGTCCATCAGCGCGACCAGCACCGCGGGCCGCTCGGCATAGGTCAGTTCGCGCGAATAGATCGCAAGGTCGATCAGCGCGCCGTCGGCCTTGACGTGCTTCCAGGTGCGCCCGGCCTGCTCCTCGCCGGTCGGATCGGCAGTCCAGGGCGGCTCGCTGTCGAAGGCCTGAATGGAGCGGATCGTCAGCTTCTCGAACTCGGGGCGGCTATAGCCGTAATGCGCAATCGCGGCATCGTTGACGCCGAGGATGCGCTCGTCGTCGAGCGCACAGACGATCATGGGGACGGGATTGCCGTCGAACAGCAGGCGGAACGAGGCCTCGCGCTGCTTCAATTCGGTGATGTCGACGCGCAGGCCGACCACGCCGCCGTCCTCAGTCAGCCGCTCGTCGATCAGGATGACGCGGCCGTCCGCGAGCTTCTGCTCGTGGCGCGCGCCGGGCTGATAGAGCTTTTGCAGCCGCTCGGCGATCCACTCGTCCTCGTGGCCGGCCGCCTCGGGATAGTCGCCGCGGGCGACGCCGATGCGCAGCGTGTCTTCGAGGCGCGCGCCTTCTGCGAACAGATCCGCCGTCTTGCTGTAGATCTCGGCGTATTTCCTGTTCCAGAGCACATAGCGGCCTTCGGCATCGAGAAACACGATGCCCTGCGGCAGCATATCGATGGCCTGGCGCAGACGCTCATGGGATTTACGCGCCTCGGCGATTGCAGCTTCCGCCTCGGCGCGGCTGCGCAGCAGCGCGTCGCGTTCGGCAGGCGGATGCGGCGCGCGCGCAAAGCGCGGCTTGCGCGGCTGTCGGCCGGTCCTGGCAAGCACGCTTTGCTTTCGTTTCTTTGTTCTTCGAGACCCCAAACTCAACTCACTACGTCCCAGTCGCGCCCAGCGGCTGCAAGTCTTGGAGCAAGTGTCTGAAGGAAAAGTAATCTTCGGTGGCTTGACGGTTGGATGCACGGCCTGGCGGCAGCGAGAAAGCAGCCCCTCTTGCCCGTTTGCGAGGCGCGGCAGCGCCGGCAGGCGCGCCAAGCCCATCGCATCGTCGTTATCGGAGAGCGTGATGGCGCAAAATTGCGCGCTGCCTTGAACAATTTCCGGGATCGCGCGCGATTGCATGCCGGGGGGAGTGAGTCCGCGTCCCCACGCACGAATTTTGGTCAATGCATGAGAGGGTTATCGCGCCGTTAAAAATCGACCGGCCCCGCGCAAGGAACTGCGAGTTTTGGACGATCTTTCAGCCGAAGGGCTGTTTCTTATCCCTGAGGCGGCGTTTGGGCTATAAAGACGCAGCATGAGTTCCCGCCGCATCATTCCTCTCCTGCTTTTCATGACAGTCCTGACCGCCGGCGCCGCGCTGGGCCAGGACAAGGGTAGCGTCAATCCGAAAGCGCTGCCGCCGCTCGCCAACCCGAACGATCCCAAGATCGGCGCCAAGGAGCTGTTCGCGCGAAAACTGTTGCCGTCGAGGGGGCCGGCACATGTCATCGGCTCCTACGTCAAGGGCTGTATCGGCGGCGCCATGCCGATGCCGCTCAACGGCGACAATTGGCAGGTGATGCGGCTGTCGCGCAACCGCAGCTATGGTCATCCCGAGATGATCGCGCTGATCAAGCGACTCGCGGCCAGGGCGCGCAAGGACGCCGGCTGGCCCGGCATCCTGGTCGGCGACATCGCTCAGCCGCGCGGGGGCCCTGCGCTGTCCGGCCACGCCAGCCATCAGATCGGTCTCGATGCCGACATCTGGCTGACGCCGATGCCGGACCATCGCCTCTCCCGCGAAGAGCGCGAGGACATGTCGGCGGTGATGATGGTGCGCCAGGACCGGCTCGACATCGATCCGAAGGTGTTCACATCAGGCCATGTGCTGGTGCTGCGCGATGCCGCGCAGGAGCCGGCGGTGCAGCGCATCTTCGTCAATGCCGCGATCAAGAAGGCGCTGTGCCGCGAAGCCAGGGACGACCGCTCCTGGCTGTCGAAGATCCGGCCGTGGTGGGGCCACGACTATCATTTCCACATCCGCATGCGCTGCCCGCCGGGCGCCGGCGAATGCGAGAGCCAGCCGTCGCAATCCGAGGACGAAGGCTGCAAGGACTCCGATCTCGCTTATTGGTTTTCGGACGCAGTGCTGCACCCGAAGCCGCCGCCGGAGCCGCCAAAGCCGAAACCGCCAATGACGCTGGCGCAGATGCCGGCGGCCTGCAAGGCGGTGCTGAACGCGAAGGATGCGAAGCCGTAACGCACGTGTGTGCACATTGCGTGCCCCCACCACTGAAGTCCCGGACAAGCGTCAGCGCAGATCCGGGACCATACCCCCAGGGAGACGTCGCGGCACGAGCTAGTAACTCCGAGTCTTCGCCAAACACACGCTTGTCCGGGATGACGAGCGGAGAGAGATCGTGCTGTTGGCTTATCCGGGATGACGAACCAGGTGATTGGCCGGCACCAGGCTCATGCGCCGCCCTTTGACCTGAGGCCCCGGCCTGCTATCTTCGCGCGTCGCGATATCCCTGCCGGCCGTAAGCCGCTGCCGGGCCCCGTGGAACAGCGCTTCCGCCCGTCGCACCTGACCCACCCAACGCCAGATTTGCGCGTGCACCAGCGCGCGCTGGGCTCGCACGGAGCGCACCCCATGTTTCGTATTGCCGGGCTTTTCACCGCCTTCGTGATCCTCGCGGCGCTCTCGCCTGCGGCCGCCGAGGACAAGACCATCACCGTGTTCGCCGCCGCCTCGATGAAGAACGCGCTCGACGAGGTCGATGCCGCCTACACCGCCAAGACCGGCATCAAGTTCAGCGTCAGCTATGCCGCGAGTTCGGTGCTGGCCAGGCAGATCGAGCAGGGCGCGCCGGCCGACGTGTTCGTCTCGGCCGACACCGACTGGATGGACTATGCGATCTCCAAGAAGACCATCAACGAGCCGACCCGCGTCAATTTGCTCGGCAACAGCATCGTGCTGATCGCGCCGAAGGACTCCAAGATTGACAACGTCACCATCGCGCAGGGCTTCGATCTCGCAAAGCTCGCCGGCGACGGCAGGATCGCGACCGGCGACGTCAGGTCGGTGCCGGCAGGAAAATATGCCAAGGCGGCGCTGGAGAAGCTGGGGGCCTGGCAGGCGGCCGAGCCGAAATTAGCGATGGCCGAGAGCGTGCGCGCCGCGCTGACGCTGGTCGCCCGCGGCGAGGCCAATTTCGGCATCGTCTATTCCACCGACGCCAAGGTCGAGCCCGGCGTGAAGATCGTCGGCACCTTCCCAGCGGATTCGCATCCTGCGATCATCTATCCGGTCGCGGCGACCACCGCGGCGAAGCCGGAGACCAATGGCTATCTCGCTTTCCTGCGCACGACCGCCGCCAAGACCATTTTGGAAAAATACGGCTTCAGATTCCTGATCAGCCCAACCACTTGATGCTTGCCCCTTGATGCTCGACATTTCTCCCGCCGAGTGGACGGCGATCCTGCTCTCGCTCAGGGTCGCCGTCATGGCCACGCTGGTCGCAACGCCGTTCGGCATTGCGCTGGCATGGCTGCTCGCCCGCAAGGATTTTTGGGGCAAGCCGGTGCTCGACGCGCTGGTGCATCTGCCGCTGGTGCTGCCGCCGGTCGTCACCGGCTATCTCCTGCTCCTCACCTTCGGCCGACGCGGCCTCGTCGGCAGCTTCCTTGCCGATCATCTCGGCATCGTCTTTGCTTTTCGCTGGACCGGCGCTGCGCTCGCCTGTGGCCTGATGTCGTTCCCACTCCTGGTGCGCCCGATCCGGCTGTCGATCGAGGCGATCGACCGCCGGCTCGAGCAGGCCGCCGAAACGCTCGGCGCCGCCCCCTGGAAGGTGTTCTTCACGGTGACGCTGCCGCTGGCGCTACCGGGCGTGCTCGCCGGCATGGTGCTCGGCTTTGCCAAGGCGATCGGCGAGTTCGGCGCAACCATCACCTTCGTCTCCAATATTCCCGGCGAGACGCAGACGATTTCCTCCGCGATCTATTCGCTGATCCAGACGCCCGACGGTGATGCGGCTGCGGGACGACTCGTGATCGTCTCGATCGTGCTCGCGCTCGGCGCGTTGATTGCTGCAGAATGGTTCGCCCGCCGCGCCATCGCGCGATTGCACGGGAACTGATCATGCTGCAGGTCGATGTCGAAAAGCAGCTCGGCGAATTCTCGCTTTCCGCATCCTTCACCAGCGAAGGCCGCGTCATCGGCCTGTTCGGCGCGTCGGGCGCCGGCAAGAGCTCGCTGGTCAACATGATCGCAGGCCTGCTGCGGCCCGACCGCGGCACCATCGTGATCGACGGCGAGACCGTCGACGACACGACGGCCGGCATTCATGTCCCGACCTGGCGCCGCCGCATCGGCTATGTGTTCCAGGACGCGCGGCTGTTTCCGCATCTCAGTGTCGCGCAGAATCTCGACTACGGCCGGCGGATGAACCGCCTCGCTGCCGATCCTGCCCAGCACAAGCGCATCATCGACCTGCTCGACATCGGCGCCCTGCAGGGCCGCCGCCCCGGAAAGCTCTCCGGCGGCGAACGCCAGCGCGTCGCGCTCGGCCGCGCGCTGTTGTCGAGGCCGCGCCTGCTGCTGCTTGACGAGCCGCTCGGCGCGCTCGACGAGGGCCGCAAGCTCGAGATCCTGCCCTATCTGGTGCGGCTGCGCGACGAAGCCAATGTCCCCATGGTCTATGTCAGCCACGACGTCGCCGAGCTGCGCCAGCTCGCGACGCAAATCGTGATGCTGAAGCAGGGCCGCGTGACGTCGTTCGGCGGGGTGAAGGTATTGGCGTAGCGCGGCGATCGCGCGACACTGGATGGAGTGATGCCGGCGAAGACGTGATCCTCGCCGGATATTGCTGTTGGCGAACCGCCGCTACCAGCCGCGATCGACGTTGCGCACCTCGCCGGTTCGGGCATCCACGTCGACCTCCATCCAGCGGCCGGCGCGGTCGCGGCCTTCGATCTGCCATTCGTCGCCTAGGAACTCGGTATGCGAAATGGTCATGACGCCGATGCCGGTCGCGACGTCAAGCGCGGCCTGCATCGAGATCTGATCGCCCGTGTCATAGGCCATCGCCGGCGCCGCCGAGCCGAGACCGATTGCGACGATGGCCGCCAAGATGAGCTTTCGCATGGACTGCTCCTGTCAATTGCGTTGACCGTTACGCGGCTAAGAACGAGCGACGTCGCGGAGCGTTCCGGGTGCGGAGGTCACGAAGCCGCGCAAATCTTCGGCGGTTGCGGCGATTTGGTGGCGGTTCCCCGGCGCCCGGTTGGGGCGATATTCCGCTTCAACAACCTCTATACCGGGAGGATAGAGAGACTAAACCCCCGCCACCGAGGTCCACACATCCGCAAGCTTGCGCCGCAGCGCCTGTGCGCGTGTCAACGGTTCGGGCGTTTCGTCGTCTTCCGGCAGGCGCAGGCCGACGACGTTGACGCGGCCGCCGGAGATGCTGCGGGCGACGAGCACGATCGTGTCGAGCGCGAGCTCGGCACCCTCTTTTGGCGCGCGGTCGAGATGGACGTCGAAATAGTCGGCCAGGGTCAGCTTGCCCTCGTCCTCACTGACCTTCACGCCGTAGATCTCGGCAAGTTCGGCGAGCGTGTGCTCGGCCGAGACCATGAAGTCGCCGAGCAGATGCGGATCGGGCGTCGAGCTCGGCTGCATGTCCACGAAGAAGCGGTCGAGCGATTCGGCCTTCTCCGGCGGGGCCAGCAGATAGATGTAGTCGCCTGGCGCGACCGGGTCGGCTTCCGTCGGGGTCAGGATGTTCTCGTTGCGGATCACCAGCGTCGGCTTGGACCATGACGGAATCAGACCGCGGCGGAAATACAGGCTCTTGGGCCGCACCGGATAGCCGACGAGTTGCTGCTCGAGCTGGCCGGGCAGATCCAGCTCGACCCGGCGCGGACCACGCTCGGCCCGCGGCAGCGCGACATGCAGCTTGCGCGCGGCCGGCGCCAGCGTCCAGCCTTGCAGCAGCAGCGAGATGATGACGACGACGAAGGCGACGTCGAAATAGAGATAGGCCTTGGACAGGCCCACCAGCATCGGGATCGACGCCAGGAAGATCGCGACCGCGCCGCGCAGGCCGGTCCAGGCGATGAAGATCTTCTCGCGCCAGTTGAAGCGAAACGGCGCCAGGCACACGAACACCGCAATCGGTCGCGCCACCAGCATCAGCACGAAGGCGATACCGACCGCAGGCAGCACGCTGGCGCCAAGCCGGCTCGGCGAGACCAGCAGGCCCAGCAGCACGAACATCACGATCTGCGCCAGCCAGGTCGCGGCGTCCAGGAACGCCACCACCGAATTATGCGCGCGCGTCGGGCGGTTACCGATGATGATGCCGGCGAGATAGACCGCGAGGAATCCTGAAGCGTGCATGATCTGCGAGCCGCCGAAGATCACGAGCGCGCCCGTGGTCACGAACGGCGCATGCAGGCCCTGCGGCAGCGCAACCTGATTGAGCGCGACGACGACGAGACGTCCGCCGAAGAAGCCGACGACGGCGCCCAGCACCGCCTCCAGCAAGAACTCCATCACCACATGCGCGGCCGTGCCCGTTCCGAGCGAGATGTATTCGACCAGCATCAAGGTGAGGAAGATCGCGAAGGGATCATTGGTGCCGGATTCCACTTCCAGCGTCGCGCCGACGCGCGGGCGCAGGCGCAGGCCCTGGGTATGCACCAGCAGGAACACGGCAGCGGCATCAGTCGAGGCCACCACGGCACCGACCAGCAGCGACTCCGTCCAGTTGAGATCGAGCGCGTATTTGGCGAACGGCGCCGTGATCAATGCGGTCAGAAGCACGCCGACGGTCGCGAGCACGACGGAGGGCGCGAGCACGGTGCGGATGCTGGCAAAGCGCGTCTTCAAGCCGCCGTCGAACAGGATCAGGGCAAGCGCCACCGAGCCGACCAGATAGGTGGTGCGGACGTCGTCGAACTGAAGCTGCCCGGGGCCGGAATCGCCCGCGAGCATGCCGATGGCAAGGAAGACGAGCAGCAAGGGCGCGCCGAAGCGCAGTGCAAGCAGGCTCGACAGGATGCCGGCCAACACCAGGACGGCGCCGAGCAATATGGCGAGGCTGACAGAGTCGAGGGAAGCCATCCACCTTCCGGGTACGAATTCGCTGGAATGGCATCCTTATCGTCGGCACACTCCCGCGCCAACCCATTTTCTCCCGCTCGCGGCAATCTACCCGTATTTTGCGACTTTAACTCGCATCACATGCCGGTGTATCGATGGCCGGGCTGCTCCCTTTGTGGGATTCTGCGGCTCCCTCGAATCAAATCCTCCCCACCGCTTCCTGACGAGACTTCCCCGATGGACCTCAAAGACTTCATGGAGTTCGTGCAGACCACCGCACGCAGCGTCGGGGCGGAAATCTCCTCACCCTGGTTCTACCTGCAATTCGGCCTCATCCTGGCCGCGGCCGGCATCGCCTATGCCGCGGAAGCCGGGGTTCGCCACCGCGTCGACATGACATCGCTGGCGCTGCACTGGCCGCTGCCGCTCCGGCACTTCGCCCGCGTCATGGTGAGCAGCGCCTCGACGGCGGCGTTCACCCTGCTGGTCATCATCTCCCGCGTGGTGATGTATCACGCGACCTGGCCGAGCCGCAGCTATCTCTTGATGGTCGCCGCCAAGCTGGGCCTGGCCTGGCTCGCGATCCGGCTCCTGACCTCGATGCTGCGCAACGCCTTCATCGTCAAGCTGGTGTCGATCACGGCCTGGTTCGTCGCCGCGCTGTCCATCATCGGACAGCTCGATACCACGGTGGACCTGCTCGATTCCTTTGCGATCGTGCTCGGCGGCTTGCGGCTGACGCCGCTCTTGGCGATCAAGGCCGGCGCGCTGCTGATCATCGCGCTGTGGCTCACCAACATCGCGAGCAATTTCGCCGAGAGCCGGATCAACTCGACCGCCGATTTGACGCCGTCGGTGCAGGTGCTGCTGGTCAAGATCATCCGCATCGGACTTCTGGCCATCGCAATTGTCATTGCGCTCGGCGCGGTCGGCATCGACCTCTCGGCACTCGCGGTGTTCTCCGGCGCGGTCGGCGTCGGCATCGGTATCGGTCTGCAGAAGATCGTTGCCAACTTCATCTCGGGGATCATCCTGCTTGCCGACAAGTCGGTGAAGCCCGGCGATCTCGTCACCATCGGCGACAATACCGGCCGGATCAGCGCGATGAAGACGCGCTATATTTCCGTCGCCGCCGGCGACGGCCGCGAATTCCTGGTGCCGAACGAGGATCTGGTGACGCAGAAGGTCGTCAACTGGACCTATACCGACAAGAACACGCTGGTGAAGATCGCCTTCGGCACCAATTACGACGCCGACCCCAGGCTGGTCTGCAAGCTAGCCGCCGAGACCGCGGCCGCCCATCCTCGCGCGCAGAAGGGCAAGCCGCCGAACAGCATTTTGACGGAGTTCGCGGAAGCCGGGATGAAGTTCTCGCTGACCTTCTGGATCGCGGACCCCGACGGCATGGATGGCGTCAAGAGCGACGTGATGCTGGCGCTGTGGGAGGCCTTCAAGCGCGAGGGCATCCGGGTTCCCTATCCTGTCCGCGAAATCCGCATCCGCGGCGGCGCCCTGCCGGTGGAAACCACCGTAGAAGTCCCGAATTAGGCCGCCTTTCGGGCGCAAGAGGCACGCCTTGCTTGCATGAGGGCCCGCGATCATTAGATTAGGGCCTGAAATCAAGCCTTTCCCGATATCGAGCCCGCAAAGACCTGACACGCATGAGCTACGTTGAAGCCTCAGATACCTCCCTGCGCAAGACCGGACAGATCAAGCTGCACGGGCCGAGCGCCTTTGCCGGCATGCGCAAGGCGGGCGCGCTGGTGGCCAAGTGCCTCGACGAACTCACCGACATCGTCGGGCCCGGCGTGCCGACCGAGCGCATCGACCAATTCGTCCGCGACTTCGCCTTTAGCCACAATGCCTATCCGGCCACGCTGATGTATCGCGGCTACCGCTACTCGACCTGCACCTCGCTCAATCACGTGGTCTGCCACGGCATGCCCGGCGACCGTCCGCTGAAAGAGGGCGACATCGTCAATATCGATGTCACCTTCATCCTCGACGGCTGGTACGGCGATTCCAGCCGCATGTATGCGGTCGGCCCGATCGCGCGCAAGGCCGAGCGGCTGATCGAGGTGACGTATGAGGCCATGATGCGCGGCATCGCCGCGGTGAAGCCCGGCGCCACCACCGGCGACATCGGCCACGCCATCCAGAGTTTTGTCGAGCCGCAAGGCATGAGCGTGGTGCGCGATTTCTGCGGCCATGGCCTCGGCCGCATGTTCCACGACGAGCCGAACATCATCCATATCGGCCGGCCCGGCGAAGGCGTTCAGCTCAAGCCCGGCATGTTCTTCACCATCGAGCCGATGATCAATCTCGGCAAGCCGCATGTAAAAATCCTCTCCGACGGCTGGACCGCGGTGACCCGCGACCGCTCGCTGTCGGCGCAGTTCGAGCACTCCGTCGGCGTCACCGCGACGGGCGTCGAGATTTTTACGCTGTCGGAGCGGCACGGCGAGAAGCAGATCGGGTGATCGTTTGGCACTGCGCCCTAGTGGCGGCGCCGGAATGACGACGGCGGCCGCTTGTAGGTCGCGACAAATGCATCGTTGAATCTGCGAACGCTGCCGAAACCGGCGGCGAAGGCGATCTCAGCGAGGCTCATGCCGGTCTGGTCAATCAAGCGTTTGGCTTCCTGCACACGCCGCGTCGCGGCGATCTCGCTCGGGCTCGCGCCGGCATGGCGCATGAACAGACGGAGCAGATGGCGCGGTCCGACTCCAAGAGCTTCCGCGAGCTCCGCCATGGACGCGCGGTCCAGAAAGCCGTCGTTGATCAGGCGCATCCCGCGCGCCACGGTGGTGGCCGTTCCCATCCAGGCCGGAGATCCCGGCGCCGTTTCCGGCCGGCAACGCAGGCATGGCCGAAAGCCGGCCCGCTCGGCGGCGGCCGCGGTCGCGTAAAAGGTGACGTTTTCGGAGCGGGCCGGGCGAACGGGACAGACCGGCCGGCAATAGATGCGCGTCGAGCGAACACCGGAGAAGAACAGGCCATCGAAAGCCCGCGCACGCGCCAGCCGCGCCCGATCGCAGGTTTCCCAGTCGAGATGCGGTGGCAGCGTCTGCCGATGCGCCGAGCCTGTCGTCATGGCGAAATCATAGTTTCAACGCGGCCGGCCGAGTAGCTGAAATCGGACTCGACCGGGCGATGAGGTCCGAATTCAGCCAGCGTGCGTCGCCGCTCCGGATCATGGTGCCGGCAGATCCCGGAGCAAATTGCATGATCACGCAAGCGCAACAAACAACGTCAGGGCACACCACTCTCGCATTCGAGATCGGGCTCCTGTTGCTTCTCTCCCTGATCTGGGGCGGTTCGTTCACGCTCATCAAGATCGCGATCCCGACGATACCGCCGTTCACGATGGTCGCCGCGCGGGTGACGATCGCGGGCATTCTCCTGATCCTGATCGCTCTCGCGCAGGGGCACGCCCTTCCCCGCCAAGGATCGGCCTGGGCAGCTTTCTTCGTGCAAGGGCTGCTGCAAAGCGCGCTGCCCTTCACTCTGATCAGTTGGGGCGAGATGCATATCCCGAGCGGGCTCGCCGGTGTGCTCAATGCGACCCCGCCGATGTTCGTTCTTGCGATCGCACTGATGACCGGGCGCGGGCGTCAAACGATCAGCGGCCGGAAGATCGCCGGCATCGGTCTTGGGCTTGCCGGCGTGGCCGTGACGATGGGCATCGATGCTCTCTCCGGAATCGGTACGGCGGAGCCGGCAGCACAAGCGGCAGTGCTCGGCGCCAGCCTCTGCTACGCGCTCGCTCCGATATGGGGGCAGCGGTTCTCGAAACTTCCCGCGATCGTCACGGCAGCCGGGGCCATGAGTTGCGCTGCGTTCCTCATGCCCCCAGTGGCCGCCATCGTCGAACGGCCCTCGACGCTGGCGCCAACAGCGCAGGCGGTCGCGGCGGTCCTCGGCCTCGCGGTCGTCTGCACCGCGCTTGCCATGGTGATCTATTTCCGCCTGATCCGCACGCTCGGCCCGCTTGGGACCACAAGCGGAAGTTACCTGCGCGCGGGCTTTGCGGTGGTGCTCGGCACCGTACTGCTGGGTGAGCGCTTTACCTGGTCGATTGCCGCTGGAATGGCGCTCATTCTCGCCGGCGTCGTTGCCGTTACGATGCCCCTGCGGGCGCAAAGCGCCAGGAAGCCGGCGGCCTGATTGTCACCAAAGTCTGATGCCGAGACCAGCGCGCCGTTCCGCAATTGACGGTTGCAAAAACGCTGGTCTGCGGCAATGCTGGCGGCCGATGCCCGCCAAGACCGACCACGACAAGAGCAAGCCGGACGAAGCGCCGCACTATCACGGCCATCGCGAGCGGCTGCGCGAGCGCTTCTACAGCGCCGGCGCGGATGCGCTCAGCGACTACGAACTGTTGGAGATGGCACTGTTTCCAGCGCTGCCCCGGCGCGACACCAAGCCGCTGGCGAAGATTCTGATCAAGACGTTTGGTTCGTTCGCCGAAGTCGTCCATGCCCCGGTGGCGCGGCTGCGGGAGATCGAGGGCGTCGGCGAGCCCGCAATCAACCAGCTCAAGCTGATCGCGGCGGCGGCGCACCGCGTCGCCAAGGGCGGGGTCAACAGCCGCAACGCGCTGTCGTCCTGGAACGAGGTGATCGACTATTGTCGCACCAGCATGGCGTTTGCCGACAAGGAGCAATTCCGCCTGCTGTTCCTCGACAAACGCAACCAGCTCATCGCCGACGAGGTGCAGCAGACCGGCACCGTCGATCACACCCCGGTCTATCCGCGCGAGGTGATCAAGCGCGCGCTGGAATTGTCGGCAACCGCGCTGATCCTGGTGCACAACCACCCCTCCGGCGATCCCTCGCCCTCGCAGGCCGACATCCATATGACCAAGGCGATCATCGACATCGCAAAACCGCTCGGGATCTCCGTGCACGACCACATCATCGTCGGCAAGAGCGGGCATGCAAGCCTGCGCGGGATGCGGTTGATCTAGGGCTTCAAACCAGATGACAAGGACATGATGAGCGACTGGCTACACAATCTGCCGGTGCCGTGGATGGCGCTGGTGATCTTCGCATTCACCTATCTTCTGACCGCGGCCATATTCGCAGGCGTCGCGCTTGTCGCGACGGGAGAGCGCGCGAAATCGCTGAAGGCGATCTCGCCGGGCATGCTGCCGGTGCTCGGCATCATCTTCGGCCTGTTCGTCGCCTTCACCGCGGCGCAGGTCTGGGGCGACAGCGACCGCGCCGGCGCTGCGGTGAGCCGTGAGGCCAGCGCGCTTCGAAGCGCCGTGCTGCTGGCCGCCGGCCTGCCCGCGGAGCAGGAGGTAAAGCTGCGCGGCCTGGTGCGCGACTATGTCGGGCAGGCCGTGGCGGTGGAATGGCCGATGATGGCGCATCAGGAATTGTCGCTGAAGGCCACGCCGCCCGCGCTCGCCGAGGCCTTGCAGCTCGTCGTCGTGATGATGCCGCAAGGCACGGGTCAGGCGAACGTGCAGCGCGAGCTCATCGCCGCGCTGGAGCAGGCGCTGGATGCGCGGCGGCAGCGGATCATCGTCAGCCTCGCCGCGGTGAACGCTGTCAAATGGTGGTGCCTTTACCTCCAGGCCGCCTGCGCGCTGCTGGTGATCGGCCTCGTTCATTGCGACAACCGGCTGGGATCGGCGATCGCGATGGGCCTGTTCGCGACCGGCGTCGCCACCTCGGTCCTGCTGATCGCCGCGCATGACCGGCCATTCACCGGCCAGGTCTCGATCAAGCCTGAGCCGCTGCTCCAGATCATGCCGGAGGCAGCGGCGAAGAGCTAAGGCGCGATGGCTCGTCCGGTCAGTAGCAATACCGCGGATCGACCGGGACGTAGGAGCCGTCCCGGCGCTGCATGTAGCAGCCGCGCTGATAGGCATAATAGCCGGAGCGGCGGCGCTCGCCCTCGGACGCGATTGCGGCACCTGTGCCGGCACCGACGACGGCGCCGATTGCGGCTCCACGGCCTCCGCCGAGCGCGCCGCCCAGGATCGCCCCGCCGACACCGCCGATGATCGCGCCGCCGACGGCATCCTGGGCGACCGCCTCACGGACCGGCATCGCCATCACAACCGTCAGACATGCCGCGATAGCAAGACTTCCAATGCGAAGACCTCGAAGCATGCTCGCCCTCCCCTGTGGTCAGGCGAGTCATAGCGCCGCAGCCGGATTCGGACCAGAAAAATCACCACGCCGGGACCTGGCGCTTCACGCAATGACGTCGGAGGCGCAGCGCGAAGAGGGCTCAAACCATGCCGCGCGCGATGACAGGTCGTCCGATCGGAACGTCAGGGATCGACCCAGCGCTGCACGGCCTCGGCGGTATCGGCGGGCGTGGTGTTGAAGCAGATCGCGGCATTCGGTGCCAGCCGATGGACGAGGTTGAGCACCTTCTCGAACAGCAGCAGGCGCTCCCTCGGCTCGCGCAGGCCCGCCCCGATCACGATGCAGTCGAAGCTTTCGTCGCGCAGCGCCGCCGTGACGCCGGCTTCCGCGGTGGCGTCGAGATCGATCAGGCAGCTCGTGACCTCATAGCCGAGATCGCGCAGGCGCAGCAATTGCGCCTCGATGTAGCCGCGCACGAGCTCCGGCGTGAGCTGCGGGAACGCGCTGTAGTCTGCATTGCCGGGTTCGATGCCGATCGCGAGGATGCGCTTGGCCATGCAGGGCTCCTTGCCGGACCGTCTGCGTCGCTAACGGACGGACGACCATGCCGGTTCCCTCAGTGACGGTTCGCGCTGCCGGCGAAGACCTCGGCCTTGATCCGGTCCTGCCGCGCATTTTCCCGCTGAAGCTGTAAGCCATTTCACATGCACCGAGCCGGCAACCTGCCACATTTGCGGGAGATCACGCCCTGAGCACGGCGTCCGGCCCATATCTGACTTGCACGAAATTTCGATAATTCATCAATTTTCGGGAGCGGGAAATCGTCTCATTCGAGAGTCTGAAGAGCGAATACGAGCGGAATTGGGCCAATCTCGAGATCCGGCCTGCGCGCCTCGCCGACGCGAATGGAGTCGCACGCAAGGCGATCAACGGCAAGGCGACCTATCAGCAGATCGAGCGGTTGACCGGACTCCCCTGGTATTTTGCTGCCGTCTGCCACTACCGCGAATCCAACTTCGATTTTGACACTTATCTCGGCAACGGCGAGTCGCTTCATCGCGTGACGAGCATCGTTCCGAAAGGGCGCGGTCCCTTTGCCACGTTCGTGGACGGCGCCGTGGACGCGTTCAGAATCGAAAACTTCATCGGCGCTCACGACTGGGGTGTCGCGCGGATTCTGTTCCGGCTCGAGGCGTTCAACGGCTTCGGCTATCACGCCAAGGGCTGCAATTCGCCCTACCTCTATGGCGGCTCGACACTGTACGGGCCGCCGGAGGCGAGGGCCGGCAAATTCGTCCGCGATCACGTGTTCGACTCGAACCACGTCGATTCCCAGCTCGGCACCGCGGTGATCCTGCATGCGATGATGTCGCTCGATTCCTCGATCACCCTCGACGGCAGCCCGCAATTCGCGAGCCGCACGGAGCCCGAGGACGAAGCGGCGTCGACGATCGTTCTGATGCAGCAGGCGCTCAACAAGCTCGGCGCCAATCCCATGCTCGCCGAGGACGGCATCAGCGGACCGAAGACCAGGGCTGCGGTCTCGCAGTTTCAGCAGCAGAACGGCCTGAGGGATACCGGGCTTCTCGACGGGGCCACGGTCGCAGCCATTACGCGTGCAACGCAGGCGGGAGGCTCCGTGCAGAGCGGCGATCTGTCCCATATCCTGAAGCGGCTGGAACACCTCGCACAGTTGCTGCGACCGTCATCCGGCGGCGTAACTCCGGCAACGACGACACCGGGCAACACGCTGCCCGCCACCAACGATCCGATCAGCCTGTTCGAACGGCTCTTCTCCCTCATCAACAAGACGGCGCCCGTGCCGGGACC
This sequence comes from Bradyrhizobium sp. 139, assembly GCF_023074175.1. Classification (GTDB taxonomy): domain Bacteria; phylum Pseudomonadota; class Alphaproteobacteria; order Rhizobiales; family Xanthobacteraceae; genus Bradyrhizobium. The sequence continues at coordinate 19,422 of NZ_JADPKS010000077.1, forward strand.
CGTCACCCCGACCAGCCCGGCCCCGGTCGATCAGTTGAAGCAGGTCGTCGACCTGCTCAGCACCCTGCTCAACAAGGACGGCAAGCCCGTGCTCGGCCAGGTCAACGGCGCACTCGGCGATACCATCGGCAAGCTCCTCGACGGCAAGAAGACCGCGCTCGGCATCGGCGGCTCGCTGATCACGGCGCTGCTCTCGTCGGTGACCGCGAGCCCGAATGCGGGAGGCCTTGCCGGATTGCTCGGGACGATCGTGTCGGCCGTGCCGGGCCTTGGTCAGTTTGCGCTTCCAATATCGCTGGCGCTCACCGCCTGGGGTGTGCTCGGCAAGATGGAGAAGTGGGCGCAAGGCACCGCGCCGCCGCCCAAGCCGACGACGTAACCTGCGGCCATCCTTCGAGACGCCCGCCTGCGGCGGGCCCTCAGGATGAGGTCGCGTTTCGCGGCGAGATATCAGATCCCCATGGTGAGGAGCCCGCCAAAGCGGGCGTCTCGAACCATGCAGGCCGAGCACGTCTGCGTCGTCTACTGACGCAGCATGACCAAGGGATCGGCGGTATCTGGCACGCGCCGCCATTGCGCGTTGTCGTCGGCCTCGAACTGCCAGACCTCTGCTGATTTCGACATCAGGACGATCTGGCCGCGCTCGAGCCGCCATTGCGTCGGATTGAATTGAGCAATCGCCGGATCGCATTTCGGCTTGAGGAAGACCTGGAAATTGTCGGGGCCCGCCTCGGTGTTGGTCAGTGTCAGCCCGCACACCGGCTGGCCGTTGCCGCGCACCATCGACCAGTCCCCGATCATCTGGTCCATCGACTTCGCCATCGAGCGGGCGGCGGCGAGATCCTGCAGGATGTAGACGCCCTCGCCCTGCCGCAGGCCTTCGAAGATGCCGGCCTCGACCTCGGTGAAGTCGATCACGGCTTCACCGGTCGCATTCTGCAAACGAACGATGTCGAGACCCCTGACGCTCCAGGCGACGATGTCCTTGGTGAACGGCAGCGCTGTCTTGCAGGCCGGCTCCAGCTCGAGCTTGAAACCCTGGCCCGCGGCGTCAGCCTTGAGCGTGACGACACAGGTCTTGCTGCGCTCGGTGGTCGAGAGCTCCCATTGTCCGGGCATTTCCTTCTTCAGGGTCGTCGTATCCTGCGCCTGCGCAGGGATGATCGCGGCAACACATGCCGCGATCATCAATGCAACGACCCGAAGAACTTTCATCAGCGCCCCTTGACCGGCGTTTCCGCAACTGGCGTCAGCGGCGCCTTGCCGGCGAACCAGGCCTTGAGATTGTCGACCACGAGCTGATCCATCGCGTTGCGCGTCACCACCGACGCCGAGCCGATATGCGGCAGCAGCACCACGTTCTGCATGGCCTTGAGCTCGTCCGGCACATTCGGCTCGGCCGCGAACACGTCGAGGCCGGCGGCGAGGATGGTGCCGGACTTGAGCGCCTGGACCAGCGCCGGCTCGTCGATCACCGAGCCGCGCGCCACATTGACCAGCACGCCGCGCGGGCCGAGCGCCTTCAGCACTTCGGCATTGATCATCTTTTCGGTAGCGGCGCCGCCGGGCACGATCACCATCAGCGTATCCACCGCCTTCGCCATCTCGATCAGATCAGGATAGTGCTTGTAGGTGACGTCCTTGGAGGGATTGCGGGAGTGATAGACCACGGGGACCAGCGACGCCTCAAGGCGGCGCGCGATCGCCTGGCCGATCCGTCCCATGCCGACGATGCCGACCTTGCGGTCGCGCAACGAGCCGACGCTGAGCGGATAGTTTTGCGTCTGCCAGAGGCCGGAGCGCACGTAACGGTCGGCCTTGATGAACTCACGCACCGTGGAGATCAGAAGACCCATCGCGACATCGGCGACCTCCTCGGTCAGCACGTCAGGCGTGTTGGTGACGATAATGTTGTGCTCGGCCGCGTATTTGGCATCGACGTGGTCGTAGCCGACGCCAAAGCTCGCCACCATCTCGAGCTTGGGCAATTGCGACAGCGAACCCCTGTCGGCGCGCACCGTGTGATAGGTCACCGCCATGCCACGAATTTTTTCGCGGATCGCCGGCGTCAACCGCTCGAGGTCACCTCGCGTCTCAGCCTTGTGCACGACGAAATGATCGGAAAAACCGTTGTCGAGGATCGGCCGCACCGGCCCATAAATCAGAAGGTCGATCTTTTCGGACGAAATCGAACCGGCAGTCATCAGTTGTCCTTTCCAAGCGCGCTCTCGTGCCAGCGCCGTAAAACGAGGTGGGAAACTAGCGCCAGCACCCCGTAGATGACAATCCCGGCCAGCGACAACAGCAGCAGCGCTGCGAACATGCGGGGTATGTTCAACCGGTAGCCGGATTCGGCAATCCTGTAGGCGAGCCCGGAGCCCGCGCCGGCGGTGCCCGCGGCGATTTCGGCCACGACCGCGCCGATCAGCGATAGGCCGCCGGCGATCCGCAGGCCGCCGAGGATATAGGGCAACGCCGCGGGGAGCTTCAGGAAGCGCAGGGCTTGCTGTGGCGAGGCGCCATAGAGCTGGAACAGGCCGGCAAGGTTGCGATCGACCGAATTCAGCCCGAGCGTGGTGTTGGACAGCACCGGGAAAAAGGCGACGATGAAGGCGCAGACGACGACCGCGGTCTGCTGCTCCAGGTAGATCAGCAGCAGTGGTGCGATCGCGATCACCGGCGTGACCTGGAGAATGACGGCATAGGGGAACAGCGAATATTCCACCCATTTCGACTGGTTGAACAGCAGCGCGAGGGCGATGCCGCCGATGCTGGCCGCGACAAAACCTTCGAGCGTGGTCAGGAGCGTGGCGGCAAGCGATTGTGACAGCACCGCCCAGTCATTGATCAGGGTCAGGAAGATGACGGAAGGCGCCGGCAGCACGTAGGGCGGAATCTCCTTGATGCGGACCACGAGTTCCCAGGCGACGAGGCTGGCCGCAAACACCACGACGGGAAGCACGAAACGCACCGCGCGTTGCGCGCCGGATGGTTTGGCGGTGACGGCCGGTTGCATGCTCATAGCGTCGACTGCCCCGAATAGGACGGCGCCAGCGCCGCCGACACTTTCCGGCAATAATCAGAATAGGCCGCCGAAGTGCGAAACGCCTCGCCGCGCGGCTCGACCGTCTCGACGCGGATGTCGGCCTGAATGCGGCCAGGCCGCGCCGTCATGACCACCACGCGCTGCGACAGATAGACGGATTCGAACACCGAATGGGTGACGAAGATGACGGTCTTGCCAAGGCTGCGCCACAGCGCGAGCAAATCGTTGTTGAGGCGGAAGCGCGTGATTTCGTCGAGCGCCGCGAACGGCTCATCCATCAGGAGGATATCAGGATCGGTGACGAGCGCGCGCGCCAGCGACACGCGCATTTTCATGCCGCCGGAGAGCTCGCGCGGGAATGCATCGGCGAAATCGGCGAGCCCGACGCTGGCCAGCGCCTCATCGACACGCGCGCGGGCTTCAGCTTTCGGCACGCGCGCGAGTTTCAGCGGCAGCCGCACGTTTTCGCGCACGCTGGTCCAGGGCATCAGGGTCGGCTCCTGAAACACGAAGCCGATGCCATGGCCCGGCTGCGCCGCGCCCTGATGGCGCGCCACCCGCACGATCCCGGACGACGGCGCGCTGAGCTCCGCGATCAGGCGCAGCGCAGTCGACTTGCCGCAGCCGGACGGACCGAGCAGTGAGATGAACTCGCCCTTGCACACGGCAAGATCGAGCGGGCCGAGCGCCATGACGCCGTTGTCATAGACCTTCGTCACGCCGCGCAGGCTGACGGCGAGAGCCGCCAGCCCGGCCTCGACCCCCGACGAAGTTTTGCCCTCTACCATTGATGGCGCGCTGCTGTGCGGCGTGGTCGAGCCGCGACCTTCACCTCTCCCCTGTGGGGAGAGGTCGCGCCGAAGGCGCGGGTGAGGGGGCTCAGGTTCCACGAGAGAACGTAACCCCTCACCCGCACCGCATCTGACGATGCGATGCGACCTCTCCCTTCGGGAGAGGTGGACCAATCCGCCGCGGTCTTTTCCGACCTCGGCATGCGTTACGGTTTGCTCGGGCGCAGCTCGACGCCGACGCCCTTGTTGACGAAGCGCAGCGTATAGGATTTGCGGAAATCGAGGTCTGGCTTCACCACGCCCGCCTTTACCATCTTGTTGAAGAAGGAGGTGTAGCGCTCGTCACTCATCGCGCCGATACCGTTCTTCAACGACTCGCCGGAATCGACGATGCCGTATTCCTTCATCTTGGCGACGGAATAGGCGAGCAGCTCGTCGGTCATCTCCGGATTGAGCTTCTTGATCATGGCATTGCCGGCGGAATTGTCGCGGTAGATGTAATTGTACCAGCCGACCATGGAGGCATCGACGAAGCGCTGCACCAGGTCGGGTTTCTTCTCGATCATGTCGCGGCGGGTCTCGATCAGGGTCGAATAGGTATTGAAGCCGGAATCGGCGAGCAGCAGCACGTTGGGCTTGAAGCCGGCGGCCTTCTCGACCGCGAACGGCTCGGAGGTGACGTAGCCCTGCATCGCGCTCTTGGGGTTGGCGATGAAGGGCTGCGGATTGAAATTGTAGGGGCGGACGTTCTTCTCGCTGAAACCGTATTCGGACTTCAGCCACTGGAAGTAGCTGGTCATGCCCTCCTTGGAGACGAACAGCGTCAACGGCTTGAGGTCCTCGATCTTCGCAACCTTGACATCCGGCTGCGTCAGCATCACCTGCGGATCTTTCTGGAAGATCGCGGCGATCGTCACCACGGGAACGTTGTTGGCGACCGCATCGAACGACATCAGCGTGTTCGCGGCCATGAAGAAATCGATCTTGCCGGCGATCAGGAGCATCCGGTTGTTCTCGTTGGGACCGCCGGGGACGATGGTGACGTCAAGGCCGTAGCGCTTGTAGGTGCCGTCGGCGACGGCCTGGAAGAAACCGCCATGTTCGGCCTCGGCGACCCAATTGGTGCCGAAGGAGACCTTGTCCAGCGTCTCGGCGCGCACGGGCAGGGTCGCGAGAGATGCGGCCACCAAGGCACCCGTTAACGCTCGCCGCAGATGGTTGGGGCGCATGATTGGACTCCGTCGATCGTTCCGGCCCATGATAACCAAGAAAGTTCGGGAGACGCGGCCGGCCGAGCAGCGTCCCCCGAGGAGCCCCAAATTACGTTACAAATCGGCGCAAAGAAACCTTTGATGAATTCGTCCCTGCCCCGCGACTGGTCCGGCATCGACTGGAGCGAGATCGCGCCCCCGGAACCGTCGCGCTGGATCGCGGTGCTGCCGCTGGCGGCGACCGAGCAGCACGGCCCGCATCTGCCGCTCGAGACCGACGTTCTGATCGCCGACGCCTATCTCGCGCGTGTGCGCCAACTTTTGCCCGAAGACGTCCCGGCGACATTCCTCCCCGTTGAACCGATCGGGATTTCCACCGAGCATATCGACTATCCGGGCACGCAGACGCTGCCGACTGAGGTGGCGCTGAAGCGATGGACAGGGATCGGCGAGGACGTCGCGCGCCGCGGCGTGAAGAAGCTCGTCATCATCACCAGCCATGGCGGCAACAGCGCGGCGATGATGCTGGTCGCGCAGGATCTTCGCGCGCATCACAAGCTGTTCGTGGTGACGACGTCGTGGTCGCGGCTGTCGGGCGCGGAGAAACTGTTCCCGGCGGATGAAGTGCGCCACGGCATTCACGGCGGCGCCGTCGAGACCTCGATCATGCTGGCGCGCTATCCCGACCAGCTGCGCAAGGATGCGATCGCGGATTTTCCCGCGAGCAGCATCGCCATCGAGAAACGGTATCGATGGCTGTCGACGCAGCGGCCCGCGCCGTTCGCCTGGCAGGCGCAGGATCTCAACGCCAGCGGGGCCGTCGGCAATGCGACGCTCGCCGTGCCTGCGAAGGGCGAACAGCTCGTCGATCAGGGCGCGCGCGCATTTTGCGAGCTGCTTGCCGAGGTCGATAACTTCGACGTGAACAGGCTGGCCAAAGGCCCCCTCGGCTAGTTGTCATCCCTCTGGAATTATTGAGGAAAGAGCCGAATTCCGGGAGCGCCGAGAGCGCTTTCGAACCGGTTTCGACGTGGCTCCGTCCAACTGGGCACGCGGGCCACAACGGACCGTCTCAACCCGGATGGAGTTTCAAATGTCGATCAAGACCAAGATTGCCGCTGTCGCTCTCGCAGCACTCGCCGTGACCGGCAGCATCGTGTCCACCACTTCGCAGGCCGAAGCCAAGCCGCTCGGCTGGGGCTGGGGTGTGGGCGCCGGCATTGCCACCGCCGCCGTCGTCGGCTCCGCGATCGCCGCCAGCAACGATCCTTATTACAACGGCTATCACCGCTGCGGCTGGGTCGCCCAGTACGACGCCTTCGGCCAGTACATTGGCCGCGTTCGTACCTGCTACTGATTTGAGGATCTGAGGCCGATCTCACGTGGATCCTGCGTCCGGCACGGGCGCCTCATCCACCCCGTGTCGCACCCCGACCCCGCCCGGCTGTCCCCCCGGGCGGGGTCATCCATTTCGGGCCCCCGGGGAAATTGTTGCAGTCCCGTCACATCCCGGTGCGAACCATCATCTGCGGCAATCCGCGTCAGTTGCTATTGCGAATTAATCGCAATAAGGTTCGCAGCAGGCACAGGAACTTGGGAAGAAATCGCGCCCGATCGAGATCATCTCGCCCGATCGCGTGCAAACCGAGACCTGATGACAGGGTCGCCGCGAATCAGCAGGGATATCGCAGCGGGTGGAATCCATCTGCGTTTGGGGGCGTGCGTTTTGACGTTGAGAGGTCACCGACAGCGGTACTTGCGGACGGCCGCGGCGATTGCCTCGGGCATGCTGGCTTTTCCCGCCGCTGGCCGCGCGGCCGATCTGCCGCTGAAGGGCCCCGCCCTGAAGGCGGTCTATGACTGGACCGGCCTCTATATCGGTGCACATGCCGGCTATGGCCGCGGCTCGTCCAGTTTCGCCCTCAACGACGGCACCGCGATCAAGGACAGCGGCATCTTCAGCGGCATGATCGGCGGCGTGCAGGCCGGCTACAATTACCGGCTCACCTCCGGTTGGCTGGTCGGGGTCGAAGGCGATTTTTCGTTCCCCAATTACATCACCTCGAACTCGATCGTTTCCTTCCTGGCGACACCCGCCAACACCGTCACCCAGCAATGGGACTACACCGCCAGCCTGCGCGGCCGCGTCGGCTACACCAGCGGTCCGTGGCTCGTCTACGCCACTGGCGGCTTCGTGTGGATGGGCGAACGCTATTTCGACACGCCGGCCGCCGGCGAAGTCCCGAAAATCCTGAACACGCGGCCCGGCTGGATTGCGGGTGCCGGCATCGAATACGGCTTTGCGCCGCACTGGAGCGCGCGGATCGAATATCTCTATAGCCGCTTCGACAGCGCCAATATCGCCTTCTCCACGGGGGCCCAATACACCTCCTCGTCGCTCGACTTCCAGTCGATCAGGCTCGGCCTCAACCGCAAGGTCGATTGGCCGGGCATGCCGAGCTACAATCCCAAGAGTTCGCTGATCGACACGGAATCGGATCGCTGGGAGATCCACGGCCAGAGCACCTATCTGCCGCAAGGCTATCCGTCGTTCCCCGCGCTCTACAGCGGACCGAACTCGCTCTCGCCGTCAGCACAGGCCAAGGCGACCTGGAGCAACAGCCTGTTCCTGAACGCACGGCTGTGGGACGGCGGCGAGGTCTATTACAATCCCGAGCTGCTCCAGGGATTTGGGCTGAACGACACCGTGGGCGCCGCCGGCTTCCCGAATGGCGAAGCGCAGAAGTCCAACTTCCCCTATCCGCATTACAACACCTCGCGGCTTTTCGTGCGCCAGACCTTCGGCTTCGGCGGCGAGCAGGAGGAGCTTGCGAGCGGCCAGTTGCAGCTGGGACAGAAGGTCGACGTGTCCAGGCTCACGGTGCAGGCCGGCAAGTTCGCGGTGGTCGACGTGTTCGACGGCAATGCCTACGCCAAGGACACCCGCAGGGATTTCATGAACTGGTCGATATGGGCGCCCGGTGCCTTCGATTATTCCGCCGACAAGGTCGGCCTCACCTACGGCGTCACCGCCGAGCTCAACCAGAAGCAATGGGCGCTACGCGGCGGCTATTTCCTGATGGTCGCGGAGCCCAATTCAAATCATTTCGACAGCAGGGTCGGGGAGCGCGGCCAGTACGTGGTCGAGCTCGAGACGCGCTTCTCGCTGTTTGGCCAACCCGGCAAGCTCAGGACCATGGGCTGGCTCGACAGCGCCAATATGGGCAGCTTCCGCGAGACGCTGGACAATCCCGCGCTCAATCTCGACATCGGGCAAACCCGGCGCGGCCGTACCAAGGTCGGCTATGTCGTCAATCTCGAACAGGCGATCACCGACGATGTCGGGCTGTTCGGCCGCTGGAGCTGGAACGACGGCAAGAGCGAGACGATTGCCTTCACCGACATCAACCGCAGCCTGTCCGGTGGCCTGTCGATCAAGGGCACCAAATGGGGCCGGCCCGACGACGTGATCGGCACAGGCGGCGCCATCAATGCCATCTCGCAGGATTATCGCGACTTCCTGGCCGCTGGCGGCCTCGGTGTTCTCATTGGTGACGGCGCGCTCAACTACCGCAAGGAGCGCATCCTCGAAACCTATTACGCTTACGCGCTGAACAGGAATCTCACCCTGACCGCCGACTATCAGCTCATCGTCAACCCTGCCTACAACGCCGATCGCGGGCCGGTGTCGGTGTTCTCGGGACGGCTGCACGGCGAGTTCTGAGCCTCGCAAGCACGGTTCCGATGCGACAATTTGGTTGGAACCGGGCAAACCGCGCATCCAGTTGATATATAGGGGCTTGGTCCGGCAGCCGTCGGGTCAAGTGTCCCTTCTCCTTGCGCACAATGTTGTCCGTCGAACTCATCATCGTCGTCGTTCTGATCGTCATCAACGGCCTTTTGTCCATGTCCGAGCTGGCCGTGGTCTCGTCCCGCCCGGCCCGGCTGTCACTACTCGCTGCCAAGGGTGTGCGCGGCGCCGAGCGGGCGCTGGCACTCGCGGCTGATCCCGGAAAATTCCTCTCGACGGTGCAGATCGGCATCACGCTGGTCGGCGTGCTCTCGGGCGCGTTCTCCGGCGCCACGCTCGGGCAGCGGCTGACGCAATGGCTGCTCGACCTCGGCCTGTCCGCAGGGATTGCCGACATCGTCGGCGTCGGCATCGTCGTCACGCTCATCACCTACGCCACCCTGATCGTCGGCGAGCTGGTGCCGAAGCAGGTGGCCCTGCGCGACCCCGAGAGCATTGCGGTCAGGGTCGCGCCCGCGTTGCACTTGCTGGCAAAGATTTCGCTGCCGCTCGTTTTTCTGCTCGATCTCTCCGGCAGACTGATCCTCACGCTGCTCGGCCGCGGCGGCAAGGCTGACGAGAAGGTCTCGGAAGACGAGATCCATCATCTCGTCAGCGAGGCCGAAAACGCCGGCGTGCTCGAGCCCGGCGAGAAGGAGATGATCGCCGGCGTGATGCGGCTCGGCGACCGGCCGGTCGGCGCCGTCATGACGCCGCGCACGGAGGTCGACGAGATCGACCTGAACGATGCGCCGGAGGCCATTCGCGAGATCATCGCCAAGAGCCCGCATTCGCGTTTTCCCGTTTCGGACGGCGATCGCGACAAGCCGATCGGCGTGCTTCAGGCCAAGGACCTGCTGATCGCCTATATGAACGAACGCACCCCCGACCTGCGCGCGCTTGTTCGCGAGGCGCCGGGCATTCCGGCATCAGCCGATGCCCGCGACGTGGTCGCGATCCTGAGAGCTGCTCCGGTTCATGTCGGCCTCGTCTATGACGAGTATGGTGCTTTCGAAGGCATGGTGACTGCGGCGGACATCCTCGAATCGATCGTCGGCGCCTTCCATTCCGAAGAAGGTCCGCCGGAGCCGGCCTATGTCAAACGCGCCGACTCGTCGCTCCTGATCGCCGGCTGGATGCCGGTCGACGAGTTCGGCGAGCTGCTCGGCATCGAACTGCCGCCGCACCGCTACAACACGGTGGCGGGCCTCGTGCTGCAACAGTTCAACGTGCTGCCCAATGTCGGCGATGCCTTCGACTTCGCCGGCTGGCATATCGAGGTCGTCGATCTCGACGGACGGAGGATCGACAAGATTCTCGTGAGCCGGCGGGGTGAGCAGGCGGCGGCGTGAGTTGAGCGCCCAATTCTCCGCTCGACGTCCTGGACAAGCGCGCCCAAAGCGCGCGCCGATCCGGGACCCATAGCCACAGGGAGAAGTTGTAGCGCGAGATCTGAGTTGGCTGTCTTCGCCAAACTCAATCCTGGGGATATGGGTCCCGGATCTGCGCTCCGCTTCGCTCGCTTGTCCGGGACGACGGCTGAGTTGTGGCGTGAGCCCTCACCCGAACCTCACACCGATCCGCTTTTCCTTGCGCCAGACTACCGTGCAGGACAGGTGCGTTCCGTCGGCCTGGATGAACAGGGTGAAGTGTTCGGGGATACCGACCGGACTGGTGACGTCGAGGGCGGCACCGGTGTTGGAAAAATTGCGGACGGTGCAGTCAATCGCGCCGCCGCCGAACTCGATGGTTCCGGCTTTCAGCACGCGGTGCCTGGCTTTGTCGCGTCGCTCGTCCATGGGGCTATTTAAACCCAAAAGTGACACAGACGATAACGCTCTACGCTGCCCGCGGTGAATTTACGCCGCCGCAGGATGCCGGCGGTATCATGCGGTGGCCCGTTACTGCGCCGGCTGGAAGGTCGCTGCCTGCGCCATCCGCCAGGCATCGCGAAAGCGCGGATCTTCGGTGCCTTCGAGCAGTTCGCCCGGGCGCAGCGCCGGATAGAGCTGCGCGAAGGACTTCACCTCCGTCGTCGAGTTGCGCTGGCTGAAGTGGATCGGGCGCAGCTGCTGCGGATGTTCAAGACCGGCCGCGGCGATCAGCTCGGCCAACGAATGCAGCGTGGCGTGGTGATAATTGTGCACGCGATCGATCTTGAGCGGCACATAGAGCGCGCGGGCCCGCGTGGGATCCTGCGTCGCCACCCCGGTCGGGCAGCGATCGGTGTGGCAGCTCAGCGACTGGATGCAGCCGAGTGAGAACATGAATCCGCGCGCCGAATTGCACCAGTCGGCGCCGATCGCCATCGCGCGCGCCATGTCGAAGGCGGTCGCGATCTTGCCGGAAGCGCCCAGCTTGACGCGGTCGCGGGCATTGATGCCGATCAGGGCGTTGTGGACGAAGTTGACGCCCTCGCGCATCGGCATGCCCAGATGATCCATGAACTCCAGCGGCGCCGCGCCGGTACCGCCTTCATTGCCGTCGACGACGATGAAGTCCGGATAGATGCCGGTCTCGATCATCGCCTTGCAGATCGCCAAAAACTCCCAGGGGTGCCCGATGCAGAGCTTGAAGCCGGTCGGCTTGCCGCCGGAGAGGCGGCGCATCTCGGCGATGAACTGCATCATCCCAACCGGGGTGGAGAAGACGCGGTGCGAGGCCGGCGAGATGCAGTCCTCGCCCATCGAGACGCCGCGGATCTTGGAAATCTCCTCCGAGACTTTTGCCGCGGGCAGCACGCCGCCATGGCCGGGCTTGGCGCCCTGGCTGATCTTGAGCTCGACCATCTTGATCTGGTCGGCGCCGGCGACCCGCGCGAATGCCTCCGGATCGAACGAGCCGTCGAGATGACGGCAGCCGAAATAGCCCGAACCGATTTCCCAGATGATGTCGCCGCCCATTTCGCAGTGATAGGGGCTGACGCCGCCCTCGCCGGTATCATGCGCAAAGCCCCCCTTTTTTGCGCCGGCATTCAGCGCGCGCACGGCGTTCGGGCTGAGCGCGCCAAAACTCATGGCCGAGATGTTGAAAACGGAGGCCGAATACGGCTGCTTGCAGTCGGGGCCGCCGATGACGATGCGGAATTTCTCATCGGCATGCGTCTTCGGCGAGACCGAGTGATGCATCCATTCATAGCCCTCGCGATAGACGTCCTCCTGGGTGCCGAACGGGCGCTTGTCGAGCTCCATCTTGGCGCGCTGATAGACCACCGCGCGGATGTCGCGCGAGAACGGCATGCCGTCCTTTTCGCTCTCGAAGAAATACTGCCGCATCTCCGGGCGGATTTCTTCCAGGAGGAAGCGGATATGCGCCGAGATCGGGTAGTTGCGCAGAACCGCATGGCCCTTCTGCATGAGGTCGCGGACACCGAGCAGCGTCAGGGCGCCAAAGATCAGGATCGGGATCAGCAGGATGTCGAAGATCTTGCGATCGGCGATGCCGATGCCGATCAGGAGCGCGGTGACCACCGCGCAGATCGTCAGCACAATGAAACGCGGCGAGAATGGCAGCAGCAGGGTTTCCATGACACCCTCTTCCGCCAGCGCCAGGCGTATGGGCGAGAGGTGTTTGGGCGATAGTTGTTTGGGCGATAGTTGTTTAAGGGATTCCTGCGTCTTGTTGTCGTCGGCCACGATTCCCATCCTCTCGCCAGCTTGAGGCGGTACGATACGCCCGCGCCTGTCATACGGATATGACGCAGCGCTTGTTTCAGGCTAGTCAATTCCGCCGAGGCAAATCAATCAGCTCGATGGGGGGGTATTGCAGCGCAGCAGAGCGGTGGAGGGCAATGGCGAGCGGCCGCGATCTCGGCTGTCGTCCCGGGCAAGCGTCAGCGCAGGCCCGGGATCCACAACCACAGGCAGGCGTCGCAGCGCGAGATGCTGCCTGCCAGTCTTCGTCACGATTTAACCCTGTGGTTATGGGTCCCGGATCAGCGTCCGCCCTGGACAACGCTGCGCGTTGCCAGGCGCTCCGCTTGTCCGGGACGACAGGGGAATTGGTGGCGGCAAGCGGCGATCAGCGCTCGACGAACGCCTTCTCGATCACGAAATGGCCGGGCTTATTGCCGGAGCCCTCGACGAAGCCGCGGCCTTCGAACATCACTTTCAGCTCTTCGAGCATCGCCGGGCTGCCGCACATCATGACGCGGTCGGTTTCGATGTCGAGCGGGCCCTGTCCGATATCGTTGAAGATCTGCTCGGAGCTGATGAGGTCGGTGATGCGGCCGCGGTTTTTGAACGGCTCGCGGGTCACGGTCGGGTAGTAGACGAGCTTGTCCGCGAGCAACTCCCCGAAAAGCTCGTCCTCGCGCAGGCTGGCGACGAGCTTCTCGCCATAGGCGAGCTCGGAGACCTGGCGGCAGCCATGCACCAGCACGATCGACTCGAACTGGTCGTAGACCTCGGGGTCCTTGATCAGGCTGGCAAAGGGCGCGAGACCGGTGCCGGTCGAGAGCAGCATCAGCCGCTTGCCGGGAATGAGATTGTCGGTGATCAGCGTGCCGGTCGCCTTGCGGCCGACCAGGATGGTGTCGCCTTCCTTGATCTTCTGGAGGCGCGAGGTGAGCGGGCCGTCCTGAACCTTAATCGAGAAGAACTCGAGCTCTTCCTCGTGGTTGGCGCTCGCCATGCTGTAGGCGCGCAGCAGCGGACGGCCCTCGATCTCGAGGCCGATCATCGCGAACTGGCCGTTCTGGAAGCGGAAGCCGGTATCGCGCGTGGCGCGGAAGCTGAACAGCGTGTCGGTCCAATGCTGGACGGAAAGAACCTTCTCTCGGTAAAACGCGCTCATGATTTTCGATATTCCGAATAATTGCGGGTTTTAGGACAAAAGCGTTGCCCGGCCCCTGAAAGCGGGGCGGACACCATTTGTCATGGCGGAGGATTTCGCGTGTGTGATCTACGCCATTGCGACCAATAATCAACCTCGTTCCGGATGCAATTGATGCCGGTCAAACCGGCATTTGCGGCGGAAATGGCCACATCATTAATGAATCTGCTGCCTCGCATGCGCGGAGGGCAATTTCTTTTCCCTTTCAGGCTCGATCGCAGCACTTAATTTCCGTAGCGCTCGCGAGAATTTCATTAAGAATAGCTCTGATTTTCACCCGAGTTGGCGCCGTTTCCCGCATTTTTGCGGCCTTTGGCGACAGGAACGACTGAAGCACATGGCAAGCGGCGAGCGGATCTTCGTCCAGGCGATCAGGCGCTATTGCGCGAACCATGGCATCGCGCTCGATGTCCGCTCCGGCGGCTGGCTGCTCGCGATGCGCGGGCGCGGCAAGCGCCACTTCGCGTTCGGCTATGACATCGGCCTCAACAGCGCCGTCGCGCACCGTCTCGCCAACGACAAATCGGCCACTGCCGAGGTGCTGGCGCTCGAGGGCGTGCCCTGCATTCCCCATCATCTCTTCCTCAACCCCAAGCTAGGCAGGAATGTTGTTGGCCCCACCTGGCGAGATGCAATGCTTGAGCGGCTTCACGACCATCCGCAAGGCGTCGTGGTGAAGCCGAACGAGGGGACATCGGGGCGCTCGGTGTTCAAGGTGATGACGGAGGCGGAACTCGACCACGCGGTTGGCGATGTTTTTTCGATGAGCGCCGGGCTCGTGATCTCGCCTTATGTCGCGATCGAGGACGAGGTCCGTGTGGTGTTGCTCGACGATGTGCCCCTCGTCGTCTACAGCAAGCAGCGTGGCACGGATTGGCGACACAATCTCGATGCCGGCGCAAAGCCGGTGTTGCTGGAGGACGGCGAGGTTCGAACGGCTTGCGTGAAGCTCGCGATCGATGCCGCGAGCGCCATCGGCATCACCTTCACCTCGGTCGACGTGGTGTGCGTCGACGGTTCATGGCATGTGCTCGAGATCAATTCCGGCGTGATGATGGAGGCGCTGGCGAAGCTCTATCCGCAATTGGTGCAGGCGACGTATGATGCGGCGCTGGATCGGGTGTTTGGGAAGAATTAGCCGCAGCGAGCCTTGATCTATCGCCACCCTGAGGTGGCCGCTTCTTCAGCGGCCCTCGAAGGGCGACGGCCCGGCTGCACCGGCGCGGCCGTTCATCCTTCGAGGCTCCCGGCGCGATGCATTTGCATCGCGCCACGCGCACCTCAGGATGACGGAATGGTAGCCCGCTCCTCGACTTCTCGACGAAGCTCTCCTAATTATTCGCGCTCGCCGAATCGTCCATCGCCTTGAAGGCTTCCTCCAGTTGCAGCGAGATCGGCACGTTCAGCCGTTCGCCGGTGGGCAGCCGCGCGATGAACCATTTGTTGTAGAGCGGGACGAGGTCGTGGTTGGAGCCGAGCTTGCGGAAGGTGCGCTCGACCACCGCCGACAGTTGCGGATCGCCCTTCCTGAACATGATGCCGTAGGGATCGTAGGACAGGTAGTCGCCGGTGACGCGGAACTTGTCCTGCGCCTTGTGGCGCGCGATCAGGCTGGACAGCAGGATGTCGTCGGTCGCGAACGCATCGGCCTTGCCGTCGACGAGCATCTGGTATGACTGCTCGTGATCGGCACCGACGACGATGTTCAGCCCCAACGAGGACTTCTTGTCGGCCGCCTGGATAGCCTGCTCGTTGGTGGTGCCTTTCGTCACCACGATGGTCTTGCCCTTCAAATCGGCCAGCGACTGGACGCTGGACGCCTTCGGCACCATCAGCTTGGTGCCGGCGACGAACATCAACGGCGAGAACGCGACGCGCTTGCCGCGCTCGGCATTGGCGGTGGTCGAACCGCACTCCAGGTCGATCTTGTTCTGGAGCACCGCGTCGATGCGGTCATCCGAGGTGACCTTGACGTAGCCGATCTTCAGGTTGGGATCGTCGACCTCGACGCCGATCTCCTCGACGATGGCCTCGCAGAGCTCGAGGCTGTAGCCGACCGGGCGGCCCGCCTGGTCGAGGAACGAGAACGGCGGCGAGCTCTCGCGATAGCCGAGCCGCACGGTGTGCGCGTTCTTGATGGCTGATAGCGTCGGGCTAAGCCCTTCGCTGCCGCCGGTCTGGGCGGAGGCACCCGTTGCCAGCAGAAGCGCTGCCAGCAACAGACCGCTCGAAATCGCCGTGATAGGGCGCATGGTGCACTCCAATCAATGGCCGGCCATCGCGGGTATTTCGCCGGGAATCATGTCCCCCGGCACGGCGTCGCCCGCCCCCATCGCATGCTCGGGCCCGAGCTCTCCTTCCCACTTCGCCACGACCGAGGTCGCGAGCGTGTTGCCGATCACGTTGGTGGCGCTGCGGCCCATATCGAGGAAGGTGTCGATGCCCATGATCATCAACAGCCCCGCCTCGGGGATGCCGAATTGCGACAACGTCGAGGCGATCACGACGAGGGAGGCGCGCGGCACGCCGGCGACGCCCTTCGAGGTGATCATCAGCGTCGCCAGCATCGCAAGCTGGGTGCCGAGCGGCATGTCGATGTGATAGCTCTGCGCGATGAAGACACTGGCGAAGGTGCAGTACATCATCGTGCCGTCGAGGTTGAAGGAGTAGCCGAGCGGCAGCACGAAGCTGGAGATTCGCGACGAGGCGCCGAAGCGGTTGAGGCCCTCCAGCGTCTTCGGATAGGCCGCTTCCGAGCTCGCGGTGGAGAACGCGATCATCAGCGGCTCGCGGATCAGCTTCAGCAGGTGGGCGTAGCGCGGCCCGATCACGATGAAGCCGACGACCACCAGGATGCCCCACAGGAGCGCGAGCGAGAGATAGAAGCCGCCCATGAAGACGATGAGCTTCCAGAGCACCAGCAGGCCGTTCTTGGCGACCGTCGCTGTGATGGCGGCCCACACCGCGAACGGTGCGAACAGCATCACATAGCCCGTGACCTTGAGCATGATGTGGCCGATGTCGTCGATCAGCGCCAGGATCGGCTTGGAGCGCTCGGGCATCGAGCCCATCGCCACCGAGAAGAACACGGCAAAGATCACGATCTGCAAGATCTCGTTCTGCGCCATCGCATCCGCGATCGAGGTCGGGATCAGATGGGTCAGGAATTTCTCGATCGAGAAGGCGGAAACCGGCAAGCCCGTCGACTGCGCCCTGTCCGGCAGCGTGCCGGGGAAGTTGGCGCCGGGCTGAAGCAGATTGACCATCACGAGGCCGAGCATCAGCGACACGAAGGAGGCGCTGACGAACCAGCCCATGGTCTTGGCGAAGATACGGCCGAGCTTGGAGCCCGAGCCCATATGGGCGATGCCGCCGACCAGGGTCGCGAACACCAGCGGCGCGATGATCATCTTGATCAGGCGCAGGAAGATCACGGCGATCAGGTTGATGGAGGAGGCCCAGTCGGCGCGGGTATCGGGCAGAAAATTATAGATCGCCGCGCCCATGATGATGCCCAGCACCATCGCCGCCAGAATGTATTGCGTAAACCTGTTCGACATAGAAGACCCCCACAACACCGGCCGCTTCATGATGTCGCAGATAGTGCAACGACGCAACACGCTTTGCGTGCATTCGCAATACCGATGTTCCCGTTGCGAAATCAGCGCGCGCGATCTAGCCTTCATGCAGCGCACAACGAGTGCGGGTTGCACCTTTTCGTTGCGGCGGCTGCATCAATAATCGTCAAACAAGCGAAGAGGGAAACGCCATGAGCGGCAACATCAATCGCCAGATTCTGCTGGTGGAAAAGCCCAGCGGCAAGCTCGGTCCCGAGCACTTCAAGATGATCGAGGGTGCGACGCCGGAGCCGAAGGACGGCGAGGCCTTGCTGCACGTGCGTTACATCTCGCTCGACGCGGCCAACCGTGCCTGGATGCATGGCGCGACCTATCGCTCCGCGGTCGAGGCCAACAGCGTGATGGCCGGCGGCGCCATCGCCGAAGTCATCAGCTCGATGGCGCCGGGGCTTGCGCCCGGCGACATCGTGTTCGGCGACACCGGCTGGCAGGAGTTTGCCGCGGTGCCGGCAAAGCATCTCACCAGGATGCCGAAGCTCGAACCGCTCACGCATCTGCTGAGCGTGTTCGGCATCGCCGGCCTCACCGCCTATTTCGGACTGCTGGAAATCAGCAAGCCGAAGGAGGGTGAGACCGTGGTGGTGTCCGCGGCGGCGGGCTCCGTCGGTTCGATCGTCGGGCAAATCGCGAAGATCAAGGGATGCCGCGTGATCGGCATCGCCGGCGGCGCGGACAAATGCAACTGGCTGACCTCCGAACTCGGCTTCGATGCCGCCGTCGACTACAAGGACGGCGCGGTGTTCAAGGCACTGCGCGCGGCCGCGCCCAAAGGCATCGACGTCTATTTCGACAATGTCGGCGGCGACATTCTCGAAGCCTGCCTGCCGCAGATGAACAATTACGGCCGCATCGCCTGCTGCGGCGCGATCTCGCAATATGACGGCACGCCCGCGGCGCATGGCCCGCGCGGCGTGCCCGGCCTGATCGTGGTGAAGCGGCTGGTCATGCAGGGCTTCA
Source organism: Bradyrhizobium sp. 139 (assembly GCF_023074175.1). GTDB lineage: Bacteria > Pseudomonadota > Alphaproteobacteria > Rhizobiales > Xanthobacteraceae > Bradyrhizobium. Next base: position 37,688 of record NZ_JADPKS010000077.1, read on the forward strand.
TCGTGATGGACTACATGAAGGAGAGCCAGCGCGCGCTCGCAGACCTCCAGGCTTGGGTCACATCCGGCACACTGAAGGTGCAGGAGGACATCATCGACGGACTGGAGAACACGCCGAAAGCGCTGATCGGATTGCTTGCGGGAGAGAACCGCGGCAAGCGCATGGTCAGGCTCTGACGACGTAGTTACGTCGCAATCGCACCAGCATAATTGACTTGCGGTAGAGGTCGAGGCGGCCAATGATGCGGCACGCAGTATCACGACGATTGTTTGCATCAATTTTAGAAAGTCGGCGGCGTTACCGACTGGGCAGGAATTCATTCAATGTTCAACACTCAAATGTTCGACACGTTGAAACATGCATCGCGTAGCGCGTTGCTGGCGGCGGCGCTCTTCGCAACTGCAACAGGCGCATTCGCGCAAGCGCCGACCGAGGCCCAGAAGGGCGCCATCCGGTCCGCATGCCGCTCGGACTTCATGGCGCACTGCGCGAGCGTGACGCCCGGCGGCGTGGAAGCGTATCAATGTCTTCAGAAGAACATCTCGAGCCTCTCATCGGGATGCCAGACCGCGGTTCGCGCGGTCGAGCCCGCGGCGGCGCCGAAGACCGAAGCTGCGCCCAAGGCGGAAACGGCGCCTGCCGCGCCAAAGGTTGAATCCGCCCCCGCTGCAAAACCGGCAGCCGCGCCGGCGCCGAAGGCTGCTGCCACAAAGCAGCCGAGCAGCGCGCAGGCTGCAGCGGTCAAGAGCGCGTGCCGCGCCGATTATCCCAAGGTGTGCGCCAGCGTGCCGCCGGGCGGCGCCCCCGCGCTCGAATGCCTGGAGAAGAACAAGACACAGGTTTCGCCGGCCTGCGAGAAGGCCGTGACCGCTGCGGCCGGTGGCGGCGCAGCGGCAACGGCAGCGCCTGCGGGCGCGGCTCCAGCGGCAGCGGCACCGGCAGCCGCACCAGCCGCGATCGTGCTGCGTCCACTGCGGCCGCGCGAAGAGCTGTTCATCGTCCGCTCCGCCTGCGGCGCCGACATCCGCACTCTCTGTGCCGGCGTCGCGCCCGGCGGCGGCCGCATCGTACAATGCATCAGCAGCAACGCCGCATCGCTGTCGCCTGCGTGCAAGGACGTGCTCGCCCCGTTCGCGGCGCGGTGAGGCGGCGCATGATTGCGCGCCACAGCGCGCGACAATGCCTGGCAGCGTACGCGAAATGAATTTTCGCGCGCCTGCAACGACAAGCCTTTTGCAAGCATCCGATTTCAATCACGACAAGACCGGGAGGAAGACATGCGTTCATTGCTGCTTATCGCTTCTGCGCTGCTCGCTTTCGCGGCGACCATGACCTTCGAGGCCTCCGATGCCAACGCGGTGGTCTGCGCCCGCGGCGTCTATCGCGCGGGCTGCGCCGGACCGAACGCGGCCGTCGTGGTCCGCAAGCCGGTTCCGGCGGTCCGCTGCACCAAAGTGCTGGTCAACGGGGTCTGGGTGAAGCGCTGCGTCTGACGGTGCGGATGGCCAAGCCGCCGCGGTTTGGCTATGCTTCGCAACTGATGGTTTCGGACACGCGTCAAATCGTGTGTTTGGAGCCAGCTTCGGCGCGCCATGCCATGCCAATAATTCCGCTGGCGCCGGACGTCGGAGCACATTAGTCTACCCCTAGATAGTAAGTATACTGTCAATCAGGGAGGCAGACGTTGCGGATCGCCGTGATTGGCGGGGGGCCCGGTGGGCTCTACTTTGCCTATCTCTGGAAGAAGCGTCACCCCGAGGATCAGGTCGACCTGTTCGAACAGAACCCGGCCGACGCGACCTGGGGCTTTGGCGTCGTGTTCTCCGACCAGGCTCTGGAATTTTTGCGCGCCGACGACCCGGAAACGGTCGACGCGATCGCGCCGCATATGGAGAGCTGGCAGAACATCACACTCAACCTTCATGGCGGCAGCGTCGCCATCGACGGCGTCGGCTTCTCCTCGATCGGCCGGCTCGAGCTCTTGCAGTTCCTCCAGCAGCGTGCGTTCGATGCCGGCGTCACGCCGCGCTTCGACACACAGATCCACGCCATCGACCAGCTCAACGGTCACGATCTGATCGTCGCCGCCGACGGATTGAACTCGCTGGTGCGCCGCGCTTTCGAGGGCGATTTCGGCACCTCGCTATCCTATTCCTCCAACAAATTCGCCTGGTACGGCACCTCGAAGCGCTTCGACACGCTGTCGCAGACCTTCGTGAAGACCGACCGCGGCGCCTTCAATGCCCACCACTATCGCTACTCGCCGACCATGAGTACCTTCCTGGTCGAATGCGACCACGCGACATGGCAGGCCTATGGCTTCGCCTACAAGGATGCCGAGCAGTCCAAGGGCGTCTGCGAGGAGGTCTTTGCCGACACGCTGGGTGGCCATTGCCTGGTCTCCAACAAATCGGTCTGGCGCAATTTTCCCTGGGTCTGGAACGAGCACTGGTCGTTCAAGAACATGGTGCTGGTCGGCGACGCCCTGCACTCGGCGCATTTCTCCATCGGCTCGGGGACGCGGCTCGCGATCGAGGATGCCATTGCGCTGGTCAAGGCGCTGGAATCGGACGCGCATCTTTCGACCGCGCTGCACCGCTACCAGGCCGCACGCAAGCCGGTGGTGCAGAAGCTCCTCGATGCCGCGCGCACCTCGGCCTTCTGGTACGAGCACTTTGCCCAGCACATGCAGCTCGGCCTGATGGACTTTGCCTATAGCTACATCACCCGCTCCGGCCGCATCGACGATTCCCGGCTGCGGGCGATGTCGCCCGCTTTCATGGCGCGCTTGGAGGCCGCCAGGAACGGCGGAGATGCGGCATGAGCAACGAGATCCGCGACCAGGTGCCCGCCGACAGCGCGGGCGCCCACGAGATCGGCTTTGCCATTCCGCAAACCTACAATGCCAGCCGCATTCTGTTCGACCAACTCGCCAAAGGCCGCGGCGACAAGCCCGCGCTGATTGGGCCCGCGGGAATGCGCAGCTATGCCGAGCTTTGCGCGGAAGCTTGCCGCTGGGGCAACGGCTTTGCATCGCTCGGCCTGAAGCGCGGCGACCGCGTGCTGCTGTTCCTCGACGATACCCCGGCCTATCCGGCAGCATTCTTCGGCGCGGTGCGCGCCGGCTTCGTGCCGCTCCTGATCAACACACTGACGCCGCCGGACCTGCTGCAATTCTATCTGGCCGATTCCGGCGCGGCCGTTGCGGTGGCGGATGCCGAATTCGCGACGCGCTTCAATGCAGAGGCCTGCAAGGCGACCTGCCTGCGCACGCTGATCGTCGTCGACGGCGAAGCGCACGACCACGCCGCGCCTGCGGAGATCGCAGCGCCAAGCTGGCTCGCGCAGTTCCCGGCTGAGCTGGCCGAAGCCGCCACGCATCGCAACGAGATGGCGTTCTGGATGTACTCCTCCGGCTCGACCGGCCGGCCCAAGGGCATCGTGCATCTCCAGCACGACATGGCCTACAGCGATGCCGCTTTTGCGCAGAACGTGTTGCAGCTGACGCCCGGCGACATCTGCTTCTCGGTGCCGAAAATCTTCTTCGCCTACGGTTTCGGCAACTCCGTCACCTTCCCGTTCTCCGCGGGTGCGGCGACGCTGCTGCTGCCGGGACAGCCCAAGCCCGCGGCGATCTTCGCCGCGATCGGACAATACAAGCCGACGGTCTTCTTCGGCCTGCCGACGCTCTATACCTCGCTCACCAAGGCCGAAGGGACCGACAAGACGGATTTCTCGTCGGTGCGGATGTCGCTCTCGGCGGCCGAGGTGCTCTCGGCCGAAGTCTTCAACGGCTGGAAGACGCTCAGCGGCCTCGAGATCGTCGAAGGCCTCGGCTCGACCGAGGTGCTGCACATCTATCTCTCCAACCGCCCCGGGCAGAAGAAGCTCGGCGCCGCAGGACTGCGCGTGCCCGGCTACGAGGTCGCGCTGCGCGACAAGGACGGCCGCGAGGTCGGCGACGATGAGGAAGGCATCTTGTGGGTGCGCGGCGATTCCAACACGCCGCTGTACTGGAACCGGCCGGACAAATCCGCCGAGACCATCCGCGACGGCGGCTGGATCTACACCGGCGACCGCTTCGTCCGCGATGCCGACGGCTTCCACTTCTTCCGCGGCCGTGCCGACGATCTCATCAAGATCTCAGGCCAGTGGGTCTACCCGCTCGAGGTCGAGCTGTGCCTCGCCGACCACCCCGACATCCGCGAATGCGCAGTGTTCGCGGCAGAGCTCCCGGACCGGCGCATGACGCTGAAGGCGGTGGTGGTGATGAACAATCGGGCCGTGGACCAGAGCGAGGCGACGCGCAGGCTCCAGGATTACGTCAAGGGCAAGCTGCTTCCTTACAAATATCCGCGCGAGGTGATCTTCATCGACGAGCTGCCGAAGACGGGCACGGGGAAGATCGATCGGCAGGCATTGTTGCGGATGTGAGGCAAGGCCGCGGCCACATTCACACTACCTTCACCCCGCCTTCCCCAGATGCTCCAGCGCATCCTCGGCCCTCAGCGGCACCCGTGAGGCCTCGTTGTTGAGATCGACGAGCTGTACCAGGAGCGTCAGCAGCGCCTTGCGGTCGGCGGGCTTGAGCGGCTCCAGCATGCGCGCCTGGGCGCGCTCGACGGCGGGGATGATCTCGCGCAGGATCGCGGCGCCTGATTTCGTCAGATAGAGCAGCTTGATGCGCTTGTCTTCCAGCGCCGGCTTGCGCTCGACGAAATCCTTGGCCTGCAGCCGCTCGATCACACTGCCAAGCGTGGAGCGGTCGAAGGCGATCACCGCCGACAACCGCGTCGCGTCGATGCCGGGATGGGTGTGGATCGCGATCAGCGCCGCATATTGCACCGGCGTCAGGTCGAACGCCTTGCACTCCTCCATGAAGATCGAGACCGCGATCTGCTGCATGCGCCGGAACAGATAGCCCGGCGCGGCATAGACCGCATCGATTGTGATCGGAGGAGCAGGCCTACTCGGCATCGGGCTGCTTCTCCGGCGCGGCGTTCGCGAACGCCGGCAGCGCCTTGGCGGCCGCTTCCGCCTTGAGCAGGCGCGGATAGGCCGAGACATCGACACCGAAGCGGCGGGCATTGGCGAGTTGCGGCACCAGGCAGAGATCGGCGAGCATCGGCCGATCGCCAAAACAGAACGGCCCGGACTCATTCTTGATCAGCGTCTCGCAGGCTGACAGCCCCTCGCGGTTGACCCAGGCCGCCCAGTCCTGAACCTTCTCTTCGGCAAGGCCAAGCTCGCGCAGCCGTGCCAGCACTTTCAAATTCTGAACCGGATGGGTGTCGCAGGCGATCGCCAGCGCGAACGCCCTGACCTTGGCGCGTTGCAGCGGGTCCTTCGGCAGCAGCGGCGGGATCGGGTGGATTTCGTCCAGCCACTCGATGATGGCGACCGATTGGGTCAGCACTGCGCCCGCATCGTTCTCCAGTGCGGGAACCAGCCCCTGCGGGTTGATGGCGAGATAGGCCGGCGCGCATTGCTCGCCCTTGCGCAGATGATACGGCAGATGCTCGGCGCCGAGGCCCTTCAGGTTCAGTGCGATCCGCACGCGGTAAGCCGCGCTGGAACGGAAATAGCCGTGCAGCTTCATCGAAACCCTTCCTGTCAAATTTATTCATCATTCCGGGGCGACGCGCCAGCGTCGAGCCCGGAATGACTGCCATTGCTACTGTCCGTCCGTCACATTGACGCTACCTAAATCGTCAGTATACTGTCAATCGACAAACCGAACGGGAGCCGCACCATGGAAGCCGTGACCAAGACGCCGGAACGCGAGGCGTTCTACAAGAAGATCGACGGCGAAAATCTCACCGCGCTGTGGACGGTGATGGGCGATTTGATCACGCCGGAGCCGAGGAGCGCCTGCCGTCCGCATCTGTGGAAGTTCGAAATCATCCGCGACTACATGACCGATGCCGGCAAGCTCATCACGGCCAAGGAAGCCGAGCGGCGCGTGCTGGTGCTGGAAAATCCCGGCCTGCGCGGCCAGTCAAGAATCACGACCTCGCTCTATGCCGGCGTGCAGATGGTGGTGCCCGGCGACGTCGCGCCCGCACATCGCCACAGCCAGTCGGCGCTGCGCTTCGTGCTCGAGGGCAAAGGCGCCCACACCGCGGTCGACGGCGAGCGCACCGCGATGGAGCAAGGCGATTTCATCATCACGCCGTCGATGACCTGGCACGATCATTCCAACGAGACGAGCGAGCCGATGTTCTGGCTCGATGGCCTCGATATTCCGCTGGTGCAGTTCTTCGACTGCTCCTTTGCGGAGGGCTCGAACGAGGACCAGCAGAAGATCACCAAACCGTCCGGCGACAGTTTTGCGCGCTACGGCCACAATCTGCTGCCGGTCGACGTAAAGCGAAGCTCGAAGACCTCGCCCATCTTCAGCTATCCCTATGCCCATACGCGCGAGGCGCTGGAGAAAGCCAAGACGCGCGAGGAGTGGGATGCCTGCCACGGGCTGAAGCTGAAATTCAGCAATCCCGAGACCGGCGATTTCGCCATGCCGACCATCGGCACTTTCATCCAGCTGCTGCCGAAGAGTTTTACGAGCGCGCGCTACCGTTCGACGGATGCCACCGTGTTCTGTCCGATCGAGGGCCATGGCCGCACCCGCATCGGCGATGCGACCTTCGAATGGGGCCCGCGCGATTTGTTCGTGGTGCCGAGCTGGCGGTGGGTCACGCACGAAGCCGACATGGATGCGGTGCTGTTCAGCTTCTCCGATCGGCCGGTGCAGCAGAAGCTGGATCTGTTTCGCGAAGATCGCGGGAATGCGTGAGGGCACCGGCTTCGTAGGGTGGGCAAAAGGCGCCCTTGCGCCGTGCCCACCATGCCTTCGCGACTGACGAAAAGATGGTGGGCACGCTTTCGCTTTGCCCACCCTACGGCCTTACGCTTGCCCGGGACGGCGGGTGTGATTGCAGCTATCGCCAGTGCAGCAGCCGCGTCTCCAGCCAATTGATCACCCTGCCAACCGCCAGCCCAAACACCGACAGGATCACCACGCCCGCGAGCAGCTGGTCCGTCTGCATCAGATTTCCGGCCTGGAGCACGAACGCCCCGATGCCGTATTGCGCGCCGATCATCTCGGCGCTGACGACGAGCAGCAGCGCGACCGACGCCGTGATGCGGAAGCCGGCGAGGATTGCGGGCAGCGCGCCCGGCCAGATCACCTTGCGCACGATGGTGGCGAACGGCACGTTGAAACTCTGCGCCATGCGGATGAGGTTGCGCGGCACCGCATCGACGCCGCTATAGACCGAGATCGCGGTCGAGAAGAACACCCCGAGCGCAATGGTCGCGATCTTCGGCTCTTCGCCGATGCCGAGCCAAAGGATCAACAGCGGCAGCAGCGCGATCTTCGGGATCGGAAACAGCGCGGAGATAAAGGTGATGCCGACGCTGCGCGCCAGCCGCGACAGGCCGATGCCAAAGCCCACGACCACGCCGGCCGTGGTCCCCAGCAGCCAGCCGACGCCGATGCGCAGCAGCGAGGCCGAGAGGTGCTGCCAGAGCGCGCCGGAGACGGCGAGCTGGTAGATCGCGCGGGCGATCGCCGCCGGCGCCGGCAGGAACAGCGGATTGACCAGGCCGGCGCTGCCGGCCGCCTGCCAGATCGCGATGACGAAGGCCAGCGCGATCCAGCCACCGAAGCGGCTGCTGGCGGGCACGAAGCCCGCGCCCCGAAAACGAACGCGCCGGGCCGGCTCATTCTTCGCAGGCACTTCCGCCGGAGCACGATCAAGCATGCTGCACCTCGCGCTCGGCATCGATCGCCTCGTTGCGGATCAGCGACCATATCTGGTTCTGAAGCGCGAGCAGCTTTTCACGGGCCGCGATTTCGCCGCGCTCAGTGCGCGTCATCGGAACGCTCACGACCTCGCGGATGCGCCCGGGACGCCGCGACAGCACCACGATGCGATCGGCGAGCCGCGCTGCTTCTTCGAGATTATGCGTGACGTAGACCGCACCCATGCCGCCATCGGCAAGCAGGCGGACGAAATCCTCCATCAGGAGCTCGCGGGTCTGCGAGTCCAGCGCGGAGAGCGGCTCGTCCATCAGCAGGATCGCAGGCCTGACCGCAAGCGCACGCGAGATGCCGACGCGCTGGCGCATGCCGCCGGAGAGCTGCTTTGGATAGGTTGTGCGGAAATCGGTGAGGCCGGTGCGGCGCAAGGCATCATCGACCTGCGCACGGCGCTGCGCGGCCGAGAGCTGTGTGTGCAGCAGCGGGAATTCGACGTTCTCCTCCACATTGGCCCACGGCAGCAGCGCAAAATCCTGGAACACGAAGGTCAGCGGATTGAGACTGTCCGCCGGCGGCGATCCGCGCAGCTCGGGCGCACCGGAGGTCGGCTGCAACAGCCCGCCGAGGATCGACAGCAGCGTGCTCTTGCCACAGCCGGACGGCCCGACGATCGCCACCACCTCGCCGGCACTGACCGTGAACGAGACATCGTCGAGCACGGCGAGGTCGCCGAATCGATGGGAGATGTGGTTGGCGATCAGGTCCATGAATTCTGCCCCACTCTCAATCCGTCATCCTGAGGTGCTCGACTTGCGGCCTGCCGCAAGTCGAGCCTCGAAGGATGCCCGGCCCGGATGCAGCTCGGCCGTACATCCTTCGAGGCTCGCCCCGCCGTGCTCTCGCACGGCCGGGTTCGCACCTCAGGATGACGGAGATGGAGGGGCGCACGCATCAATCAATCCGCCTTCACATAATCCTTGGCGATGATCGCGCTCGCATCAAAGCCCTTGTCGGCAAAACCCTGCTCCTGCAGCCATTTGATCTGGTTGTCGACGTTCTTCACGTCGAGCTTGCCGTCCGGATCGACATAGGCGCAATTGCCGACCACCTGCTCGACCGGCAAATTGGTGTATTTTGCGATGATCTCGAGCAGCGGCTTTGTCTTGTCGTTGATCGGCGCGACGCCGTCCTTCATCGCGGCGAGGATGACGTCGTGATACTCACGGTCGGCCTTTGCCAGGACGCCGAGCAGCTTCGTCACCAGCGCCTTGTTGGTCAGCGTCTTCGGCGAGGCGAACACCGCGCCCAGCTGCCAGGGCGTCTCGTCGCCGACCCAGCCCAAAAATTTCGCGCCGCCCTCGTCCATCAGCTTTCGTGCGGTCGAGATCGGCAGCAGCGCCGCATCGACGGTCTCCCCCTTCAGCGCCGCCGCCGCGTTCGACAGCGATTGCAGCGGGATGATCTTCACCTCAGTGAGCTTGAACCCGTATTTGTCGGCGAGCAGCCCCAGCGAATAGTGAAAGGACGATCCGACCTGCGTCACCGCCACGCGCTTGCCCACGAGGTCCTTCGGCGTCTTCAGCCCGGCGGCATAGGCGTTGTTGCTGGCGAAATAGCCGATCAGGGGATAGCCGGCCTTTTCGCGGCTCATGCCGCCGATCACTTTCAGCACGCCCTTGCCGGCGAGATTGTAGAGACCGGCGGTGAAGGCGGTGACGCCGAAATCAATGTCGCCCGAGGTCGTGGCGACCGCAATCGGCTGCGCCGCGTCGAAGAATTTCAGCTCGACGTCGAGGCCGGCCTCGCGGAAATAGCCCTTGTCCTGCGCGATGAAGACCGGCGCGGAGGACGAAAGCCTGAGCACGCCGACCCTGGCCTTCAGCGCGTCCTCGGCGTGCGCCGTGCCCATCGCTGTGATCGCCACCAGGCTAGCTAGCGCGAGCCGCGCAATCCCGATCATCACGTTTCCTCCGTCGTCGCTGTTTTGCAGTCCGTCGTTTTGCAGTCCGTCACAGTCCGTCGGGCACGGGCTGGTCCCGCCCGATGAAGGCGCCCTGTTGTTTCAATGTTTCCTGCAAGTTTTCAACTGGGATGTCACGCGGGATTCGGTTTCCGGAGAGCGCCAACGCCGCGGCGGAACCGGCCGCCTCGCCCATCACGAAACAGGCACCGGAGACCCGCGCCGCCGATTGGCCCTCATGGGTCATCGAGGCGCAGCGGCCGGCAACCAGGAGATTGTCGACGCCCTCGGGCACCAGCATGCGGTAGGGCAGCTCGTTATAGCCGCGCGATTCCGGGATCGGCGGGAAGGTGAAGACGACGTCGCCGGGAACATGGGCCTCGATCGGCCAGCCATTGACGCCGATCGAGTCCTCGAACGAGGCGCAGCCGAGCACGTCCTCGCCGCTGAGCTGATAACCGCCATTGATGCGGCGGGTCTCGCGGATGCCGAGCTGCGGCGGCAGGTCGACGATGTAGGACTTTTCAAAACCCGGCACGGTGCGGAGAAATTCGAAGGCGGCGAGCGCCTGCTTGCGGCCCTCGATCTCGCCGCGGGTGAGATCGTCAGGCTCGATGCCGTTGATGGCATGGCCATCCTCGCGCGCCACTTGCGTGAAATTGACCCGCCATTCGATGCCTGATTTCTGCGGCCGCACGATCGCGCTCTTGCGCGGGAATTTGTGGGTGCCGGCGGCGAGTGCCTTCTCCATCAATTGCGGGATGGTCCGCCAGGCCTCGCCCGCTTTGTCCGGATCGATGCCGTTGAGACGGAGCATCATCGAGGGATACATCGGATGACCGTGCTCGTCGCCGAATTCGAACGGCGCCCCGGCCCAGACCGCAAGATCGCCGTCGCCGGAGCAATCGATAAAAATCTCGGCGCGTACCGCCTGCCGGCCGGCCTTGGTCTCGACCATCAGCGCGTCGATGCGGCGGTCGTCGCCCATCACCACGCCGGCGCCGAGCGCGTGGAAGAGGATGTGCACCTTGTGGCTTGCGAGGAGTTCGTCGGCCGCGATCTTGTAGGCGGCGGTGTCATAGGCCTGGGCGAAGACCTTGCCGAGGATCAAATGCGGCGCATTGAGGCCGTTCAATCGATCGATCCGCGCCAGCAGCTCGGACGCCATGCCCTGCACCAGACGGTGGGCCTGGCCGTAGACATTGCCATGGAGGCCGCAGAAATTGGTGACGCCGGCGGCGGTGCCCATGCCGCCGAGAAAGCCATAACGCTCGATCAGCAGCGTCCGCCGCCCGGCGCGTGCAGCCGAAGCCGCCGCCACGATGCCGGCCGGGCCGCCGCCGAGCACGACGATTTCATATTCGCCGTAGAGCGGCACCTGGCGTGCCGGTTCTTCGATCGTCATGGCTTGCATGGCGCGTCCTGCTCCCAAACTCTCTTGCTTGGACCGGACTATGAATTAACGCGCGCCAGGCTACAATCCATCAAAATACGCGACCAGCTTTCGCGAATCGAGAAAGGTCAAGATGGACATCCTGGTGAACCTTCAGGCGTTTCTCGCCACCGCCGATGCGGCCGGCTTCTCCGCCGCCGCGCGAAAACTCGATGTCTCGACCTCCGTCGTCGCCAAGCGCGTCACGCAACTGGAGGCGCGGATCGGCACGCCGCTGTTTCACCGCTCGACCCGACAATTGCGGCTGACGGAAGCCGGCCAGCGCTACGTGCATCGCGCCCGCGGCGTCGTCACCGACGCCACCGACCTGCTCTCGCGCATGGGCGAGAAGGGCCACGACCTCGTCGATCACCTCCGCATCAAGGCGCCGACCTCGCTGACAGTGGCGCGGCTCGCCGACGCCTTCAGCGCGTTCCAGACCCAGAACCCGCGGCTCAAGCTCGAAATCGTGCTGATCGACCGCCCGGTCGATCCGGTGACCGAAGGCTTTGACATCGCTATCGGCGCCTTCCCGCATTCCTTCGGCGGTGTCGTCGACGAGCCGCTGTGCGCGCTGAAGCGGTTGCTCTGCGCGTCGCCTGCCTATTTGAAGAAGCACGGCACGCCAAAGCATCCGCGCGATCTCGTCGAGCATCGCTGCCTCAGCTTTCTGCCGACGGGACCGGAGTGGATCTTTGAGGGGCCGCGCGGCCGCATCAGCATCCAGGTCAGCCCGCTGCTCTCCTCCAACGAAGGACATGTGCTGGCGCGTAGCGCGATCGCCGGCAACGGCATCGCGCTGATGTCGCATTATCTCGTCGCGGATGCCTTGCGCGACGGCACGCTCAAGGCGGTGCTGCGGGATTTCCCGATTCCGGAATTGTGGGTGAAAGCCGCGATCCCCGAGCGGCGGCGCAACGCCGCCGCGGTGCAGGCGCTGCTCACCCTGCTGAAAACGTCACTCGCGCCGTCGCTGTAAGCCTTGTCGCGCGCTTGTCATTGAGATGGCAGTTGCTCTCGCAGGGCGGACCTGAGAGAAGTTGTGCCAAGCGCGCGGAGGCCGTAGCCCGCATGAGCGAAGCGATATGCGGGGCCACTCGCGGCATTCCCGGATGTCGCTTCGCTCATCCGGGCTTCTGTAACGGGCCTTGGTTAGTCAATCCCTTTTTGCGTCATCCGCTTGCCGGGAACCTGCTTCTGTACGGGATCAACGCGATGGTCGTC
>NZ_JADPKS010000082.1 GCF_023074175.1 Bradyrhizobium sp. 139
ACCTTTCACCACTCCAAAATCAAATCGTTCTGCGCTACACTCTGTCGGCATCGGGGCGCTCCTTGGATCAGAGAAAAGTCGTTGCTGCACAACAACTTTTGCTGATTCGCGCCCCGGTGCGCCTCAACTCTGTGAGAAATGCGGGCTAGTGCCGAGCGACCGATCGACGGGAGTCTGTCAGGCGCGGCGGCATCACCAAGGCCGGCAACGGCCATGTTCGCCATATGTCCGCATGTCCACCCAGCCGCGAGCTTGATCCGCAACGAGCCGGACCAGCTCGTCCGGGCTGTAGATATATATGGCGCCGGACGAGAGCGAGGACTGGCGAAAGGCGGCGGGCATCAACGAACCTCGGTGCAGCGGATCTGGCGGGCGCACGGACTGCAACCATATCGCCCACCAGTCAACCTCTCGAATGATCCCAACTTGGTCGACAAGCTGCACACGTCAACCGCCCGAGCATGCCATCTTGCTCTCGGTCGACGAGAAGAGCCAAATCCAGGCGCTCGATCGCACCGAACCGGGTCTGCCCGTGAAGAAGGGGCGCGCCGCCACCATGCCCACGACTATAAGCGCAACGGTACCACCCACTATGTTTGCCGCCTTCGATGCGCTCGAAGGCAAGGTCATTGGACGCTGCGTTCAGAAGCATCGGCATCAGGAGTTCATCCGCTTCTCAACCAGATCGAGGCTCAAGCTCCGGTCAAAAAGGCTGTCCGCGTCCTCGACATTTATGCCACTATAAGTACCCAAAGGCCCGCAACTGGCTCGATAGCCATCCGAGTTTCACCGTCCAGTTCACGCCCACCTCATCCTCGTGGCTCAATGCTGTCGACGGATTCTTGCCAAGCTCTCCAGACGCGGCCTCAACGGGGTCTTCCGATCGGTCCGCGAACACTGGTTTGACTATGTCGCAACAGAAGCTTAATGACTTGATTTCATTGGGGCGCTGGAAGGCAAAAGCTTGAACGAGGCGGCAGATTTATCTAAGCCCTTCCATAGCGAGCCGCAGCGACTTCGGGATGCGCTGCGCCTTTCCCGCTGAAATAAACGCCACGCGTACACGCGCCGTCACTAGGAGATGGTCTCCGCGCCTGCATTCCTGCAGCAAGGCAATCGACGCTCCCCTCACCTCTTGCGGGACTGTGACGACGTCAAGCAGGTCATCCAAGACCGCCGGTTTTAGAAAATCGATCGTCATGGAGCGGACAACGAAGGCAAAGCCGGTGGCATCGTTCTTGGCTTCTTTGAGTAGCGCTTGCTGAGTGGTTCCGAGCAGGCGCAAGTAGTTCGTTCTACCGCGTTCCATGAAGCGCAAAAAATTTGCGTGATAAACAATCTGACCGGAGTCAGTATCTTCGAAATAGACGCGGACCTGCATATGATGGCCGCCGTCGCGAATTTCGCCATCAATAGAAGCTGTCACAGTGCGGTTCCCTTACTGCCCTTCTGGGACGAATTGTCTTGCACAGAGGCGCGTTCCGCAGCAAGTGCCAGTGGGCTTGGTGCGTGCAGGTGGAGGCTGCCCGGCGCAAGGCCGGGGAGACCGGTTGCTGTTGCGAGAAGCCGGCACCCCCTATCCAGATTTCGGGCAAGTCCCGCACGCACAGATGGTTTGCAGAGCTCTTATCGCTGCTCAGCAATCCCCGAGGACCGAGGTCGCCCCACCGGCAAGCGCCTTGATCTCCGCGTACATCTGCGCTTCGCAGGCCAAGGTCGGGATTGCTCGGCAGTGCGGATTGTTCAGCAAGCAGTCCTATTCCGCGAATCCTACCATTCATAGCAGTTGTTAAACTCCGGCCGGTCAGCCATCGCGGCCGGATATTCCAGGTGAGATGGTCATGGAGATCGATGACCGGGCAAAATGACCACGGTATCTTGACCGGAGAGTCGGCCGCGCCGATGCTCTGCGGCCGAGCTCGTCGCTCGCGCCGACGCCGGGCTCGATCGATGAGCTGCGCCGGGCAATGGGGAACCCACGGCCGTCGAAGGCGTGGCGGACCCAGGCTGATCGAGCAGAAAGACGGCGCCTAACAAGGGTCAAACGCTGCTAACCGTTATGGTTGCAATGGTAAAGTTCCCACTGACTGGGGGGCAACATGGTGAAGGCATTTCGCAATACGGTCATGGCACTTACTTTTGTAGGAGTTGCCGGCTGCAACATGTTTTGGAATTTCATGAATGACTATATGGTCTGCGGCCTTGCGCTGGCGGCTTCAGTGACAGCCGGCTTTTGCGTTGAACGCATCTTCATCGAGCGGTCCCGTCGGGAGATGATCCGCCTCCACGGCGCGGACTGGCATTCGGCGGAGAACCGACAGCTCGACTCATGAACGTGACCCGTCGTCCGCTCGTCGTTTTCATCATCCGATTGTTCGCATTCGACCCGAGCGGCCTGGCCTGACCAAACCGGTCCATCCATTCCGGTTCGCTCGCATCGAGCGCCTGCGAGAGCTGCTTGAACGAGACTACCGAATGGCAGTTGATCCGAATACGGGCGTGAGCACCACGAAGCTGGTGAGACCCGATCCGCAGCTGCTCGATGCAGGTTTGGCACTCGATCGTGATCCAGGAGGGTGCGAGCTGGGTCCTTCATTGAGAGCCTGCGAGCGCTACGACACGCAACCGGTCGTTACGCCCGAGTAGCATCACGATCTGGAAGGGCGACGACCATAAGCTGACCCGACGTAGGGGGCGATTGGACGCGCCCGTACATCCACCACCCAGCATCGCGCCAAGAGCGGACTTTTGGATTCCATACGCAACAGAATGTTGCGGTTGAATCGAGGTGGATTTGTATGCCGGCTGGCAAGGCTCGCGTCGCGAACCCACGACACTCCAGAGCATCTTCGCCTATCCGCCGCTGGCGCACCGTATCAGCTCTCGTTTTGATTCAACGCTGGCTCGGCCAGGCGTGAGTTTGTGCGTGCGTTCAAGGCCTATCGGTCGCGAAACCTTCACGTCCTTGTCAGCTACAGTGACACGATTCATTCCGATCGCAGATCTCGCGGGAAAGTCCTCGCGGATGATACGGTTTTATCTGAGCGCATTCGACGTCATTCCCAAGGAGCGAGATTGGGCGTTTGGGCTAGTCAGGGGCAAGTGATTGAATTTGTGCTCGTTGCGCGTCCGCAGAGCTTCACTGGATTATCCGGTCTCACAACCTCATTTGCTCAGCGAGGTCATCCTGGCCAAATGAGCCGCTTCTCGTAGAAGATCACTGCATATCCGTGCAACATCCCTTCCCTGCGGCGAACATAGCCAGCGCTCTCATAAAGTCTTTGGGCCCCTACTTGGATCGTTGTTGTATCGAGCATTATCCACTTGAAACCGAGAGCAACAGCTCGCGACTCCAATTCACGAAGAACCCTCCTTCCAAACCCTCGTCGCTGAAAGACGGGGTCGACCCGCATACGTTTTAGTTCTGCGACATCATCATCAAAAGGTTTCAGCCCACCCATGGCAGCGAATCGGGGACCAATATGCGCAACTACGAAGTCTCCGCCCGAGGCGATGTATACTTCCCCGATATTGCGTAAATCATCCTCCCAAGCCCCTTCCGGGCCACACACACCAACATCCTGCGATGCGCTTCTGTGCAGATGCCATGCATCATCGCTGTCCCCGGACTCGAACTGACGAAGGATCAGTTCGTCTTGAGACATCGACTATTACCTCTCGACCGGTGGCGGACGCCTGCGCCTCTGGCATCGTTGTCTGAGACCACCGTCGGCTTACCGGCGCGCCTCTGTCAACAGCCGCTGAGAAAGGACAGCCTCAACACTTTCCGATACCTCAACTCCGACAACTGGACGACCCGGCTCAACCGTATATTTTAAGGCCGTACTACGGTGCATCCGGGTAAACCGATCCAGTGCGCAAACACAGGACGTGCGCAGCGTTCCGATTTCGCCGCCGTGATGCTCCACGACTGGCGAAATGGTCGCAACCCTGGGAAAGTCCGCTTTCCCCTTTAGCCAACCTGGCTTGAGCGGTGCACTCCCGTTGCCTGACGACAGCCAGCGGAATACCTCGTGAATGCATCTCTGCGGATAATATTCGGACAGCCGATACAGATCCCTATAAAATTGCGGTTTCTGGTGGAAGAGTTCTTCACCGACCAGTAGCACCGAGACCGCCACGATACGGGCCGAGAAGCGGCCGCTTGGACCAAGCGTATTCTTGTAAGGATTCTTTCCGTAAAACACACGAAATTGGCCAAATAAGTCCGGCGACATATGTTCATAAAAGCGCGTCAGAACATTGCTTGCTGACTCAAGGCGCTCCAGGCATAGCGCAAGACATTGCCCCGCATCCACGTCGGCCACATCACGCAACTTGAGCAGAGCGTCCATTGCTGACTGCAATTCGCTCTCGATGATCTGATGGCCCAAGCAAAAATCTCGCTCCTCGACCCCGGCCGCGCCGAGGCAGTATACGCGTGGATCGTTCTGCAGCGGATTCGTAAGGATCATATCTTCATAGGAGAGGACCTCAATGCCAGGCTGCCGTTGACAACTCGAGCGCGCAAGGCGGATCAGTACCTCTCCCACCGTCAGCTCGGCGTCCACGGGATGAAGGCCGGCAAACGCAGACATCTGATAAGCACAATTTACGAGATATTGGATGTCTGTCTTAGCGATCTCGAAGTCCGACTGCGGCAGACTTAGCAGCTGCGCTTCATAGTCCGTCTCCGCAATCATCGCGTTGATGTTACGCCCAAGAGCCTTAAGCGCTTCATCTGGTCGTTCACTGCATTTGATCTCCGCAATGCAGTGCGGCAGTTGATCGGCGACAAAATTGCTGACCAGCCCAAGCGGGCGTTCTCGCTGCCGGCGATCAATGCTATCGGTCAGATGCGAAAATATGTCCTCCGCCTGGCAGGGCGACCCTTGCGGGGTGGAAACGGAAAAAGGAGCGACCATAAATGAGCGCGCCCGCGACTTCATCGAAACGCAACTTGCATTTCGGCACTTGACCCGTATCGTGCGGCCGGTGAGTAATCGTGTTTTTCGAGCAGATCAGTTCGTTTGTCTATTATCCTACTGTCGTTGTACGCGATCCGCTCGAGTATATTGTTCGAGAAAAATAGCAGCGATACGGCGCCCGAATTTATAGTGCCGGCGGCAGTTAGCGAAAGCAGGCCGTTTGAAATGCAGATGAGTCCTGCCTCATTCAAGAGTTCAAGCTCGCGGCCAAAGCATTTTTCGATGGACACCCCAAACTCCCGCTCGAAGCGGGAGAGCAACACTCCACTGCTTCGCAGGGCAAACATTACCGTTCTGCGCATGAGATCATCTTGCGACAGGACAACACCCTTCCACACAGGCTTCTCGCCCTCCTCAACCCTATACAGGTAGCGATCTAAATCTGCCTCGTTATAGAACTGGCACTGGCTCATGTAACCAAATCCGGCAACCCCAAACGGGACCAGATTATTGTCGTTCCAGGAATCGTATTTGCGGCTCTGTTGAATCGAGTGTGGCTGCGACTGCTTACTCCAATAGAAAATCGGCCCATGGCGATAGCCGAGTTTCGTGAGGATGTGCTCGGCCATAAAATGCATGATAATGCGCTCCTTAGCCCCGGCAAATTGATATCGTCCCCGAGCCAAATGGCGGGCCACGGGGTCTGTAGATTTAAACATCAATGGGAATACATTGAACTTCTCTATTCCCATATCCAGTAAGCCGATGAGTGAGTCGTACCAGCTCCGGAGCGTTTGCTGCGGCAATCCATACATGAGATCAAGCGACAGATTCTGAACGCCCATCTCATTCAGTAACTTTACGAGTTGTACTACCTCGTCCACGTGGTGCCCGCGGTTCAATATGCGTAAAATGGTCGGATCTAGACTCTGAACGCCCAATACGAAGCGGTTTACGCCGGCTCTAAGCAGTGTGGATATGCGATCTGCAGCGTCCACTTGCTTTGCAAGAGAGGGATGCAATTCGAAACTCACTTCCGACTTAGACAAATCAAAGCGCCGGCTAATCATACCAAATAGCGTTTCGAGTTGACGGTTGGTCAAGAACGAGGGAGTGCCGCCTCCAAAAAAAGCAGTCTCAACAACTCTGCCAGCCAGCGCCGCGTCCGACCAACTCATCTCTTTATCTAAAGCCGCCAGATAGCGCTCCACTCGCCCGGAAGATGGATTGATTTCCTTGGCGAAGTGGCAAAAGGTACAATACTGATCACAGAAGGGGATGTGAAAATAGAGATCAATTGACGACGAAACCTGAAGCAACAACTTTTCGGCATTCAGGTCGCCCATTGCCTTGAGAGGCGGATATGTGCCGACAAGATAATCGTTGTGCGTGTCAAGGTGCAAATTCCGTGACCTCAACATGTCAAGGTTAATGTCGTACGAGCGGTCGATAGCGAATTCCAAGGCCTCGGAATAGGTCGGCGCGCGCATTTTTTAGACTCCTCTAGCTTTCTTGTGAAGGCAAGGTGCGATGGCAGCTTCGTTCCTCGTGTCACATCGCGCTCTTCAGCTCGGGCTCGATACCGAAGTCGTGCATTTCGATCAAAGACGCGGATTTGTCGGCTCCCACTCGACGCAACCACCGTAGAGCAGAACGAGTGTCGCCATCCGCTCGGGGACACGCGGGATGATTATGGTTCGGCGAGGAAGACAGATGCCGTGGCCGAGGCCGAATGTCCTTCGGGCGTTGCGAAACGGCACCGAGGGAAGACTTCAGGCGCCGAGGAGTGCGAATACTGCTGGAGAAAATGGTGCTCCACCTCCGAGTGTGACCCGCTCCGGGTCGGGCGCCGAGCTCGATCTGCTCCAGCGTGCCATTGAACAACTTCTGTCCGCTCCCCTCTTCGAAAGGAAGCGGCCATTGCTCGAGACCAAGCTTGATTTGGTTTCCTCCCGGTCCGACGCCAACATTCGCATGCCGCTGCATGCATTCGCCACAGAGCCGCCCAAACGTGTCACACTGGTTCGGATTTGCTCGGGAGTAAGCGCGCTGAATGCTAGTCGTGTCTGGTGGTCTTGAGAGTTATCCAACGCGAAGAACGACAGCGGCACCCGCGAGGGACGCGGCAAAGCTTTAGGCGGGACCGCACTCAATAGCGCAGCGTCCAAGGCATTGATTTGGATCAGTCGAGCAAGTTTCATTTGAACTCCTGGGCCGGCGAATGCGAGATCGTCATGGTCGTGCGGATCCTTTTACGGGGTCCCAGCAATCCACGTGCCACTAAAAGACATTTGCGAGCCTGGCTTGAAGAGGGCAAAACCATGTGCTTCGTGTGCACCGACGGAATACTCGCGCCTCAGTGTCTGGTCCCGGACATTAACGTCTTCAGCCGGACACGGCTGAACACGACAACGCGGAATGTTGAATGACGATGGCGGCCTCTCATGCCGAACTCGAACATCTGCTCCAACGGCGACCTTACGACCGAATCGCTCGGCTGATGGAGGTAGCGTCCCGGCACGTGACGGATATGCAAATGAACTCGTCGCTTTCTGGCGGCGCGGTGGCCACCTTTGCGATGAGGCACGTTATTGCACGTCCTCGTGTCCATATCGGCTTGGCGGATATTTCTACACGTCCAACGCCGACAAGCTGCTTCAGGCGAAACTGATGTTCATGCGGCATGGATAATCAGAACCGGGACTCCATTAGGTGAACAAGTTGGGACCCCGCGATGTAGAAGGCTTCCCGCGCGGCACGAAAGCGTTGCCGTTCAAGGGCAGTGACCGGCAGCGGAAGATCATTCTCCGCGATCTGCCCCAGAACGTAGGAAGCCAACACAGTGCCAAAGACTGTGCCAGGTGCGATGCCGCGACCGTTGTAACCGCTGAAAGCAACGACGTTGCGGTCGAGCTCGTGAAAGCGCGGCAGGTTGCCCGAGGTCATTCCAATCATGCCGAACCAGCCGGTTTCAAACTCGACATCCTGAAGTCCCGGAAACAGCTTGCGCAACGATCTCTGAGCCCATGCCCGGTGAACGGATGCGCCAATACCCTCAAGGGCACCAACACTGCCAAACACGAGGCGCCCGGAGCGATCCAAGCGAAATGAAGAGAGGACCTCTCGAGTGTCCCACGCTCCCTGCCGTTCAGGCAGGATCGACTTCCTCAGACCATCCGGCAGAGAACCTGTAGCAAAGTTGAAGTAGGGCAGATGGATCTGCTCCTGCCGTACCTGCGACCAAAGTCCTTTACCATAGGCATCCGTCGCAACGATCACCCATTCCGCATCTACCGATCCGCTTTCTGTGCTGATCCTCCAGCGCAAGCCGTTGTGTTGCGCAGTAACAGCCTCGCTCTGTGTGAATATCCTAGCCCCCGCTGCAAGCGCGGCTCTCGCTAGACCGTGCACATAGGCCAGCGGCTGTATCGTCCCGGCGCGCCTATCGAGCAGCGCCCCGCTGTATTCGCCACCGCCCACTTTCCTGCGTGTCTCCTCTGCATTTAGCACTACGACAGGGGCGCCACGCTTCTGCCACTGTTCGGCGCGGGCCTCGATCTCTTGCAAGCCCTTACGTCCGACGGCACAATGCAGGGTACCGGCACGTTCCACTTCACATTCGATGCCATGCTTTTCGATGAGGTCGAACACCTTTTGCGGTCCACGGCCGAGTTGTTCAATCAACCGTTCGCCGAACGGGGCGCCGAGCGTATCCGGAAGGGTGTCAGGCATCACCCACATGCCCGCGTTAACCAGACCGACGTTCCGGCCCGAACCGCCGAACCCAATTTCGGACGCCTCCAACAGCGCGACGCGCGCCCCTCCTTCCGCGAGATGAAGTGCAGACGACAGCCCGGTATATCCAGCGCCAATCACGATCACATCCGCTGCGGTGTCACTGGCGAGGGGAACAGTGTCTGGCGCCGGTGGCGCGGTGAGAGCCCACAATCCATGTGATGCTGAATTGTTTCGCATCCAGCAATCCTCATACTATTCTTGGTTCTTGATCAGCCCAGGTCGTGCTGCAATCAGTCGTACCCGGTCAGGTCTGGAAGAACTGTCAACCCCTTCGGATTCCGGATCGCTCCGGATACCCTGTCCTCCAAACGCTCTCGCGTCTGGCCAACGAGGCATTACCCCCGTCTTCGGATACGGTGGTTTCGAGAAGCAAAAATGCAAAAACTTCGAGAATCCTACCGTTGCCGGATGAACTCGCAGTGGCGCGTCATGAACACCTTCTTCTCAGATGGCAGTCGGTGTCGGCATAGCGTTCAGGTCAGGCGCTTCGGCCTTCTGCGGCGCGCCGCGTGTTTCCCGCAACGGCTTGACACCCGTACTCGAGAACCGGAAAACGACGAAACTACCAAGATTTGTAGTGTTCATTGATTCAGAGCTGTGCATACGTCCTGAGGTTGGGCGCGCGTCGTCGAAATCAGAAAGTTGAACGTGGGGTTGACCTGGACGGTCGGTGATTACAATGGTGAGCGGCATAGCTGATCACTTCCGGTGGGAAGCGATGACGGCGATAAAGAGGGTCCCGGGCGGTCGGCATGCCGCTCATCTGCCCCTCGGCCGCTCCAATTCGTTAACTTGACGGTGCCTTCCGCATCCTCAACATCGTCGACGACGTCACCACATCGAGCGACGCGGCAAGCCAGGAATGATCGCGTCCGACTATGGCACCGAGTTCACCTGCAACGCCATGCTCGCCTGGTGCAAGGACGCAGCCATCGATTGGCACTTCATCGCACCGGGAGGCGGAATTCCTCGTAGGGGCTGATAGAACGCCGCTCCAGGTTGAGAAAAAACGAGTACCCCAGTCCGAGCCGTCAATCTCAACCACGTAGTCGACGAACTCCTCGCGCTGCGTAGGGCGGCGCTTCTTCTTCGCGGCCCTGCTCCGCTTCGAGTCGTCCGCCATTGCAACGATTGAAGGCCGTGCGATGGACGATGGATTTTCGACTGCACGCTCGTGTCGTTCTCGTTCATCGATTTGCGACCTGAGCTCGTCGGCTCGCGCGAGATATACCTCTACCCCCGGAGCATCCACCGGTTTCGCGCCTTCTTCATCGGCAGACGCCCGCTCTTGTATGTGGCCAGGATCGCTGAGGCCGCGTCTGGTCCGACTTCTAGGACGAGGGTCGAGAAACGACCTGTCTCCGCTGCGCTTGGCAGCGGACAAGAGGTCGCCTTCGAGAACGAGCCGTCGCGTCTTGATTGGCAAGATGCCTGGAAGGCTG
The DNA here is from genome assembly GCF_023074175.1 of Bradyrhizobium sp. 139. Lineage (GTDB taxonomy): Bacteria > Pseudomonadota > Alphaproteobacteria > Rhizobiales > Xanthobacteraceae > Bradyrhizobium. The sequence goes on from NZ_JADPKS010000082.1 coordinate 10,169, forward strand.
GCTAGGAAATCCGTCAGGGAGCGCATCCGTCAACGATGGGAATCGGGTGATGTACATTTCAAGGACTGCCGCCCCCTAAGGGTCAAGGATGGGTACCATTTCGTCGATATGTGCATCGATCCGCTCGAGAACCTGCCCAGGCACGACGTCGCGTTCTGGAAGAACTGACCACTTGTCGCGCACGGCCGCCGCGGTCTCAGCTACAGCCGTCACCACTGCCCCCTCTGGAAGACGGCTGCGGTTCGCGAAATTGCGCCAGCGCTCTGGCGTCAGAGCCTTGAATGACTTTTCGCCCGCAAGGCTCAATGCTAGACCATCTTTCGGGATATAGGGAACTGTTGAGAGCACGTCGTAGATTGGCGCCAACGTAGGCGTCCGTCCGTCTCCAGGATACAGTAGCGACCAATTCTTGAGATGCATGTCGCCATTGCCCGTGATCGCGGTGAGCGCAAGACGACGGACAAATTCGATCGCGGAATCGAACGAGACACCGCTGTTCAGCGCGGCCGCGATATTGTGATACGCCGCACCGGTATATTTCTCGGACGGATAGCGGCCGAAGACCTGTGCAAAGTCCTCCATATGCACGCGCGCTGCACCGGCACCGCGATCGAAGCGACGGACAAGAAGCACTTTGCCCGTGGACATGGTGTTAAACTCTTCCGGAATGGCGACGAAATCCGTCTTTTCGACGAGCTCACGTGCAGGCACTTCCATCCCTAGCGCTTCTGCCAAGGCTAGGATCACGAATTCGTTTTCCGAAAGTCCAATGTGGGTGAGGGAGGGAAATTTCGCGATGTACTGCCCTTGCTCATGGTCGACGGCGAGCGTGATCCCCCCTTCTTCTCCGGTATTTTTCACGACGGAGAGCTTCATCTGGACACCGGCGAGCGAAAAGCGCGCCTTCCCCTTGCCTTCTGATTCTGGCCCAGCCGGTACGGGGACGCCGTCGCTCGGCAACGCTCGTACCGCTCCCGGTAGATTTGTCCCCAGTGCGGCCAAGAGATCGAAGTCGTTTCCAGGTCTTACTGAGGCTGCGTGGTGCTTTTCCATTGCTTCGCGCAGTTTCTCTTCGGGCAGCAAGTTCGCGAAGAACGGCGGCAGCGCGCCGCGTATGGGTTTGGGATCCCGGCGGAGGCTGCCGTCCGCCGAGCGAAGCGACAGGCTGAAGATCGGAGGGTCGTTCAAGCTCCGATACGCGGGCAAGAGATTGAATGCGTTGTAGTCGCCCGGCGTTCGGACGAGCGTGCCGACGGCAAGATCGTTTAATGAGATGTCGAGCGATTGCATACGTTCAGCCGCGAGGACAGACTTATTCATGCTCCTCCTCCTCAACATCTGACGTGAACGCAGGATGGTCATCATCGCCCGTAGCTGGCTGCAGCATTGATTGAATAGCCGGTACCATCGCTTGCGGAATCAGCATCATTTCCATGCCAAGGGCGCGGGCAACGTTGACGAGTGTCGTTGCGCGGGCTGCAGCGGCACCCGTTTCAATGTCGCGATAGCGGGGCCTGCTAATGTTCGCCCGGAGGGCGACTTGCTCCTGGGATAGGCCAGCAGCCATTCGTGCTCTGCGAAAGTGCAGGCCAAGTTCCTTGAGCAGCGGGTTTGGAGCCGAAGCCACGGATATGTTCTCGGATCATTACACCGAAAATGATATGTAAACAGATCATAAATCGCGGTCAAGCGAAACGTGAACAGATCTTTCTCATGGAGAATGATCCGTAAAACATATCTTTGTGGCAATGTTCCAGCGGCACTTGTCGTCTGAACTGTTGACTCTGCTGCCAGAACGCCCTTGGGGCTAATGCACTTGACGCGATGAAGGAGGCAGATCTTATCGCCAAGGTTGACCGAGATTCCCATGGCGCTCGCGTGCATTGGGCGCACAGGAATGGCCCGCCAGCGAACGAACCCAATCCTGGAACGCGGTGCGTCGCTTTTATGGAACGCCAATTGAAAGCGGTCGGTAGGATCGTCGAAGCTCTTCCATGACGCGCCGTCCTAGTGGCGTCGTGCCGAGTCGTTTCCGTGAGGCGCCTTTGGCGCCGAGCAAGTCCGTATCGCCAAGTCAATTCCGATGTCCGCCAGCCCGCCTCGATGTAGCTGCGAAGCGTCGAACTACCTATCAGTTCGTTTTTCATTCTTCGACATGCTTCCCATGACGGCCAATAGCCTGCGGGCGTGACCGGCCGCTGACGTGGCCACTCGCAGGGCCGCAATGCGAGCGGAGTGGTCTCGGCTACCTACCAGCAACTTTTCTTCTATTCGCGTTGATATCCAATCCTACGACGCGCAATTGACGTGTTCCTATGCAACATCAACCGGAGCATGATGGTCAAATCGGCGGCACTCGACAGGCAAAGTTCGACGACTGCGTTGATTCTCTTGACGTCCCGCCCAAGAAGCGACCAGGCGATTACACAAGAGCCTCGCTCGCTTCAATCGTGAGAGTTGACGATGGGCCACTCGAAGGAGACGCTCCGCACCATGAAGCGACCTCGGAAGAATCGCGGCATGCCGCCGCCCGCGACGTTCGATATCGATTCGCTGCCGGGCAGCTCAAATTTAACGGCATTAGAAACGGCCGCCGTGATCCGGCGCACGCCTGGAGCGCTGGAGCTATGGCGGCGCAATCCGAACCACCCGCTGAAATGGCGCTACGTCGATGGCCGCCCGCTTTACCGGGTTGATGCGGTGCGCGACTATCTGGCCGGACGCGACGAGACAACTAAGTCGTCGCAGCCGCATAATGCTCGCGAAGACGGCCAAGCAATTCGGCCTTGATGGGATCGAGCGGATTCGTCCGCTGCAGGCGCACGACCTTGCCTCCCCGTTTCGCGCCGACCAACTCCGCGATGTAGTCATGAGCAGCTTCGAACGCCATCTTACGGATGATCCACTGTTCGTCGTGATTGTAGACCTGATCAATCCCGCGCGGCTTTTGCCCGACACACAACCGCTGGATTTCGTTGTCATAGCCGCAGCGTGACATGATGGTTCGCAAGCTGCGCCTTAAGTCATGCATTGTGAACTTGGCGACACCCGCTTCCTTGACCAGGCGGTCGACCAAGTTTGTGAAGCCCGACATCTGGCCGCCGGTCTTCGGTGACGGGAAGACAAAGTCCGACGTCGCACGCTGGAAATGTTTTGCGGCCGTAAGCACCTCGTCAACGAGGTGGGTACGCGGCACGTCGTGGTAAAGGCCCATCTTGGTCCATGCTGCATCGAAAGTGATGCGGTCATCCATGACGTGATTTTGCCACTCGATCATGGCTGGCTCGCTGCGACGCGGGCCACCAAGTAGGCACATTCGTGTCAATAGCCCAAACGTCCCAAGCTTGCCGGATGCGTGCCAGACTTTGATGATCTCCTCGTCGGTCAGCGCCCGGCCCTTCGTTCGGCGCCCGACCCGCTGCGCGCGCGTCTCCTTGGGCACGCGATAGCCGGCGAGCACGTTGTGCTCGACGTAACCTTCGCCAACGCACCATTCGAGGAACGTGTGCGTGTGCTTGCGCAAGTCCTTTGCTGCGCCGCGCTTGCCGGTCTTGCCGATCCTGTCCACCGCCGCCATGATTTGCCGTCGCGTGAGCTCGGCGATGGCGAGGTCGAAATGATCTTTCAGACCGCGTCGGAGTGCCGACATAGCCGGTTTCCAGTTGACGACCAGGCGCCCGGTCAGGGACATTTCATAGGGGCCATCTTCAACGATCAAGGTCGCCACTGTCGTGCACTGCCGCTCGGCCAGCGCTTGCCGCTTCGCCTCGCGCTTGCCCTCATTGGGATCGATCCCAATGACCACCTCCCCAGCGACGACGGTTGCGGCCTTGCGCGCGGCCTTCTCATTGAATTTGGGCCATGCACCCAGCGTCTTGCGTTGGGTGCCTTTCGTCCCAGGCTTTGTGAACGTGAAGACCCAGGTCCTGCCACCAGTCGCGCGCATCCTGATCGCGAGCCCCGGCTGATCTGTGTCGTGCAGATAGTGCTGCGATTTGCCCGGCGGCAGCGTCGCCGCACGGATCGCCGCGTCAGTGAGTCTCAGGTAATTCGTCGTTCCTTCAGCTCTGAGAGATTCTTTACTCTTTTCCATCGTTTGTGCTCTCGCTCCTTGCGCCCTGAGACGGGTCGAGGCGATCCTAGAAGAAATGGACCACAAGCCATTGCCTCCACGTTCCCAGTTTGTGTGCCCTAAGGGAATTCCTCCGAAGGGCACAGCAGGGACATACAAAATGTGGTAAGGCCAACCGAGGCCAAGGTTGGTCCAATATGGCCACAAGTCGTTACCTTAGAAGGACTTTTGCAATAAGACTATGGCTGGATTAGGTTGGCTACAGTCCACCAATTGTGGTTCACACGGGAGAGGTCCAAGGTTCGATCCCTTGTGCGCCCACCATCCATCCCCGCCCCCACCAGCTTTTCTGCCCCATCCCGCGACGGGCAATTATCGATACGTGGCGGCTTTCGGGACCGTCTGAATCAAAAACGTCGAAAACAACCCCATGCACAGTAGCCGACGCGAGCGGAAACAATGGCTTACGCCTTTTCCGAAATCTGGTTTGACTCGTCGGGCAAAACAGTGGCAGGATGCCATTATCGGGGGTGAGGCTCGCGCCAGCGGATCACGGTCCGCACGTCACACCATTGGCTTGAAATCGCATCGCTCAGCGAGAGAGCGTTCCCTTCACACGCAAGGCAATCGCATATGGCAGCTGAGAGCTTGCCGGACGTGGTCGGCCTGCATGGTTCGAGACGCCCGCTTTGGCGGGCTCCTCACCATGAGGGTCCGATAATCTCGCCGCGAAACACGACCTCATCCTGAGGGCCCGCCGTAGGCGGGCGTCTCGAAGGATGGCCGCAAGCGCAACTGAGGCGAACTGAATGTTTACTTGCTTTCCAGCAGTCCGGTTTGGCGCAATCCCTCCTCGTAACGCGCAACATCCTCGGTCTTTTGATATGGCCCCAACCCGCCTTTCAAATTGGAAAGAGCCCGCGTGGGATTAAGCTCTCTCAGCCTGGCCAATAACTGCCGAGCCGGCTGCATATTTCCAGCCATCGCATTGCTTGCGGCCGCGATGCGGAGGGCCGGCTGGAAGTTCGGATTGTCCTGCAATGCCATCGTCGCCCAGCCAGCCGCTGCTTCGTAGCGGCCGGCAAAGAAGTGTGCATGCGCGATGCCGCTTCGCAGTCCGCCCATCCGTGGATCCAGAGGATCCAGGCGCATGGCGCGCGCGAAGCGTTCGATCGCCGCTTCGGGCTCTCCGAGCCAAGTTTTCACCCATCCGCTGAAACGCCACGCCTCCGCCAGATTGGAGTTCAGCACAAGCGCCCGCTCCATTAAGTCGGCGGCTGCTCCGAGATCGTGAACGACAAACCCTAAAGCCCACCCGCTCGCGGCGAGCGCGCTCGCATCGTCCCTGCCCAGTTCGATCGCCTTCCGAGCGAGCCGCACAACCTCAGCAACATCGTTTGGAGTGACTACAATCCAATCGTCAGCCTTAAGGCGGGCGAAGCAGGAGGCAGCACGCGCATAGGCACATGCGAAGTCTGGATCAAGCTCGATTGCACGATAGAAGAGGCGCAACGCCTCTTCGTTCGACCGCCGACTGCCAAACTGATACAGTTTGCTCATGCCGCGCAAATAGACGGCATAAGAGTCCAGGCTTTCTGTCGGTTTACGCTTGATGCGCTCGATCTCCGCCTTTTCCAACGCTGGTGCTATCGCGGCGACAACGCTCTCGGTCACTTGGTCCTGCAAACCAAATAGGTCGCCAAGCCCACCCTCGATCCGGTTTGCCCAAAGATGTCCTCCGGTCACGGTATCGAGAAGCTGTCCCGTGATCCGTATGCGGTTTTCTGCTTTACGGACGCTTCCTTCCAGAACATAGCGAACACCAAGCTCGCGCCCGACCTGCTTCACGTCGACCGCGCGCCTCTTGTAAGTAAAGCTGGAATTTCGAGCAATGACGACCAGCGCCTTGAAATGAGATAGCGCCGTTATGAGGTCATCGACCATTCCGTCGGCAAAATATTCCTGTGCCGGATCGGCGCTTAGGTTGACGAAGGGGAGAACCGCGATCGAAGGCTTATCAGGTAGCGAGAACCGCCGGAGGTGATTCTATCGCGCGATCAGCGATGGTGGGATCTGAGTCCCCCCGCGGCTCCTGCACGCGTCCGATGAAGCGGTAGCCCTTGCGCGGCAGTGTCTTGATTAGGCGCTGCTCATCGCCGGAATCGCCGATCGCGTTCCGAGCTGCGTTCAGCCGGGTCGTCAGCGCGGCGTCAGATATGATACGGCCGTCCCAGACCGCCTTTATGATTTCTTCTTTGCTGAGGACACGTTCCCTGTTGCTGATCAAGTAGCCAAGTAGGTCGAATACTCGTGGCGCAACGGAAACTATGTCCGTCCCGCGGTGTAGTTCGCGCCGTTCAGCGTCAAACACGAACTCATCGAAAAAATAGCGCAAGTGCCATGACCTGTGGGTGCGTGCGACGGTGCTGGTGCCGAAAGATAAGCCGTCGGTAGGCAAATAGTAAGCCGGAGGTTAAGCGCATACGGCCTTGGCCTGATACGTTCTCCCGGAAAGCACTCAGATCGCGCTGAACACGGTTCGCAAGGAGGATGCAATGAGCATTTTCAGTCGCTTCGCCGCTGTCGCCGGTATCGTTCTGGGCACTGTCTTTTGCTGGAGTTCTGTTGTCGTTGCTGCCGACTGGCCGCATCGCGCTGTCCGCTTAATTCTACCTGTGCCGGCGGGTGCCGCAGCGGACTTCAGTGCCCGGCTTTTTGCGGAGCGGCTCTCGCAACGCTGGGGACAGCCAGTCATCGTGGAAAACCGGCCGGGCGCCGATGGGGTGATCGGGGTCTCCGCCTTTCTCGGCACCGACGACGATCATACCCTGCTTTACGCAATCTCGGCCGTAATTACCGTCCACCCGATCACGCAACAGAAGCTGCCCTATGATCCAACTCGTGACCTGGTCCCGATCTCCCCGACTTCGGAAGTAGTCCTTGCGATAGCGGCCACCGAAAAGAACTCGATCCGCTCGCTCGACGATCTGGTTCGAACGGCTCGCGGCGAGCCGGGCAAGTTGAATTGGGCCGCTTCGCCTGGTTTGCCGCCCTTCGTTGTTGGCGGGTTCTTCAAGAATGCGAAACTGGATCTCGCTTTTGTTTCGTATCGCGACCTTGGCCACGCTCTGCAGGATCTTGGCGAGGGCCGCATCGATGTGTTCGCTCACGCGCTGGGTGTGATCATGCCGCTGGTACAGTCAGGCAGAGCGCGGCTCCTTGCAGTTGCGAGCAGCGATCGCGTCGCGCTTGCTCCTGACGTGCCGACCGTAACCGAAGCCGGCTTCCCCGAGCTTCGAATGGACGGCGTGGTCGGATTTTACGGCAAACGCGGAATGCCCGACAGCTTGCGCGACCGGATTGCATCTGATGTCCACGCTATCGCGAGCGATCCCGGTATTCGTGAAAGACTGGCTGGCGCTGGACAGGTCGCTCGTCCAGGCACGGCGGCAGAGTTCGCCGCTTTGCTTGGCGAATATGGTCTACGGCTTGCTAATCTCGCGAAAACGATCAATTCTAAAGCCACCCAGTGACTATTTGCGCCATATCCTCATCCTCAGCTACGGGACCAACTGACAACAAGCTAGGCATCCTGTTCACGGAGACTCGTCGGTGACGCCCAATCCCTGGCTCGACATGTTGAACTTGATCAATGGATTTCAGATCACCCAAGCCATCCGGGTCGCGTCGGCACTTCGCATCGCAGATCACCTGAAGGATGGCGCGCGATCCGCCGAGGAATTGGCGTCCTTGACGCAGAGCAGCTCCGACGCACTTTACCGGCTGCTGCGCGCGTTGGCGGCGGTGGGCGTCTTTCGGGAAGGCGACGGCCGTACATTTGCGTTGACCCCGATGGGCGATTGTTTGCGGATGGACGCGGCGACGCCCATTGGCGGTTGGGTCGAACATGTTGGCAATTCTGCCTATTGGGAGGCTTGGGGACATCTCTTGCACAGCGTCCGCACCGGAGAAAACGCATTCAAGGCCCTGCATGGCGTCGATGTCTGGGAATATCGCGTCAAGCACCCGGAAGCCAATGCCGTCTTCAACCGCGCGATGACCGACATGTCACGCGGCGGCAGCGAGGCAGTGGTCAAAGCCTACGATTTCTCGGGCTTCGGCCATATTGTGGACGTGGGTGGTGGACAAGGCTCGTTGCTGAGTGCGATCTTGCAGACTTGGCCACAGGCCCGCGGCACGCTGTTTGATCAGCCGCAGGTCGTAGCGGGTGTGAAGGAGCAACTGCAAGCGCATGGTGTGGTCGACCGCTGCGCCATCGTCGGCGGAAGCTTCTTCGACGCGGTGCCGGAAGGCGGGGACGCGTATGTCATGAGGCACATCATCCATGATTGGGAGGACGACGAGGCGATTGCCATTCTCCAATCCTGCCGGCGCGCCATGCGCGAGCCGGCAAAGTTGCTACTGGTTGAACGCACTGTGGCGCCCCCTAACGAGTTGCCGGGCAAGTTCAGTGATCTCAATATGCTGGTCGCGCCGGGCGGCCGAGAACGGACTGGTGGGGAATATGCAGCCTTGTTCGAAAAGTCAGGCTTTGAACTGACCCGAATGTTGCCGGCCGGCACCTTCACAATTATCGAGGCCCATCCTCGCTGAGGGTCCATTCGCAATGTCCGCTTCGGTCAAAAAGGCACCATCCTCGCATTTTCAGCGCTCTGTCGGCTTTGCCTCCAACAGCACCTTCACACGGGAGAGGTCCAAGGTTCGATCCCTTGTGCGCCCACAATTAAACCGAGAGACCAGGCGGAATTGAATCCGCTTTTCCCCGATAGCCGCGCAAAAGCGGACACATCTTTCAGGTCCGGATTGCGCCACAAGCATTCATGGCAGGTCTCGGTGGGGTACAACACGATCTCGCTTACGACGTACCCGCCCTAGGCGATCAAGGATTCTGATGCGTCTTCCCGGAACACCTACATACTCGTCGACAGCTCGGTGACCTTTGTAGTCCTCGACTGTAACGACAAATCGCGGACCATGAGCATCAGCTGAGTACCGCGCAATAAGCTCACGGGAACATCGCGGGAGAGTGCAACGCCACGGTACCGGACTCGATGTATGCGAGCATCGCGCCGACGGACCGGCCCTTTTCACCCGACCGCAATCAAGCATTCATCGGCTTCGTTGGCAGCGCCGAGGTGCTGTCCAGCTGGCGCGGGAGTGACGTTGTCGAAATCGCCATGATGCCCGGGCTTGGGCGCGGCTTCATCAGGCACGACCAGAGGGTTGGCACCATCCGGATCGATTACAAATGATCTGCATGTCCAAGCTTCAAGCGGCCCGCTCCGGCCGCCAGGCCGCGTAGAGACCGACCAGGGTCCCGATGGCGACCAGCGCTGCCGCCAGCAGCACCTGCAATTCCCCATCGTCGGTGGCGCCTACGGACGACACAAGTCTGGTCACGACGACGAACAAAATACTCACAGAGGCTGCCGCGCCCACGCTGAGATAGGCGAGCTCTCGCGTCAGGTTCCGGCCGAGAAGTCCGAGTGCCGTGAAATACATCGCGCAGGCGTTGGGATGAACGAACAAGGCAACGCGCGCGTAAGGACCGTAGGCGTCGAAGAGGGACTCACATCGGCTCAGTGCCGCTTTTGAGGCAACCCGCTGCAAGAACGGCCTGAAAAAACGAGCCTGACCGTAACTCAGAACGGCGCCCGCAATGATGGCCAGCCACGCCACGATAAAAACCGAGACATCCGCGGGCTTCGGATTGAGCGCCACGGACATCAAGATGAGGGCGGTTCCGGGAAAATAGCCAAAATATGGGAAGACCGACTCCAGGAGCACGCAGACGAACATGAAGGCCGGAAACCATGATGAACCGGTCGCATCCTGGACGATGGCGTTCAAGTCGAAGAGATTCGTCTTGTACAAGACGAGATACATGCACGTCGCCAATCCGGCCAGCGCGTAAAACGGCAACGCCCCCGACAGAAACCGTCTCATCCAACCATCGAACTTTGTTTCGCGGACACAGCGGAGACCATCGACATCAGGGGAAGACAACGGAAATGCATGGCCCATGCTTTAGGCGAACGAGATTGCCCCTGTCGATAGCAATCCTCGCCCTGCACGCCCTATGCGATCGAGAGAATCTCGATCTCCTGGCTGCCCGCCCCGACGACATCCCCGACCGCCTTCCCGATCAGCGACCTTGCGACCGGAGCCACGAACGAGATCGAACCCGCCTTCGGATCCGCTTCATCCTCCCCAACGATGCGATAGGTCTGCACGCGGCCATCGGTGCGGCTGAAGGTCACGGTGCTGCCGAAGGCGACGATGTCGGTCGACGCCGGGGTGGGAATGACCTGCGCCGTGCGCAGCCGTTCGGTGAGGTAGCGGGCGTCGCGCAAGGGCACCGCCGACTGCCGCCGCTTCTCGTTGACGTCGTCGATGGCTTGCGCGGCTTCATAGGCCTCGCGCGCTTCTTGAAGCTGCGTCTGCAATGCCTGCAAGCCCGGCTCCGTCACGAGGTTTGGATGGGGCGACACCGGGCGATCCGGCAGCAGCGTCTCGGATGCGGTTTCGGCGCTTTCTTCCTTGGTAAAGGCGACGCTCAACTCGAAAATCCTGTCGAACTGTTGGGGGCACCGTTCGCGCCTTCACGCTGCGATGCCCTATGAATCGCGCCGGACAGCCGCCGGTGATTGTCCCGGACTATATCTCAAGTTCGACGAAACGGCGCAGCTTGAAGACGAGGTCCGGCATGGCCTGGCGGAACCGGGTCGCGTTCCGGACCGTGGTCGAGAACGGCGCGAAGGTGATCATCGCGTTCCAGTGCCTGTAACCGTAGACCGTGACGGAGGCGCCGGTCGCCGGAAAATTCTCCATCTTGCGCAGCTCGCCGAGCACGAGATCGGCGATCGCCTCCGCCGGCAGCAACTGCTTGCCGTCCGGCGTCGTGGCGATTTTCGCGGGCGGTTCGACCGCCTCGATGGCAGCCGGCGCGGCATCGGCCGCATTGTCGGGTTTGACCGGTGCAGCATCGGGAGTGGCCGTCTCGACCAGCTCAAACCCATTCGTCGGCGCTGTCGGCGGAACCTCGACGAGCGGCGGCGGAGCGACACTGTCTGCGCGCTTGTTGCCTCCCAGGATGCTGCTGATCATGGCCACAAGGCCGGCATCCTTCACGTCGTCACTCATTACTCTCCCCCCGGGCCGTCACTGCTTGTCGAACGGTATATATTGCTGGTACTGCCTGGGCACCGAGCTGCGGTAGCGTGCGGGCACGGTGCCGCTGTCGATCGAATGATCGATCTCCTGCTGCCGCGTCATCTTCTTCTCCGCCGGCTTCTTCGACGCATTCTTCTTGGAGTCGGTCGGCTGGGTATCGGTGGTCGCGCCCGGCGTTGCCGTCGTCGCTGCCGGCGCAGCGGTTGTCGCCGCAGGCGCTGCGGTTCCGCCAGCGGCCGGCGCGCTCTGCGCCAGAGCGCGCGGTGTTTGCATGAGAAGCGCCAGCGCTGCTGTCGCAGCCAGCAAGTATGACCTTTGCATTAGAACCTCCAAAATACCCGATCCGAATAAGGCAAGCGTAGTTCTCCGGGATCGACGCATGCAAGTCTGCTCACGATAGGCCGGAACCCCATCGCAAACTGTGGCCGAGATCACATAGCTGGGCGCCGGCTGCGGCATGATGTGCCTCGTCGCGAACGCAAAGGCATTCCGCCGACACCAATACAGGCATGACCACGAGCGCAGAACTCGACTGATCGTCCTATTCATCCGCTCTCGAAGGAGCTTGAAATGCGTCGCACCATCCTTACTCTCGCATCGCTCGCAGCCCTGATCGCCGTCGCATCCCCGGCCGCCCGGGCACATCCTGCAAATGATCGATATTGCCTGCAGGGGCGCATGTGGGGCTATCCCGGCAACTGCCAGTTCGCGAGCTATCAGCAGTGCCTCGCCACGGCGTCCGGCACGTCGGCCTATTGCGGCATCAATCCGCGCTACGCGTACTCGCAGCAGCGTGCCTACTGACGACCTCGCGGCGTGCGCGCATGACGCGCGCGCCGCCACAATTTTTTGCGCGTGCACCATGCACGTTTGCGAGTATCGCCACGGCGATTAGGTCGGCCAAGCTGACATTGCGCAAGGCTGCGATTTCCGATGACGAGAATGTTATCCGTCATCGCTTCAGGAAAAATTTGCAAAGCGCGGCCGCAGCTTGTCCGCAACGCTCCCTCCCGGAACAGCATCGATGTCGCGCACTGTGTGAAGCAGCGGCTTGTGGCGCCCAATTGCCTGATCTAGCCTAACCTGCATATTCTGCTGCGAACAACTTTAGCTTTATTCGTTCCGCCGTGACTTTTCAGGGAGGTGTTTCAATGAGCAGCCGCCACGCAATTATTCCGCGCGGTCTGAACGCAACGCGTTCGTCGCTTTCGCAAGGCCGCTTCGGTCGCATGTTCCGCAAGCTCGCACCGGCTAAATTCGGCCCGAACGACGCCGACAATGTCGCGAACCTGTCGGCGCTGGCCGACAAGATGGTCGCCGACTTCGACGGACCGAAGGACGGGCCGGATGCGGAAGAGAGCGGCATTCCCGCGCTCTATACCTATTTCGGCCAGTTCATCGACCACGACATCACCTTCGATCCGGTAAGCTCGCTGACCAAGCAGCAGGACCCCGACGGGCTCGTCGACTTCCGCACCCCCGCGCTCGATCTGGACAATCTCTACGGCCGCGGCCCGAACGACCAGCCTTACATGTATGACGGCATCAAATTCCGCCTCGGCGAGAAGCTCACCGGCACCGGGGTGCCCGATGCCAGCGACCTGCCGCGCTTCAAGGGCCGCGCGCTGATCGGCGATCCCCGCAACGACGAGAACAGCATCGTCTCGCAGTTCCAGGCCTTGATGCTGCGCTTTCACAACCGCATGGTCGACGACAACGACAGCCTGTCGTTCGAGGAGGTGCAGCAGCGCGTCCGCTTCCACTATCAATACGTGGTGCTGAACGACTTCCTGCCGCGCATCGTCCACGCCAGCGTGCTGGACGAGCTAAGGACCGCAGGTCACTACGACCGCAGCAAGCTTGCCCACTACCACTGGAAGACTTATCCGTTCATGCCGGTCGAGTTCTCGGTCGCGGCCTACCGGCTCGGGCACTCCATGATCCGCCCCGGTTACCGGCTGAACGATGCGGCCAACATGCTGTTGCAGATCTTCCCCGATCCCAACAATCCCGACACGAACGCGCTGACCGGCTTCCGCGCCATGGGCCCGGGACGCGCCATGGACTGGGGCCGCTTCATCGATCTCGACACGCGCGCTTATGGTGTCGAGGACGACGACACCAATGCCGACAACAACAAGCGGCTTCAGTTCGCCTACCGCATCGATGCCTCGCTGGTCGACCCGCTGCGCAAGCTGCCGCCGGAGGTCGCGTCCAATCCGTCGTCGCTGGCGCTGCGCAATCTCGAGCGCAGCTGGCGGCTCGGACTGCCGTCCGGCCAGGCCGTCGCCAGGGCGATGAACCTGACGCCGCTGACGGACGATGAAATCATCATCGGCAAGGCCGTCGATGAACCCGGCGCGGGCGATCCGCAGACCAAAATCGCAACCATCGCGAACGGCGTGTTTGCCGGCAATTGCCCGCTTTGGGCCTACATCCTGGCCGAGGCGCGGCAGTTCCAGGTCGCAGTGACGATCCCGGCCACCGGCGCGCCGGCGACCGGGATCAACACGCCGCAGCTCGGGCCGGTCGGCGGCCGCATCGTGGCCGAGGTCTTCCTCGGCATGATGTTCGGCGACAATTCCTCCGTGCTGTCGCTCGATCCGCAGTGGACGCCGGTGACCGGCTCCAGCTTCGCGCTGAAGGACCTCGTCGCCTATGCGCTCGGCCAGGGCGATCCCCTGCACTGAGCTTGCGACGGTAGCGCAAAGGCCGTCCGCGTTGCGCGGGCGGCTTTTTTCGGAGCCTGCTCAATGCGGCGCCCCCAATCCGCTCTCCTCCAGCCGCGCCGCGAACCAGCGCGACAGCGGCTGATCGATCAGGCCGCTGACATAGACCTCCGAAATCGTCACATGGTGCTTGTCCAGCACCAGCAGCACGCCGATCCAGTAAGCGAACCAGACATGCGCATCGGTCAGCGCCATCAGCTTGTGCTGGTCGTGCTCGAGCGAGGTGTGATTGCTCGCCTTGCGGATCTCCACGGTGAGCAGATTGTTCGGGATCTCGCGCTGATGCACGACGACATCGGGGTAGATCGACTTTCCCAGATGATCGTCGGTGGAGATGATGGTGCCGTGCGGCAGATGCAGCGTGCGCTCGCCGAGCCGGTCGTAGTTGCAGTCGACTGACCAGCCGGAGAATTGCTTCTCCAGATGCACGGCAAAGCGGTGCGTGATCGCACGCTCGCCGATGTCTTTCTCGAACAAAAATCCCTCGTGGGCGTAGAAGTCCCGGAGCGCCGCGATCACCTTGTTCAGATCGGTCTGCATTTTGCCCCCGGGGCGCAGTCGTGAGTAGCCCGGATGGAGCGTAGCGCAATCCGGGTTCTCGCAAAACGCAACGCGTCCCGGATTGCGCTTCGCTCCATCCGAGCTACATGAGGACCGGAATTCGCGGCGCAGTCGACCAGACCTACATCTGGACTTCGATCAGCCGCGGCCCGGGCTCAGCGACGGCTTCGGCCAGCGCCTTGTTGAACTCGTCGGTGTTGGTGACGGCGCGGCCGGGCACGCCCATGCCCTTGGCCAGGGCCACGAAATCCAGCGTCGGACGGTCGAGCCGGAGCATGTCGTTGGCGCGCTGGCCGGGCTCGCCGGCGCCGACATTGTCGAACTCGCCGCGCAGGATCTGGTAGATGCGGTTGGCGAACACGATGGTGACGATGTTGAGGTTCTCTCGCGCCTGCGTCCACAGCGACTGGATGGTGTACATCGCGCTACCGTCGCCAACCATGCAGATCACCTTGCGGTCCGGGCAGGCGATCGCGGCGCCGATCGACAGCGGCGTGGAGAAGCCGATCGAGCCGCCCATGTTCTGCAGCCAGTCGTGCGGCGCGGCGGCCGCCGTCGGCGGGAAGAAGGCGCGGCCGGTGGTCAGCGACTCGTCGACCATGATCGCGTTCTCGGGGATCGCATAGGCGATCGCCTGTGCGATCGAGGCGTGGGTCAGCGCGCCGGTCGGCTTGAGCAGCTCCTGCGAGGCCTGCGGCTTGACGTCGTTCGCGCTGGCCTTCACGGCGCCGGCGAGCGCCTCAAGAGCTGCGACCGAATTCTCGCCCCAGGAGGTCATGCGATGCACGTCGCAGCCCTCGGGCCTCAGCACGCTCGGTTTGTTCGGATAGGCGAAGAACGCCACGGGATCGTCGGACTCGACCAGCACGATGTGGCGGAATTTCGCCAGCATCGGCAGCGCCTGGTCGATGACATAGTGGATGCGGTCGATCGAGAAGCGGCCGCGGCCGCGTGCCATCCTGGGACGGAAGGTCGGACCCATCACGGTGCAGCCGGTCTTGGCGGCGATACGCTCGGCCAGCGCCAGGCCCTGCTCGGTCAGGGCGCTGCCGGTCATCAGCAGCAGCGTGCCCTCGCCGTCGCCGTGCAGGATTTTTGCGGCCTGCTCGACCGCCTGCGGCGAATAGCTCGCGCGTTGCTGCTCGGCCGGCACCTCGGCGATGCCGTCGGCCTCGTTCCAGGCGGTGTCGGCGGGCAGGATCAGGGTGGCGATCTGCGGCGGTGCGCTTTTGGCGGCGGCGATCGCCGCGGCGCCGTCAGCGGCGATCGATTTGGAATCCGGCGAGGTGCGGACCCAGGACGACATCGGCCGCGCCAAGCCCTCGATGTCGGAGGTCAGCGGCGCGTTGTAGCCGATGTGGTAGATCGCATGCTGGCCGACGATGTTGACGATGCCGGAATTCGCCTTCTTGGCGTTGTGCAGATTGGCAAGACCGTTGGCGAGGCCGGGGCCGAGATGCAGCAGCGTCGAGGCCGGCGTGCCCTTCATGCGGAAATAGCCGTCAGCGGCACCGGTCACCACGCCTTCGAACAGGCCGAGGACGCAGCGCATGCCCGGCACGCGATCGAGCGCTGCGACAAAATGCATCTCGGAGGTGCCTGGGTTAGTGAAGCAGACGTCGACCCCGCCGTTGACCATCGTTCGCACCAGGCTTTCCGCACCGTTCATTCCAAAGCTCCCGCAACCGGCCATGCCCAATAATCCGTCCGATCAATCATTGTTCGCTCGTCTCGTCAAAGCAATAGCCGGGATCGCGGCTCAGCCCCGCGTGACGATGCGCCGGTTTGGCTAACGCTTTTCGGCAAATTGGCGTGGTTGCCGAATTGGTAATGCCAATCGTTAAGCATGGCTTATTCGTAAAGGGCTTGCCTCACGGGCCCGTGGCTTGCGAAATGCCGGCAAATATGGCCTGTGGCTTTCGTTGAATCGATTTTTTGTGGGGGAAACAATGATCCGGTTCTTTGCCGCGCCGATTGCCGCCATCGCACTGCTGTCGGCCACGGCAGGCGGCGCCTTCGCCGAAGAGTTCGACTCGCGCGACATCATGGGCGGCGGCCCGAACTTCTTCCGCGGCGGCTCGAGCCCGATCCCCCGCACCACCGTCAATTACAACGGCACTTATGCACCCGGCACGATCGTGGTGAACACGACCGAACGGCGGCTCTATCTGGTGCTCCAGAACGGCCAGGCCTTGCGCTACGGCATCGGCGTCGGCCGCGACGGCTTCCGCTGGGGCGGGGTGCACAGGATCACCGCCAAGAAGGAGTGGCCGGCCTGGACGCCGCCGTCGCAGATGCTGGCCCGCCGGCCGGACCTGCCGCGCCACATGAAGGGCGGCATCGAGAATCCGCTCGGCGCGCGCGCGATGTATCTGGGCTCGACGCTCTACCGCATCCACGGCTCCAACGAGCCGGAGACGATCGGCCAGGCGGTCTCCTCGGGCTGCTTCCGCATGACCAATGAGGACGTCAGCGACCTCTACGGCCGCGTCTCGGTCGGCACCACCGTGGTCGTGCTGAACAACTAGCCGTCGGCGAGCTGCGGGAACCCGCAGGGCGCGTGAATATGCGGTCTTGTGCGCGCGAGGCGAATGCGGCAGCGTCGACTAGCAATGAGCGCATTGGCCCCGCCTTCGTCCGGCTTTCGCATCGCCCTGCTGGTGCTCGCCACCTTCGCGTTCGCCCCTGACACCGCTACCATCGCGGGCGCGGGCGAATTGCCCGCGATCGCCTCGCGCCAGCGTGCCGAGAAGAAGAGCTTTACCGACGCCGAGATCGTCGAGGGCTTTCTGAAGATCGCAATCGGCGCCGAATTCCACCTCGCCGGCCGCGTCGACCGCATCCGCAGGTTCGACGGGCCGGTGCGCGTGTACGCCGAGAGCGACCGCGCCGACCGCAAGGCGCAGCTCGCCAAGATCGTGGCCGACATCGGCGCCCGCGTGCAGCATCTCGACATCGCCATGACCAGCACCAGCGAGGCGGCGAATGTGCGGGTGAAGCTCGTGCGCGACCGCGACCTGTTTCGCACGATGTCCAGTTTCTACGGCGCCGAGAAAGCGCGCGAGATCCGCACCTCGCTCGATCCGCAATGCCTGTCCGGCTTCCGCAAGAACGACAATTTCGAAATCGAGCATTCCGACGCGATCCTCACCGTCGACAACGGCGATTTCGTCTTCCTCGACTGCGCCTATGAGGAGCTGCTGCAATCGCTCGGCCCGATCAACGACACCACCAGCGTGCCCTGGACCATGTTCAACGACAATGTGTCGATGGGCTATTTCGACGTCTACGACCAGTACATCCTCAACCTGCTTTACGATCCCCGCATCAAGCCCGGCATGACCGTGCAGGAGGTCAAGGCGGTGCTGCCCGACGTGCTCACCGATGTGCGCATTTGGGTGAAGCGCGTGAACGATCTGAAGGAGTGAAGCGTTCTTCCTTCTCCCCTTGTGGGAGAAGGTGGCGCGAAGCGCCGGATGAGGGGTTCTATCCGCGATCCATATCTCACACCCGTTATGCGGACAGAACCCCTCATCCGTCTCGCCGCTGCGCGGCGATCCACCTTCTCCCACAAGGGGAGAAGGAAAAAGCAGTCGCGATCGCGGCTGCTTATCGTCGCCTCCTCACATCTTCCTTGCCTTGGTCATCAGGAATTGCTGGCGCATCACGTTGTTGCCGCCATCGAAATACTCCGAGATCAGCGCCTCGAACTCTGCGCGGAAGCTCCTCAGCCTGTCCGGCTCGTCCTTGTACTGGGCAATGAGCTTGATCAGCGGCCCGATCGTCGTCTCCATGGTTCGGCGGAAGTGCTGTGGGCTGAGTGCAGAGGGCGTCATGATGTCCATCTCGAAGGCGATATCCTTCACTTTCCCTGCGAGGCGCTCGACGACGATCTTCGGATCCCCCCACGACACCGGTGATGCGACGCCCTCGGGCGGCGGCAGATGGCGGCCGATCAGCGCGAACATCCGTCCGACATAGAGATGCGGCGGCCAGGTGGAGAAGGCGATGGTGCCGCCGGGCTTCAGCACCCGCAGCATCTCGCCGATGGCAACCTCCGGACGGGGTGCGAACATGTGACCGAACTGGCTGAGCACCAGGTCGAACTCGTTGTCGCCGTAGGGCAAGCTTTCGGCGTCGCCGTCGGCGAAGTCGACATCGAGGTTCGCTAGCTGCGCGTGCTCGCGGGCGCGCTCGATCAAGACCGGCGACAGGTCGAGACCTCTGACTTTCGCACCGCGACGCGCCGCCGTGATGGCAACAACGCCGGTGCCGCATCCGACGTCGAGCAGTCTTTGGCCGGGCGCAGCGCTGGCGAAACTCACGAGCCTGGCTGCCGATGGTGTCGTGAACACCTCCATCGGCGTGAACAGCGACCAGGCCTCCTTCTGGACTGCCTTGAAACCGGCAAACGGGTCTTGTGCGGTCATGGAACTCTCCCTTGCGCGAGGTCGGCCTTCATGAGGCTGGCGAAGGTGGCGGAAGGTTCAACACAATGAGAACGGCGGTCGCCAGCCCTACTGCACGAGATCCGCGACGGTGGTCGCAGCCTTGAGGCCGGTGCCGGTGAGGACTGCGACCGTGGTCTCCTTCGCTTTGATGGCACCGGTAGCGGATAGTTTTTCCAGCGCGGCGGCCGCGCTGGCGCTGGTCGGCTCGGCGAACAGGCCCTGCCGTGCGAGACGACGCAGGGCGGCGACGATCTCATGCTCGGTGAGCGCAACGGTACCGCCGCCGCTCTCGCGCAAGGCGGCGATGATCTCGCGCAGGCGCAGGGGATGCTTGATGGCGGTACCTTCGGCGATGGTTTTTTGCACCTCGCGCGGCACCGGCGTATCGACGCCGGCCTGAAAACTCGCATCGATCGGCGAGCAGTTTTGCGGCTGCGCCGCGAACAGGCGCGGCAGCTTTGCGATCTGGCCGACCCTGAGCAACTCGCGGAAGCCGAAGGCGCAGCCGAGCAGAGAGCTGCCGGCGCCGACGGGGACGATGACGTTGTCGGGCGCGCGAAAACCGAGGTCTTCCCAGATCTCATAGGCCAGCGACTTGGTGCCTTCCAGAAAGAAGGGCTGCCAATTGTGGCTGGCGTAAAAAGTCTTGTGCGACTGGCGGATGGCCTCGGCCTCCGATTCCTCACGCGGGCCTTCAACGAGCTGCACCGCGGCGCCATAGGCGCGGACCTGCGCGATCTTGGCCGGCGACGTCGAGGCCGGCGCCAGTATCTTCACACGCATGCCGCCGGCGGCGCCGAGCCCGGCCATCGACGAGCCGCCATTGCCGGAGCTGTCCTCCAAAATGGCGTCGACGCCGATCTGCCGCAGGAACGACAGCATCACCGCCGAGCCCCTGTCCTTGAAGCTGCCGGTCGGATTGAACCATTCGAGCTTGAACAGCGGGCGCAGGTCACCCCAGGCCTGCGCGACCAGTGGCGTGCAGCCTTCGCCCAGCGTGATCGGATTTTTGATATCCACCGGCAGCGCCGCGCGGTAGCGCCAGAGCGACCGCGTCCGGGGCTCGATCTCCTCGCGCGACAGCCCCGGCCCCGGGGTCACCAGCAGCGGCGTGCGTTCGTCCGAGCACCAGCGCGGCTGGTCGAGCGGATAGAGCTGTCCGTTGCGGGGATCGACGTAGCTGACGGCAGGCATGGCGGTCTCCAGGGCAAAGAGCGATCTATACGATTGGTCTGACCATACGTCTTGTCCAGAACTTGACGCCCTCCGCGCCAACGACGCGCCGCTCCTTGAAATGGAGAAAACAACAATATTTCAATCTCTTAGAGAGATCGCGCAGGCAGAACCGTGACTTCGGGAGCTGCGTTCAGGCGAGCTCTGCCGGCTCGCTGGGGACGGAAATTCGGCTCGAACGGCCCCGCTCGCGCATCACGATTAACTTGTCTGTCGCGGCTGGCCGCTACAATATGTCAGATTGAGCTCGCGTCGTCGGTGGATCCGTACCGGCAGCGCGACCGAGCCAGGCCCGTCCGAGCGGCGGGCCGTTGGCTTTTTGGAGTTTGGTCATGAGCCGCGCCAACCGTACCGACCACATCCGCCTCACCTCCCATCCGGAGCCGGGCAAAAAGGCCGCCTTTCCGATTCACTGGGGCGCCGCGGATGCGCGCGCCCGCGGGCCGATCATCGGCACGGTGTCGCGTGCGCAGGATCGCAACGTCATCGGCAGCCATGGCGGCTCCTACGCGATGTACCGGGCGCTCGCGGTGTCCGCCGGCGCGCTCGATCCGATCCGCCGTCCCGACCTCACCAACACCTTTCCGGCGGCGACCATTGGCCCTTTTCCGCAATGGAGCGATCCCGCCAAGATCGTCGCGCTCGATCCGTGGGGGCATCTGGTCGCCGAGAATTTTCGCACCGAGATCGCCGAAGGCCTGGACATCAGGCCGAGCATCGCGGTGACCCGCGCGCGGCTCGACCTGCCGGAGATCCGCGAGGCGCTGGCCGCAAAACGGCTGCGCGCCGATGGCGAGGTCGTGCACGCCAATGGCAGCGTGTCGGTGGTGAAGATCGCCATCGACCCGGTCTGGTATCTGCCGGGCCTTGCGACGCGCTTCGGCACCAATGAGACCGATCTGCGGCGCACGCTGTTCGAGCAGACCGCCGGCATGTTCCCCGAACTGGTGACGCGGCCGGACATGAAGGTGTTCCTGCCGCCGATCGGCGGCACCACCGTGTACATGTTCGGCGATGTCACCAAGCTGCCGGACCACCGTACAAAAATCACCTGCCGCGTGCATGACGAGTGCAACGGCTCCGACGTGTTCGGCTCCGACATCTGCACCTGCCGGCCCTATCTCATCCACGGCATCGAGGAATCCGCGCGTGGCGCGCAGGAGGACGGGCTCGGGCTCGTCATCTATAACCGCAAGGAAGGCCGCGCGCTCGGCGAGGTTACCAAGTTCCTGGTCTACAATGCCCGCAAGCGCCAGGAGGACGGCGATGCAGCCGCCGCCTATTTCGAGCGCACCGAATGCGTCGCCGGCGTCCAGGACGCGCGCTTCCAGCAATTGATGCCGGACACGATCCACTGGCTCGGCTTGAAGCGCATCGACCGCTTCCTGTCGATGAGCGACATGAAACACGATGCGTTGACCTCGCAGGGCATCGACATCGTCGAACGCGTGCCGATCCCGCCGGAGCTGATTCCGGCCGATGCCTATGTCGAGATCGCCGCGAAGAAGGCCGCCGGATATTACTCCGAGGAGATTCCAGCGGCAGAGGATCTGATCGGCACCGTCGGCCGCTCGCTGGAAAAATATTGATCAATTGATGGCGGACGCTTTGGAACTGCATGCACGTTCGCTGCTCACCGCATCAGCAGTGCGCGCGCGGGCCGGGCAGATGCTCGAGATCGGCCTCGCTGGCGGGCTCCAGCACTTCACGATCGACCTCGGCCGCATGGATGGCGTGGCGGAGGCCGTGGTCGCGGTGACGCGCGGGGCCTATCCGACACTGGAGATTCCCTTCCACGCGCGCTGGCGGCATTTTGTGCTCGGCGGCGTCGACCGCTGGACACGGCTTGCGGACGCGGCCTCGTGGCCGGATCGTGCCGCGCGGGCGCGCGCCGAGTTCGACCTCGCAATCGTCAGCGTACTGCTTGATGCAGGTGCCGGCGCTGCCTGGCGATATCGCGACGCGGTGACGGGTGATGGCATCGGCCGATCCGAGGGGCTTGCCATCGCAAGCCTCGACATGTTCGCGAACGGCCTGTTCTCCGGCGAGGCCCGCGC
Organism: Bradyrhizobium sp. 139; assembly: GCF_023074175.1. Lineage (GTDB taxonomy): Bacteria > Pseudomonadota > Alphaproteobacteria > Rhizobiales > Xanthobacteraceae > Bradyrhizobium. The sequence goes on from NZ_JADPKS010000082.1 coordinate 32,466, forward strand.
GCCGTTCCGGGTCGATGCGGACGTGCTCGCAAAGCTGCCGCTCGCCGCGCTCACATCCGCGTTTCAGGTGAGCGATGCCAATCCGCTGCTCGGGCTTGAGGGACGCACCGATCTGTTGCGCCGTCTGGGCAAGCTGGTAGGCGAGCGCGCGAAAATTTTCGGCTTGCACGATACGCCGCGGCCGGGCGGCCTGTTCGACCACATCGCGGCGCAGGCGAACAACGGCGCGCTTCCCGCACCTGCCATCCTGTCCGCCGTGCTGAACCAGCTCGGGCCGATCTGGCCCTCTCGGCTCGCGCTTGCGGGGATTCCACTCGGCGATTGCTGGCGCCATCCGGCCATCAAGACGGACGACGAAACGGCGGGCCTCGTGCCCCTGCACAAGCTGTCGCAATGGCTGAGCTATTCGCTGATCGAACCGCTCCAGCGCGCCGGATTTGATGTCACCGACATCGACGGACTGACCGGGCTTGCCGAATATCGCAATGGCGGCCTGTTCGTCGATCACGAGGTTCTGCGCCTGCGCGATGCCGCGGACGCCGGGCGTGCACACGCGGTCGACTCGCTGCTCGTGGTGGAGTGGCGCGCACTGACCGTCGCGCTGCTGGATCGGCTTGCGGAGCGCATTCGTGCAAAACTCGGCCGCACGCCCGAGACGTTGCCGCTGGCCAGCATTCTGGAAGGCGGTACATGGGCCGCAGGCCGCGCCATCGCCTTCGCGCGCCGCCCCGACGGTGCGCCGCCGCTCAAGGTGATCAGCGACGGCACGGTGTTTTAATATCCAGATCGTTTGAGTTCGCGGCAACGACCCCTCATCCGGCGCTTCGCGCCACCTTCTCCCACAAGGGGAGAAGGAAGAAAGGCATCCCATCATGCAAGGCGTCACGATCGTCGATCATCCGCTGGTGCAGCACAAGCTGACCCTGGTGCGGGACAAATCGATCTCGACAAAATCGTTCCGGGAGCTGATCAAGGAGATCGGCATGCTGCTGTGCTACGAGGTGACGCGCGACCTGCCGCTCGCCGACGTCGTCGTCGACACGCCGCTGGCGCGGATGCACTCGGCCAAGATTGCCGGCAAGAAGCTGGTGTTCGTCCCCATGCTTCGCGCCGGCACGACTTTCGTCGACGGCATGATGGATCTGGTTCCGACCGCGCGCGTCGCGCATATCGGCCTCTACCGCGAGCCGCACAGTTTTTCGGCGGTCGAGTACTTCTTCAAATCGCCGTCAGATCTCAGCGAACGGCTGGCGATCGTGGTGACGCCGGTGGTGGCAACCGCGAATACGGCCGTGGCCGCAATCGACCGGCTGAAGGAACGCGGCGCCAAGGATATTCGCCTCGCCTGCCTGATCGCCGCACCCGAGGGGCTCGAACGATTGCGCGGATTGCACCCGGATGTGCCGATCTGGACGGCGGCGGTGGATGAAGGCCTCGACGAGAACGGTTTTATTCTCCCGGGCCTCGGCGATGCCGGCGACCGAGCTTACGGGACGCGGTAGTTCAGAGCACGATGATGTTAGGTTCGGTCGGCTGTCCATGGCTCACCTCTCCCCAGCGGGGAGAGGTCGGATTGCAAAGCAATCCGGGTGAGGGGCCGCGGCGTTCAGTGAGACTGTAACCCCTCACCCGGACCGCATCTTTCGATGCGATCCGACCTCTCCCTGCGGGAGAGGTGATTCGAGCTCTGGGCTCGCAGCGATGCAACCAAGACTCATCGTGCTTTAGATCTTACCGCTGCCGCAAATCCCCTTCAGGGCCTGCCATTCTGCATCCGTCAGCAGTGGCGGGCCGCTTGCCGGACGATCCTCCTTGGTCATGCGCGCGAGGCGGTCCTCGGTGAGCGGGTGGCTGGCGAGAATGGTGAAGCCGGAGCCGCCTTCCCTGCCGGTGATGCGGAACATCAACTCGGCCGCGGGTTTTGGCGAACGGCCGAGCGCGTGCATGATCTCGATCGCAAACGTGTCGGCGCCGGTCTCGGCCTCGCGTGAATAGGAGGCCTCGACCACGCTGCGCGAGGCAAAGATCACGGCGCTCGAGCCGGTGACGTCGCCGAACAACAGGCCGATCAGGAACGAGGTGCCGCCGTTATAGATGAGCCCGCGCATGTTGTCGTGATGCTTGAGATGGCCGAGCTCGTGGGCGGGGATGCCGGCGAGTTCGTCCGGGCTTTCAGCCTTGTCGAGCAGGCCCTTCATCACAAAGACCTTGCCGCCCGGCAGCGCAAACGCGTTCGGCACCGAGGTCGGCAGCACGCCCGCCGTCATGGTATCGTCATCGAGGCCGGCGGCGTCGCGCAGGCGGTTGACGAGCTTGGTGAAGGCGGCCTTCCCCGCCGGATCTTCGCACACGCTGCGGCCGAAGATGGTCTTCACCTGGACCTCGGCGGCATCGCCGATGCGCCGTTCGACCGGCTTCGGCACCAGCGGCGCAAGACGATCGGCGGCGAGCGGCACGCCGAACAGGACCACGCAGACGATGGAGACGGCGGCAGCCACCGACCAGCCGACGATCTTGGCGACACCGCGGCGCGTGGTCTGGTGCTCGTCGAGACCTGGGCAATGCGCGGTCACCTCGGCCGCCAGCGCGACCTCGCGGATCTCGAGCCGCGCCAGCGGCGGCGCGGACATGCAGGCGAGCCGCAAGATGCCGGCCGGGCTGTCGGCGCGGCGGATGTCTGCATAGGCCCAGCGAACGGGCGTTCCGCCCTCCTCGCCGATCTCGAGCGCATCACCGAGCCTCAGCATCACCTGCCGCCTGCGGCTCGACACGCCGTCGAAGAAGACCGTCCGCTTTGCGGACTGCGCCGGAGCCTCGGTGGACACATCACTCACAGCTCAAAATCCCGCGACATCGAGTCCGTCGGCAAAACCTTCGCCGAGCGCGCTGGCAAGCTCGCCACTGCCGCGCACATCCGCCGCGGCCGCGATATTGTGCACCTCGAGCGTTTCCAGCACCGTCACCCAGATGTCGTGCTGGAGATACATGCGCATGACGACATTCAACGCGAGTGCCAGGGCGAAATAGCCGATCACCATCATGGATAAAAGAGGAATACTCCGTGCGATTGCATCGGGTCCGACGATGGACACGCCTGCCGCAGCGACCAGTCCGGCAGCACCGGCGACGTAAAGCCCGAACAGCACGCTGAGCAGCAGCCACCAGCCGATCGCTTTCCAGTACAGCCCGTGGAACGCGTTGGTCGGCAAATTGGAGGACAGGCTCACGCCGCCGATGCGGATGCCGTCGAGCCACCAGCGCCACTCGCGCGCCTTGAACTGGGCATAGAAGAACGGCGCGAGCGGGAAGATGATCAGCGCGATCGGGCTGAGGAGCCACAGCCACCAGCCGCGCTTGAAGAACGTCCAGCCGTCGGCTTCGAAGTCGCCGCGCAAACCGCCGAAATGGGTGTGCTGCATCTTGTAGCGTTCGAGCGAGGCCTCGCGCCAGGGCAGCGCCAGGCCGAGAGTGAGAAACACCAGCAAGCCCCACAGCATGGCGCGGACCGAATAGGCCGAGCCCGATCCGTCCATCCAGCAGCGGACGCCGCGCCAGACCGTGCGGGTCAGGCGATAGCGCCGCGCGCGAAAAATCGCGAACTGGCCGAAGGCGTAGAAGCTGATGAACAGCGGCGTCGAGGCAAACCCCTGCCAGCGTTCGAACTCGATGCCGACCAGGAAATAGGCGAGATAGATCGGCACCAGGATCGCGAGCGCGAACAGGAAGCCGATCAGCAGTTCCTTAGCCCGGCCGGTATATTCAACGGCATCGCCGTCGATCGCGGTGTTCGACCACAAATGACGGCGGATGTCGGTCACCAGCCAGAACCGGTAGAAGCCGAAGGTGACGAGCTCGAGCATCGCCCCCTCGGTGACCAACTTGCGGAACTCGCTGCGGTCGCCGGAGAAATCGACGCGCGCGGGCGGCAGCGGCGGCGGGATCGGTTGGGGCGGGCCGATGGGAGCCCATTGCAAATCGTTCACGGCGGCAACCTTCGGGTGCGGACCTGGTTCGATCAAACTATAGATCAGAGATTGGTCGATCCCCAAGATGACCGGGTTCGATTTTACTCAGGTTCGGCCGATTTCTCACACCATTGCCGGTCAAACCACGTGCGGGAGATCACGCTGACACATCTGCGTGACGGCCGTTCAATCCTCTCGCAAAGGTTGGATGTGGCAAAACTCGCCCTTGCTCCGGCGCAGACAACGGGCTGTAATTGCAAGTCAAATACCGCAGCGCAGAATTCAACGAGAACGCGCGGTTCATGTCAGGGAGAAGGTCATGCACGGGACCATCGAAAGCGCGGCAAAGCTCGACGCATTGCGCGCACGCGCCACGTCGCTGCCGCTGGAGCAGTTCGATCCAGGCGATCCTGAATTGTTCAGGACCGATACGTTCTGGCCCTATTTCGATCGCCTGCGCCGCGAAGATCCCGTGCACTATTGCAAGGACTCGATGTTCGGACCGTACTGGTCGGTGACCCGATATAACGACATCATGGAGATCGAGACCAACCATTCGGTGTTCTCCTCGGCCTCCTCGCTCGGCGGCATCACCATCCGCGATATCGATCCGGATTTGCGCCGTGAGAGCTTCATCTCGATGGATCCGCCGCGCCATGCGGCCCAGCGCAAGACTGTGGCGCCGATGTTCACCCCGACGCATCTGGACAATCTCGCCCTCAGCATCCGCGAGCGCTCCGCCGAATGCCTCGACAATCTGCCCCGCGGCGAAGTATTCGACTGGGTCGACCGCGTCTCGATCGAGCTCACCACGCAGATGCTCGCGGTGCTGTTCGATTTTCCCTGGGAGGATCGCCGCAAGCTGACGCGCTGGTCGGACATCGCCACCACCATTCCCGGCCCCGACGGCCTTGTCGCCACCGAAGACGAGCGGCAGGCCGAGCTGACCGAATGCGCCGGCTATTTTGCGCGGCTGTGGAAGGAGCGCATCGAGCAGCCGCCGAAGAGCGACCTGCTCTCCATGATGGCGCATGGCGCCGCGACGCGCGACATGGATGCGAAAAACTTCCTTGGCAATCTCATCCTTTTGATCGTCGGCGGCAACGACACCACCCGCAATACCATGTCGGGTTCGATCTACGCACTGAGCCAGCATCCGGAGCAGTATCGTAAGCTGCGCGAAAATCCCGGCCTGCTCGACAGCTTCGTGCCGGAGGTAATCCGCTGGCAGACGCCGCTGGCGCATATGCGCCGCACCGCACTTGCCGACTTCGAGTTCCGGGGCAAGCAGATCAAGAAGGGTGACAAGGTCGTGATGTGGTACGTCTCGGGCAATCGCGACGCCGACGCGATCGAAAAGCCCTACGATTTCATCATCGACCGCGCCCGCCCGCGCACGCATCTCTCCTTCGGCTTCGGCATCCACCGCTGCGTGGGCTTGCGGCTTGCCGAACTCCAGCTCAAGATCATCTGGGAAGAGGTCCTGAAGCGCTTCGACCATATCGATGTCGTCGGCGAACCCAAGCGCGTCTATTCGAGTTTCGTGAAGGGACTTGAAACCTTGCCGGTGAAGATTACGGCGTGAGTTCGAGCTACATCCACGAGGATAATGCGCCCCCTCTCCCGCTTGCGGGGGAGGGCTGGGGTGGGGGTATCTCCGCGGGCGAGAACCCCCAAGAGGAACGAGCCCTCACCCGGCGCTACGCCATAGCCGAGGCTTGGCCTCGGCGTCATTAAGGAGACGGCCGCCAGAGGCGGCCTATGCCTCTCCCGCAAGCGGGAGAGGCTAGAAAACCAACTGGAGCCACCACCATGAACATGCAAGCGTCGGTTAAAGTGGACAAGGCCGAACGCATGCGCAGGGCCCGCGAGGAGGCCTATGCGACGCCGCTGGCGCAATTCCACCCCGGTGCGCCCAGGCTGTTCCAGGACGACACTTTGTGGCCGTGGTTCGAGCGGTTGCGCAAGGAAGAGCCGGTGCATTACTGCACCAACGCGCCGATCGACCCGTACTGGTCGGTGGTGAAATACGACGACATCATGCATGTCGACACCAATCACGGCCTCTACTCGTCGGACTCCACGCTCGGCGGCATCTCGATCCGCGACGTGCCGGAAGGTTATGATTGGCCGAGCTTCATCGCGATGGACCAGCCGCGTCATTCGTCGCAGCGCAAGACGGTGTCGCCGATGTTCACGCCAGCGCATCTGGACGAGCTGGCCAAGCTGATCCGCCAGCGCTCGCAGACCGTGCTCGACAACCTGCCGCGCAACGAGACCTTCAACTTCGTCGAGCGCGTCTCGATCGAGCTGACGACGCAGATGCTGGCGACCCTGTTCGATTTTCCCTGGGAGGAACGGCGCAAGCTGACGCGCTGGTCGGATGTCTCCACAGCGCTGCCCAAGAGCGGCATCGTTGCGTCGGCCGAAGAGCGCCGCCGCGAGATGGACGAGTGCTACGCCTACATGTCCAAGCTGTGGAACGAGCGCGTCAATTCTGAGCCGCGCAACGATCTGCTGTCGCTGATGGCGCATAACGATGCTACGCGCTTCATGGACCCCGACAATCTCATGGGCAACATCATCCTGCTCATCGTCGGCGGCAACGACACCACGCGCAACACCATGAGCGGCTCGGTGCTGGCGCTGAACGAGAACCCGGAGCAGTACGAGATGCTGCGGAAGAATCCGGCGCTGATCGATTCCATGGTGCCCGAGGTGATCCGCTGGCAGACACCGCTCGCCCATATGCGGCGCACCGCGCTCCAGGACACCGAGCTTGGCGGCAAGCAGATCAAGAAGGGCGACCGAGTCGTGATGTGGTACGTCTCCGGCAACCGCGACGAGGAGAGGTTCGAGAAGCCGAACGACTTCATCATCGACCGCCCGCGGCCGCGCACGCACCTCTCCTTCGGCTTCGGCATCCACCGCTGCGTCGGCATGCGCCTCGCCGAGCTCCAGCTCAAGATCATCTGGGAGGAGATGCTGAAGCGCTTCGACCGCATCGAGGTGGTCGGCGAGCCGAAGCGGATCTATTCGAGCTTCATCAAGGGATATGAGTCGCTGCCGGTGCGGATTCCGGGGTAGGCGGCTACGCCGTCATTGCGGCGCGTTCAACTCTATCCCCTCACCCTGAGGAGCCTGCGAAGCGGGCGTCTCGAAGGGCGAGGCCGAGAGCGGGGCCTGCATCCTTGACGCGCGCAAGGGCGCGCTCCTCAGGATGAGGATGAACACCTCTCGCGCGGATATAAAATTCCGGCATGACAGCTCGCACAACATGCGATGGGTCGCACACGGCCTTCTGTCCTAAACCGCACTGAAAGCATCTAGCTCAACTTGATGTCCCACACCCCTTCCTTGCGGCAGGCGGCGACCTCCTCGCGCAAAAGCGCCGTAATGGCCAGCGACGCCGTCGACGCCGGACGGTCGATCGGAGAAGCGAAAATGAGCTCGCGCGTCATCGGCTTCGAAACGACCGCGGTTTCCAGCCGCCCGTCCGCGACCTCGCCGAGGACCGACGAGGGCGGCAGCAGCGCGAAGCCGAGGCCTTCCTCGACCAGACTCGTGAGCACGCGGAACGAATCCGCCTCGAGTTGCACATTGAGCTTGATCTTGCGCTGGGCCGCCGCGTGCTCGATCAGGGCGCGGAGGCCGTGGGAATGACTGGGCAGCACCAGCCGCTGCCGCAGCAACCAGCCTATCTCGATGCTCTTCTTGCGCGCGAGACCGCAGCCGCGCGGACCGACCGCAACGATGTTGTCGCATCCAAGGCTCTCGACGTTGAGATGCAGATCGGCCGAACGGCCGTAAAGGATCGCGAGATCCATCTCGCCGCGATGCAGCCATTCGACCAGATGGCCGCTGTAGCTCTCGACGATGCGCAGCGAAATGCCGGGAAACTTTTCGACGCAGCGCCGCGCGAAGCGCGCCGACAGCACGCAGCTCACGGTCGGAACCAGGCCGAGCACGACCTGGCCGGAGGGCGGCCCCTGGACCGACTGGATGTCGTCGCGGATCTGGTCGATCTGCCGCACGATGCCGGAGGTCCGCGCCAGCAAGAGACGGCCTGCGTCGGTCAGCACCATGCCGCGGCCGTTGCGCGTGAACAGCTCGACGCGCAGCTCGTGTTCCAGCAGCTTGATCTGCCGGCTGAGCGCCGGCTGCGCCACCCGCAACGTATCGGACGCCTTGGAGAGGCTGCCGAGCTCCGCCACGCAACTGAAGGTCCTGAGCTGACGGAAATCCATGCTTGCCAATCCTGGAAGGCTACTCCATACGCTATAGCAAATGAGCATAGGGGGCTGGCCTTGTTTTCACAACGCCAGGGGATTGGCCGGCGTTATCTTAACCGCCGCATCCAATGGAAAACGCCATGAGCCAAGAGAAGCACGAAGAACACCACACCGAAGATCACGCCGACATCCGCGAAGCCGTCGCCAAGCTCTGCGCGCAGTTTCCCGGTGAATACTGGCGCAAGCTCGATCGCGGGATGGGCTATCCCACGGCCTTCGTCGACGCATTGACGCAGGCGGGCTATCTCTCGGTACTGATCCCCGAGGAATATGGCGGCGCGGGGCTCAAGCTTTCAGCGGCTGCCGCGATCCTCGAAGAGATCCAGCGCGCTGGCTGCAACGGCGGCGGCTGCCACGCCCAGATGTATACGATGGGCACCGTGCTGCGGCACGGCAATGACGAGCAGAAGGCAAACTATCTGCCGAAGATCGCAAGCGGCGAATTGCGCCTGCAGGCCTTCGGCGTCACGGAGCCGACCAGCGGCACTGACACGACCTCGCTGAAGACCTTTGCGCGCAAGGACGGCAATGCCGGCTACATCGTCAACGGCCAGAAGATCTGGACCAGCCGTGCCGAGCATTCCGACCTGATGCTCCTGCTGGCGCGCACCACGCCGAAGGACGAGGTCAAGAAGCGCACGGATGGTCTCTCGGTCTTCATCGTCGACATGCGCGAGGCGAAAAACAACGGCCTGGAGATCCGCCCGATCCGCACCATGATGAACCACGCCACCACCGAAGTATTCTTTACCGACATGAAGGTGCCGGCGGAGAACCTGATCGGCGAGGAAGGCAAGGGTTTTCGCTACATCCTCTCCGGCATGAATGCCGAGCGCATCCTGATCGCAGCCGAATGCGTCGGCGACGCCAAATGGTTCATTGCGAAGGCCACGAACTACGCCAAGGAGCGCGCGGTGTTCGGCCGGCCGATCGGCCAAAATCAAGGCATCCAGTTTCCGATCGCTAAGGCCTACGCGTCAATGCGCGCGGCCGAGCTGATGGTGAAGGAGGCGACCCGCAAATACGAGGCCGGGCTCAATTGCGGCGCGGAGGCCAACATGGCCAAAATGCTCGCAGCGGATGCGTCCTGGGAAGCGGCCAATGCCTGCATCCAGACCCATGGCGGCTTCGGCTTCGCCGAGGAATACGACGTCGAGCGCAAATTCCGCGAGACGCGGCTCTACCAGGTGGCGCCGATCTCGACCAACCTCGTGCTCTCCTTCATCGCCGAGCATGTGCTCGGCATGCCCCGCTCGTACTGAGGCCGCACCATGGGAGCACTTGACGGGATCAGGGTGATTGCGGTCGAGCAGGCGGTCGCCGCACCGTTCTGTTCGTCGCGGCTGGCGGATGCCGGCGCGGAGGTCATCAAGATCGAACGGCCCGAGGGCGATTTCGCCCGCGGCTATGACGCGGCGGCCAGGGGCCAGAGCAGCTACTTCGTCTGGCTCAACCGCGGCAAGCAATCGGCGGTGGTCGATCTCGCCACGAAAGCAGGCTGCGGCGAGCTGGAGAGGCTGATCGCGAGCGCCGACGTGCTGATCCAGAATCTCAAGCCGGGTTCGATGGACAAGCTCGGCTTCTCGCGCGAGCGGCTGTTGAAGGACTATCCAAAGCTGATCTCCTGCACGATCACCGGCTATGGCGACGACGGTCCTTACGCCCATCGCAAGGCCTATGATCTGCTGATCCAGGCCGAGAGCGGGCTTGCCTCGATCACCGGCAATCCCGATGGCGCCTCGCGCGTCGGCATGTCCATTGTCGACGTCGCGACCGGCGCGACCGCACATGCGGCGATCCTGGAAGCGCTGATCGCGCGCGGGCGCACCGGCAAGGGCGCCGACATCCGGATCTCCATGTTCGACGTGATGGCGGATTGGTGCACCGTGCCGCTGCTCAACTCCGAGGCCGGCAATCCGCCCAAGCGCATGGGTCTCCGACATCCCTCGATCGCGCCCTATGGCGTGTTCACCTCGAAGGACGGCAAGGACATTTTGATCTCGATCCAGAGCGAGCGCGAGTGGAAGACACTCTGCGCCGAGGTGCTGGACCAGCCCGGTTTGCCGGCCGATCCGCGCGTCGCCAACATGGTCGAGCGCGTGCGCAATCGGGACTTCACCGACAAGACCGTTGCGGATGCGTTTGCCAAGATGACGCGCGACGAATTGCTGAAGCGGCTGTCCGATGCCGACATCGCGTTTGCGGAGGTCAACACCATGGCCGACCTCACCAACCATCCACATTTGCGCCGCATCGAGGTGGATACGCCGCAGGGACGTGTCAGCTATCCCGCGCCGGCGCCGATCATCATTGGTGAGACCCGCAGCTATGGCGCTGTGCCCGCGATCGGCGAACGACCCCAGTCCAAGACGTAACAGAGCGAGGCGTCATGACCGAGAAGCTCGACATCGACCATCTCAGGCAATGGATCGGCCGTAGCACGGAGGCCACCGATATCGTCACAGCGCAGCTCGTCATGGGTCTGCGCGCGACGCTGTTCCAGGAGGTCGGCGAGCCCAAGACGGGCGACGCGGCGCCGTTCACGGTACACTGGTGCCTGGCGCAGCCGGTGTTTCCGATGGCGATGCTCGGACCCGACGGCCACCCGACCCGCGGCGGCTTCCTGCCGCCGGTGCCGCTGCCACGCCGGATGTGGGCCGGCGGCGAGATCGAGTTCCTGCAGCCCTTGCGCGTCGGCGATGAATCGACCCGGACCTCGCGCATCGCCGACGTGCAGGTGAAGACCGGCTCGACGGGCACGCTGTGCTTCGTCTCGGTCGAGCACAGCATCTCCTCGCCGCGCGGCGTCGCCATCCGCGAGCGGCAGGACATCGTCTATCGCGAAATGACGACCGCACAGGCGGCTTCGGCCAAGGCCCCGCCTCCGCCGCCGAAGAAGGCGCAGCACCGCGAGACCCACGCCTCCGATCCCGTGCTGCTGTTCCGCTACTCCGCACTGACTTTCAACGGCCACCGTATCCATTACGACCGCGACTACGTCACCCAGGTCGAGGGCTATCCGGGCCTGATCTTCCACGGGCCACTCCAGGCGGCGTTCATCATCGAAATGGCCGCAAAGCTGCACGGCGGCAAGCCGCCGAGGAAGTTCACTTATCGCGGGGTGCAGCCGCTGTTCGAGGGCACGGAGTTTTCCATCAACGCCAACGAGACCGAGGCGGGCATGGAGCTGTGGACCGCGAATGCGGAGGGACAGCCGACGATGAAGGGCACCGCGGTGTGGTGAGCCACCGGTGCCTCCTCGTCATTGCGAGCGCAGCGAAGATGTAGACCCTCACCCTGAGGAGCGCGCCCTTCGCGCGCGTCTCGAAGGGCGAGGCCACCGGCGGGGCCTTCATCCTTCGAGACGCGCGAAGACGCGCTCCTCAGGATGAGGATCTGAGAGGAAACGAAAAATGGCAAAAAACGGCAAGAGCGGCGGCAGATCCGTCACCGTCAAGCAAGCAACGATCGGCCTGCTGCGCTCCCTGAGCATCGACAGGGTGTTCGGCAATCCCGGCTCAACCGAGCTGCCGTTCCTGAGCGACTGGCCCGACGACATCGACTACGTGCTGGCGCTGCAGGAAGCCTCCGCAGTCGGCATGGCCGATGGCTACGCGCAGGCGACGCGCAATGCCGGCTTCGTCAATCTGCATTCGGCCGCCGGCGTCGGCAACGCGCTCGGCAACATCTACACCGCGCATCGCAACCAGACGCCGCTCGTGATCACCGCGGGCCAGCAGGCGCGCTCGATCCTGCCCTTGCAAGCGTTCCTCTATGCCGAGCGCGCCTCGGAGTTTCCGCGGCCTTACGTCAAATACAGCGTCGAGCCGGCGCGGCCGGAGGACGTTCCGGCCGCGATCGCGCGCGCCTATTACACCGCGATGCAGCCGCCGTGCGGGCCGACCTTCGTGTCGATCCCGGTCGACGACTGGGCGCATCCGACCGCGCCGGTCGAGGCGCGCAGGGTCAGCCGCGAGATCGGGCCCGAGCCCGACGCAATGAAGGCGCTGGTCACTGCGCTCGGTGCGAGCAAGCACCCTGCCCTCGTTGTCGGCCCCGGCGTCGATCGCGCTGGGGCGGTCGACCTGATGGTGCGTGTCGCCGAGAAGGCGACGGCCAGCGTCTGGGTCAGCCCGTTCTCGGCGCGCTGCTCGTTCCCCGAACGTCATCCGCAGTTCGCCGGCTTCCTGCACGCTTCGCCGGCGCAGCTGTCCGATGCGCTGCGCGAGCACGATCTCGTCATCGTGGTCGGCGCGCCGGTGTTCACCTTCCACGTCGAGGGCCATGCCGCGATCTTCGACGGCGGCGCGACGATCTTCCAGATCACCGATGATCCGGATGCCGCTGCGGTGACGCCGGTCGGCACCAGCATCGTCGCGACGATGAAACCCGCGCTCGCCCTGCTGCTCGACCTCCTGCCGGAGAGCAAACGCGCGGCGCCAAGGGGCCGCGCGCTGCCGCCGGCGCCACAAGCTGCCGATCCGCTTCCGGTCGAATTTCTGCTGTATTCGCTGTCGCAGGCGATGCCGGACGGCGCGTCGCTCGTCGAGGAAGTCCCCTCGCACCGGCCGGCGATGCAAAAATTCATGCCGATGCGCGGCCAGGACAGCTTTTATACCATGGCGAGCGGCGGCCTCGGCTACTCGCTGCCCGCCGCGGTCGGCATGGCGCTCGGCAAGCCGAAGAGCCGCACGGTGTGCCTGATCGGCGATGGCTCGGCGATGTACTCGATCCAGGCGCTGTGGACCGCCGCGCAACGAAAACTGCCCCTGACCATCGTCGTCATCAACAATTCCGGCTACGGCGCGATGCGCTCATTCAGCCAGGTGATGCAGGTGCGAAACGTGCCCGGGCTCGAGCTGCCGGGGATCGATTTCGTGCGGCTCGCCGAAGGCATGGGGTGCCATGCAGTGCGGGTGAGCAAGGCGGCGGAACTCAGCGAGGCGCTCAAGCGGGGGATGGCGTTCGCCGGCACGAGCCTCGTCGAGGTCATCGTGGATTCGGCGGTGCCGGTGTTGTACGGGCAGAAGCATTGACGAAGGTGCGACTTCTGTAGCCTGGATGGAGCGGAGCGAAATCCGGGTTTAGGTCCGCAATCCCGATTCCCGGATTACGCTTCGAGACTGGGCAATTATTTGTTTTGTCGCCGGCTTACGCGGTCGTGTCGGAATGTTTGACGGATTTAGGCTCGGAGTGGCGCTGGGGCGGCCCGTAGCCT
>NZ_JADPKS010000019.1 GCF_023074175.1 Bradyrhizobium sp. 139
GCGAGCCTTGCGATCAAGTACAATCAAGTCGTTTCCCATGCCGCGAGTGAATCATGTTCGCGACAAGCTGGGATTCAAATGTCAGTGACAGAACACTAGCCCGCGTTACCTCGCCGAAAATCCATCCCCAACGCCGAACGATGTCGTCATCGAGCGACAGGACGCGCTTGCCGAAGCGCTCCGCTAGCTTTGGTTCCTCAGGAGGTTGTCCATCTGGTCTGATCCGAGGAAGCTGAGGTTGCGAAGCTTCAGTGTTCCAAGGAGAGAACAGATGAATGTCCACAAGAATGCGCCTTTGACGCCCAAAGGTCGAGAGGCGATGGTGCGAAGCGTGGTCGACGGCGGGCTGAGCAAGGCCGACGCAGCCTACCGGTTCAATATACGACGCCCAAAGCGGTCGCCAAGTGCCCCCGTCCCGCTGTCGGTCTTGCGGGGCCGGTGGCCGGCGCAGCGGCTTGGTCGCCCTTCATTTCGTTTCGGCCTAAGGGTGCGCCGGCCCCCTGAATTCCCCGGCTTCGGAACCCGTGACGGGCCGCGGCGGCCTCACAAACGGAGGTTCAGAAAATGAGCAGGAAGAAAGAACGACGCCGTACTGACGTTGATGCGCGGATCGCAACAGCAGCGGCAGCGCAGGAAACTCTATTCCTTCCATGCGCCCCAGGTCACGAGTACATCCGCAAAGGCAAGGCGGCAGCGCCTTAGGAGTTCGGCGTCAAGGCCTCGATCGTCACCACCAACGACCGCGCGCCGGGCGGCCAGTTCGTGCTGCACGCTCGCGCACTGCCCGGCAATCGCTATGACGGACACTCGCTCGGCACCATCATCGAGGCGACGGAAACGCTAACCGGCTGCGCGGTCGAGCGCGCTTATGTCGACAAGGGCTATCGCGGCCGCAACACCGATAGACCGCGCCGCGTCTTCATCTCCGGGCAGAAACGGGGCGTCTTCGGCGTCATCGAGCGCGAGCTCCGGCGCCGTTCAGCCATCGAGCCCATCATTGGCCACATGAAGAGCGACGGCCACCTCGGCCGCTGCCATCCCAAGGGGCGTGAGAGCGACGCCAGCAACGTCATCCTCACCGCCGTCGGCCACAACCTCCGCCGCGTGATCGCCTGGCTGAGGGATTTGCTGACATCAATCCTGATCATCCTCTGGCAAGCAGGTGTCCGGTCGCAGGCGCTCAAACCGCCTTCTTAGCGGCGACGATTCCACGATGCTTGGCGGCAGCGAGTCAGTCCGAGCCTGATGAGATTTCCGCCGATCAAGCTAGCTTGGCTCCGAAGCCGCCGCACACAAGCTTGTCGAGATCGCATCTGGCATTAAGCCGGTTCAGGACGGGCCACATCGCGCCGGTCAACACGTCCGTCCTTAAGGTCGGCGGCAGCAGCGCAGAGCTTAGCGCCAGGATCAGAGCGCATGGCTGCTGTGGCTCAATTCGCTCGACATCTCTCCTGATTTGGTGTCTTCGACCGAATTGGCCGAGACACCCTATCTCCCTCAGATTGGCGCATCAAACGGCGAAACCACCTCGGACCGGCCTGATGGTGAACATTGGTGCCTTGTTACAAAGCACCTCGCGGATCCAGTCGAATTGTCGGTTTCGCTCGGCTAAGGCTTGACCTTTGCCGCAGCTGTCGGGTTGCCTGCGCTCCTTGCTCCACCGCCTGCCCAAACATGAATGCCTGCGGATCTGGCATTACATAAAGTCACCATCCTCTTCGGAATCTGCTGCAACCTCAGTATCACTATCGACCTTGGAGAGATAAAGCTGAGATTTAGTTGCGCGCTGCCATTCACCGAGGCTGTTTTTTGTCCACTGGGCGGACTGAGTGGGGTCAAGTACCATGTCGTCCTCGTCCACTTCAACGAAGCCCATTGTCTCTGCGCGGGCCTTCGCTTCTGCATTAGCAGGACGCCAGTTCACCAATGGTCGTTCGCCGTCTTGCCGAAGTTGATGTTCGAGCAGAATATCGCCGGCGTTCGCGACAAGCGGATGAGCAACCTGAAAATCCACAATTGAGGTGACTTCACTTCGTCCAGGGAACTGTTCTCGCCACTTATCGCTTTCGAACTCAGTCATGTTGAATCCGGCCTCCGTTCTTTGGAGGCCGACGCTCACATTTCCTAATTGGTAGCTGTAATATCGGGCGTCTTCTGAATCTCTTCTGATACCGTATTCCTTAGCGACCTCTGCTGTGCGCTTAGCTCTTGCGGATACAAATTCCGAGTACTCGTGTGGATTGTTGGCGATGCGGTTGATTGCGTCGCCATGAAAGGTCCTCACTTCTGTCCTGAAGGTAGCTCTATCGATCTCGACCACAGGAGGTTTTCGAACGAGGGAATAACTCGGTTGCGAAGGTGAGCTGCCAGCAGACTCCTGCAATCGCGTTCTAGCGAACGCATCGGCGAAGCCCTGGCTTTCGGCACCCGCTTCCTCAGCGTTGGCTGGCCGATGATATCTTCCTTCGGCCGGAATATCGGGCCAATTGTTAACGCGACCGTACATGACGACTGCACCTGGATCATACGTCTTGCATTGCTTCAGGTCGTTAGACCTTACCCGCTTGATAGACAGCTTAGCTGTCCGTAAGCTGACGCCAGCGCATAAAGGGAAAATCCGACCACGCCTTTGGGCAGCTCGACCGCGTATCGTCGAGGCGTTGCGCGATGCAGGCTTCCACGTTATCCACCCAGCACGAGGCGAGGAGGTGCTGGACTGGTGCAAGCGGCGCGTCGCAAGGGGAACACGATGGGGGGCACTCGGACCCGCCGAGGCGTCGAGCTCGCCGCGAGGAAAGCGACTTCCACCGCCGCCCGAGCGTCTCGTGCGCTGGATGGCTTGCTCGACCTGGTGGCACTCCCAGTCCGAGGCAGCGAACTGCACGCAGTGTCGACCGGATATTCGGATGGGCGCGTGGCGCGCAACGCGATCGCGAGAGTGACTCCGGATGACGTCACCTACTACGTGGCACTGCCGTTCGACGAGCGCCTGAACGGCGGTTGGCGTAGGAAAGGGCGCGCCGTGCTCGAACTCATGGAAGCTCCGCCTTCCGAAGCCGAGTCGGGAAGACAGGCAGCCGGAGCTGAGCCATCGACTACCATGCCCGCGGCTCGTCTTCCGGTCTCGAGCCAGCTCTGCTGGATCATTGGCGGACGACGGTCTGGCCGCCGGCGAAGTGGTAGATTACCTGAGCGCAAACGCAGCTCTTGTGCTCGCCGAAGCGCTCTCGCGGAAGCCGCGCATGCTCGTGGCGATCGCCTTCGCGACCAAGATGGCTCGGACGATTTGGGCCATGGCCACCCGGAAGGTGGATTATCGGAACCCAGCGCAGGCAGTGACGGCATCATGACGAATGCAGCACGAAATAGCCTGACGTTGGTGAAGGGTGTGAGAAGGCGACGACCCTAATGGGCGGAACGATCGAACAGATCTGGATCAGGAAAACCAGTTAGAGCCGAAGAGCCGAGGTGCTCGGAGATGAGAATTGGACTTGATCCGCGGATCACCATACCGGCCAGCGGCTTCTGAGGACGCCGTAAAGGAAGGCCTGACAGAAGACCGCATCGTCCACACGCCGAACGGGTCAGAAACTTCTTGCATCACGGGCGGCAACGACAGAAGGCTCTACACGAAGTACCGTCAGCCCGCCAGTGGCCGCCGCCAAGGCGTCGTTTAGTCCGTCAACCGCGTATCGGACCGAGAACAACCCCGCCTACCATCGCAGAAGAAGGGTGGGCGCGGCCGTCGCCGGCCGGACCGGTTGGCCGATGTGTTTTGAGACAGAAGTGGTGCCGATGCTCGAGGCAGCCCGATATCACCGATGCGCAGTGGCTGCAGCGGCTCCATTCGTTTGGGCTGTCGCGAGCCAGCTTTCGGCCCAAAGGACAGATTGCGGAGCTGCGATCCTACGTGCGCCAGCGCGAGCGTCTGATTGGGTACGCGGCCTCCCACATCAAGCATATGCACAAGGCCTTGACGGAGATAAATCTTCAACTCCACCAGGTCTCGCCGACATCACCGGCGCCACCGGCTGCGCCTCATCCGCGCGATCCTTGCCGGCGAGCGCGATCCTGAGGCGCTGGCGTGCTTGCGCCATTACAGTTGCCACGCTAGTGCGGAGACGATCGTGAAGGCGCTCACCGGAAGCTATCGCGCCGAGCGTCTGTTTGCGCTCGAGCAGGCACTTGCGCTTTAGGACGCCTACCACGAGAAAGCATCTGTCTGCGACGCCCCGGATCGAAGCCGTGTTGAAGGCGCGTCGGAATCGAACCGATCAGGCGAACGCTCTAGCTTACGAACGTCCGCGTGGCGCTGTTCCGTTGGTCGGAAAGGACATCACCACGCTCGACGGCCTCGGTCCTTACCTCTCGCTGAAGCTGATCGCTGAATGGGGCGACGACCTCTCCTCGTGGCGAAGTGCAAAGCATTTTACCTCCTGGCTGGGACTGGCGCCGAACAACAAGGTCTCCGGCGGCAGAATGCTCTCGTCCCGAACGCGCGGATCCGGCGGTAGGGCGGCGGCACTTCTGCGCCTTGCTGCCGTGACCGTGGGCCGTACAGACACCGCGCTCGGCGGCTTTTACAGGCGACTTTCATCGCGCATCGGCAAGGCCAAGGTAGTGACCGCCACGGCCCGCAAGATCGCAGTTCTGTTCTACAACGCTTTGCGATACGGACGGACTATGTCGATCCAAGGGCCTCGTCCTACGAGACGCGTTACCCAACGCGAGTGGTCAACAATTTGCATGGGCGTGCCAAGGCATTGGCCTTTGTTCTCCAACCCTTGGAGCCGCAAGTCGGTGCTCCCGTTTCTTAGGAATCATTCTCCAGCGTCAACTCCCCGCTCTTGGCATTTAGTGACTTCACATCGACCGCGGGCACAACCGTCGCGGAGCTCCCCGCGCCGAACACGTCAGAAGCCCGGGCCTCAAGCTGAGCTTTCCAGGCCGTCACCGGATGGGGTGGACGTCGAAGTGCTCGGCCAATTGGGCTATCGTCCGGTCGCCCTTGACGGCGGCAAGCGCCACCTTCGCCTTGAAAGCCGGGCTGTGGTTCCTGCGCGGTTCGTCTGTTCTTGGTCTCTCCTGTTCGCGGCCATCATCGCCGCTTTCAGGCAGAAACTCCAGTTATCGACCTGTTCAAATTTGCGGAGCCGGCTCTCAGAAGAGTGGCGCGAGGTGCTTGGGGTGCGCCTCGAGTGCAGCGCGCGTTCTTCCGCCGCCGCTTGCCGAGCGGCGGCTTCGCCCTGATGACGTGGCACATACCGAGTTTCTCGAGGCCGTACTGTCGAGCGGCGCAGAAGTTGCAAGCGTCCGTCCCTGAAAAGGTAGATACGAATCCGCACCTTACCCGCAACTGGCCTTTCAGGCCACCTTCTGAGACGACGGCGGCGTAGCGACCTGACTCGGAACGCCTGCGGCCTGCATGGGCTCGGTAAGGCGTGCCTTCAGGTCGTCCAAATGGTCCTCGGCATAGGACTGCACTTTCGAGATCGCCGTATCGAGGCCGAACTGCACGGTCTGTTCGAGCATCTCCTTTGCGAGGCCCTCGCGCAGCGCGAATTTGACCTCGGGCCCAGCGACAAAGCTAATGGCCTGCCCCGCAAGATTAAGGCCAACCTCTTTCAGAGCCTGTTTCATATCACCTCCGCTAATGCCCGTATGCAGAAGGCTCAATGCTTGCGACTCGAGCTCGAGCACCATCGATATGCCATCGGCCAACTCGCCCAGTCCCGGAATGACGCCGAGCAGGCCTACTGCCGTGGCCTCCCAGTCGAGCACCTTCGAGCCCACCTCGGCTACGTCATCGACCGCATGCATGAGGACCCCGCCATTCTTCTTCGGAGACGCGACATCGGGTTGGTCGGATACCCCCATCAACATGTCTGTGACTGCATTTTGTTCAGCGGCGGTCTTGGTGACATGGGTCTTGATCTGCTGAACGGTATGGTTCGCAGGTGACATGTTGCTATAGAAGTGCCTGAAGTCGTTGTTGCTGATATTACCGGAGTCGACCGTGTGCCCGCCGCCTAAATCGAAGAACTCCTGATGGGTCTTGTAGCCCGTAATCGAATTGTTTA
Organism: Bradyrhizobium sp. 139; assembly: GCF_023074175.1. Lineage (GTDB taxonomy): Bacteria > Pseudomonadota > Alphaproteobacteria > Rhizobiales > Xanthobacteraceae > Bradyrhizobium. Next base: position 6,081 of record NZ_JADPKS010000019.1, read on the forward strand.
GCAAACGGAACAAGATCGGGTCCGAGAGCAGTTGCGATGCCGCTTCTCGTATCTTCGGGTCGAGAGTCTTGTCCTCGACCATACTCGCCAACTTGTGTCGTGTCAGGTCACCGTCCCCGAAGAAGGCGTTCTGATTCTTGTGGATCGTGTCGAGCGTGTTCAGCTCGCCTTGCGTGGAATTCATCGACGAGGAGGCGACTTGCAAGAAGTCTTCCTTGTGGATTTTATCAGTCGCACCACCGCACAACTGCTTCCAGGCGTCCGGGTGCTCGAGGAAGTGTTGAGCCGCCGCGATCAGCTGAGGCGGACACTTACCGATGTCGGCTTTGCCGTCGACAATCCGCTTGAAATCGTCCAGGCTCAAATTCTTGGGCAGGTAGTCAGAATACTTGTAAAGCTCGCGCAATGCATCATTCAAGGTCATGACCGATGCTTGTCCATTCGAGGTGCCGTCGGATGGAATATAGTTCTGCTCGTAGCTTTGCGCTTGCTGCTCCTGGAATGTAGCAACCTGCGAATGGCTGGCGGAAAACTCTGACAGATCCTTGGCCTTGATCTTGCCGCCGCAGCGGCCGTCCCCTTGGGAGCCAATCGCATAGAAGAGCTCTGGATCGCGTCGCAATCCTTCGATCGCCTCCTTCAGATCCGGGGGCGTCGACGGATCGCTGGCCTTGGCTGCCAGCGAGTCCCAGCTGAGTGGGCATTGGTCCTTGTGCCGGTTCAGCACTGCCACGATCTGCAACTCGGCATTGGTGAGCGTGCCGCCGTTCCACGTGATCCTAGAGCTTGGCACCGGAGTGCTCGGTACGTCAGGCGATGGAGCAGCCGTCGACGATGCGTCTGCACCAGGGGTGTCGACCGAAGAGGAATCGACCGAGGAGGAATCGACCGAGGAAGAAAAAACCGGATCCTTCATCACCGCCTCGATCGCCGCCTTCGCGTGCGCTGACAACTGGTCCAGCGAATCCTGCGGGATCTGTAGCTCTGATTGCAGCAGATCCGGTGGCGTGGAGCGAACGTCGGATTTCTCTTCCCGCGAGCAGATGGACACCATCGCCTCGAAGATCGAAGGTTCGCCTTGCCGAATCTGGCCGGGGGTCTGCGCGGATGATCCCAAGGCCGACGAAGCCCCCGGAACAAGCCCGAACAGAGCTGGATCTGCACTGGCGGGCAGCGAAACGCTGTTGAGCTGCATTAGGTTCATTTCCATTCCATTGCGGTAAATACTTGGCATCGACATCGTAAGATCGAGGCTTTCACGTTAAGGAGGCGAGCTTTCGAGAAGCTGACGACTTTTGGACGGAGCAGGACGAGCCAATGTCGGTCGTCTTAACATCCCGGAGAGGCGTCATCGTGCTCATGAAACTCATCTCCGGCTCAGAGCATGTGCAGGCACGACGCTGCTCTGACGCTTTCGCAAAGCAGGTGCCTGCGGTCGTCAGTCCCGAGTGACGATCGCTGTGGGGCACGAAACAACATCACCACCGATTCCCGCGGTAGCATTTCCAACTGCGCGCGGTTTTGCCTCTGACTTGCCATCACACCATTGCTGATCGAGCAATGTGATGAGGTGCGTTGGGCCGGCGCCGCGATCTGGCGCTCGTCGGCATTATGTAGAGATTGAAGTGGGGCCGAGAAATTCGCGCGGTGGCAGTCGCGGCATGTACCTGCGAATGCGCGCTCTCAGCTGGGTTCACTTGACGATAGTGAGGTTGTTCTCATTCTCGTCAGCTTCTCGACAGCTAATCCCAATAGCGTGAGCAATGTGAATCGCTCGGTGGTGATACCACCGTTTTGGCGGAACTGAAGTGAGAGGCACCAGATGGCCGGGGCAATCGAAGGCGTGATCCATACCAATTCTGACAGTGGCAGCTCGCAGTCGGTAGCTGATCGTCAGAAGTTCGAATCGGCTTTCGGTTCGGTTCTTGCCAACGTCGCGATGCAGGCGATGGAGCGAAACATGTCAAATCTTCGCGAAGCTATAGCTGAAACAGAAGAGGATACCTGACGCCGGTTCTTCGACGTCAGTGGAGTGTTGCCATTGATGGCAGCAAAAAAACGGAAGGTGAAGCGATATGAGCAAAGCAAGTTCTACTAGCTCTTCTACTGGTGGTGTCCACGACTCCCATGATAGCAAGGCAAATAGCAAGGCAAATAGCAAGACTGATAGCAAGACTGATAGCAAGTCCTCGAGTTCCAGCGTCGGTAGCTCGGCGACCGATAACGTTGGTGGGACGGGTACTTTCGAGAAACTGATCGACGAATTGAAGGCGGTTAACCAGCAGGCCATGGTGCAGGACATACGGTTGCGTGCACTGACGACCGAGCTCTCGAGTGAGAGGAAGGCGGCCAGCGAGCGCGTCAACGGATAACGGTGAAAGGCGGGGCGAATCGTCGCTCCGCCTTTCCCGTCATAGTGGTGCGGCCTAGGAATGAGTCGTGCGACCAATCGCCCTGCCGTGCTCCTCATAGTTCGGAGAATTGTCCGTGAATGAGGCCGCCTCCTTACATTTCGAGGTACTGTCGGGACCTTATGCCGGGCTAAGCGGGAAGGCTTCTGTCGGAACGAGCCTTATCGGTAGCGGCCTCGACGCGGATATGGTTTTCGTCGAACAAGGGCTTGAGCCGCATCACCTACGTGTCACCCTCGTTGGCAATTCAATCGAGCTTGAGGCTCTTGCAGCCGTAAGCACCCCAGAGGGCGAAGGGGATATTGCCGCAGGTGAACGTGTTGTTCTTTTTCTTCCTGCCGTCATTCGTGCGGGCGCCATGTCTATTCGCTGGTCGATGCAGAATGCAGTTGAGGCTCGGTCGATCAGCCTCTCGCGCGTTTGGATCTCAGCTCTCGCCCTCGTGCTCCTCAGCTTTCTTGGCGTAGGCAGTCTCTCGACGATTTTGTTCAAAGCCAGCGGAAGTGCGCCGACCGGCATTGCGCCGCCTGCCGCAGAGCTTGTACCCAAGCTGAGCATGAACCGGCCTGACGATCGGCGAGCTCAGGCTGCAGCCGAAGTGCTGAAACAGGAAATTGATAAGGCGGGCCTGCTCGATATCAGGGTTGGTTCGGGGCCGGGTTTTGTTAGCGCTGAGGGAAAAGTCACGCCTGCAACCGTTGCGAAATGGCAGGAGCTCCAGCAATGGTTCGATGGTCGTACATACGGTGCGGTGACACTGGTGAACGGAGTGATCGTCAAGGAGGAAAAGCAGCCATCCTCAATCGCGATCGAAGCTGTTTCGCGCGGACCCCAGCCCTATCTGCTTGTCGGTGGGCAGAAGTATTTCGTCGGCGCTCTCTTGGCCGACGGATGGGCGGTCACTCGAATCGAGGATGGGCGTGTGCTGCTAAGCCGCAATGGCCGCGTTGTTGCCGTTCCGTATTAGGTTTCCGGGCCCGAAGGAAGGATAAGGAGATCGTCATGTCAAAGGTGTCCCCCTACGATGTCGGGCCTGGCACTGCTTCGCAGAGACTCAGCGAGCACCATCATCAACCAGTGATAGGGCCGACCATCCAACCCAATAACGGTGAGGCGGACGGTGCTCGTGCAAACGGCGAGAAGGAGCTGGCGTCGATCTGGGGCGAGGTGAACACGCGCTATATGCCGCTGGATCTAGCGATCGAAGCCGCATCGGAGGCCAAAGATATTGATGCAGTCGGGCGTGTCAGTCTCAACGAGATGCGCACTCGCATTTATGAGCTCGAGCAACGCGCTGGGGTGGCATCGCTCTACGGGCGCGATATCGCGCACGATCTACTCTCCTTCGTCACGCCAAGCCTTCGTCATCCGGACATGCTGCGGGCGGAGCGGTATAGCATTGTTCTGGAAGGTCTCGTCCATAAGCTGGCGGCCGCGCCTGCGGATCCGATAGCTGGGGGCGGTGTCGTCGTCCTACGGCAGGGACTGCACTGGCTAGCGCTGCTCCGCCGGAATCGGAATAGCTTGATCGAAGCCTAACAATGTTCAACTCCGATGGAGCGCAGCGGACGACCAACGTTTCCGAATCCGATAACGACTCACTGAGTTCCGGGCAGGAGCGCGATTTGCTCTGTACACTTTCCTATCTTCACCTTGCATGTGGGCAGAGCGCAGAATCCGTGGCTCTCTTGCGACTCATCGTCGGCAAGGACTCGCGAGATGTCGATCTATTACGGATTCTCGCCTATGCCCTCATCTTGGAAGGTCTCGGAGGTGAGGCGTTGCAGGTCATAGATAGACTGAACACACTTGATGACGAACCCTCGGCGCGTATCTCTTTGATGCTGTTGCGTAGCCACGCCCTGCGGCGGGCCGGCCTCATAGACGAGGCGCTCGCCGCTTTCCAACGCTATGTCTCGTTGCGTGACGGCATTGGCCTGATCAATCAACGATCGGAAGGTCCCCATGACCAGCGTCCTGCGTAAGATCATTGCGCGCGCGTCGGCCAGCTCCGATTTGATGGTCGCGTTGATGCTGCTTCTGACGGTCGGCATGATGATCATGCCGATCCCGATAGTGGCGATCGATACGCTCGTCGGCTTCAATCTCGGCTTCGCCATATTGCTGCTGATGGTCGCTCTCTATATTAGCACTCCACTTGATTTCTCGTCCTTGCCAGGCGTCATTCTGATTTCCACGGTATTCCGTCTGGCGCTCACCGTATCAACGACGCGGCTGATCTTGGCTGAGGGGGATGCGGGCAGCATCATTCGCACGTTCGGTGATTTCGTCATATCGGGAAATATCGTCGTCGGCATTGTCATATTTTTAGTCGTGACCATGGTGCAGTTCATCGTCGTGGCCAAGGGGGCTGAACGCGTGGCGGAGGTGGCGGCGCGGTTCACGCTCGATGCTCTGCCAGGCAAGCAGATGGGAATCGATGCGGAATTGCGCAATGGCCATATCGATCAGAACGAAGCCCGCAGCCGGCGCGCTACATTGGAGAAAGAAAGCCAGCTTTACGGGGCTATGGATGGCGCCATGAAGTTCGTGAAGGGCGACGCCATCGCAGGATTGGTCGTTATCTGCGTCAACATGCTGGGCGGGATCACCATCGGCCTGCTCTCAAAGGGCATGTCTTTCCAGGCGGCGCTGCATCAATATACCCTGCTGACCATAGGTGATGCGTTAATCTCACAAATTCCCTCGCTGCTGCTCTCGATTACAGCTGCGACAATCATCACTCGTGTAAATGGGGTTGTAAGGCTCAATCTTGGGACCGACATCGTTAACCAGCTCACAGCAAACTCGCACGCATTGCGGCTGTCTGCTTGCGTCCTCGTTGTAATGGGGGCTATTCCGGGTTTTCCGCTCCCTGTCTTTCTCGTCTTGGCTGCAGTCTTTGCGGCAGCGAGCTTTGCCGACGGTGGGACCCAAAGCGGCAAGAAAAGCGCTGATGTCTCTCGCCCGGCTCCCACACAGTCTAACAAGGAAATCGTGCCTGCGGAGGCGCTTCCCGTCGCGTTGTTCCTTGCGTCAAGTCTGACACGGGCGATCGACAAAGAAGAATTGCAACAGCACATTGCACGCGTTTCGGGACTGATCTCGTCTGATCTCGGCATCACAATTCCGCGCATCCCCATCGAGGTCGACGAGCGCTTGCCAGACTTGCAGTACAGGGTGGATGTCGAGGGCGTGCCCGTCGAGCAGGAGTTAATTGATCCAACGCAGCTCGCACTCCACGACGATCCGGCCAACATTGAATTGAGTGGCATCCCGTTTCGGCATGACCGGGAGACGGATCAAATCTGGATTGAACAGAGCAATGCACCGGCTCTCAAAGCAGCCGGCATCGGGCACCACCGTCCCATTGAAATCCTGGCCTTGCGCGTCCATTCGGCGTTGACCCGCTATGCACAGTGCTTGGTGGGTATCCAGGAGACGCGCCAGTTGCTGGCCCGCATGGAGACGGAATATTCCGATCTGGTCAAGGAGGTGTTGCGTACGACGCCGATCCCTAAAGTAGCCGACGTCTTGCGGCGCCTCCTGGAGGAGGGTATTCCGATCCGGAACACACGGCTGGTCTTGGAAGCATTGGCCGAATGGAGCGGACGTGAACAAAACGTCGTCTTGCTCACGGAACATGTTCGCTCCGGTCTGAGACGGCAAATCTGCCACCGGTATGCCAACGCACACCGCGTCGTGCCCGTCTTTATCATCGAACGTCAAACCGAGGATATCGTGCGCAGCGCGGTTCGAGAGACTGCCAAAGGACCCTACCTGGTTTTGAGCGACGGGCAAAGCGAGGCGCTGCTCTCAAAAATGCGTCAGATCCATTCGAACGTAGTTCGGGGGCAGATCAAGCCCGTTATCCTTGCTTCGATGGATATACGACGCTTTGTCCGCGGCTTTCTCACCCGTAATGGGATCGATCTTGCTGTTCTATCCTATCAGGACCTTGCCTCGGACTTCACAATCCAGCCTGTTGGATCCATCACACTCGCAGCTGCAAAGGACGACGACGCCCCGTCCGAGGAACTCAGCAACACGCTCCTTGCAGCCGATTCACAGTCGCAGCAGTCAATCTAAGAAGGACCGCATGAATTCACCTCGTAAGGCAGTGCGGTGGCACTTGGGTTCATTTTGTCTGCTTTCGTGCTCGGCTCTCTTCGCCGCTCTGGGGCTCTGCAGTTGCGCTAGCTGGGATAGACCAGCTCTTCAAATGCAAGCGACGCCGGCGCCAAAGTTGCTCGGCGCCAAAGATATCGATCCAGCTATGCGCGAACGCATTGAGTGCGCGATCGGCCGGACTCCTGACCAGGAGCTTTGCGCGATGCGCTGAAGCAAAAAAGCGCGGAAGATCCATGCAGCGGATCGGTCTTGCGTGTCGATGCGAAAGCGCCTCGCATTGAGTGCTCGCCAACGTCTGCCTGGACCTGCGATTTATATGCGCTCAAGACCAAATGCGTTAACTCGACAACGTGGGACGCTTGGTGAGCCACAACCGCAATACAAGCAATCGCGACAGCGCAGCGTATTCCGATTTCGCGTAACCAAATCACGTTGTCCGCAACGATCGGTGCACGATATCGCGCAATGCAAGCACCCGCCCGCTGCGCTGGCGCTGCCGCCCTACAGAAGTGGCCCGGGCATAGCTAATAGTAGCGGACGTAGTAGTTCTGTTGTCTCGATTACCAACTAGGTGAGCAGGGCCTTTTTGGGAAACACGCCTCGTGCGCGCTAAGTGCGGCAGGGAACTGCTGCCGGCATAAGAGAAATTTGATACAGTTTGATTTTGCGACGCGCCTCTCTTGCGCTAGCCCCGTTACGTGCGGCAAGCGTGGTGCTTGGGCTGGTGCGGACTCCCGGCAAAGCGGTGTCGAAACCCGCTCGTAAGATCCGTGTGTTCGTCTCCTGGCTTGCTCGTGGGCAGGAAGTCTCACGTCACGCTTTACCCGGCATAGCACCCAGCGTGAACTCGAAATTGATCGGCTGATTGGGCTTTTCCTGCATACGCCATGGCCGATATCAGGTGTGATGCAGGGATTTGCCGCATCGTTATGCCGCCGACTTGCGACTCGGCACCCGCTGGAGCTCGTCAGGATGTACAAAGAAATTTCCGAACGCCTATGCGATGAGCCAGTCAATCCGTCCTCGTCCACTCCGGATGGAATAGGCTGATTGCCTGGCGGCAGATTACGTAAACAATAGCGGCAGTCGGTTGGTGTTGCGAAGGTGATGAATTGCACCTGCGCCGCTGCCGGGCGCGCCCGCCGCGGCAATCGTTCGAAAAGATCGAGCGCCGCCGTGCGGTTAGATCCTGCCGGCCGAGCACTACATTTTCACAGATGGTCCCTCCGCGCGCGGGCGTCCGAAGCCGACCATGACGCGCCGACGGCTGAGTGAAAACAGGATTGACAGCTCCTTGCAACGGGATGGCCGCTTCACAGCTCAAGCGCATGGTCCGCGAGCACCTGACGCGTCAGCGCGCCCTTGATCTCGCGGACGATCTCATCGCGGATCTGCGCTCCGAACTGCCGCTCGGCATCGCTGTTCCCGATTAGCTCATGACCGGCGAGCCGTTGCTGGAGGCGGCTGTCGAACTCCTCCCCCATCGCCTCGAGGAGTCGATGCTGCATCTGTGCATGGGGTTCGGGTGCGATCCGGCTCAGCACCGTCTCCCAGGGTTGCCACCGAGTTGCCAGATAGTCGGCCAACCCCGTCTCCTCCTCGTCGCGCACCCGCATCTCAGCCGTGCTGAGGTCGTACTCAGTGACCCAGGAGACGCCGAAGAAGCGCATGTCCGGGGCGATGTGCCGTAACTCAAGCCGCTCGCGCAGCTTGACCTGATAGGCCAGATAGACTTCGATCTCGTCGACAAAGCGGAGCGAGTTGACCTTCTCCCTGGCGATCTGCTCGAGCGCGTCCAGGCGGAACAGGACGCGGCCCTGCTGGACGAGATCGTCAAGCCGATTGTCATAGGCGCCATCCTCGACTTCAGCGTTTAAGCGTGCGGTCTGCATGCCGTTCCAGGTTAAAGTGATGCGATCCTCGCAGCTCTCGCTCGCTTCGAAAGCCAGCTGAAAGTACTGCTGGCGCAATTGCGGCCTGGTCGCCGCCTGCCGCAGATCCTCAATCACGGCCTGCCGGAACTGGGGATTGCCAGAATTTACGGTGTCCCGCAGCCTGTCGAGGAAGCGCGCGTATTCCGGCGCACCCGCCTCGTCGGCGAAGTTCTGCCAGGCGGCCAGAACCTCCGGCTCCCCCTCGACCCAGTCGGCCACAGCCTGCGCCAGCGGCCGCTCATGATTCACCGCCGGTTCCCGGCCCATTGAGAAGAAGACCCGAGGGCCGGTATAGCCTCGCGCATTCAGGGCCATCGCCAGATTCGTCTGCACCCGCTCGGGCAGCGGATTATCCTCCAGATAAACCATACACCCAGAATCTAGCTGCGTTAGCAGGGTCTCCGGCAGGCTGGCTAACCGGTTGTCTCGCACCTCGAGCACCTGGAGCTCGGCCGGGAGGGTCTCGGGCAAGCTGGTCAGCCTGTTGCCGCCGGCATGAAACCTCTGGAGCTCAGGCGGGAGCGTCTCGGGCAGGCTAGTCAGCCGGTTGTCACGGACGAAGAGCAACTGGAGCTCGGCGGGGAGGCTCTCGGGCAGGCGGGTCAGCCGGTTGCCGTCGGCTTCGAGCTCTTGGAGTTCGGGCGGTAGGGTATCGGGCAGGCTGGTCAGCCGGTTGCCGCCGACCTCAAGTAACTGAAGTCCAGTCGGAAGGGTCTCCGGCAGGCTGGTCAGCCGGTTACCGCGAACATCGAGCTGCTGGAGCTCGGCCGGCAGGGTTTCAGGCAGGCTGGTCAGCCGGTTGCTGGAGACGGCGAGTGTCTGAAGGCCATCCGGAAGTGTTACGGGCAGGCTGGTTAGCTCATTGCCGCCGATGGCGAGTAACTGAAGTGCCGCCGGCAAGGTGTCAGGCAGGCTTGTCATGCGATTGCCGCGGACGTCGAGCGTCCGGAGTTCGGCCGGTAGGTTGTCGGGCAGGTGCATCAACTCGTTTTCGCTGACGTCGAGCGTCCGGAGATCGGGCGGAAAGGCGGGGGGCAAGGTCGTCAGGCACAGGTATGGTAGCTCCAGCCGTGCATAGACGTCGCCGGCCTCTCCCCAGGCTTTGATTCGTCTTACCGCCTCTTGCCGGTCCTCGTCTTCTGTCTGCTCCTCCTCGCCAGCCCAACTGTTCAGGATTTCGTCAAGCTGCGATTGCTGGAGGACGGGGCCTTCAACGTTCGTCGGACCGCCAGCAGGGCCGGCGGGGGAGACCCGCCCGTCGCTCAAGGCTTGGACCCACTGCGCCCCTGCCGGGGCTAACCAGTGCCCTTCTTCTGAAGTATTGCCATCGCCGGGCCATGGCCGTGGGTCGAGGAACGATCCCCCGTGATTATGCTCCCAAGGAACAGTGGAGGTCGTTGGCCAATCATCATCGGCGTTCGCCCACGAATACTCCTGCTGGTCGACACTATGCGTCGGCAAGTGGACCGCTGAGTCCAGGCCGTGCCAGTAGTCGGTTGAAGTATTGCCATCGCCAGGCCATGCTCGTCGGTCGAGGAGCGATCCCCCGTGATTATGCTCCCAAGGAACACTGGGGGGCGTTGGCCAATCATCATCGGCGTTCGCCCACGAATACTCCTGCTGGTCGACACTATGCGTCGGCAAGTGGACAGCTGAATCCCGGCCGTGCCAAGAGTCCGTCGGACTGAAACTGCCGGCTGGCAACTGGCCACCGCGACTTGCGGCCGCAAAAAGCACATGCTGATTGCTCCCCTGTTCAGATTCGGTGGGCGGATTCCACGTCGACCGCGAGGTGCCTTCCCCGTGGTCCAACCAGTCCGCATCCCTGTTCGACACATTATAAGGGTCGCCGCGACGATTTGCATTGCGGGGCGGGCGCTCGCGCAGGTGCAACTCGTTCAGGTGCTGCTGAAACCCCGCTTGGTCAACTGGGAGCTGTTGCAGCTCGTCGTAGTCCGTCCGGGCGAAATCCGGGGGCTCGAATTGGACGAAATTGTGGAACGGATCCATCGGATTCTCCTTTGGCAGATCCAACAGCTAACGCCGGGCCCAGATCGACACCTTCTCCCTAGGAGGCTTAGCTTTCGAGAAGCTGACGGTGCGCAGCTACGCGAACCTCCTCCGAATGAGTGGACACCTGTAGTAGGCTCAGAGAGAGCCAGGACGCGTCGAATGGAAGTACGTCAACGTCGATTGTTTACCGAGGAGTACAAGCGGCAGGCGGCTGAGCTTCTGGTGTCGAGTGGCCGATCGATCAGAGCCGTTGGCAAGGAACTCGGTCTGCGCGGTTCGGTGCTGCGGCGCTGCGTTGAGAAGCTCCGGCAGGAGCCGGCATCGGCGACGCGGCGCCACAACACGCAGGCGGCGCCGATGTCGGCGGACCAGGCTCCCGAGATCGCCCGTTTGCGCGAGGAGAACGAGCGGATGCCCATCGAGCGGGACATTCTAAAAAGTCGATCGCGATCTTTGCCGGAACGCGGACACGAGCTTCCGCTTCATCGAGGACCATCGCGATACCTACCCGGCGGCTGATGTGCGCCGTGCTCGAGGTCTCGCCGGCCGGCTATCACGCCTGGCGCGAGCGTCCGGACAGAGCACGCACGACCACCAATGCTGCGCTCTTGACTTGACTGATATTCGACAGGTTCATCAGGACAGCGGCGCTCGGGGACGGCAACCCACGGGTCCATGCCGCGCTGCGGGCACAGGGACTTGGCGCCAGCCGTGGCCGGATCGAATGCCTCATGCATCGGCACGGCATCGGCGCCATCATGGCCCGGCCGCACCGCGTTGCCGACAGCCGTCATGGCCTCACGATCGCGCCAAACCTCATCGATCGCAACTTTAGGGCCGCAGCAGCGAACCGGATCTGGCTCGCCGACATCACTTACGTTTCGACTGCAGATGGCTGCTGTACCTGGCGGCGATCATGGACCTCTGTCAACGGGCAGCGAACTTTCCGTGAGAATGTCCAGATTTCCCTGGGTGACGCGATTGTGGTTCGGGGATCAGCCGCTATCGGAATCGTCATTGGTCCTTCCAGGCGGGCGGCCGCGGCGCTTGGGCTGCGGCGGATTTGTGAGCGGGCGCGAGCGGACGTTTTCCGGGACGAGAGCGGCGTGCTGGCGGAGCCGATAGCTCGATCCCTCGATTTGGATAACAATTGCGTGGTGAAGCAGTCGATCAAGCAATGCTGTGGCCGGTTCGGAGTGAGGATCATCGCGCCCTTGTCATAGCGGGCGTTGACCAACTGGAAGAACAGATTGCCGCCGCCAGGCACGACCGGGAGGTAACCGATCTCGTCGACGACAAGGAGGGAGGCAAGGGCGAGGAACCGCAGGCGCTCGCGCAAAGTGGCGGTGACGATGTCCGCGAGCGTGGCGAACGCGACGCTCTTTCCCGCCCCTCTGACCAGCAAGGCGCAGATGGTGCGCGCAATCTTATTGGCGAACGTCACCGCTACGACTTTGACGGCCGTCTTTGCAGCATGGTCCGAATCCAGAGCGGGACTTTCAAGCCTCGCTTGCCAAGCTTGATGATTGAGGTCGCACCAACGATCAAGAGCGTCCGTATGCCGATTTCCACGCTTTGATACCGCCCCGAGCCTTTCTTTCCCGCCGCTCGACTGTGCCCTCGGCGTTAACCCCGTCCAAGCTGCAAAATCTCGTGCAGCCGCAAAACCGCGAGCATCCAAGACCGATGTCCGAACGCCAGCGCCGCTACCAGTGCCTTCTCCGAGCGCTGATAGCGTTGAACAGCTCGGTCGAGAACCGCCCCTGGCGGTCCTGCGGCGCCTTCAACTCGATCTTGCCCACCCGGGTGATCAGCGAGCGGGTGTAGTAGCCGGAGCGATAGCCCAGCCGCGTCTCGCCGCGCCCAGCGCCTCCGCCATCGCGGCTTCGAGAGCTTCCTGCACCGCACCCTGGATCAGCGGTTTCAGGATCCCTGTCCGACGCTAAAAGCTGTTTGACGGCAGAGCCATCCGTCCTAGTCTTCGTCACGGTCGTGGTGGTCCTTGCTCCGCTATGGCGGTAATCTTCGCAAGCACCGGATTTATCGCTTCAGCCGCTCAGCTTTTGCAGAACCTTCCGCACACTACCACCGGCCATCCCGATACTGGTGGACAAGGTGGCGCAGCGGCAATTCTCGTGTTCTGGAGCCGATTTACGACACGTACGTCTCGCCGTGCTTGTGCAGCGTCTGACCGGACGATCGGTCCAGGCTCCTTGCACAACCCGCGTAACGGCTCATTGAGGAATCCGGCTAGCCGTATCATCTTCGGCCCGGCCCTTGCGCAGGCAAGGCACCCTCCTGGCGCGGCATGTCTGAAGAGTACGGGCCTTCAGTTCGCCCATCCCGAACGATCGTCGCGGAGGCGCCACGATATAACATCAGCACAGATTCACGGGACGGCATCTCGACGGAGCGAGGTCGCGCCTGCGCCTCCGCCACAAGACCATTGAGCGTCTGATCCACGAGTGCGATGAAGCGTGGTGGACCGGACGCAAGGACTAGGCCATTTCCCGGTGCCGGTCTCATGATGTAGCGTTCGTCGGAAATGGCGAGCGCATCGAGGGTTGCCTTGAGCGCGTCGCAGCTGATTGAAGTTAGGAGAAGCAGACGAGTTTGCGCTTCCTTTGCGGTAGAGACGTAAAGCACGAGCCCATCGTAATACCATTGAAGATTGTAGAGTTGAGTCAGATGGTCAAGGAACTCGCGCGGTGGCAGGTCCGGCATGTGCCCGCGAATCCGACCCTTCACCTCGGCGCTGATGGTGACTTTAATATTGAGGTTGTTGCCGAATTCCTGCAGCGCGGCAGAAAGCTCCTGATCCAGAACCGTATACCGATAAGGGGTCGAGGGCAGCGACAGGGGAGCGCCGCGCGCGATCTGTATTCCGCCGGAAACGAAAACGGCGACACACAGAACTCCGTTCAAAACGTGCGGGATTATGGATCGGATGAGCATTCATGGTTCTCTTTGACTTAAACTAACAGGAGTACGTTTGGTACGTGAACGCGAAACGTGATCTTTAGATGACGATGTGCGGGCGAACTCGTCAGCTTGTCGTCAGCTGGCCTGTCTAGGACATTAAGCCGCTAATCGGCTTGAACGGCTGGTCGTATCACATCTCGATGAGAGCGAGTCTTTCCATGATGATGTTAGGCGCTGCGCCGATTTCTCACAATCTAGAAGGCCTGTCCAAGGCCTGTTCGGCAACAGCGGTCGACGAGCAGGTCCAGTTTCAGCAGAGTCTCTTGCAAGCGGCTTCGGTTCAAGACCTTGCGCCTCCAGTAACGGAAGCGGCGGCGGTTCCGCCGACATCCGAGGTATCGCGCGCAACAACACAGGCGAGCCCGCTGGGCGATCGCATCCTCCAGAATCTTTCTGCGATGTATCCGGTCAATGCAGCTCCAAAAGGTACGGAGACCGGGTCGGCGTCGGAGCCCCTTTTGCTGCAACCGGGCAAAGCGGAAGCAGGTGTGCCGGGCGCCCCCAGTGGCGCAGGTGACTTCGAGGCGATGTTGGCGAATCTGAAGGATGTTTCTGACAGCGTCATCCAGGTAACACTCATTTCAAATGGCGTCGGTAGCCTCGGTTCATCTCTGAACAAGCTGATATCGGCGGGCTGAGTGGGGCGAATGATTGGTTTAATCGATCGCGAAAGCGGTCAGGCGCGCCCATTCCGCAAGCGGCTTCAACTTCTGGCTCTGCTGCCGCTCCTGCTTCTCCTGGTTGGTTGCAAAGCCGATCTCTACACGAAAGTTCAGGAGCGTGAGGCCAATGAGATGCTTGCGGTCCTCCTCAAGAATGGGGTCGATGCGCTCCGCGTTGCTGCTAAGGACGGGACTATCACGATCCAGGTCGAGCAGACTCAGATTGCTTCCGCAATCGACCTGCTGAATGGCGAAGGGTTGCCGCGCCACGCTTTCAAGAGTCTAGGCGAAGTGTTCAGCGCGGCGGGTCTGATTGCTTCGCCGATCGAGGAGCGCGCCCGTTACGTCTATGCGCTGAGCGAGGAATTATCTCGCACGATCAGTGATATCGATGGTGTCCTCTCGGCGCGCGTCCACGTTGTTCTGCCAAAGAACGACCTGTTGCGACGTGACACCACGCCATCTTCGGCGTCGGTTTTCATCCGGCATGACTCGAGGGCAAATCTCTCAATCTTGCTGCCGCAGATTAAAATGCTCGTCGCCAACAGCATCGAGGGCTTATCCTATGACAAGGTGGCTGTTGTTTTCGTCTCAGTCGAGCGGCCCGCACTAGAGCCGCGACCGGCGGCTGCGGCTGGTTTCGCCCAAGCATCTGGAATCATTTCAACGCCATTGGTTGCGGTTGGCATGGGTCTCGGCGGGTCGGTATTCGGCGTGCTATCCTGCGTCTTGCTGAGCGCTCGTGGACGTCAGCGCAGGCAATCATCTCAGAAAGTTAGCGCGGTTGGTGGGCGCTCGGGTGTCTCTGCTATCGAGATGATTCGCAAAGCGACTAAGCCTAATGCGGCGTAGTGTGGTATCCGACATGACGAGACCGAATCCGTCTGCCGAGCGGCATGATCCGCTGAAATTAGCCTCTGTAGGTATTCGTAAGCTTGCTGCCACGATTCATCCGACCCGCCTTGCCGCGCGTCTTGACGCGAACCTCTCGGCCGCGACGTTGGTGCGACTGCAGAAGAGTCCTAGGCTGCAGATAAGACTGCAAGCGTTGCTGCTTGAAGATGAAATGGGCATGAACGGAAGTGACTTCGGGCCAGACCTTCTCCTCGGGCATGATCCGAGCAGGGCTGCCCTGCTCGCCGGCGGCATTTGGCATGCCCGTTCGCTGACAAGGCTGATTTCAAAGCACGATGTCGCCGTTCTGGTCGAGCGCGTCGGCACCGAGGTGCAGGCTTTCGGGATCCGACATGCAGCGCATGCGGTTTCGACCAGATTAATTGCTGATCCTCAACAACTCGCGCTAGGGATTGAAGACGATGGACATGCCTGCCTCGGCGCTTGGCTCGATGAAGCGTCAACGCTTGATTGCCGCCGCGTGCTTCTACGCCTAGTTGTCGGAACGGCCGCCGACAATCCGGCGACTGAACACCGCGATGCCGCGGGCCAATTGTTTTCGCCGGTGTTGGCCCATTTGGCGAGGGAGGCCCCAGCGGGATGACAGACGACGAAACTGCGCCGCCGGTCGCTCCGCACATCCGCCCGCTTGGGCCACTCATAGCGGCGAGGGATCTCGAGATTTGGCAGAGCGCCCTCGAGGCACGCGCCGTGGCCGAGCGCAATCTGAAGCGGGTTCGCGGCTGGGCGCGCAGAGCTTATCAGAAGGAGCGTGCGCGCGGCCATGCTGAGGGGGTGAGGGCCGGCGCCGAGGAAATGGCACAGCTGGTCGCGCAGGCTGCCTCGGAAGTGGCACGACGAAAGGCCGTTTTGGAGCAGGAACTGTCAGCGCTCGTGATGGACATCGTAACTGATCTACTGGGCGATTTCGATCCCGGCGAGATGTTGGTGAGGACGGTTCGTCACACGATTTCGCACAGATATGGCGGGGCGAAACTGTCCCTTCATGCGTCCCCCATGGATGCTGATGCGCTTACGCGCGAATTTGCTGCCTGCGACGGACGGGAGGACCGGCCGGCAGTCCGAATTATTCCGGACCCGGCGCTGTCAGCGAACGAATGCGTGCTGTGGAGCGAATTTGGCAATATCCATCTCGGACTTGACGCGCAGCTCCGCGCACTGCGTTTGGGCTTTGGGTTAGATCATGAGGCAGACGAATAGTGACGGCGCCGAGACCAAACCATAGCTGTCCTGATGGAGATGGGACTCTGCACGCGGCGCTGGCGCGTCTGCGAACTACGGCAAGCCATGTGGACACGCGTGCCGTACGCGGGCGGATCACGCGTGCGATCGGCACGTTGATTCATGCAGTTTTGCCGGATGCTCGTATTGGAGAAGTTTGTGTGCTCAAGGATCCGCGCACCGGATGGTCGCTTGAGGCTGAGGTGATCGGTCTGTTGCAGGACGGCGTATTGCTGACGCCGATCGGTGACCTGCAAGGCATGTCCGGCCGCGCAGAAGTCGTTGCCACTGGCCGAATGCACGAAGTGCCGGTCGGCCCCAATTTGCTTGGCCGGGTGATCGACAGCTTCGGCCGTCCACTCGATGGCAAGGGCGCAGTCAAAGCCGTGGAGACGCGTCCGCTGCGCGGCAAAGCGCCAAATCCAATGACGAGGTGCATCATCGATCGCCCTCTGCCACTCGGTGTTCGCGCCTTGGATGGTCTTCTGACATGCGGCGAGGGCCAGCGCATCGGCATTTATGGAGAGCCTGGTGGCGGCAAGTCGACGTTATTGTCGCAGATCGTAAAAGGCGCGGTCGCTGACGTGACCGTGGTTGCGCTGATAGGCGAGCGTGGACGCGAAGTGCGTGAATTCATCGAGCGGCATCTTGGGGAGACTGCCCTCCGCCGCACGGTCGTCGTCGTTGAGACCTCCGATCGCTCAGCGACGGAGCGGGCGCAATGTGCTTATACGGCAACCGCGCTCGCCGAATATTTTCGCGAACAAGGCCTGCGCGTCGTTCTGATGATGGATTCATTGACGCGATTTAGCCGCGCTATGCGCGAGATCGGGCTTGCTGCCGGTGAGCCACCGACCCGCCGGGGCTTTCCTCCCTCTGTCTTTGCAATGTTGCCAGGTTTGCTGGAGCGCGCTGGTATGAGTGAGCGTGGCTCAATCACGGCCTTCTATACCGTGCTTGTGGAAGGTGACGGCACGGGCGATCCAATCGCCGAGGAAACGCGTGGCATTCTCGATGGTCATATCGTTCTTTCACGCTCTCTCGCGGCGCGGGCGCATTTCCCCGCCATCGATGTACTGTCGAGCCGCAGCCGCGTCATGGATGCCGTCGTATCTGCACCGCATCGCAAGGCAGCATCCCTCTTCCGTGATCTTATCTCCCGTCATGCAGAGGCCGAATTTTTGATCAAGGTTGGCGAATACAAGCAAGGCAGCGATCCGCTGACGGACCGAGCTGTCGCTTCGATCGATGATCTGCGCGAGTTTTTACGCCAGGGTGAAAACGATGCGTCCACTTTTGAGGAAACCGTCACATGGATGTGCCGTCTGACCGCATGAGCTGCATGCACGTTTCGAGCTTGCGGCGCGTGAAGGATATGCGCGAGCGTAGTGCTCGTAGTGAGTTGTCCAATATGGAAGCCAAGCGTCATATCGCGACCTCGGCCGCGGAGCACGCATGGCAGGAACTTGCAATTGCTGAAAAGCATCATACAGAGGCCCAGGCCGAGGTTTACCAACAGTTGATGTCGGTCGGTACCTTGTCCGTCGTTGAACTCGAACATTGCCAGCTCACCCTTGAGAGGCTCGCGATTGAGATCACCTCGAAACGCCGCACACTTGAGGAGGCGCGTATCGCTCAAAAGCAGGCCGAGACAGCGGCATCCGAGAGGCGTGCGCACTGGGCGAAGCGTTCCGCAGCGACTCATAAATGGCGACAAATCGAGACCGACGTCCGGCGTGCGGCCGATACCCATTCGGAAGTAACAGCCGAGCTAGAGGCTGATGATGAAGTCTTGCTTCGCCATGGGAGGGGTTTGTCCACGCCGGCGGCGGGCGGTGCAATTTGATGACCGCTAGTCCAGTTGGGAAGCAAATGCGCTGCCCTGTACAGCCGCCTCCTGCAACTCGCGCGGACGCATACGCGAAGTACGAGCCGACCCAGCGTCTAACGCAGAGTCTCGTCTCGTGGCTCAACAGAAACGTGCGGCCCTCCGCCTCTTTGCGGAGTAGCCTTTGCGACAAGCCGCTATCGGTGCGACTGGAACGACTTGTGTGGCAGGAGGAACCTCCGGCTCTGTCGATGCTCGATTGCGTTTGGGGCCTCGGCGATGATGCGCTCGTGTTGTCGATACCGCATGCGCTTGCCGAGGCCTTGATCTCGACAGTACAGAGTGGCCTA
The DNA here is from genome assembly GCF_023074175.1 of Bradyrhizobium sp. 139. Taxonomy (GTDB): domain Bacteria; phylum Pseudomonadota; class Alphaproteobacteria; order Rhizobiales; family Xanthobacteraceae; genus Bradyrhizobium. The sequence goes on from NZ_JADPKS010000019.1 coordinate 24,528, forward strand.
GCTTTACTTTCCGAGCCAAGTCGTTCCCTGGTTCTCGAACTTGCACTTGAACCGTTGCTCGCGCGCCTGGAGACTGAGACAGAGCAGCAACTGCGACTCCTTCATGTTGGAAAGGCCGAGAAGAACGGGCCTTATATCGAACTCGACATCATCTACGGTCCGGTCAGGGGCAAAGGTCGCCTATTTCTTTTCTCGCCTCTTGATGGACCGATACCGCCGGCGTTCCGCGCCTTAGGCGGGCTGCTCGGCCAATTGCCGCGACAGTTGTGTGAGGTCTCCGCACAGTTACCCGTTACGGTTGCAGGAGAGATCGGCTCCCTCCGGGCGTCAGCCTCGCTTCTTCGCAAAACGCGTAAGGGCGACGCTTTGTTGCCGGATGTAACGCCATTCGCCCGCGGTCAGATCATCCTCACTGCGGGCCGGTTATGGACCGCGGCAGATGTCACTGGCAACCGCCTGATCCTGCACGGACCGTTTCGCTTGCGGCCGCGCCCTCTGGAGTATGCGCATATGACGACACTACCCGGTTCACAGCAGCCGCCTTCGGAAGCCGATCTTGACGATATTGAGATTTCGCTTGTCTTTGAATGCGGCCGCTGGCCCATCACGCTGGGAGCCTTGAGAAGCATCAGCAAAGGATATGTATTCGAACTTGGCCGGCCGGTCGACGGCCCGGTCGATATCCTCGCAAACGGCGTACGTATCGGGAGTGGCGACATAGTACGTATTGGGGACGAGCTCGGCGTTAGACTGCGTGGCGGGTTAGCGGGTAATGACTAACATTGAACCAGCAATACTGCCGCTTCTTGCGGTCACGGCCGCGCTCGGCTTGTTGGTCTTCGCTGTCGTCACGACCACGGCGTTCGTAAAGGTATCTGTCGTTCTCTTCCTCGTTCGCAATGCGCTTGGGACCCAGTCGATTCCACCGAACATCGTTCTATACGGCGCAGCATTGATGCTCACCGCCTTCACGAGCGCCCCCGTCTTTGAGCAGAGCTACAATCGAGTCGCCGATTTGCAGCTCCGCTATCAAACGCTCGAGGATTGGGTAGCCGCTGCGAAAGTTGGGCAGGAGCCGCTGCGAGGCTATCTCAAGAACTTCACCAATGAAGAACAGCGAGACTTCTTCCTGTCCTCGACCGAACGTGTCTGGCCGGAAGAGATGCGCGGCAGAGCCACAGCCGATGATTTTGTCATTCTCGTCCCATCTTTTCTAATCTCAGAACTCAAGCGTGCCTTCGAAATCGGGTTTTTACTATACCTTCCGTTTATCACTATCGATCTGATCGTAACGACCATTCTGATGGCCATGGGCATGTCAATGGTGTCTCCGACAGTGATCTCAGTTCCTTTCAAGCTGTTTCTATTCGTGGCGATTGACGGCTGGTCGCGGCTTATGCACGGGCTAGTGCTGAGCTATACAACACCTGGAGGGTGAGCATGGATGAGGCCACTATTCTCCCTTATATGAGCCGATCACTGGTGCTTTTCATGACCTGGGTTCTGCCTCCGCTCATTGCAGCGGCGGTCGCCGAAACCGTCATCGGCATCATCCAGGCGGCAACGCAGATCCAAGATCAGACATTGCCACTGACTGTGAAGCTTTTGGTCATTGTTGGGATTATAGGTTTGTTTGCTCCGGTGCTGAGCGCCCCGCTCATCGAACAAGCCAAGCAGATCTTCACTGATTTTCCCGCGCTCACGACGGGCTACTAGCAGCCGCCGTCATGTATGATCTGTCAACCACCGACGCGCAAAGTCTGATCCAGGCGACCATCGAACTCGTCGTTGCTGCCGGCCTTGGTGCGGGCCGCCCCGTGGGCATTATGCTGGTGCTTCCGGTATTTACGCGTCCGCAGATCGGCGGCCTGATCCGCGGTTGCCTGGCCGTTGCGCTCGAACTACCATACTTGGCGCACATCGCCGATGGCCTGAAGGAGCTAGATCCGGACACCCGTCTGCTCAAGATCCCGCTACTCGGTCTTAAGGAGACGTGTGTCGGCCTGCTGATCGGCGCCCTGCTCAGTATTCCCCTCTGGAGTCTTCAGGCCGTCGGCGAGTTCATCGACGCGCAACGGGGCATCAGCAGCGTGGTCACTCCCGCCGATCCCGCGACACGCAGTCAGGCTTCGGCGACGGGACTGCTTATCGGTACCACCGCGATCACGATCTTCGTCGTATCGGGGGGCCTGCAAACCATGATCAGCGGGCTTTACGGCAGCTATCTGGTTTGGCCGGCTTATCAGCTTGGACCCACGCTGAGCATGCAAGGGACACTGGAGTTGTGGGGCGTGCTCGACAGCATCATACGTACCGCCGTCCTGGTCTCTGGACCTGTGGTAGCTTTCCTCTTGCTGGCCGACATATCAGCGCTCCTGCTCGGGCGCTTTGCGCCGCAATTCAACCCGCGGGACCTATCTTTGACGATCAAGAATATAGGCTTTGCGATCGTCATGGTCACTTATACGATCTATCTCATCGAATACATGCAATCGGAAATCATGCAGTCGAGCCGAGAGCTGGAGAGGCTTGAAAGGAAACTGAAGTGAGCGACACGAGCGAAGAGAAAACGCTCGCCCCCACGGAAAAGAAGCTAAGCGATTCGCGCAAGAAAGGCATGGTTCCGCATAGCACGGATCTAGTCAGGGCCGTCAGCGCTTGCGCCGGTCTCGGCTATCTCTGGTTAGAAGCGAGTTCCATCTACGACAAATGTCGTGAAGCGCTCATGCTGACTGACAAGCTGCTTGATAAGCCGTTCAATATTGCGGTCGATCTTGCGCTCGGCGTCTTGCCCGAACTTGCACTGAGAATTGTTGGCCCGCTTCTTGGGAGTATGGTCACCTGCGCAATTCTGACGACGGTCCTGGCCAATGGTGGATTAGTGTTTTCCTCGGAGCCGATGACGCCGAAATTCGAGAACATTGATCCCATCAGCGGACTGAAGCGCATCGCTTCTTTGCGTTCCCTCATCGAGCTTGGCAAGACCTTGTTCAAGGTCTTCTGCCTCGGCGCGATCTTTCTCCTCGTCGTTGTCGGCGCGTGGAAGACACTGGTCTATCTGCCGGTTTGCGGCACGGGCTGCTTCGAGTTCGTGTTCATTCAAGTGAAACTGTTGATCGGGATTGCAAGTGGTGCATTTCTGATCGGCGGATTGGTCGATCTCCTCGTCCAGCGCTGGTTGTTTTTGCGCGGCATGCGCATGACTAAGAGCGATATGAAGCGCGAGGACAAGGAGCAGCAAGGCAGTCCGGAGGTGAAACGCGAACACCGACGCCTTCGGCGGGAGCAGGCGAGCGAGTCTCCACTCGGCGTGCGTCGCGCGACATTGATCTTGACTGGGCGCGAGCTGCTGGTCGGGGTACGCTACATCCGTGGCGAAACGGGCGTCCCGGTCCTGGTTTGCCGCGGCGATGGGGAGGCGGCTTCACGGCTCATTGATGAAGCGAGGCGCCTTCGTCTCAGTATCGTCGATGATCACGTCCTGGTCCGTGAGCTAATCTGCAACACTAGCCTTGGCAATTCCATTCCTGTCCAGTATTTCGAGGCTGTCGCAAAAGCACTCTTTGCCGCCGGCCAAGTCTAGTTCGTGTTGTGAATGAGGTCGCATCGAATGACTGATGTTCTCGCTATCGAGACGGCTGCACGGTCTGGGTGCCGGCAGACGTGGGATCTGATAGCAGCTTGTTGTTAGCTATACCCAAGTTGCTGTTATTGCCGGTCGCGAAGGCTTTGTATGTGGCAACGGGAATGGCCGCACGATTGCCATCACTCGGCACAACGGCCTGATTGTCAATCAAGTCGCGCGGATCGTTGACCATGCCGGCCAAGTTGTTGCGGATCGAGCAGCCAAGCGTCGGATCGAAAGAATTGTCGTTCACTGAAGGGCCGACGATCGCAATCGACGGACAAACGGGAGGGTGCGCCTCGTACGTAATCGCCTCGATTCGGGCGGCAGAGCCATCACGCCTATCGATGAATGGACCGTACAGGCGGATGTTGTGAGCGTCGACGCCCACTGCGCGGGCCTCAGCTGCTATCTGCGCCCCGAGCCGACGTGAGCCGACGATATCAAGATGGAGCGCGTCATACCGACCGCGACTGGTACTCGCTATGAAATAACGCAGACGCTGCCGTTCGGGCCCTCCGAAGGTCTGTAACAGTAAGACGTTCTTCTCCTGTTCAACTAGGATCGCTTGCGCGGTCGGCTCGAGGTAAGTCGGCGCGGTGCTTGCGCAGCCACCTAGACTGGCCGTCAGACCGATGAGGGGGCGCACGAATCGTAATCTCATTGGTCGATCCTCATTCGATGATGTGCCCGGTGCCCCTTGTCGCGCCTGGTACGCTTATCGGGGGAGCACTGCGAACAGGCGAGCGCGTTGCCAATGTGTTTGTCAGACTGCGCGCGAGGTCTGAGGGCGGAGCGATGCGGTCGGTGGGCGCACTCATCTGCTTCGAGTTCGATCTTGGCCGCACGACGTAAGGCGTGACGATGATCACGAGTTCCGTCTCCTCCTGTTGAAATGACGATGAGCGAAATAGCGCACCAAGAATCGGAACGTCGCCGAGCCAAGGGAAAGTCGTGATCTCAGTGCTGAAGTTGCGCCGGATAAGCCCACCAATTGCAAAGCTCTGGCCGCTGGCGAGCTCGACGACCGTGTTGGCACGCCGGGTGGAGAGAGCCGGCACGGAGATGCCGTTGATGTTGACAGCACCTTGTGACGATAGTTCGCTGACTTCAGGCTTCACGCGGATATTGATCTGATTGTTACTGAGAACGGTCGGCACAAACTCCAGGCTGACGCCGAAGTGACGGAACTCGACAGAGACCTGCCGATTGTCCTGCAACACCGGAATGGGAAATTCGCCGCCGGCGAGGAAGCTGGCGGATTCGCCTGACATTGCGGTGAGGTTCGGTTCAGCAAGTACGGAAGCGAGGCGCTCGTGAGCCAGTGCATCGAGCATAGCGCTGACGTTCACATGGCCAGTGTTGACTCCCATCTTCGCCGTACCGCCGCCCTGCGCCGCGCCGTATCCACCACCACTGCCACTGACCAAGCCGAGAGTGAAAGGGCCAGCTTGACCGGAAGCGGAGAGGTTGACGCCGAGCTCCTTCATGGCGCTCCGGGAGACCTCCGCCACCCGCACGCTCAGATTCACCTGCAATGACCCAGCCACCTGAATCTTGTTGACGACGAGCGCACCAGACCCAAGAAACTGCTCGGTCACTTTCATCGCTATGTCGACGATCTCCGCATTGGGCGCCGTACCGCTAAGGATGGCCCCGCGCGGGGTGTAGCTTACCTGGATGGGATAGTCGCCGACCTGGGCTTTCAGCGTGGCGCGCAGATCCTCGATCGGCTGCGTGACCACAACACGCAGTTCAGCGAGAGCCTCCCCGCCCTCGTTCAGTGCGAACAAGCTGGTCCGCCCGGATTTTTTGCCGAAAACGAAGATGGTGTTGTTCGAAGGTGCCTGATAGTCCGCGACCGTAGGATCTGCGATAAAGATGCTCGCAGCCGGCGCTGGCAGATGAATCGTCTTACCCAGCGAAGAGGAAAGGGTCAGCGTTCCGCTAATGCCGTCGGCAGCCGTACGCTGCGGCCCACCTCCATCATCCCGCTTGATCTGAGCTACGGCAGCAGCCGGGAATAGCAGGACGACCACGCACAAAAGCTGCGAAAGACAAGGAAGAAAGGTGGACGAAAGGCCGTTGGCGGCGATCGATCCTCGAGTGACGCCGGCATGCTTGTCAAGAATGATGCTCAAGATGGTCTTTTCTTTCAAGTTCGATTGACTACGCGGTCGATGCCGCGCATTTCAATTCAAGGACGTAGCCGATCCCGCGCGCGGTTTTGATCCGTAGCGTCGCACCGGACTGACTCAAATGACCGCGCAAACGATAGATTCCGACCTCAAGCGCATTGGTGGAGACCTCGTCGTCAAATGCATAGAGGCTATCCTGCAATGACGCGCGAGCCACGGTGCGGCCGGCCCGGCTGAGCAGATGTTCGAGAATGCACACCTCGCGGCGGGCAATCTTCAGCGGTCGACCATTGACCGATGCTTGCCGACCGATCGAATCGAATCGTAGATTGCCAAAGGTAACGATGGGGGCCGTCATTTGCGTTGATCGGCGCAGAGTAGCGCGCATCCGTGCGATGAGTTCATCAGTAGATACGGGCTTGGGCAGGAAGTCGTCCGCACCGCCATTAAATAGCGCTATCCGCCTACCGAGCTCGTTGAAGTTACTCATCATCATGGCAGGCATCGAATGTCCGTCACGTCTCAACTGCTTCAGCCAATCCAAGCCGTCTCCATCCGGTAGAACCAACTCGAGCAAGAGAATGTCATACCTGGCGCAACAAAAAGCGGCGGCCGCCTCGTCCAGGGTGCACGCTACGTCAACGGCAAAACCGCAATCGGAGAGCGCATCTTGTACAACGCGCGCTGGGTCTGTCTCATGATCAACGAGTAGCGTTCGCATTCCGCGACCTCCTATCAAGTCACGCCAAGACACCCACCACGTCAGGTTCGAGCATGCGCGGAATTGAACAGTCCGGCCTCCGCGTAAGCGTTGGAATCCGGAATAGACGAAGAGCAGCGGTGCTGGCGACTCGCATACTGGATCGGGATTCCATTGTAAGCTCGACTGGCGTGTTCACTGTCTCACGTGGCGCGCATGCATCTTGGTGACGTCGAATGTGCTCTCGCCACCGGGACATAGGCGGCAATCAATCAAATGCATCGATAGGCGGGCAGCACCCCGCTCAGCGCCGGAACAATCCCGGTAGTTGTCGCCGACCTCCTGAGGTCGAGATGATTGCCGAGAACACATTGATTGGTGAAATCCATGGTTTGGATCGATGCATTCACATGGCGGATCAGTGACAATGCCGTTCCACGGTCTGGATCTAAATCTCCTCATCACGATCGATGCTCCCGATGGCGAGCGCAGCCGCACGGCCGCAGGTTTGATGGGGGAGCAGCGATGATAGGCGATTTGCATCGCGACCCTCAATTTGCAAAGCCTCACACGCCGGCAGACGTTCCGTGCTTGAGCAACGAACTTCCTCATTCGGCCTGGAAGGTGAGCCTCCTTCGTGCTCCGATCACCGGAGCGACAGTGATGGCCAAGCGCGGCTACGCTCAGCTGGAGAACGCCATAACGAGGCCGTCCTGCCGCGCCTTCCTTTTTCGAACTTTTATAAAATCACCGAGACGCTGTGGAATGAACTGCTCAACGGCCGCACAATCCAAAGACGGGGGGTGACATGAAGTTGGCCGCACCGGGCAAAACCGTGCCTACAATCCGATCGCGGCGTCCATGATCACGTACTCATCGCAGCTTTGCCGACAGTAAACCTACCATGTTGCGTGATGCACGACGCTTTCCCTACCCGGCAGCACATGAAGTGTGAAATCAATTCTTTGGATGGATTGCATTCGCATCCTGGATAGTGACAACACGTCTGAGGTCTGTGTCTCAGTCTCCTAGTCGCACCTGATGCTCTGATGACCGAACGCAATCTGTCGCTGGCAGCTCTGGTGGGGCGAGCGATAATTTTGGTGATTTGCATGGCGGCGTCTTCCTGCAAGGCTCACATTGGGCGCCGACTCTTCTGGACTAGCAAAACCCAGGTGATGGTCACTCGCCCAGCAATGTCGGTTCTGTCATCCGGACGTGGGAAAAAATGTTGTTGTGATCGACATTCTACGTCTGATCAGAATGGTGCATCATCTCGGAATCGGTGGGCGACTTGCTCCGGAATTCGCATGGTGCATGACCGCGCGTCAGCAAGTTGTTCCGTCTGAGCCGAAGCGCCCCGATCCTAGAGAGCTTGACGGCCAATAAGTCTTCCGCAGAGTGCTTGGCAGTCGCATCGGAGTGCGGATAGATGCTTTGGTCAGGTTGTGGTCAGCTAGGTTGTATATCCTCCTCGGCAAAGCTTGTCGCGGCACGAGCTCAATCGCGTGCATTTTGCCGATCGGGAGCGATCTGATGTATGGCAGAATCGGTGGCTCCGTTTTGCGGAAGCGGTTGCCGGCCTGGAGCGAGGTGGGTCGTCGTCGGCGGGCGCGACGCCATACTCCTGCGTTCCAATCCGCCCATTATCAAGATCGTCGACTGAGAATCTTTCATGCGCAAAGTGAAGAGATTCTTGTCCAGTGAAATCATGCACATCGCCAGTAACCCGCAGGAGTACTCGGATTTTGTTCGGAGAAAGGCGAGCGGGCTGCAACTGTCGGTGGGTGGAGGCTATTCCAGTACTTACGATGATCCGGGTAAGCACGCGCGATTTTTCAGATATCAGGTTGGGTGGCGAAACTATAGGGCTTTTAGGAGCCGGAGGCTCGGTCAGGATCAGGGGGAGACCATTTTCGCCAACAGTTCCGGCGTAACGATATCACGTCCGTGGTAGATCTACGCGTTACTTATCCGCTCGCCGAGAACGCGGGCGATATCCTGCTGGAGCATGAACTGCGAGTGGACGGCGATCATCCGTTGGTCTTATCACGTCCTGGCGTAGGAGGTATGGAACCCCGTCTAGCGGAAATGGATTTTGTTCACGTGGGTCGCAATAACTGGGTGCTTGATCCTCAACAGCATCCCAAAGTGTGGACGAAGAACGAGAACGACCAGTGGCACCGAGTAGTCAGGCCTACAAAGTATCTTTCCGAAGTCGAGGATAGCGATAGTCAAGAGAGCTGCGAGACGGATTCGTGTGACGATGATCCCTCGTATTACCTGGAGCGCGCTGTTCGAAGATTGCCTGGGGGACAAGACGATTCGGAATGATGAGAGCGGGCTGGGGCGGACCGGTATTTCGCTATTGCAGGGGCCGGTTCAGAAGTGAACTTGAAGGAAGCGCTCGCGCCGGATCGTGCTCCTCGCGCGTGACATATGCCCGGTTTCGAACGTCAAGTTTGACTTCCTCGGCTACTGCTTCGGGCCGCGACGGGCAAAGAACTTACAAAACGCCTCGGTGTTTTGCAGTTTTCTGCCTCGGCTCAGCGCTTCGGCGCTGAAGTTTATGCGGGCGGCAATCCGGGATTTGAACCTCCGAAAACGGACCCATGTGTCAATGGCTGACATCGCTCGGCAGCTCAATCCTCTCCTGCGGGGGGATTGTGTATTACGGTCGATTCAGGCCGGCGCCTCTGGGTCAATCCTTCGATACGTCAATCAGACAATCGAGGCTTGGATGGTGCGGAAGTTCAAACGCTTTATGGGGTCGCAAGGCCAAGACCGGCCGCGTTCTCGAACGACTATCTCGCGAACGTCCCGGGTTGTTCGCGCAATGGAAGATCGGCATACGCGGCTCGTTCGCCTGATGGGAGCCTAGTGACGCGAGAGTCTCACGCTGGGATCCTTGAGAGGCCGGCGGTGAGATTCCGCCGGCCTACTCGCCAAAGCCGTCTGCCCGGATCTGTGAGGGCAAAGCAAATGGCCGAGCTACTCGACCACGATCCACGGCGATGTGGGTTTCCTGTGCAACCGGAAAAACGCCCTTCGTCAGCTACTCGTCAGCCAGCCTGTCTATCCAGACAGGCTGCGCATTCTCGACTTGATTGGAGATGGAATATGACGGGCATTGGCCGATCTGGAAGATCGCGCACTGGAGATGCTGGAGCCGGATCGAGCAGTTCACGCTCGCACTCGAGTCTAGCCCCTGGGGAAGGCAGTCAATCGTTCGATTCCGTCGTGGAGCGGATGCGCTCTGGGCCCCAAGATAGAGGGACGCCCTCCGCTAGCACGGCGCGCGGTGCCGACGATGCCCTTGGCGACAGGTCTTCCGGTCCCTCCGTTGGCCCAGATCGAATCCTAGGCGCTGCGGCACGTGCAGCCGCTGCGCCACGTGCAGTCACTGCGCGGCGGCGCGGCTTTCCTTCAGTGTCGGAGGGTGGAGACACGGCGCCGGTCGCCAGCCAGCCGCCAACTTCCGGTGTGGCAGTCCCCATTTCCTCGTCAGAGGAAGAAATCAACGCAACAAGGCGACACATGGACCGCCTGCGTGAGGAACTTGGCGCTTGCGCTCAGCCGGGCGAGGATGCCGGGCTGGAGGAGACGCTAGAGCTGATCGATCGATTCGTCAAAGCAGGCTCGGCAGTTCTGGAGTACTACGCGAGCGTGCGCCCGGCCGTGGCGCGGAGCATTCTGTCCGACGCTGAGGCCCGTCAATACTGCTATGCCGTGCTCCATGCGGGGAATCAAGGCAAGACTGTGGGCTCGGCGATTATCCTCGCCTTGGAAGAGCGCAGACAGCAATCGGCACGCCTGTTCCAGCGGATTTTCGAATCCAACGCTACCCCCGACCAGCTGAGCCGAGTGGCTTCCAGTATGGTGAAGGACCATGTGCCTGTAATCGAGTGGTGGGGAAAGAAGCTGTTGCGCTCGGAACGGATGCAGTCCGCCTGCGAGGCCACTGCCAACTTGCCAAGCACGACGCCCGAGATGCGGAAGGCCAACGAAGCCGCACTACGCCTGCACACCGGCTCGGCACTTTATGATGGGTGCTTGTATCTGGAATCGCGGATTAAGCTCGCGAAGCTTCTGATTGAGTCTCAGGCGAGCACGTTTGAACCAGCCGTGAGGGACGCCCTCATGGATGAGAACGGGCGGGTGCGTCTGCTCGGGACCTATATTCAGGATGCTTTTCCGGCATTCCTCTCGACGTACAAAGCCGTTCTGAACAAGGACGGAGAGCCACTCGACGCAGAGCACTGCACCGTTCTGGAAGGAGTCATGGAACGGCATTCGGAATTTGCCTCAGAGGTTGAACGTATCGTTGCCAGGCTAAGGGATGCTAGAACGGATGCCGACCTTCCATTGGAACAGTTGGACCAGATCGTGGAAGGTGCATGGGTCACCGCGCACCAAGTCACGCGACTTTTGGCAGTGCAGCCAAAGAGGCAAGTGGAGCCGCCTGCCCAGACTGCGATATCGGAAAAGACCGACTTAGCGGCTGAGAACCACGCGGCGCGCAGGAAGGGGAAAGGCAAGCGCGCACCGGCCGCAGGCGAGGGGAGTTCAACGGCCGGGCTGCGCGAGCCGCAGCTCGCTAGGCCCGACGCTGCCACAGCCTCTACTGCCAAGGTTATCGTACTCTCGGATCTGGGTACGAAGAAACTCGCGAGTGCGGAGGAGGCACGCGCGAGGGCGTCATCATCGGCGACCGGGCACCTGGCGATGTGGCAGGCTCCGCCCTCCAGGAACGCACTGACGGGACTACTCAAGCGATTGGACGAGCTGCTGCAGTTCGATCTGCCGGCTCAGCAAAGCGCCGTCTCGCAAGCGCGCCAGATGAAGCCTGAGGACGCCGACCACGTCGTGGATCTCGTCCTTAAGCGCCTGGAGACGCAAGAAGTCGAGATTAAGGCCTGTGTAGCCGCGCTGGAGGAGCCCCTCCGCCATGGCCTACTCACGCATGCGCAATTGCCTGAAGTGCACGGAAAAATAGTCCAGCTTAAGGCGATGTTATCCCAGGTTCAGGGACAGGCAAACTCATTGAACGCACGAAAGGCGGCGATCACGATCGATTGCATGAAGACATACGCGTTTCCGTCGCAGAAGTACCTTGAACAGTTGCAGGCGGCCGAAGAACTTGCGTCTGTGTATCCACCCCGCGCCTTGAAGAGCGAGCCAGCGACGCTGTTCGAGATCAAGCTGCAGCCCAAGGCGCTGCGCAGTGGTAGGATGCCAAATCCGATGTGGGTGCACATCCATACCAAGCTGCCGGTACATGCCTGGCAGTTGGCCACGCTGGGCGGCGCCGACTTCGCCGCTTGCCACGTGAAGTCCAATGAACAGCGCGGCTACAATCGGCAATGGCAGAGCGCTCGAGCCGCCACGGGGCACGAGAACGTCGTGATCCACCGCGGCAAGCTCACGCCTGCGGTCTGTAAGTCGTTGTTGAGCATCGTCCCATGCGACTCCCTTCGCGAGGCGGAGCATGCGTCGATGCAGTTCGCGCGCCTCAGGATGTAGTTACCTGAGTGTCTCACGCCAGAGCGTCGCTGTGGTGACACCATCAAGCAGACCGTTATCACCGAGAGGAAATCCTCGATGAACTCGAAGCCGGCGCGGGCTCCTCGAACAGATCGACAACCGGTCCGACTGAAATTCGATGGCTCGATGAGAACGACCCCGAGGGCGTCGCCTTTGAGTACGACGTGATAGGCCCGCCAGCGTGAACCTGCACCCGCAGAAGAGGCCCGCCAACTGAGGCGGCCTTACTCTCTGTGCATTCGGAGATTTACGGGCGCCTTAGAGGCTCAGCACCAGCATATACGCGAGGACCGTGGATAGAGCGCTCAATCCAACGATGGTGATTATGAAAACGAGGTCTGGCGCCGTCACGCTCCCCCCCATTTGGTTTCGCAAATCACCTGAATCTTACGCTTTACTCCGGCGGCTGCAAGCCGGGCGACATAAGCCATTAGGTCATGTGAGCGCCAACATCGTTTTGTCGGGCTCTACGCAGTAAGGCTTCCCGCTGCGGTCCATGCGGGAGCTTCTTGGCTTGCTCGCGCAGGCTCTTCGCTTCTTCGGCAAGTCGTTGTTCCAAGGACGAAGACTGGCTAAATCGGCGGCGCGCTCCCATGGCCTTTCTCCATGACGTAACCCGGCAATTCAAACGCGAAAGTTCCGGGCCGGTTCCTCAAATCAGGCCACTGTGATTTTCAAACTAGGCCACCGCGCTCGGAAACAGGCCAGTACCCGAGGCAGCATGAGAACATTCCGCAAAACGAGAACAACGGGCTTCCATCAGGTGCGGCGGCGTTCGAGCCCCCGCGGATATGTAGGCCGCAGGTGCTACCTTATGACGGCTCCTGCGGCCAGTGCCGCGACGTTCCGCACGATCCGCGCGGCACGCCAAGTTGCTAGCACACAGGCCCGCTAGCGTGGACCGGCTCTCCCGAAACGGGCTCGCGCTAGTCGAGATTGAGCTTCTTTTGGAGAGCCCTGATCATGTCCTCGACGCTCACTTGCCGCCAGTGCTTGGAACTAGTTTGATCTGCAAGCCCATGGCGGTGAGCACACTGAGAACTGTTGAAAAATTCGGAAGCTTTGGTCGCCGAACGCGCGATAGATGCTTGTACGCTGCAGTCCAGTTTTTATTGAGAGTTCTGAAATGTTGAAATGTCTGAGCGCCCGCCCGATCGCTCTGCAAATTGTGTGAGGTTCACCCGAAGCGAATGCCTCGTTGAGCTCAACGGTGAGCTGCGAAGGGATGACTGGCCTGAAGGTCTTTGTCATTCGAGCCTCCCAAAGAAGATGGCCGGCTCTAAGAGCCGGCCCCTGTTCTTTTTATGAAGCTGCTCAGTACCTCGCGATCATCGGACCGCCGAACTTGTAGTTCAGGCGGACGAGGCCGATGTCAACGTCTTGGCGGCTGCGGTCGCTACCTGCGAAGGCTCCAGCCGGCGAGGTGAACTCGATCGTGCGATCGCCCAGGAAGATGTGGTTGTACTCGACGCCAACCGACCAGTTCGGAGCAAAGCCATACTCGAGGCCCGCGCCAACGGTGCCACCCCAACGGGTTTCACGCGCCGACGACAAGAGCGCGCCGGTCGAAATATCGAACACATCATACTTGATACTTGTCGCCGACGACCGCGGCGCCGCCCTTGACGTAGAACAAAACATTGCTCCATGCGTAACCGACCTGCCCGGTAATCAGACCAAAAGAGTCGATGCGAGAGCGATTGCGATCAGTGCCAAACGCCAAGCTCGTGTTGTCGCCTCTGAAGTCAGCCCAGTTGCCTTGGCCTTCGAAACCGAACACCCAATTTGCCGTCTGCCAGCGATAGCCAATCTGACCAACGATCGTGCCCCCGACAGCAGTGTGGCAACCCTCGCCCACCAGAGCGCCTGGACACCGAAAATGCCGGCTGCATCCACAAAATCCCAGCACTTGCGGCTTGAACCGCCGCCGCCGTTGATGCCGATGTAAAAGCCGCTCCAGTCGTAAACAGCAGCAACCATCGGAGGCGCCTTCGTATATGGCCGCGCGGCCAGATCCGCCGCACTGGCGGGAGCGACCAGCCCCAGAGTTATTGTTCCGGCCACAGCCGCTAAAAGCCTTTTCATGCGAGTGTCTCCCCAGAAATACGAGTTCAATGAATCGGATGCGTTTGGCTCCGTGCCCGATTAAGAGTACGTCGTTCGCCTCTACGTTGCTGTAGCCGGCTGCAACACTCGCGGTCAAAGACGAGTGGAATTCTTCATAGTTATAAGATAGTTGCGTAACTAAAATCCCGGTGGCGTGCACATCGGGGGCCTACGTCAACCGTTATGGCTGCACGATGTGCCATCGCGGATGGTGACGAGTACCGCGGATACGCACTGGCAAACGAGAACCGGTCAGCCCTATGTGGCTGGCGGGATTTTCTTTAGGCGCGCAGCCGAAGTCCTGCTGCTCGGCAGAGTGATCGCTCACCGGCTGAGAAGGACTTTAGGCAGAGAGAAACAGTGCAGGAACGTCGCAGACAAGAGCGCATCGAGACAAACGAGGCCGCCTACACCGATTGGGTGGCGAGAACATCGGACGGTCGCACGATGAGCAGCCGAGCCCTCCGAGACCTCGCACCATCATTGCTCGGTGCCCCTGTTGTGCCCCAGCTTTTTTGGGGCACATACTTGGAGAGCCGCGTCGCTAAGTCGCTGATTCCACGGGGTAAATGGTGGGCGCACAAGGGATCGAACCTTGGACCTCTCCCGTGTGAAGGGAACGCTCTCCCGCTGAGCTATGCGCCCGGGACCATCATGCAGGCGGCCGGACTTTCGGCCGGCCGGTGCGCTGGAGCCCGCGATTTAGAAGTGCAGGCCACAGGTGTCAAGTTTCGAGGCGCCTTGACGCCGGAAATCCTTTTGCAGGTCGCGCAATTCGGCGGCGAGACCGCGTTCCGCCCGCTCAGGCGCCCTGCTGGCGGGCGCGGGAGGCGTGGGCCTGGAGCGCGCGGATGCGCTCGGCGAGCGTTCCGCCGCCTGCGGGCAGGGGGCCCGCGGCCGCGCCATTGGTCGCGGCGTCGTTGGCCGGGCGGGGCGCCGGTCTCGGCGGCTGGCCGGCTTCGGCCGCAAGCAGGGCCTCGATCGGCGAGTTCGGGCCTTCGAGCTGCATCGCGAGCTTGGCCACCTCGGCGGCGATGTCGTTGATGCGTTCGCGCAGCAGCGCGTTCTCCATGCGCTCGGTCGCCCAGGAGCTTTCCGCCTGCTGCTGGATCGCGTTGATGTCGCGCTGGAGTTTTGCGCGCTCGTCGCGTGCGGTGCGGAGCTGCTCCTCCAGCGCGGTCTTTTCCGCGCGCAGCGCTTCGGCCGCGACCGATGATTTGCCGCCGCTCAGCGCTGCGATCTCGACGCGCAGCTCCTTGACGGTGCGCTCATTGCTCTCATTGGCCTGGCGGAGCTGGTTGTTCTCATAGTCACGCTCGGCGAGCAGCTTGCCCTGGGTGGCGAGGCGCCCTTCGAGGTCGGTGACGCGGCCCGACAGCATCTCGGCTTCTTTCACCTGCACGATGAGCTGACGATCGAGCTCGGTGACGCGCTGGCTCAGACTCTCGACGCGGCCGCGCGCGTCCGATAGCTCACGCGAGGCGGTCTCGGAGTCGGTACGCTCCTGCGCCAGTCGCGCCTGCGTCGCGGCAAACTCCTTCTCGGCGTCGCCGACACGGTTCTTCAGCTCCTCGATCTGCGCACGCACGGCGATCAGCTCGACCTGACGGCTCTCCGCCATCATCGAGCGGTCGGACAGTTCGGAATTGATTTTTGCGAGCTCGCCCCGTTTGTCGGTCAACGCATTCTCGGCAGCGCGCAGGGCTTCGGTCTTGGCGCTGAACTCCTCTTCAGTGGCGCGGAGCTGCTCCTTCATCGCCTTCTCGCGTGCTTCCAGCGCGAAGATGGTGGCGTTCTTCTCGCCGAGCTCGATCTTCATGCGGTTGATGGCGTCGCTCTTCTTGCCGAGTTCGGCGAGCTGGCTCGTGGTCTTGTTCTTGAGCTGGTCGACGCTCATTTCGAGCCGCCGCGCCGACATGGCGAATTCGGCGCGAAGCTGGTCCTTGTCGGCCTGGATCTCCGCCATGGACAGCGGCGTGGCGGCCTCGAGCCGGCGCGTGGTCAGGCGCACCGCGCGGTTATGCACCAGCGGCACGATGGCGAGCCCGCACAGCATCGAGAGCAGGAAACCGATCGCCAGATATATGATCGGTTCGACCATGGGCCGGAACTCCAAAAGCTAAGGAAAATTTACCAACGACAATGCATGGCGGGCCGGCAAAAAGCCAGCCCCGGCCTGTTGTTAACGTGAATCCGGAACTGGACCGGAGGAGGGAGCCCTAAAGCATGATCCGGAAAAGTGCGCAGCGGTTTTCCGAAAAAATCATGCTCAAACAACAACCCAAAGCGCTTGCGCTTTAGAACGGGTTCCAGGTCGCGCGCGGGGTGAATTTCAAATAGCCGATATTGGCTCCCAGCCGCAGGCCGAGCCCCGAGCGGATCGGCACCAGCACGATGTTGTTGGCGGTGAGCGCCGTCATGCCGAAGCCGCCGATGATATAGGCCGAGCCATCGAGGCCGGCGAAGCGCTGGTAGATCGCGTTGGTGGCGGGCAGGTTATAGACCAGCGTCATGGTGCGCGCGCCGTCGCCGCCCCAGTCGAAGCCGAGCGAGGGGCCCTGCCAATAGACGCGTAGGTCGCCGGCATTCTTGGTGTAGAGCGTGCCTTCGCCGTAGCGCAGGCCGGCGACGAAAGCGCCGGATCCTTCCTCGCCCAGGATATAGCCGTTGGGCAGGCCCCACTGGCTGACGGCCTTCTCGATGATCGAGGCGAGCCCGCGCGAGACGTTGCCGAAGAAGCGGTGGCCGGCGGTCACGAGCTCGTCCGGCCCATAGGTGCTCGGCGTCTGGGTCCGCTGCGGCGGCGGCAGATTGGGCGGCGGCTGCTGGGCGGAGGCCGGGACGATCCAGCCGACCAGCGCGGCAAGCGCGACCGCAGCAAGGCGTGATGCGAAAGTCATAAAGAACCCCTGGTATCGAATTCCGTCGCTTCCTTAACCTGACGCCAACAGGCGCGGCTCTAGATTGCGCCGGATGTCCCCTCGACTCGGATGTTATCCGCAGCAACTATGACGGCACAACGGCATTGTCGGGATCGAAACCGGCCTTTCAGGTGGCTTCCTGCCATCGGCCAAGGAAGATCAGCGCTGGTATCAATTCAGACAATGACGGCACAACGGCAGGAAGATAGCCCTTTGCGCCCCGGAATTGCCTTGATCGGCTTCTTCGTCTGCCTGCTGGCGGGCATTTGGATCGCCTGCGCGGGGGAGCCGGCTGAGGCTGCCACCACCGAGCGGGTCGTCGTCAACCGCTTCAGCGGCGTGGCGATCGAGGGTTTCGACCCCGTCGCCTATTTCGTCGATGGCGCGGCCAAGCAGGGGACGGCCGAGTTCGAGGCGAATCTCTGGGGCACGGTCTGGCGTTTCCGCAACGAGGGCAACCGGGCGTCCTTTCTGGCCCATCCTGAGATCTATGGACCGCAGTTCGGCGGGTACGATCCGGCCGACATTGCCCGGGGCGTGGCCGTCGCCGCCAATCCCCGCTTCTACGTGATTTCGGCGCAGCGGCTCTATTTGTTCAGCCGGGAGGCCAATCGCGATGCCTTCGCCGCCAACCCGGAGCGCTTCCTCCATGAGGTGCGCAAGCGCTGGCCGGCGCTCCAGGAACAGCTCGGTCAATAGCAGCCCACCGCCTGCGGATCGCCCCAGGCGATGAAGTCCGGGATGATGAAGCCGGTGTCGCTGCGCTGGCCGAATCTGAGCTCGTCACCCTTGCCGTCGGTGACCTTGCCGCCGGCGGCGGTCACGACCGCACAGCCGGCCCCGACATCCCACTCCGAGGTCGGTCCGAAGCGGGGATAAATGTCGGCGCTGCCCTCCGCGATCCGGCCGAATTTCACCGCCGAGCCGACAGTCTTCCTGATGGCATTGGGCCGGCCGTCGATGAACGCTTCGCTCCTGGGATCGCCATGCGAGCGGCTCACGGCCGCGATCCAGGGCTCGCCCTGTGTCGGCAGCTTGCGGGTGCGGATCGGCTCGGCGGCACCGATGGTCGCGCCGTCAAACCTGACGCGCTCGGCGCCGCGGCCGACGATGCCGCGCCAGAGCAGACCGAGCGCGGGCGCGCTGACGATGCCGAGCAGCGGCACGCCTGAGGTCACGAGCGCGAGGTTGACGGTGAACTCGTCGCGGCCGGCAACGAACTCCTTGGTGCCGTCGAGCGGATCGATCAGAAAGAAGCTGTCGCGAAATGGCGGCGAGGCGAGCTGGGTCCGCTCTTCCGACAGCGTCGGCACGTCGCCGGCAAGCTGCGCCAGACCGTCTGCGATGATGCGGTCGGCAGCGAGGTCGGCCTCGGTGACCGGAGAGCCGTCCTGCTTGCCGTCGACCCGCATCACCGCGCGGTTGACGCTGAGGATCGCCTCGCCCGCCTTCACCACCAGCGCGGTGAGCGGCTCCATCAGGCCGGATGCGGCGGCGCCGTCGATGATCCGCTTCACCTGCATGCCTCATTCATCGGCAATTCCATCCCTACGCGACTGATTCGCCCGCGGCTTTATGGCCGCTTCCATCCGATCGCAAGCTAGCTGCCAAGGGCTTGCGAATGCTAGAACCCGCGGCACTCGTCAAGCATGCGTGATTCGCCGCGTCCGCGCCGTGCAATTCCAGGAACCCTTTATGTCTGACGCTTCGTCACCCGGTACCGCTACCGCTCCAGATGCGCTCGAACTCGCAGCGCTCCTGTGCTCGCGGGTCTGCCACGATCTCATCAGCCCTGTCGGCGCCATCGTCAATGGGCTCGAAGTGCTCGACGACGATCCCAAGCCCGAGGATCGCGAGTTCGCGCTCGATTTGATCCGCAAGAGCGCGAAAACCGCCTCCGCCCGCCTCCAGTTCTGTCGCCTGGCCTTCGGCGCGGCCGGCTCGTCCGGCGCGCAGATCGATCTCGGCGATGCCCAGACCATGGCGCGCGGCCACATCGAGGACGGCAAGTGCAAGATCACGTGGAATCTGCCGCGGCTCTTGCTGCCGAAGAATCGCGTCAAGTTGCTGCTCAATATGCTGATTGTTTCCCAGCACACGATCCCGCGCGGCGGCATGCTGACGATCGATCCGATCGGCGAGGGCGAGACCATGAGCTTTCGTATCACCGCGACCGGACATAATGCACGGCTGCCGCAGAACATCTCCGAGCTCCTGAGCGGCGAGCGCGGCCCGGCCGCGGATGCGCACGCGATCCAGCCGTATTATACACGGCTGCTGGCGCAGGCCTGCGGACTCACCGTGACGCTCAAGCCCGAAGGCGAAGCCATCATCATTTCCGCTTCGTAAACGCGCGCCTCACTCCCGGAACGTTAATCGAATCTTTACGAGGCGCTTCGGCTTGTCCGGAGCGCCTTATCTCTTTGTTGGTTCCGTTCTTTTCCACTTACTCAACCAATATTAAACGCTTTGCGGTGAAGCTGGCCCCATTCTGACATGGCGCATCACACCTCGTGCGCGCCCTCCCTGTATGAAGGCCTGTTTTATGGATGATCTGTTGCGGGAGTTTTTGACGGAGACCAGCGAGAGTCTGGACACCGTCGACAATCAGCTGGTGAAGTTCGAGCAGGAGCCGAACAACGCCAAGATCCTGGATAACATCTTCCGCCTGGTCCACACCATCAAGGGCACGTGCGGCTTCCTCGGACTGCCGCGTCTGGAAGCGCTGGCGCATGCCGGCGAGACGCTGATGAGCAAGTTCCGCGACGGCATGCCGGTGACGGGACAGGCGGTGACGGTGATCCTGTCCTCGATCGACCGCATCAAGGAAATCCTGGCCGGGCTCGAGGCGACCGAAGCCGAGCCCGAAGGCACCGACCGCGACCTGATCGACAAGCTGGAGGCGATGGTCGAGCAGGGCATGGCGGTTATGTCAGCGTCGGCGCAGCCGATCGCGTCAGCGTCGGCGCAGCCGATCGCGTCAGCGTCGGCGCAGCCGATCGCGTCCGGCGCTGCTGCTCCCGTTGCCGAGTCTCCGCCGCTGGCGCCGGAAGCCCCGGCTGCCGTCGAGGCCGCGCCCGGCGCGCTGATCGACCAGACCCTGGAGCGCCCGCTGCGTCCGGGCGAAGTGTCGCTCGACGAGCTCGAGCGCGCCTTTCGCGAGACCGCGATCGAAGCCCCGGCCCCTGTTGTCAAGGCCGAGCCTGCACCGGCCGTGGAAGCTCCTGCGCCCGTCGCCAAGGAGCCCGCCAAAGAGGCAAAACCCGCCAAGGCCAAGGTCGCGCCGAAGAAGTCGATGGCGGACGAGGTCGCCAGCGAAGGCGACCGCATCGCCAACCAGTCGATCCGCGTCAACGTGGATACGCTGGAGCATCTGATGACCATGGTCTCCGAGCTGGTCTTGACCCGCAACGA
>NZ_JADPKS010000013.1 GCF_023074175.1 Bradyrhizobium sp. 139
ACAATCGGCTGTTTGTAGAAGCGGTGATCTACCGTTATCGGGCCGGCATCCCTTGGCGGGACTTGCCCGAACGCTTTGGCGACCCGATCAAGATCCATACGCGCTTCTCGCGCTGGGCCAAGAGTGGCGTGTGGAAGAAGCTGTTTGAGATGCTGGCGAGCGATGCGGATAATGAGTACGCCATGATCGACAGCACGATCGTGCGGGCACATCAGCACAGTGCCGGCGCACAAAAAAAGACGGCGAAGACCAGGCGATCGGGCGCAGCAAAGGCGGGCTGAGCACCAAGATTCATGCGCTTGTCGATGCGTTGGGCAATCCGCTGGACTTCATCCTGACGCCGGGCCAGGCCCATGATCTGGAAGGCGCGGACGCACTGCTGCCGGATATGACGGCCGAGGTCTTGCTGGCAGACAAGGCCTTCGATGCCGACGAGCGGGTGATCGATCCGTTGCTTACACGGGGGAAGTCGTTCGTGATCCCGCCCAAGAGCAACCGCAAGGTTCAACGCGAGTTCGATAAGGACGCCTACAAGGCACGCCACCTCATCGAGAATTTCTTCTGCAAGCTCAAGCAATACCGCGCCATCGCCACCCGCTACGACAAAACCGCCAGAAATTTCCTCGCCGCAATCCACCTCGCGGCTGCTATCATCTGGCTCAATTGAGGACAGGCCCTAGG
>NZ_JADPKS010000119.1 GCF_023074175.1 Bradyrhizobium sp. 139
CCATCGCGTTGATCCCGTACAGAAGCAGGTTCCCGGCAAGCGGATGACGCAAAAAGGGATTGACTAACCAAGGCCCGTTACAGAAGCCCGGATGGAGCGAAGCGTAATCCGGGACCGCCGCGCGAGGCTGAACCATCCCGGATTGCGCTTCGCTCCATTCGGGCTACGTCGGCCTGCTTATAGGAAAAATTCCGCCGCTCGTCAGTGGCGCGGCGACAGACCCGCGATGACGAAATCGATCATCTGATCGATGGTCGGCCCCGGCTTGGTGGCGCACTGGGCGATCATCTGGGGATGGAAGAAGCGCATCATCGCGGTGCAGGCGCACAGCGAAGCCAGTTGCAGGTCCGGCGCCTCGAACTCGCCGGAGGCTGCGCCCTGCGCGATCATCTGGCCGATCACTCCGGCAATGCACTCCATGTGGGTGACGCAGACGTCCCAGTCCTCCTGCATCGCGATCTCGACCATCTCGTGCAGCTTGGAATCACCGACATAGCGCTCGGAGTTCATGCGATGGATGGTCGTGAGCAGCTCCCGGAAGCGCTCCAGCACCGGACCGGGCCTCGCCACGATCCGCTGCGCCTCCAGTTCGACCTCGCCCATCAACGAACGAGCCACCGCCTGGTGGATCGCCTTCTTCGATTCGAAGAAGCGATAGACATTGGCGGGGCTCATCCGGAGCTCTTTGGCGATGTCTCCAACCGTGGTCTTCTGATAGCCGATCTGGCGGAACAGCCGCTCGGCCACCTCGAGAATCCGATCCCGGGTGTCGCCTTCGATATGTTCCGCAACCAATGTCATGTGTCAGGACTCGTCCGTCAGCAGTCTTCTCATTTATTCAGCCGCTTCAGCAAGCGGAATTGCGTGCTGGTCATCGCTCCCATGCTGCGGCGCGGCAGGCTGCTCGGGCGTGCCCGCCTCGTCCAGACTCTTGCGGAACCAGAGGGCGTAAAGGCCGGGCAGGTACAGCAGCGTGAGGAAGGTCGCAACGAACAAGCCGCCCATAATGGTAATCGCCATCGGGCCCCAGAAGGCCGAGCGCGACAGCGGGATCATGGCCAGGATCGCGGCGAGCGCCGTCAGCACCACAGGGCGAGCGCGGCGGACGGTCGCCTCCACGATCGCCTCACGGCGGGTCAAGCCGTGAGAAACATCGGTCTCGATCTGGTCGACCAGGATGACCGCATTGCGCATGATCATGCCGGCGAGCGCGATCAGGCCGAGCAGCGCCACGAAGCCGAACGGGGCGTTGGCGACGTTGAGCCCGAGGGAGGCGCCGACGATGCCGAGCGGCGCGGTCAGGAACACCAGGATCAGGCGCGAGAAGCTCTGGAGCTGGATCATGAGCAGCGTCAGCATCACCATGATCATCACCGGGAAGAGGATGAAGATCGATGCGTTGCCCTTGGCGGATTCCTCGAAGGCGCCGCCCGCCTCGATGCGATAGGCCGGCTCGAGGTTATCCTTGATCGCCTTCAGCTTCGGCGTGATCTGGCCGGTGACATCGGGCGCCTGCACGCCGTCGACGACGTCGGAGCGCACGGTGATCGCCATGTCGCGGTTGCGCCGCCACATGATCGGTTCCTCGTGGGCATACTCGATCTTGGCGATCTGCTGCAGCGGCACGGCGACGCCGTCCCGCGAGGTGACGGTCAGATCGCCGACACCGCCGAGGTCGAGACGTTCGGACGAGACGGCGCGCGCGACCACGCCGACCTTCTCGATGCCGTCGCGTATGGTCGTGACCTGTGCGCCGGAGATCAGCATGGCCAGCGCCTGCGACACGTCTTGCGGGGTCAGGCCCATGGCGCGGGCGCGATCCTGGTCGACGACGAGCTTCAGGTACGGCGACTGCTCGTTCCAGTCGAGCTGGACGTCCTTGACGCTCTTGTTCTGCCGCATGACGTCGCGAACCTGATAGGCGATCTCGCGCACCTTGTTGGCATCGGGACCGATCACGCGGAACTGCACGGGGAAGCCGACCGGCGGACCGAAGTTGAAGCGGTCGACGCGCACACGTGCTTCGGACAGGAAGCCCTCGGCAGCCGCGTTTTCGATCTTGGCCTTGATGCGCTCGCGTGCCTCGACGCCCTTGGCGACGATGACGATCTCGGCGAAAGCCTCGTTCGGAAGCTGCGGATTGAGGCCGAGCCAGAAGCGCGGCGAACCCTGGCCGACATAGGCCGTGTAGGTCTCGATGTCCTTGTCATCCTTCAGCAGCGTCTCGGCCTTCTTCACCGCCTTTTCGGTGACGTTGAAGGCGGTACCTTCCGGCAGGCGAAGCTGGAGGAACAGCTCGGGCCGCTCCGACAGCGGAAAGAACTGCTGCTGGACATGGCCGAAGCCGACGATCGAGGCGATGAAGACGCCGACGGTCGCGGCCACCACGGTGATGCGGTGATTGACGCACCATTGCACGATGGCGCGCAGGCCGCGGTACATGCGGGTCTCGTAGACCGCGTGCGGATCGTGATTGTGGTGCACCTTGATGTTGGGCAGCAGCATGACGCCGATATAGGGCGTGAAGATCACCGCCACGAACCAGGACGCGACCAGCGCGATCGCCACAATCCAGAAGATGCTGCCGGCATATTCGCCGACGGCGGAATTGGCAAAGCCGATGGGGAGGAAGCCAGCGGCCGTGACCAGCGTTCCCGTGAGCATCGGAAACGCAGTGGATTCCCAGGCAAAGGAGGCCGCGCGAAAGCGATCCCAGCCCTGCTCCATCTTCACCACCATCATCTCGACCGCGATGATGGCATCATCCACCAAGAGGCCGAGCGCGATGATCAGCGCGCCGAGCGTGATGCGGTGCAGATCGAGCGACATCGTGTTCATGACGATGAAGACGATGCCGAGCACCAGCGGCACGGACAGCGCGACCACGATGCCGGTGCGCCAGCCGAGTGCCAGGAACGACACGAACAGAACGATGACGAGCGCTTCCATGAAGGAGTGCACGAACTCGCCGACGGCGTGCTCGACCACCATGGGCTGGTCGGCGATGAGCTTGACATCGATGCCCTGCGGCACCGCCTTCATGAATTCGGCGGTCGCCTTCTCGACCTCCTTGCCGAGATCGAGAATGTTGGCGCCCTTGGCGGTGACGACGCCGATGCCGATTGCGGCCTTGCCTTCCTGGCGCACGATGAAGCTCGGCGGGTCGACATAGCCGTGGGTGACGGTGGCGATATCACCGAGACGGAAGACGCGGCCGTTGCTCTCGACCGGAGTTTCGGCGACGGCCTTGGCGCCGTCGAGCGCGCCGGTGACGCGCAGCGGCACGCGCTGCGACGAGGTCTCGACCGTGCCGGCGGGCGTTACGTTGTTCTGCTTGGCGAGCGAATCGAACAGCGCCTGCGGCGTGATGCCGAGGGTGGCGAGCTTGGCGTGGCTGAATTCGACGAAGATGCGCTCGTCCTGGTTGCCGTAGACGTCAACCTTGGTCACGCCCGGCACCTTCAGCAGGCGCTGACGAAAACCTTCCGAGACCTTCTTGAGCTGGGCATAATCGGCGCCGTCGCCGGTCATCATGTAGAGGATGGAATCGACGTCGGAGAATTCGTCGTTGACGACGGGCCCCAGAATCCCCGCGGGCAACTGGCCCTGCACGTCGGCGAGCTTCTTGCGCAGGAGGTAGAAGAGATAGGGCACGTCCTTCGGCGGCGTGGAATCGCGGAAGGTCACCTGGAGCGCGGTGAAGGCGGGCTTGGAGTAGGTCTGCACCTTCTCGAAGTAAGGCAGCTCCTGGATCTTCTTCTCGATGGGATCGGCGACCTGGGTCTGCATCTCCTGCGCGGTCGCGCCCGGCCAGATCACGGAGACGTTGACCACCTTCACCGTGAAGAAAGGATCCTCGGCTCGCCCGAGCTTCTGATAGGAGAAGAAGCCGGCGACGCCGAGTATGAGCATCAGGAACAGGACCAGCGTCGGATGGCTGACGGCCCAGGCCGAAAGATTGAAGCGCTTCATCGCACTCTCCGTAAGACGATCCAATTGCCAAAAACGACAGCCACTCGGTTCAACCCGTCATCGCGAGGCAGCGAAGCAATCCAGGGGGCTGGGCAGGTTCTGGATCGCTTCGCCGCTTCAGCCCCAGTATTTGCGCTCGGGCCGAAACTCACCTCGCAACGACGAACTTGTAAAAACGTTTAGAAGGACAGTGACGAGACGATCCGCACCCTCTGGCCCGGATCGAGCTTCTGCACGCCAAGCGCGACGATCTTGGCGCCTTCTTCCACGCCGCTGGTAATGACGACGTCGTTGCTCTCGTACGACTTCACCACAACCGGCTTCAGCGTGACCGCGCCGTTGTCGTCGACGACGTAGAACGAAGGCTTGCCGCCTTCGTTGAACAGCGCCGACAGCGGCAGCCGCGCGACGCGCTCGGTTGCCGCGTCCGACAGCGTCAGCGTCGCGGTCATGCCGAGCGAGACCTTGTCGTCGGCCTCGGGCAGCGAGAATTTTGCAAGATAGGTGCGCGTGGCCGGATCGGCCGCCGGCGCGATCTCGCGCAGCTTGGCCGTATATTTCTTGCCCGGCTCGGACCAAAGAGTGACACTGGCGACGCCCGACTTGGCGCGTCCAACCAGCGTCTCAGGGATCGCGACGACCGCTTCCTTTTCGGCAAAGCGGGCGACACGGATCGAAGCCTGGCCCGCGGCGACCACCTGGCCGGGCTCGATCAGCGTTGCGGTGACGACGCCACGGGCGTCGGCGTTGAGCGTCGCGTAGGAAAGGGAATTTTTGGTCAGTTCGACCGAGCGCTCGGCCCGGTTCAGCCGCGCGCGGGCCTCGTCGGCAGCGGCCCGGCTCGAATCCATCTGGGCATCGGTGGTCCAGCCTTTGGCCTTCAGATCCTTGGCGCGCTGCTCGGCAGCGGCGGCCTGGGCGAGCACGCCGGTCGCAGCGGTCTGCTCGGCAACGGACTGCTCGGCCTGGAGCTTGAGGTCGACCTCATCAAGGGTTGCGAGCGGCTGGCCGATCTCCACGGTCTGGCCGACTTCGACGAGGCGCTTGGCGACCTTGCCGGCGACACGGAAACCAAGATCGCTCTCGATCCGGGGCCTGACGGTGCCCACGAAGCTGCGCTCCGGCGTCTCGGCATCGTAGTGGGCGGCTGCGACCAGAACCGGCCGCGGCGGCTCCGCCTTTTCAGCAACGGTATCATTGCACCCGGCCAGGGCGGCGGCCATCAGGGCCAGCGACACACCCGCCAAGAGCCTGGAATAGCTGGATAATACTGACCGGACGAACATCGGAAGACACTCCTGCATCTCGATTGAGAGGAATGTCGACTAATCACTGATGAAAGTCAATAATCGTCAGTCATCAGAAAAGCGTGATCGTTAACAGGTGGTAAGGGTTGGGAGACCGCCACCAAGGAGGCGCTAATACAAGAGTGGGCGAAGCGTGTGCCCACCTTTGCGCTTGATGAAGCTGGAAGAAATGGTGGGCACGGCGCTGCGCGCCTTTGCCCACCCGAGGCTGTGCCTACCGCCCCTGCTCGGCGAATTCGTGCTTGCTCTCGTGGCCGCCGACGAAGACCAGAATGCCGGCAAGCAGCGGCAACACCGCAAGCACGAGCAAGCCGGTCGAGGTCTGTCCCGTGGCTTCCTTGACCCAGCCGATCAAATAGGGCCCGCCGAAGCCGGCGAGGTTGCCGATCGAATTGATCAGCGCGATGGCGCCGGCCGCCGCCGTGCCGGAGAGCCAGGCGGTCGGCAGCGTCCAGAACACGCCAAAGCAGCAGAACACGCCGATCGCGGCGACCGTCAGCACCACCATCGTCATGGCGGGATCGGTGAGATACGAGGAGACGCCGAGCGCGACTGCCGTGAGCAGCAGCGGCCCGCCGACATGCATCACACGCTCGCGCGCGGCGTCCGAATGCCGCGCCCACAGAATCATGGCGATGGTGCCGAACAAATACGGGATCGCGGTGACGAAGCCGGTCTGTGCGTTGGTGAGGCCGAACGCCTTGACGATCTGCGGCAGCCAGAACTGCATGCCGTAGAGCGCGCCGACGAAGCCGAAATAGACCAGGCTCAGCATGATCACCTTCGGCGACGACAGCGCCTCGCCGAGCGACAAATGCTTCACCGCCTGCTTGGCGGCGATCTCGGAATCCAGCTTCGCCTTGAGCCAGGTCTTCTGCTCGGTCGAAAGCCAGTCGGCCTTCTCCGGCCTGTCGGTGAGGTAGAACCAGGTGACGATGCCGAGCAGCACCGAGGGGATGCCCTCGATGATGAACAGCCACTGCCAGCCCTTCAGCCCCATCGCGCCATCGAGCCCGAGCAGCAGGCCCGACACAGGTGCGCCGATCACCGTCGAGACGGGGACGGCGATCGCGAAGGCCGCGAGGAAGCGGGCGCGATATTCGGCCGGGTACCAGTAGGTGAGATAGAGAATGATGCCGGGGAAGAAGCCGGCTTCGGCGACGCCGAGCAGGAAGCGCAGGACGTAGAAGCTCGTCACCCCGCTGACCAGCGCCATCAGCGCCGAGATGATGCCCCAGGTCACCATGATACGGGCGATCCAGCGGCTCGCGCCGAACCTTTCCAGCGCCAGATTGCTCGGCACCTCGAAGATGAAATAGCCGATGAAGAAGATGCCGGCGCCCCAGGAGAAGATCAGCGGCGTGAACTTCAGCTCGGCGTTCATGGTCAGCGCGGCGAAGCCGAGATTGACGCGGTCGAGATAGGAGAAGAAGTAGGCCAGCACCAGGAACGGAATCAGGCGCCAGGAGATGGCGCGGATGGTCGAGGTCTCGATTTCGCTCTTGGCTCCGCCGGCAGATCCGGCATAGGTCGTGGTCTGGCTCATGGCTTCCCCCGGGTTGTTGCTTTTGTGAGCTGATCCGGGGTTTTGAGCATCACGGGCAAAGAGTCAATGGAGCAAGCAATGCACGGGGCGCAACCGGATAAATCTGTTGCGCCGTTACGGACATCCCTGATCCGCGCCGGGCTGGCGCTGGCGGTGATCGCCTGCGGGCTGTCCCTGCGCTGGTACGGCTTTCCGCTCGGCCTGCCCGCCTTCGTGGTGAAGTACGGTGGCTCGCTGCTGTGGGCAACGATGGTGCTTCTGCTGGTTGGCGTTTTGCTGCCGCGGCTGTCGCAAGCGCAGATCGCCGCCATCGCCGCAGCGATTGCGATCGCTGTGGAGTTTTCCCGGCTGGTGCATACGCCATGGCTCGACGCATTTCGACTCTCCACCGCGGGCGCGCTGCTGTTGGGGCGCGTTTTTTCGCTGTGGAATTTGGTTGCTTATGCGATCGGGATTGTGTTTGGCGTCTGGATCGACCGTCTCGCCGCGATGCGTAGCCTCGTAGGGTGGGCAAAGGCGCCCTAGCGCCGTGCCCACCATTTTCTCCACGGATAATGATGGTGGGCACGCTTCGCTTTGCCCACCCTACGAGACCGACGCCGTGGCGAGCAGCTTCACTCCGCCAATTGAAACTGCTCGAAGCGATCGAGCTCGTCCTCGATCTTTTGCTTCAGCTCCCTGCGCCCCGCCGTCTTCTTGCCCTGGCCGATCCAGGTCCATTTCTGCATCAGCAGCTTCTTCGCTTGCCGGTCGGTCTTGAGATCGAGCGCGGCGACGATCTCGTCGCCGACCAGCACGGGCAACGCGAAATAGCCGAGCTTGCGCTTGGCTTTCGGCACATAGGCTTCGAACAAATGATTGTAGCCGAAGAAGACATCGGTGCGCTTGCGCTGGATGATCAGGGGATCAAACGGGGAGAGGATGTGAACGAGATCGGGCGAGGCGCCCTCACCCGGCTCCAGCGCCGCAGGCGCGGCCCAATGCTCCTGTTTGCCGGCGCCTTCGACCGCAACGGGCACGAGCTCGCCGCGTCGGACGCGCGAAGTGATCAGGCCCGCGACCGCCTTCTTGCTCGGCGCATCGAGGTGGCAGATCGAGTCCAGACTGACCACGCCCTGCGACCGCAGCGCGCGATCGAGCAGATACGCCGTGATCTCCTTCGCCGACGCCGGCTTCGGCGGCTTGTCCCAACCGAAATGGCGCGTCATCAGCTCGTAGGTCTTGAGCATGCCCTGGCGCTCGCTGACGGTCACAACGCCGGTATAGAAGGCGAGTTGCAATGCCCGCTTCGACGGTTTTCGGCTCTGCCAGAGATGCTCCTTCTCAGTGAGCACGTCATCCTCGATGTCGCGGATCGTCAGCGGGCCGGCGCGCACCAGCCGCATCACCTTGCGCAAATCGGCCGGCGTGACCGAGGCGTACCATTTGTGTCCCTCGCGCCGGTGCTCGCGCATCGCCGGCAGAAAGAAGCGAAAATCGTTCGCCGGAACGTAGGACAGCGCATGGGTCCAGTATTCGAACACGCTTTTGTCGACGCTCTGCGCCTGGCGCAGGTCGGTGCGGCGGTAGGACGGGATGCGACTGAACAGGATGTGGTGATGGCAGCGCTCGATCACGTTGATGGTGTCGATCTGGACATAGCCGAGATGGGCGACCGCATCCGCCACCGCGCGCGCACCCTCCCCGAACGGCGCGCGCTCGTCCAGCCGCTGGGCGTGCAGCCAGATCTGCCGGGCCTGTGTCGTGGTGAGTGGGAGCGGTTTGGGGACGCGTGACATTGCGAAGAGCAATGTAGCGGGATTCGCGCCGGGGCAAAGAAGCCGGACAAAGAAAAAGCCGCGCTGCCATCTGCTGACAGCGCGGCCGAACGGTGCGCGCCTCGACCAAGGATGAGCGCAGGTTTCCAACAGGGAAGGCGGCCCGGAT
Organism: Bradyrhizobium sp. 139; assembly: GCF_023074175.1. Lineage (GTDB taxonomy): Bacteria > Pseudomonadota > Alphaproteobacteria > Rhizobiales > Xanthobacteraceae > Bradyrhizobium. The sequence continues at coordinate 8,752 of NZ_JADPKS010000119.1, forward strand.
TGGGCCGCCCCCGTCGCCCTTTGCCGCCCCGGTGATCCAGATCACCCAGATCACAATGCGTCGTTGTGAACTGGATCAGATTGCTCTCATCGGATCGGCTCAGGCCGCTCCGAGCGTAGCGAAGAAGATTGGATCAGGGGAATACGGATGGAATTTCGGCCATTTTTGAATGTGACCGGCATCACATCAGGTTATTTGAACCCGCCCTATGCTTGCAGCATCAAGTAGCCACCAAGCGTAACAGCGAGGATACGACAATGACCCATTTCAATAAGTTTTTTGTCAATAAGTTTTTTGCCAATAAGTTTTTTGGACTGAAGGCGATCACCCTCTCGGCAGTTCTGTCGATGTCGGCGGGCTTGGCACTGGCCGGCGACAACGTCTCTACCGACCAGATCCTGGATGCGCTGAAGCCAAAGCCGGCGACCCGCGGCCTGTCCGCCGGTCCGCAGGCCGATCCGGCGGTGCAGGCCAAGGAATCGACGTTCCTGAACACCGTGCGCAACCGCTCGACCCGGTCGCTGTCGACCGGCGAGCGCGAGCAGATCGCCGAACTCGCGGCAACCAAGCCGAAGATCGATCTGGAGATCCAGTTCGACTACAACTCGGCCGACATCGCCAGGACTTCGGTGGCCTCGGTGCAGGCGCTCGGCAAGGCTCTGTCCGATCCGTCACTGAAGGGCTCGACCTTCGTGGTCGCCGGCCACACCGATGCGATAGGGACTGAAGAGTACAATCAAGGGCTCTCCGAACGTCGCGCGGACACCATCAAGAAGTATCTGGTGCAGAACTACGCCCTCACCGGCACCGATCTCGTCACCGTCGGCTATGGCAAGACCAAGCTGAAGGACACCGCCAACGGCGCCGACCCCGTCAACCGCCGCGTCCAGGTCGTGAACATGGACACCGAGACCGCATCCAAATGATCCACAGGTAATCGCCGCCGAAACACGCCGCCTGCCATAATCGTGGCAGGATTTCATATCCAGCTCTGGAACAGCATCATCCGGTTGAACGTCTGCATCGACGTGCCGATGAAGGCCGCCGAGATCGGCAGCATGGCGGCAAAGCCCGCTGCCGCGACCGCGACATAGGCCCACAGCAGCCAGCGCGGCAGCCCCTCTCTTCGCAGCACGTAGACGAGTGCAAGCGATGCCGCGGTTGCGGCCGGCAGATAATAGTAGATGAAGCCGAGCGTGCGCGGCAGCAGCGCCCAGGCGAGCCACGGGCCGAAATAGAACGCCGCGATCAGGAACGCATCCCATCGGCGCGTCACGATGAAGTCGCGCAGCACAACGGCAATCGCAAGCAACGCCGGCCACAGCACCAGGGGATTGCCGAGCAAGACGATCGCGGCGATGCGGTCCTCCGCGGCCTTGTCGAACAGGAACCACACCGGGCGCGCGAGCAGCGGCCAGGACGGCCACGAGCTCATATAAGTGTGGCCGGCGATCGCCGTGGTGGTGTTGTCGGAAAATATCCGGCGCTGCGCCTCGAGCAGCTCCGACAGCGATAATCCGTGGAGCGGAACGAAGGCCGCAAGATATGTCATCGCCGGCAGAACGGCGAAGCAGAGCGTGACATGCTGCACGCGAAAATCGGGCCAGAGATCGGGCCGATACCAGTCGCTCGGCTTCGCGTCGGCAAACATTGTGTGCCAGCCCTGCATCAGGCGGACCGCGCAGACGATGACGATGCAAACGCCGAGCGGAAACAGGCCGCTCCATTTGCAAGCCGCTGCAAGACCGAACAGGCTGCCCGCGAGCGCGAACGGCGCATGCGGCCGCTCTCTTCGAAAGCCGTGCATGAAGGCGGCGGTCGCGAGCAGGCCCAATCCGAGCGCGAAAATGTCGAGCATAGCGATGCGCGCCTGCACGTAGAGCATCTGGTTGAAGCCGGCGATCAGCGCGGCTGCGATCGCGGGCCCTTGCGCGGAGAACAGCGCAAGCCCGCACAGATAGATCGCGACGATCGCGAGGGCGCCGAACAGGGTCGACGGATAGCGCCAACCCAGTGCGTTGTCGCCGAAGGCTGCGATCGATGCCGCGATCAGCTCCTTGGCCAGCGGCGGATGCATCGGATTCAGCATCGGCTGCGACATCGTAGGTGCCAGCATCTGCCGCGCCGCGGGCACGTAATGCACCTCGTCGAAGACGAACTTCTCCGGCACCGTCAGGCCGATCAGCAGCGCGAGCTGCGCCGCTAGGAAAATCGCGACAGCTATCACTGCGCTCCGCGACACCTTTGGAACTGCGGGCAATTCAAGCTGCTGCTGTGGGGATGTTTTACGTGGCAAATCTGCTTCACCGCGAGGAAAAATAAAGCTGGTCGTTTTCATTGAACGCTTTCCGCCGCAACTGTCACTAAGCATAACGCAGGTCCCGCGCCGTTTGTGATAATTTCGCCACATCAGAAGCGCGCGCGATCCGGTACGATCAGGGACATATCATCGGTTGCGAAATGAATTTGCGTTTCTTGTTTTTCTCCGCACTGCTGTCGGCCGCGTTGTGCGCGGCGCCTTGCGCACGGGCGCAGACGCGCGTCGGTGAAGCCGTCGTGATTCAAAACGAAGTGGTGCGCGTGGCCGCGGCCACGACGCCGATCAGTGTCGGCGACAGCATGCTGCGCGACGAGACCGTGCGCACGGGCGCCGACAGCACAGCGCGCTTCGTCATGGCCGACAGCACCAATCTGTCGCTCGGGTCCGGCGCGACGCTGAAGCTCGACCGCACCGTCTTCAACGACGAGCACAGCTATCGCGACGTCGCGATCCGCATGACCACCGGCGCATTCCGCTTCGTCACCGGACATTCGGACAAGACCGCCTACAAGATCACGACGCCGCTCGCGACCATCGGCGTGCGCGGCACCACGCTCGACATCCTCTCGCAACGTGGCCGCTCCGTTGTCGTGCTTCAGGACGGTGCGGCCAGCGTCTGCACGACGAACTCCCAATGCGTGCAGCTCACCCAGCCCGGCGACACCGCAATCATCACCTCGGCCGGCGGCAAGGTCAGCATCACCAAGACCAACACGCCGCCCTGGACCTTTGCCGCCAACTGCGCCGCAAGCGCCGGGCTGTGCTCGGTCAACCAATATGCGGACGCCTCGCCGGCCCTCACGCCCGCCGTCCAGGACGACGGCATGCTGTGCGGGCGGTGACGATGGCGAAACTCCGCAAAGTGCTCCTCACGGTCGCACTGATCGGCGCCACAGCGGTTGTGCTGATCGCGACGGATATGCACCCTGCCGCGGCGCAGGCCTCGCCGACACCGACATATAGCCCATCGCCAACACCGTCGCCGTCGCCGTCGCCGTCGCCGAGCCCGTCCCCCTCTCCTTCGCCGACCCCGACCAGCGTAGATTCCAGCGGCAATTCGATCGGCGGTCTCGCCAACCAGCGTTTCAACCAGATGATCACCAACCGGGTGCTCGGGACGGTGCTGCTCGGCGTCAACGAGCAGGTCAATTGCAACGACTGCATCAGCGCGTTCGGCTCGGCCGGCTCGTTCTCGGCCGGCATTCACGGCCGCAAGGAACTGACCAACAATTTGTCGCTGCTCGCCGGCATCGCCTACACGCAATACAGCGAGGGCGGCTACAACATCACCAGCGCGCCGATCGGCGCCTTCGCTCTGCGCTATGACCTCACCGACTGGGGCTCGTCGCGCCCGTTCTTCGACGTCGGTACGATCCTGACGCCGTGGGAGAAGGCACGCTACACTCGCAGCTACAACACCAGCCTCGGCCCGGTGAGCGTGACGAGCTCGACCAATGCTTCGAACTACGCCGTCTACGGCCGTGCCGGCTGGATAAGCCGCGTGTCACCGCGCGACGAGATCGCGGCCTCGATCGAAGTCTGGCAGCTCTGGCAGCGCGTGTCCGGCTACACCGACAGCGCGGTCGCGTTTAACCCGTTCGACGCCAGCATTGCGACCGGCACCGATCGCACCAGCCTGGTCAAGATCGGCGGCCAATGGACCCATCTCTACGGCAGCAACATCGAGGCCAACATCAATGGCGGCTGGGTGCAGTCGTTCGCGAGCCGCAGCGGCATCGTCGCCACCGTGACCGGCGATGGCATGGTGGTGCCGACGATGGGCAACCAGGGCTGGTTCGAATATGGCGGCCGCCTCGGCTTCCGCGTGCAGAAGGGCTGGATCGTGGACGTCTTCGCCAACGGCACGCTGGGCCCGCAGCCGGTGGGGAACACCATCCACGGCGGCGTGGGGCTGCGGATCAGTTACTGAGATCCCGAGGAGAGTCGTAGGGTGGGCAAAGCGAAGCGTGCCCACCACATCGCTCAATCGAGGACAGATGGTGGGCACGGCGCAAACGCGCCTCTGCCCACTCTACAATACTACGGTACTTGTCGGGACCTCAGGCCGCCGGCTTGCCCTCGAACGCGCGGCGTAGGGCATCCACGTCAAGCTTCACCATCTTCATCATGGCCTGCATCGCGCGCGCCGCTGCCGCCTTGTCCGGGCTCGTTAGAAATTCGAACATCACCTTCGGCACCACCTGCCAGGCCACGCCCCAGCGGTCCCTGAGCCAGCCGCACTGCTCTTCCTTGCCGCCATGGGCCAGGAAGGCATTCCAGACGCTGTCGACCTGGGCCTGGTCGTCACAATGGATCATCAGCGAGAGTGCGTGGGTGTATTCCATCTTCATGCCGCCGTTGAGCGCGACCAGGGGCTGTCCGGCCACCGTGAACTCGACGACGAGCACGGAGCCTTCCTTGCCGGATGGATTGTCCGAAACGTTGCGCTGAACGTGAGTAATCTCCGAATTCGGAACGAGCGAGACGTAGAACTTCGCGGCTTCCTCGGCATCGCCGTTGAACCACATGCAGGGCACGAGCTTGGACATCGTGGATGCTCCTCTTCAGATTCTCGATGCTGGGGCTTCGATCAGGCGTTTGCCATGTCGGGCTGGGTGGTGGCGGCCGCGAAGTCCATCCACGTCACGCCCCACATATGACCGTCCGGATCCTCGAAGCTGCGGCCGTACATGAAACTGAACTCCTCCTTCGGGCTGGGATCGGCCGCGCCGCCCGCGAGCTCGGCCTTGCCGACGATATCGTCGACCTCGTCCCGGCTGTCCGCGGACAGGCAGAATAGCACCTGGCTCGAGGTCCTGGAATCCGCGATCGGTCTCGGCGTGAACTGACGGAATTTGTCGTGGGTCATCAGCATGGCGAAAATGGTCTCGGAAATGACCATGCAGCTCGCCGTGTCGTCGCTGAATTGCGGATTCCTGACCACGCCGATCGCCTCGTAAAAGGCGGTGGCGCGCCTGAGATCGGTCACCGGCAGGCTGACGAAAATCATCTTGGGCATCGGAAGCTCCTTGGGCGGGGTTCTGCCCAAGGACGGACGGCCCGGCGGCCATCCGACACGGCTTCCGAATATTTTCTAGCCCGGGGCTGCGGGGTTCTGTCGCACAGACCCCTTGGCGTTGTGGCAGCCCTACTTCGTCTCGTTCGGATCCCGGTGAACGGGGTCGATCCACAGCACCGTCTCGGGCTTCTCGACCGGCTCGATATCAAGGTTGATCGCGACCGCCTCGCCGTCGCTGCGCACCAGCACGCATTCCAGCACCTCGTCCCGGCTGGCGTTGATCTCCTGATGCGGCACGTAGGGCGGAACGAAAATGAAATCGCCGGGGCCAGCCTCGGCGGTGAATTGCAGGCTCTCGCCCCAGCGCATCCGCGCCCTCCCCTTCACCACGTAGATGACGCTTTCAAGATGGCCGTGGTGATGTGCGCCGGTCTTGGCATCGGGCTTGATGCTGACCGTGCCCGCCCACAATTTCTGCGCGCCGACGCGGGCGAAATTGATCGCGGCCGCGCGGTCCATGCCCGCCGTCGACGGCACGTTGGTATCGAGCTGGTTGCCGGGAATGACGCGCACGCCGTCATGTTTCCAGCGATCGTCGTGATCGTGGTCATGGTGAGAATGCGAATGGTCATGGCCGGTCATGAGGACTTGCTTTCTGTTGGTTCCATGCGGGCGAAGCTAGCCAAACCCACGCTGGCAAGCCATACCAAAAATCGGAACCCTCCCAGCCATGAAACGTTGTCTCTGCGACAAACGGAAGGAGAGTTTTATGGGTAGCACCACCGACAAGATCAAGGGCACCACCAATGAGGCGATCGGCAAGGCCAAACAGGGCATTGGCGAAGCCACCGGGTCCGATCGTATGAAGGGCGAAGGCACGGTGCAGGAGGTGAAGGGCAAAGGCCAGCAGGCCATGGGCGACGCCAAGGACGCCGCGAAGGATGCGGCGGATCGCGCCGCAGCCGCCGCAAAGCGAGCGGCTGAGTAAGGAACGTTAGACTGAAAGCGAAAAGACCGGCCGCGAGGCCGGTCTTTTGTTTGCGCCGCATGCCGACACGGCAGCCGTTGTTCACTTCACCGCGAGCAATTCCACGTCGAACATCAGCGTCGCGTTCGGCGGGATCACGCCGCCTGCGCCCCGGGCACCATAACCGAGCTGCGGCGGAATGATCAGCGTGCGTTTGCCGCCGACCTTCATCGAGGCCACGCCCTCGTCCCAGCCGGCGATGACACGGCCCTTGCCGATCGGGAATTCGAACGGTTCGTTGCGGTCGAGCGACGAGTCGAATTTCTTGCCCTTCTGACCGTTCTCGTAGAGCCAGCCGGTGTAATGCATCACGCAGATCTGGCCGGGCTTGGGTGAAGCGCCGGTCCCGGCGACGCCGTCGGTGATCTGCAAACCTGAAGCTGTGGTCATGGTCTTTCCTGCGGTCTGGGCCGAGGCCGTGGTGGAAACAAGGCCGGACACGCCGCCGATCACGGTGATCGCGAGTGCCGACATGATGGCGAGGAGCAGGCGCTGTAAACGCTGCATAAGACACCTTCCGTTCGAGGCGGGAGGTGTCTAGCGCAACGCGGGTGCGGTTTCCACCCCTCACACCTCGATATTTTCCAGCCGCACGGGCAGCTTGCGGATGCGCTGGCCCGTAGCGTGATAGATCGCGTTGCAGATCGCGGCGTTGGTGCCGACATTGGCGAGTTCGCCGAGTCCCTTCGCGCCTGCCGGGTTGATGTGATCGTCCTGCTCGGAGAGCAGGATGACCTCGACACCGGGCACGTCGGCATTCACGGGCACGAGATAGTCGGCAAGATTGTCGTTGACGTAGCGCGCATTGCGCTGGTCGATCTCGGTGGCCTCCAGCAGCGCCGAGGACATGCCCCAGATCAGGCCGCCCATGAGCTGGCTGCGCGCCGTGCGCGGATTCATGATGCGGCCGGCCGCAAAGGCGCCGACCAGACGCGGCGCACGGATTTCATGCGTGAAGCGGTTGACGCGGACCTCGACGAACTCGGCGCCGAACGCATAGGCAATCTTGTCCTTCATGGCGTGGCCGCCGACGAGCCGCGCATGCCCGCTGTGCATCGCCTTGAAGGAATCCAGCGGCGCGCCTTCCGGCTTCCACTCGCCATATTCCTCGACGACGCCGGCACCCAGCTCGTCAAAGGCCTTCTCAAGATCGAGCGGACGATCGCTCTTCGCCACCTGCGTACTCGGCGCTTGACTGATTCCGACGGTCTCCTTCGCCTTGTCGGTGAGGCTGTCGCTCGGCATCAGGGCCTTGAACAGCCTTTGGCGAATCTGATCGCACACCATCATCACCGCCGAACAGGTACTGGCGGTCGAATTCGAGCCACCGGCAACCGGCGCCGGCGGCAGCTCGCTGTCGCCGACAAGGACGGCGACCTTCTCCAGGGGCACGCCGAGCCGCTCGGCCGCGGTCTGGGCAATGATCGTATAGGCGCCGGTGCCGATCTCGTGGCCGGCGATCTCGACCCTGGTGCGGCCGTCGCGCTGGAGACGGACGCGCGCGGCGGATGGCGCCATCTGCGTCGGATAGCAGGTGGCCGCACAGCCATAACCAACCAGCCAGTCGCCATCCGACATCGATTTCGGCTGCGGCGAGCGCTGCGACCAGCCGAACGCCTTGGCGGCCTCATCGAAGCACGCCATCAATGACCGCGATGTATAGGGCTTGCCACCGATTGGCTCGTTGGTGGTGTCGTTGATGCGGCGGAGCTCGACCGGATCCATGTTCAGCTTCACCGCGAGCTCGTCCATCGCGCTCTCCAGCGCGAAGAGATACGGCACCTCTGGCGGTGAGCGCATGAAGCCCGGCGTGTTGCGGTCGGCGCGCACGATCGAGACCAGGCTGTCGACGTTCGGGCAGGCATAAAGCCGCGTCGTCGTCTTGGTGCCGCCGACGCAATAGGCATCCGGGCGCGAGGAGACCTCCGCGCCCTCGTGCCTCAAAGCCACCAGCTTGCCGTCCCGGCTCGCGCCAAGCCTGATCTCATGGCGCGTCTCGGCGCGGTAGGTTGCGATCGTGAAGCCCTGGTCGCGGGTCGGCACCAGCTTGATCGGCCGGTTCAGGCGTTTGGCGATGCCGGCGATGATGGCGGTGCGGGGCGTCATCGAGCCGCGCGAACCGAAGCCGCCACCGACATAGGGATTGACCACGCGGATCTTGTCGGGGTCGATGCCGAGCTGCTCGGCCACACCGTTCTTCAGGCCGTAGACATACTGGCTGCCCTCATAGATGACGAGGTTGTCGCCCATCCAGGCGCAGCTCGTCGTGAACAGCTCCATCGGATTGTGGTGCTGGGTCGGCGTGTCGTAGGAGGCGGTGAGCTTGACCTCGGCCTTGTCGAACGCCTTGGCAAAGTCGCCAACTTCCGGGTCTTCCTTGAATTGCGCGTTCTGTCCCTTTGCCGCTGCGGTGGTCGTCCCCGGCGAGTCGAAGCTCGCGCTCGGCGCTACGGCCGTGTAGCTGACCTTGACGCGGTTGGCGGCCTCGCGCGCGGCCTCGTAGCTCTCCGCAACGACGACCGCGATGATCTGGCCGTCATGCGCGATGTCGGCCGATTTCAATGGCTGGATCGTGGTCCCGGCATAGCCGCCATTGCTGAACAGCTTCGACTCCTTAAGCTTCGGGGCGTTCTCGTGCGTGACGATGTCGATCACACCACGGACCCCCCTGGCATCGTCGAGATCGAAGCTGTCGATGCGACCCTTGGCGATGGCGCTGGTGACCAGGAACGCATAGGCCGGATTGTCCAGCGGCATGTCGGAGGCGTAGGTCGCCCGGCCCGTGACCTTTGCGGCGGCGTCATAGCGCGGCACGGGCTGGCCCATATTTGCCTTCGGCTCGGGAGCAGCAGCGGTCATGATCGGATCTCCATCGTTACGGCCTGCTGGAGCGCGCGCGTCATCACGCGCTTGCCGAGCGCGATCTTGAAGCTGTTGTGACGGCGGCCCCGGGCGTCGGCAAAAGCGGCATCAGCGACACGCTGCGCCAGGCCGTCGTCGAACTTCTGTCCCTTCAGCAACGCTTCCGCCTCGCGCGCGCGCCACGGCACGGTGGCGACACCACCCAAAGCCACGCGTGCATCCCGGATCGTACCGTCCTGCACGTCGAGTGCGACCGCAGCCGACGACAGCGCGAACTCATAGGATTGCCGGTCCCGCGCCTTGAGGTACACCGAACGCGGCCATCGTCCGGGCACGGCAAAGGCGGAGATCAGCTCACCCGGCTGAAGCGTGGTCTCGATGTCGGGCGCGTCGCCAGGAGGCTTGTGCAACTGTGCGAACGGCATGCTGCGCGTGCCGGCCTGGCCGGTGATCTCGACCATGGCATCGAGAGCGATCAGGGCCTGCGCGAAATCGCCGGGATAGGTCGCGATGCATCGGTCGGACGTACCAAGCACGGCATGCATGCGGTTGACGCCGTCCATCGCAGCGCAGCCGGAGCCGGGATTGCGCTTGTTGCAATTCTCATAGGAGACATCGCGGAAATAGCTGCAACGCGTCCGCTGCATCACATTGCCGCCGAGCGTGGCCATGTTGCGCAGCTGGGCGCTGGCGGCGAGCTTCAGGGAATTCGCGATCACTGGATAGTTGCGCTCGATCTCGGCATGCGCGGCTACGTCGGACATCTTCGCGAGCGCGCCGAGCCGCAAGGCGTCGCTGCCTGGCTCGATCGCCGACCAGCCGCGCGCAAGCGGGTTGATATCGATGACCGCGGCGGGCCGCATCACGTCGAGCTTCATCAGGTCGATCAGCGTGGTGCCGCCCGCAAGCGGCTGCGCTGTAGCCTTCGTCAGCGGATTGTTCGCCGCCGCGGCGGCGCTGAGCGCCTGCACGGCCATGGTGGGGTCTGATGCCCTTTGATATGAAAATGGTCGCATGCGCCTAGCCTTTCATGATCTCCGGTGCGGCCTGCTTCACGGCTGCGACGATGTTGGGATAGGCGGCGCAGCGGCAGATATTGCCGCTCATATATTCGCGGATATCGGCCTCGCTGCCCGCATGCCCCTCCTTGACGCAGGCCACGGCGGACACGATCTGACCCGGCGTGCAGTAGCCGCATTGAAACGCGTCGTTGTCGATGAAGGCCTGCTGCATCGGATGCAGGTGATCGTCGGTGGCGAGACCCTCGATTGTCGTGATCTCCTGCCCCTCGGCCGCGAGTGCGAGCGTCAGGCACGAGACCACGCGCCGATCGTCGATCAGTACCGTGCAGGCGCCGCACTGGCCGTGGTCGCAGCCCTTTTTGCTGCCGGTAAGCCTGAGATGTTCACGCAAGGCGTCGAGGACCGTGGTGCGCGCATCGATGTGCAGACGCATGTCCTTGCCGTTGACTCGCAGCGTGACGTCGACAGGAAGTGCCGCATCCTTTGCGCCTGATGCGCTCGCATCCTGCGCCGCCGCGCGCGCCGTGATCGGAACCAGCGCACTCCCGGCGGCGCCCGCGATGAAGGTGCGCCGATCGAATCCGGATGGTCGGGAACTTGATTTGTCGGACATGGACGGCCTCCGCCGCTTTCGAGCAACAGCGGCGCACGCCTGCACCGCTCATCGCCCCCTCAACTTCGAGCAACAAGCGCAGTTCCGAATGACAAAGGGCGACGCAGCAAATGCCACGCCGCCCTTTGTCAAATCTTCCTGATCTGACGCGAGGAACCCCGCCCCGCGCGCGGACGATCAATAACCGAGCGCGCAGCCGTCCTTGCGCGGATCGGAACCGCCGGTGAGCGTGCCCTTGTCCCAGTCGATCCAGATCGCCTGGGCGCCGCCGAGCGGGCCGACCACGCTGGTGGTCTTGTGGCCGAGCTTCTTCAGCCCTTCGACGATATCAGCAGGCACGCTGTCCTCGAGCTGGTACTGGCCCTCGTAGTGCAGGCCGCGCGGCATATCCATCGCCTCCTGCACGTCGCAGCCATAATCGAGGATGTTGGTCACCACGCGGGTCTGGCCGACGGGCTGATATTGTCCGCCCATCACCGCGAACGGCATCACGGAGCGGCCGCCCTTGGTGAGGAGGCTCGGCATGATCGTGTGCAGCGGGCGCTTGCCGCCGGCGATGCAGTTGGGATGGCCGGGCTGGATGCGGAAGCCGCCGGCACGGTTCTGGAGCAACACGCCAGTCTTGTTGGAGACGATCGCCGAGCCGAAGGAATGCGCGATCGAATTGATGAACGAGCAGACGTTGCGGTCCTTGTCCACGACAGTGATGTAGATGGTCGATGGATTCATCGGCGGCGCGACGTTCGGCAGGTCGAGCATGCCGTCCATGCGAATCTTGCTGATGTGCTCGTTGCAGAATTCCCTGGCGAGGATCTTCGACACTTCAACCTGCATGTGGTCGGGATCGGCGACATGCAGCTCGCGATGCATGTAGGCGATGCGCGCGGCCTCGGCTTCGAGATGGAAGCGCTCGATGCTGAGCGGCGGGTATTTCGTCAAGTCGAACCGCGACAGGATGTTCAGCATCAGCAGCATGGTCAGCCCGGGTCCGTTCGGCGGGCACTGCCAGACGTCGTAGCCCTTGTACATGGTGCCGATCGGCGTCGTCGTCTCGGTGCTGTGCGCCGCGAAATCCTCGAGCGTGTGCAGGCCACCGATGCCGCGCAGGGTATCAACCATGTCTTCCGCGATCGGACCCTTGTAGAAGGCGTCGCGGCCGTCCTTGGCGATCGCGCGCAGGGTCTTGCCAAGCTCGGCCTGGCGGATGACGTCGCCGGCCACCGGCGGCTTGCCGTGCGGCAGCAGATAGCGCTGGGTGTTGGTGCCGTTCTTCAGCTTCTCGAACTGGTTCTTCCAGTCGAAGGCGATGCGGGGCGCGACGACATAGCCTTCTTCGGCCGCCTTGATCGCGGGCTGGAGCAGCCGGTCGAAGCCGAACTTGCCGTGATCGCGCAGCACGGTCGCGAAGGCATCGACCACGCCGGGAATCGACACCGCATGCGCCGAGGTCAGCGGTACGGAAGTAATCTTGCGCTCGAGATACCAGTCGGCGTTCGCCGCCTTCGGCGCCCGGCCCGAGCCGTTATAGGCGATGATCTTGCCCTCGCCGCGCGGCTGGATCAGCGCAAAGCAGTCGCCGCCGATGCCGGTCGATTGCGGCTCGATCACGCCGAGCACGGCCGAACCCGCCACCGCCGCATCCACGGCCGTGCCGCCCTCGCGCAGCACCTCGATCGCGGCGAGCGACGCCTGCGGATGCGAGGTCGCCACCATCGCGTTGGTGGCGTGGACGGTGGACCTGCCGGGGAAATGGAAGTTTCTCATGTCAATTCTTGCTCTCGTTAGGCTCTCTTGGAAGGCGCTCTTGGACCGTGGGGCGCGCGGCGCGCCATCTCGGAAAAACCGGGCCTACATGACACATTCCGGCCCGCCGGGGCAATGCTGGCATACCAGCGAAATGGCTGCCATCCGCTGGGCGTATAGACTTTTGCCCTCCGGGGCCATGCGGGTTTTCTGAGCGGCGGCCGCCTGCTAAACGAGCCGCCATGATCCACAAGGTCGCCGCCTTCTACCAATTCGCCGCCCTGCCCGATTACCGCGAGCTGCGCGAGCCGCTGCGCGCGTTCTGCGCAGGCCTCGCGCTCAAGGGCAGCGTGCTGCTCGCCCGGGAAGGTATCAACGGCACGATTGCGGGTGCGCCCGAGGCGGTGAACGCTTTTGTCCACGAGCTCGCGCACGGCGACATGTTCCGCGGCCGGCTGAACAACCTCGAATTGAAGTTCTCGACTGCCGAGGCAATGCCGTTCGGCCGGCTCAAGGTGCGGCTGAAGAAGGAAATCGTCACGCTCGGCGACGAGGCGGCCGATCCGACCCGCTTGGTCGGCGCCTATGTCGACGCCGCCGAGTGGAACGTGCTGATCTCCGCGCCCGATACGCTGCTGCTCGACACCCGCAACGCCTTCGAGGTGGCGATGGGCACGTTCGAGGGCGCGGTCGATCCCGGCATCAGGAGCTTCGGCCAGTTCAAGGACTTTGCCGCCGAGCAGCTCGATCCGGCAAAGCACCGCAGGATCGCGATGTTCTGCACCGGCGGCATCCGCTGCGAGAAGGCGAGCGCGCATCTGCTCGCACGCGGCTTCGCCGAGGTCTATCATCTCAAGGGCGGCATCCTGAAATATCTGGAAGAGGTGCCGGAGGCGCAGAGCCGCTGGCGCGGCGAATGCTTCGTGTTCGACGAGCGCGTGGCGCTCGGCCACGGTTTGCTCGAACACGGCTTGCGAGAACACGGCTTGCGAGAACACGGCTTGCGCGAACGGGACAAGGGGCACGACCGTGACGAATGACATCAAGACGCTGGACGAGCGCATCGACACACTGGAGATGCGCATCGCTTATCAGGACAATACGATCGAGACGCTGAACCAGACGATTACCGCGCAGTGGAAGCAGATCGACGCGCTGACGCGGAAGATGGCAGAGCTCGGCGAGCGACTTCAGGAAGCGGAGGCGAATGCGCCAGGCCCTGCCAACGAGCCCCCGCCGCATTATTGAGAATGATGGGCTACAGCCCTGACGCCTTGGGCAGCAGGCTCGCCACCTCGACTGACATCATCAGGCGGTCGCGCCCACCTTCCTTCGCCGCATAGAGCGCCTGATCGGCAGCCTCGATGAGCGAGCCCACGCCGGCCGTGCGTTCCAGCGCCGGCCGGCAGGCCGCGCCGCCGAGCGAAGCGGTGACGCAGCCCGATGCGCGATTGGTGCTGTGGACGACGCCCGCCTCGCGCACGGCGCGGCGGATCCGCTCGCCGATCCGCGCGCAGCCTGCGGCGTCGGTGTTCGGCAGCAGCATGGCGAATTCCTCACCGCCATAGCGCGCAGCCAGATCTCCGGCACGCTGCATCTCGGCCGCGATGACCGTCGCCACCACGCGCAGACAGGCATCGCCTGCGGGGTGGCCGTATTCGTCGTTGTAGGCCTTGAAGTGATCGACGTCGATCATCAGCAAAGCGAGGCTGGAGCGGTCGCGATAGGCGCGCGCCCATTCCTCCTTCAACCGTTCGTCGAAGCGGCGGCGGTTGGCGAGCCCGGTGAGGCTGTCCTCGATCGCGAGCGTCTCGAGCCTGGTCTCCAGCTTCTTCTGCTCGGTGATGTCGCGCGAGATCGCGACCACACCGTCGACGTTGCCGTTTTCCTTGCGCGTCACCCGCATGGTCGATTCGAGCCAGACTTCCGAGTCTTGCCGGTGCACGTTGCGATAGGTGACGCGCACTTCCTCCTTTTCGCCACGCTTCATGGCATCGACGAGCAACTGGACCTGCGGCAGATCATCCGCATGTACGCCGGCGAGGGCGGGCGTTCCGATCAGCTGATTGGGCCGCCACCCGACGACGCGGACCGATGAGGGCGAGACATAGCGCAGCCGCTCGTCGAGCCCGATACGCGTCACCATATCGCTCGAGCCTTCCGCAAGCAGGCGGAAATGCGCCTCTTTCTCGACCAGGGCCGCGGCCATGCGTTGGCCCCGCTGCAACTGCCGCACCAGCACCGCGCCGATGATCGCGATCAGCATGACCAGCGCGAGCACGTACAGCATGCGGGAAATGGCCGCGGCGCGCCAGGGCGCGAGCAATTCCTCCTTGTCCACGGTGGCGAGCAGGACGAGAGGGAAACGGCTGCTGCGCTTGAAGAAGCTGACGCGCTCGGCGCCGTCCAGCGGCGACTTGAAATGATAGGCTCCGCCCGCCCGCTGCAGGCTCGGGTCGCGGAACAACGGGGCATCGGCGACGCTGCGCCCGACGAATTTGTCGTTGCTCGGGTTGCGAGCGATGACCAGGCCGTCGCCATGCACGAGCGCCACCGAGCTGTTACGGCCGATCTCGAACTGTTCGTAGAAATGCGAGAGATATCTGGAGCTGATGGTCGCGAGCACCGCGCCGCCGAAGCTGCCGTCCAGCTTGTTGAATCGGCGCGACAATGTGATGAGCCATTCGCCATCGAGCTGGCTCTTCACCGGACGGCCGACATAAGGCTCCCGTTTCGGGGAGAGCTGGTGATAACGGAAGAAAGCGTCGTCGCTGAGCGTCGAACCGATCGTGCCGGGCAAGGTCAGCCAGTTGCCCTGGTCGTCGATGATGGCAAGGCTGTGCACGCGCTCCATCGCCTTCCTGCGCGCATCCAGCAGGCTTCTGAGCTTGGCGATGGTGGCGGGTTCGGTCCCGTCCATTTCCAGCCGGCTGACGACGCCGACAACACCGGAATCCAGGAGGTCGAGGCTGTCCTCTGCATGCTGCGTCAGCGAGCGCGCAACGTTCGCCATCTCGGTCTCGGCGCCCCTGAGCACGGCATCGCGCGCGGCCCATTCACGCCAGCCGCTGACGCCGAGGATGGTCGCACAAGTGAGCACGACGAACGCCGCCGCCCGCAGCGGCAGGCGGCTCCATCCAACTCGTTGGGTAGCAGCGTTCATGCGGCAGAATTCTCCGATCGTCGGAAACTCTGCCGCTTCTGTTATTGAACCCTGAAACGCTTGCGGACATTCGCAGGGATATGCGGCTTTTCCCGTACTCCTACGGAGCTGGGCGTCGCTGGATCGCTAACAATGCGTTAGCAAGCCTATCGGAAACCGGTACCTCTGCCCTCGCCGAAGATCGGCCCTAGCTGAAGATCGCCTTAACCTTGTGCCACAGCGAGGGAGTGTCGGCCTCCGCATCGGCCTTCGACGGCGTTGGTTGTGCGGCGCTCACGGGATCTGATGCCGGGAAGGTGTCTCTCAGGCCGGCGTCGAGCTTGGCGTGGCGGTCGGCGGCGAGTGCTTCGCGCGGATCGTCGGCGTGCTTGTCATGCGGCGCGGGGTTGAATGTCTCAGCCATGGATTGCTCCTCCATAGGCGGGTCAACGCGGCGCATTTGCGCTGGTTCCCCTGTTCCGCTCAGGCCTTGGGCAGTGTATCAGAAACCTCAATTCTGCATCAGGACGCCTAGTGACCCAGTCTGCGACAAAGCCCTTCATCGACGTGCTCTCCGGCCAGCGAGAGGCCATTCCGCCAGTGTGGATGATGCGGCAGGCCGGCCGCTACCTGCCCGAATATCGCGAGGCGCGCGCCAGGGCCGGCGGCTTCCTTGATCTCTGCTTCAACCCGGAACTTGCCGCCGAAGTGACGCTGCAACCGATCCAGAGGTTCGGCTTCGATGCGGCGATCATCTTCTCCGACATTCTGGTGATCCCTTACGCGCTCGGCCGTTCCGTGCGTTTCGAGATTGGCGAGGGTCCGCGGCTGGAGCCGCTGGATGATCCCGCGAAGGTCGCGACGCTGGCGGGCCGCGCCGATTTCGGCAAGCTCGCGCCGGTGTTCGAGGCGCTGCGCATCGTGCGCGGCGCGCTCGAACCCAAGATCGCGCTGATCGGCTTCTGCGGCGCACCGTGGACGGTGGCGACCTACATGGTCGCAGGCCAGGGCACGCCCGACCAGGGGCCGGCGCGGATGATGGCCTACCGGCACCCGGAGGCGTTCGCGAAAATCATCGACGTGCTCGTGGAGAGCTCGATCGCGTATCTGCTGGCGCAGCTCGCGGCCGGTGCCAATGCGCTGCAGATTTTCGACACCTGGGCCGGCGTGCTGCCGCCGGCCGAGTTCGCGCGCTGGTCGGTCGAGCCGACCCGGCGGATCGTGGAGGGCGTGCGCGCCAAGGTGCCCGATGCGAAGATCATCGGCTTCCCGCGCGGGGCCGGTGCGCAATTGCCTGGTTACGTCGAGGCGACCGGCGTGAATGCCGTCAGCATCGACTGGACCGCCGAGCCGGCCTTCATCCGCGAGCGCGTGCAGACACGCGTCGCCGTGCAGGGCAATCTCGATCCGCTGGTGCTGATATCAGGCGGCGACGCGCTCGACCGCGCGGTCGACGACGTGCTGGCGAATTTCGGGGAAGGCCGGCTGATCTTCAATCTCGGCCACGGCATCCAGCCGGAAACGCCGATCGCCCATGTCGAGCAGATGCTGAAGCGCGTGCGCGGGTAGAGGGTGGTCGCTTGAGGCGCACCGAAGCTTCCTCACCGTCATAGCCGGGCTTGTCCCGGCCATCCACGTCTTGCTACGCAGCACGAAGAACGTGGATGCCCGGGACAAGCCCGGGCATGACGGCCTTCAGGCCGCGCTCCCACAAAAAACGCGAAAACAACCCCATGCAAAGTAGAAATCATTGAAGAATTTCGCACGGCACGGCGCGAGCCGTGCAGCGAAGGGCGTTTGACACGTCGGGCAAAACAGGCGCACGATTGCATGATGGCGCCGATGTGCCCTCGGTCAGGCTCAGCGCGGCCGGCTGCGCTCGATGATCTCGGCGGCGCCCTTCGTCAGCAGATCGAGTCCTACGGCACGACCAAGCTCGCGCGGACGATTGGCGGGGCCTGTGCGCGCGGCTTCGATGATGGTGTTACCGGAGAGGTCGAGTACGGACGCCGTGAGCGACATCTGATCGCCTGCGATGGTCGAGAAGCTCGCCACCGGCGAATTGCAGTGGCCGTTGAGCACCCACAGCACCTCGCGCTCGGCATCGGCAGAGGCGTGCGCAGCGGGATCGTCGATCGATGCGAGGATACGCCTTGTCTGCCAGTCCGGTGCGGCGCATTCGACGGCGACGATGCCCTGCCCCGCCGCGGGCAGCATCTCCGCCGCAGTAAACTCGTAGGCGATGCGGCTGGAAAGACCGACGCGGTCGAGGCCGGAACGCGCCATGATCAGCGCATCGGCCGGCCCCACCGCGCCGCCTTCCGGCAAGCGCTGCTTCTCGCCATTGTCGAGTTTTCGCACGCGTGTGTCGGCGGCGCCGCGGAAATGGATGATCTCGACATCCGGAAACAACCGCCGCGCATAGGCCGCGCGCCGCACCGCGTTGGTGCCAATCTTGAAACCCTTGCCACGCGACTGGCGCAGCGCCTCCACCGTCACGCCGTCACGCAGCACCAGCGCATCGCTGGCCGGATCGCGCGATAAGGTGGCGCCGATCACGAGACCGGGCGTGTCCTCATTACCAGGCATGTCCTTCAGCGAATGCATCGCGGCCTGCAGCTCGCCTGACAGCACGGCGGCGCGGATCTGCGCCACGAAGGCGCCGCCCTTGCCGCCATGCGGCAGGAGCTTGCTGGTCTGGTCAAGATCGCCTGTCGTGTCGAACTTGACGATCTCGACCTCAAGATCGGGCATGGCGGCGGTCAGGCGGCGCGCGATCTCTTCCGTCTGTGCCAGCGCCATCGCGCTCTTGCGCGTGCCGATCTTGAATTGAGTAGCCAAGTCCTTGTCCCTTCGAGTCGCGGATTAATGCGCATCCTCCAATATCATGTCGGAGGCCTTTTCGGCGATCATGATGATCGGGGCATTGGTGTTCCCCGACACGAGATCCGGCATGATCGAGCCGTCAACGATGCGAAGGCCTTCGAGCCCCCTCACCTTCAGCCGCTGGTCCACCACCGCGAGCGCATCATTGCCCATACGACAGGTCGAAGTCGGATGGTAGATGGTGCTGCCGCGCTCACGGCAGTAATCCAGCAGCTCGGCATCCGTGGCTATCTTCGCTCCGGGATCGTATTCGTTGACTACGAACGGCTTCAGCGCCGGCGCGTTCAATATCTTGCGCAGGATCTTCAGAGCTTCCACGTTGGTCGTGCGATCGGTCTCGGTCGACATGTAGTTGATGCGGATTTCCGGCGGCACGGTCGGATCAGCGCTCCGGATCCGCAAGGTCCCGCGGCTTTCGGGGCGGAGCTGGCACACGGATGCCGTGAAACCGGAAAAATCGTGCAGCTTCTCGCCCATCTTGTCGGTCGAGAACGGCAGGAAGTGGACCTGGATGTCCGGGGACGCAAGCCGCGGACTGGTCTTGAAGAACGCGCCCGCCGTGCCGGCCGCGATCGTCAGCCAACCTTTCCGGAACAGCGCATAGCGCGCGCCGGCCATCGTGCGGCGGAGCGGATGGTTGACGGTGTCGTTGAGCGTGATCTTCTGCGAGCAGCGCATCACGATGCGGACCTGCATGTGGTCCTGGAGATCGTGGCCGACGCCCGGCGCGTCCAGCACGACATCGATGCCGTGCTTGCGCAGGAGATCGGCGGGGCCGACGCCGGAGAGCTGGAGAAGCTGCGGCGAGTTGTAGGCGCCGCTCGACAGCACGATCTCCTTGCGCGCCCTGGCGCGGCGCACGGTTGCGCCTTGCCGGAATTCGACGCCGACGGCGCGGCGCCCTTCGAACAGCACGCGCTGGCCGAGCGCGGATGTTTCGACCTTGAGATTGCCGCGCGTCTTCGCCGGACCGAGATAGGCCACTGACGTCGAGGCGCGGCGGCCGTTGCGCGTCGTGGTCTGGAACAGGCCGACGCCTTCCTGCGTGGCGCCGTTGAAATCAGGGTTGTAGGGCAGACCGGTCTCGACCCCGGCATCGATGAAAGCTTTCGACAGCGGATCGGTCACAACCATGTTGGACACCGGCAGCGGCCCGCCGCTGCCGTGGTACTGATCGGCGCCGCGCGACTGGTTCTCCGCCTTCTTGAAATAGGGCAGCACGTCGTCATAGCCCCAGCCGGTATTGCCACGCTGGCGCCAGCGGTCGTAGTCCTCATGCTGGCCGCGGACATAGAGCAGGCCGTTGATCGAACTCGATCCGCCCAGCGTCTTGCCGCGGGGCTGGAACACCTGGCGCCCCTTCAGTTCGGGCTCCGGTTCGGTCTGGTACATCCAGTTGACGGTCTTTTCCTTGAACAGTTTTCCGTAGCCGAGCGGCACGTGAATCCAGATGTTGGAATCCTTCGGGCCGGCCTCGAGCAGCAGCACGCTGTACTTGCCGTTCGCCGACAGCCGGTTGGCGAGCACGCAGCCGGCAGAGCCGGCGCCGACGATGATGTAGTCGAATTCGGGATCGGACGGCGTGAGTGAGGAATTTGCGTTCATGCGCTACTGTTCTTTTTGTTGGTGTGGCGTTTCCGTTGGTGATTAGCACAATCATGCGCGCAGTCGCAGCGCCTCGACCAGCGACTTGAACGCACGGGCGTATTCCGCGCCCGCCCTTGCGATATCCGCGCGTCCGGCGCAGGCGACCGCGGCCTCGGTGACCGCGCCGAGCAGCAGCCGCGCCAGCGGCTCGACCGGCTGCCGCGCGATCAGGCCGGCCTCCATCGCCGCCGCAATCGCGCGCGGCAGCTTGCCACCAAAATGCCTGGCGTCGATCTCACGCCAGCGCTCCCAGCCGAGCACGGCGGGGCCGTCGCGCAGGATGATCTGGCCGGTCGGCCCCCTGGCGGTCGCCGCAAAGTAATGCTGCGTGCCGGCGACCATCGCAGCGAGCACGTCCTTCTCGGCGCGTGCTTTGCTGTCTATCTCGGCGACGAGGTCGCGCGAGACCTGATCGAACACGGCCTCGAACACCGCCTCCTTGGTCTTGAAGTGATGGTAGACCGCACCTTTGGCGATGAGGGCTCCCTCCGCAATCTCGTCCATGGTGGTGACGGAAAATCCTTGCGTCCCGAACAGGCGGCGCGCCGCCGTCAGGATCGCCTCCGATGTCGCTGCCCGCCGCTCCGCCTGTTTCGCCATGGCTCTCGTCTAATCCAATTCGCCTGATACGGCCAGTTGACTTTTCGACTACCGGTCGGTATTTACCGACTATCAGTCGGTTTTAATCGTGAGGTGTGCCATGCCGAGCCGTGACATCGTCGAAGCCTTTGCGCAGCGGCTGGAAGCCGGGGATTTCATTGGCGCGATCGAGCAATTCTATACGCCCGACGCCGCGACCTATGAGAACAACGCCGCCCCGACGGTCGGCCGCGACAAGCTCGTCGCCAAGGAGCGCGGCGTGCTGGCGGCCTCCAGAGAGGTCAAGGCCGTGCGCGTCGGGCCGAGCCTGATCGAGGGCGACAATGTCGCAACCCGCTGGACCTTCAGCTTCACCAACGCCGAAGGCATCATCCGAACGCTGGATGAGATCGCCTGGCAGACCTGGCGAGGCGACGAGCTGATCGAGGAGCGGTTCTATTACGATCCGAAGCAGCTGGGGCGGTGAGTTCTCCGCGATCACCGGGCAAGCGGCCATCCTTCGAGACGACCGCTTCGCGGTCTCCTCAGGATGAGGTCTTGTTTCGCGGTGAAATCCTTGACCCTCATGGTGAGGAGCGCCGCCTTACGGCGCGTCTCGAACCATGAAGGCCGAGCATGGTCGCAGCTATCAGAAAGCCATGCGCGATAGGCCTGCCGCGACGACGATAACGACCGCGGCGTGCATTTGTATCGATTTGTTATCGATACGGCGGTTTCAACACGCAGATGTGGTCGCGGCGATGCCGGCCGGGTGAGATAATTCATAGTTCGTCAAAGGTTTGCGGCGAATTCTCCGGGCCGGGCCGGACAAGCGGCCCATGCTGCAGGCTCTCGAATGCGGACTCAATCGACCAGCTATGTCGCGCGGCTGTTCGCCGGCGAACTTTCGGCGTTCGGCGGTCCAGCAACCGACGAAGCCGTGGCCGGCCATATCCGCGCCGACCAGATGTCGCTGGTGCTCGGTTATTCCGTCGGCATCATGCTGGCCAACGCCTGCAACGCGGCCGTCCTTGCCGTCGCGCTGTGGCATTCGCCGGACTGGAGGTTTGCGCTGGCCTGGGCTGTCATCGTGGCCGGCGCCGCGATCGCGTTCGGCCTGCAATCCCACGCCTCGCGCCGCATCACCAAGCCGCAATTTGTCTCGCGCCGGGCGATGCATCGGCTGGTGCGCAACGCCTTGATCCTCGGTGCTGCCTGGGGCATCGTCCCGGTCGCCTTCTTCGCGAACGCCGCGACCGGCGGCCAGCTCGTCATCACCTGCCTTTGCTCGGGAATGCTGGCCGGCGGCGCACTGGCTTTCGCCACGATCCCGATCGCGGCCATCGCCTTTACGACTCCAATCTTCGTCGGCATCGCCATCTGCCTCGGCCGCGACGGCGATCCCGCCTATGTGCTGATGGCCATCCTGGTGGTGGTTTACGGCAGCGTGCTGCTGCGCGCCGTGTTCGTCAATTCATTCGCGTTCGCGCGGCGCGTGATCCGGCAGATCGAGGCGGAGCGCACGGTCCGGCAGGATCCCCTCACGCTGTTGCCCAACCGCTTCGCCTTCAACGAGACGCTCGAAGCCGCGCTCAAGCGGCTGGCCCTGTCCGGCGAGGAATTCGCGGTGCTCCTGCTCGACCTCGATCGCTTCAAGGAGGTCAACGACAAGTTCGGCCACCCAGCCGGCGACGAATTCCTGGTCCAGGTCGCAAGCCGCTTGCAACGCTGCACGCGCGCGGCCGAGCACGTCGCGCGTATCGGCGGCGACGAGTTCGCGCTGGTGATGGCCAATCTGGCGCGGCCGGAGGATGCGCTCGAGATCGCCGAACGCTTCGTCGCGGCCTTCGCCGAGGCCTTCCAGATCGAGGGCCGCCAGATCGTCGGCGCGACCAGCGTCGGCATCGTGCTGGCGCCGCGCGACGGCAACACGCAGCTCGACATCATGAAGAATGCCGATGCCGCGCTCTACCGCGCCAAGAAGGCGGGACCCGGCACAGTCTGCTTCTTCGAGGCCAGCGATGACAAAGTGTCACGCGATCGCAAGGCGCTGCAGGCGGACCTCAAAGGCGCCATCGCCAGGGACGAGCTGTTCCTGGTGTTCCAACCGTTCCTCGATCTCGGTGACAACCGCATCACCGGCTTCGAGGCACTGCTGCGCTGGCAGCACCCCCAACGCGGATTAGTGCCGCCGAGCGAATTCATAGCGATCGCCGAGGAAACCGGGCTGATCCATGAGATCGGCGAATGGGTCATCCGCCGCGCCTGCGCGTCGCTGTCGGACTGGCCGGAGGACATCAGGGTCGCCGTGAACTTTTCCGCAGCGCAGTTTCACAACACCAGCATCCTCCAGACCATCGTGCAGGCGCTCGCAGACGCGAAGGTCGCTCCGCACCGGCTCGAGATCGAGATCACGGAATCGATGCTGCTGTCTAAATACGGCTCCGCGGCGTCGATCCTGAACGCGCTGCTCGAGCTCGGCATCACGGTGGCACTGGACGATTTCGGCACCGGCTTCTCCTCGCTGACTTACCTGCGCAAGCTGCCGTTCAGCCGTATCAAGATCGACCAGTCCTTCATCCGCGACATGCTGGTGCAGCCCGATTGCGCCGCGATCGTGAAGTCGGTGATCTCGCTGGCGCGCGACCTGCGCATCGGCGTGGTCGCTGAAGGCGTCGAGACCGCCGATCAGCTCGAATATCTGCGCCAGATTAGTTGCGACGAAGTGCAGGGCTATCTGATCAGCCGGCCGGTGTCAGCCGATGGCGTTCTGGCACTGCTCGACCGGAAGAAGCTGCGGGCGATCCACGCGGCGTAGGGCTTCCTGGGGCCATCCTTCGAGACGCCCGTCTTTGGCGGGCCCTCAGGATGAGGCCTTGTTTTGCAGCAAAATCTTAGACCCTCGAGGAGCGCCGCCTTACGGCGCGCCTCGAACCATGAAGGGCGAACAGCTGCCTTAAACCGCATCGGCCCGCAGCAGCGTGTCCACGATGATCGTCCCCCGCGCGCGCGAGACGCAGGCGCATATCTTCTGGTTGCTTCTCTTCTGGTGGTCGCTGAAGAAGACGTCGCGATGGTCGATCTCGCCATCGACCTCGACCACGTCGATGGCGCACAGGCCGCATTCGCCGCGCTTGCAATCGTACATCACGTCGTGGCCGCTGGCATTGAGCACGTCCAGCATCGAGCGCTCGCGCGGGATTTCGAGCTCGACATCGGTCCCCTTCAGGCGCACGCGAAACGTCTCGGTCGGCAGCGTGCCGCTGGAGCCGAAGGTCTCGTAGCGGAGATCGGGCAGCGAATGGCCGACACCGATCCAGGCCTGGCGCGCGGCATCCAGCATCCGCATCGGGCCACAGAACAGCGCCAGCGCGCCCTGGGGCACCGAGGCGAACAGCGCGTCGAGATCCAGCCGGCGGCCCTCGTCGCCGGCATGGACGACGAGGCGCTCGCCGAGCATCGCGGCGAGATCGTCGAGATAGGCAGCCTCGCCGCGCGAGCGTACAGCATAATGGAGCGTGACGTTCGCACCGCGACGTGCCAGCGCCTGCGCCGCGCCGAAGATCGGGGTGATGCCGATGCCGCCGGCGATCAGACAATAGTTCTCGCGCGCCCAGTCGACCGCGAGCAGCGAAGCGGGCTGGGTGATGTCGAGCCGCGCGCCCCGGGTGAGCTGCCACATGTAACGCGAGCCGCCGCGGGAATCCTCGGCGCGGCGCACCGCGATCCGTAAGCCGCGGGACGAGGCTTCACCGACCAGCGAATAGGACCGCGTCTCCGGCAGGCCATCGATGGTCACGCTGACATTGATGTGGCTGCCGATCGGATAGGCGGCGCCGTCGAACTGATCCGGCAGAATCAGGAATTCGCGGATGCCCGGCGCAAGATCGCGCGTCGAGACGAGCGTCGCCGGGATCCAGGTTTCGATGAAGCGCATGGCACTCCCCTATTCGGTTGCGGCGGAGCTGATCCGCGCCAGCGCCGGCAGCAGGTCGAGATGGGTCCGGTTGCGCAGCGCGAGCCGGAGGTTTCGCACCGCGAGGCGCGCATGCTCGCGCATCACGGCTTCGGCGCGAGCGCCTTCGCGGTTCTCGATCGCGTCGATCACGACGCGATGATGCTCCTGGCCGATGATCAGAATCTGCTGCGCCTCAGGCAATGCCGACTGCGCCATTACGAAACCGCTTGGCGAGGCGAATGGCAACGCTGAGGCGCGGTCGATCTGCCGGATCAAGGGCGGACTGCGCGACAATTCGGTGAGCAGCGCATGGAAGCGCGCGTTCAGCGTGACATAGGACGAGAAGGCATCGACCGAGATCGGCACCTGGCGCAGCAACTCGTCGATCGCGGCAAGGCATTCCTTCAGCGGCTCGAGCTCGCGCGCGGAGACGCCGCGCTCGGCCGCAAAGCGCGCGGCGAGCCCCTCGAGCGTGCCGCGCAGCTCGATGGAATCGGAGATGTCGCGCTCAGAAAATGCCTTCACCATGAAGCCGCCGGAAGGGATCGCCTCCAGCAGGCCTTCCTCCTCCAGCCGCACCAGCGCCATGCGCACCGGCGTGCGCGAGGCGCCGGTCGTCTCCACCGCCTGGAGCTCGGAGATGCGCTCGCCGGGACGTAACGACCCCGACAGGATCTGATCGCGCAACGCGAGCTGCGCCTTCACGGTCTGCGAGACGGACCGGTCGACCTCGCGCTCGGGCGCTGCTTTCACCCGGCCTACTCCGCCGCCTGGAGGTGCTGCGGCGCGCTTTCCTTGGCCACCATCCGGTCGATCAGCTTGCGCGTCCACATCGCGCCGGCGTCGATGTTGAGGTTGTAGAAGATGCGATCGGGATTCTCGTCCATCGCGCGCTGCTGCGCTTCGAGGATCAGTTCGTCCTCGTGGAAGATGCCGGAGACGCCCTCGCGGATCTCGGTGGTGATGCGCTGCTCGCCGAGCTGGTAGTTGCGGACGAAGGCCCAGAAATAGTGGCAGGTCTTCTCGGTCTCCGGCGTGATGGTGTTGAGCACGAACCCGTTGACGCCCTGCGAGCGGTCGCCTTCCGGTGCGCCGGTGCCGGCCGGCGCCACGCCGACGTCGATCGCGATGGTGCACGGGGCTTCGAATCGGATGATCTGCCAGCGGTCGACCAGGCCGGGCTTGCCGAGCTGCTTGGCCCAGAATGGCGGCGCCTCGATGCCGCGCATCCAGCGTGTCACCGTCACCGCCTTCTCGCCATGGGTGACGTCGAACGGCGCTTCGGCCACCGCCTCGTTGCCGATCGAGGAGCCGTGCACGAAGGTCTCGTGGGTGAGGTCCATGAGATTGTCGAGCACGAGGCGGTAGTCGCAATTGACGTGGATGGTCTTGCCGTCGCCGGCCCAGGCCGGATCGTGATTCCAGTGCATATCAGGGACGAGCGCCGGATCGGCCAGCGCGGGATCGCCCATCCAGAGCCAGATGTAGCGATGACGCTCGACCACGGGATAGGCGCGCACGCAGGCCGACGGATTGATGGTCTCCTGCGAGGGCATGAAGGTGCAGCGCCCCTGCGCATTGTATTTCAGGCCGTGATAGCCGCAGACGACGGTGTCGCCTTCGAGCCGGCCCTTGGACAGCGGCACCAGGCGGTGCCAGCAGGCATCCTCCAGCGCGGCCACCGAGCCGTCGGCCTTGCGGTACATCACCACATGCTTGCCGCAGATCGTCCGCGGCAGCAGCGCCGGCTTCACCTCGGCGTCCCAGGCGGCGGCGTACCAGGCGTTCATGGGGAAGGGCTTTGTCACTGGTTTCACTCTCAAGGACTTCTGAATACCTGATGTATACAGTAACTGGGACGTCGAACGATTCAAGGCGGAATTGTGCCTACCTAATTACCATCAATCGACTTTAAGTATACAGGATGAGTGCTTTGCAAACTCGTCGTGCCCGGGCTTGTCCCGGGCATCCACGCTCTTCGTGCCGCACCAAAGACGTGGGTGGCCGGGACAAGCACGGCCATGACGGTGCGGCAACGTCCGCGCGGCAGTGCGCTCCCAGGCTAAGCGGCACCCGTCTCGGCAATTACGCCCCGAACACTTTTGCCAGGGCCGCCTGGGCTTCGTCCTGAATCCGCTTGAGGTGCTCGGTGCTGCGGAAGCTTTCCGCGTAGATCTTGTAGACGTCCTCGGTGCCTGACGGCCTGGCCGCGAACCAGCCGAAATCGGTTTCGACCTTGATGCCGCCGAACGGCTGGCCGTTGCCAGGCGCCTTGCTCAGTGTGGCCCGCACGCGATCGCCGGCGAGGTCCTTGAGACCGAGCTGCTCGGGCGTGACGGACTTGAGGATGTTCTTCTGGGGCGCGGTGGCGGCGACGTCGATGCGTGCGTAATGGGGCACGCCGAGTTCAGCGGTCAGGTCGCCGAACAGCTGGCTCGGATCGCGGCCGGTCCTGGCCATGATCTCGGCTGCGAGCAGGCCGAGGATGATGCCGTCCTTGTCGGTGGTCCACACCGTGCCGTCGCGGCGCAGGAACGAGGCTCCTGCGCTCTCCTCGCCGCCGAAGCCGAAGCCGCCATTGAGGAGGCCGTCAACGAACCATTTGAAGCCGACCGGGGTCTCGACCAGCTTGCGGCCGAGCTTCTTGGCGACGCGGTCGATGATGGAGCTCGACACCACGGTCTTGCCGATCGCGGCATCCTTGCTCCAGTTCGGGCGATGCGCGAACAGGTAGGCGATCGCGGTCGCAAGATAATGGTTCGGATTCATCAATCCGCCGGTGCGCGTCACGATGCCGTGGCGGTCGGCGTCTGTGTCGTTGGCAAAGGCGACGTCGAAGCGGTCGCGCATCGCGATCAGGCTCGCCATCGCGTAGGGCGAGGAGCAGTCCATGCGGATCTTGCCGTCCCAGTCGACCGTCATGAAGCGGAAGGTCGGGTCGATCGCCTCGTTCACGACCGTGGCCTTCAGGCCGTAGCGCTCGATGATCGGATGCCAGTAATGCACGGCGGCGCCGCCGAGCGGATCGATGCCGATATTGATGCCGGCGGATTTGACGAGATCGAGATCGACGACATTGCCGAGATCGGCGACGTAGGGCGTGATGTAGTCGTAGGCGTGGACGGTCGCGGATTTGCGGGCCTTGGCGTAGTCCATGCGCGCAACGTCCTTGAGCCCGTCGGCGAGATAGGCATTGGCGCGCTTCTCGACCACGGTGGTCGCATCGGTATCGGCGGGCCCGCCATGCGGCGGATTGTATTTGTAGCCGCCATCTTCCGGCGGATTGTGCGAGGGCGTGACGACGACACCGTCGGCGAGGCCGGAGATTCGGCCCTGGTTGTAGGTCAGGATCGCGTGCGAGATCACCGGCGTCGGCGTGTAGCCGCCGTCCTTGTCGATCATGATGTCGACGCCGTTGGCCGCGAACACCTCGACAGCGCTGACCAGCGCCGGCTCGGCCAGTGCATGGGTGTCGATGCCGATGAAAAGAGGGCCGGTCAACCCCTTTTCCTTTCTGTAGTCACAAATTGCCTGCGTGGTCGCCAGGATATGACCCTCGTTGAAGGTGTTCTTGAACGAGGTGCCGCGATGGCCCGAGGTGCCGAACGCCACCCGCTGTGCGGGATCGCCGACATCGGGCTTGCCGGCGAAATAGGCCGTCACCAGCCGCGGAACGTTGGTGAGCGCGTCCGGCGAAACCTGCTTGCCCGCCGCGGGATCAACATCAGCCACTGAAATATCCTCGTCCTGTCGTCACAGAGATAGCAGGATACCATAGCATCGGCCGGCCCCCCGCCAAGGGCACAACACGCGCGATGGGGTGGCCGTTCCTGAGATCATGCTATGGTCCTTCAGATCGGGGCTTTTCGAGTCGGGGCATGACGCTGTTTCACAGGCTGTTGGTTGTTCTGATTGCCTGGCTTGCGACGGCTGGCATCGTGCCCGATGCGCTGGCCGCGGAGTTCTATACCGAAGACCTGCGCATTCCGATGGCGGAGGCCGGGCCGCAGGGGCTGGAGGCCTTTCTGGTCCGGCCGGCCGGAACGAAGCGCTATCCGCTCGCGCTGCTCAGCCACGGCTCGCCGCGCAAGTTCGACGACCGCGCGACCATGTCGGCGCACAAATATTACGGGATCGCGCTCGAATATGCCCGGCGCGGCTTTGCCGCGCTGATCGTCATGCGGCGCGGCTACGGCACCTCGCCCGGCGGTCGCGTCGACAGCGTCGGTGCTTGCGCGAATGCCGCCTATCTGCCGTCTGCGGCGGTCGCGGTCGCGGATTTGCTCGCGGCGATCGATGCGATGGGGCGCAGGACCGACGTCACGACATCGGGCATGATCGCGGCCGGCCATTCCGCCGGCGGGCTCGCCATCGTCGCGCTGACCGCGCAGTCGCCGGCGGGTCTTGTCGCCGCGATCAGCTTTGCCGGCGGCCGCGGCTCGCGCGATGACGACGACGTCTGCAATCCGGATGGGCTGGCGCAGGCCTTCGCCAGTTTCGGCAGGACCTCGCGCGTGCCGATGCTGTGGGTCTATGCGAGCAACGATTCGTTCTTCGGTCCCGATCTCGCGCGCCGCCTCCATGACGGCTTTCGCGGCAACGGCGGTCACGCGACATTCATCGCAGCGCCGCCCTACGGCGATGACGGCCACTATCTCTATTCGGTCGTGGGCCGGCCGCAATGGACGCCGTATGTCGACGCCTTCCTGCGCGAGCGCGGGCTCGGCCACGATATCCTGAGCCTTCCCGATCCGTTGCCGCCGCCGGGCCAGCTCAATGAAGCCGCGCGCGCCGAATTCGCGCGCTATCTCGCCAGCACCATGCCGCACAAGGCTTTTGCGGTGTCGCCGAACGGCGGCTACGGCTGGCGCTCGGGGCGCACCACGGCCGACGACGCCCGGCGCGATTCACTCGCCGCCTGCGTGAAATGGTCGCCCGCCTGCACGCTGTATGCGGTCGACGACGGGCTGGCCGGGGCTGCGCAAAGGACGTCAACGGACCAGAGCGCCCGCGCGCGATAGGGCGAGGGCGATCGGATCTTTCGAGACTAGAGCCGCTCGCTGAGCGCGAGCTTGTAGCCGACACCGGTGACGGTCGCGATCACAGGCGTGCCGCTCCCGATGAGCTTGCGGCGCAGCCGCGCCACCAGCGCATCGACCGTGCGGATGTCGACCTCGGCCTGGCGGTTGCTGACGACCTCGATCAGATAGTCGCGGCTGAGCGGCCTGCCGTCGGCGCCGACCAGCGCCGCGAGCAGGTCGAACTCGGCGCGCGTCAACGCCACCGGCTTGCCGTCGCTGCCGAGCAGCTCGCGCCGCGTCAGGTCGATGATCCAGTCGCCGAAGGCGATCGAATTGTGGTTGCGCGCCGCCTTGCGGTCGATCGAGCGCCGCCGCAGCACGCTGCGCGCGCGCGCGAGCAGATCGCGCAGATCGATCGGCTTGGTCACATAATGGTCGCCGGCAATCTCAAGGCCGAGGATGCGATCGACATCGGTGTCACGGCGGGTCACGAAGATGATGCCCGCGTTGCTGGTCGCCTGGATCTCCTTGGCGAGCTCGAAGCCGTCGCCATCAGGCAACTGCAGGTCGAGGAAGACGAGATCGGTGCGCGAGCGCAGCGCCTGGCGGCATTCCGCGCAGGAGCCGGCACCGACCACGTCGAAATTGTTCTCGTTGAAATAGCCGATCAGCATCGTCCGCGTCACGGGATCGTCTTCGACGACGATCAGCCGCTCGCGGCCGGCAGGCCTTAATTCCCGACCTGCGGAATCAGCCACGTTGTCGGATGTCCTGTGTGCTTGCGGCCCGGCTTGAAAATTCAAGTCGTCGTGCAGCACACTGTCCTGTGAACGACCATTCACGACTTATTCGAGCCCCCGAAATTGCCTGCCGGATACTAGGCGTGTTGTGCTGCCCCAACAATATTGGTCATGGTCTTGAAGCATTAACTATGAACTGGCCCACATTTCTCATCGCGCGCATCATCTTGCAGGCGTGGCTCGCGCGAGCGCCGCCCCTCCCCGACGCCGCCGATCCCGACCATCCGGTTCCGGATTCAACCGCTGGTTAACGTAAAGAGAGTGTTCGGCTACGGAAAAGCCGGCCGTGCCTCTATGGTCCTCGAATGCAGGTGCGAAACCACGGAGCAGGCGTGATGCATGGGCAGGCCCGGCTGGCTGCCGGACGAACCGACGAGGGCGCAACGCCCTTCGGCCGTTCGCACACGCTCGACTTGCTGCGCGGCCTCGCCATCGTCGGCGTGATGGCGATCCATGTCTCGCAGTCATTCCCGTCCAACATCCAAGCCATCGACTTCGTCTTCATGTGCGGCTGGACCGGCGTCAACGTGTTCTACTTCGTCAGCGCCATGACGATGTGCCTGATGTGGACACAGCGCACCGAAGCCAACCCGACACGCAAATTCTACATCCGGCGCTTCCTGCGCATCGCGCCGCTGTTCTGGCTCGCGATCCCGCTCTACCTCCTCGTCAACGGCACGGGGCCGAGCTACAACGCGCCTGATGGCAT
Source organism: Bradyrhizobium sp. 139 (assembly GCF_023074175.1). Classification (GTDB taxonomy): domain Bacteria; phylum Pseudomonadota; class Alphaproteobacteria; order Rhizobiales; family Xanthobacteraceae; genus Bradyrhizobium. Next base: position 40,100 of record NZ_JADPKS010000119.1, read on the forward strand.
CGGGCCGCTTCAAGTGATCCTGACCGCGACGTTCCTGCACGGCTTCTGGCCGGACAGTGTCAACAGCGTCGTGCCGGGCGACTGGTCGATCGCCGCGGAGATGACGTTCTATCTCGTCTTTCCGCTTTTGATCACGGCGTTCGGATCGCGCCGCCATCTTTATCTCGCGCTCGCAATCGTACTGCATCTCGTCAATGTCTGCCTGTTCAAGCCGTGGGCGTTCGCGCTGTTCTCGGCCTATTACGGGCCCGGTCACGAGGCTTTCGTCTGGAATGCCCTGCACATCAGCTTCCTGAACCAGCTGCCGGTCTTTCTCGTGGGATGCGCGCTGTTCTTCTCGCTGCGCGACGGCTTTGCGAAGTCGGATGCAGCGATCTTCGCCGTCTTCATCGCGCTGTCCTTCATCGCCGACCGCGCGACCGGCTCGCATGAATTCAACTATCTGATGATCAACCTGGTGCTCGGCGCGCTGGTTGCCGGTTGTATCCGCCTCGCAATCCGCTGCCGGCCGATCGAGGCGCTCGGCCGCAATTCCTATTCGATGTACCTGTCGCACTTCGCGGTGATCAATGGCCTGCGCCAGATCTGGCCGCTGGCGGACGGACTGGTCTCGCTGCTGATCGCCTATGTCGTGAACGCCGCGCTGAGCTATCTCGTGGCGCGGGCGACCTGGCATCTGATTGAGCGGCGCGCGCAGGATCTCGCGCATCGCCTGACCTCTTCAGCGACCCAGACCGCGGCGCGCACAGACATCGTGGCCGCGGCAGGTGTCGTCGTGAACGGCCGCAGCGCCAGCGCTTGAATCGTCTGCCGAGGCCGTCCGGCGTCAGGACGAGCCGACCTCGATCCGGTACGACAACTGTTCTTCCGCGCCAGGTGCGATATGCATCAGGCCCGGCTTGTCGCTGAACTCCCCGTCGAAGCCGGCGGGACTCGCGTAGCCGCGCCAGGGCTCGATGCAGAGAAACGGCGCGCCCGACGGTTTCGACCAGACGCCGAGTTCGCGAAAGCCGCGCCATGACATTTCGAGACACGGTCCGGTGGAAGCCCCCTGCTCCGCGGCATAGCGGACTGAATTGCTCTCGACCCGGTCGCAGATGATTGCGTCATCGACAAACAGGGATTCGGACAAGGGCAACACTGTGCCGCTGACGGGACTTGGCTCCGCTCCCGCGCGCAGCAATCCGCCGTCGAGACGGCGGACGGCAGATGGCTCTGCGTTCGCGAAGGTGAGTGCGTAGCTCTCCTTCGCCACTCCCGGCTGAAGCGGCCAGTTGAAAGCAGGATGGCCGCCGAGCGAGGCCGGCAATGTCTCCTTGCCGGTGTTGGCGATCGTGAACAAGACATTGAGGCCGACGTCATCGAGCGCATAGGCAGCCGTCAGGCGGAACGCGAAGGGATAGAGCGCGCGCGTTGCCTCGCTGTCTTCGAGCACCAGCGTGCAACGGTTCTCGTCACGCGCACTCCACGCAAAGCGGCTGTCGCGCGCAAAGCCGTGCTGGGTCATCCGGTACGTCTTGCCTCGGTGCCGCAATTCGTCCTTGGCGAGACGCCCGACGATCGGAAACAACAGCGGCGCGTGGCGTGCCCAGGCCGGCCCCGCCTGCCAGATAAACTCGACGCCGCCGCCGTCCTTCAGCGAGCACAGCTCGGCGCCATGCGCCTTGATGGTCGCGGAGAGCGGCCCGTTTCGGATCGTTTGCGTGTCGTCGGTCATGACAATCTCCTGGCGGCAGCTGGCGACCAGACGCAGCCGCCTCATGCGAGGCGACCATACCGCGTTGGAGCATCCTTCGCTCGCCCCACGATGGAGCGAGCGACGATCAGCTCTCCGCTTCCGCCGTGCTAGGCCTGAGACGACCGTCCGACGCTCTCGTAGACAAAGCCGGCCGCGGCCATGTCCTCGGGGCGATAGATGTTGCGGAGGTCGACGACGACGGGTTGGGCCATGGTCGCCTTCAGCCGGTCGAGATCGAGACCGCGGAACTGCACCCATTCGGTGACGATGACGAGCGCATCAGCGTCTTCAGCGCAGGAATAGGCGTCCTCGCAATAGGTGATGCTGGGCAGCTCGTCCTTGGCCTGGTCCATGCCGACGGGATCGAAAGCCTTGACCTTCGCGCCCATGTCGATCAGGCCGGTGACGAGCGGGATCGACGGCGCATCGCGCATGTCGTCGGTGTCGGGCTTGAAGGTGAGGCCGAGCACGGCGATGGTCTTGCCGCGCAGCGAGCCGCCGAGC
>NZ_JADPKS010000061.1 GCF_023074175.1 Bradyrhizobium sp. 139
GGTGCCGGTGGCGGCGGTGGCCGCTGATCTCACCGGAATTTTGAAATGAAGATGCCGCCGGTGCAATCCGGCGGCATCATTCCTGTCGGCACTGCACGGCAGCAGTTCAGCCGCGATGCTTCTTCTTCAACTTCTTTCCGGTCGCGCCCCTCACAGACCACGGCGTGACCGGAGACGGCTCCGCGTGGCCCGGCTTGTTCTGATGCTTCTTTTTCTTTCCGAAAGCCGGAGCATCCTCGAATTTCGGCCCGCGCTCGCCGTGAGCCTTGCCGCGTGGTTTGAATTCACTCGCGTCGCGCGCACGATCACCCTGACGTTCCCGATGATCGCCGTCGCCGCCGTCGCGCCGAGGCGCCTTTGACCGCTTCTCCGAAGGCGCCTGCCCCTGCGGCGCATCCGCCATCGGCTCGAGGCGAATATTGTCTTCCTTGTCCGGACGCTTGATCTTGGCGGCGAAGGAGTCCGCGACCCGCTCGGAAATTTCGAACTCGGTGGTGGTGTCCATGATCTTGATGGCGCCGATGTCGCCCTTGTCGATGCCGCCACGACGGCAAATCATCGGCAACAGCCAGCGTGCTTCTGCATTCTTTTTTCGTCCGATGTTGGCCCGGAACCAGACGCTGCCGTCCGCCATGCCGTGTTTCGGCGACGATTTTCCTGATTTGGATCGGGGCCTTTCGGGGCGATCATCGCCGCGCGAAGTGCGGGCATCGTCGCGTGGCGCGCGGACATTGTCGCGACCGCGATCGTCGCGCGGCCGGCTGCTTCGCTCGCCGGGATCGAGAATGTCTTCGGGCGACGGCAGCCGCGCGCGATAGAGCCGCGCGAGTGCGGCTGCGATATCCTCGGCCGACCGCTCGGCGAGCAACGCCTGCGCGAGGACCAGATCGTCGGCGGTCGTCTGCTCGGTGAACAACACGTCCTTCATGCGCTCATGATCGAGCTTGCGGATTTCCTCCGCCTGCGGCGCCGTGCCCCAGACCGCGTCGATCCCGGAGAGATTGAGCAGCAGTTCCGCGCGCCGCCGTCGCGCCGGCACCACCAGCAGGACGCTTGTTCCCTTTCGTCCCGCGCGCCCGGTGCGGCCCGAGCGATGCTGCATGACCTCGGCGTCGTTGGGCAGATCGGCATGGATGACGAGGTCGAGGCTCGGCAAGTCGATACCGCGGGCGGCTACGTCGGTCGCCACGCAAACGCGAGCCCGTCCATCCCGCAATGACTGGAGCGCCAGGGTTCGCTCGTTCTGCGTCAATTCGCCCGAGAGAGCGACGACGGAGAAACCGCGTTCCAGGAGCGCCGCCTGCAAATGCCGGACGGCATCGCGCGTGCTGCAAAACACCAGGGCGCTTGGCGCCTCGAAGAAACGGAGCACGTTGACGACCGCATGCTCGACATCGCCGGGGGCGACCCGGATGGCGCGGTATTCGATGTCGGCGTGACCGCCTTCGTCGCCGGCGACCTCGATCCGAAACGCCTGCTGCTGATATTGCTTGGCCAGCGCCACGATGCCGCGCGGAAACGTCGCCGAGAACAGCAGGGTGCGGCGGGTCTCCGGCGTGGTCTTGAGGATGAATTCCATGTCCTCGCGAAAGCCGAGATTGAGCATCTCGTCGGCCTCGTCGAGGACGACGACCTTCAATTCCGAAATGTCGAGACGGTTGCGGCGCAAATGATCGCACAATCGGCCGGGCGTGCCGACGACGATGTGAGCACCCGCGGCAAGCTCGCGCTGCTCGCGGCGCGGATCCATGCCGCCGACACAGGAGACGACGCGTCCGTCCGCGTGCTGATAAATCCAGGCCAGCTCGCGATGGACCTGCAAGGCGAGCTCGCGGGTCGGCGCCACGATCAAGGCGAGCGGAGCGCCCGCCCGCTCGAACCGCTCGGCGTTACCGAGCAGCTCTTTGGCCATGGCCAGACCATAGGCCAGCGTCTTGCCGGAACCGGTTTGGGCTGAAACCAGGAGGTCGCGGTCGGCCGCTTCCTCAGCGAGCACGGCGAGCTGAACGGGGGTTGGACGGTCGTAGTTCCGCTCGGCCAAAGCTCGGGCGAGCGGCGGACTAATGGTCGGGAATGACACGAGATGAAAAACCTTGGTTGGTCCAGGCGCGGAACGTTGAGCCGCGCGACCTGAAGCTTTCGTGCGCGGCACATGGTCCGGCTGCACGGGTGGTGATTTGATTTGGACGCTCTTTACGCCAAGCGCGGACAAATCACCATGCCTATGACGCATGGCTTCGGCGACATCGAGAATAAGCCTTACCGGCCGCCGGACCCACTACATCAAGCGTTTTGGGGTCGATTTGCTGCATATAGCGAGATTTCGCGCCAAAGCGGTGGATTTTCACGATTGTGGTGGGGAGTGCGCTCGGCCGAAGCTACCGGAGCGCCACCCTTCATATGTCTGCAAACACCTCCAGGAGATTGCCGTCCGGATCGCGGAAGAACAGCGTGCGGTGACCAAACGACTGGTCCGTCGGCGGCGACAGCAGCGCCACGCCCTGCCGCACCAGTTCATCGGCACATTGATCGACCTCGGCCGCGGACACCTTGAAGGCCAGTTGCAGCGAGGCGCTGCCCGCCGGCGTCGGCGCATCGGCGGCGGTCCGGCTCGGTCTCGCCAGCGCCAGCGTATTGCCGCCCAAGCCGTATTCGATCCAATTCGGCGAGAGCTCGCGCAGCAGCGGAAAGGCGAGAACGTCCTCGTAGAAGCGGCGCATTGCGGCCATGTCGCGCACGAAGATGACAGTGTAGTCGATCGCGCGAATGGCGCTGAAGGGCGAGCGGCCGCGCTTGTCTCGTTGGCCTGTTTGTTCGTCCATCATCGTGTCCTTCATTCCAAATCATCGCAGGACGTAGCCCGCATGAGCGCAGCGAAATGCGGGAAGGCCCCGTCAACAACGGGCCCGGATATCGCTGCGCTCATCCGGGCCACGAGTCTTCATTCCACCAGTTCCGGCCACGGCACGATGGTCGATTTCACCGTCTTCATCGCCATGGCGTCCCTGACCGCTTGCGCGACGCCCGCTTCCGTGAACGGATAGATCGTCTGCATCTGCAGCCACGGATATTTGTCACGCGTGCGGTAGAGCATGTCGACGCCGAGCGGCAGATCGTTGCCGGTAAAACCCCAGGAGCCGAGCACGTTGAGGTCCTTGGTGCAGATGCGGTGCCAGGAGGTCTCGATCGAGCCGGCATCGGTGAACTGACCCATCTCGACATAGGTGCCGCCGTCGCGCAGCATCTCGATGCCTTCTGGCCCTGCGGTCGGATGTCCCGAGCAATCCATCACCAGATCGGCGCCGAACTGGCCGACGATCTCACGCACGCGCGCGATGCGATCTTGCGGCGACGTCAGCTCCTCGATGTTCACCGTCGCTTCTGCGCCGAATTCGCGGGCGAGCTTGAGACGCGGCTCTTCCGGCGCGCCGACGCAGATCACGCGCCCTGCTCCCATCTCCTGCGCGGCGGCGACCGCCAGAATACCGATCGGGCCCGAGCCCTGGATCACGACGGTGTCGCCCCAGCTGAAACCGCCGGCACGGCTGGCGCGGTTGAAGGCGCGGATGCAGGACGTCAGCGGCTCGGACAGCGCGCCCAGCCGCAGCGACATGTCGTCGGGCAGCTTGTAGATCTTGGTGCCCGGCAGCATATCGAAATCGACATAAACATATTCGGCCCAGCCGCCCCACATGTGAGGCGCCTTGTCGAAGCCGAGATAGCGGCCGTAATAGACTGGCGTCAGGCACTTGTTCGCGGTCTGCGGATAATGGACGCAGTAATAGCAGGGGCCGCAGGGCATCAGCGGCGGGATCATCACCTTCGAGCCGACCTTGAGCGGCTTGCCCATGAAGTCTTCGGTGAATTCGTCGCCGCATTCGACGATGACGCCACCGAGTTCATGGCCGAGCGTGAACGGCCACGGCAAAGGCTTCGGCCAGTGGCCTTTGAGAATGTGCAGGTCGGTGCCGCAGACGCCGCAAGCTCCGACCTTGATCAGCGCACCCTTCCTGCCGACCTTCGGCCACGGCACCGTGCGGATGACCGGCTCCGAGCCCGGCCCTGCGTGGGTGCAGACGCGGATCTGTTCCATGGCTGTTTCCTCGATGCCCGTCTGTTATGATTGTGGTGCGGGCTAAAGGAAGCGTATGTGAGATGCGCGTTGATGCCAAGCCGCGGTCTTGTAGCCTGTATGAGCGAAGCATATGCGGGAAGACGATCGACGCGGATGTCGCTGCGCTTATCCGGGGCTACGGGTTAGCGCTCACGATCCATCCTTCGAGGCACGCAAGGGCGCGCACCTCAGCGACAACCGCTTCGCGGTTGCGCGGGGATGACGGTGGAGTGTGTGGCAGCGATGCATGGCTGATCTCCAGGCACACCCAAGTGTCTTGAGCGACGGATCGCGACCGTGTAGGGACGGCCAAATCCCACCCAGGTGACTACTTGAACCCCCTCCCCCAAAATCCCGTCGTCGCGTCCGGCTCGTTCGCGGCGATGAAGTCCGTGCCCTACCGTCTCCAGTTCCTGGCTTACGTGCTGGCGATGATGGCTGACAACATCGAGCATGTGATCAGCTACTGGGTGGTGTTCCAGAAATTCCATTCGCCGGCGCTGGCGGGCTTTGCGGTGCTGTCGCACTGGCTGCCGTTCCTGCTGTTCTCGGTCGCGGTCGGCGGGCTCGCCGACCGCATCGATCCGCGCCGCATCATCCAGTGCGGCATGCTGCTGTTCATCGTCGCCTCGGCCGGTTGGGGCTTCTTCTTCATCACCGATACGATCCAGATGTGGCACGCGATGTTGCTGCTCGTGATGCATGGCTGCGCCGGCGTGCTGTGGCAGACGCCGAATCAACTCCTGCTGTACGACCTCGTCGGCCCTGCCGACCTGCCAAGCGCGGTGCGGCTGAACGCGATGGCGCGCTATCTCGGCATCCTGGTTGGCCCCGCCGTCGGCGGAATCATCATGCTGACGCTCGGCACCTCGCACGGCATCATCTTCAACACGCTGTTCTATCTGCCGATGCTGCTGTGGCTGTTCTGGGCGCCGGTGCACGACAAGAGCGTCGCGGTGCGGCGCTTCGCCGTGCGCGGCCTGGCCGACATCATGCTGACCATCCGCGCCATCGGCACCCAGCCGGTGCTGACCGCAATGACGTGGCTCGCCGGCCTCACCTCCTTCATGATCGGCAACGCCTATCACGCGCAGATGCCCGGGTTTGCCGGCGATCTCGGCCACGGCGATCCCGGCGTGTCCTACAGTGTGCTGCTCGCGGCCGATGCGGCCGGCGCGCTGCTCGCCGGCATCGCGCTGGAATCCTTGGGACGATTGAAGGGCACGCCGCGCACCGCGATCACGCTCGCGATGCTCTGGAGTGTGGCGCTGCTCGGCTTCGCCTCGGTGCGGATCTATCCGGTTGCGATCGTGCTGTTGTTTTTTGCCGGCTTCTTCGAGCTGTCCTTCAACACCATGGCGCAAGCGCTGGTGCAATTAAATGCGCCGTCCGACATCCGCGGCCGGGTCGTCGGCCTCTACAACATGGCCGGGCTCGGGATGCGGGCTTTCAGCGGCATCACCGTCGGCCTGTTCGGCGCGGCGATCGGCATTCACTGGTCGCTCGGGCTGGCGGGTACGGTGCTGCTGGCGCTGCTGTGTCTTCTCTATGGGCGCGTGACGAGGAAGACAGCCGGTTGACTCCGGCCTCTCCCCACCGCACCCTCGACATGGGCTTGAGGAGATGAGGCGTTGCGCAATCGCTGGGGCATTCTTGCGATCCTGTTCGTCGTGCGCCTCACCATCGCGTTTCAGTTCCAGAGCGTGGCGGCGGTCGCACCGCTGCTGCAACAGACCTTTGGCGTCGGCCTCGCCGATATCGGCATCCTGATCGGGCTCTACTTCACGCCGGGTGTCGTGCTGGCGCTGCCGGGCGGCGCGATCGGCCGGACTCTTGGCGACAAGCCGACGACGGTCGCGGCGCTGTTGCTGATGACGGCCGGCAGCCTCGTCATGGCAACCACCGAGATCTGGGGCTGGCAGATGGCGGGCCGGCTCGTCTCCGGCGCCGGCGGCGTGCTGCTGACGGTGCAGCTCACCAAGATGGGCACCGACTGGTTCGCCGGGAAGGAGATCGCCACCGCCATGGCGATCTTCGTCAACTCCTGGCCGGCCGGCGTTGCGATCTCGCTGCTGGTGCTGCCGGCGATCGGCACAGCTTATGGCGCAAGCGCGGTGTTCCTGACGGCGGGCGCACTCACTGCAATCGGTATGGTGCTGATCACACTCTATCAGCCGCCGCCGGGAGCGACGGCCAGCACAGCCGGCTCAGGCCGGCTCGATCCCCTCGCGCTGCTGGCAGTGATCGTCGCGGGCACGATCTGGGGACTCTACAATGTCGGCTTCGCCATGATCTTCTCGTTCGGCCCGTCGCTGCTCGCCGAACGCGGCTGGAGCATTGCGGCGGCAGGCTCGGCGATCAGCCTCGTGATGTGGCTGTCGGTGATCTCGGTGCCATCAGGCGGCTATCTCGCCGATCGCTTCAAGCGCCCGCTCGTGCTCGCGATCGCGGCCAGCCTCGTGGTGGCCGGGCTGCTGGCGTGGCTGCCGCGATCGGACGCGGTGATCACGATCCTCGTCCTGATCGGCCTCATCGGCGGCCTTCCGGCCGGGCCCATCATGAGCCTTGCGGCCCGTGTGCTCACGCCGGAGACAAGAGCCATCGGCATGGGCGTGTTCTACACTCTTTTCTATGCCGCGATGATGCTGGGCCCGGCGGTGGCCGGCTGGCTCGCCAAATCGGCCGGGACTGCGGCGGTTGCACTCGACCTCGGCGCGCTGGCGGTGCTGGCCTGCCCGCCGCTGATGTGGCTTTTCGAGCGCGTTGTGTCTGTCCGTAACCGTCGCGCGAAATCATAACGCAGCATTAACCCTGTGCACCTTAGGGTCGTCCCGGACTCCGCCCGGGCGGGGGGTCGGGTAGTGAAAATGGCGTTGGCGAACAAAAAATTTCTTCCGGCCGCCGAGGAACGTCGGCGTTTCCAGCGGGTGAAGGTTCACCTGCTCGGCCGCTACATGCTGCCGGACCGCCGTGAATTCCCCTGCCAGGTGATCAACATGTCGCCGGGCGGATTGGCGCTTTTGGCGCCCGGCATCGGCAATGTCGGCGACCGCGTGGTCGCCTATCTCGACCATATCGGCCGCGTCGAGGGCAAGATTACCCGCATCATCGACAATGGCTTCGCCATGACGGTCGGAGCGACGCCCCGCAAGCGCGACAAGCTCGCCGCTCAGCTCACCTGGCTCGCCAACCGCGATATCCTCAATCTTCCGGAGGACCGCCGCCACGACCGTATCGTGCCGCGCAACCCGATCGCGGTGCTGACACTCGAGGACGGCACCAAGATGACCTGCCGCATCATCGATCTGTCGCTGTCCGGCGCGGCCATCGCCGCGGAGAACCGCCCGCCGCTGAAATCGACGGTTCTGCTCGGACGGGTCCAGGGCCGCGTGGTCCGAAACCTCGAAGACGGCTTCGCGCTGGAGTTCGTCCACGCGCAACTGATCGAGACACTCGAAGAGAGCGTTACCGCGCGGTAAAGCGCGACGGCGCCAAAACCACTGTGTTTCCAGCCTGAAGGCGGCCTCCGCGATGCGGACGCCGCCTTTTTTCGTGCGTCGTGACGGGCCTCGTGCAGTTAACGCAAGTCCTGTCGGCGCGCCGAAACAGCAATTCCGCCAGCGTTTCGGCGTTAATCGATAAAATTTGAGTCAATTGGAGTCATATCGGATTTTATTCGAATTCGATTCAAGTATAGATCGAATTCGCCGCGTCTTTTACTTGCATTCGTCTCGACTTGACTTGACTGACTTAGCGGCAACTCAAAAGCTCCGTGCGAAATGTGGTCCCAACAAGAAACGGGGGCCGCAATGTTTGACTTCAGGGCACAGGGGAAAGGGTTGGCGCTTGCCGCCATGCTCTTTGGAATCAGCGCGGCAGCGCAGGCCGGCGAAAGCCGTCTGCTCTACGCGAGCCTCGGCGACACCACGCGTGCGCCGATTGGTTGGGTCGAGTTCTGTGCGGATAATGCCGCCCAGTGCCAGGGCGCGCCGACGCAAGCGCGCGACATCGTGATGTCGCAGGCCGCATGGCGCGACCTCGTCAAGGTCAATCGCTGGGTCAACGAGACCGTCAAGCCTTTGACCGACCAGGAGCACTGGGGCGTGATCGAGAAGTGGTCGCTGCCATCGGATGGTTACGGCGACTGTGAAGACTACGTGCTGTTGAAGCGCAAGATGCTGATCGATGCCGGATGGCCGCGCGAGGCCCTGCTCATCACCGTCGTGCGGGACAAGAAGGGCGAAGGGCACGCGGTGCTGACAGTCAAGACCGACAGGGGCGAGTTCGTTCTCGACAATCAGAACGAGAACGTCGTTGCCTGGACGGAGACCGGCTACCGCTTCGTCAAGCGCCAGTCACAGAGCGATCCCAACGTCTGGGTCTCGCTCGGCGACACCAGGCCGGCGATCGCCACCGCCAGCGCCAAGAACTAGCAGTCAGGAAAACGAGTTACGCGACCCGGTCACATCCCCACCCCTCCCCGTCCCAGACCGGTTCGCGCGCGCCCAGCCATCCCCCAATGGCTGGGCGCAACTTTTTTGGGGTCTCGAAAGCGATCAGTCCTGCTGTGTCTGCCGCGACCAGGGTACGCGCGCGGCGGTGAAATCGCGCCACACGCCTTGCAGAGCGGGCTCGACGCCGACCGATGCACGCGCCTGCCAACCAGCGATCGCCGCCGCGGCGATCGCGCTGTCGGGCTCGGCACCGAGCCCGTCGAGCAATGATGCGGTCACCGCCATATCGTTGAAGGCCCCGAGTTCCTCCTGCAAACGGGCGAGCCTGCGGGAGAATTTTTTCGCGGACTTGCGATCTGCGAACAACGGCAGCAGGAACTCGCTGAGATAGCGCAGCCGCTTGGTCGCGAGCCGCACCTGGTGCAGTTCCTCGGCGGAAAGCGACTTGAAGCGGCGGCCGCGCTTGAGCACCTTGGCGTACTGCTCCGACAAGATGCGCTGCGCGAAGTTGACGGCAGGTTCGGCGAGTTGGCCGAGATCCTCAGCGGCAACGTCGTTGCGCCAGCCTCGCGTCTCGATCCAGTTTCCGAGGCCGATCAGGAACACGGCGCAGCGGCGATCAGCGAGCGCATGATGCGCCTTGCGATAGGCGTCCGACCAGCGCTCGGCCGCAGCCCGGCCCAGCGCATCGAAGCCGGCGACCGACGGACAGGCCTTTGCGATCGTCGGCAAGGTCTCGCGCTGGAACACATCCCAGTCGCGCGCAGCGGACAGGTCTTGCGCCAGCCATCTTGCTTCGGACCGCAGCGCATCGAGATTGCTGAGCGCGCCGACCGATCTCATCAGGTCGAGCGCCGATCGCAGCCGACGTAGCGAGACGCGAAGCTGATGCACGCCTTCCGGATTGCGCCCGTCCTCGGCGGCCGGCAGCGACTGAAGCAGGTGGAGGAAGCAGGCCCGCAGGATCGCCGCAAAGACCTCGTCGAGCGTGACCGACGGATCGAGGCGAAGTTTTCGCGGGCGGCGTGCCGAGGGCGGCTTGCCGGCGGCAAGATCAAAGCCGCGCCCCGACTTGGTACGGATGGACGGCTTCACCGCCCCGTGCTCGGCAAGCCGCAGCGCGACCTCGTAGATCGTGCTGGCGCTGCCGCTCTTCAATTCAAGCTCGATCTCGCTCACCGGCATCGAGCGATCGCCAGCAACCAACTCGCCCTGATCGAAGGCGATTTCGACCGTGCCGGACGGCAAGTCGATCATCCGCGCACAACGATGGACGTCGGCGGTGAAGACGGCTTCGAGCGGCTGCGCCGCGAGCTGGCTACGAAGCTTCTCCGGAATGAAAGGCATCGCCAGACCGAGATCGGGCGCAAGCGACGACACGCTCGCCTCCCACTCGCCACGGCGCAGCGGATCGTCCGCGGCGTCCGTCTTCACGGTCTGCACGAAGCACGCGCCACTCCGGCGGACGCGCAGGCTCAGGCCGTTGCGCCCAAGCAGGCGCTCTTGCGTATCGTAATAGATGGACTTGAGATGCTTGCGCGTGCCCTTGTTCCGCGCGTTCGCCGCGATGACAGGCGCGGCGTTAAAATGCGCCATGCGATCGGCATCGACGAGAAGCTTGAGCTCGATTTCACCGGCGGAACGCGCGGCAGCGTTCGACTGAGTTGGCTCCGGTGTGGGCGAGGCATCTTGTGATGACGTCTGATCAATCACGGCGCCCTCGACGATCGCAGCTTCCGCGCCGGGCTCGGCCGGTTCACGCTGCCCGAGGAAGCCGGCGACGTATTGCGTTCTCTTGTCGTCCTTCGGGACAGAATTCCCATCCGGCGCGCTCGGGTTTTGCGGGCCGGCATGGCGTCTGACTTTAGCATTTACGGTGACATGACAGTTCAATGACACAGCGTCACGCTATAGCCGGTGCCGCCCGCGAAGAACAGTCACGTTACGCCGCGGCGCGCAATCATCCACGAGGAACCGAGCGGAAAAATCCGGCAGAGCTTGTCGCAACCCGGCTTGCCGTTACGAATTAAATTGCAGCCGAGCAAAGCAAGCGATCGAATTCGTAGCGAATCTTGCCGTTCTCGAAACCGAGACGAAGGCGCCAGCAGAAAAATTCCTTCTGATTTTGGAGACGCCTGGAAGTCTCGCCTCAGAAGCGATCGAATTTCGCAGGATCACGCCCGCACATGTGCGCGTCAGTGCGCGAGCGCGTTCTTGTAGATCCTGCCGTCCTTCATGATCACCACAAAATTCTTCGCGGGATTTTCGATCAGCTTGATGTCGTCGAGCGGATTGCCGTCGACCAGCAGGAGATCGGCCAGCGCGCCTTCCGCCACCACACCGAGCTTGCCGGGATAGGGATTTCGGGGACCGGACAGGCCGAGCAATTCGGCATTGGTCGACGTCGCCATGGCCAGCGCTTCGGCCGCCGTATACCAGCGCGTCAGCGCGGCTAGCATCGCGCCCTGCTTGTCCGCCAACGCCTTCGAGAACAGGACGTCGGTGCCGAACGCGGTCTTGATGCCGTACTTCTTCGCCAGCGCGTAGACGCGATCAGTGCCGGCCACCACCTGCCGCATCTTGTCCTGTTCCGCTGGTCCCAGCGCAGCGGCGCCGGAGATATCCAGGAATGGCTGTGTACTGAGCCAGATCCCCTTCTCCGCGATCAGCTTCGCGCTCGCCTCGTCCATGAGATGGCCGTGCTCGATGCATCTCACGCCGGCTGCGATCGAGCGCTGGATCGCGACCGGCGTATAAGCGTGCGTGGCGACATAGGTGCCCCAACTATCGGCGGCTTCGACGGCGGCGCGCAGCTCGGGCTCGGTGAAGGTGGAGACGTCGAGCGGGCTGAAGGGTGATGCAACGCCGCCGCCCGCCGTGAGCTTGACTTGCGAGGCGCCCTGCATGAGCTGCTCGCGCGCGCGCACGCGAACTTCGTCCGGACTGTCGGCGACCATGCTGCCACCGATCCGCTCCATGCGGCTGAGCATGCCGCCGATCGTTCGCGGCAGATCGGACAGCTGGCGGAAATCGCCATGACCGCTGGTGATGGTGATCATGGCGCCGGAGGGATAGATGCGCGGACCGGCAACGAGATCCTCGTCGATGGCCTGCTTGAGGCCGAAGCTCGGTCCGCCCATGTCGCGCACGGTGGTGAAGCCGCGCATCAGCGTCGCCGTCGCCTCGCTGGCGGCAAGCAGATTGTTGTAGCCGATATCGCCTGCGAGAACGGCCATCGGCGTTGGACGTACCAGCATGGCGTGCCAATGCGCGTCGATCAGCCCCGGCATCAGGACGCGGCCGCCGCCGTCGACCACCTGGCCCGCGGCCGAAATATCCGCGGTCGAGATCTTCTCGATCTTCCTGTCCCTGACGAGGACATTGGACGCGGCCGAGAGCGTCCCGTTCTTTCCGTCGAAGATTTTGACGTTGCGGAACAGGACGGCAGAGTCCTGCTGGGCCGGCGCGGGCGACGCGCTGCAAAGAAGCATTGCAAGCAGCACCGCGCGTCCGGCCCGCGCTTTCAATTCCAACATATTCAGTCCCCGCGACGTTATGCAGTTGCAGCCGCGGGCCGCCACGCAAAGGTCAGCCAGCCGATGCCGTGCGACAACAGATCGATCCCAAGCAGCATTCCCAGCACCCAAAGCCCGGTCATCGGAAAGCCCGTGAGGATGACGAGCCCTGCGAGCACGCCGAACAGGCCGGACGCCAGCATGATCACACCGCCCTGCTGCCAGCGGCCGATGCCGATCAGCATGCGCACCACGCCGGAGACGAGAAGGGCGACGCCGAGCACATAGGTCAGCAGGAGCGCGCCGGTCAGCGGTTGGCTGACCAGAACGATGCCGAAGGCAATGTAGAGGATGCCGAGCACCACCTGCCAGACGAAGCCGCCCCATCCCTTGGTCCAGAACGCGTGGAAGATTTCGAAGGCGCCGGTCGCGATCGCCATCCAGCCGATGAACAGCGCGCTGACCACCGTGAAGAACGCGATGTCGCCCAGCACCATCAGTCCCGCGAACACCATGAAGAGACCCAGCAGCACGCAAACCCAGCGGGGCGGTTGCGGCAGGCCAGTCGCGCCCATCGGCGCACTATGGTCGTAAGTCGTCATGTCATCCTCCCTCGGTTAACGCCAACGCCAGCCGCAATGGCGGCGGCCACGATGCCACCAACAGTCCCAGCGCCGGCGTCGCCGATGCCACGACGGCGGCCGATGCGGTGGCCGGTGCGGCGGCCGATGAGGTGGGCGATGGACCGGAGCCGGCCGCCGACGCGCATCTTGCGCATAGGTGAGGCCGGCGGGTTCGCGCCTGGTCGGCACCGGGTGATCGATTGGCGACACGTCCGCCAAGGCAACGGCGTCCTGCGGCCACAGGCTCACGCCGGCACCTGCGAGGACCACGCCTCCAAACAATGTGCGCAGCGCGTCGCGGCGATCCATCTCACTCATGAGGCTCTCCTTCCCAAGGTCCCTGCCTGCTTTCTTCACTCACGTTTTTTGCCGCGGCCTCATCGCTGGGGATCTCACCCGGCAGATAATTCGGCAGTCGTCCCGCCGGGATGATCGCGATCAGCGCAAGACCGGCCATGATGAGAAGTCCGATCTTGAGTGCGCGCAGCCGCGCCTCGGTGTTTACGCGCACGGCCTCTGCGACCTGCTCCGGTGACCCGTTCGTGCGTTCCAGCGCGCTCCGCAGACGCTCATTGCTGACGAAGGTGATATTGTCGAGATCGACCTGGGCCTGAAGCTCCGGCGTCAGTACGGGGCTCGCCGTGATCTTGCCGAGCGCGATGGTGCTGAGCAGCCCGACCAGAAGCGCACCTGCGACTGCGGTTCCGACTGCGGCGGCGAGATTTTGCGTCGTGCCACGCAGGGAGCCAACGTCGCCGGCGAGCGTCTTCGGCGAAGCCGTGACCAGGACGTTGAACAGCAGCGTCACCAGCGAGCCCTGGCCGATGCCGAACAGGACGAGCCCGAACAGGACGGGAACCTCGCTCCAGTCGTTGCGCACGACGAAAGCGAGCCAGACCAGTGCGACGGTGCAGAGCGCAAAGCCATAGCGGCCGATCTGGCGCGGCGTCAGCCGCTCGTAGACATTCACGATCAGCATCGCCGAGAAGAAGACCGTGAGGTTGAACGGCATCATCGCGATTGCGGTCGCCAGCGGCGAGCGCCCCTGCACGATCTGGATGTAGAGCGGCACGGTGAAGTTCAGCGCGGCTTCCAGCGCGACCACCGCGAACAGCGCGAACACCGCGCAACGTTCCTGCGGCGAATCGATCACCTCCAGCGGCAGCAGCGGGGTCTTGCCCGCGGCCTGCCGCCGGTGCGTCCACAGCAGGAAGGTCTGCCCAAGCACGATGCCGAGCACAATCATGACCGGCGCGGGCGAAGCGCCAAGCAGATCGAACGGTGCATTCGGTGTCGCCGCTGCAAGGCCCCAGCCATTCAGATTGTTGAAGCCGAAGCTGATGAGGATGATCGCGCTCGCGGCGAGCGCGACGCCGACGAGGTCGATCTGCACGTCAGGACGCCCGCGGTCGGGCTTGAGGCGGAAGCTCATCAGAAGGACGATGGCGGAGGCCGCGATCAAAATGCCGAACGCCGGCCGCCAGCCGATATAGGTACCAAGCACGCCACCGACGACGAAGGCGAGGACGCCGGCGGCTGCGCGCGCCGAGCCGAGCGCGCCCAGCGCGGTCGCCTGCTGGCGGCCGGCATAATTCTCGGCAATTAGCGCCACAAGTGAAGGCACGATCACCGAACCTGCTGCGCCGCACAGCGCCTGCGCCGAAATCATCACCGCGGCCGACGGGCTGAACGTCATCATGAGCTGCGAGACGAAGAACAGCACGACCGCGCAACGGAACACCTGTAAAGCGCCGAACCGCTGGGCGAGCTTGGCGCCGAGCATTACAAAACCCGCGACCAGCATCGAGTAAGCGACAATTCCAGTCGCTACGGTGGTCGGCGCGACGCCAAAGCTCGCAACCATTCCGCCCATCGCCACGGGCAGCGATGCCACGTTGAACGACATGATCATCTGACCGAGCGCGATCGCGATCATGGGAACCCAAGATGCCCGCTCCTCCTGGTGAATACCACCGATCGACATTGTCTGCGTGGCCATGACGTCCTCCGGCTTGGTCGGCGTTGCGAGCGGCCAGGCTATGAGCCCGCCGATCCCTTCCAGCATCGGTTCACTCTTCCGGCTGCGACACGAACAGATCCATGCCGAGCCGCTGCGACAGGAATTTTGCGGCGAGTTGTCCCCGCACGCTGTTGCCGGCTGCATCGAGCGGCGGCGAGAAGGTGCCGAACCCGCCCTTGCCAGGCGACACCGCGACAATGCCGCCACCGATGCCGCTCTTGCCGGGCAGCCCGATGTCGTAGAGCCAGTCGCCCGAGGTCTCGTAGAGCCCGGCGGTGATCATGACGGCCAGCGCGTAGTGGCAGACCGAGGCATCGACCACGCGCTGTTTGGTGACCGGATTGACGCCGCCGTCGGCCAGCGTCGCGCCCATCACGGCGAGGTCGCGGGCGCTGACGTTGAGCGAGCACTGCCGCGTGTAGAGATCAGTCGCTTCCTTTGCGTCGCAATAGATGCGGTCGTAGCTCTCCAGCAACCGCGCGATGCTGCGGTTGCGGAAATTGGTCTGCGACGCCGACGCGTAGACCTCTTCGTTCAGCGGCAGCTTGCGACCGGCAAAGCGCGACAGCCCGTCATGGATGAACGTCCAGCGGGCCTCGGCTGTGGCACCCGGCGCAAGGCTGGTCGTCGCAATCGCGCCGGCATTCACCATCGGATTGGTGCGGCCGCTGCCCTGCTCGATCGCGGCGAGCGAGTTGAACGAAAGCCCGGTCGCGTTCGCTCCGAGCCTGGCGCGTGCCTCCTCCGGCCCGATGATCTCGCAGACCAGCGCGAACAGGAATGGCTTTGACACGCTCATGATGGAGAATTCGTAGTCGACCTCGCCGGCGCCGTAGACCTGCCCGCTGGTTCCGACAACACAGACCCCGAACAGCTCACTCGGCACCCGCGCGAGCGCGGGATAGACCTGCGAGTTCGTTCCGTCGCGATTTGTTTGAAACCGTCGCTGCACCTCATTCACCAGCGACTGCACAGTCTCCGGACAGGGCAGATGGCCGGTCGAAACATACGCCGGCTCCCGCTCCTCGACGACCGAACGCAACGCCATTGCAACACTCCACAGAAGGGATCTGGCTCATGCCAATCCGCTCCAGAACTCACCCCGCGCGACGGTAGTTTGATGCCTCCAGCCGGGCGGAGTCAATTTGCAACCACAGGGCGATTCTGCAATTCAGCCATCCGAATCCGAGGAAGATGCATTGCGGCAAATTACAATCGGGAATAATAGGCAAACGCGTAAGGGAAGCTGTCTCACTTGCATCGAACTCAAATCAAATGCAGGTGCCACGAAGAGTCTACGATCAACGCCAGATTGCAACCGGCGCGTTCGAGAGTACGATCGCACCCGGTCTGTTCGACAGGGGGAGATCGGCAACAGGGGCGGCGAACGCAGGCCAGGCATCAAGTGACGAGGCGTAACATGGTGGCACAAACGAGTGACGGACATATCCTGCTGGTCAAGAAGCTCGGCGGGCTCTTCGCAATCATCGTCGGATGTCTGCTGACTGCCGTCGGCGTGACCTTTGAGTCCGGCGGCACGACTTTCGTCGGCGTTCTCTTCCTGATAATTGGCGCGATCCTGCTCGTGCTGAAGATCATGAGGCGCAACGAAGGGTCTTCGCTGCCTTAGCCAAACGATGCGCTTCGTTAGGCGCCCAGCACGTCCGCGAGCCGCAGTTCGTCCGCGGCGGGGTCCTTCAGGGACAGCTCGGCCTCGATCTCGTCCAGATGCGACAGCATCTGCGCGCGCGCGGCCTCTCTGTCGCGCTTGCGGATCGCGGCGACGATGCCGGCGTGGTGGTCGGTGCCGCAGGCTGGCGTGCCATGGCGGCGGTACAGCAGGATGATGAGCGAGGAGCGCGCGATCAGCTCCTTGAGGAAGCCGAGATAGATGCTGTGGCCACTCATCTCGGCGACGAGCTTGTGAAATTCGCCGGAGAGCCGGACCGAGGCGCGCGCGTCGCCGCGCAGCTCCGCCCCGCGCTCCTCGGCGAGATGCTCGCCGAGACGGCCGAGCCACGCCGGCGACACGGCATCGATGGCGTGATCGATGATGGTTGGCTCGATCAGGCGGCGCGCCTCGAACACTTCGCGGGCATCCGCAGGCGTCGGCCGCGCGACGAAGGCGCCGCGGTTCTTCTCGATGTTGACGATGCCTTCATGCGCGAGCTGCTGAAGCGCGGTGCGGACCAGCGTTCGGCTCGCGCCGTAGATCTCGCCGATCTCGTCCTCGCCGAGTTTCGTGCCGGGCAGCAGGCGATGCTCGAGGATCGCGGCGGTCACCCCCTCCCTGATACGGCTGACGCGATCGCTCGCGTCTGGCGCGTCGGATTTCGGGCGGGTCTTGGCGGCCATGGGTTTGAGGGCTCGATCGGCGACGTTCGGCGCCCCGAATGTTAGTCGACGAGCTGTATCCAATCACAGGCGAAACTTTATACAATCCGCGCCTGTTTTGTGTGCAGGCAACCACGAATGCTGCGAGCGGCCCGACGGCGCCGGACTCGATCTAACGATCTGACTCCGCTGCACTGTTTTGGAATTTGGCCAGCCGGGCACGATTGGCATGGACCTTGCGGGGAGAGGCGCAGCATCGCCCTCGCCCCGGACACGCCATGGCCACTCCCGCCGCTCTCGAACTGGTCGCCGTCAGCAAGCGCTACGACACGACACTGGCCGTCGATAACGTCAACCTGAAGATCCCGGCCGGCACCTATTGCTGCCTGCTCGGCCCCTCCGGCTGCGGCAAGACCTCGACCTTGCGCATGATCGCGGGCCATGAGGCGGTCAGCGAGGGCGACATCATCCTCGGCCCGCAGAACGTCACCGATCTCGAACCGGCCAAGCGCGGCACGGCGATGATGTTCCAGTCCTACGCGCTGTTTCCGCACCTGACGGTGCTCGACAACGTCGCATTTGCCCTCAAAATGCGCGGCGTTGACCGGACGACGCGGCACAAGCGCGCCGGCGAATTGCTCGAACTGGTGGCGATGACGCCCTATGCGGGCAGGCTTCCGGCGCAGCTCTCCGGCGGCCAGCAGCAACGCGTCGCACTGGCCCGCGCGCTGATCACCGAGCCGCAGATCCTGCTGCTCGACGAGCCGCTCTCCGCGCTCGATCCGTTCTTGCGGGTCAGGATGCGCGGCGAGCTGAAGCGGCTGCAGCGCGAGCTCGGCATCAGTTTCATCCAGGTCACCCACGGCCAGGAAGAGGCAATGGCGCTTGCCGACCACATCGTGGTGATGAACCAGGGCAAGATCGAGCAGCAGGGCTCGGCCCGCGACATCTTCCATCACCCCAGCACCGAATTCGTGGCGCGCTTCATCGGCGGCCACAACGTCCTCGCCGACGCCGGCAAACTCATCGCCGTGCGCGCCGATCAGCTCGGCATCACGCCGTTCGTTGAGGGTGCGTTCGGCGCACCGGCGCTGCTGACCCAGACCGAGTACCAGGGCTCCTATGTCGCCGTCTCGCTTACGCTCGACGACGGCACTGCCTTGTTCGCCCACGTTCCCGAGACCGTGTTCGACGCCCGCCCCTTGCGTCCGGGCGATCGCGTGCTGGTCACCTGGGATCCCGCCAAGGCGCAACGCCTGCAATAGCGGCCATCGATCAAAAATGCGCAACAGAGGAGTGACTGGTATGACCGAGACGACCAAAAAGACCGGCGTCAGCCGCCGCACGCTATTGAAGAGCACCGCTGGTCTCGCCGGCCTTGCCGCCGGCTCCGGCGCAATCACCGGCTTCCCCTACGTGATGTCGGCCGAGCCGAAGGTGCTGCGCTATCTCGGCACCGCCGTGAACGAGGGCGACGACATCTCCAAGCAGTGCCTGAAGGACACCGGCATCAAGATCGAATACATCACCGCGACCACCGACGACGTCACCAAGCGCGTGATGACCCAGCCGAACTCCTTCGACGTGCTGGACACCGAATATTTTTCGCTGAAGAAGCTGGTTCCGTCCGGCAACATCCTTGCCCTCGACGCCAGGAAGATCAAGGAATTCGACAACATCACGCCGGTCTTCACCAAGGGCCAGACGCCCGGCGGCAAGAAGATCGGCGGCCAGGGCACCGCGCCCTGGAAGGTGCTGTATCTCGAAGGCAAGGACTCCAAGAAGTTCGCGACGTCGGCGACCGAATTCGTCACGCTGATCCCGACCGTCTACAATGCCGACACGCTCGGCATCCGTCCCGACCTGATCAAGCGCCCGATCGGCTCGTGGTCCGAGCTGCTCAATCCCGAATTCAAGGGCAAGGCCTCGATCCTCAACATCCCCTCGATCGGCATCATGGATGCCGCGATGGTCGTGGAAGCCTCCGGCAAGTACAAATATGCCGACAAGGGCAACATGACCAAGGAAGAGATCGATCTCACCATGAAGGTGATGACCGAGGCCAAGAAGGCCGGCCAGTTTCGCGCCTTCTGGAAGGATTTCAACGAGAGCGTCAACCTGATGGCCTCGGGCGAAACGGTGATCCAGTCGATGTGGTCGCCCGCGGTGACGAAAGTGCGCTCAATGGGAATTGCCTGCACCTTCCAGCCGCTCAAGGAAGGCTATCGCTCCTGGGCCTCGGGCTTCTGCGTCTCCAAGGGTGTGTCGGGTGCCAAGCTCGAATGGGCTTATGAGTTCGTCAACTGGTTCCTGTCCGGCTATGCCGGTGCCTATCTCAACCGCCAGGGCTACTACTCCGCTGTGCTCTCCACCGCGAAGGCGCACATGGAGCCCTACGAGTGGGCCTACTGGATGGAAGGCAAGGCGGCCGAGAAGGACATCAAGGCGCCCGACGGCTCGCTGCTGGAAAAGGCCGGCGCGGTGCGTGACGGCGGCTCCTACGAGGACCGCATGGGCGGCGTCGCCTGCTGGAACGCGGTGATGGACGAGAACGACTACATGGTCCGCAAATGGAACGAGTTCATCGCGGCTTGATTTGATGGACACGTCAGAGGACATCCTGCAACAGGCATCCCCGGGCTTGATCCCGGGGTCGGACGCGGCGCGCGCCGCGAAAGTGACGCGCCTGTCGCCCTCCTTCATCTCCTGGCTTCAGGCCGGGCCGATGATGCTGGTGTTTCTCGCCTTCTTCCTGATCCCGCTGGTGTTCGTCGTCATCGTCTCCTTCTGGGACTACAACGAATATCAGTTGCTGCCGGCCTTCTCCGGCCGCGGTTACACCGACACGTTCGAAGGCTGCATCGCGCAGCTCCCCGACCTCTGCACGATCGGCAAGACCTACCTGATGACGCTGAAGCTGTGCTTCCTGGTCTGGGCCATCACGCTGTTCCTAGGCTTCTGGGTCGCCTACTTCCTCGCCTTCCACGTCAAGTCCAAGACCTGGCAGATGGGACTGTCGCTGCTCTGCACGATCCCGTTCTGGACCTCCAACGTGATCCGCATGATCGCCTGGATCCCGCTGCTCGGGCGCAATGGCCTCGTCAATTCCGGCCTCGTCAAGACCGGCCTGATCAACCAGCCGTTGGAATGGCTGCTGTTCTCCGAATTCTCCGTGGTGCTGGCGCTGGTGCACCTCTTCACCTTCTTCATGGTGGTGCCGATCTTCAATTCGATGGTGCGCATCGACAAGTCGCTGATCGAGGCGGCCTATGACGCCGGCGCCACCGGTTTCCAGACGCTGGTCAATGTTATCATTCCGCTCGCCAAGCCGGGCATCGTGATCGGCTCGATCTTCGTCATCACCATCGTGATGGGCGATTTCATCACCATCGGCGTGATGGGCGGCCAGCAGATCGCCGCCGCCGGCAAGATCATCGAGACGCGGGTGAACGCGCTGCAATTCCCCGCGGCAGCCGCGAACGCCGTGATCCTGCTCGCGATCACCTTCCTGATCATCACCATGATGTCGCGCATCGTCGACATCAGGAAGGAGTTGTAAGCGATGACGGAGGGACGTCCGCGCAGCTTCTATGCTCTGGCGATCTTCTTCGCGGCCTATGTGCTGTTTCTCTACGGTCCGATGATCGCGATCTACGTGTTGTCGTTTCAGGGGCCGCAGGGCGGCCTCACCTTCCCGATGAATGGCGTCTCGACCTTCTGGCTCCAAAAGTTATTCCAGGGCACCGGCATCGTCGATCTCGGCGCGGCCTTCCGCCGCTCGCTGCTGCTCGGCCTCATCGTGATGGCCGTGACCGTCGTGCTGTCGGTCGCCGCCGGCATGGCCTTCCGCCGAAAATTCAAGGCGCAAAGCATTCTATTCTACTCGGCGATCGCGAGCCTCATCGTTCCCTCGATCATCACCTCGCTCGGCATCTCGCTTGAATTCCGCATCATCGACGATTTGATCAAGGCGCATTGGAACGAGAATTTTGAGACCTCGATGGGCCTGCTCACCTCCGGCCTCGGCGCGCATCTGACCTGGACGCTGCCATTCGGCCTCCTGATCATGTTCGCGATCTTCAACCGCTTTGATCCCAGGCTCGAGGAAGCCGCGCGCGATCTCGGTGCGACGCCCTGGCAGGCCTTTCGTCATGTCGTGCTGCCGATCATTCTGCCGTCGGTCATCGGCATCGGCCTGTTCGGCTTCACGCTGTCCTGGGACGAACTCGCCCGCTCCAGCCAGGCAATCGGATCGGTGAACACCCTGCCGCTTGATCTGCAAGGTCTCACAACGACCGTGACGAACCCTGACATCTATGCGCTCGGTACCGTGATTTCGGCGGTGTCGTTCGCCGTGATCACCCTTGCGCTCGGCACCATCCACATGCTCAACAAGCGGCAGGCGGCCAAGGGCTCGGACGCCGGCAAGGGGCTTGTCTGATCTGATGCGACTTCACGTCGTCAATCCCAACACCACGGCGTCAATGACGGCGAAGATCGCCGCCGCGGCGCGCGCGACCGCCCTGCCCGATACAGTGATCGACGCGCGCCAGCCCACGATGGGCCCGGGCTCGATCGAGGGTTTTTACGACGAGGCCTTTGCGGTGCCCGGCATGCTTGGCTGCATCCGGGAGGCTGATCGCGACGGCGCGGACGCCCATGTCATCGCCTGCTTCGACGACACCGGCCTCGACGCCGCGCGTGCTGCTGCCAAAGCGCCGGTGATCGGCATCGGGGAAGCCGGCTTCCACATGGCGAGCCTGATCGCGGCGCGCTTTGCCGTGGTGACGGCGCTCGGTGTCTCCATCGTGCCGATCGAACATAACTTGCGGAAATACGGCCTCGCCGAGCGCTGCGCCCGCGTCCGCGCCGCCGACGTCCCGGTGCTCGCGCTCGAGGAGCGCAACGCCGTGGCGCTCAGCAAAATCTCCGCGGAAATCACGGCCGCGATCGGTAACGACCGGGCGGAAGCCATCGTGCTCGGCTGCGCCGGCATGGCCGACCTCGCCGCCGAGCTCGCCGCCACACACGGCCTGCCCGTGATCGACGGCGTCGCCGCGGCGGTGACGCTGGCCGAATCACTGGTGCGGCTGGGGCTGAAGACGTCTCGGCTTGGGCCCTATGCGGCGCCGCGCTCGAAGACCTATTCCGGGCCGTTTTCGGCTTTCCAACCGGAAGCTTGATCGAGCAACCACTTCGGGCAGGCGGCCGTCATCGACAGTCATCTCAAGCGAAGACTGCCGATGACCAACATCGACCCTATTCGGTTTGCTCGACCGCAGCTGGCATTTTGGCGACCGACATCAAGGAGCGAGCGACCTGGTTGAGCAACTGATCGGCATTTTCCTCTTCCGCCAGCGACTTCGACAGCAGGCTGACGATGGCGCTATGACGTAGCTGTTGAGCGAGGTTGCGCGCGGTGCTGTAGCCGGCAATCTCGTAATGTTCGACCCTCTGCGCCGCGCCGATCAATGCGAGGTCAGCGGCAGCGTCTTCCTTGTCCTCGCCTTCGGCCATGATTTCCTGGCCTTCCTCGACCAGACCCATCATCCCCTTGCACGGCTTGGCCCGGGCGGATTTTCCGAGCAGCTCGAAGCATTCATTGATGCGCTCGATCTGGGTCTCGGTTTCGCCAAGGTGCTGTTCGAACAGCTCGCGCAATTGGTCAAAGCGGGCCGCTTGCGCCATTTTCGGAAGCGCCTTGGTCAATTGTTTCTCGGCGTGCAGGATGTCACGAAGCTCGTCGAGCAGCAGATCGCCGAGGCCTGCCTCGTCGGCCGGTGGCGAGCTTTCGGTCACGATGGCCATTGCAGGACCGGGTTCTCCGGCCTGAATAGCGGGCGATTCCGTGAAGACCCAATCGCCGCCCTCGTTCCAGGGCCCGCGGGTGTCGATCTCGCCGTGATCGCCGGCACCGGTGGAGTCGTTGAAGAACTGATCGACGAGACCAGGCGTCGGCGCGACACGGCCGATGCTGAAGGGCGGTTTCCCCATGCTCTCGAGCGCCAGCGCAAAAGCCTTCATATGGGTGATTTCGCGGGTCATCAGAAATTGCAGCGCATCCTTGGTGCCGGCGTCATCGCAGAAATTGATCAGCCGCTCGTAGACGATCTTGGCGCGCGCTTCCGCCGCGATGTTGCTGCGCAGGTCGACATCCAGCTCGCCGGTGATCTTCAGATAGTCCGCAGTCCAGGCGTTGCCCTGGGAATTGAACAGATTGACGCCGCCGCCGCCGGCGATTGCGATCAGCGGATCGGCCTCGGCCGCCTGCCGGTCGAATTTCGAAGGCTTGAGGTGCATTCGCGCCAAGGTGCCGACGACTTCCAGATGACTGAGCTCTTCGGTGCCGATGTCCATCAGAAGGTCCTTGCGATCCGGATCTTCGCAATTGAGACCCTGAATCGAATATTGCATGGCGGCTGCCAGTTCGCCGTTGGCGCCGCCGAACTGCTCGAGCAGCATATTGCCGAACCGCGGATCCGGCTCGTCGACGCGAACGGTGAACATCAGCTTCTTGACGTGATGATACATGGAAGTGCCTCGGGCTGAAGGAAGGTGACTTCCGAACGAGCCCGCATTGCGCTTGTTCCTATTGCTGCGGAATTGCCGTGGCCTTGAGCTACCCAAGGCACCGACGCGCTGCTGCCGACGCGTCGCAAATTGCGGGACCCTGCAGGAACAACTGACCCGCAGCAAGCTTGGCGTGTGCGACGAAGGACCTGTCAGAAGGCGTGCGCGAGACCGCACGCAAGCACGCAACGTACGACAGAGTCTCAAAGAAGGTCGGCCGTCAGGTCAGGCGCTCGCCATCCTGCGCGACGTGGCTCGCGAGGTCCTGCCTCCGTCGCTCCTCGTGGCCTTGATGCTCGCCTCCCTGCTGGCTCGCCGCTCGCTTGACGGCGACAGCTCGGTCCGTCGTCCCTCGATGCCGCTGCTCCTGTTGATCCGGCGTGGACGACGATTCCTGGGTGGCTAATCCCGAACAAAGAGAGCCTTCGGGCTTGGGACAATTATGCTTTTTGGCTTACGGCCTCTTTTTGGTCCCATTCCTTGCCGAAACGTAACACTTTCGGGACGCCCCGGCCGCCCTTCGGTAGCCGGTCTTCGCCACTTACCAAGTTTCAATTTGGGTTTGTCAGCGATGATCGATCTCGCACAGGACACCCGGTCCAATCCCTTCCAGCGCCTTGGCGCCCAGCCCATCGCGCTGACCGCCGTTGCCCTTCTCCTGCTGATCGCCGGCGTGACCTCGATCGCGATCTGGCGCGCCTATACCGGCGCAGCTCCTGAGACCGGCCGGGTCGTGGCATCGCGGCAGCTCCAGGCCCGCACCGCCCAGGCGTCCGAGCAACTCGTCGAGAAGACCAAGGGGCTGGAGGCGACCCAGCAGGAATCGATCGACCAACTCCAGGTCGTGCAGGACCAGCTCCAGACGATGAAACGGCTGATGGCGGCGCAGCAGGCCGACACCAAGCGCCTGTCCGAGCAGGTCACGATGCTGAACGAGTCCATCGACAGCTTGCGGCAGTCCTTCGCCAGCGCCCGGGCCACGGAGGCCGAAACACCCTCGGTTACCCACAGGAAACCGGCGCAGCGTCGCGTCCACGCCAGCACCCGCAAGCGCTCGCGCGGTTAGCCGGTCACGACCTGCGAATTTATATTTTTCCACATGTGAACTGGATCACATTCGCGCGTATGATTCCGCGCGATGGTCTTCGTTACCGGATGGCGTGAGCCGATTTCAATGTCCGGGGCTGGCAAGGTCGTTGACGGTATACTGCGTCAACGGCCTTGTTTTTTTGTCAGGTCCGTTTTTTTGGCAGCTTTGGCTTGGCGTCGAGGACCCTATTCGCAGACATCCACGCGGCGGGTACGCCAGCCCGACGGCGTCATGATCCGCTTCCGCACGACGTAGCAGCCGCCATAACCATCGTTGTAGCCGGTACCATAATAGTAGGGATCGCCATAATAGGGATAGCCATGGCCGTAATAGCCGCCGTAGTAGCCGGCGCCGGCGAGACCCGCCCCGAGCGCGACGCCGGGCCAGAACCCGCCGCCACCCCAATGGCCGCCGTGGCCCCAGCCGCCACCGTGCCAGCCACCACCGTGAAAGCCACCACCATGTCCGAAGCCGCCCCTCGCCTGGGCCGCCTGCGGTGCCGACAGCCCGACCGCCGCGATGGCCAGCGCCGCCATGATCATCTTGCGTAACATCACTCGGTCCTCCGCGTGGAGACGCTCCACGCTTCAAAGCAGGACCAAGCTAACGTCATCCGAGCCTTCCTGACAGCCTCACTGTCTCACTTCCGCGCGAGCGTCAGCAGCCGCGGCAGATGCTCTTCAACTTTCGCTCAAGCTGCCGGTTCTCGGCATTTACGGTGGCATCGGCGGCAGCCCCGCTGCCTCCAGCGCCGGTGGTGACCCCAGGCGCCGCATTCGCGCCCGACGATTGCGCCGTGCCCAGGCTGTTGGTGCCGGGCGGCGGAGCCGGAGAATTGGCGACACCCCCGGTCGATCCGCTGGAGCCGGTTGCGCCGCCAGTCGCTTGCGCGAACGATACCGTCGGCATCGCCGCGAGACCGAGGATCACGATCAAGGTCTTCGTTGAAATGGTTACAGGCGATGTGGCCATTGGAATGCTCCTTTGGTTGTCAACGGTCCTCGCCAAGACCCGTTCCGGAACAAATCCCGTCACATCAGCTTGAAACGGAGGGACAGCACGATCATGCCCCATCGATCTCAGGGACGCCTTGCGCAAGAGCGCCAGGCTCGGCGGTGAAGCAGACAAGCCGGCTGCGCGTTCCAAAGCCAGAAAGGCAAAATCACGATGACCGATCGCGATCCTTTTGCAGAGGGCGAACGCGCCGCGCGCGAAAACATCCCGGCCGAAGCCAATCCTTACTCGGACGGCAGCGATGAGCATGCGCTGTGGTCGGCGGGGCACGAGAAGGTCGCGGGCGCAGTCGAAGCACGCGAATCCGAGGGAAGCTGACGGGCCGCGGGAGCGGACTGCTATGCGGCGGCCACCATCTTCTCGGTCCGATCCTCCACCATGGTAACGACCATGTGGGACTCCTCGCCGGCGCCACCTATCTGGACATGGCGGGCGGAGATCACGCGGCGCCCGCGCGAGAGATTGCCGATGATATCGACGATCGGGTCGAGCTGCTGCCGCTGCGCCAGAAGCTGCTGGTCGCGCCGCTCGATCAACTCTGCCGCTTCCGGGGAGAACAATTCCCGCGTCTTGCCGATGATCTCGCCACGCGACATGCCGATCATCTTCTCGGCCGCCTTGTTGACGAAGACGTAGCGCCGGTTGCGCGCGCCTTGGCGATGATGCCCTCAGTCACGTTCTCGATGATGATGGTGAGGAAGCGCTCCATCGGTTCGAGAATGCGCTGACGCTGACGCTGTTCGATGAGATCCCCCTGGACCGACACCCAGCCGCCGCCGTCCATCGGACGCTCGTAGATCCTGATGATGCGGCCGTCGTTCAAGGCAATCTCGTAGGCCGCCGGCTCGCGCTTGGCGGCGCTAGCGGAGGATTAAAGTACGCGCCGGTATTTTACGGCACGGAACCGTGCGCGCGGACCGGAGGTGGCCCACAGCTATTCTCAGCCGATCCGCTTCAGGCCATTCTTGAAGCGAGGACCGTTGGCCACGTAGAACCTCGCCGCACTCCCCATCTTCTGCACCTGGGTGTCATCGAGCGTGCGGACCACGCGCGCGGGCGAGCCGATGATCAGGGAGCGTTCGGGAAATTCCTTGCCCTCGGTGATGACCGAGCCCGCGCCGACGATGCTGTTGCGGCCGATTTTCGCCCCGTTCATCACGATCGAGCCCATCCCGATCAGCGCGCCCTCCTCGATCGTGCAGCCGTGCAGGATGACGTTGTGGCCGACGGTGCAGTTCTTGCCGATGACAAGCGGAAAGCCGAGGTCGGTGTGGCAGGTCGAGCCATCCTGCACATTGGCGCCCTCGCCGATCTCGATCCATTCATTGTCGCCGCGCAGCACCGCGCCGAACCAGACGCTCGCGCCCGGCTTCAGGCGCACGCGGCCGATCACGGTCGCGGTCTCGGCGATGAAGTAATTGCCGTCGGCCGGAAGATCGGGTGCCTGTCCGTCGAGCTCGTAGATCGCCATGGGGGTCTCCTGTCGCGTCAACCCCAGCCATAGCGAAACGCGCGCCTCAGGCAAAGGGCCGCCTCACCGGGCAGCCCACCAAAGCGCGCGTCAGACCAGAACGCCGGCGGCGCGCAGCGTCATCAGGAAGAAGGTGCCGCTCATCATGCTCCAGAAGCCGGCGATGACGGTCGCCATCATCACGAATTCCACACGGCGGCTTTCCAGCCGCAAGCCGCGCAGGGTGTTGCGCATGATGATGAAGGGCGCCGCGAACACCAGGAACGGCACCGCCGCAAAGGTCTTCGGCGCCACGCCGTCCTGCAACAAGCCGAAGCCGGCGGGCCGCTGCGCGACCGCCTGGTATCCGTTCACGAGCGCACCCGCGAGCGCGAAACCGATGCAGATCGAGAAGAAAGTATTGAGAGCCTCAGGTGTCATCGGAACGGTCCGCCCTTACGCAACGCCGGAGGCTTCCTGTGACAAAGAGTGCCGGTTAACGCTACATTATCCTTAAGAGAAGGTTAACATCGCCAGCCGGTCCGCGCAGAGCCCTCTCCCGTTTCCGGTAGCCGGGAACCTTCCTCGAAATCGCCGCCACGTGGCATATTTGCAGCTGATTCGTCGGCCATCGGCCGACCCCGCTCACTTGCGCGACCCATGACAGTGTTTTCAGCAGTCTCTCCCCGCTCCGGCAGGACCCACGCACGGGCGCATATCGTTCCGATCGTGCTCGGCAGCACCGCGGCGCTAGGTGCCGTCGCGCTCGTTGCCTATCTGCTGTGGCCGACCTGGGGCAGCGGCGGCGCGAACGCTCCGGACAGGCTGCCGGTGAGCGTCGGTGGCACGTTATTCAACGTGCCGACGACCGCGATCCGGATGAAGATCCAGCGGCACTCCGGGCCGCAGGAACGCATCGATCTCGACTTCCTTTATCCGTCGCTCGAGCCGCCGGGCGCGCCGAAGCACGTCACCGCCGACACCGTCGAAGAGGCGATGCAGCCGATCGACCGCATCTTCCTGTCGATCGCGGCGCATCACGATGCGCTCGCGCCCGGGCAGCGCGTCAGCACGATCTATCCGCGCTATCTCGACGGGGCCGCGACGATGCCCGAGGACGGGCTCACGATGCGGATGTTCCGCAGCGATACGCCCTATGGCAGCGAGGACTTCTATTCTGCGGCAAACCCTGCGCTGACCGCGCGCTGCACGCGCGATGGGGCCACCCCGGGCATGTGCCTCTCCGAACGCCGCCTCGGCGGCGCCGACCTCACCTTCCGCTTTCCGCGGAGCTGGCTGTCGCAGTGGCGCGATGCGGCGGAAGCGATGGACCGGCTGACGGCGCAGCTGCGCGGGCCAAAGGGGTGATACCCGATCGCTTTGCGCGGCATTGACCGGCTGATAGGCTCCTCGCCAATACATCGAGCGCGGTGATCGACATGACCGATGCGGCAGCAACCCTGCCACCGGGCACCCCATTATTGGGGCGCGAATGGCTCGGCTTTGACAAGGGCGGGCAGGCCCTGATCCGCTTCCAGGCTCAGCCCGCGTTCACCAACAGGCATGGCGCGGCTGCGCATTCTGTCAAGAAAATAGATACGGCATCGCGACGCGCGCGACGCCGTCGGGCGCGAGGCTACTCCTGATCGACGAGATCGTCCTCAAGGATCGCCATCTGAAACTGGAACGAGCGATCGTCGTCCTCGTCGTCGACGAACAGCACGCCGATGAATTCCTCGCCGATATAGACCTCGGCGGAATCGTCCTTCTTCGGCCGCGGCACGACGCGGATCTTGGGATTGCCGAATACGCGTTTCAGATATGCGTCGAGCTTCCTTACTTCCTTGACATCCACGGCAAGTCTCCAATCGAAATCTGGGTTGGCGGGCTTTTAGGACGAGACGCGACGAACCGCCAGCATGAATTGCCAAAGAATTTGGGGGCGAAAAGGGCCGGAGAATCCGGCCCTTTTTCTCTCAAGCCCAAAGTCCCGTCTCAAAGTCCCGTCTCAAAGTCCCGTCTCAAAGTCCCATGGCGTTGATCATCTGATCCATGGTGCGCGACGGCTCGGCGCAGCCGGCTTCGCCGACGATCTTGGCGGGCACGCCGGCAACCGTGACGTTGTGCGGCACGGGCTTGACCACCACCGAGCCGGCGGCGATGCGCGCGCAATGGCCGACTTCGATGTTGCCGAGGATCTTTGCGCCGGCGCCGATCAGGACGCCGTGACGGATCTTCGGATGGCGGTCCTCGTTCTCCTTGCCGGTGCCGCCGAGCGTGACCCCGTGCAGGATCGAGACGTCGTCCTCGATCACCGCAGTCTCGCCGCAGACGAAGCCGGTGGCGTGGTCGAGGAAGACGCCGCGGCCGATGCGCGCGGCGGGATTGATGTCGGTCTGGAACACCGCAGACGCGCGGCTCTGGAGATAGTACGCAAAGTCCTTGCGGCCCTTCAGATAGAGCCAGTGCGCGAGGCGATGGGTCTGAAGGGCGTGAAAGCCCTTGAAGTAGAGCAAGGGATCGATGAAGCGCGAGGTCGCGGGATCGCGGTCGTAGACGGCGACGAGATCGGCGCGGAAGGCGTTGCCGAGATCGGGAGCCTCGCGCAGCGCCTCGTCATAGGTCTGGCGAATGAGATCACCCGACAGTGCGGAATGATCGAGCCGGTCGGCGAGACGATGGATCACCGCATCTTCCAGGCGACTGTGATGCAGCACCGTCGAGTAGATGAAGGTCGCAAGCTCCGGCTCGCGATGGACGATGTCTTCCGCTTCGCCGCGGATCCGATCCCAGATCGGATCGAGCGTTGCGAGCTTTCCTCCCGGATTGACCTGATGCACTGCCATAGGATCTGCTCTTTCGAATTGGCTCGTTTTGCTGGTTCTATAACACAGTCTAGGCGACAAAGTCCTGACGGGCTTGCCTGAGAGTGAACAGTGAGTTGCCCCGCGGAAGCATGCCAACGCGTTGAAACACAACAGTTTCTTCCAATGACCCAGGCGGCAAGGTTGGCTCAAAATGGTCAGCGTTTTGCCAAATTCAAGCCGGGCGGCGTCAAACTATTGGTGAATTCCGCCTCAACAGCTATTGCGGGCATGGTCGGGAAGACGACGGAGCCGATTTGAGCATCACCACCGATCAATTGCGCGCGCGTACCGCGGGCTCTTTCTGGCTGCGGCTGGCGGCGGTGGCCCTGCCCCTCCTCATGATCGCGCCGGCGTTCTGGAACGGCTATCCGCTGTTGCAATGGGATACGGGCGGCTATCTGGCGCGCTGGTACGAGAACTATCTCGTGCCGAGCCGCTCCACCGTGTTCGGCCTCTATCTGCATTATGGCGAGAACTTCGGCTTCTGGATCAACCTTGCGGTCCAGTCGCTCGCGAGCCTGTGGCTGCTGCAACTGACCTTGCGCGTGCTCGGGCTGATGCAGACCTTCCGCTTCGTTGCGATCAGCCTGCTCCTGATCCTGTCGACTGCGCTGCCATGGCTTGCGAGCATGCTGCTGACCGACATCTTCGCGGGCCTGTCGGTGCTATCGTTGTTCCTGCTGATCGTCGGCGCAGGCCGGACTTCGGTGCCCGAGAAAATCGCGCTGTTCGTTTTCACTGCTTTTGCCGCGGCAACCCACAGCGCCACGCTCGGCGTGCTGCTCGGGCTCTGCCTCGCCGGCTGGATGGCACGGCCGTTCCTGGGCGCGCGCCTTCCGCTTGCCGGATTGACGCAGGCGAGCCTGACCATCGTCGCCGGTGGCCTGATGCTGGTGTCGGCGAACCACGCATTGTCGGGCAAATGGGCCTGGACGCCCGGCGGGTACGGCGTCGCCTTCGGCCGCATGATGCAGGACGGCATCGTCGCGCGTTATCTTGGCGACCACTGCCCGCGCGAACGCTTCAAGCTCTGTCCGTATCGCAATGAACTGCCGGCGAGCGCCGACGAGTTCCTGTGGGGCAAGAGCATGTTCAACACGCTCGGCCGCTTCGAAGGCATGGACGAGGAGATGGGCTACATCGTCGTGCATTCGCTCGCCGACTATCCGGCGTGGCAGGCCGGCGCAGCATTGCGGGCGATGGGCCAGCAATTGCTGCATGTGGCGACCGGCGAAGGCGCCAATGGCTGGATCCCGCACACCTACGGCATCATCGAGCGCTACATCCCGGCGCAAGTCGCGCCGATGCGCGCCGCGCGGCAGCAGCACTGGGACGTCAATTTCGACTACGTCAACTGGCTGCACATTCCCGTCGCGCTGGCCTCGATGCTGGCGCTGGCGGGCCTGCTTGGACACGCGCTCGCAAATCGCCGGCTGGACGATCTGACGCTGCTCGCCGCAACCGTCGCGCTGGCGCTGCTCGGCAACGCCTTGATCTGCGGCGTGATCTCGGGCCCGCACGACCGCTATGGCGCGCGGATGGTGTGGGTCGCGACCTTCGTGGTGCTGATGGCGCTGGCGCGTCGCTTTGGCGACGACGGGCCGGCGGACAAAACCTCAGCCGCGGCGTGAGAGGAAATCGAGCACACCGGTCTTGTAGACCTTGTCGCCGACCGCACGCATGTGGTCGCGACCCGGGATGTCGAGCACTTCCGATCCCTTGATGATGGCACCGAGCGCGCTGGCCGAGCCGGCAACGTCGTCGGTGCTGCCGACCGCGATCAGCACGGGCACGTCGATGCGGGCAGCTTCCTCCTTCGTCATGAGGTCGCGCGTGCCGCGCAGGCAGGCGGCGAGCGCACGATGGTCGGAACGGGTCTGATCGGCGAAGGCGCGAAACGTGCGGCCGACGGGATCGGTGACCTCGTCGAGCGAAGTCGCCTCCAGCGCCTTCGCCACGTTCTCGCCGGGTCCGGTGCCTTCGATCAGGCCGCCAATGCCGATACCCCCCAGGATCGCCGAGCGCAGGCGCTGCGACTCGTTGAGAGAGAGCCAGGCCGTCATCCGTCCGCCCATCGAGTAGCCCATGATGTCGGCCTGCGGAATCGCGAGGTGGTCCATCAGCGCGAGCACGTCGCCGGCCATGGTCGGGATCGAGTATTGCGCGGGCTCGTAGAGTTTTGCGCTTTCGCCATGGCCGCGATTGTCGAGCGCGATGACACGGCGGCCGTTCTTGCGCAGTTCCGAGACCCAGGTCGGATAGACCCAGTTCACGTTCTTGCTCGAGGCAAAGCCGTGCACCAGGAGGATCGGATCGCCCTCGCCTTCGTCGAGATAGGCAATTTCAACGGCGCCGTTGTGAAAGCTCGGCATCACATATTCCGCAGTCTTGAGGGGAAAGGTTGATCATAAAGCATGATCCGGAAAAGTGTGCAGCGCTTTTCCGGCAAGATCATGCTCAAACGATAACCTAAAGCGCATCGCGCTTTAGGCCGTGAGGGCCGCGTCCGCCAGAGCGGCCTCGGCAGCGATCTGCGCGCGGCGGAGCCGGCGCGCCCGTTTGCGATCGCACCAGGCCTGGGTCAGGCGCTCCGTCGTCGCTTTGATCGATGACAGCAGACCGATCAGCGTCAGCGCCGCGCCGAACAGCCAGAGCGCCAGATCGAACATGCCGCCGATGAGCAGCAGCGCGCCGCGGCCGAGCAACTTCATGATCGCGCGCGTCTTGCCGCCCTGCGCTTCCGCAAGCCGGGCCGCGCGCGCGACGTCCTTCGGGCCTTCGGCGATGCGCAGCGTATCCATGGCGCCGCGCGTGCCGGTCTTTTCGGCAACGCGGGTGACGTCCTTGCCGAGCCGGACCAGCGCACCAGCCTTCTCGACACGGAACGCAGCCTTGATTGCGCTCACGGTCTCGCCGGGGCGGAACACTGAACCCTTGGCGACGGCGTTCTGGAGCATCGGCGTATCGACCACCTCGCGCGCCGACCGGCCGGCCCATGCGGCAAGTCCCTCGCCGAGCCGTCCAACTTTGCGGGCATCCTTCACCAGCGTCAGTCCAGCACGAACAGGCGCAGCACCGCCAACCGAGACGTAGGTCACGGCGGTCACGGCAAGCCCCGCGGCTGCAAGCCCCAGCATCAGGCGATCGGTGTCCTCGCCCATGGCGAGGTGCTTGCCCTCACGCACGATGTCCCTGATGTCGCCGATCACGAACAGATCGCCGGCCACCGTCCCGGACAGGCTCGCGACATCGTCGGCGTTGCCGGTGACGAGGCCGGTTGCGAACCGTTTGGCGAAATGCCGCGTGGAATTTTCTTCCTTGACCGCATCGCTCACGCGGTTGAGGAGGTCGTCGGGCAGCGCGATGTTGCGTTCACGCGCCAGCGCGACAAAGCTGTCGGCGAGATCGGCGTCGCTGGCAGCGAGCGCGGCCTCGATATTGTCCACAACCAGGCGCTCGTTCTGCCGTAGCAGCGCATCGAGCTTGAGCTCGGAGAGCGCCGCCGGATCGTTCTGGGCGGAGAGGATCGCGCCGGCCTCGCGGGCATGCGGCGCTACCTGCGCGAGCATGAAGCTGCATGCCGCAACACCGATCAATGCTGTGCTGATTCGCAGCCATTTCATGCCAAGAGCCTGGACAATCCTGAGATCATTTGCGCCTGACGGTTCGTCTTTTGTCGCAATTCCGCTCGTCCACCGACATAGTATGCCAAAATTGCGACACAACGTCCCCGACGAAAGAAGGGCTTCTCTCAAGCCGCAAGATTGTGTCGAATTTGCAAGAGCAAATGAGCATGGGGCGATTGCGAACCTTTCGGTTCCGCTGGACTAGCAATCATCTGCACCCGCCAGTATGGTCCGCGGCGCCTCAAAGATGCCGCGTCGGTGTTTGATTGTGTCTGCCGCCATTGCCACTCCAGGATGAACTACGATGTCCGACCATGTCGTCCCGCACTTCCATAACGATGCCGGTGTCCCCGTCATCGAGATCGGCTCGCAAGAGTTCATGTGCGTCGGCGCCAATCCTCCGTTCGATCATCCGCACGTCTTCCTGGACCTCGGCAACGACAACGAGATCATCTGCCCCTATTGCTCGACGCTGTACCGATTCGCCGCCGACCTGAAGGCGGGCGAAGCCCGTCCGCCGGAATGCGTGCTGAAGGACAAGGTGGCCTGACCGTTCCATCGGTCAGGGGTGGCGCTCTCCCGAACGATTGTCATCGCCGGTGCCGGCATAGGTGGACTGACGGCTGCGCTTGCGCTCGCAGCCCGCGGCTTTCGCGTCGTCGTGCTGGAGAAGGCCGAGCGGCTCGAGGACATCGGCGCCGGCCTGCAACTCTCTCCCAATGCCAGCCGCGTGCTGGTCGAGCTCGGCCTCTTCGAGCGGCTCAGGCTGCGCGCCGTCACGCCGGAGGCGCTCTGCGTCATGAGCGCGCGGGCCGGCGGCGAACTGCTGCGCATGCCGCTCGGCGAAGCCGCTTCCGCGCGGGCCGGCGCCCCCTATTGGGTGGTGCACCGCGCCGACCTGCAATCCGCGCTGGCCGGTGCGGTGTCCGACCATCCCGATATCGACCTGAAGTTAGGCGCGACCTTCGAGGATGTTGCGCCCCACGCCAGGGGACTGACGGTTGTCCATCGCAGCGGCACGATACGCCGCAGCGATCTCGCCGACGCGCTGATCGGCGCCGACGGCATCTGGTCGACGGTGCGCCAGCATCTGTTTCCCGAGGTGCAGCCGCGCTTCTCCGGACTGATCGCCTGGCGCGGCACGCTCGATGCCACGCAACTGCCGAAGGATTTTACCGCGCAGCGGGTGCAGCTCTGGATGGGGCCGAACGCCCATCTCGTCGCTTATCCGATCGCGGGCGGGCGCCAGATCAACGTGGTCGCGGTGCTGCCGGGCACATGGAACAGGCCCGGCTGGAGCACGCCGGGCGATCCCTTCGAAGTGATGGACGCCTTCGTCGCGCCGCGCTGGCCGCCGGCGGCGCGCATGATGCTGGCCGCCGTCGACACCTGGCGCAAATGGGCCCTGTTCGGCGTGCCCGACGGCTGCCCCTGGAGCCAAGGACCGGTCGGCCTGCTCGGCGATGCCGTGCATGCGATGCTGCCATTCGCGGCCCAGGGCGCCGGCATGGCGATCGAGGATGCCGCCGTGCTCGCGCAGTATCTGAGCCTCGAGGCTGCCGAGAGCGCGGCCGGCATCACGGCGGCGCTGAGGCAATATGGCCGCGCGCGGCAAGCGCGGGTGCGGCGGGTACAGCGGACGGCGCGGCAGCAGGGCCGCATCTATCATCTCGGTGGGCCGCTCGCGATCGCGCGCGATGTTGCGATCCGCGCGCTCGGCCCGGAGCGCATGCTGGCGCGGCAGGACTGGATCTACGGCTGGCGGCCCTGATGCGATGCGCCGAGTCTCAGCGCGTTGTTCTGCCGGATTTCGGCGCAGGCTTGGCTGCGGACGACGGCGGCGGAGCCGGCGCTGCCGCCTCCGGCGGCGTCTCCCGGCACTTGTTGCGGCGCCAGGCGTCCTCGGCAAATTGCGCCTGCCCGCGCACCGAGACGTAGTCGTTGCGATAGGCGAGCTCGGATACGACCGCGCCTCCCGCCCCGGTCTCAGCCTTGTCCATCAGCTTCTGCAACTGCTCGGTGCGGCTGGCAAGCGTCTTGCGCTCGGCCTCAAGCTGCTTGCAGTCGTACAATTCGTACCTGCCGGGATCGGCAAAGGCCGGAGCGACCGTCTCGCTCATGCCGGCGCAGCCGGACAGCGCCGCGCCCGCCGCGAGCAGCGCCAGAAGCACGCCCGAGCCGCGCAGGCGATAGGAAAACGAAGCAGCCATGCCGGATGAATAGTCCCCGTGGATTGAGAATGCCTAAAGCAACAACAGATGTCCGGATTGAGGCTTTGCCTTGCGCGGCCGGCTCGCTTAAGGAAGAACCACCCATCCGGCCCGCGAAACGCGCCAATTCCAAGCGGCCGGAGGTGGACTTAAGTATTTGATCTCGTTGGATCAAGCGGGCATGGCGGAATTGGTAGACGCAAGGGACTTAAAATCCCTCGGTGCGCAAGCACTGTGCCGGTTCGACCCCGGCTGCCCGCACCAACGGAATTGAAATTGCCGCTACCCAAGAGGAATGCCGAGCTGAGGCGTCCCCGATGACCGGCCAAGAGCGACGTTGATGCTCGCGATCTCGGTTCAGTGAGTAAGCTCAAGGATCATTTCGCTCAGAGGCTTCTCCTCTCCGCCGAAACTCTCAATCATCGCCTTGAGCTGACGCCACCGACTGCGCCCACAGCATGATCCAGAAGCAGACCAGCGCAACGGCGATCTGGACGAAACTTCCTTCGATCGACATCCCCGAGAGCGAGACGAGCGTTGGGACGGCAACACCGATGGTCAGCACGGCGGCAAGGGCTGCGGCCGGGAGATCGACGATGAGGATGGCGCCATAGAGCGCGAGTTCGAAAAACGCATATTCCTTGAGACGCGGCGAGCAGAGATAGAGCCCGTACATCGCAAGCACCGTGATGCGCAGGGCTTCGCGCCGATGATCGATCAGCCAGCGATCCAGCCGTGCCGGGAAAGCGCCTTCGTTGCGCGCTTGCCGATCCGCCATGCGCAGCACGACCAGGGCAAACGGCGCAAGCACCAGCGCGAATGCCACCAGCGCGTAAGCTATGAACACGATCGCTTTGCTGCCGCCGAGCCCGACATGGTCCAGCGCGCCCTGCGCCAGCAGCAGCAGCGACGGCGTGGTGTCTATCACGTAGATGGAATGCTGGTCGGGGATCTGTCCCCTGATTGCGAGCAACCAGCTCGAAAACAGATCGGGATAGAGCGTCCTCGAGAGCAGGATCGGCAAGGTCAGGCCTGCGGCCGCGGCCGCGATCAACCCGATCTTTTGCCCGCGCGGCAGCGGCAGAAAATAAAGCGCGGCCAGCACCGGGCTGTACACCAGCTTGAACGAGGCGACGAGGCCGAGCAGCGCAGCGCCGACGATGCACGCGGCAAAGCCCCGGTCATCGTCCGCACCCGGCGAATGGGAGCGCAGCAGCAATGTCAACGCGGCCGCGCTCAGCGCACCGCTGATGACCGCGAAATTGCCCGAGGCCGAGACCCATTCGAAGCCGACGAACGCGCCGAGCGCCCAGAGAATCCTGAGCGCAATATCGCGTACGCCGACGCCGCCGAGCCCGGGCAGCAGCAGGCCGCAGAGCATGACGAGCACGAGAAACACGCCGCGGTGATGGCCGACGAGAAAGCCGCCCGCGCACAGCGGACGGAAGGCGTCGAGCGTCACCGGCAGATAGGGATAAGAGAGCTTGGTGCCCTTCAGATTTTTCACGAAGTAAGGATCGAGCCCCTCGGCATGCGCGTCGACCGCCGCGCAATTGACGCGCACATCCCAGCCGTATTTGACGTCGAGCGTGAGGTCGCTAACGAGATTGCCGAGCACCAGCAGCGCCACCAGCGCGATCAGGCAATCAAGCCAGACGTTGCGCTTCTCGGCCATGCCGACCGACGGTCCCAACCATCGTGCTGTCCCGGTGACGTCCGACACGTCCAATCCTGCCTGTGCCTCGAGTTTCCTCGGCGCCTGACCGGCGTCCGGTCAGGCCACACTGGACAGGATGCGTTGCGGATTCATCTCTCGGATCCGCTGCCCCGCTCTTATGGTGAATCCCTGGTTTCCGTCATCGTGCTTTGGACGGCAGGTGCAGCTGCCGTCCAATGTGCGGCCGTCCTCTGCCGCGCCGGACAGCCATCCCAAAACATGGGTTGTGCGATGCAGCATGGGCGTTAGATATGCCTCTGAAATCAGAGGTGAGCTTCTTGTCCGACGTCAATGCCGACGATTGGGTGTCCGCGGGACACCGCCCCATGGGTTTTCCGGAATTCGTCATCGTGATCGCGTCCATCATGGCGCTCAACCCGCTTGCGATGGACATGATGCTGCCGGCGCTGCCCAATATCGGGGCAGCTTTCAAGATTCCCGTCGCCAACCATCTCCAACTGGTGCTGTCGACCTTCCTGATCGGCTTCGGCGCCGGCCAGTTCGTCATGGGCCCGTTGTCGGACCGCTTCGGCCGCCGCCCGGTGCTGCTCGGCGGCATGGCGGTCTATGCGGTGGCGAGCGTGCTGGCGGTCGCGGCTCCCTCGTTCGAGACGCTGCTGCTGGCGCGCGCGCTGCAGGGCTTCGGCACCTCTGCGACGCGCGTGATCGCGACCTCGATTGTCCGCGACTGCTATGTCGGCCGCCGCATGGCCAGCGTGATGTCACTGGCGATGATGATCTTCATCGCGGTACCCGTGATCGCGCCTTCGTTCGGGCAGGCGGTGTTGCTGGTGACGCAATGGCGCGGCATCTTCGTCGTGCTGATGCTCTACGGGCTGCTCGCGCTGGCGTGGTCGGTGCTGAGGCTCCCCGAGACCCTGCCGGTCTCGGAGCGCAGGTCGCTCGCCCCGAGCGACGTACTCGCCGCTTATTGGCAGACCGTGAGCAATCGCCAGACCATCGGCTATGCACTCGCGGCCGGCAGCGTGATGGGCGCGCTGTTTGCCTATGTGTTCTCGGCCCAGCAGGTGTTCACCGACATCTACCATCTTGGCCACTACTTCCCGCTCGCCTTTGCCGCGATCGCGGCCGGCACCGCTATCGCCGGCTTCCTCAACGCCAGATTTGTCGGGACCCTCGGCATGCGCGTGATCTCGCACGGCGCGCTGACGCTCTACACCGCGGTTGCCGGCGTGATGCTGCTGACGGAAAGTCTCGGCATGCTGCCGCTTCCGCTGTTCATGGTGCTCTCGGCCCTGATGATGTTCTCGTTCGGCATGATGGTCGCGAACTTCACCGCACTTGCCATGGAGCCGCAGGGCCACATTGCTGGCACCGCCTCCTCGCTCTACGGTTCGATCACGACGCTGATCGGCATCGTCGTCGGCATGGCGATCGGACAGGGTTTCGACGGCACGCTGATGCCGTTCTCGGTCGGTTTCTTCCTGTCGACGCTCGCAGCACTTGCGATCGTGCTGGCGGTGGAAAAGGGACGGCTGTTCAAGCCGCATCATCGCGCCATCGCGTGAGGAACATACCGGCGGCTTCGATGTTGTCCTGCAGCATTTCAAGAGGTCGCCTCAATGGAACCGGAACGCAACGAAACCGAGCACGCATCGGAACGGACCGAGGGGCAGCGTGCGCCCTCCGGCGTAAAGCAGCCCGCATTCACGCCGTCCTTCGCAAGCGAAGGACTTGAACGATTGCGCGACAGCCACTGCTAGAGCATCTCGAGAGCTAGAACTCAGGTACCACGCTGATCGGCATAGGGGGCGACCTTGTGGGTCGCTCCCCTGCCACACCACCCGGCATGCGGGTCCGCACCGGGCGGTTCGAGAAGTTGAGGTCATGAGAGACG
>NZ_JADPKS010000156.1 GCF_023074175.1 Bradyrhizobium sp. 139
CAGCTGCGAGGATGGCGTTGGCAGCGTCGCCTTGGCGGTACCAGAGATAGTTTCGGCCCATTCGATGCTCGGCTTTGAGATGGCCGATCACGGGTTCGACGGCTGCCCGGCGGCGTAACTGACGTTTGATCCTGGGCGTCACGCCGCGTTTCTGACCGGAGATGAAGATTCTGAGCTTGTGGTCTTGCGGTGCATTGTGGCCGCGATATCCCTTGTCTGCGAAGATGCGATCGAGGGTGTTGCCGACCAGCGCCTCCATCTCCGGGATCACGGTTGCCAGGGTGTGTCCGTCGTAGGGGTTGCCCGGCATGGACTTCACGTGAGTGACGAACTGTCCGC
The DNA here is from genome assembly GCF_023074175.1 of Bradyrhizobium sp. 139. Taxonomy (GTDB): domain Bacteria; phylum Pseudomonadota; class Alphaproteobacteria; order Rhizobiales; family Xanthobacteraceae; genus Bradyrhizobium. The sequence goes on from NZ_JADPKS010000156.1 coordinate 340, forward strand.
CCTTGGCGTGGCTGAGGGTGGTGGCGACGGAGACCTTGACGCCGAACTCGTATGGCCGATGGGCCTTGCCCTTGCCGATGCATTCGACTTCCGGCGCGTGCAGGGAATAGACCTTCGGTCCGCGCTGACGCTGCTGTTGCTCGCGCACGCGCCGCGCCAGCATCAGCAGCTGGGCGAACACCGCTTCGAGCCCGCTGTCGCCCTCGATCTTGCGGGTGATGTCGCGAATGACGCGGCCGAGCAAGGTGCGCAGCTTCTTCAGCGCCCGGTTGGCGCGATTGAACTGCTTGGCGTGGGCATAACGCTGGTGCTGGATCAGGGCGAACTTGCC
>NZ_JADPKS010000051.1 GCF_023074175.1 Bradyrhizobium sp. 139
GCTGGGATTGCCCCGTCTCTCATGACCTCAACTTCTCGAACCGCCCGGTGCGGACCCGCATGCCGGGTGGTGTGGCAGGGGAGCGACCCACAAGGTCGCCCCCTATGCCGATTCCGCGTGGCTGAAGCGCCGATGAATGCTCCCCCTAATCCAATCGAAAACAGCTTCGAACTCGCAGCCTCGCGCTGCGCGGATCTCACGCCACTCGTTTACCAACGGCTCTTCGAACAGCATCCCGAAACGCGGGCGATGTTCCGCACGCAAGGCAGCGAGCTCGTGATGGGATCGATGCTCGCGCTGACGATCGAGGCGATTCTCGACTTCGCCGGTGATCGTCGCGGGCATTTCCGGCTGATCGCGTGCGAGGTCGCCTCGCACGATGGCTACGGCACGCCGCGCGAGCTGTTCATCGCCTTCTTTGCCGTGATCAGGGATACGCTGCGCGGGTTGCTCGGCGATGAATGGTCGCCGGATGTCGCGCAGGCCTGGGACCGACTGCTCATCGAGATCGACGCATTTGCCGCCGTTCAGGCCTGACGCTTGCGCTGCACCAACACCGGTTGCGGCGATCTCGCGTGATTGCAGATTGAGTGGCATCAACTCTTGTGAGACACTTTCCGTATCGGTCGCGCAATCAATGACGCGCCGACGATAAATATATGGGAGCGAGCGATGTCCGGGACGAAAGATTTCTCGACGACGAGGCGCGATCTTCTTCAAGCGGCGGCAACCGCCGGCGCCGGGGCTGCCATCCTCGGCGGCATGGGCATAAACCCCGCCCTTGCAGCCGAAGTCGGACGAAGCGAGAAGCCGCTGAAGGCGGCGTTCTCCAATGCGGGCCTCCAGGCCACCTGGTGCGCGCAGGGCAAGCAGGCCGCGGAGTTCTGGGGCAAGCTGTTTAACGTCGAGGTCACCTGGTTCGACGGCCAGCTCGATGCGGTGAAGCAGCGCGCGGCAATCGACAACATGGCCTCGCAGAAATGGGATTTCGTCGCCATCCAGGCTTTTGGCATCGGCACCCTCACCCAGCCCGTGCAGAAGATGATCGACGCCGGCACGCCCGTGATCGACATGGACACGCTGATTGCCCCTCTCGACCAGATCAACGTCCACTCTTTCCTCGCCCCCGACAACGAGTTCATGGGCGCGTCCGTGACGCAGGCGCTGTGCAACGCCATGGGCGGCAAGGGCAAGATCATCATGACGCAGGGCGCGCTCGGCCATACCGGCGCGCAGGGCCGTGCCAAAGGCTTCAACAATGTCGTGAAGCAATTCCCTGGCATCGAGGTGCTGGATACTCAACCCGCAGATTGGGACGTCTCCAAGACCGCACGTCTCTGGGAAACCTATCTGACCAAGTACCCGCAGATCGACGCAGCGTTCTTCCACAATGACGACATGGCGCTTGCCGCCGCCAACATCATGAAAGCGCGGGGCCGCACCAACATCCTGATCGGCGGCGTCGATGCGATGCCGCCGGCGATCCAGGCCGTGAGTGAAGGCCGCATGTTCGCGACCGTCCGCAATCCGTCCTGCCGCATCCATGGCGGCGCGATCGTCGCGGGCGTTTCCGCGGTCGTCGGCGGGGAGAAGAGCGGACAGGGCATTCCCAAGAACGTCGTCACCGACGGTCCGGTTGTGACCAAGGCCAACGCACCCGGTATGCAGTGGATGGAGGATCACTTCCTGATCTGACCCTCCATGCCTGAGGGACGTCAGCCCATCCTGGAACTGCAGGGCATCACGAAGAGCTTCGGCGGCGTCGAAGCGCTTCGCGGTGTCGATTTCGCGCTCTCAGCCGGCGAGATCCACGGTCTCGTCGGCGAGAACGGCGCCGGAAAAAGCACGCTGATGAAGATCATCGCCGGCGTGCACAGCGAATTTTCCGGCCGCTTCCTGATCGATGGGAAGCAGACGCATTTCCGCTCGGCCCGCGATGCACACGCGGCCGGCATCGCCATGGTGCACCAGGAGCTGAGCGTCGCGCCCGATCTCACAGTCGCGGAGAACGTGTTCCTGGGCAACCAGCCGACCAACCGGCTCGGCCTGGTACAATGGCGACGGATGGCGCGCGAGGCCGGCGAGCAGCTCGCCCGCTTCGGCATCGACGTCGATCCGATGAGCAGGCTCGGCGACCTCCCGATCGGGCTTCAGCAATTGATCGAGATCGCGCGCGTGCTGTTTTCCGGCGCGCGCATCGTCATCCTGGACGAGCCGACCTCCGCTCTTTCCCCGCCCGAGGTCGAACGGCTCTTTTCCACACTCCGACGATTGCGCGAGCAAGGCACCGGCATCGTCTTCATCTCGCATTTCATCGAGGACATCTTGCTTGTGTCCGACACGGTGACCGTGTTCCGCAACGGACGGAAGGTCGCCGAGACCGCGGCGGCCGCGACCAGCAAGGGTGCGCTGATCGAGGCCATGATCGGCCGCGGCGGCGAAGCGCTCGAGCACAGCTACACCGATGACCTCATGCTGCCCCGGCCGAGCGACAGCGCGGTGGTCCTGAAGGTCGACCAATTGTCGCTGGCCCGCAGCCTGAAGGACATCTCCTTCGAAGCGCGCGCCGGCGAGGTGCTCGGCGTCTACGGGTTCATGGGCTGCGGCCAGCAGGAGCTGTCGCGCATCCTCTTTGGCAAGCTGAAGCCGGACGGCGGCACGCTCGCCGTCGAGGGTAAGCCCAAAACCTTCGCCAGCACGGCGGCGGCCCGACGCGCGGGCGTGGCGCTGGTGCCGGAGAGCCGGCGCGCGATGCTGTTCCACCAGGAGCCGGTCTACAAGAACGTCTCGATCAGCATCCTCGACCGCATCTCGGCCCTGCTGCTCAAGCCGGCGCGGGAGCGCGATATCGCGAGGCGCCAGGTGGAGCAATTGCAGATCAGGCCACCGGTGGTCGGTCTCGATCTCGGCATGCTCTCCGGCGGCAACCAGCAGAAAGTCGCGCTGGCAAAATGGCTGACCTTTCCGCCGAAGCTGCTGGTGTTGTGCGAGCCGACCCGCGGCATGGATGTCGGCGCCAAGAACGACGTCATCAACATCGTCCGCGACCTCCGTGCCAAGGGGCTTGCGATCATCGTGCTGTCGACCGAGCCGGAAACGGTGCTGTCGCTGGCCGACCGCATCCTCGTGCTCAAGCGCGGCACGGTGGTGCGGGAATTCAGGAACGAGCCGGTCAGCAAGGACCGCCTGCTGCAAGCGGCGTGACGGAGAGGTACAATGGCGAGCAGTGAAACGGCTTTGGCGGCAGGTCAGCGGGCGCGGGGCATCGCGCCGTTCCTGCGCTCGCAGATGCGCAACATCGCACCGTTCCTCACCCTGATCTTCCTGTCCGCCTTCTTCGCTCTCGCCAGCCCGTCCTTCGCCACGCTGGACAATCTCGGCAACATCCTGACGCAAGTCTCCGTCACAGGCATCATCGCCGTCGGCCTCACCTTCGTGATCCTCTGCGCCGAGATCGACCTCTCGATCGCCAGCATCGCCAACGTCACCGGCATCGCGGTTGCCTACTTCACGCTGCAGGAATCCTACGTCAACATCCCCAACATTCCCCTCCCCGGCGCCGCCGCAATCCTGATGGCGATTTTGCTGTGCGCGCTGCTCGGGCTCGTCAATGCGCTGGGGCTGACCGTGATTGGCATCCCCTCCTTCATCATGACCCTCGCCATGATGCAGATCGCGGCCGGCATCTCCGCGCTGCTGGTGCGCGGCCAGATCGCCTACAAGGTGCCTGGCGTGATCACCACGCTCGGCTCAGGATCGATCGGCGGCATTCCCTGGATCGTCATCGTCGCGGCGATCATGCTGCTCGGCGGCCATCTGGTGCTGACCTACACGCGCTTCGGCCGCTATGTCTACATGGTCGGAGGCAACCGCGAGGCGGCCGAATATTCCGGCCTCAACGTCAAGCTCATCCTCGGTGCCGTCATGGTGATCTCGGCGGTGTGCTCCGGCATCGGCGGCATGCTCGGCGTCGCCCATTTCGGCAGCGCGCAGCAGAACGAGTTCGACACCTATTTGCTCGACTCCATCGCCGCCGTCGTCGTCGGTGGCACCAGCCTGTTCGGCGGCCGCGGCGGCATCGGCAACACCATCGTCGGCCTGTTCGTGTTAGGGGTGCTCAACAACGGCCTCGACCACGTCAACATCGACAGCTTTTTGAAGATCCTGATCCGCGGCCTCATCCTGCTGGCGGCGCTGGTGATCAATGTTTATGCCCAGCGGCTAAGGGAAAAAGCGGCGGAGTAGCGCCCTCCAAACAAAAAACGCGAAAACAACCCCATGCACAGTACAAATCATTGAAGAATTTTGCGCTGGGTGGCCCAGGCCGGCGCCTCAGGGGCGTTTGACACGTCGGGCAAAACAGGCGCAAGATCACATCATGCGGCGGCACCGTGTCGCCTGAGATCCGCCGCTCGGTGCGCGCTGCGGCGAGCGCTTTTCCGGAGTGCGCGTCTCGCCGGCTTGATGCTCCTGAACCCGGCCGCCTCTTCCTGAATCACGACGTCGAGACCGATTGAGTCCGAATGTCCTGCGCGGTCTTTTGAAGCCGCACGAGATATCGTTTCTTTGCGGCGACTTCGCTCACAGTACCGGAAATCAAATTGATGCTGATCGCGGCAACGACGCTACCACCCTGATCGCGAATAGGAACGGCGATGCCGCAAATCGCCGGATCGAGTTCGCCATCGACCCAGGCGTAGCCCCGCTCCTGCGTCAATCGCAGCTCCCGAGCGAGGCGATCGGTGTCGATGATGGTGCGTGGCGTAACTGACCTGAGCGGCGTGTTCGCCAAATGTCGGTCTCGCTGCTCCGGCGGAAGATTAGCCAGAAGCACCCGTCCCAGCGAGACGAGATGCGCGGGGAGCCGGCTGCCGATTCCGAGATTGGCCGAGAGGATACGCCGCGCCGGAAGTCTCAGGGCATAGACGATATCAGTTTCATCGAGCACGGCGAGCGCGCAGGATTCGCCGATGTCGTTGCGGAGATCTTCGAGCGCCCGCTGGGCATAGCCCCAGAACGGCAAGGCGTTCAGATAGGACAATCCAAGACCGAGAGCGCGAGGCCGCAGGCGGAAGTAACGGCCGTCGGCTTCGCAATATTTCAGCGTGACGAGGGTGGCGAGCATGCGTCGCGCCGTTGCGCGATTGAGGCCCGCGTGGACGGCGGCCTCCGAAAGCGTGTGCCGACCTGGGGATCGGCCAAGCGCTTCGATCAGGGCGAAACCTCGTTCTATCGCTCGAACATATCCATCACTCTCTTTTGGCAATTTCAAAGCCCCTTGCGGAGTCGGGCAAGCTCCGCGCATAGTGTTTCACAAATCGACTAATTCGTTCGCCTGGCGAACAATATGGGAGGAGACGCGATGACGCAAGCGCCCGCATTCGAGACCGATTTCTGGAAGGACGCTAATCTGCGCAAGGTATGGGACGAGATCGTCCCCGGTGAGCCGCGCAAAACACTTCCCTACAAGCTGACTTTGGAGGCCATCCAGCTCTACTGCCGCTCGGTCGGCGAAGATCACCCGCTCTATTTCGACGAGGCTTACGCCAGGAAGACCCCGTATGGCGGGCTGATCGCGCCGCCGTCGATCCACATCTTGCTGATGTTCGCCTGCACCCCAACCGACGACTGGATGCGAACGCCGGGGACCATCAATGCCGGCCAATCCTGGAGTTACAACAAGCCGGCGCGGCCCGGCGATACCATCACCCTGCAAGCCCGCGCACTGGATAAGTTCATCAAGCGCGAGCGCCTCTTCGTCGTCCACGACAACGTGTTCTTCAATCAGCACGGCGACGTCATCTGTTCCGGCCGCGGCCAGACCATCCGCCCCGCTTGATCGCAACGACAGAAAAGGAAACACGGCATGAGCACCAGCTTCGAAAATCTCTCCGTCGGCGACACTATCAACGGCCCGAAGTTCGACGTCTCGCGGGAGTCCATCCGCCTGTTCTGCGACGGATCGCTCGACTACAACCCGCTGCATCTCGACGACGACTACATGAAGAACAGTTTCGGCAAGACCAATTTCGGCGGCATCATCATGCACGGCATGAACAATTTCGGGCTGATCACCCGAATGCTGACCGATTGGGCCTATCCTGCCGGTGCCATTCAGCGTCGCCTGGAGACGCGCTGGCTCAAGCCGGTCAAACCCGGCGACACGATTCAGCCCTTGGGCGTGGTGAAATCCAAGCAGTCGACGCAGAAATCGCGCTGGGTGCTGATCGACGTGCTAGTCCGCAATCAGAAGGGCGAACACGTCGCAGCCGGTGAAGCCATGGTTGAATTTCCGGTATCCGGTTCAATCGCGGCCTGACCCCGGGCGTAACACTGCGCTTCGCAGCGCCGAGATCGGCATCGATCGCGCCAAGCCTTTACGACAACGATAACAAGACGAGCGCGCGTCGACCGCTCGATGGGAGAACGACATGAACTGGACTGCAAGGGTGAAGACGCTCCGGCTCGCTATTGGCTTGGCGCTGCTATCGCTCACGATCTCGCCGGGCTCGGCGTCTGCCCAGCAGTTTCCCCCGAGTCAGATCAAGATCGTTGTTCCGTTCCCGGCCGGCGGCACAACGGACATTCTTGCGCGCTTCATCGCGCAATACCTCGGCGAAAAGCTCGGCGTTTCGACCATCGTGGAAAATCGCGCCGGTGCGTCAGGTACCATCGGGTCCGAGATGGTGGCGAAATCCCCGGCGGACGGCAGCGTGCTGCTGATCACCGCAACCCACCACGTCATCAATCCGAGCCTGTTCCGCAAGCTGCCATATGATACGGAAACCGCGTTCTCGCCCGTGGCCGTGGTCGCGAGCGCGCCGAACGCGCTTGTGGTTTCCAAGGATTTTCCGGCGAAGACCGTGGCCGAACTGATCGCCATGGCCAAGAAAGATCCGGGCAAGTTGTCGTTCGGCTCCTCGGGCATCGGCGGCGCCAATCATCTGTCCGGCGAGTTGTTCAAGCAAATGGCGGGCGTCGATATCGTTCACATTCCCTACAAGGGCGCCGCGCCGGCAATGAACGATCTGCTTGGCGGCCATATCCCGATCATGTTCGACACGCTGCCGACCGTGCTTCCGGCGGCTTCGGCCGGCAACATCCGCGTGCTCGCCGTCACCAGCATGACGCGCGCCGCGTCGCTTCCCGATGTCCCGACGCTCGACGAGGCCGGCGTCAGAGGCTTTGAAGCCACCGCGTGGTTTGGCATGTACATGCCGGCAGCCAATGGCAATGCGGCCTATACCCGCCTAGTGGAAGTGATGAAGGAAATCCTGGCTACGCCGGCGATCGCCGAGAAGTTTGCAACTCAAGGCGTCGCTCCCGGCAAACTGTCGGGGGCTGATTTCACGCGTTTTGTGGATGCCGAAATCAAGAAATGGTCTGCCGTAGTGAAGACCGCCAACGTGCCCCTGGAATAGGCGTACGCGGACACAGACGAAAACATTATGACCGACAAGGAAGCCTTCAGTGGAATTCGCGTTCTGGATCTTAGCCAGGGCATCGCGGGACCTCATAGCGCCATGCTGCTGGCACAGCACGGCGCCGACGTCATCAAGGTGGAGCCGATCGCAGGAGATTGGGGGCGCACCCTCGGCCGCCCCTATGGTCAGAACACTGCGCACTCGATCGCCTTCAACCGGGGCAAGCGGTCGATCGCCCTTGACCTGACCAAACCGCGTGGGCTCGAAGTCGCGCGGAAGCTGATGAAACTGAGCGACGTCGTCATCGAGGCGTTCCGGCCCGGCGTGATGGCGAAATACGGTCTTGCCTATGAGGAGGCGAAGTCCGCCAATCCTGGCATCATCTATCTGTCGATCAATGGATTTGGCAGCCAGGGCCCGAACGCGATGCTGCCGGTGACAGACGCGGTGATCCAGGCCTTTTCGGGCTTGATGACGGTCGCCCGGTCAAGCGATGGCGTGCCCAACCGTCTCACCATGATCCCGGTCGACGTCGTCACCGGTCTCTATGCGTTCCAGGCGGTCGCGACCGCATTGGTGCGCAAGTTTCGGTTTGGAACGGGCGGCTATATCGAAGCCAGCCTGATGCAGGCTGCAGCGGCATTCCAGGCGGCAAAGATCATGGAATATCATCTGGAAGGCGGCGAGCCGCAGCCGCTCTATTCTCCTGTAGCGACGATGCGTACCAGCGACGGCTATCTCAACGTCACGGCGATGCGGGAGCAGCACTTCGTTGCCCTGTGCGAAGTCATTGGACGGCCCGATGTGGCGGCCAATCCGGTCTATCAAGGCCGCGAACTGCGGATAAAAAACGAAGCGTCTCTGCTCGCGATCCTGCGTACAGAGTTCGCTAAACAGCCGACCGCCTATTGGGCGGGAAAATTGACGGCGGCCGGCGTGATGAACGCGCCCGTGCAGACTTACGGCGATTTTCTCGATCATCCGCAAACCAAGGCTCTAAGCACGGTGGAGTATGTCGAACATCCCGGCGTCGGCACGATTGCGGTCGCGCAGATACCGGGGACGTCCCCCTTTGCGAGCCAACCGATCAGCCGCAGCCGGTCGCCTCTGGTCGGCGAACACACCGCAGGGATACTCGGTGAAATCGGTTACGCGGAGTCTGAAATCCTCGCCATGCAAACCGAGGGATCGATCGCTGGGCGATGATGCAAGTGACGTGGAATCGACCGATCACTCGTCGGGCGCCCCCTCCTTCCTAGCGATGCCCGGTTTCGGTCGAAGCCAATACCGCCCGCCCCGCAATCTCCTCGGCCCGCCAACACCTCACCGCATGCCCGTCAGCGCGCGTCTCCAGCGACGGCCCCGGCTCCCTCCGGCACACGGCCTCGGTGTAACGACAGCGCGGGCTGAACGCGCATCCGTCCGGCGGATCGAGGGGATTGGGAAGGTCACCCCCTGTCGTCCCGAGCGGTGCATGGCGCAAGGGATCGGGAATCGCGGCGATCAGGGCTTGCGTATACGGGTGCGCGGGACGTTCGAAGATCTCGCGCCAGTCGCCGTTCTCCACGATGCGGCCGAGATACATGACGGCGACCCTGTCGCTCATATGTTCGACGACGCCGAGATCGTGGCTGATCATGATGTAGGAGAGGCCGAGCGTTTCCTTCAATTCCAGCAGCAGGTTGATGATCTGGGCACGGATCGAGACATCGAGCGCCGAGACCGGTTCGTCGCAGATGACGATTTTGGGATTGAGGATCAGCGCACGCGCAATGCCGATGCGCTGGCGCTGGCCGCCCGAGAATTCATGCGGGTAGCGGCCCGACTGTTCGGGCCGCAGGCCCACATGCCGCAGCATCGTCGCAACGCGGTCCTCGATCTCGCCCGCGGCGGTCACGCCATGCACACGCAGCGGGTCTTCAAGCGTGCGACGAACGGTCTGGCGCGGATTGAGCGAAGCGTAGGGATCCTGAAACACCATCTGCACGATACGGGCCAGCGCCTTCCGATCACCCGATTGCCGGTTCGTCACGACCTGTCCGTCCAGCACGATGCGGCCGCGCGTCGGCGTCAAGAGACCAAGGATCGACAACGCAACCGTCGATTTGCCGGAGCCGGACTCGCCGACGAGGCCGAGGCATTCGCCGCGCTTCAGCCTGAGATCGACACCGTCGACGGCACGGAGCAGCCGGCGGCCGCGGCCCAGCAGGCCGCCCCCCAGCGGAAAATGGACCGCGAGATCCTCGACGCTGAGAATGATATCGTCGTCCGGCCTGCCCTGCGGCTCATGCATGGTGATGACACCTCACCAAACCGCCTGATGCCAGCGATGTCGTCTCCGGTGCGGTGGTCCGGCAAATGTCGGTCGCCTGCCCGCAACGCGGATTGAACCGGCAGCCGTCAGGGAAATTCGTGATGGCCGGGACGACGCCCGCGATCTCCTTGAGCCGGTTGCGGCCAACCGCGGCGCGACTGCCGAGCCGCGGCAGCGAGTCGACAAGACCCTGGGTATAGGGGTGCGAGGGCGCGCGGAAAATTTCGGCCGAGCCGCGCTCCTCGACAATGCGGCCGGCATACATGACGGCAACGCGGCGGCAGACATTGGCGACCAGGCCGAGATCGTGGGTGATCATCAAGATCGCCGTTCCTCGCTCGGCGCACAGATTCCGCATCAGCTCGATGATTTCGGCTTGCACGGTCACGTCGAGTGCCGTGGTCGGCTCGTCGGCGATCAGCAGGTCCGGACCGCATGCGAGTGCGATGGCGATCATCACACGTTGACGCATGCCGCCGGAGAGCTGGTGCGGGTAATCGTTGACGCGCCGCTCCGGCGCGGGGACACGGACGCTGGCCAGCGCCTCGACCGCCAGCCGGTTGGCCTCTCGCCAGCTCTTGCCCTTGTGCAGCACGAACATCTCGGCGATCTGCCGCCCCACCGGTGAGACAGGGTTCAGTGCCGTCATTGGCTCCTGGAAGATCATGGCGATGCGATTGCCGCGCAGCTCCCGCTGTTTGGCCGCTGAAAGGTGCTGGATCTGCCGCCCCTCAAATCGAATGACGCCGCCGCCGACCGACAACGGCTGTCGCAACAGGCCAATCAAAGCGAGAGCCGTAATGCTCTTGCCGCAGCCGGATTCACCGACCAGGCCGAACGTCTCGCCACGATCGATGCGGAACGACACGCCCTCCACGGCGGGAACCTTGCGGGATCCATGGTTGAGATCGATGCGCAAATCCTCGACTTCGATCAGCGGCGAGCCGGTCATGTCCGTCGGCTCCGCGATTGTGGATCGAGAATGTCGCGCAGGCCGTCGCCGAGCAGGTTGAGGCCGAGCACCGTCAGGAAGATGGCAAGGCCTGGAAAAACCGAGAGCCACGGCGCCGTCGTGATCTGGTCGCGGGCTTCCGACAACATGCTGCCCCAGCTTGGAAACGGCGGGCGGACGCCGAGGCCGAGGAACGAAAGCGCGGCTTCGGACAAGACCGCGCTGCCCATGCCCAGCGTGCCGATAACGACGATGGGTCCGAGCATGTTAGGCAGCAGCTGCGTGATCATGATCCGCAAGTCACCGTAGCCGAGCACGGTTGCGGCCTGCACATAGCCCTGGCTCCGAAGCGACAGCGCCGAGGCCCGAGCGATCCGACACGTGAAGGACCAGTTGGTCAACCCGAGTGCGATGAGCAGGCTGGTCAGGCCGGGGCCAAGCACCGCCATGATGGCAAGCGCGAAAATCAGGGATGGGATTGCGAGCATGAGATTGGTCAGGCCATTGACGACATCGTCCCACCAGCCGCCCCAATAGCCGGCGCTCAGGCCCAGGGCCACGCCGATGACGCTGTTGATCAGCTGCGAGACGATGCCGACCGTCAGCGAGATGCGCGCGCCGTAGACGACGCGGGAATAGATGTCGCGGCCCTGCCCGTCGGTCCCGAACCACCAGGTCCAGCTCGGCGCCTCTTCCGCATTCATCAGGTTGGCGTCCAGGACGGGATCCGTGTGCGCCAGCCAGGGCGCGAGCAGGCCGACCAGGATGGCAAGCGCAAACAAGGCGCCACCCATGACGAGATTGGCACGGAGCTTCATGCGTATCTGATCCTGGGATCGATCACGCCGTAGAGCACGTCGATCAGCAAGTTGATCGCGAGAAAGAACAGCACCACCATGAGAATGGAGCCCTGGACGGCCGGAATGTCGCGCTGCAGGACACTGTCGACGAGCAGCGAGCCGATGCCTGGCCACGAGAACAATTTCTCGACGACGACCGCCTGCCCCATCAACGCGCCGAATTGCAGGCCCATTGTCGTGAGAATCAGGACGAGCGCGTTGCGCATCACGTGCCACTTCACGACCCGAGTCTCGCTCATGCCCTTGGAGCGCGCCGTGCGGACAAAATCGGCGGTCATGATCTCGAGGACCGCGGCGCGCGTGGTCCGGGCCAGCAGCGCCATCGGCGAGACGCCGAGTGTCACGGCCGGCAGGATCAGATATTTGCCCCCTCCGTCGCCATAGCCAAAACTCGGCAGCCAGCCGAGTTTCAACGCGAACAGGTACATCAGCAGCAGCCCGAGCCAGAATTTGGCCATCGAGAGGCCCGACACCGCCACGACCATCGAGACCGTGTCGACGATACCGCCCGGCCGCAACGCAGCGACGAAACCGAGCGGCACGCCGACCACGATCGCGAACGCCATGGCTGCGAATATCAGTTGCAGCGTTGGCCATGTCCGTTTGGCGATCATGGCTGTGACCGGCTCGCGGGTCCGGAACGACGTCCCGAAATCCCCGGTCGCGAGCTTGGCGATGTAGGCGCTGAAACGGACGTAGACGGGCTCGTCGAGGCCGAGCTGCTTCTTCATGCGCATCTCGACCTGCGGATCGGCATCATCGCTCATGGTCGAGGCGATGCTGCCGGGAACGACGCTGAACAGCACAAAGACCAGCAGCACGACAGCGAGCACGGTCGGAACGGTCTGCAAGAGACGACGGAACAGGAAGGAGAGCATCGGCACTTTTCCTCTCTCCCTCCATCGCTTGTTGCAATGGAGAGAGCGCGAGAGCGCGTGTCACTTCGCGGGCGAGTTCTCGTCCACCCAGAGGTCTTCGACGTTCTGATGGGTCAGCTCCGTCGCGTTCAACTGTATCCCCTTGAGCCACGGCTGCACGGCCATGACTGCCTTGTTGTAGTTGAAGAACCAGACCGGCGCCTCTTCATAGAGTAAGGCGTTGGTCTTTTGCAGCAGCTGACCGCGCTTTGCGACGTCGTCGCTCTGCCCGGCCTCATCGACCAACTTGTCGAACTCGGCATTTTTGAAGTTCATGTAGTTGCAGGCCGATTGCGGCGTCGACGAGTGGAAGCATTTCAGCGCCGCCTGCGGATCCGGGCCGGTCGCCTGGGAATAGACGAAGGCCTGGTAGTCGCCGCTGCGAATCACCTCCGCCAGCACCGCGGTCTCGACCTGCTTGACCTTCGCCTTGATGCCCACTCTATCGAGCATCGGAATGACGGCCGTAACGATCGGCAGGCCCCAGCTTTCATTCTGGCTGGTGGTCCATTCGAATTCGAATCCTGAGGGATAGCCGGCGTCGGCAAGCAGCTGCTTGGCCTTGGCGGGATCGAAGGCGTAGGGCTTCATGGCCTTGTCGTAGGCGGGAGAGGTCAGCGGCAGCCAACTGGTGGCGCGATAGGCCTTGCCTTTGACCAGCTTGTTGATGATCAGGTCGGTATCGATCGCGTAGTTGATCGCCTGCCGGACGCGCTTGTCCGCGAACGGCTTGAATGCGGGATTCATCCCCATGTAACGCGTGAAGACCTCGGCGACTTCGACGATGGTGCCCTTGAGGTCGGCGTCGTTCTGATAGGCGACATACTGCGCAGGTCCCAGCACCGAGGTGTCGATTTCCTTGTTGCGGAAGGCGACATCGCGTGCCGCGGCTTCACCCATGACCGACACGATGACCTTGTCGGCGTAGGGCTTGCCGGCCTTGTAGAACCGGTCCCACCGCTCCAGAACGATGCGCGATCCCGGCACGTGCTCGACGAATTTGAAGGGTCCAAGACCGATCGGCTTCTGAAGGTAACTTTCCTTCGCGGCCTCGTCGGCGGGATAGATCGACGTCAGCGCGTTGAAGAAGTAGAAACCCGGGTCGACTTTCTCGGTCAGCTTCATCTCAATAGTGAAATCGTCGATCTTCTTGAGGCCGGAGATGTCCTTGGCCTGGCCCTTCTCGACCGCGGCCGCCCCCTCGATCACGCGGACAAAGCGCGCGCCGGGATAGGCCTTGGTGCCGTCCATGATGCGGTTGTAGGACCAGATGATGTCGTCGGCCGTCATCTTGCGGCCGTGGTGGAAATAGGCGTCGTCGCGCAGCTTGAAGGTGTGGACGAGACCCCCGCCCGAGACCAAATCCTCCTTGGCAAGCTCGAGAACCGGCTTGCCCGCAGCGGAGTCCCAGATGTAGAGCGACCGGTGCAGAGCCTTGGCGTAGATCTCGTCCTGGGCGCGCTGGGTGGTGTGAATGTCCAGGCTGGTGAAACTCGAGCCATAGGGCGCGGTCATGCGGATGGTTCCGCTCTTGCGCGGGGTCTGGGCCTCTGCCGTGGCGGCGAGCGTCAGTCCCAAACCAGCAACGATCGCCATCATCCTGAACGTCATGTTTCCTCCGACAATGCAGGCGTGCTCCGATCAGCGAGTTGATCATTCGCAGCATGTCGAGCGCAAGCTCCTTGAGGGGGCGTATGCGAATGTAGCGCTCGCGAGCTCCCGATTTGTGAGTCCGCGCCCTAGCCGGTCGCAAACTCCGGCTGCCAGTCGCGCAATTTTTGCGCCGCAGCGGCAACATCGGCGATCGCTGGAAACGCCCACGTCTGCACCATCATAGCCCTCGCCAGCCGCACGGCGCGGGCCTCGCTGATCGCCCGTCTGCGCGGATCCTCGATCAGCTCGAAATCGATATTGTGCGCGAGGCCGAAGATGCGGCGGATGGTCTTTGCGGCGGCAAAGCCGACCGTGTCGGCGAACAGACGCTGCATGTAGGCCTGCCGCTCGGCTTCCAGGCGTACCGCGCCCTTCTCGCCGGCGAAGAGCGAGACCGGATAGGCGTCGCCGGCGGCGCCCGCGCGCCAGAGCTCGAGGAATTTTCGCGCGAACTCGCTCCAGACCTGCTCCACCGTCTCCAGCACCCAACTCTCGAACGCGATCCGCTCGCCCGGCGCGCGTTCGTGGCCCGCTGACGCAAAATAGGCCATCAGCAAATTGGCCAGCACGGCGCCGACGTCGAACCCCATCGGGCCGTAGAACGCGAATTCGGGATCGATCACGCGGATCTGGCCCTCCGTCACCATGATCGAGCCGGTGTGGAGATCGCCGTGGAGCAGCGCCTCCGGGCTTGCCATGAACTTCAGCTTCAGCCGGGAGATCGCAACGTGCAACTCCATGTCATCGCGCAATTCAGCAGCCAGAGCATCGAGATAGGGCACGGTCCAGCGGTTCTGCTCGGCGATGCGATAGGGATCGGTGAAGATCAGGTCTTCGGTGATCTTGCAGAGCGCATGGTTGCCGGCAAACGCCGCGATGCCCTCCTTCTTCTCGGCGGCGGAAAGCGCGAGGTCGGAGGTGAAGAACAGCGTCCGCGCCATGAAGGTGGTGATGTCACCGGCGAAGCGCGGGTACTGCGTGCCGGCGACCATCCCTTTGCGCATGATGATGTGGGGCTCGAGCAGCTCCATCACCGTCAGCGCCAGTGTCTCATTGTGATGCAGCAGGCCCGGCACGAGTCCGGGGGCGAGCTGGGCCTGCCGGGACAAAGCCAAATGTTCGTAATGGGCCCGCGACAGCGGCAGCGGCCAGCTTTCGCCGACGAGCCGGACATAAGGCAGTGCCTGTTTCACGGCGACACCGCCGCGGCCGCCCTTGACGATGAAGACGAGATTGAGATTGCCGTCGCCGACTTCGGTGATCTCCCAGGCGGCGGGCTCGCCGCCAAGGAGCGCCTTGAGGTCCGGAACGCCTGCGAGATAGTCCCGCAGGACCGCCTCATGCAGAATCCGGTAGTCTTCCGCCTTCCCCTCGGTCATGACGATCCCATCCCATGCCTGGCATGGCCGGATCGCTACTCCCGCTCCAGGAAGCTCGAGCCGATCTCGGCCTTTCTTTTGATCGGATCGTAATCGCAATAGACGCTGTCCGCCACCAGCGTGTAGCTGGCGCTCACGGTGTATTTGTCTGTTTTGACCGAGTTCAGCCCGATGACCGAGGTGCTCTTGCCGCCGTTCCATTTGAACGGCGTCGAGCTCTTTGCTTGCTCGCAGGCCATCACGGCTTCATTGAAGACGTAGCCCTCGACGAACGCCTTCAGCGTCCGGACCTGCACGGCCATCTTCCACTCCAAATAGCCAATGCCGCCAAGGCCGGCGACGATCAGCACCAGAAGCGCGATGACCATCCTCTGAAAAGTCATTCGTTCCCCCCAACAACGACGCAGACAAAATTCTAAGCAAGTGACGAGACTAAACAAGGTCTGCCGAGGTGCTACACCTCTCCCGAAGGGCTAAGGCGTGCACACATCTTTCGGCCGTTGGTCAGCATCAATAGAAAGCGCAAGTCTTTTCAATGATAGCTGACCGACCGCTCTTTGGGCGGTTCCGAAACCTGGGGTCATCTAAGTCCCTGTATTAGATTCCGTTTTTGAGATGTGTGCATGCCTTAGCCCGAAGGGAGAGGTCGGATCGCATCGAAAGATGCGATCCGGGTGAGGGGTTACAGTCTCACCGCCTACTGCGGCCCCTCACCCGGATTGCTGCGCAATCCGACCTCTCCCCTCCGGGGAGAGGTGAAACTAGAACGGCATTCCCATCAATTTCGACAGGCGTTCGATCGAGAGATAGCCTGCGTGATAGGCCGCTATGCCGATCCCGTAGATGATCGCCGAGATGATCGTGGTCCAGATCAGCTTGCCTCGCATCCGCGTCAGGATCGGCGCGCCGGGATCGGTGCCTGGCGCGCCCACGCCGTCCTCGTGCTGGCTACGCACACCGAACGGCAGCGTCAGAAACAGCGCGACCCACCAGATGACGAAGTAGATCGCAACCGCGGTCGATATCTGGATGGCCATGGGGCGGCCCTATGCCTGCTCGATTTCGACCAGCGCGCCGGAAAAATCTTTCGGGTGCAGGAACAGCACCGGCTTGCCGTGGGCACCGATCTTCGGCACGCCGTCGCCGAGCACCCGGGCGCCCTCCCTCACCAGCGTGTCGCGCGAAGCGATGATGTCGACCACCTCGTAGCAGACATGGTGGATGCCGCCGTCGGCATTGCGCTCGAGGAACTTTGCGATCGGCGAGGCCTCGCCGAGCGGCTCGATGAACTCGATCTTGGTATTGGGCAGCGTCGCGAACACGGTGGTGACGCCATGCTCGGGCAGCGCCACGGCCTCCGAGATCTGCGCCCCGAACGCCGCGCCGTAGATCTTGGCGGCCTTGACGGCGTCCTTGGTCGCGATCGCGACGTGATTGAGCCGGCCCAGCATGGTTCTCTCCCCTGGAGCATGATCCGTTTCCGACCATGCTTGAACGATTTAGACTGTCAGGACATGTACCAGACAGAGGGGCTTTTTACCCCAATGTTCGTTGATGACGGCCCGCACCGCGCGTCGCACCGACTCGGCCAGCGCATCCGCATCGCGGCGGCGCGCCTTCGGCAGGCCCTCGATCGTGGAGACCACGGCGTCGAAGACGAGATCGTCGAAGGGCTCGCCGGCCCTGTTTTTCTCGGGAATGCCGACGAGATCGACCTCGGGATCATCGACCAGATCGCCCTGCTCTGTCATCGCCACCGCGACGAAGGCGCAGCCGGAGAAGGCCATGCGGCGGCGCTCGATCACGGCGCGCGATTTGGAGTCCTCCAGAATCGTGCCGTCCTTGTAGAGACGACCCGAAGGCACCTGGCCGACGACGCCGGGATCGCCGGGGCCGAGCTTGACCAGATCACCGTTGCGAACGACCAGGACGCGCGGCACGCCGGCGGCGCGCGCGAGCTTGGCGTGCTCGTGCAGATGCAGGGCCTCGCCATGGACGGGAATCAGAAGCTGCGGCTTTACCCAGGAGATCATGTCGCGCAATTCGTCGCGGCGGGGATGGCCGGAGACGTGGACCAGATGGTCGCGGTCGGTGATGATTTCCACGCCCTGAAGCACCAGATTGTTCATGATCGAGCCGACGGCCTTCTCGTTGCCCGGGATGGTGCGCGAGGAGAAGATCACGCTGTCGCCGCGGTTGAGCGTGATCTCGGGATGGTCGTCGTTGGCGATGCGCGCCAGCGCGGCGCGCGGCTCGCCCTGGCTGCCGGTGCACAGCGCCAGCACCTTGTCCTGCGGAAGGTGGCCGTAGATCTCGGGCGAACGGAAATTCTGCACGCCATCGAGATAACCGGTCTCGCGCGCGACCTGCACCACGCGCTCCATGGCACGGCCGACCACGACCACCTCGCGGTCGGAGGCCTTGGCCGCGGCGGCGACGGCCTTGATGCGCGCGACGTTGGAGGCGAAGGTCGTCACCGCGACGCGCCCCTTGGCGGCCTTGACCAGGTCGATGATGGTTCGCGCGACCTCGGCCTCGGAGGGTGAGCGGCCGTCACGCACTGCGTTGGTGGAATCGCCGATCAGGGCGAGCACGCCCGCCTCGCCCAGTTCGCGCAGCCGCTTCTCGTCGGTCGGCCTCCCCAAGGTCGGGGTCGGGTCGATCTTCCAGTCGCCGGTGTGCAGCACCGTGCCGGCTGTGGTGTGGATCGCCAGCGCGTGCGCTTCCGGGATCGAATGCGCGACGGGAATGAACTCGACGTTGAACGGGCCGATATCGACGCGCCCGCCTGACGGCACCACCGTCACCGGGATCTTCGGCGCATTGCGCTCGGCGGCGCATTTGGCCTCGAACAGTGCGGCGCTGAACTGGGTCGCATAGATCGGGCATTTCAGCTTCGGCCAGAGATCGATGATGGCGCCGAAATGGTCCTCATGGGCATGGGTCAGCACCAGGCCCATCAGGTTCTTGCGTTCCTTCTCCAGGAAGCTGATGTCGGGCATGATCAGGTCGATGCCCGGCAGATGCTCCTCGTCGCCGAAGGAGACGCCGAGATCGACCGCGAGCCAGGCGCGCTGCTGGCGATTGCCGAGGCCGTAAATCGACAGGTTCATGCCGATCTCGCCGACGCCGCCGAGCGGCGCAAAGACCAGTTCGTCAGGTTTCGCCATCACGCAGCTCCCACGGAGGCGGCCGAGCCGAAGAACACCTCGCCGGCCGCCACCGGCAGGCGTCGGCCGTCAACAGTGCGGACAATCAGGCAGCCGTCATCGTTGATGGTGTCAAAAATGCCTTCGAGCGTCACTGTTCCGGTGTGGATCGCGACCTTCTCGCCAAGACCGGCGGCGCGCTCGAGCCACAACTTGCGGATCTCGGCAAAGCCGCGGCCGTTGTCCCAGATGCCGCGGAATTCCACCCAGGCATCGGACAGCGCGGAGAACAGCTCCTCCGCGCTGATCTGGACGCCGAGTGCGGCCAGCGACACCGCGGGCGTCGGCGTGCCCTCCGGCGCAGCAACCACGTTGGTGCCGATGCCGACCACCACGGCAAGGCGATCGCCGACGGCTTCGGCTTCAAGCCCGATGCCGACGAGCTTCCTGCGGCCGGCAAGCACGTCATTTGGCCATTTCAGGGCGTATCGGGGACGGTCGGGTCCGAGCCGCAGGGCGGCCTCGATGCTGACCTTCTCAAGGGCCGCTTCCTCTGCCAGTCCAGCCGCGAAACCGATCGTGGCTGCAACGGCAGGCGCGACGTCGACGATCTCGAGGACGCTGGCCGCGAGATTGCCCTTCGGCGCGATCCAGGCGCGCTGGCGGCGGCCACGGCCGGCGGTCTGCTCGGACGTGACGAACCACATCGGGCCGCGTTCGCCGCGCCTCGCGTGCTCGATCGCCTCGGTATTGGTCGAGCCGGTCCGTTCGAAAGCCGCGAGCTTGTAGCCCGCCGACCGTGCGCGAGAACCGAGCGCGAACACCATCCTAGAACAGCGACTTGGCGGCGGCGGAGGCGACGCTCACCACCGGGCCCGCAAACAGGGCGAACAGGATGTTGAACAGGCCCGCGACCGCCAGCACCGTCCGCACTTCGATGCGCACCGGGTCGACCTGGCCGGCCGGCTCGTCGAAATACATCGTCTTGACGATGCTGAGATAGTAGTAGGCGCCCACCACGCTGGTCAGCACGCCAATCACGGCGAGCGTGAACAGGTTCGCCTTGATCGCGGCGACGAAGACGTACCATTTGGCGAAGAAGCCGGCGAGCGGCGGAATGCCGGCGAGCGAGAACAGCAGCATCGCAAACATGAAGGCGAGCAGCGGATTGGTGCGCGAGAGACCGGCGAAATCGCTGATCTGCTCCACGGCCTGGCCGTTGCGCTTCATGGCCAGGATGATCGAGAACGAGCCGAGCGTCATCGCGACATAGATCACGATGTACATCAAGACGCCCTGCGCGCCCTCGACCGTGCCGGAGGCCAGGCCGACCAGGGCAAAGCCCATGTGGCCGATCGAGGAGTAAGCCATCAGGCGCTTGATGTTGGTCTGGCCGATCGCGGCGAACGAGCCGAGCGCCATCGAGGCGATCGCCACGAACACCAGGATCTGCTGCCACTGCGAGACGATGCCGGGGAATGCGGTGAGCGTGACGCGGGTGAAGACGGCCAGCGCGGCCACCTTCGGCGCGGAGGCGAAGAAGGCGGTGACCGGGGTCGGAGCGCCCTCGTAAACGTCGGGCGTCCACATGTGGAACGGCACGGCCGAGACCTTGAAGCAGAGACCGGCGAGGAGGAAGACCAAACCGAACACCAGGCCGACATTCGAGACCGTCGCGGCCGACGCGATTCCGGTGAAGCTGACGGTGCCGGTGAAGCCATAGACCAGCGAGGAGCCGTAGAGCAGCATGCCCGAGGACAGCGCGCCGAGCACGAAGTACTTCAGGCCGGCTTCGGTCGACTTGGCGTTGTCGCGGTTCGAGGCCGCCACGACGTAGAGCGCGAGCGACATCAGCTCGAGGCCGAGATAGAGCGAGATCAAATCGCCGGCCGAGATCAGCACCATCATGCCGAGCGTCGAGAGCAGCACCAGGATCGCGTATTCGAAGATGCGGCGCGACGGATCCGACAGGAACTCGGTCGACAGCACCAGCGTCACGGCCGAGCCGATCAGCGCCAGGATCTTCATGAAGCGGGCGAAATCGTCGACGATGAAGCTGCCGCCGAACGTCACCTGCTTGCCCGCGGGCTGCGCGTAGACGAGCACGCCGACCACGACCAGGAGCAGGACCGCCAGCGAGGTGACCGTCTTGGTGGTCGCCTCTCCGCGATAGGCTCCCAGCATCAAGAGTGCCATGGCGCCGACCGCGAGCACGAGCTCGGGCACCACCGGCGCCAATTGATAACCTGCAGTCTCAAAGCTCATGGCGATATCCTGACCTGCCCGCTCACTGGAGCAGTGCGGCGGCCTTCACGGCCGTCACAGCGGTGTTGTAGTTGTTGACGAGTTGCTGGACCGAGGCCGCCGACATGTCCAGCACCGGCTTCGGATAGATTCCGAACAGGATCGTCAGTGCGATCATCGGGAACAGCATCAGGCATTCCCGGAAGGTGAGGTCCTTCATGCTCATCAGCGACGGCTTGACCAGCGCGCCGAACACGACCTTGCGGTAGAGCCAGAGCGCATAGCAGGCCGACAGGATCACGCCGAAGGTGGCGAAGAACGCGGTCGGGATCGAGACCTTGAAAGTGCCGAGCAGCGTCATGAACTCGCCGACGAAGCCGCTCGTGCCGGGTAGACCGACATTGGCCATGGTGAAGACCATGAAGGTCAGCGCGTAAAGCGGCATCCGGTTGACGAGGCCGCCATAGGCCGCGATCTCGCGGGTGTGCATGCGGTCGTAGACGATGCCGACGCAGAGGAACAGCGCGCCGGAGACGATGCCATGCGAGATCATCTGGAACACGCCGCCGGCGACGCCCTGCATGGTGCCGGCGAAGATGCCCATGGTGACGAAGCCCATATGCGCCACTGACGAGTACGCGATCAGCTTCTTCATGTCCTCCTGCATCAGGGCGACCAGCGAGGTGTAGATGATGGCGATGGCCGAGAGCGTGAAGACCAGCGGCGCGAAGTCGTGCGAGGCCAGCGGGAACATCGGCAGCGAGAAGCGCAGGAAGCCGTAGCCGCCCATCTTCAGCAGGATCGCAGCCAGCACCACCGAGCCCGCCGTGGGCGCCTCGACGTGGGCGTCGGGCAGCCAGGTGTGCACCGGCCACATCGGCATCTTCACCGCGAAGGACGCGAAGAAGGCGAGCCACGCCCAGGTCTGCAACGAGCGCGGCACGGCGGTGTGCATCAGGGTCGGGATGTCGGTGGTGCCGCCATTCCAGTACAGCGCCATGATGGCGAGCAGCATCAAGACCGAGCCGAGCAGAGTGTAGAGGAAGAACTTGAACGACGCGTAGACCCGGCGCGGACCGCCCCAGACGCCGATGATCAGGAACATCGGGATCAGGCCGCCCTCGAAGAACAGGTAGAACAGCACGAGATCGAGCGCCGAGAAGGTGCCGATCATCAGCGTTTCCAGGATCAGGAACGCCATCATGTATTCGCGGACGCGGTTGGTGATCGCCTTCCAGCTCGCAATGATGCAGAACGGCATGATGGCGGTGGTCAGGATCACCAGTGGCAGCGAAATGCCGTCGATACCCATGTGGTAGGTGATGCCGGTGGCGAGCCAGTTCGCCTTCTCGACGAACTGGAAGTCGGCGTTCGACGGGTCGAAGCGCATCACCAGCAGCACCGACACTGCGAAGGTGATCAGCGTGGTCCAGAGCGCGATCCAGCGCGCATTGCGCCGCGCCGCCTCGTCATCGCCGCGGCTGAGATAGACGATCAGCGCACCGACCAGCGGTAGGAAGGTCGTGACCGAAAGGATGGGCCAGGTCGTCATTTACTGGCCTCCAAGGCCGAACATGAACCAGGTGATCAGGCCGGCGGCACCGATCAGCATGGCGAACGCGTAGTGATAGAGATAGCCGGTCTGGATCTTCACGACGTTGCGGGTGACGTCGAGTACGCGGGCCGAGATGCCGTCGGGGCCCAGGCCGTCGATGATGAAGCCGTCGCCCTTCTTCCAGAGCTGGTAGCCGATCCACTTCGCCGGACGGACGAAGATGAAGTCGTAGAGCTCATCGAAGTACCATTTGTTGAGCAGGAACTGGTACAGCATCGGCTGGGTGTTCGCGAGCTCAACCGGCAGATACGGCCGGCGGATGTAAAACAGGTACGACACCAGGAAGCCCAGCACCATCATCACCGTCGGCAGGACGGCGATGGTCTCGGGGATGTGGTGCATCTCCTCGATGATGTGCGGGTTCATCTTCACGGACTCGCGGAAGAACTCCTCGATGCCGTGGCCGGCGAACAGTTCCTTGAACGGGAAGCCGGCCATGATGGAGCCGACCGCCAGCGCGCCGATCGGGATCAGCATCCAGATCGGGGCCTCATGCGCCGCCTCAAAGTGCTGCTCGTCATGCGGCTCGCCATGGAAGGTCTTGAAGATCAGGCGCCAGGAGTAGAACGAGGTCAGGCCGGCGGCGATGACCGTCATCAGGAAGCCGTACATCGCGAACGGATTGTGCGCGGCGTAGGCGGATTCGATGATGGCGTCCTTGGAGAAGTAGCCGGCGGTGAGCGGGAAGCCGGTCAGCGCGAGCGTACCGACCACCATCACCGCATAGGTGTAGGGGATCTTGCGCCACAGGCCGCCCATGTTGCGGATGTCCTGCTCGTGGTGCATCGCGTAGATCACCGAGCCGGAACCCAAGAACAGCAGCGCTTTAAAGAAGGCGTGCGTGAAGAGGTGGAACATGCCGACCGAATAGGCGCCCGCCCCCATCGCGACGAACATGTAGCCGAGCTGCGAACAAGTCGAATAGGCGACGATGCGCTTGATGTCGTTCTGGACGAGGCCGATGGTCGCGGCGAAGAACGCGGTGGTGGCGCCGAAGAACATCACGACGGCCTGCGCGTTCGGCGCGAGCTCGAACAGCGGCGACAGGCGCGCCACCATGAACACGCCGGCGGTGACCATGGTCGCGGCATGGATCAGCGCCGAGACCGGGGTCGGGCCTTCCATCGCGTCCGGCAGCCAGGTGTGCAGCAGGAACTGCGCCGATTTGCCCATCGCACCCATGAACAGCAGCAGGCAGGTCAGGGTCAGTGCGTCGGCGTGCCAGCCGAGGAAGTCGATAGTCTTCCCGGTCAGGCTCGGAGCTGCATGGAAGATGGTCTCGAAATCGGTCGAGCCGGCCAGCATGAAGATTGCGAAGATGCCAAGCGCGAAGCCGAAATCGCCGACGCGGTTGACCACGAAGGCCTTGATCGCCGCCGCGTTCGCCGAGGGCCTCTGGTACCAGAAGCCGATCAGCAAATAGCTAGCCAGACCCACGCCCTCCCAGCCGAAGAACAGCTGCACGAGGTTGTCGGCCGTCACCAGCATCAGCATGGCGAAGGTGAACAGGCTGAGATAGCCGAAGAAGCGCGGCCGGTTCGGATCCTCGTCCATATAGCCGATGGAATAAAGGTGCACGAGCGAGGACACAGTCGTCACCACCACCAGCATCACGGCGGTGAGCGTGTCGACCCGCAGCGTCCAGTAGACCTGGAGGTCGCCCGAGAGGATCCAAGGCAACAGCGGGATGCGCATGTCGTGGTGCATGAAGCCGACATCGACCAGCGTCATCCAGGACAGCGCCGCCGACACGAACAGCAGTGCCGTCGTGATCAGCTCCGCGCCGCGCGAGCCGGCCGCCGGCGGCTCGGATACGTGGTGGTCGTCGTGCCCGTCGCCAGGCTCGTGATGGGTCTCGCGGATGACCGAGGCATCCTCGTTGATCGTATCGGCCGCATGGGCGTGCGCGCCATGGCCGTGATCGTCGTGATGCTCGACCGTGTCGCCCGAGGGGTTGCGGGCATGCGCGCCGAACAGCGCGATCAGGCCAGCAAGGATGGCGCCCAGCAGAGGCAGAAAAACGATTGCCTGGACCATGACTTATTTCTCTTTACGCATGATTTGACCGGAAAACCGGCATCCACTTTTCCGGATCATGCGCGTTAACCCTTCATCAGATTGACGTCCTCAACCGCGATCGAGCCGCGGTTGCGGAAATAGACCACCAGGATGGCGAGACCGATCGCGGCTTCAGCGGCCGCGACGGTCAGCACCAGAAGCGCGAAGACCTGGCCGACGATGTCGCCGAGGAAGGTCGAGAACGCCACAAGGTTGATGTTGACCGAGAGCAGGATCAGCTCGATCGACATCAGGATGACGATGATGTTCTTGCGGTTCAGGAAGATGCCGAGGATCCCAAGCGTGAACAGGATCGCGCCGACGGCAAGATAGTGTCCGAGCCCGATCGTCATTTCACCCACTCCGCCGCGTCGGCATCCGAGAGCCCCTGCCCCGGCGCCACCTTGCGCATCGCCATCGCCATATCAGGCGTGCGCGCGTTCTGAACGTTGATGTCCTGCCGCTTCACGCTCGCCTTGTGGCGCAGCGTCAGCACGATCGCGCCGATCATGGCGACCAGCAGTACCATACCCGAGAGCTGGAAGTAGTGGATGTACTTCGTATAGAGCACGAGCCCGAGCGCCTCGGTGTTGCTGACATTGGTCGGGATCGCCGCCGTGATCGTCTTGGAGACGCCGGGGTTGATGACCCAAAAGCCGACAGTGAGCAGCAGTTCGAACAGAAAGATGCCGCCGATCACCAGGCCAACCGGCAGGTACTCGATGAAGCCCTCGCGCAGCTCGAGGAAATCGACGTCGAGCATCATGATCACGAACAGGAACAGGACCGCGACCGCGCCGACATAGACGACGATCAGGATCATCGCAAGGAATTCGGCGCCCATCAGCACGAACAGGCCGGAGGCGTTAACGAAGGCCAGGATCAGGTACAGCACGGAGTGCACGGGATTGCGCGAGACAATCACCATCACCGCCGAGGCGACGCAGACGCCGGCGAAGAGATAGAAGAACAGCGCGGGAAGGATCATGCTCTCATCTCACCGGTACGGCGCGTCGAGCTCGATCGCTTTGGCGATCTCGCGTTCCCAGCGGTCGCCATTGGCGAGCAGCTTGGCCTTGTCATAGAACAGTTCCTCGCGGGTCTCGGTCGCGAACTCGAAGTTCGGGCCTTCGACGATGGCATCGACCGGACAGGCCTCCTGGCAGAGGCCGCAATAGATGCACTTCACCATGTCGATGTCGTAGCGCACGGTGCGGCGGGTGCCATCATTGCGGCGCGGGCCGGCCTCGATGGTGATGGCCTGCGCCGGACAGATCGCCTCGCACAGCTTGCAGGCGATGCAGCGCTCTTCGCCGTTCGGATAGCGGCGCAGCACGTGCTCGCCGCGAAAGCGCGGCGAGATCGGCCCCTTTTCGAACGGATAGTTCAGCGTCGGTTTCGGCTGGAAGAAATAGCGCATGGCGAGGAAGAACGCCGAGACGAATTCCGACAGCAGAAGCGAGCGTGCAGTGGCGTTGACGTTGATACCCATGACGGCCCTCACTTCGGCGCGATGCCGGCGAATTGCAGCACACCGGCCACCACGACCACCATCGCCAGCGACAGCGGCAGGAACACCTTCCAGCCGAGGCGCATCAGTTGGTCGTAGCGGTAGCGCGGCACGATCGCCTTTGCCATCGCGAACAGGAAGAACATGAACAACACTTTGAGCGAGA
This sequence comes from Bradyrhizobium sp. 139, assembly GCF_023074175.1. Lineage (GTDB taxonomy): Bacteria > Pseudomonadota > Alphaproteobacteria > Rhizobiales > Xanthobacteraceae > Bradyrhizobium. The sequence goes on from NZ_JADPKS010000051.1 coordinate 26,242, forward strand.
ACCAGATGATCCCCGGCACCCAGTTGAAGGGCGGCAGGTCCACCGGCGGCAGCCAGCCTCCGAGGAACAGGATCGTCGCCATCGCGCACATCGTGACGATCGCGACATACTCGCCGAGCATGAACAGCAAATACGGCGTCGAGCCGTATTCGACCATGAAGCCGGCGACGAGCTCGGATTCCGCTTCGACGAGGTCGAACGGCGGACGGTTGGTTTCCGCCAGTGCCGAGACGTAGAAGATCACGAACATCGGGAACAGCGGCCACACATACCAGTTCAGGATGGTGAGCTGCGGCAGCCCGATCAGACTGGCGAGGCCGCGCGCATGCTGGGCCTCGACGACGGCCGACAGGTTCAGCGTGCCGGCGCAGAGCAGAACCGTGATGATGACGAAGCCGATCGAGACTTCATACGACACCATCTGCGCCGCCGAGCGCAGCGCGGCCAGGAACGGGTATTTCGAGTTCGACGACCAGCCGGCCATGATGATGCCGTAGATCGACAGCGACGAGATCGCGAAAATGAAGAGGATGCCGACATTGATGTCGGAGATCACCCAGCCGAGATTGGTCGGGATCACCGCCCAGGCGGCGAGCGCAAGCACGCACGACACCAGCGGCGCCAGCAGGAACACGCCCTTGTTGGCGCCGGATGGGATGATCGGCTCCTTCAGCACGAACTTCAACAGGTCGGCAAAGGACTGCAGCAGGCCGAAGGGGCCGACCACGTTCGGGCCGCGCCGAATCTGCACCGCCGCCCAGATCTTGCGATCGGCGAGCAGGATGTAGGCGATCGCGACCAGCAGGACGACGAGCACCAGCACGCTCTCCGCGATCATGATGATCAGGGGCCAGAGGAACCCGGTCCAGAATGCGCTTTCGAAGAATTCCATCGGCTCACTCCGCTGCGGTCAGCATCTGCCCGGAGGCAAGCCGCGAGCATTCCGCCATCACGGCGGATGCACGCGCGATTGGGTTGGTCAAATAGAAGTCCTCGACCAGCGGTTTGAACGGCGCCTTCTCCGGCGTGCCGCCCTTCCCGGCCAGCTTCCTGATCTGGTCGGCCGAGCCGGCCTCGATCTGGTCGAGGCGGATCAGATGCGGCACGGCCTTGAAGATCGCCTGGCGGAGCGCCGACAGCGAATCGTAGCCGAGCTTCTTGCCGAGCGCTTCCGACAGGGCGCGCACGATCGCCCAGTCCTCGCGGGCTTCGCCCGGCGGGAACGCGGCGCGGCCGGTCATCTGCACGCGGCCTTCGGTGTTGACGTAGATCGCAGACTTCTCGGTATAGGCTGCCGCCGGCAGGATCACGTCGGCGCGATGCGCGCCGCGGTCGCCATGGGTGCCGATATAGACGACGAAGGTGCCGTCCGACGGCTTGACCTCGTCGGCGCCGAGCAGGAACAGCAGGTCCAGCGTGCCGAACGTCGTCATCTGCGCGGCGTTCAGCCCGCCCTGGCCGGCGACAAAGCCGATATCGAGCGCACCGACGCGTGAGGCGGTGTCGTGCAGCACGCCAAAGCCGTTCCAGCCGTCCTTGACCGCGCCGACATCGAGCGCAAGCCTGGCGGCGGCGGCAAGGATGGCGGCGCCGTCGTGACGCGAGGCCGCACCCGCGCCGACCATAATGATCGGCTTCCTGGCGTTCTTCAGCACGTCGATGAACGAGTGCTTGCCGGCCGCGAGCTCGCCGAGCGTCTCGGTGCCCGCGCCGAGATGGTCGTAGTCGTAGGTCAGGTCGGTCTTGGCGCCGATCACGCCGATCTTGAAGCCGCCGGCACGCCAGCGCTTGCGGATGCGGGCGTTGAACACGGCCGCCTCTTTCCGCGGATTGGCGCCGATGATGAGCAGCGCATCGGCCTGCTCGACGCCTGCGAGCGTCGGATTGAAGATGTAGGAGCCGCGGCCGAGCGCGGGATCGAAGGCGTCGCCGCCCTGCACCGCCAGATTGCCCGAGCCGTACTTGGCCAGCAGATCCTTCAGCGCGAACATCTCCTCGATACCGGCGAGGTCGCCCGCGATCGCGCCGATGCGCTTGCCGTCCGTGCGCGCCGCCTTGGCGGCGATCGCGGCAAAGGCTTCCGGCCAGCTCGCCGCCCGCAGCTTGCCGGCTTCGCGGATATAGGGCCGGTCGAGGCGCTGGGTGCGCAGGCCGTCGACGACGTGGCGGGTCTTGTCCGAGATCCACTCCTCGTTCACGGCCTCGTTGATGCGCGGCAGCACGCGCATCACCTCGCGGCCGCGGGTGTCGACGCGGATCGCCGAACCGATGCCGTCCATCACGTCGATCGACTGGGTCTTGCCGAGCTCCCACGGGCGCGCGGCGAAGGCATAGGGCTTCGAAGTCAGCGCACCGACCGGGCAGATGTCGACGAGATTGCCCTGCAATTCCGATGTCAGCGCGTGCTCGAGATAGGTCGTGATCTCCATGTCCTCGCCGCGGCCGGTGGCGCCCATCTCGGGGGCGCCGGCGACTTCCGCCGAGAAGCGGACGCAGCGCGTGCACTGGATGCAGCGGTTCATCGAGGTCTTGACCAGCGCGCCGAGATATTTGTCCTCGACCGCGCGCTTGTTTTCGGCAAAGCGGCTGGTGTCGACACCATAGCCCATCGCCTGGTCCTGGAGATCGCACTCGCCGCCCTGGTCGCAGATCGGGCAATCCAGCGGATGGTTGATGAGAAGGAATTCCATCACGCCTTCGCGCGCCTTCTTCACCATCGGCGAACGCGTGGAAATTTCCGGCGGCTCGCCCTTGGGGCCCGGACGGCAGTCACGCACGCCCCAGGCGCAGCTCGCGACCGGCTTCGGACCGCCCTTCACTTCGACGAGGCACATCCGGCAATTGCCGGCGATCGACAGCCGCTCGTGGTAGCAGAAGCGCGGAATCTCGGCGCCGGCCGCCTCGCACGCCTGAAGCAGCGTGTACTCCGGCGGGACATCGATCTCTTTGCCGTCGATGATGAGCTTGGTCATTCTCTCTACTCCGCCGCGACCATGTTCACGGGATCGCGGACGCCGGCATCGTCGATGTCGGCCTTGTGCGAATACTCGTCGATGCGCGCTTCGATCTCATGACGGAAATGCGCGATCAGGCCCTGGATCGGCCAGGCGGCTGCGTCGCCGAGCGCGCAGATGGTGTGGCCTTCAACCTGTTTTGTCACCTCTAACAGCATGTCGATTTCGCGCTTGTGCGCCCGGCCTTCGGCCATGCGCGTCAAGACGCGCCACATCCACCCGGTGCCCTCGCGGCACGGCGTGCACTGGCCGCAGCTCTCGTGCTTGTAGAAATAGGAGATGCGGGCGATCGCGCGGATCAAATCGGTCGACTTGTCCATCACGATCACGGCCGCGGTGCCGAGGCCCGAGCGCAGCTTGCTCAGGCTGTCGAAATCCATCGGCGTGTCGATGATCTGCTCGGCCGGCACCATTCGCACCGAGGAGCCGCCGGGGATCACGGCCTTGAGATTGTCCCAGCTGCCGCGGATGCCGCCGCAATGCTTGTCGATCAGCTCGCGGAACGGAATGCCCATGGCTTCTTCGACGTTGCAGGGCCGCTCGACATGGCCGGAGATGCAGAACAGCTTGGTGCCGACATTGTTCGGACGGCCGATGCCGGCGAACCACGCCGCACCGCGCCGCAGGATGTCGGGCGCAACTGCGATGGACTCGACGTTGTTGACCGTGGTCGGGCAGCCGAACAGGCCGACATTGGCCGGGAACGGCGGCTTCAGCCGCGGCTGGCCCTTCTTGCCCTCGAGGCTTTCGAGCAGCGCGGTTTCCTCGCCGCAGATATAGGCGCCGGCGCCGTGCGCGACGTAGATGTCGAACGGCCAGCCGTTGACATTGTCCTTGCCGACCAGCTTGGCCTCATAGGCCTGGTCGATCGCGGCCTGGAGATGCTCGCGCTCGCGGATGAACTCGCCGCGGACATAGATGTAGCAGGCATGCGCGTTCATCGCGCAGCTCGCAATCAGGCAGCCCTCGATCAGGAGGTGCGGATCGTGCCGCATGATCTCGCGATCCTTGCAGGTGCCGGGCTCGGACTCGTCGGCGTTGACGACGAGATAGTTCGGCCGGCCGTCGGTCGATTCCTTCGGCATGAACGACCATTTCAGCCCGGTCGGAAAGCCGGCGCCGCCGCGGCCGCGCAGGCCCGACGCCTTCATCTCGTTGATGATCCAGTCGCGACCCTTGTCGATGATGTTCTTCGTACCATCCCAGGCGCCGCGGCGCCGCGCGCCCTCGAGTCCCCAATCGTGGAGGCCGTAGAGGTTCTTGAAGATGCGATCCTTGTCCTCGAGCATTTCAGTGCTTTCCGATCAACGGTTGGCTTGCTTGTAGGCAAGCCCGGCGGCGCAGACGGCGAAGGTCAGCGCCCAGAGCAGGCTGGATTCCTGCGACGCGTTCAGGGCGAAGCGTTGCAGGAGAAAGATGAATGTCGCCGCGACCGCGGCATGCATCGCGATGAAGCTCCACTTCTTCATGGCACCGTTCCCCTCCACTGCCGACGACGAAAGATCACGCATCAGGTGATCTCCTTCAGCGTAGTCGGCCCCGTGATCGGCGCCGAGAACTGGCGGCCATTCTGCGGGCCGGGCTTGGACGGATTGCCCGAAGCAAAACCGTCGAGCACCTTGCCGAAGCTCTCCTTGGTCAGGTCCTCATAGGTGTCCTTGCCGATCAGCACCATCGGCGCATTCACGCAGGCGCCGAGGCACTCCACCTCTTCCCAGCTGAAATCGCCGTCCTTGGAAAGATGGAAGGGCTCGTGATGGATCCGGTGCTCGCAGACATGGATGAGATCTTCGGCGCCGCGCAGGCGGCACGGCGTGGTGCCGCAGACCTGGACGTGGGCTTTCTTGCCGACGGGGGCGAGCTGGAACATCGTGTAGAAGGTTGCGACCTCGAGCACGCGGATATAGGGCATGTCGAGCATGTCGGCGACGACGCGGATCGCGGCCTCCGACACCCAGCCATCGTGCTGCTCCTGCGCGCGCCAGAGGATCGCGATGACCGCGGAGGCCTGACGTCCGGCCGGATATTTCGCGATCTGCTGCTTGGCGAATGCAAGGTTCTCCTCCGTGAACGCAAAGCTCGCGGGCTGGACTTCCTTCGGTGCTAATCGACGGACGGACATCTCTTCAATCTCTCACTGCACGCGGCGCGTGGTTTTCGCATTCAGGGCATCGATCCTGTCCTGCCAGAATGCGCTTGCGGTGCCGAAAACGTTGTAGCCGACGTGGGTCGAGACCTTGATGCGGTCGAGGATCGACAGCTCGGTCACGGTCTCCATCCGGTTGCTGCGCGGATCGAATACGATCAGCTTCAGCGGGGTCTGTTCGAGGATGTAGCGCGACACTGCGTGGCTGCGGTCGCTGCCGTGCTCCTCGCACATGATGACGCTGTCGGCCTCAAGCAGCCGGGCGCCGCCCTTGATCGCCTCGATCTCGACACCCTCGACATCGAGCTTGATCAGGTATTTGCCGGTGCTAGCAACCTTGCCATCGTCGATGAGGTTGTCCAGCGCAATGACCGGCACCTCCTCGCCACCTGCCGACACACCGCCGGCGATGCTGAAGGCCTCGTGCTTGGTGCCGGACAGCCGTGCGGTGCCGCGGGCCGCGCCGATCGCGCACTTCATGGTGTCGAAACGGTTGCCGTTGGCGCGCGCATTGTTGGCGAGCTTCGGATAGTTCTGCCCCGAGGGCTCGATCGCAATCGCCTTGTGGGAGCCGAACCGCTTGCTCGACACCAGCACCGACCAGTAGCCGTAATTGGCGCCGCAATCGAGCAGCGTGTAGTCGACGTCGATAGAGTCCGCGAACAGCAGCTCCAGCTCGTCCTCGTAATTGTAGGAGCGGTTGAGCAGCTTGCTCCAGTAACCGTCGCCGTAAGGGAATTCGAACACGGCGTCGGGATTGAGCTTGATCGCGATGTTGCGCTCGGGCAGCGTCTTCCGCAGCAGGTTCGCGCAGGCGATGTAGCCCATGTGCGAGAAGTGCGACGATATCTTGGATCCCGTCACCAGCGCCAAGGCAGCCGTCCGCTCCCACAGGTTGGCCCCTTCAAGGGCCCCCGAGGCACGGTCAAACTGGATTGGCGCCTGCGCCATCACCGATCGACCTCTCCGAACACGATGTCGAGCGAGCCGAGGATCGCCGAGACGTCGGCGAGCAGATGGCCGCGGCAGATGTGGTCCATCGCCTGAAGATGCGCAAAGCCCGGCGCGCGGATCTTGCACTTGTAGGGCTTGTTGGAGCCGTCGGAGACGAGATAGACGCCGAACTCGCCCTTCGGCGCCTCGACCGCGGCATAGACCTCGCCGGCCGGCACGTGAACGCCTTCGGTGTAGAGCTTGAAGTGATGGATCAGCGCTTCCATCGAGCGCTTCATCTCGCCGCGGCGCGGCGGCGCGACCTTGTTGTCTTCGACGACGACGGGCCCCTTCCCTTCGGCTGCGTTCAGCTTCTGGATGCACTGCCTCATGATGCGCACGGACTGGCGCATCTCTTCCATGCGGATCAGATAGCGGTCGTAGCAGTCGCCGTTCTTGCCGATCGGAATGTCGAAATCCATCTCGGCATAGCACTCATAGGGCTGCGACTTGCGCAGATCCCAGGCCGCGCCCGAGCCGCGCACCATCACGCCCGAGAAACCCCACTCCCAGGCTTCCTTCAGCGACACCACGCCGATATCGACGTTGCGCTGCTTGAAGATGCGGTTGGCGGTGAGCAGCCGGTCGAGGTCGTCCACCACTTTCAGGAACGGATCGCACCAGGCGTCGATGTCGTCGACCAGCTTCTGCGGCAGGTCCTGATGCACGCCGCCGACCCGGAAGTAGGCCGCGTGCATGCGGCTGCCCGAGGCGCGCTCGTAGAACACCATCAGCTTCTCGCGCTCTTCAAAACCCCACAGTGGCGGGGTCAGCGCGCCGACGTCCATCGCCTGCGTGGTGACGTTGAGCAGATGCGACAGGATGCGGCCGATCTCGCAATAGAGCACGCGGATCAGCTGACCGCGGCGCGGCACCTCGATGCCGAGCAGCTTTTCAGCGGCGAGACAGAAGGCATGCTCCTGGTTCATCGGCGCGACGTAGTCGAGGCGGTCGAAGTAAGGGATCGCCTGGAGATAGGTCTTCTGCTCGATCAGCTTCTCGGTGCCACGATGAAGCAGGCCGATATGCGGGTCGACGCGCGCGACGATTTCGCCGTCAAGCTCCAGCACCAGGCGCAACACGCCGTGCGCCGCCGGATGCTGCGGTCCAAAATTGATGGTGAAGTTGCGAAGCTGTTCGGGTTGCTCGTTCATGATCAGACCTTCGGCCCCGCCTTCTCATCGCCCGGCAAGGGATAGTCCGCTCCCTCCCACGGGGACAAAAAATCGAACTTGCGGAATTCCTGGTTGAGCCTGACGGGCTCGTACACTACGCGCTTCTCCTGGTCGTCGTAGCGGACTTCGACGAACCCGGTGAGTGGAAAGTCCTTGCGCAGCGGATGGCCCTCGAAGCCGTAATCGGTCAGCAGGCGCCGCATGTCCGGATGGCCGACGAAGAACACGCCATAGAGATCGTAGGCCTCGCGCTCGAACCAGTCCGCGCCGGGAAACACCTCGATCAGCGACGGCACCTGCGTGGTCTCGTCGGCCTGGGCCTTGAGCCGGATCCGCGTGTTCAGGGTCGGCGACAGGAAGTGATAGATCACGTCGAAGCGCTTCTCGCGCGAGGGATAGTCAGCCGCCGTGATGTCGGTGAAGTTGACGAAGCGGCACTTCGGGTCGTCACGGAGGTACTTGACCACCTCGACGATCTTGCTGGCCTCGACATCGACCGTGAGCTGATTGAAGGCGACCGAGTGACCGAGGGCGGCGCCCGGAAGCGCGCTAACGATCGTCTGCCCCAGGGCGTCGAGCTTGGCGTCGTCCATGACGTAAAACCTTAGCGTTCGATGGTGCCGGTGCGGCGGATCTTCTTCTGCAGCAGCAGCACGCCGTAGAGCAGCGCTTCCGCCGTGGGCGGACAGCCCGGCACGTAGATGTCGATCGGCACGATGCGGTCGCAGCCGCGCACGACCGAGTAGGAATAATGATAATAGCCGCCGCCATTGGCGCAGGAGCCCATCGAGATGACGTAGCGCGGCTCGGGCATCTGGTCGTAGACCTTGCGCAGCGCAGGCGCCATCTTGTTGGTCAGGGTGCCAGCGACGATCATCACGTCGGACTGGCGCGGCGAGGCACGCGGCGCGAAACCGAAGCGCTCGATGTCATAGCGCGGCATCGACACCTGCATCATCTCGACCGCGCAGCAGGCGAGACCGAACGTCATCCACATCAGCGAGCCGGTGCGGGCCCAGGTGATGAGGTCGTCGGTCGCGGCCACGAAGAAGCCCTTGTCGGACAGCTCGGAATTGACCTCGAGAAAGAACGGATCGTTGGCCCCGATCGGCTTGCCGGTCGACGGATCCAGGATGCCCTTGGGGGCCGGTGTGATGACCGGACCAGCGGACGGTGCAGGGTTCAATCCCATTCCAGTGCCCCTTTCTTCCATTCATAGGCGAACCCGACCGTCAGCACGCCGAGGAACACCACCATGGACCAGAAGCCGGTCGCGCCAAGCTTGCCGAACGCCACCGCCCAGGGAAACAGGAACGCCACCTCGAGGTCGAAGATGATGAAGAGGATGGCGACCAGATAGAAGCGCACGTCGAACTTCATGCGGGCATCGTCGAAGGCGTTGAAACCGCACTCATACGCCGACAGCTTTTCCGGGTCCGGCTGCTGGAACGCCACGACGAAGGGCGCGATCAGCAGCACGAGGCCGATGAGGCCCGCCACCCCTATAAAGACGACAAGTGGAAGATAGTTCTGAAGAATGCCGCTCATTGACGAGCCCTTTTTCCCGCAGCCTCGGGAGCCGCGGATTCGTCCAGTTTGGAATTGTTCTGAGCCTTAGCGCAGTGCACCAATGGGCGCAAGACACGCTCTTTTTAGGCCCTTTGCCGCTCCCAGAACGGTAGAAATCCCGGAATCACCCCGCCGCTGGTATGAAGCAGATCGTCAGACCCAGCAAGGGCGGCCACGGTTTTGCAGGGCAGCTGTCCGAAGATTGCGGCGCACCGGCCGAGACAGCTATTTGCCGCGTGTCGCCCGCGAAAATTGCCCGCTTTTTTGAGTGCGGCAGCGCACCCAAACCCAGACAATGACCAGCACCGGGGCGCCCACGCTCACCCAGGCAACATACTGGCCAACCGTTCCCCAGAGCAGCGCAGCCAGCAGACCGGTGATGGTCGCAACCGCGAGCAGGACAGGTGCAGCAAAGACACGCATCCACAGGCGCGAGCGGTCAGAGGAGCCATGCATCACGACGGGACCGGGGTTCGACTGGCGAATGCGGCGGACCGGGCGGGCGCACGCTTGCGCCGCCGTGCCAGCCAGAGATAGAGGCCGCTGCCGATCACAACGATCGTGAGAGTATCGAGGACGGCCCAGATCACCTTGAGCGGCATCCCGCCATAGTCGCCGAAATGCAGCGGCTGCGAGATCAGGAGCGCCTGGAGATAGACCGGCAGCGCCCGGCTGTCGGCGACCTCCCCCGTCTCGCCGTCGAGCAGGACCGGCTTGAGGAGCCGCGCCGTCAGCGCCGTGTCGCCGCGCATGAAGGCGGCGAAATGGTGCGAGGAGGTGAACGGCGTGCCAGGAAACGCGATGAACGCGACCTCCATGCCGGGAGCCGTCTGTCTGGCACGCGCGACGACGTCGTCGAGCGAAGCGAGATGCGAGGGCGGCGGCTTGCCGGCATAGGGCGCGACCATGCTGGCGAGCTCGGTTGCCTTCCACTGGTTGAGCATCAGCTCGGCCCAGGTGTTGACGACGCCGGTGAGGCCAACCACCAGCGCCCAGGCGACCGTCACCACGCCGATCAGATTGTGCCAGTCGAGCCAGACCACGCGGCGCGAGGCGTGATCGCGGATGGTGGCAAACCGCTGGCGGCGGGTGAACGGCCAATACAGCACCACGCCGGAGACGATGGCGACGGCGAATAGCAGGCCCATCCCGCCGAGGAACAGCTTTCCGGGCTGGCCGGCAAACATGTCGGTGTGCAGCTTGAGCACGACCAGCATCGGCCCGATGCCGACCGGTCCGAGCAGCTTGGTCGATCCTGCATCAAAGGCACGCACGGTCGTGTTGTCAGGCAGCCCGTCGACGGCGCTGTTGGTGAACGCCGTGACGATCCCGGGCTCGTCCTTGTCCCAGGAGATATATTGCAGCACGCGGCCGGGATCGGCGGCGAGCGCGGCGTCGGCGACGGCTTGCGTCGTCGCACGCGCCGCGCCCGCGTGAGCTTCGGGCTGGGGGGCATAGCCCAGGAGCTCATCGATCTCGTGATGGAAGATCAGCGGCAGGCCGGTCAGGCAGAGCAGGAGCAGGAAGACGGTCGAGATCAGGCTGGTCCAGGTGTGGACCACGGACCAGAGCCTGACCGTGCGCGCCTTCACGAGATCCTCCCCTCGTCCGGCTTCACCATTTGTAGGAGACGCTGGCTGTGACGCGGCGGCGGTCACCGTAGAAGCAGGACGACGCCGAGGCACAGCTCGCGACATAGATCTTGTCGGTCAGATTGATCACATTGATAGCCGTGCGCCAGTTCTGCCATTCGTAATGGACCGCGAGATCGCCGAGCACCACGGAGGGAACCTCGAGGGTGTTGGCGGCATCGGCCCAGGAAGAGCCGACATAACGCACGCCGCCGCCGAAACCAAATCCTTCGAGCGGCCCGTCCTTGAAGGTGTAGTCCGCCCAGCCCGAGATCAGTGTCTGAGGCGTGTTGGTTGGTGTCTTGCCGACCAGCGTCGGATCGAGGTCCCTGCTGTTGAAGAGATGATAGGCCGTGAAGGCGCCGATCAACTTCAGCTCCTTCGTGGCATTGGCCACCGCTTCGAGCTCGATGCCGCGCGAGGTCACCTCTCCGGTCTGGTTCTGCAGCAGCACATTCGACGGATCGGTCGTCGGCACATTCTGGCGCTTCAGGTCGAACACTGAGGCGGTGAAGTAGCCGTCAAATCCCTTGGGCGCGACCTTGACGCCGATCTCGGCCTGCTTGCCGGTCTCCGGCAGGAATAGCTGGTTCTGGGCGTTGAGACCGATAATCGGATTGTAGCTCGACGAATAGGAGATGTACGGCGCGATGCCGTTGTCGAAATTGTAGATCAACCCCGCGCGGCCGCTGAATCTGCTGTCGTCGCGTTGGGCGATGTTTGCGCCAGTGTCGCGCGCGACCTGTGACGTCTCGACCCAGTCATTACGTCCGCTCAGCACCAGCGTGAAATTGCCGAGCTTCATCTGGTCCTGGAGATAGGCACCCGCCTGCTTCTGCGTGAGCAGGAAGTTGCGGAACGGCGCGCCCGCGAGGGGGATGTCGATACCATAGGCCGGATTGAAGACGTTGATCGGAGGAACCGTGCCGAAGTTGAAGGCCTGATAGTCATCGATCTGATAGCCCTTCAGATCGACACCGAACAGCATCGTGTGCCTGACCGGGCCGCTGTTGAAGCGATACTCGAGTTGGTTGTCGAGATTGGCCTGATTGGCGGTGTTCTTTGCATACCAATTGTAGCGACCCATCGTAGCCGTATTGATATTGTCCCAGCCATTACCGATGTAGCCGCGATAGGTCAGGTCGATATGTGCAAATCGCGCATTCTGCCGGAACGTCAGATCGTCGGTGAGATTGCGCTCGAACTGATAGCCGAGCATCTCCTGCTCGCGCGTGAACTTGTCGACGCTGGGATCGCCCACGAAGAAGCTGGTCGGGATCTTGCCGAATGGCGCGTTGGTCACCGTGCCCTGGTAGGGCAGGAAATTGATGCCGCGCGTGTCCTGCTTCGAGGCCGATGCCAGCACCGTGAATGTCGTGTCCGCGTCCGGCTTCCACGTAAACGACGGTGCGATGAAGTAGTTGTTGTCGGGCGTGAAGTTGACCTGCGTCGGGCCGTTCTGGACCTGGCCGACGACACGGTAGAACAGCTTGCCGTCCTGGGGCTGCGTCGCCACGGGACCGCCGACATCGAAACCGACATAGGCGTTGCCGAAATTGTTGACGCCGGTCTCGGTGTAGCGAACCGGCTCGGCCGGCGGCAGCTTGCTGATGACGTTGACGATGCCGCTCGGGCTCGATCCGCCGTAAAGCACCGCCGACGGGCCGCGCAGCACCTCGACGCGTTCCATATTCGGAGGCTGGAGCTTCCAGCTCGCATAGGACGTGTAGAACAGCTGTATGCCGTCGAGGAACAGCCCGACGTCATCGGACTTGAAGCCGCGGATCAGCCACCAATCGTTGCGGGTGTCGGCGCCGAAGGTTCCGGCGCGCACGCCGGCGGTGTAGCGCAGGACTTCGTCGAGCTTGTTCGGCTTCTGGTCGCGGATCTGGTCGGCGCCGATCACCGACACCGACTGCGGCGTCTCCATGATCGGCGTGTTGGTCTTGGTGCCTGACGAGCTGAGACCGGCGACGTAGCCGTTCACCGGTCCGCGGGGCGTCTCGACAAAGCCGACGTTGCGCTGCGGCTGCGGTTTACGGCTGGCGGCGGTCTGCACCGAGGACCGCGCCGCGCGGCGCACGGCCGCAGCGGGCGCGCGGCGGCGTGCTTCCGGCGCGTTCACGGTCACCGACGGCAGATTTTGTGCGCCACTTTGCGCTAACGATTGTGCGAGCGATGCCTGCGGCATCAATACAAAAGCAGACGCGGTCGCCAGGACGGCCGACCGCAGCATTCCAAGACTGTTCAACGCGCCACCCCAAAGCTGCATATTTTTGATGCATCATGCCGCCGGTCCCAGGACAGCATGCGCTTGAGGTGAGGCTTATGGGAGGGCGCGGGAATTCCCTAATTGAAAGCTTCTTAGAACGACTCTTAGAAATGATCTAATATTTGGAGACGATCTAATATTTCCCGAGATTTCCGAGAGATCAGCGCGGAACTTTCTCGGCTTCGAGCATCTTTTCGGCTGTCGCCGTGAGACGGTCGATCTGCGCCATCAGCATCTCGAACTCGTCCTTGCTCAACTGTTCCAGCAATTGCCGATTGCGCTCCTGCGCGCCGGCGACGATCGCATCATGCGCGGCGAGCCCTGCCGCGGTCAGCGAGACCAGCACCTCGCGGCTGTCCTTCGGGTTTGCCGATTTCGCGATCAGCTTGCGCGACACGAGTTCCGCGAGCGCGCGGCTGATCTGGCCCTTGTCCTGGCCGACAGCTTCGGCGAGCCGCGCCACGCTCATCGGCGGCCGCCGGCCAAGCGAAGCAACGAGACCGAACTCGACCGAGGACAGTCCGGCGAGGCGCTTGTAGCGCAGGATCGCGCCGCGCTTGAGCAAATTGGCGAGCACCATCAGCCGCGATGACAGCATCACGGTGATCGGCGCCGGCGAGTGACTTTCGTCCGCATCGGGCGACGCGTGCCCATCCCTGCTCGATGTCTGGCTCATGATCCACCTCTGCCAAGAAAGCCAGGGCGTGCCAAGTGTTCGTAGCCCAACCTCCCCAGCCTGATCGAAATGCGATTAAGACGCATTCTGGAACATCGTTGACGCCGAGCATGCGGGCTCTGGCCTCCGCCCTCATCGCGCTCACCGCCACCTGCTTCGGCCAGGGCGTCGGCCCGCTTGCCGTGGGTGTGGTCAACGACGCCCTGAAGGGCACTTATGGCGCGCACGCCGTGCGCTATTCCCTGCTCTCGGCGGCGGTCACGACCACGCTCGGCGCCCTGCTGTTCGTCTGGCCGCCTGCACGATCCGGAACGATATCGGCCGGGCCGCAGCCTGAGACCGACCGCCCGCAAACCGGCGAAACCAGCCGGACGGGAGATGAAACCATTTTGCGGAACCCGCGAAACCATCCGGAAACAGATGATCCTTAGAAGGGGAGCCATAGACGGCGGCAAAGTCCGTCGGGAGGCTCAGATGAACCACTCAATTCACTCTGCTGATCGCGCGACCCACCTGAAGATCGTGGTGGTGGCGCTGGTGGCCGGCATTGCAGTGGCCGGTTTCGGGATCGCAGCCCGCACCAATGCCGATTACAGCCAGACCGCCCAGTCCACCCACGTGATCAAGGCCGGCAAGCCGGTGGTGGTGACCAGCGCGGGGAGTTCGGAGATTCGCTGACGGACGACCTTCCGGGCCGACCAGCGGCCGCCTCCGGGCGGCCTTTTCGTTTTCCAGAGCAATACTTAGCTGAGGCGCCCCGGCGAAGCGTAACATCCTTGACTTCACCAAGCCCCGCCTTTAAGTCCCCCCTCGTTCCGCGCGCTTCGAGCGAACCACGCGGGAGTAGCTCAGTTGGTTAGAGCGCCGGCCTGTCACGCCGGAGGTCGCGGGTTCGAGCCCCGTCTCTCGCGCCATTTTGGCAATCCCTTCATAGTCTTGGCTCGAACTTCTCAAGGTCCTGCGTGTCTGCGCTGGCCGTCGATGGCGCTTGTCGGTGGACCCGCGGCATAGTCAGCCGGCGCCCGAATCGTCTAGGCCTGCCAGGATCAAGAGGATCCCTTCACCTTTTTCGACTTTTCCGGGGATTCCCCTGCCGTTGGACAATCGAGGAAGGCCAGACATGGCGAAGAAGGCAGCCGCTCCCGCCACCATCACGCTCAAGCACCTCGCCGCTGACATCGCGGAGAGCCAGGACCTCTCGAAGAAGCGCGCCGAAGCCGTCCTCACCGACATGGTCGACCTGATCACCAGGCACCTCAAGAAGGGCGACCGTGTCCGCATCGTCGGTCTCGGCATCCTTCAGGTCCGCAAGCGCGCCGCCCGCACCGGTCGCAATCCCGCGACCGGCGAGCCGATCCACATCAAGGCCAGCAAGAAGGTCGCGTTCCGCCCGGTCAAGGAACTGAAAGAGGCGATCTAGCAGCTTACGCTTCGTTAAGCCTGATCCGGCCGCGGTCCGGCCGCAACGCGGCCCGCTTTTCTGGTATACCGCCAGCTTCCCTCAGGCCCGGCGGTTTGACCAGAAATGTCCTTCCTCACCTTCACGCATACCGTGACCGAGCGCTTCCTGCGCTACGTCACCATCGACACCCAGTCCGATCCGGAATCCCCGGCCTCGCCCTCGACCGAGAAGCAGAAAGACCTCGGCCGCGTGCTCGCCGCGGAGTTGAAAGCGATCGGCATCGCGGACGCCCATCTCGACGACTACGGCTACGTCTACGGAACGATCCCGGCCAACACCGACAAGAAGGTGCCGGTGATCTGCTTCTGCTCGCACATGGACACCTCGCCCGACTGCTCGGGCAAGGACGTCAAGCCGCAGGTGGTGAAGAATTATCGCGGCGGCGATATCACGCTGCCCGGCGACACCAGCCAGATGATCCGCTTCGCCGAGCATCCCGCGCTGAAGAACCAGATCGGCAACGACATCATCACCACGGACGGCACCACGCTGCTGGGGGCCGACAACAAGGCCGGCGTCGCCGAGATCATGGATGCCGCGTATTTCTTCGTCAACAACCCCGACGTGAAGCACGGCACCATCAAGATCCTGTTCACGCCGGACGAGGAGATCGGCCGCGGCGTCGACAATGTCGACCTGAAGAAGCTCGGCGCCGATTTCGGCTACACCATGGACGGCGAGAGCGCCGGCTGCGTCGAGGACGAGACTTTCTCGGCCGACGGGGCCACCATCACCATCAACGGCGTCAGCGCCCATCCCGGCTATGCCAAGGGCAAGATGGAGCACGCGATCAAGATCGCGGCCGCCATCGTCGAGCGTCTGCCCAAGGAAGGCTGCTCGCCGGAGACGACCTCGGGCAAGCAGGGCTTTCTGCATCCGATCGGCATCGAGGGCGCGCTGGAGCAGGCAACGCTCTCCTTCATCGTCCGCGACTTCACCGAGGAAGGGCTGAAGGAGAAGGAAGTCCTGCTCGAGAACATCGTCAGGGACGTGATAAAGGACTATCCGCGCTCGACCTACAAGTTCGAGGTGAGGGAGCAATACCGCAATATGAAGCAGGTGATCGACCGTCACCCGCACATCCTCGAATACGCCGTCGAGGCGATCCGCCGCGCCGGCCTGCGCCCGATGCGCACAGCGATCCGCGGCGGCACCGACGGCTCACGGCTGTCCTTCATGGGCCTGCCCTGCCCCAACATCTTTGCCGGCGAGCACGCGTTTCATTCGCGGCTCGAATGGGTCAGCCGGCAGGACATGGAGAAGGCGGTGCAGACGATCGTGCATCTCGCCATGATCTGGGAAGAGAAGGCGTAGCACCTGTCTTGATACCTCTCTTGGAGGCGATGTGGCCGGGCTTGCTCCGGCCATCATCTTGAGAGCCATCATCTTGGGAGCCATCATCTTGGGAGCTACGGCACCGGCATGGAGCGAGGGCTGCGATGGAAGCGGTTCGAGCTCGCCATCCAGTTCGGCAGCGGCTTGCCATCGCGGTGCCGCCCGCCGGCAGCCGCCGCAGCCCAGGCCACCGCAGCGCCGATCAGGGCCGCTGCAGCCACCGAGAAGGCGACGATGACCGAGTTGCGCCGCGCGCGGTTGATTGCCGTCCGCGCATCCGCGATCAGGGCGTCGACCCGACGTTCGGACTCGGCCGCCGCCAATCCTGTCAGCGCGGAGACCTGCTGCACGAGGTAGTTGCGATCGTCCGTACTGACGCCGCTATGGCTCGATGACGTCATCAGGATGCGTCCGGCTTCGGCGCGGGCGTCCCGCATGTCGGTGTTGGGAGGCCGCCGCGGCGCGCGGAACAGCTTGTCGAGCTCGTAGCTCAACAGCGGCTCGGCGGAGGTCGCATTCCCGGACGAGTTGCGCATCGACGAACGGTCGACCGCGGCCGCGCTGATGATCGCCAGCAGCGCCGCGCCGATCAAGACGGCGAGAGCCCAGGACGTCAACCCATGAAGCCCATCGCGCCGCTCGCCGTCGTCCTCGATCGTGGCCAGCGCAGGTGCCGGCCGCGCTGTCCGGCCGGCGATGTAGCCGCCGAAGCCGAAGCTGATGATCGCCTGGATCATCAAATAGAGCCCCGACAGCAGCGCCAGCGCAGCCGATGCATCGCGCCAGGTCGGTGAAGCCGAGCTGACACCCAGGCCAATGGCGACGCCAAAGCTGACCAGGATGAACGACATCGCGCCCGCGGCCAAAGCGCCGGCGATGACGGAGCTCCACTGGATGCTCCGGCGTTCCTCGGCGGCTGCGAGTCCGCCTTCCATCAGGTTGTCCTGCACCAGAGTTTCGATCGCCATCGCAGCTCTCTCAGCGCAGGCCGAAGAACGACAAGATCGCCATGATCACGACGATCAAGCCGATGAGATAGATCAATCCATCCATGGTCCGTCCTCCTCAACCATTCCTGTCAAACATTCTTGGTCGCTAATCAGGAGGAATGAGGAACGTTCCTAATTCGGCATCCCCAGGGAACGAACCGGGGCGATGTGGATTATCTGCTCAAGTCCCAAGGATGAAGATTGTGAGCACAAAGGCCTCAGCCGGTCAGCCCCGGGCTGGGCCTTTCCGTTTGCACCGCCCAATCTGTCCCCTCCTTGTCCTATGTTAACGACGCCGGTGCCGCGATCATCAAAGATGCGATTCGGGGCGGAACCTCCAGATGGGGAGCACCGCGTGGATCGCAGAACGGCGTGCCTGCATCAGGCGAATGCATTCCGGGAGAAGGCGATCGCTGATCCCGAGCACCACGACCAATGGATCGATGAAGCCATTAAATGGCTGGAACGGGCAATGGAAGCCAGCTATCACGCCGTCATTACGGTTGAGGCTGACGACACTTGCTGTGCTCCGGAGCCGGCCCGCACAGCGGCGATCGAGACCTTCGCCTCACGCCCGCGCGTCATCGCGCGCCAATGAAAAGCGGTCACAACGCACGCGCTGCTGCGGCAATTGTTCCACGGACGAAACAATGTTGCGGGTCGACACTGTTCCCACCCCTATGTTAGGCCGGGCGCAGACCGCAACCAGAGTGACGTCGTGCTCGCGAACCGCCAAGCCTCAGGATCTTGCCGCCCGCCCAACTGGCGCGGGCTGCTGTCTGTGCTGATCGCGGTTGTCTATCTGCTCGCGGGCGCGCTGCACGGCCTGCACGACATCGACGTCACCACGCCCGGCGGCGGCTCGGAGATCGCCGCGGTCCTTGATGGCTCCGCCGGCCACGGCGACTACAAGACAATCGGCGGCCATCATTGCCATGGCTGCTTCTCGGTGACGGTGGCGCAGCCGACGCCGCCGGCCGCATCGAGCGCGCTCGTGTCTGCATCGAGCCCGCAACATGCACCCCGGCTCACCGGAATTATCCCCGATACCGACTCCCCGCCTCCCAAGCATATTGCCTGAACGGATTGGTCGGGTGCCCCGCGCCCATTAGGTTCATCCTTCACAGGTCGGTTTCATGTTTCGCAGGGGAATGGCCGCGCGCCTGACGTGCGCGGCAGCGTGTCTGATTGCCGGATTGGCGCTTGCTCCGTCTCACGGCCAGACTTTGACCATGCGCGCCGCGCTGTCGCGCGCGCTGACTGCGAGCCCGCGGCTCACCGCAGCGGAGCGCGACGTCGGCATCGCCACGGGCCAGCGCATCCAGGCCGGCGCCCTGCTCAATCCGGAACTGTCCTATGAACAGGACAATTCGTTCGGGTCGGGCATCTATCGCGGCACAAAATCGGCCGAGACCACGGTTCAGATCAGCCAGGCCTTCGAGCTGTTCGGCAAGCGCGACGCGCGGATTGCCGCGGGCGTCGCCGGCGTCGAGGTCGCCGCGATCCAGCGCAAGGCCGTCAGGCTCGAGGTGCTGTCCGAGACTGCCATCGCTTTTCTGAGCGTGCTCGGCGCGCAGCGCCGCATCCAGATCCTCGACGAGCAGATTGCGGCAATCGACCGGCTGACGCCGCTGTTGCGCCGCCGCGTCGAGGCCGGCGCCTCCTCGCCGGCTGAGACCGGCCGCGCCGAAGTCGCCTCCGCCTTGGTCAAGGCGGACCGCGAACGCTTCAAGGCAACCCTGGCCAGCGCCCGGCGCGAGCTTGCGGTGCTGATGGGCGATCCCGCGCCGAAATTCGGCGAAGTCTCCGGCCGGCTCGACACGGGACGGCCACCCATGTTCCAGTCCGTGGTCGCCGCCATCGACGCCAATCCCCAACTGGCGCGCTGGACCGCGGTGTATGCGCAGCGCAACGCGGAGCTGTTGCTGGCGCGGCTCAAGCCCTATCCCGACGTGCGGATCGCCGCCGGTTGGCGTCACTTCAACGAAACCAATGACGATGCGGCGCGCATCACCGTCTCGGTGCCGATCCCCGTGTTCGATCAGAACCAGGGCAACATCCTTTCGGCGCAGGAAAGCCTCACCAAGACCAAGGCCGAGCGCGAGGCCAACCGCAACACGTTGATCGTGGTCGCCGGCCGCGCCTACGATTCGCTCCAGGGCTCGCTGCGCGAGCTCGCGCTGCTGCGCGACACCGCGATTCCGAAGGCGACCGAAGCGTCGGAAGCGATCGCGCAGGGCTACGGCCAGGGCCGCTTCACCCTGCTCGAAGTGCTCGACGCCCAGGCGAGCGTCGCGCAAGCGCGGCTGCGCGAGCAGGAGGCGCTCCAAAACTTCCACGCGGGTGTTGCGACCATCGAAGGCCTCGTCGGCAATCCCTTTGCGCTGGCGCGGGAGAGCGCACGATGAAGACGTCCTCCACCATTCTCGTCGCGCTCGTTGCCGCCGCACTCGGCGCTTACGGCTACTCCATGCTCGCGCCGGCCAGGGTCGCGCCCGCCGAGCACGCCGCGGAGAAGAAGCCGGAGAAGCCGAACGACCATGTCGAGCAGGACGAGCACGGCGCCGATCGCATCCGCATCTCCGACGTCAAGCTGGCGGCCGCAGGCGTGACGCTGGCGCAAGCCGCAAGCGCGACGCTGACCGATACGCTGTCTTTCAACGGCATCTTGCGCGCCAACCAGGAAGCGGTCGTGCAGGTGACGCCGCGCTTTCCCGGGCTCGCCAAGTCGATCCAGAAGCGCATCGGCGATAAGGTCGGCAAGGACGAATTGCTTGCCACGATCGAGAGCAACCAGAGCCTCACCGTCTATGAGCTCAAGGCGCCGATCGCGGGTACCGTCATCGAACGGCAGATTTCACTCGGCGAATACGCCTCCGAGCAGAAGCCGGCCTTCGTCGTCGCCGACCTCTCCACCATCTGGGTCGACCTCTCGATCTATCGGCAGGATCTGCGGCGCGTTCGCCTCAACGACGAAGTTCTGATCGAGCCCGACGATGGCCGTGGCGAGATCAAGGGCACGATCTCCTACATGGCGCCGATCGGCAGTAGTGAGACCCAAACCGCCCTCGCCCGCGTGGTGCTGTCAAATCCGGACGGGCGTTTGCGTCCCGGCCTGTTCGTCACGGCGCGGTTGATCCTCGCCGCGCGCAACGTCGCGGTTGCCGTGCGCCGAAGCGCGATCCAGACACTGGAGAACAGGACCATCGTGTTCGTCCGCGAGGACGGCGACAAGATCGAGGCGCGCCCCGTCGAGCTCGGGGATTCCGACCCGCAATTCGTGGAGATCCGGGCGGGACTGTCGGCCGGCGAGCGCTACGTCGCCGAAAACAGTTTTGTGGTCAAGGCGGAGATGGGCAAGGGAGATGCCGATCATGATTGACGCCCTCCTCGCCGTCTCCATTCGTCAACGCTGGCTCGTGGTTCTCCTCGCGCTCGCGGCTGGCGTTTTCGGCGCCTGGAATTTCACCCGGCTTCCGATCGACGCCGTACCCGACGTCACCAACGTCCAGGTTCAGATCAACACCCGAGCACCCGGCCTGTCGCCGCTTGAAGCCGAGCAGCGCATCACCTTCCCGATCGAGACCGTAATGGGGGGCTTGCCCAAGCTCGACTACACGCGCTCGATCTCGCGCTACGGCCTGAGCCAGGTCACGGTCGTGTTCCAGGACGGCACCGACATCTATTTCGCGCGCCAGCTCGTCAATGAACGCATCCAGCAAGCCCGCGACCAGTTGCCGGCCGGCACCGAGGTCGCGATGGGGCCGATCTCCACCGGCCTCGGTGAAATCTACGTCTATTCCGTCGAAGCCAAGCCCGGCGCGAAATCGGCGACCGGCGCCGATTTCACTCCGACCGAGCTGCGGACCGTCCAGGACTGGATCATCAAGCCGCAGCTGCGCACGATCCCCGGCGTGATCGAGGTCAACTCGATCGGCGGCTATGAGCGGCAGTTCCACGTGCTGCCGATCCCGGGCCGGCTGATGGCCTATCGCCTCAGCTTTCGCGACATCATGACGGCGCTTGCCGTCAACAATGCCAACGTCGGCGCCGGCTATATCGAGCGCAACGGCGAGCAATATCTCGTCCGTGCCCCCGGGCAGGTCGCCAATATCCAGGAAATCAAGGACATCGTGATCGGCTCGCGCGGCGGAGTGCCGGTGCGCATCCGCGATGTCGCCGACGTGCAGGAGGGCCAAGACCTGCGCACGGGCGCGGCGTCGGCGAACGGCAAGGAGACCGTGCTCGGCACCGCCATGCTGCTGATCGGCGAAAACAGCCGCACCGTGGCCCAGCGCGTCGCCGCAAGGCTCAAGGAGATCGCCAAATCGCTCCCCGAGGGCGTGATTGCGCACGCCGTCTATGACCGCACGCATCTGGTGGAAGCGACCATCCAGACAGTCGAGACCAATCTGGTCGAGGGCGCAGCGCTGGTGATCGCAGTGCTGTTCCTGATTCTCGGCAACATCCGCGCCGCGCTGATCACCGCCTGTGTCATTCCCCTCTCCATGCTGTTCACGATCAGCGGCATGGTCGGGAGCAAGGTCAGCGCCAATCTGATGAGCCTGGGAGCGATCGATTTCGGCATCATCGTCGATGGTGCTGTCATCATCGTCGAGAACTGCCTCAGGGTGCTCGCCGCCGAGCAGCACCATCGCGGACGCCTGCTCTCACTGGAGGAGCGGATGGAGACGATCCTCGCGGGCGCCAGCGAGGTCATCAAGCCGAGCCTGTTCGGTACACTCATCATTGCCGTGGTCTATCTTCCGGTCCTGACACTGACGGGGACCGAGGGCAAGATGTTCACGCCGATGGCGCTCACCGTGCTGATGGCGCTCGCCAGCGCCGCATTGCTGTCGGTGACCTTTGTCCCGGCCGCGGTCGCGATCTTCGTTACCGGCAGGATCTCGGAAAACGAAAACATGTTCATGCGCGCAGCCAAGCGGCTCTACGTCCCGCTGCTCGACCGCACCATCCGCTTCCGCCGCAGCGTCGCGCTCGGCGCCGTCCTGATCGTCGCCGGCAGCCTTCTTGCCGCAACCCGCATGGGTGGCGAGTTCATCCCAAGCCTCGACGAAGGCGACATCACCATCGAGACCATCCGGATTCCTGGCACCAGCCTCACCCAGAGCGTCGACATGCAGCTTCGGCTGGAGAAGGCAATCAAGCAGGTTCCGGAGGTGGCGACCATCTTTTCCAAGGTCGGCACCGCCGAGATCGCCAACGACCCGATGCCGCCGAACGTGGCAGACACCTATGTGACGCTGAAGCCGCGCGAGGAATGGCCCGATCCTGCGAAGCCAAAGGATGAAGTGGTCGTCGAACTCGAACGTGCGGCCAACACCCTCCCCGGCGCCGCCTATGGCATGACCCAGCCGATCCAGATGCGCTTCAACGAGCTGATCGCGGGGATCAGGAGCGACGTCGGCATCAAGATCTTCGGCGACGATCTCGACGTGCTCGCGGGCATCGCCCAGCAGGTCCACGGCGCGGTTCGCGGCATCGAAGGCGCAGCCGACGTCAAGACGGAGCAAATCGCCGGCCTGCCGATCCTCACCGTGAAGCTCGACCGCCAGGCGCTGTCGCGTTACGGCCTCAGCGTCGGCGAGGTGCAAAACCTCGTCGAGATCGCGATCGGAGGAAAACCCGTTGGAAAACTGTTCGAGGGCGATCGCCGCTTCGATATCGTGGTGCGCCTGCCAGAAAACCTTCGCGCCAGCCCGGATGCAATCAAGTCGCTGCCGATCCCGCTGCCGCCGGGCGAGGACACGACAGCCGTCACCAAAACCGCATGGCCGGGGACCGCGAGTACAACGCTGCGGTACGTCCCCCTGTCCTCTGTCGCAACGATCGAGATCGCGCCGGGCCCGAACCAGATCAGCCGCGAGAACGGCAAGCGCCGTGTGGTGGTGATGGCCAACGTCCGCGGACGCGACCTGCGCTCCTTCGTCACCGAGGCCGAGGCGGCCGTGGCGCAGAAGGTCAAGCTGCCGCCGGGCTACTGGATCGGCTGGGGCGGACAGTTCGAGCAGTTGGTCTCAGCGACCAAGCGGCTGACGATCGTGGTGCCGGTGGCGCTCCTGCTGGTGTTCCTGCTGCTGTTCATGGGCATGGGATCGGCGGCGGATGCGGCGCTCGTGTTCTCCGGCGTGCCGCTGGCGTTGACCGGCGGCGTTGCGGCGCTGCTGCTGCGCGACATCCCGCTGTCGATCAGCGCCGGTGTCGGCTTCATCGCGCTGTCGGGCGTCGCCGTGCTCAACGGCCTCGTCATCATCGCCTTCATCGAGCGGCTGCGCAGCGAGGGACGGCCCATCGTGGAGGCCGTGCGCGAGGGCGCGCTGACGCGGCTGCGGCCGGTGTTGATGACCGCGCTGGTCGCCTCCCTCGGTTTCGTGCCGATGGCGCTCGCCACCGGCGCTGGCGCCGAGGTGCAGCGGCCGCTCGCGACCGTGGTGATCGGCGGGATCATCTCCTCGACGGTGCTGACGCTGCTGGTGCTGCCGGCGCTCTACGTGCTGTTCCGTCGTGACGCGGCAAACGAAACGCCTACAATGGCGCCTGATTTGGCAGCGTCCGCGGAGCGCTAGATTTGAGCAGCCACGACCATCACGGTCATCGCCACCACGATCATGGCGGCCAGGCGCATGGTCATGGTCACGACCACGGCCACGCCCATGTCCATGCTCCCGCAAATTTCGGCAAGGCGTTCACGATCAGCATATCGCTCAACGCAGCGCTGGTCGTGGCCGAAGCGGTCTATGGCTATATCGGCAACTCCACTGCCCTGCTCGCGGACGCCGGCCATAATCTCAGCGACGTGCTCGGCCTCGTCGTGGCCTGGGGCGCATCGATTGCGGCAAGGCGCGCGCCGAGCGGCCGCTTCACCTATGGCTTTCGCGCCTCCACCATCCTGGCAGCGCTGGCGAACGCCGTGTTCCTGCTGGTCGCAACCGGTGCGATCGGCTGGGAGGCGATTTTGCGGCTGCGCGAGCCGGAGCCGGTCGCGGGCATCACGGTGATGGTGGTCGCCGGCATCGGCATCCTCGTCAACGGCTTCACCGCCCTGCTGTTCGCGCGCGGACGCAAGGACGACATCAACATCGAGGGCGCCTATCTGCACATGGCGGCCGACGCTGCGGTCTCGCTCGGCGTGGTGGTTTCGGCGGCGCTGATCATCTGGACCGGCTGGCTCTGGCTCGATCCCGTCACCAGCCTCATCATCTGCGTCACCATCCTCTGGAGCACCACCAGCCTGCTGCGCGGCTCCATCGACATGTCGATGGCGGCGGCGCCCAAGGGCACTGACCTTGCGGCGATCAGGGCCTTTTTGCTCGCGCGTCCCGGTGTTGCCGCGATCCACGATCTCCACGTCTGGCCGATCTCGACCACAGAGACGGCGCTGACCTGTCATCTGGTCATGCCCGCCGGCGCCGGCGACGTGTTCCTGATGGAGACGGCACAGAAGCTGAAGGCGTCGTTCCGCATCGGCCACACCACGCTTCAGGTGGAGACGCATCCCGACAATGGCTGCGCGCTGGCGCCGGATGATGTGGTGTGAGGCCGTATTGGCTTGGCCCCAATTTCCGGCGTCGTTCCGGACAAGCGCGCCCAAAGCGCGCGTAGATCCGGACCCATAAGCACAGGACGTGGTTTGGCGAAGACTCGGGGTTGCAGCTTGACGCTACAACCACTCCCCGGGGTATGGATCCCGGCCTTCGCCGGGACGACACTGAATGTTTGGCAAACAGCTTACATACAGCAACGTTCAAACAGCAGCGCCTTACGCCGCGTTCGCCGTCACGATCCAGATCGCGCCCTGCAACACCACGCTCTGCCCCTTCAGGAACGGCGCGAGCATCTCGCGGATCGAGGCTTTTGCGGCCTGGTACGTCTCCGGCGGATGGCCCTGGAGCGCGCGGCTGGCGGGACCGATCTGGAGCGAGCCGTCGACCGCGGCTTCGAGACCACCGCCGATCGCGATGTCCATCGCGAGATTGTGCGGCTCCATCGCCACGTCGACGAAGCCGGCGCCCTTGAGGATGCGCACCACGCGCTCTTCGGATGCGAAGGCAAACGGGCCCGGCTCTTCCGGCCCGACCGGCGGCATTTTCGGGACGTGTTTGTAGACCGCCGTCAGCGGCGCCATCATCCAGGGGTTTTCCTTCGGCTCGCGCCAGCAGGCAAACGCCAGCCGTCCCGACGGTTTCAGCGCGCGACGGAGGTTCGTGAAGGACGCGACCGGATCGGCGAAGAACATCACGCCGAAACGCGAGGCCAGCAGATCAAAACTCGCCGGCTCGAACGGATGCACCGTCGCATCCGCCAGCACGAAATCGAGCGGCAGGCCTTTTGGCGCCAGCATGCGTGCCTGCGACAGCATCGGGTCGGAAACGTCGAGGCCGAGCGCAAAGCCATCAGGCGCGACCGCCTTCGCGAACGCGAACGTCGTCGCACCGGAGCCGCAGCCGACATCGAGGACGCGTTCGCCCGGCCTCGGCCTGGCGCGGTCGATCAGCACGTCGGCAATGGGTCCAAGCAGGCTTTCCTGCGCCGCGTGGCGATCGGCCCAGCGCTGCCCGCCCGGCCCGTTCCAGTAGGCGATCTGGTCGGCATTGGGTTCGTGGCCAGTAGCGCTGCCCATTATTCCTCTCCAATATTGTCAAGACGAATGTCATGTGACTGCATCCTGTCCAGTTCAACGCGTCGACTTCGGACCAAGACCGGCAGACGAGGGAACATTACCAGAGCCGCCGCGGTGTGTGCGCATTACAGCCGCATTGGTTTCACCGAACGGCCACATCAGAATCAGACGCCAACCAGATTTGGTCGATAGTCTTCCCGTTCCTCAAACCGGAAAGGCATGACCATGCGCAGCTTCACGGTATCCGTCATCGTTGCAGCTCTCTCCATCGGAACGCCGGCTCTCGTGCAGGCACAGAAACCTTCTTCGCAACCGGGCACCGAGTCTCAGTCCGATCAGTCCAAGACAGTGATACGGAGCATAGAGGTCGTCGATGTCAAGGAATTGCAGCCGGCAGTGCGCGCGAAGGTCGATGAAATCGTGGCGCATACAAGCGACGAAGACATACAGTCGCTTCGGAAGTCTATCGACGCCACGCCGCAGGCTGCGTCCGTCCTTAAGGCCAAGGGCTTGAATTCGTCGCAAGTCGTCGCGATCAACATCGCGGACGGCGTCCTGACGATGTTCACCAAGACCGCCTGAGACCGGGCGGGAGGTCTCGTCGAAGTGCTGCGGCGGCGGGCGGGCACGAACATCGCCTCCTCGTCGCGAAGGGGCGTTGAAATCGATCCTGCTCCGAT
This sequence comes from Bradyrhizobium sp. 139, assembly GCF_023074175.1. GTDB lineage: Bacteria > Pseudomonadota > Alphaproteobacteria > Rhizobiales > Xanthobacteraceae > Bradyrhizobium. The sequence continues at coordinate 52,825 of NZ_JADPKS010000051.1, forward strand.
GACAGATTCGCACTGCAAAAAAGGGAATGCCCTGGCAGCGGGACCTGCCGGGGGGGTTCTTGTGCGACGCGAACAAAGCGGTCAAATGCTCACAGCATTTGGCCAAGGGGCCGCTGTCAACATTCCGTCGGACACCTGCTCCGCGCCCAATTGCCTGGGGCAGAACTACGACGCGTACGGCCCTTGCTCCAACACCCGCCGCGGGGCTAAAGAGACGCTGTGGGGCGGTTAGCTCAGCTGGTTAGAGCATCTCGTTTACACCGAGAGGGTCCGCGGTTCGAATCCGTGACCGCCCACCAGCCTTCGACCGCTTCGCGAGCTTCGGTTTGGCAAGCCGGGCTCAATCCCCCGGCCTCCCCGGCAGACCGGGCACCGCGTCGATCCACACCACAGCCGACTGGCACCAGATCTGGCGGCTCGGCCGCAAGACGTCGCGCTGGCGGATGCTGCCCCAGCGAATGCCCCAATCGTCGGCCTGGTCGCCCTCGCCGCTCGTGAACAGCGGGGAACCGCAATCGCCGCAGAAGTGCTGGAAGCGCATTCGACCGTTGTCGCCGCGCTTGCCGTAGATTCTTGGCATGCCGCCGGTCAGCTTGACGTCGGCACTGGTGCAGACCGCGGTCACCCGGAACGGCGATCCCGTCAGGGTCTGACAGTCGCGGCAGTGGCAGACCGAGACGGCCTCCGGGTCGATCTCGGCCTCATAGGTGATCTTCCCGCAATGGCATTGCCCGTCGATCTGCATTGACCTCGTCCCTTGCCCCCCAAGCAAAAACGGCGCCCGAAGGCGCCGTTTTATCATGTTTCGTTGAACCTTAGTGAGCGGTCAGGCCGCCAGCGGCTTCGTCGCCGTCGGACTTCACCGTCACCTTGGTGTCCTCTTCCCAGACGATCGGCACCGGCTTCTTCACCAGCGCCTTGGCGACGACGTCGTCCAGACGCGACACCGGGATGATCTCCATGCCGCCCTTGATCGCATCGGAAATCTCCGTGAGATCCTTGGCGTTGTCCTCGGGGATCAGCACCGTCTTGATGCCACCGCGGGCAGCAGCCAGCAGCTTCTCCTTCAAGCCGCCGATCGGCAGCACGCGGCCGCGCAGCGTGATCTCGCCGGTCATCGCGACATCATGGCGAACCGGAATGCCGGTCATGACCGAGATGATCGCGGTGGCCATTGCCACGCCCGCCGACGGACCGTCCTTCGGCGTCGCACCTTCCGGCACGTGCACGTGGATGTCGCGCCGGTCGAACAGCGGCGGCTCGATGCCGTAGACGATCGCGCGCGAGCGGACGTAGGACGCCGCCGCCGAGATCGATTCCTTCATCACGTCGCGCAGATTGCCCGTGACCGTCATCTTGCCCTTGCCGGGCATCATGACGCCTTCGATGGTCAGCAACTCGCCGCCGACATCGGTCCAGGCAAGGCCGGTGACGATGCCGACCTGCGGCTCGCTCTCGATCTCGCCGAAGCGGTACTTCGGCACGCCGAGCAACTCTTCCAGAGTCTTCTCGGTGACCTTGACCGACTTCTTCTTGGAGATCATCAGCTCCTTCACCGCCTTGCGGGCGAGTGTCGAAAGCTCACGCTCCAGGTTACGCACGCCCGCTTCGCGGGTGTAGCGGCGGATCAGAAGCAGCAGCGCGTCGTCGTCGATCGAGAACTCCTTGGAGTCCAGGCCGTGCTTGGACACCGCTGTCGGGATCAGATGCTTGCGCGCGATCTCGACCTTCTCGTTCTCGGTGTAGCCCGCGATCCGGATGATCTCCATGCGGTCCATCAGCGGGCCGGGAATATTGAGCGTATTCGCGGTCGTGATGAACATCACGTTGGACAGATCGTAGTCGACCTCGAGATAGTGATCGTTGAAGGTCGCGTTCTGCTCGGGATCGAGAACCTCGAGCAGCGCCGAGGACGGATCGCCGCGGAAATCGGCGCCCATCTTGTCGATCTCGTCCAGCAGGAACAGCGGATTGGACGACTTCGCCTTGCGCATCGACTGGATGATCTTGCCGGGCATCGAGCCGATATAGGTGCGGCGGTGACCGCGGATCTCGGCCTCGTCGCGCACGCCGCCGAGCGAGACGCGCACGAATTCGCGCCCCGTCGCCTTCGCGATCGACTTGCCCAGCGAGGTCTTGCCGACGCCGGGAGGCCCGACGAGGCACAGGATCGGTCCGGTCAGCTTGTTGGCGCGCGACTGCACCGCGAGATACTCGACGATGCGGTCCTTGACCTTCTCCAGCCCGTAGTGATCGGCATCCAGAACCGCCTGGGCGGCTTCCAGATCCTTTTTCACCTTGGACTTCTTGTTCCACGGGATCGACAGCAGCCAATCCAGATAGTTGCGCACGACGGTCGCTTCCGCGGACATCGGCGACATCTGGCGCAGCTTCTTCAATTCATGCTGCGCCTTCTCGCGGGCTTCCTTGGAGAGCTTGGTCTTGGAGATCTTTTCTTCGAGATCGGCGAGCTCATCGCGACCGTCATCGTCGCCGAGCTCCTTCTGGATCGCCTTCATCTGCTCGTTGAGATAATACTCGCGCTGGGTCTTCTCCATCTGGCGCTTGACGCGCGAGCGGATGCGCTTCTCGACCTGGAGCACCGAAATCTCGCTCTCCATCAAGCCGAGCACCTTCTCCAGGCGCTGCGTGACCGACAGCGTCTCCAGGATTTGCTGGCGATCCGCGATCTTGACGGCGAGATGCGAAGCAACGGTGTCGGCCAGCTTGGCGAAATCAGTGATCGCCTGCACCACGCCGACGACCTCAGCCGAGATCTTCTTGTTGAGCTTCACGTAGCTCTCGAAGTCGGACACGACCGAGCGCGACAACGCTTCCGCCTCGACCGATTTCGCATCGGTGTCGGCGAGCGCAATCGCAGTTGCTTCATAATACTCGCTGCGATCGGTGTACTTCTGCACGCGCGCCCGCTCGAGCCCTTCGACCAGCACCTTCACGGTGCCGTCGGGAAGCTTCAAGAGCTGGAGCACGCTGGCAAGCGTACCGGTCTCGTAAATGGCATCGGGCGCCGGATCATCGTCGGACGCGTTCTTCTGCGTCGCGAGCATGATCAGCGCATCGTTCTTCATCACCTCTTCGAGCGCGCGGATCGACTTCTCGCGGCCGACGAAGAGCGGGACGATCATGTGCGGGAAGACGACGATGTCGCGCAGCGGCAGCACGGGATAGGCGTGCGTTTCGCCATGGGCGATGGTTGGCCTGGGTTTTGGATTAGTCATGGCCTTTTCCTTTTGCTGTGCCCCCTTGCACGCAGCCCGCCATGCTCATGCGCAACCGCCACAAGGTGCCGAAGTGATCCGCAGAACCGGTCGGTCCCATTATAGACTTGATAGACTTGGACCGGCTTGCCGGATCGGAACTGAGGCGAATCTTGAACAGTATTCTTGCTCGCCGCCGACATTAGGTGGCTATCGACCGGGGGGGTGTCAAGTCATTGAAAGACGCGCGCCATCAGGCGCTTACGCATGCGGGCAAGCGACGAAACACCGGCTGCGGAGATACTTTCCGCAGCCCTTACTTGATGGGACGATTGGACCTGTTGGGACGATTGGAGTGCTCCAGCGCCGCAAATCAGGCGCTGGCGTTCTCGACAGCACGATCGGAGCGATCGGCATAGATGTAGAGCGGACGCGCCGTGCCTTCCACGACTTCGCGCGAAATCACGACTTCTTCCACACCTTCCAGGCCCGGCAGGTCGAACATGGTCTCGAGCAGGATCGCCTCGAGGATCGAACGCAGTCCGCGCGCGCCGGTCTTGCGCTCGATCGCCCTGCGGGCAACCGCGCCAAGCGCCTCGTCGGCGAAGGTCAGCTCGATGTTCTCCATCTCGAACAGCCGCTGGTACTGCTTCACCAGCGCGTTCTTCGGCTCGACCAAAATCTTCTTGAGCGAAGCCTCGTCGAGATCCTCCAGCGTCGCCACGACGGGCAGACGGCCGACGAACTCCGGGATCAGGCCGTACTTCAGGAGATCCTCGGGCTCGACGTGACGGAAGATTTCACCGGTACGGCGGTCTTCCGGCGCCAGCACCTGAGCGGCGAAACCGATCGAGGTCGACCGGCCACGTGCCGAGATGATCTTCTCCAGGCCCGAGAACGCACCGCCGCAGATGAACAGGATGTTGGTGGTGTCCACCTGCAGGAATTCCTGCTGCGGATGCTTGCGGCCGCCCTGCGGCGGGACCGACGCCACCGTGCCTTCCATGATCTTGAGCAGCGCCTGCTGCACGCCCTCACCCGACACGTCGCGCGTGATCGAGGGATTGTCGGACTTGCGGCTGATCTTGTCGATTTCGTCGATGTAGACGATGCCGCGCTGGGCGCGCTCGACATTGTAGTCGGCGGACTGCAGCAGCTTCAGGATGATGTTCTCGACGTCCTCGCCGACATAGCCGGCCTCGGTCAGCGTCGTTGCATCGGCCATCGTGAACGGAACGTCCAGGATGCGGGCGAGCGTCTGCGCGAGCAGCGTCTTGCCCGAACCGGTCGGACCGATCAGCAGGATATTTGACTTCGCGAGCTCGACGTCATTGTGCTTGGTCTGGTGGTTGAGGCGCTTGTAGTGGTTGTGCACCGCGACCGACAGGACCTTCTTCGCATGGCTCTGGCCGATGACGTAATCGTCCAGGACCTTGCAGATTTCCTTCGGCGTCGGAATGCCGTCGCGCGACTTCACGAGCGAGGATTTGTTCTCCTCGCGGATGATGTCCATGCAGAGCTCGACGCACTCGTCGCAGATGAAGACCGTGGGACCCGCGATCAGTTTGCGGACTTCGTGCTGGCTCTTGCCGCAGAACGAGCAATATAGCGTGTTCTTGGAGTCGCTCGTGCCGACCTTACTCATTCATGTCTCCGTCCGCGGTTCGATCCCGCTCCGCTCGTTCGCTCCATTCCGACACGAGGGCCGGCATGAAGTTCAAATAGAGCAAATTCCGTACCAAAAAAGACCCTACGCGTTACATCCCGTGCGAATCACGGTCGCTCGATTCTCCGCGATCATAGCCGATCATTCGTAGCCAACCATGCTGTCACCCGACTATCAAGAATTCGCTAATCGAGGGGTCGCCGGCTACCCGTGACAATACCGTGATTTCACGTCTTGGCACGGGCGAAGTGATCGAAATCGCGGTTGCGTGGCTGGATTGCCACCAGAAACAGGCACGAAAGCGGAACTTTCCGCCTGTCGCAGGGCACAAACGGCTTTTTTGCCCCCGCGAATGCGTCCTTAACGTGAACGCTGCCCTGACGATCCCATGCAATGCCGGGGATCGCTGTTGCAATCCCGGTAATGCTACGGGGTCTTCGCGGCTGCCGCTTCTTCGGCGCGCTTGTCGATGACCCTATCGACCAGACCAAACTCCTTGGCGTCGTTCGCGGTCAGGAACTTGTCGCGTTCCAGCGCGTCCTCAATCGCCTTGTAGGTCTGGCCGGTGTGCTTCACGTAGATCTCGTTGAGCCGCTTCTTCAGGTTCAGGATTTCCTGGGCGTGCAGCATGATATCGGTGGCCTGGCCTTGGAAGCCGCCGGAGGGCTGATGCACCATGATGCGCGCGTTCGGCAGCGAGAAGCGCATGTCCTTTTCGCCGGCGGCGAGCAGCAGCGAACCCATCGAAGCGGCCTGCCCCGTGCATAGCGTCGAGACTGGCGGACGGATGAATTGCATGGTGTCGTAGATCGCGAGCCCCGACGTCACCACGCCGCCCGGCGAGTTGATGTACATCGAGATTTCCTTCTTCGGATTTTCCGCCTCAAGGAACAGCAGCTGTGCGACGATCAGGGTCGACATGCCGTCTTCGACCGGACCGGTCAAGAAGATGATGCGCTCTTTCAGAAGGCGCGAGAAAATGTCGTAGGCGCGCTCGCCACGGTTGGTCTGCTCGACCACCATGGGCACGAGGTTCATGTAGGTTTCAACCGGATCGCGCATGAGTCACCTGGGTTTTAGGAGGCGGACATCGCCAGTCCTGGCTGCCAGTTTGGCTGGATTTGCCGGAAGGCCGATGGACGCCCGTGATGCTGAAAGTTGGTAGAGGTAGAGGCGTAGGTACGGGCTGCACCGACAGATATAGCCCAATTCGCGCCAGACAAGTGCGGAGCGAATTAAGGCTTAATCCACGGGGCACTTGAAGCTGATTCTCGCAAAGAGGCCCAGCCAGCCACATGGCTAGCCGGACCCCTTTGCTGATCATCCTTAACAGAAGGCTAGAGTTCTCAGGCTGCGGTCTTTTCCGCCTCGTCGTCCTTGTACAGATCCTCGCGCGAGACCTTCTTCTCGGTCACGTTGGCGAGTTCGAGGATGAAGTCGACGACCTTGTCCTCATAGATCGGTGCACGAAGCTGGGCCAACGCCTGGGCGTTGTTGCGGTAAAAGTCCCAGACTTCCTTCTCGCGGCCGGGCATCGAGCGCGCCCGCTCGATCACGGCGCGGCCGACCTCGTCGTCGGTCACGGTGATCTTGTTCTTCTCGCCGATGTCGGAGAGCACGAGGCCGAGCCGCACGCGGCGGTCGGCGATCTTGCGGTACTCTTCCTTGGCGGCGTCTTCGGTGGTGTCCTCGTCGGCAAAGGTCTTGCCGGCGGAGTCCATCTCGGCCTTGACCGAGTTCCACATCAGATTGAACTCCTCGTCGACGAGCGAAGGCGGCGCTTCGAAGCGGTGCGCCTCGTCGAGGCGATCGAGCAGCGCGCGCTTGACGCGCTGGCGCGTCGCGCCAGCGAACTCGGCAGCCAGACGCTCGCGCGCGGCTTCCTTCAGCTTGTCCAGCGATTCCAGGCCGAGCGTCTTGGCGAACTCGTCGTCGATCGCGATGTCCTGCGGCGCCTCGATCGAGGTCGCGGTGGTCTCAAACTCGGCCGGCTGGCCGGCGAGCTTGTCGTTCATGTAGTTCTTGGGAAATGACACTTTCAGCGTGCGCGTCTCGTTGGCGCCGATGCCGGTGAGTTGCTCCTCGAAGCCGGGGATGAAGGTGTTGGACCCGATCACGACCTGGATGCCCTCACCGGTGCCGCCCTCGAAGGCCTCGCCATTGATGGTGCCCTTGAAGCTGATGGTGACGCGGTCACCGGAGGCGGCCTTCTCGCCCTCGGCCTTTGCGGCATAGCCGCGGTTGGTGTCGGCGATGCGCTTGATGGCCTCGTCGACATCGGTATCGGACACGTCCGCGACTGGCTTCTCAACCTGGAAGCTCTTGAAGTCGGCGAGCGCGATCGACGGCACCACCTCGATCGCAACCGTGTAGGTCAGATCGGTTTTGCCGCTGAGCAGTTCCTCGACCTCCGCCTGCTCGCTCGGCATGGTGATCTTCGGCTCGGTCGCAAGGCGGAAGCCGCGCTCGGAGAACAGCTGCGTGTTGGTGTCGCGGATGGTCTGGTCGATGGTCTCGGCCATCACCGAGCGGCCATAGACCTTCTTGAGGTGAGTGACAGGCACCTTGCCGGGGCGGAAACCGTTGATGCGGACCTTGTCCTTGAGGTCGACGAGTTTGGCGCCGGCCTTGGCGTCGAGATCAGACGCGGGAACGCTGATCTTGAACTCGTGCTTCAAACCTTCAGAGAGCGTTTCTGTGACCTGCATGGCGTCCAATCTTCTTCTCGTTCGGTCCCGGCACGTTGCGCGTCGGGACGCTCTCATTAATCGATCCGGCGCGAGGCAAACGCCTCAACGACGGTGGTTCATCGGACCGCTCCCGCCGGAAACACTCCGTGCAGGAAGCCGCCCTTCGGTAATCCGTGCAAACGCTGAAAGCGCTTGGTGCGGGCGGAGGGACTCGAACCCCCACAACTTTCGTCACTGGAACCTAAATCCAGCGCGTCTACCAGTTCCGCCACGCCCGCGTAAGTTTGCATCCAGACCGGCCGCGATGCCGCGGGCGGCCGGGCTTATAGCATGTGCCTGACTGTTCGCAGCAAAAAAATGGCCGGTTGGAGGCACACTTCAAGTAGGCACGATGGCTGGACTTATCCAGCGCGGCGTGGTCCGCATCGAGCCATGAAAACGCGGATGTTTGACCCTAGCCGACGTGAGGTTCTGGCCGGACTTGGAGCCTCGGTGGCCGGGTTGACGGCCGGTGGCGCAGCCCCGCCCGTAACCGCCCAGCTCGCCCTCCAGGCCCGCCGCGCGACCCTGGCTCTGAGGCCGACTCAGCCGGCTACACCAATCTGGGAGCTGGCGGCTGTAAGCCATATCGGGAACGTCCGTCTCAAGCGAGGCGACCGCTGCGAAGTGGTCTTTCGAAACGACCTGCCTGTCCCGCTTGCACCAGTCTGGTACGGCCTCAATGGCCCGGCCGCGGCCGCCCCGTTGCGGGGGCGGGCGCCGACTGGGCCGGACGCGACTGAAACCTCAATCGTTTCAATACCAAATGCGGGAACTCTGTCAGCCGACTTCCGTCTCTTCGAAGACGGTCTGAAGCTGCCCGCGCGCCCGCTTCCGATCATCGCCGGCGAGACAAATCGCGTCGCCGTGGATCGCGACGAGGTCATGTTGATCGAGGAATGGCGCCTGCGGCCGGATGGGACCGCGCTTCCCCCCGGCCGCGACCCGGAGGACACGACACCGCTCTTTACCCTCAACGGGCGGACCTCATTCGAACTCTCAGCCGCGGCCAATGAGCGGCTGCGGCTGCGCTTTATCAACGGCTCGCAACGCACTGTTGTGGCAATCAAATTGGAAAGCCACGAGGTCCACGTGATGGCCCTGGATGGACAGCCGGCCGAGCCGTTTCCTGCTCGCAACGGCGCTCTGGTCCTGGCCCCCGGCGCGCGGGCCGACGCATTTGTGGACGCGGCCACATCGGCCCCATTCCTGCTCCATGACGGCAAGGAGGCCCGCCAGGTCGGGAGCCTCACCGTCACTGGCAAGCTGGAGCGGCGCGCGCCGCTGCTGCCGCCACAGCCGCTTCCTTCGAATGACCTGCCTGACCAGCTCGATCTGAGAGGCGCCCTGCGGTTCGATGTCGCGCTCGGCGCACCCGAGACCGGCTGGACGCGTCCTGCAAGTTTCTCGACCTCCTCCGCACCCGCCTTCCGCGCCAAGCCCGGCCGCACCGTCGTGCTGGCCCTCAAGAACCCAGCCCCTATCGTCACCATCTTCCACCTGCACGGCCACCCCTTCCGCCTGCTCGACAAGCTCGACGATGGCTGGAAGCCCTACTGGCTCGACACACTCGCGATCGAGCCCGGCCAGACCCAGCGCATCGCGTTCGCGGTGACCTTATCCGGACGATGGCTGATCGAATCCGTCGCGACCGACTGGGCCGCGCCGCGGCTGGTGCGGTGGTACGCGGTGGAGTGAGCCTTAATACTCCACCCCCAGCGCAGCATAAATCCGCCGGTGCACGGCCGGCAGCGTCTCAGCCAGGTCTTCCGCGATCAACCCCGGCCCCGCTTCGCTCCCCGCCTCGCCATGCATCCACACGCCGATGCTGGCGGCTTCGAAGGCCGGCACACCCTGCGCCAGAAGCCCTGCGATGATGCCGGCCAGCACGTCGCCGGCGCCGGCGGTGGCCAGCCAGGGCGGCGCGTTGGCGGCGATGGTGGCGCGGCCGTCGGGCGCGGCGATCGTGGTGTCGGGCCCCTTCAGCAGCACGACCGCGCCGGAGCGCTCGGCAGCGGCGCGCACGCGTTCCAGCTTCGAGCGTCCCGGATGTTTGTTGCTAAGGTCGGAGAACAGGCGCGGAAACTCGCCCTCGTGCGGCGTCAGCACCACTGCCTTGTCCTGCGAGGACTTGATCGATTCAAACAGACGCTCGGGGTTTGCGGCAAAACTCGTCAGCGCATCCGCATCCAGCACCAGATGCCGCTGCGCCGCCAGCGCCGTGTGAACGAGATCGCAGGTGCGATCGCCGACGCCCGCGCCGGGGCCGATCATGCAGGTGTTGTAGCGCTTGTCGGAGAGGAGCTCGCCGAGCTCGATCGCGGTGTCGACAGAATGGACCATGACCGCAGTCAGCGCGCTGGCATTGATCGCGAGCGCATCGCGCGGGGTCGCCAGCGTCACGAGGCCCGCGCCGGCGCGCAGCGCCCCGCGCGCGGCGAGCCGCGCCGCGCCGGTCGCGGCCATATCGCCCGAGACCGCCAGCACGTGGCCCCGCGCGTATTTGTGGCCATCGATCCGCGGCACCGGAAAGGCGGCACCCCAGAAATCCGGATCGTTCTCGAAGATCTGCGGCGCGATCTCGTCCAGCACCTGGGGGTCGATGCCGATGTCGGCGACGCGCACCCGGCCGCAATGCATCCGCCCCGGCAGAAGCAGATGTGCCGGCTTCCTGCGGAAGAAGGTGACGGTCTCGGTGGCGTTGACCGCCACGCCCAGCACGGCTGCGCTGGTGCCGTTGATGCCGCTCGGCAGGTCGACCGCAAGCACCAGGGCGCCGTTGGCGTTGATCGCCTCGATCATCGCACGCGCCTCGCCGTCGACCGGGCGGCTGAGGCCTGCGCCGAACAGCGCATCGATGATCAGCGCGGGCTTTCCGATCGCCTGCGGAGTGAACGGGAGCACTGGATGCTTCCAGCCGCGCGCGGCGGAAGCCGCATCGCCCTGGAGCTGGTCGCGCTCGCACATCAGGATCACCGAAACCTCGCGGCCCTGGGCGGCGAGTTCGGCGGCTGCGACAAAACCGTCACCGCCATTGTTGCCGGGACCGGCCACGATCAGGATCGGCCCCTCCTCCACCAGCGCATTGGCGGCTTCGGAGACCGCCTGGCCTGCGCTGAGCATCAGCTTGAAGCCGGGCGTGCCTGCCGTGATGCTGAGCTGGTCAGCCCGCTGCATTTCGGCGTTGGTCAGAACTTCCATGCCACTTCCCTGGTCCAAACGCCTTTTCAACAGGCACGTTCCGTGCCGACCCACCCGACGGAACAACAATCTGCACAAATATTGAACCGATTGCCTATTTCGTAGCCTGAGGTATTTTGAGCCGATGGCTCCACCTATCAGAGATGCTCGTTAAAAGGCTGATAACGCTCCAATTATCAGGGCATTTGCAACTTGGCATAGACCCTGCTTTCGAGGAAGCGCTTCGGTTCGTCGTGCTCACTGGCAATCTATCAGGGTGTGGCCGGCCGTTGTTGCCGGACTGGTCAGGGATCCCGGCATAGCGAAGACAAGATCGTGCGTTAAGAAAAGCGCATCCTGACGAAGACGTTGCTAGAAGACGTTGCTATTTGATCGAAAAGGCCGGGAGGCGCGCAGTGAAGAAGATCGAAGCCATCATCAAGCCATTCAAGCTCGACGAGGTGAAGGAAGCGCTTCAGGAAGTCGGCCTTCAAGGCATCACCGTCACCGAAGCCAAGGGCTTTGGCCGGCAGAAGGGTCACGCCGAACTCTACCGCGGGGCAGAATACATCGTCGACTTCCTGCCCAAGGTGAAGATCGAGATCGTGATCGGGGACGATCTGGTCGAACGCGCCATCGACGCGATCCGCCGCGCCGCGCAGACCGGGCGCATCGGCGACGGCAAGATTTTCGTCTCCAACATCGAAGAGGCGATCCGCATCCGAACCGGCGAATCCGGGCTGGACGCTATCTGAGCCGGGTGCTATCCCGCATTTTGCGACACTCTGACAAGAAATAGGGCTGCTTCGGCGGCCTGATTTCATTTGTGCGGTCGCGCAAAACTCGCCCCAAAGCGAGAATAATTTTGCTCACCTGGAAACCGACCCGCAGAGCCAAAAGGGGTATGCATGAAGACCGCCAAAGACGTCCTTAAATCGATCAAGGACAACGACGTCAAATACGTCGACCTGCGCTTCACCGATCCGCGCGGCAAGTGGCAGCATGTGACGTTCGACGTCAGCATGATCGACGACGACATTTTCGCCGAAGGGACGATGTTCGACGGCTCCTCGATCGCCGGCTGGAAGGCGATCAACGAGTCCGACATGTGCCTGATGCCCGATCCGGTGACCGCGACGATTGATCCGTTCTTCGCGGAGACCACCATGGTCATCACCTGCGACGTGCTCGAGCCGACCACCGGCGAGCCCTACAACCGCGACCCCCGCGGCATCGCCAAGAAGGCCGAAGCCATGGTGAAGTCGATGGGCGTGGGCGACAGCGTGTTCGTCGGCCCCGAAGCCGAGTTCTTCGTGTTCGACGACGTGCGCTTCTCCGCCAACCCCTACAACACCGGCTTCCGTCTCGACTCCTCGGAGCTGCCGACTAATTCCGACACCGAATATGAAGGCGGCAATCTCGGCCATCGTGTCCGCACCAAGGGCGGCTACTTCCCGGTGCCGCCGCAGGACTCGGTGCAGGACATGCGCTCCGAGATGCTCGGCGCCATGGCCAAGATGGGCGTCAAGGTGGAGAAGCACCACCACGAAGTCGCCTCCGCCCAGCACGAGCTCGGCATGAAGTTCGACACGCTGACGCTGATGGCCGACCACATGCAGATCTACAAGTACTGCATCCACCAGGTCGCGCACATCTACGGCAAGACCGCTACCTTCATGCCGAAGCCGGTTTTCGGCGACAACGGCTCGGGCATGCATGTCCACCAGTCGATCTGGAAGGACGGCAAGCCGGTGTTCGCCGGCAACAAGTACGCCGACCTGTCGGAGACCTGCCTCCACTACATCGGCGGCATCATCAAGCACGCCAAGGCGATCAACGCCTTCACCAACCCGTCGACCAACTCCTACAAGCGTCTGGTCCCGGGCTATGAGGCCCCCGTGCTGCTCGCCTACTCCGCGCGCAACCGTTCGGCCTCCTGCCGCATCCCCTACACCGCTTCGCCGAAGGCCAAGCGTGTCGAGGTGCGCTTCCCCGATCCGCTCGCCAATCCCTATCTCGGCTTCGCCGCGATGCTGATGGCCGGCCTCGACGGCATCAAGAACAAGGTCGATCCGGGTCCGGCGATGGACAAGGACCTCTACGATTTGCCGAAGGAAGAGCTGAAGCAGATCCCGACCGTCTGCGGCTCGCTCCGCGAGGCGCTCGAAAACCTCGACAAGGACCGCGGCTTCCTGAAGAACGGCGGCGTGTTCGATGACGACTTCATCGACGCCTATATCGAGCTGAAGATGACCGAAGTCGCCCGCTTCGAGATGACCCCGCATCCGGTCGAGTTCGAGATGTACTATTCGGGCTGATCAGGCTCGAACAGGACACGACAAGCAAAAGGCGCTCCGCGAGGGGCGCCTTTTCGTTTGAGGAGTCGTAGGATGGGTAGAGCCCTTGCGAAACCCATCATCTCGCCCCTTGCTAAGACGATGGGTTTCGCTTCGCTCCACCCATCCTACCGCTCTACGTCTTCGACGTCGCGATCCGCACCCCATCCGTCCCGATCGCGCCAAACAACCTTTGGTCCGAGAGACATCACGTCGTCTCGCGCCGCGGCATCAAATGATCGAGCAGGCCGATTGGCAGCGGAAACACGACGGTCGACGACCGCTCGCCCGCGATGTCGTGCAGAGCCGCGAAGTAGCGCAGCTGCATTGACTGCGGCTCCTGCGCGAGGATCCGGCCGGCCTCGACGAGCTTTTCGGCGGCCTGCTGCTCGCCCATCGCGTTGATCACCTTGGCGCGCCGCAACCGTTCCGCCTCCGCCTGCTTGGCGATCGCGCGCACCATGGTTTCGTTGAGATCGACGTCCTTGATCTCTATACCGGTCACCTTGATGCCCCAGATGTCGGTCTGCTTGTCGAGGATCTCCTGGATGTCGGCGTTCAACCGGTCGCGTTCGGCGAGCATCTCGTCGAGTTCGTGCTTGCCGAGCACGGAGCGCAGCGTGGTCTGGGCCAGCTGACTGGTCGCGGCCATGAAATCGCCGACCTTGATGATGGCGCGCTCGGGATCGACGATGCGGAAGTAGAGAACGGCATTGACCTTGACCGGGACGTTGTCGCGCGAAATCACATCCTGAGGCGGCACGACCTGCACCATCACCCTGAGATCGACCTTGACGAGCTGCTGCACGATCGGAATGAGGATGATGAGGCCCGGCCCCTTCACCCCGGTGAAGCGGCCGAGCGTGAAGATAACGCCGCGCTCGTATTCCCTGAGGATGCGAATGGCCTGGCTGAGAAACATGACGACGATCAGAGCAAGCACTGCATAAATCGAATATTCAATCATCAGAGTTGACCTCCCTCGCCGCTCACAGCGGTCGGACGCCGAACCACCAGCGTCAAGTCGACGATATTGGCGACCTCGACCCTCTCGCCGGGCTTGAAGCTGTCGGCGCCGCGCGCTTGCCAGCGTTCGCCATGCGTAAAGACGTGCCCCTCGTTCTCGTTCCAGTCGAGGACCTCGGCGGCCAGGCCGAGCATGGCTTGCGCGCCGGCCCGTAGCGGGCCGCGGCGGGCGCGCCGGAGCGCGCCGAGCACGACCAGAACGAAACCCGTGAACATCGCCGCGACGACCGCGATGACCGACCACGACAGCCGGTAGCCCGGCGCTTCGACCCTGATCAGCATGACGGCGCCCAGCACAAAGGCGACGACACCTCCAAGGCCGATCACGACGGTCGGATTGAACGCCTCGATGGCGAGGAGCGCGATCCCGACCAGCATCAAGCCGAGGCCGGCATAATTGATCGGCAGCAGGTTGAGGGCGTAGAGGCCGAGCAGCAGGCAGATCGAGCCGACGACTCCCGGAGCGACTGCGCCGGGAGACATGAATTCGAAGATCAGGCCGTAGATGCCGACCATCAGGAGGATGAACGCCACGTTCGGATCGGTGATGACAGCCAGGAAGCGGGAGATCCATCCGGGGTCGATGCTTTCGATGACGGCGTCCTGCGTTGCAAGGCGCGGCGTCTTGCCGCCGGCAAGTTCAACCACGCGACCATCGATTTGCTTGAGCAGGTCGGCCGGATCGCGTGCGACGAGATCGATGGCGTGCGCCTGCAACGCGCCGTTGGCGGACAGCGTGGCGGCTTCACGGACCGCCTTCTCGGCCCAGTCGGCATTGCGGCCGCGCAGTTCGGCGAGGCTGCGGATAAAGGCGACGGCATCGTTCGTCACCTTCGCCGTCATCGCGTCCTTGGGCTCATCCTTCTTGTCTTTGCCGTCCTTGTCGGGTGTGCCGCTCGGCAGGCCCGGAAGCGGTCCGCCGATCTGCACTGGCGTCGCGGCACCGATATTCGTGCCTGGCGCCATCGCCGCGATATGGCTCGCAAAGAGGATGTACGTGCCGGCGCTCGCCGCATGGGCGCCAGCCGGCGCGACGTAGCCGACGACGGGAACGGACGAGCCGAGCACGTCCGCGACGATCTCGCGCATGCTCGAATTCAGGCCGCCGGGCGTATTCATTTGAAGAATCACGATCTCGGCGCGTCGTTCACCGGCCTTGACCAAGGCCTCCTTCACGTAGCTCGCCGATGCCGGGCCAATGGCTCCCTCGATCGTGACGGTGAGCGCAACACGGCGCTTCTCCTCCGCCGAGCCCGGAAGGAGACAAGAAAGAAAAGCGACGATGCCGATCGCCGCAACGAGCGCCGCCTTTGTGATCTGCACGGCAAGGGCTCCCTTGCCGAAGATATGGTGTTCCGTTCCGGAACCTCAATGCCCGGATAAGGCATAAAGGAAATCATGGAGCGCCGTGGTGCGATGCGATGGATTTGGATAACCGAAGGGCTTTGGTGCGAGCGCGTTGCAAACAGCGTTCACGACATCTGCTCAAGATCCGACTTGAGTGCGACCATGAAGCGGGCAGCTTCACCGCCCGTCACGACGCGATGATCAAAGGTGAGTGACAGCGGCAGCGTGCGCCTCACAGCAGGCTGCCCGCGATGCGGGACGACGCCCGGCGAAATCCGTCCGGCACCAATGATGGCCGTCTGAGGTGGCACGACGATCAGATTTGCAAACCGGCCGCCGATCATCCCGAAGTTCGACAGGGTAATCGTCGCGCCACGCAGCTCTTCAGGCGGTATCGAGCGCGCGATCGCATCGGCCCGCAGCCGGTCAAGTCCCATCCGCAAGTCCGATACGCTGCGCTCCGCGACATTGCGCAACACAGGAACAATCAGGCCGCCCTCGGTATCCACGGCAATGCCGAGATCGACACGCGCCATGAGGTGTCGTTCTCCTGCGCTGTGATTGTACCAGGCATTGAGCGCGGGCTCCGCCGTGCAGGCCGCAGCAATGGCCCGCACCAGACGGATCGTCACGTCCTCGCCCGTCGGCCAATCGTCGATGTCGGCCTCATCCGTCACCGTAGCGGGAACAACTTGCGCATGCGCTGTTGTCATGCGCTGGGCCATGGCACGCCGCGTGCCTCGGAGGGGCTCGGCGCTGCCGGCTTGGAACACGATCTTCGCGGCCCGCTCGACATCGGCCCGTGTGACGGTGCCGCCAGGTCCCGTGTGCTGAACGCTTTCAAGATCGACGTCGAGCTTGCGCGCAAGTGCCCGCACAGCCGGAAACACTTGGGGTCGGGTCAGGGGCTCGGAAGGCATTCCTGGAGCGGGCAGATGTTCGCCGCCGCCGAGCTCGCCAACGATGGTGCCGGTGTCCTGTTCGGCGCCCTCCGCAAATTCGACGAGCGGCGCGCCGACCCTGACGATATCACCCTTGCCGCCAAACACGCGTGCGATGCGCCCGCTCGACGGGGATGGTATCTCAACCACCGCCTTGTCGGTCTCGACGGAAACGAGCGGCTGATCGGTGACGACGTGATCGCCCTCGCCGACATACCAGCTCACGATCTCCGCCTCCTCGAGGCCTTCTCCAAGATCCGGCAATGTGAACTGGCGCATGGACCCAAGTCCGTTAAATCAAATCCTTCAAAATCCAGTCCGTTGACAGCTAGCTGAACTGGCAGACCGTGCGGGCGGCAGTCTTGATGCGTTCGACCGAAGGCATGTAGTATTGCTCCAGGCGCGCCATCGGAACGACGGTGTCGTAGCCGGTGACGCGGGTCACGGGCGCAAGCAGTGAGGACAGGCGGCGCTCGGCAATTGTAGCGGCGATCTCGGCGCCAAATCCGCCGGTCCGTGCGGCCTCATGCACGATCACGCAACGGCCGGTCTTGGCGACCGAACCGAGCACGGTATCTTCGTCGTAGGGCTTGAGCGTGGCGAGATCGATGACCTCCGCCGCGATGCCTTCGGCGGAGAGTGCCTCCGTCGCAGCCATGGTTTCCTTCAGCATGGCTCCCCAGCTGATCAGCGTGAGATCGCGACCTTCCTTCAATACAAAAGCGGTGTCCAACGGCAAGGCTTCGCCATTGTCCTCCACCTCGCCTTTGGCAGCGCGGTACAGGCGCGTCGGCTCGAGAAACACGACGGGATCGGGATCGCGGATAGCGGCGAGCAACAATCCATAGGCACGTTCGGGCGAGGAAGGCATGACAACGCGCAAGCCGGGAATATGGGCGAGCATTGCCTCGGTGCTTTCGGAATGATGCTCGGGCGCGCGGATGCCGGCACCGTGCGGCGTGCGCAGAACCATGGGACAGGTAAGCCGGCCCTGGGTCCGGTTGCGCAATCGGGACGCATGGTTCACGAGCTGATCCAGGCAGGGATAGATGAACCCCATGAACTGGATCTCGCCGACCGGTTTCAGTCCCTGCGCGGCCATGCCGACGCAGAGCCCGGAGATCAGGAGCTCGGCAAGCGGCGTATCGAGGACTCGCTCCGCCCCAAACCGCTTCTGCAAGCCTGCGGTCGCGCGGAAGACGCCCCCGTTGACGCCAACATCCTCGCCAAGCACGACCACGTCAGGATCATCCTCCATCGCGCGCGCGAGCGCCAGGTTGATGGCTTCGACCAACGTTGCCTCAGGCATCGGGCTCTCCCGCAAGTTCGCGGCGTTGCGCGGCATAGGCCTCAGGCAGATCGGCATAGAGGTGATCGAACATGGTTTCGGGACGGCGCGGCACTGTCGCCAGATAGCGTTCGGCCGCCACCTCGACGCGGGCATGGCACTCGGCGGCGAGCTGCTCCTCATCCGCTTTGCTCCACATTTTCTGCGCCACCAGATAGGCCCTCAGCCGCGCGATCGGCTCTTCCTTCCAATGCGCCTGAACCTCCTCTGCCGAACGGTAGCGTGCGGCGTCGTCCGAGGTGGTATGGTCGCCGAGCCGGTACGTGACCGCCTCGATGAACCGGGGTCCATGACCGTCGCGGGCGGCGGCAATGGCCTCCTCACTCGCGGCCCGCATCGCCACCACGTCGCTCCCGTCGACCTGCTCGCCGATAAAGCCTGCGGCGATCGCCTTCTGTGCCAGCGTTTCGCATGCGGTCTGCTGCCGCAACGGTACCGATATGGCCCATTGATTGTTGGCGACGACAAAGACGAGTGGCAATTTGTGCACGCCGGCAAAATTCATTGCTTCATAGACGTCGCCTTTCGAGGTGGCACCGTCGCCGAACAAGCACACCGCGACACGCGGTTGCTTGCGCAGCTTGAGGGCATAGGCGATACCGGCGGCATGCGGCGCCTGGGATCCGACCGGAACACAGAATGGGAAATCGTGAACCGGTCCTGAAAACCGGTTGCCGCGTTCGTCGCCGCCCCAGAACAGGAGGATCTCCTCCAGCTTGACGCCGCGCCACAGCAGAGCCCCATTGTCGCGATACGACGGCAACAGCACATCCTCCATCCGCATCGCACTGGCGATCCCGACCGACACGGCCTCCTGGCCGAGCGACACGGCGTAAGTCCCAAGCCGGCCAGTGCGCTGCAACGCAACAGCCTTCCGATCAAACAGGCGCAGCAGCACCATTGACCGGTAAAGCTCAGTCAGAAGCTTGGAATCGGAGGCGAAAGAAGGAAGCGGTCGCTGAATCGAACCATCTGGCGCGAGGTAGTTGCGGTGACGCACCTCGAAGCGCGCGATGACGGGAAGATCCTGGTTTACCCTTCGGCTGGCCACGCTCTCACTCCCGGAGCGACTGTGCCCTTTACAACGAATTCAGGTGGTGTTTGTGCCAGACAATGCAATACCGGCGAAGGACTACTCCAGGGCAATCCTTGCTGCACCGCCGCTTGCGCGGCTTGTCCGCCGAGGCTCGGAGAGCGAAGGCGGAAGCGCAGGCCCGGAATTCATCGGGCCGCATGCTCCGCGGTGACATGGATTCCGGGCTCGCGCTTACGCGCGCCGCGGAATGACGAGTGGAGGTCGAGGCGCCCCTCGCACCCCGTCGGGCAAAACACCTCGTCAAGTCCTCGCCTCAAAAATATTTTACTTTTCCGAATTTCGGATTTATGGCATACACGCTTCACCTCGGCCCTGCCAAAGGGGCGTTCGCGACCGTCACGACATGCGGGCCGGGTGGCGGTGGACGCGGCAGCGTCGGCGCGATCAGCGTGAGGACAGGGCGGGCAACCGTGAGTCCCCACGCGACGCGGTACGACACGGCGCTGTAACAACGGTCTTGTTGATGTCAGGGGCGAGCACACGCAAAGCCTCTCGGCAGTCAGGCGGGACCGTCCGCGGACGGAGAAGTCGTGTGGTCCTGACGCCCGGGGTCTGTGCGTCAAGTCCCAGCGGTGATGTGAGTTGCCCGACCGGGCGCGCGCATCAGCGATCCGCGAGGGCGACGGGGGCAATAGTGCATCGCTCCCCGAGGAGAGCACGAAGGACACCGTTAAAACCATCCGCGCAGGGAAGGCCGGGCGTTCGGCCAACCCGTGGTCCACCCAGGCAACACTCGGGCAAAACCTGCCGCGGGAACGTGCAGCCATGCGCCCTTCCCGGCAGCGAAAAAACCTGATTTCGCGGTGGAACGAACGCCGGGCAGGCCCGATTCAAGCCACATCCTCTCCGGATTTGCGGCTCATTACCACCCAAGTCTTTGATGACAAAGGGAAGGTAACGAGTTGCGTCAGGCGTAAACGGGAGACCAGGATGGGCAACCGCACCGCAAAGTTCATATCCGCGCTAGTCGGCAGCATCATTGCCGGCGCGCCACTGGCCGCCGTGTCGCAGAACGCGCCGACGGCAACGAGCACGGCAAATGCCGCCAGCGACTGCCTTGCCGCGCCGAAGGGCACCGCGCCGCAGGGGCAGCATTGGTACTATCGCATCGAGCGCGCGACCAAGCGGCAATGCTGGTATATGCGCGCCGAAGGCGGCAAGGACAGCGCAAACGCCGTGCAGACTGCGCAAGCTTCACCCGACGCATCGGCAGCGGATTCCGCAGCGCCGCAGCAGCGCCCCGTGCAGGACGCACGCGCCGAATATCTGACGCCGCAGAGCAATGCCGTGCCGACCACGCCGAACGCGCCAGAGAAACCGGTGCCGATGCAACAGGCTGCGAGCCCCTCCGCCGAAAGCGCGCAGCTGCCTGCCGTCGCCACGCGCTGGCCCGATGCCTCCATCGCGGCCACGGCACCCGCACCGCAGCCGGCGCCCGCTCCTGTCGCGGCGCCCGCGCCGCCGAGCACGAAGCCGTCAAAATCCCCTGCCCCGGTCACGCTTGCCGCAGCAGATGCCACCATCGATAAACCGACCGGCTCGCTTCAGATGCTGCTGCTCGTGATCGGCGGCGCGCTCGCGCTCGCCGGCGTCCTCGCCAGCATCATCTATCGCTTCGCGGGCGGACGCGGACGCGTCCAGACCGCCGACCATCGCCGCGTCAACTGGGACAGTCGGGAGCCGCACGATCACGATGGCAGTGCGCCCTGGCTTCACGCGACGCCGGCTGCCGCGCCGCGCGCGCAGCAGCCGCGCCCGGTGGATTTCCCGGTGGATTTCGATGCCGCGCGTCCCCAGGCCACGAGTCCTCAAGCCCCGCAGCTCGCCGCATTCACCAGCGAGATCGGCAGGATCGCAGCGCAATCCCGTTCGACTCGCAAAGAAGTCGCAGAAGAGCTCGCCGAGGCCGACATGTTCGACCGAGAGTTCGAGATCGAGGCGTCAGCTCCCCAGCTCGCGGCGAACGACATCAATGACGAAGAATCGGCCGATCGCGATGACAGTGTGCAGATCGAAGACGCCGTCGATGTCGACGTGATCACGGCGATGCTGGAGCGGCTGGCGAAGGAAGGGCCGCGCCTAGCGCAGTCAGCTATTTCTCAAGCTGATGACGCAGACCGCGCACAAAGCCTTCAAGGCCAACCTGGCGCTCGCGCTTAAGCTGCTCGGCGCGAAGGATCGAACGCACGGCTTCGAAAGCGATACCAATATTATCGTTGACGACGATGTAGTCGTAAGCGTCGAAGTGACTCATTTCGTCGCCTGCTTTTTTCATGCGGCCGCGTATGACCTCATCCGAATCCTGCGCGCGTGTATGCAGCCGCTGTTCGAGTGCAGCAACCGATGGAGGAAGGATAAAAACGCTAACGACGTCCTTTCCCGAACGATCGCGGAGTTGCTGGGTTCCTTGCCAATCGATGTCAAACAAGACATCGGTTCCTGACGCCAGCGCAGCGTCAACCGGATCACGCGGCGTGCCATAACGATTACCGAAGACGTGAGCCCATTCGAGCAGCTCACCATTCTGCACCATCGTTTCAAAACGCTTCTGATCGACAAAGAAATAGTCCTTCCCGTCGACCTCGCCCGGTCGCATCGGCCGCGTTGTCGCGGAAACCGACATCTGGAGACCCGGGGTTTCTGCAATCAGCATTCGCGACAGTGTCGTCTTGCCCGCGCCCGACGGCGAGGACAGCACGAACATCAATCCGCGCCGCTCGACACCGTCAGTTCCGTGACCGCCCGTCGTCATCGATCACTCCAGATTCTGGACCTGTTCGCGGAACTGCTCGACCACGTTCTTCATGGCGAGCCCGGTATTGGTCAGCTCGATGTCGTTCGACTTCGAGCAGCAGGTGTTGACCTCGCGGTGAAACTCCTGCGCGAGGAAGTCGAGCTTGCGGCCGATCGGGCCGCCCTTGCCGATCAGCTCGCGCGCCTGCGCGATGTGGGAGGCGATGCGGTCGAGTTCCTCGCGGATGTCGGCCCTGGTCGCGATCAGGATCGCTTCCTGCATCAGGCGGTCGGAATCGAAACGGTCGGAGGTGTCGAGCAGTGTTGCGATCTGCTCGGCGAGCCGGGCCTTGATCGCCTCCGGCTTGCGGCCCGGCGCGGCCTCTGCCTTCCTCGCCAGCGCCTCGACCTCGTCAACCCGCTGGGTCAGGATCTGCCCGAGCGACGTCCCCTCGCGCTTGCGCATCTCGACCAGATCGGCGAGCGCCTTGTCGAAGGCCTCTGCGGCCGCAGCGCGCGCGGCCTTGTCCTCCTCCTCGTCGCCCTCGGGTTCGGCAACCTCGACGACGCCCTTGATGGCGAGCAGGCCGTCGACGCTCGGCGCGACCGCGTCGACCTTGCCGGCGATCACGGCGGCGGCCTTCAGGACGGCGTTGAGCACGTCGTCATTGATGCGGACGGAGGCCGCGGCATTGGCGCGCTTCACGGTGAGATTGGCGTAGACGGTGCCGCGCGACAAAAGCTCGCCGGCGCGTTTCTTGGCATGGGCCTCGAGTTCGTCGAACCCCTGCGGCAGCCGCACCCTGAGGTCAAAGCCCTTGGCGTTGACCGACTTCAATTCCCATTCGAACGTATACGGCCCGCTAGCGCCGTGGCTTCGGGCAAAGCCGGTCATGGACGACAGCGCCATCAGGTCAGATTCTCCAGAAAGATAAGATTCGCAAGGCCATCAAGGCACGCGAATCTTAAGACTATTTTGCCGGAAGTGGAATCCGCAAAGTCCCGTAGGCATCTCTGCGGCCGGCCTAGCGCTGGACCACCGGCGGCGATGGCTGCACCGCGCCCTGCCGGGCCGGCGCGGGACCCGCGGGGCGAGCCGGCGGCTTCTTCTGCTGGCTCGGCCGTGCCGGCGTGGTCGCGGTCGGCGTATCGGCAGCGCCGGGCGCGGCGGCGGCCGGCGGCTGCGCATCCTCGGCCGGCTCGACCGTGTCGTTCTGAATCTGCTTTTCCATCGCGCGGAGCTTGGCGACGTTCTTCTGGTGCGCGTCGTAGGTCTCGGTGAAAGCGTGCCCGCCGCTGCCATCGGCGACGAAATAGAGGTCGCGGGTGCGGGCCGGATTGGCGGTGGCTTCGAGCGAGGCGCGGCCGGGGTTGGAGATCGGGCCCGGCGGCAGTCCCTCGATCACATAGGTGTTGTAGGGCGAGGGCTGCGTGATCTCGCTGCGCTTGATCGGACGGCCGAGCGTACCCTTGCCGCCGACAAGGCCGTAGATGATGGTCGGATCGGACTGCAGCTTGATCCTCTGCTTCAGCCGGTTGGCGAATACGGCAGCGACACGGCTGCGCTCGTCGGGCTTGCCGGTCTCCTTCTCGACGATGGAGGCCAGCGTCACCAGTTGCTCCGGAGATTTCACCGGAATGTCCTGGCTGCGGCGCTCCCAGATCTCGGCGAGCACGCGCTTGTGCGCCTGCTGCATGCGCTGGATCACCTGATCACGCGGGGTCCCGCGCGGGAACTTATAGGTCTCGGGCAGCAGCGTGCCTTCGCGCGGCAATTCGCGAACGCTGCCGGTGAAGATGTCGTTGTCGGACAGCCGCGCCACGATCTGCTCGGAGGTCAGGCCTTCCGGTATAGTCACGGCGTGCTGCACCACCTTGCCCTCGACGATGGTCGCGATGACATCGCGCAAGGAGGCGTTCTTCTGGAACGAATACTCACCCGGCTTCAGGTCCGAGCTCGCCTTCAGCGCAGCGACGCTTGCGATGAACACCCACGGATTGACGTCGGTCACGCCTTCCCGGTTCAGCGTCTCGGCGATGTCGCGTTTGCCGGCGCGCTGGGGAATGTTGACGATCTTGTCTTCCTTCAGCGGACCCGCTGCCTCGAGCACCTGCCGTCCGTAATAATAGACGCCGCCTGCGCCGATCATGGCGATCAGCAGGAGGGTGATGATGGCGTTGCCGACGATCACGAACGGATTGCGCGCCCGGTCCGATCGCTTCGGCGGCGGCGGGACCTGCTCGGGCTCGAGCGCTGCCCGCGGACTTCGGGGCGAAATGGGCGGCCTTTCACTCATCGAAACAACCTGAATCCTGCCGGTTCAATCGCGGCCCAACAAATCGTGTGTCCGGCCACATGCACGCGCCCACTTGTATGACTATCGCCGAATACGGCAAATCGGTGGATTCGGTCAAACGCAAGCTAACTGGCCAAGCGGCGGAAGATCACCGACGCGTTGGTACCGCCAAAACCAAAAGAATTCGACAATGCGACGTTCACCTCACGCTTGCTCGCCATGTGTGGCACGAGATCGATCGCAGTCTCGACCGACGGATTGTCGAGGTTGATGGTTGGCGGAACGACATTATCGCGAATTGCGAGAATAGCGAAGATCGCCTCGATCGCGCCGGCGGCACCAAGGAGATGGCCGGTCGACGATTTGGTCGAGGACATCGCGACCTTGGAAGCGGCGTTGCCGAGCAGGCGTTCGACCGCACCGAGCTCGATCTCGTCACCGAGTGGTGTCGAAGTGCCATGCGCGTTGATGTAGTCGATATCCGATGCCGTAAGGCCGGCGCGCTTGAGCGCCGCTGACATGCTGCGGAAGCCGCCATTGCCGTCGGGCGACGGCGAGGTGATGTGATAGGCATCACCCGAAAGACCGTAGCCGACCACCTCGGCATAGATCTTCGCGCCGCGTCGCTTGGCGTGATCGAGCTCTTCCAGGATCAGGACGCCGGCGCCCTCGCCCATCACGAAGCCGTCGCGGTCCTTGTCGTAAGGGCGCGAGGCCTTCTCGGGCGTCTCGTTGAAGCCGGTGGAGAGCGCGCGCGCGGCGTTGAACCCCGCAATGCCGATGCGGCCGATCGGCGACTCCGCGCCGCCAGCGACCATGACGTCGGCATCGCCGAGCGCGATCAGACGGGCGGCATCGCCAACCGCATGCGCACCGGTCGAACAGGCCGTGACCACGGAATGGTTCGGCCCCTTCAAGCCGTGCGCGATCGAGACGTAACCGGAAGCGAGATTGATCAGGCGGCCTGGAATGAAGAACGGCGACACCCGGCGCGGTCCGCGCTCCTTCAGGAGGATCGCGGTGTCGGCAATGCCATTGAGGCCGCCGATGCCGGAACCGATCATGGTGCCGGTGGCGCACTTGTCCTCCTCGGTCTCGGGATGCCAGTTGGCATCATCGAGCGCCTGGCCGGCTGCGGCCATGCCGAAGATGATGAAGTCGTCGACCTTGCGCTGGTCCTTCGGCTCCATCCACTTGTCGGGATTGAAGGTGTCATTCGTGCCGTCGCCGCGCACGACGGTGCAGGCGATCTTGGTCTGAAGATCGGAGACGTCGAAGCTCTCGATCCTGCGCGCACCGCTTTCGCCGTTGAGGATGCGTTTCCAGGTCGGCTCGACGCCACAGCTGAGCGGCGACACCATGCCGAGACCCGTGACGACAACCCGCCTCATATCCGAAAACTCCGCATCGAAAGAATCACGGCCAATAACAAGAAACCGGCTGACCGCTGGTCAGCGGCCCGTCCGGTTTCAATGTTGTCCCCGCGAAAATGAAGAGCCTTAGCTCTTCGCGTTCTTCTCGAGAAACTTCGTGGCATCGCCGACGGTGAGAATCGTTTCCGCGGCGTCGTCCGGAATCTCGCAACCGAATTCTTCCTCGAACGCCATCACCAGTTCGACGGTGTCCAGACTGTCGGCGCCGAGGTCGTCGATGAAGCTCGCAGCGTCGACAACCTTCTCGGGTTCAACACCAAGGTGTTCGACCACGATCTTCTTAACCCGCTCGCCAATGTCACTCATTGCATAAACCTCGTGTTGTTCCCTGTAGACCCGACCCCCCGGGACGATACGAGCCGTCGTGGTCGTTGACTGCCTTGCTTACGAACTTGATTTGGCCCCATCTTAACCGATGTGGACCCCGGCGAACGACGGCCAAGGCTCCGCATCGCCAATATACAGGGTTTCAAAAACCTGCAATGGCGTTCTTTGCCCATCCGTTGATGGTCCGGTTATCATACTTCAACTGCCTTGACTACAAGCCTCATTTCGCTCCGGAAACGGCCGTTTGCCGCATCTGGGACCGCCCCAGTGGGCAGTACGGAACGACGTCAGATCATGGCCATGCCGCCGTTGACGTGGATGGTTTGCCCTGTGACATAGGCGGCTTCGTTCGAACTCAGGTAAACCGCGGCCGCCGCGATGTCCTCGGGCGTCCCCAGGCGAGCGGCCGGAACCTTGGTCAAAATCGTCTCGCGCTGCTTGTCGTTGAGCGCATCCGTCATCGGCGTCTTGATGAAGCCCGGCGCGATGCAGTTCGCGGTGACGCCGCGCTTGGCGTATTCGGCACCTACCGTCTTGATCATGCCGATCAAGCCCGCCTTCGACGCAGTGTAGTTGCCCTGCCCCGGATTGCCGGTAACGCCGACCACCGAGGTGATGGCGATGATGCGACCGAAGCGCTTGCGCATCATCAATTTGGTGGCGGCACGCGCCAGGCGGAAGGTCGCGGTCAGATTGACGTTGATGACCTCCTCCCAGTCCTCGTCCCGGAGCTGCACGAAGAGATTGTCGCGGGTAATGCCGGCATTGGCGATGAGGATGTCAACCTGTCCCATCGCAGCTTCCGCGGCGGGCACCAGCGCCTCGACCTCGTCGGCCTTGGAGAGATTGCAGGGCAGCACATGAGCACGATCGACGAACTTGCCGGCAAGCTCGTCCAGCACTTCCTTCCGCGTTCCCGAAATCGCAACGGTGGCGCCCTGCGCGTGCAGCGCCTGCGCGATCGCGCCGCCGATGCCGCCGGTCGCGCCGGTGACGAGCGCCTTTTTGCCAGTCAGATCGAACATCGATAACTCCTCCAAAGCGCGATCCGGAAAAGTGCGCAGCGGTTTTCCGGTAGGATCGCGCGTAAACTAAAGAACTCAAGCGCGATGGCGAATCATCGCGCCTTAGGCCTGCTTCGCAGCGGCCAATGCATCCTTGGCAGCGGCAATGTCGTTGGGACCACCGACCGCAATTCCGACGGCGCCGTCCGCGATGCGCTTGACGAGGCCGGTCAGCACCTTGCCGGCGCCGATCTCGAAGAAGCAGGTGACGCCCTGCCCTGCCATATAGGCGACTGACTCGCGCCAGCGCACCGTCCCGGTGACCTGTTCGACCAGACGGCGGCGGATCTCGTCGGGATCAGTGATCGCGCTCGCCAGCACGTTTGACACCAGCGGCGCGGCCGGCACCTTGATCGTGACCTTGCCCAACGCTTCCGCCATGGCGTCCGCAGCCGGCTGCATCAGCTTGCAGTGGAACGGCGCAGACACCGGCAGCAGCATCGCTCGCTTGGCGCCCTTGATCTTGGCGATCTCGACGGCGCGATCGACCGCCTCCTTGTCGCCGGAGACAACCACTTGCCCGCCGCCATTGTCGTTGGCGGCCTGGCAGACCTGCCCCTGCGCCGCCTCGCCCGCGACCGCCATGGCGGCCTCGTAATCGAGGCCGAGCAGCGCGGCCATCGCGCCGGCGCCGACCGGAACGGCTTTTTGCATTGCGAGACCGCGGGTGCGAAGCAGCCGCGCAGTGTCGGAAACGGTCAGGCTGCCGGCCGCAGCCAGCGCCGAATATTCACCGAGCGAGTGGCCGGCGACGAAGGCCGCGTCCCGCCCGACGGAAAAACCAGCTTCGGCCTCCAGCACGCGCAGGGTGGCGACAGACACCGCCATCAACGCCGGCTGGGCGTTTTCGGTGAGCTGGAGGGTTTCTGCCGGACCATCCCAGATGATCGCTGTCAGCTTCTCCCCAAGCGCGGCATCGATCTCGTCGAACACGGCGCGCGCCGCCGGGAAAGCCTCCGCCAGGGCTTTTCCCATGCCGACGGCCTGGGACCCCTGCCCCGGAAATGTGAATGCTGCCGTCATCGGCGCTCCCTGCTTGTCGGGCGTGATCCCTGCGAGAACCGGCAGCCGATTACGCACAGCCTTAGGCCATGGTTCCGGATCATGCTCCAAAGGGGGCCGTAGACACTGTCCGGGGCCGGAATGTCAAGCCAAGATAGGAACTTCGACCAGCATTCAACTGGGATGCCCCTAGAATCCACCATTGGTCTGGTTGGCGTCGATCGCCGCCCCTGCCTGTGCGCGGCGCGCGCTGTTCACCAGCTGGCCCGGACGGTCATCCCGGTCGGGCTTCGCGGCCGCGAGCCTCAGTACGGCCGCGTAGCCCGGCTGCACTTCCATGCGACCGGCGTAGCGGCTCTGGCTCAGCAGGCGATGGACCTTCGGCAAATTGTAGCACGGCACGTAAAACAGCAGATGATGATCGAGGTGATAGTTCACGTAGTACGGCGCGATGAACAGCCGCTCGAGAAAGTTCGCATGCGTGGTGCGGGTGTTGCGCAAAGGATCACTGCTGTCGGACACGACGGCGTGCTCGGCGATGTTGCGGATGCGGGTGATGACCATCATCCAGGTCAGGAGCGGCACCAGCCATAGCAACGGATAGGCCCACCACACGCCGGCCGCCGCCAGCGCTGCGAACATCGCGGCATTGGCGAGGCATTGCGGACCGAGCTTGTCCCAGAAATGCGTGGCGCGCTGGCGCCACGGCCAGTCCTTCGGCCCAAGCGCGTTAAGCAGCTGCGCCTTGCGCTGCTGGTAGCCCGTCTGTCCCGTGACGTCGCGGATGAACTTGCGGCGGTAGCTCAGCTTCGTGATCGGAAACGGCGCCGACAGCACGAGATCGGGGTCGTCCTCCTGCTGGGTGCGCGCATGATGCTGAAGATGGTAGCGCCGATAGCTGCGCGTCTCCGCGAAGAGAGGATAGGCGCAGAACCATTGGCTCAGGGCCAGATTGGTCTTCTCGTCAGCGGACAGGCAGCCATGCGCGCCGTCATGCATGAGGATCGCGAGCCCGAGCTGGCGCGAACCGATGATGGCAACGGCGAGAATATAGGTGACCGGATTGGGCCACCACGCGACCAAAGCAATCGCGGCGACAATGAGTGCCCAGGCGTGGACGATCAGCGCGACGCCTTTCCAGGTCACGCGCTGTCGCACGTCGGCGAGTTGATCGTCGGTCAGGAAATCGCGGGCACGCATGCGAAGTGCGGTGATGGCCTAACCCTCCTCATCCGAATTGCTTGATGCGTCGCGCTCGTCGACCAGACGCAGCCGTGCTGTGTCGCTCACGGATTTCGCCTGCTCGCCGAGCACGCGGAGCATTTCGGCGCATAACTCATTCGGCGACCGACCCATGGCGCAACCCTCGATAATGACGCCGATAGCGACGGCCCAAAACCGCCGCGAACTTTCGTCGGGCGCGCGCAGGGAGCGCCAGCCGTGCCGCGCGACCTGGCTCGCATAGGCGCGGGCACCTTCACTGTGCAGGCGCTCGATGGTGCGCTCGACCAGCGGAGCAAGATCCTGGCGCCGCCGCGTCAGCGTCAGCGCCTCGGCAAAGAAGGCGACCAAATCGCTCGCCGTCACGGTCTCGGCGAGCGCGAGGGTGTACTCTCGCGGCGTGCGGGCCTTCAGCGCGGCCTGCTCGGTTGCGCGCGCCAGATACAGGAGATCGCGACAGGCGCATTCAACGAACAGCGCCTCCTTGGTGCGGAAGTAATAGGTGATCTGGCTCGGGAATGCGTCTGCGGCGGCCGCGATGTCGGCGATCGCCGCGCCCGACAGCCCTCGTTCCCGAAACAGCGGGCTCGCCGCATCCAGCAGCAGTGACCGCATCTTGCGGCCGGCCGAGCGCGTGGCGCGCGCTGCATGCCTGGGGTCGCCAGCCGCCTCAAGCTGCTCCTGAACCGACTTTTCCGCCATTGGGACCATTTCTGTTGATTTTATTGTATGGCATACAAACAAATAGATCAAGCTGACTTGGCGTGGGAGGACGGGTCCGGACGCGCCCATATCAGGATGATCCGGAGCGAAACACGGCCTGCCAACCTTGCAAAGCCGGCCAAAATCCGTATAAGGCGCGCATCCGCAGACCCCGGCCGGGAGCTGAACGGACGGTCTCAGCAAATCATTCGTGATTTTGGTGTGGCAGGGCCAGTCGGCCCGTCGTCCCGTGTTTCCGCCTTCTGAGCTTAATCCCAGAGTCCTTTCCGAAGGCCTCTTAAGGGCTTGACGCCGGGCGATGCGCCAACATGAGGAAAGGACTTCCATGGCTCTCTATGAGCACGTTTTTCTCGCGCGCCAGGACGCGAGCACGCAGCAGGTCGAAGAGCTGACTGCGCAGATGACCGGCATCGTCGAGGGCCTCGGCGGCAAGGTCACCAAAACCGAGAATTGGGGCGTACGCTCCCTCACCTACCGCATGAACAAGAATCGCAAGGCGCACTTCGTGCTGCTCAACATCGACGCGCCGTCCGCGGCGATCGCCGAGATCGAGCGCCAGGAGCGCATCAGCGAAGACGTGATCCGCTATCTCAGCATCCGCGTCGAGGAGCTCGAGGAAGGCCCGTCCGCGATGATGCGCAAGGCCGACCGTGACCGCGAGCGTGACGACCGTGGCGGCGGCTTCCGCGGCGATCGCGAAGGCGGTGGATTCCGTGGCGACCGCGAGGGTGGTTTCCGTGGTGGTGATCGCGACGGTGGCGGCTTCCGCGGTGACCGCGGCCCGCGCCGTCCGCGCGAAGAAGCTGAAACCCCGACTACCACGACGGATGCGGAGTAAGAACAATGGCTGAAGCTGGTGCACGCCGTCCATTTTTCCGTCGTCGCAAGAGCTGCCCGTTCACGGGCGCAAACGCTCCGAAGATCGACTACAAGGACTCCAAGCTGCTGATGCGTTACGTCTCCGAGCGCGGCAAGATCGTGCCGAGCCGCATCACCGCAGTGTCCGCGAAGAAGCAGCGTGAGCTCGCCCGCGCCATCAAGCGCGCGCGCTTCCTGGGCCTGCTGCCCTACGTCATTCGCTAAGACGAATTCGGCCGGCGGCGACATCGCCGCCGGCCGCACTTTTCTGGTTTCATAAGGCTTCCGGGTCGTCCGGTCGCCGATGGTTGGGGCGAGATGCCTCTAACCGCTCGAAGGGAGCGGGACAGCTGATGATGGCTTTTGGACTGATAGCCTTGATCGCCGGCGCTGCGTCGGCCCTGATGTTCGCCTCGATCGTGTCGGGCGCGCTGATCTCGCTCGTCCTGTTTTATCTCGCACCGCTGCCGCTGATGGTCGCCTCGATCGGCTGGGGCCCGCTTTGCGCGAGCGTCGGCGGCATCGCCGCTGCGGTCGGCCTCGGCGCCCTGTTCGGCCTGCCCTACTGCATCGCCTTTGCCGTCACCGTCGCGCTGCCGGCGTGGTGGCTCGGCCATCTCGTCCTGCTCAGCCGGCAGGCCGGACCTGTCGCACCGGACGCCGCCACCGAGCCGCCAGCCAAACCCGAGCTCGAATGGTATCCAGTCGGTCGCACCCTGCTGTGGATCGCGGGCTTTGCCTCGGTGACCACGATCGCCGCCCTGCTCACGCTCGGCACCGATGCCGAAACCATCATCGGCACGCTGCGGCGCGGCATGATGCGCCTCCTCCGCGCCACCGACCCGCAGACATCAGGCGAAGCCGGTCAGTTCGTCGACGCACTGGTGCGCATCGCACCGGCCGCCGCCACCATCGTCGCGATGATGACGCTCACCCTCAACCTCTGGCTCAGCGCCAAGGTGACGGCGACATCGGGCCGGCTGCGCCGTCCCTGGCCGGATCTAATGACGGCCGAATTGCCGCCGATGACGCTCGTGGTGCTCTGCATCGCGCTGGCTCTCTGCTTTACCGGCGGGCTGCTCGCGATCGTCGCGCAGATTGCGACGGCGGCGCTGATGATGGCCTACGCACTGACCGGTTTTGCCGTGCTGCATACGCTGACGCTCGCGCTGAAGAGCCGCACCTTATGGCTCGGCTCAGCCTATGCCGTCGTCGTGGTGTTCGGATGGCCCGTGATCGCGATGGTGATCCTGGGCCTCGCGGATGCCGTGTTCGGCTTCCGCGAGCGGTTCCTGCGCAGCCGTCAGCCGCCGCCGCTGCCGACCTCTTAAGTCCAACCCGAAAAACTGAAACTCACAGACCACTTCAAAGGAGAACGAATATGGAAGTCATTTTGCTGGAACGCGTCAACAAGCTCGGCCAGATGGGCGAAGTCGTGAAAGTTCGCGACGGTTATGCCCGCAATTTCCTGCTCAAGCGCGGCAAGGCGCTGCGCGCCACCGCCGACAACCGCGCCAGATACGACGGCATGAAGGCTGATCTCGAGGCCCGCAACCTCCAGTCCAAGGGCGAGGCGTCCAAAGTCGCCGAGAAGATCCAGGGCAAGAACATCATCGTGATCCGTCAGGCCTCGGAAGCCGGCCAGCTGTTCGGCTCGGTCACCGTGCGCGACATCGTCGTGGCCTTCGAAGCCGACGGCGTTGCGCTTGAGCGCCCGCAGGTGCAGCTCGACGCGCCGATCAAGACCATCGGCAGGCACACCATCACCGTCGCCATTCATCCCGAAGTCGAGGTCGAGGTCACCGTGACCGTCGCGCGCAGCCAGGACGAGGCCGAGCGCATCAACCGCGGCGAGGACATCTCGACCCGCAACGAGGATCGGGATGCGGCCGCCGAAGCGATCGCCGCCGCCGGCGAGTTCTTCGATCCGGAAGCACAGGACGAGGCCGAACCGGCTCCGGCTGCGGAAGAGACCGAAAAGTAATCCTCGCGTTCGCGCAGGTTGCGAAGCCCGGCCGCCTCAAGCGGCCGGGCTTTTTGCTTTGGCGGCGACGCCTCGCTCAGCATCGCGATCGAGGCCAGCGCGGTTGCCGTATGCTTCTCGACACCATCGTTGACGCAATACACGTCGGCCGCGACCACCGAGACCTGGCGGCCCGGCTTGATCACCCTCGCCCGGCAGATCAGCTTCTCGCCGTGCGGCCTTCGCAAGTCGATCGGAGGCTACGGCTTGCTCATCGCGAGATCGGCGGTGCCGGCGGACCGGACGACTCGGCCGGCGCCGCAGCGCTCGCGGGCGGCGCCGGCTCCTGCGGCTTGGCTGCCGGTTCGGAGCTCGCGGCGGGCTTGGGAGCAGCCTCCTCCGCGGGCTTGGATTCGGCGGCAGACGGTGCAGCCGGCGCGACCTGCGGTACCGGATCGGGCCGCAGCGCCGGAGTATCGCTGCCGCGCGGCTCGACCTTGGCACTTTCGGGCGTGGCCTCGGCAGGCTTCTCTAGCGGCTTGTTGTCGGGCAACACCTCGTCACGGCCGGGCTCAACCTTGGCAGTGTCGGGCTTTGGTTCGGCCTTCGGCTCGCTCTTCTTGTCTTCAGTAGCGGGCGCGGCGGCGTCGATCTTCGGTGCTTCCTCGGTCCCGGGCTTGCCGCGACGCTTACCTTTGCGTGCCTCGGGCGCTGCCTGGCCCTCGGGCTTCGCACCGTCCTTCGATCCCTCCTCGGGCGGCCGCGCCGCGCGCTTCTGACGTGCGCCCTCGGCTGCAGGAGCGGCAGCCTCGCCTTCCGGCTTGGCAGCATCCTGGGAGCGCTGGCGGCGCCCCTGATGTTCCGGCGCCTGGCTCGGAGCTGTATTGGCTTCCTTGTCCTTGGCGCCGTCCTTTTTGTCCTTGCCGTCCTTGGCCTGGTAACGGGTGTCAGTGGCACCGTTGGAGACGAGATAGGAAGCCAGCACGCCAGCCATGTCGGAGCTGGTGGTGTAGTGCTGGCGCAGGAAGCCCGGCAGCGAGCCCGGCGCCACCGTCTTCAACAGACCGCGCGGGCTCTTGTGGCAGGCGTTGCAGGTCTGCGCGAAAAGCTGGGATGGGGCCTTGCCCGCCTCGAGGTTCGTCGCCTGCGCCAGAACGGCGTCGGTCGCGCCGAAGCCGATCAGAAGCAATACCGTCGCGAGGCTGAGCGGTCGGCTCGACATTTCCCATCATCTCCATTGAATTCCGTGGGGTGCAGCCGGCAGGCGGCGCGGCGGCGGGTCACCTTTTAGCCGACTGAGCCGCGAATGGAAGCAGGCTCCACGCGCAAGGATGTGATTAAGCGCTTTTCGAATATCGGCCTTGAACATAGCGCAATAGCGGACCGGAACATTCCTTCCTACATTTAGATGCAAACGCATAGGAACCGCTGCGGCGCCGGAACGTCGGTTCTGAACGCCGGGTTGGTCGGATCTCTTCGAGCTCGCCCGAGAGGAAGGCGTCGATGGACCGCTTGTTGCGTAGATTTCTGTCTCAATTCATCCGCCGCGGGTCGATGACGGTGACCAGCGCCAGCGGATCGAAGTTCACTGTCGGCGACGGCTCAGGCCGCCCGGTCGCGGTGCGCCTCGTCACTGCGGACGCAGAGCGGAAGATCCTCGTCAATCCCGAGCTCGGGCTCGGCGAGGCCTACATGGACGGCGAGTTCGTCGTCGAGCACGGCACCATAGCTGATGCCCTCGCGATCCTGCTCGGTCAACCCGACCTGTTGCCGCAGTGGGCAAAACCCTGGTGGCACCTGCGCTATCTGACGCGGCACCTGAAGCAGTTCAATCTGCGCTCGCGCTCCCGCAGCAACGTCGCACATCATTACGATCTCGACGCGAGGCTCTATTCCCTCTTCCTCGACGCCGACAAGCAATATAGTTGCGCCTATTTCGAGACGCCGGAGACCACGCTCGACGATGCGCAGCTCGCCAAGAAGCGACACATCGCCGCAAAGCTGCTCGTCAAGGCCGGCCAGCGGGTCCTCGACATCGGCTCGGGCTGGGGCGGACTTGGGCTCTATCTCGCCGAGATCGTAGGCGCTAACGTCACCGGCGTTACGTTGTCGACCGAGCAATTGCAGATCGCCAACGCGCGTGCAGCCGAAAAGGGCCTGACCGGATCGGCCAAGTTCCTGCTCCAGGACTATCGCGACATCGCCGGGCCGTTCGACCGCATCGTCTCGGTCGGCATGTTCGAGCATGTCGGCGCCCGCTTCTACGACACCTACTTCCGGCGCTGCGCCGAGCTGCTGAGCGAGGACGGCGTCATGCTGCTGCACTCGATCGGCCGTTCGCAGGGCCCGGACTCCACCAGTCCCTGGATCGCCAAATACATCTTTCCCGGCGGCTATATCCCCGCTCTATCCGAGGTGCTGCCGGCGATCGAACGGGCGGGCCTCCTGGTCTGTGATATCGAGATCCTGCGCCTGCACTACGCCGAGACGCTGAAGGCGTGGAGGGAGCGCTTCATGGCGCGGCGCGAGGAGGCCGTGCAGCTCTATGACGAACGCTTCGCTCTGATGTGGGAGTTTTACCTGGCGGCGTCCGAGATGACGTTTCGCAAGCAGGACATGATGAACTTCCAGATCCAGCTCACCCGGCGTCAGGGCGTGGTGCCGATGACGCGCAACTACATCGCGTTCGAAGAAGCCCGGCTGCGGGCCATCGAAAGCGGCGGCAAGCCCAGGCTGAAGCTGGCTGGTGAATGAGCCCTAGTGACGCAGAGTCGAAATCGGAGCGGACCGGAAAGAGGCCGTTAACGCCAGTTGCGCCCGCAACTCCGCGACCGTCTCCGGCGAGACAGGCTCCCGCCGCACTTCAGGCAGCTCGGCACGCGCCATGGCCGCGATCAGGCCCGACAGCCAAAGCCGGCTGCCTGCCTCGCTTCGCCAGATCTGGTGCTGCCGTTCTGGCCGCATCGCTTGCCTCGTCTCCCTGTTGGCGGACACAAGGACAATCCCCTGCCCGCCTGCGTGTTCCGGTCGTACCCCCGAAAGAATCCGGAGAGATGTGATCTGTTTCACATAAGCCTGGTCGGACCTGGCCTAGACCGTCGCCATGAGCAAACAGACCCAAACCTCATTCGACGTGCAGGACGACCTCCGCACCGATTACGCCCTGATCGCCACCGGCGTCGGAGCGGCCCTGGTTGCGCTGGTCTACCTCCTGCTGGTCTGAAGGCGAGCCGAAAGCTCCCAGCATGCGTCGTTTGCGCGCTTCTCGATACGTCTGCCCATCAATCCATTAGGTTCACTGCATCCGGAGTTTTCCGTGGCGCGGTCGCGGCCGCTACCAGCGCCGCACCAAGTTCCGCGAAAATCCGTCAAGCGCGGCGCGTGCTGCGGCGGCCAATCATCCACCATTTTAATGATCGGTTGATAGCGGCCAGCTTTTGCTTCCGCTTTGGCCTGAGGCGGCGCTTTATCCCGGCCCCGCATCCGCCCCAGAAAATTGCTAACGCTCGACCATGGCCCTGACTGATTCGAACGTCCTCAAACTCGCCCCGGAAGCCGGAACTCCCGCCTATCGGAGCGCGCCGCATAATATCGAGGCGGAGCAGAGCCTTCTGGGCGCGATCCTGGTCAACAACGACGCCTTCTACCGCGTTTCCGATTTCCTGGAGCCGAAGCATTACTTCGAGCCGCTGCACCAGACCATCTTCGAGACCGCCGGCAGTCTGATCCGGATGGGCAAGATCGCCACGCCCGTCACGTTGAAGACGTTCCTGCCCGCCGACACCGACGTCGGCGGCATGACCATCGGGCAGTATCTGGCGCGGCTTGCGGCGGAAGCGACCACCATCATCAACGCCCAGGACTACGGCCGGACCATCTATGATCTAGCGTTGCGACGTGACCTGATCGGCATCGGCGAGGACATGGTCAATGTCGCCTATGACGCCCCGGTCGATTTCGCGCCGCGGGCGCAGATCGAGGACGCCGAGCGCCGCCTCTACGAGCTCGCCGAGTCCGGCCGCTATGACGGTGGCTTCCAGAAATTCTCGCAAGCGCTGACGCTCGCGGTCGATCTCGCCGCGAAAGCGTTCCAGCGCGACGGAAAGCTGTCGGGCATTTCGACGGGCCTGCGCGACCTCGACAGCAAGATGGGCGGCTTGCAGCACTCCGACCTCATCATCGTCGCGGGACGTCCCGGCATGGGCAAGACGTCGCTGGCGACCAACATCGCCTACAACGTCGCGCAAGCCTACGTTCCAGAACTCCAGGCCGACGGCACCATGAAGGCCGCCAATGGCGGCGTCATCGGCTTCTTCTCCTGCGAAATGTCGGCCGACCAGCTCGCCACGCGTATCGTGGCCGAGCGCACAGGCATTCCCTCCTCCAACATCCGCCGCGGCGGCATCTCGGAGGCCGATTTCGAGAAGATCCGCCATGTCTCGATCGAGCTGCAGTCGCTGCCTTTCTACGTCGACGAAACCGGCGGCCTGTCGATCGCTCAGCTGATGGCGCGCGCGCGCCGCCTGAAGCGGCAAAAGGGCCTCGATCTCATCGTGATCGACTACATCCAGCTGCTGTCGGGCTCGGGCAAACGCAGCGAAAATCGCGTGCAGGAAATCACGGAGATCACGACCAGCCTGAAAGCGCTCGCCAAAGAGCTCAGCGTCCCCATCATCGCGCTGTCGCAGCTCTCGCGCCAGGTCGAATCCCGCGAGGACAAGCGGCCGCAGCTCTCGGACCTGCGTGAATCCGGTTCGATCGAGCAGGACGCCGACGTCGTGCTGTTCGTGTACCGCGAAGAGTACTACCTGGCCATGAAGCAGCCGAATCCTGGCACTGAAGAGCATCACAAGTGGCAGCAGGAGATGGATCGCGCGCTCGGTAAGGCCGAAGTCATCATCGGTAAACAGCGTCACGGTCCGACCGGCACTGTTGCGCTGCAATTCGATGCTATGGTCACCCGTTTCGGCGATCTCGCCGAGGGAAGCCAGATGCCGGATCGCAACGACTATTGAGCTCCCCGGTTGAACCGCACCGGCCTCTTGCGTAAAACGGCGTCATGACAATGGCGTCCGACCCGAAAATGATCCCGCAATCCGGCCTTCTCTCCGCGGACGCCAATCAGGCTGCCGCGCTCGCAACCTATGGCGGCGTGCTCACCGTCGATCTCGACGCCATCATCGCCAATTGGCGCAAGCTCGAGAAGACGGCAGTGCCGGCCGAGTGCTCGGCGGTGATCAAGGCCGATGCCTATGGCTGCGGCGCCGAACAGGTATCACGCGCCCTGAACAAGGCCGGATGCAAGACGTTCTTCGTCGCCACGATCGAAGAAGCGCGCAACGTCCGCGGAGCCGTGCCGGAGGCCACGATCTACGTGCTCGGCGGCTATTTCCAGAACACCGGCGAGCACTATGCCAAGAGCAATTGCCGGCCGGTGATCGGCGATCTCAACGAACTCGCCGAATGGGACGTGTTCTGCCGCCGCACCGGCTGGAGCGGTGGCGCCGCAATCCACATCGATACCGGGATGAACCGGCTCGGGCTGACGCTCGCGGAGGCGCAAGCCATCATCCCCCGCATCAATGCCGGCGATCACGGCATCACGCTGGTGATGAGCCATCTGGTCTCGGCCGAGCAGCTCAACAGCCCGGTGAACGCCAAGCAGCTCGCGGCCTTCCGCGGCATCGCCAGCGAATTTTCCGGCGTGCCGGCCGCGCTTGCCAATTCCTCCGGCATTTTCCTCGGCGCGCCGTTCCAGTTCGACATGGTACGGCCGGGCGCCGCGCTCTACGGCGTCAACCCGACGCCGGAGGCCGACAACCCGATGCAGCCGGTGGTCGACCTCAAGGCGCGCATCGTGCAGATCCGCAATGTCGAGCGCGGCGAGGGCGTCGGTTATGGCGGCACCTGGACGGCGCGGCGGCCGACAAAACTCGCGATCATCGCGGTCGGCTACGCCGACGGCTATTTCCGCGCCGCCAGCTCCAATGACGGCACCCGCGGCGCCGAGGTCATCGTCGCCGGCAAGCGCTGCCCGGTCGCGGGCCGCGTCTCGATGGACCTGATCGCGATCGACATCACCGACCTGCCGCCGAATGCGGCGCGGCGCGGCCATATGGTGACGCTGCTCGGCGAGGGCATCACCGTCGACGAGCTCGCGCATCATTTCGGCACCATCGGCTACGAGGTGCTGACCAGCCTCGGCCACCGTTACGCCCGCGTCTACAAGTGCGGCAATGTGGTGGAGCCGCTGGTAAAGCCAGCCGCGGCACAGGCGGCCGAGCAGCCCGCTCCGCCGCCGATCGAGCAGCCGGCGAGCCCGCCGCCGCTGCCGAGCTGAGCCATCAGCCGCTTACTTCTTTTTCCTGCTGTCCAGCGCCGTCTTGCAGGTCGCGCTGAGCTGGTCGCGCTTGCCGTTGAGACAGGCGACGATGCCGCCGCCTGGCGCAAGGCCGGCGCAGAATTTGTCATAGTCTGCCTTGCACGCCCCGCGCGGATCAGACGATTGTGCCGAAGCGGCCGCGGAGAACGCGACGACGAAAGCAATAGCGGCAATGCTCAACTTGGACATTGTGTCTCCGGTGACGGCAGGCAGGAGCCGGTAGCTCTACATGAAGATCGCGACATTCAACATCAACAACATCAATCGCCGCCTGCCCAATCTCTTGGCATGGATGCGCGCGGCAAAGCCTGACGTCGTCGCGCTTCAGGAATTGAAGGCAAGTGATGGCGAATTTCCGGCGGCCGCCATCGAAAAAGCCGGCTACGGTGCCGTGTGGTGTGGACAAAAGACCTGGAACGGCGTCGCCCTCCTCGCCCGCAACGCCGAGCCAATTCTCACCCGCGATCGCTTGCCGGGAAAGCCTGGCGATCTCGAAGCCCGCTACATCGAGGCTGCGGTGCGCGGCGTCATCGTCACCAGCATCTACCTGCCGAATGGCAATCCGCAGCCGGGGCCGAAGTTCGACTACAAGCTCGACTGGCTCGCGCGGCTCAGGCGCCATGCCAGGACCTTCATCCAGCAGGATCTGCCCGTGGTACTCGCCGGCGACTACAATGTTGCGCCGACGGAGATCGACATCTATCCGACACGCTCATGGGACAAGGATGCCCTGATCCAGCCGAAGAGCCGCGCGGCTTTTGCCTCGCTCCTCGAACAAGGCTGGCGCGACGCGATCCGTGAGCTGCACCCGGAGCAGCGCATCTACACCTTCTGGGACTACAAGCGAAACCGCTGGCCGCGCGATGCGGGCCTGCGGCTCGATCATCTCCTGCTTAGTCCTGCCCTCGTCTCACGACTCGCAAAAGCTGGCGTCGACAAGAGCGTCCGCGGCGAGGACGGCGCCAGCGATCATGCGCCGGCGTGGGTAGTGCTGCGGTGACAGGCATCACCACAAATTCTTGCCGTCGATCACGTTCACCGGCACCGCCTCCAGATCGAAATCGTCGAACAAGCGCGCGTTGACGCCGACCTTGGGATTGTCGAAGTCGGGCTTGCCGGTCGACCAGTCCGGCGACTCCGAATAGGTGCCGCAGCCGCAGCTTGCGCAGAAATGATGTTTGACCGTGCGGCTGCCCCAGCGGTAGGTCGCGACGTTGTCGGGCGGCGACAGCAGGCGAAATTGCGTCGGCTTGCAATAGGCCCACAATGCGCCGCGCTTGGCGCAGAGCGAGCAGGTGCAGCGGGTCACGCTCGAGGGCGCCTCCGTCACCTCGAACACCGTCTCACCGCAATGACAGCTTGCCTCGATCGGCATGATCCGCTCTCCGTTTTGTCAGGAGATGGTCGTAGCCGGCCCCTGCTGCCAACCTGCTGTCAGCATCGCGCAGCCGGCCTTGCCCAATGTGCTGCGAGCACCGACTTGCCGGGCCAACTCAACAAAAACATCAAAAACAACCCCATGCACAGTAGCCGATCGCTGCTGGTTCAATGAGTTACGTAAATTCCGAAATTCAAGTTTGACTCGTCGGGCAAAACACTGGCAGGATGTCACCATCGAAGAATTCCATTGCGCCGCCGGCATTGAGAACTTTTTCAGCGAAGCCGTCAATATTTCGCCCGCCCGTCAGCGTCGCGCCAAACCTGCAATTCAGGAAACCGCTGCAAGCCGGCGAGCGGTCCGGGAATCCTAAAGAGTCCGCTAAGGCCGATCATCCGACCACCTATTGCGACGAATACGTCCGCTATGGGCGCCAACAGCGACACCAAGGATTTGCGACTCGACCCAGCGACCGCGGTCGGACCTCTGGAACTCCCTGGACCTGCGGCGGTTGTAGCGCACAGAGGGCCTCATGCATGGACATGGTCACACGCGTTCGCGGTTCGGATGCCGTCCCATCGGGCCAGGTTTCTCCGGTGAACTCACACAACGAGTGGGGCACGCTGGAGGAAGTGATAGTCGGAAGGCTTGAGGGTGCGGTTATCCCGTCCGATCATCCGGTTGTCACCTGCAACATTCCGGGCATGGCGGCGCGTGCCCAATCGCTGTTCGCAGGCTTCCGTTACCCAAAGATCATGATCGAACCGGCTCAGCGTGAGCTTGATGGTTTGGTTGCGCTGCTGCAGTCGCAGGGTATCATCGTAAGACGGCCGGACGCCGTCGACCACAGGAAGCGCTTCAGCACGCCGGAATGGTCCTCGCGCGGCTTCTGCAATTCCTGCCCGCGCGACAGCATGCTCGTGATCGGCGACGAGATCATTGAAACCCCGATGGTTTGGCCCTGTCGGTATTTCGAGACGCATTCCTATCGTCCGATTCTGAAGGACTATTTCCAACGTGGCGCGCGGTGGACGAGCGCGCCCAGACCTCAACTGACGGACGAACTGTTCGACCCAGAATTTCGCGTCCCCAACAAAGGCGAGCCGATCTCATACATCCTCACCGAATTCGAGCCGGTCTTTGACGCCGCCGACTTCTTTCGCTGCGGGCGCGACCTGTTCGTGACCCGCAGCAACGTCACCAATGCGTCTGGTATTGAATGGCTGCGTCGCCACCTTGGCGACGGTTATCGCATCCATGAGATTGAGAGCCGCTGTCCCAATCCAATGCACATCGACACCACCATATTGCCGCTTGGGCCCGGCAAGATTCTGATCAATCCCGAATACATAGACGTCAACCACCTTCCGGCCATCCTGAAAGGATGGGACATCCTCGTGGCCCCCGAGCCCGACCCGATAATCGATCCTATGCTCAGGATCACTTCGCTATGCGGGAAATGGCTCAACATGAACGTACTGATGGTCGACGAGAAGCACGTCATCGTAGATCCACATCATACTGCAATGACGCGTGCGTTGGAGAATTGGGGATTCGAGCCGATTCTCTGTGAGTTCTTACACTATGCGGCATTTGGTGGCGGCTTCCATTGCGCCACGCTCGACGTCCGACGGCGCGGCACGTTGAGGAGCTATTTTTGAGCCGACTTCCAATGCGCCTCGTCGCACGGTTCCGCCTAAGTGGTGATTTTCAGTCCGATCATGCCCAATAGAATAAGACCGATACAGGTAAGCCTAAGCAACGTCAGGGGCTCGTTAAATAAATAGATGCCGAGCGCCGTGGTGCCAACAGTACCAATGCCCGTCCACACCGCATAGGCCGTACCGACCGGCAGCGACTTAAGCGCGATTCCGAGGAACCCAATACTGGCCGCCATAGCGACGACTGTGCCGATTGTCGGTAAAAGGCGCGCGAAGCCTTCCGTGAATTTGAGCCCGATGGCCCAGGCGATTTCACACAGGCCAGCAACGAGCAGGAAGAGCCAAGCCATGGGAATGCCCCTAAACCACCTGAACCACGAGCGATCTCTCTCAGGGTATGCTCCAAATCCATGCCTTGAAAGTTTGTAGTAGGATCGGGCTTAGGCCGCCTCAAGCAGATCGAGCATTGCCCCCACACCGTCTTGGTCGTCTGCAACCCTGCACTGCTAACGGCGTAAGAGTCGGCTTGGGGTCACAAGGGACGCTCCGGATGACTGCCGGCAACTTGCTGGAGCCCGGCCCGGGCCGTTATCGGGCGCTCGATTAATTGGTTTCGGGCTGACCGCGTTCATGATCTCTGCATCGTGTCGCAAGCAACCGCAGTGAAATCTTGGATCTGAACAAGGTTGGCAGCTGGTCCTTGATTGGCCGAGCCGGGCCATCGAGGCAGGCCGATCTGAGCACAATAAGGTTCCCTCGCCTTTCGTGGATCGCCCGCATCGCTGGCCACGGCTAAACTTCCCCGATTCGTGGAGACTGTTTTGGCCTTTGTCTTCGTCCTCACCGTCGGCCTCATCGCCGGCACCATCTCAGGCATCGTCGGCACGGGCTCGTCGATCATGCTGATGCCGGTGCTGGTCTACGCCTATGGGCCGAAGGAAGCCGTGCCGATCATGGCAGTCGCCTCCGTGATGGCGAATTTCTCCCGGATCCTGGCCTGGTGGCGGGAGGTCGACTGGCGGGCCTGCGCGGCCTATTCGGTGACGGGCATTCCGGCCGCCGTGCTGGGCGCACGTACGCTGCTGGCGCTGCCCTCGCATGCGGTTGATCTCGCCATCGGAATCTTCCTGATCGCAATGGTGCCGGTGCGGCACTGGCTGGCGCGGCATGATCTCAAGGCCAATCTCTGGCATCTCGCGATCGGCGGAGCCGTCATCGGCTATCTCACCGGCATCGTGGTCTCGACCGGCCCGCTCAGCGTGCCGCTGTTCCTGTTTTACGGCCTGTCCAAGGGCGCGTTCCTCGCGACTGAGGCCGCCTCCTCGCTCGGGCTTTATTTCGCGAAATCGGTGACGTTCGAGCGTTTCGGCGCGCTGACCGGCGAGGTCTTCATGAAGGGGCTGATCGCGGGCGCCTCGCTGATGTCGGGCGCCTTCATCGCAAAGCGCTTCGTGCTGCACTTGAAGCCCGACATGTTCCGCCTGGTGATGGACGCGATCATGGTCGCGGCCGGGCTCTCCATGCTATGGAACGCGACGCACTCTCCCTGAGCACGATTGACGTCCCCATGGCCAAATCCACCCTTTCCTTCGTCTGCCAGAACTGCGGCGCGGCCTATAACCGCTGGCAGGGCAAGTGCGAGTCCTGCGGCGAGTGGAATACGCTTGCCGAGGAGGACACGACCGGCAGCGTGCCGGTCTCGATCCGCTCCAAGCGCAAGGGACGGACGTTTGCGCTGGAGAGTCTGTCGGGCAAGGCCCAGGACGCTCCCCGCCTGTCCTCAGGCCTGAGCGAGCTCGACCGCGTCACCGGTGGCGGCTTCGTCCGCGGCTCGGTGCTGCTGGTCGGCGGCGATCCCGGCATTGGCAAGTCGACGCTGCT
Source organism: Bradyrhizobium sp. 139 (assembly GCF_023074175.1). Classification (GTDB taxonomy): domain Bacteria; phylum Pseudomonadota; class Alphaproteobacteria; order Rhizobiales; family Xanthobacteraceae; genus Bradyrhizobium. Next base: position 96,635 of record NZ_JADPKS010000051.1, read on the forward strand.
GACGCAGGCGACCAGCCTGATGGCGCGCGCCGGCCATCGCATCGTCTACATCTCCGGCGAAGAGGCGGTCGCGCAGGTGCGGCTGCGCGCCGAGCGGCTCGGCCTGTCGGATGCGCCGGTGCAACTTGCCGCAGAGACCTCGGTCGAAGACATCGTCTCGACTCTGTCGGAAGGCGCGGTCCCGCGGCTGATCGTGATCGACTCGATCCAGACCATGTGGACCGACACGGTGGAATCCGCGCCCGGCACGGTTACCCAGGTGCGCGCCTCGGCGCAGGCCCTGATCCGCTTCGCCAAGAAGACCGGTGCGGCCATCATCCTGGTCGGCCACGTCACCAAGGACGGCCAGATCGCCGGCCCCCGCGTGGTCGAGCACATGGTCGACGCGGTGTTGTCGTTCGAGGGCGAAGGCTCGCAGCAATTCCGCATTCTGCGCGCCGTGAAGAACCGCTTTGGCCCGACCGACGAGATCGGCGTCTTCGAGATGACCGGGCTCGGCCTGCGCGAAGTCACCAACCCCTCCGAGCTGTTCCTGTCCGAGCGCGACCTGGGCACGCCCGGCACCGCAGTCTTCGCGGGCATCGAGGGCACAAGGCCCGTCCTGGTCGAATTGCAGGCCTTGGTGGCCCCGACCTCGCTCGGCACCCCGCGCCGGGCCGTGGTCGGCTGGGACCCGAGCCGGCTGTCGATGGTGCTGGCGGTGCTGGAGGCCCATTGCGGGGTCAAGCTGTCCGGCCACGACGTCTATCTGAATGTCGCGGGGGGCTTGCGCATCCACGAGCCGGCGGCCGACCTCGCGGCTGCTGCGGCACTGGTGTCCTCGCTGGTTAATGCGCAGTTACCTACCGATGCCGTTTATTTCGGCGAGATCTCGCTCTCCGGCGTGGTCCGACCAGTGGCTCAAACCCCGGCCCGGCTGAAGGAAGCGGCAAAACTCGGCTTTCAGCGCGCCGTTCTGCCCGAATCGGCCCGAGGCGAAGCCAGTGGCGATGCCGGACTGTCGCTGAACGCGGTCAACAGCCTGACGACGCTGGTCGCCGAGATCGCCGCCCGCGGCTCCCGCCGCGGCGACCAGAGCGCGCCGGCGGAGAAAAATGCCACACCGGCAAGATTCCGCCGTGGAGAGGGTTAGGCGGAGGTGACGTCCCCGGCCCCCACCGCTATACAGCCGTCACAAAAGCAGCATGGGATTGCGTGGTTGCGGCCTTGCCGGGAACGCCGTCTGCCCCTCAGTTAGGGCGGCGGCCAAACACCGATTCGCTGAGCACCTTTGAAGTACGAGCGGACCAGACCAGCCGATGCCAGTAACACTCCTCGACCTGATCCTGCTCGGTGTGATGCTGATCTCGGGCCTGCTCGCCATGGTCCGCGGCTTCATGCGCGAAATCCTCTCGATCGCGGCCTGGGGTACGGCGGCGATCGTGACGCTGTACTCCTTCTCGAAGCTGCTGCCGACCGCAAAGACCTATTTCAACAACGACACTGTCGCGAGCGTGGTCGTCGTCGCAGGCGTGTTCGTGGGTACCCTGGTCGTGGTCTCCGTGATTACGGTCCGGATTTCCGACATGATCCTGGATTCGCGGATCGGGGCGCTGGACCGCACCCTGGGCTTCCTGTTCGGGCTGGCCCGCGGGCTTTTGATCGTCGTGGTCGCCTTCCTGTTCTTCACCTGGCTGGTGCCGGACAAGCAGCGCCCGGACTGGGTCACGGGGGCCAAGTCCCGCGTGGTGCTCCAGGGAACCGGGGATTGGCTGATGGCCCTCTTGCCGGATGACCCCGAGAACACCATCTTGAAGAGATTCAAGAAAAACAAACCAGATGATGATCAAGCTGATTCCGAGCAACAGCCTGCGGGCAGCGGCGACGGATACAGTAAACCGGCTCGTGACAGCCTCAAAAAGCTGATCGAGAAACCTGCGGCGCGTTGATTAGGCCCCAAAGAGAGGCGCGGACGAGATGCGACACCCTGACCAGGACGCCCAGCTTGATCTCGATCCAAAGGCCGGTTTGAGTCCGGCCGCGCTGGAGCTTCAGGACGATCTGGAAGGGGATACGCTGCGCGAGGAATGCGGCGTATTCGGCATCTACGGTCACCCGGACGCCGCCGCCATCACGGCGCTCGGCCTCCACGCCCTCCAGCACCGCGGCCAGGAGGCCGCCGGCATCGTCTCCTACGACGGCAACCGCTTTCATTCCGAACGTCGCCTCGGCCTCGTCGGCGACACCTTCTCCCGCCGCGAGGTGATCGACCGCCTGCCCGGCACTGTCGCGGTCGGCCATGTCCGCTATTCCACCACCGGTGCCACCATCCTGCGCAACGTGCAGCCGCTGTTCGCCGAACTCAATGCCGGCGGCCTTGCGGTTGCCCATAACGGCAATCTCACCAACGGCCTGACGCTGCGCCGCGAACTCGTGAAGAACGGCGCGATGATGCAGTCGACCACCGACACCGAGGTGATCCTGCATCTGGTCGCGCGCTCCAGGCGCAGCCGCTTCATCGAACGCTATGTCGACGCGCTGCGTGAGATCGAAGGCGCCTATGCGCTGGTCTCGCTGACCAACAAGAAGCTGGTCGGCGCGCGCGATCCGCGCGGCATCCGCCCCCTGGTGCTCGGCGACCTCGACGGCTGCCCAATCCTGACCTCGGAGACCTGCGCACTCGACATCATCGGTGCGCGCTTCGTCCGCGACATCGAGCCGGGCGAAGTCATCGTGTTCGACGAGAACGGCCAGGACATCCACAAGCCGTTCCCGCCGATGGCGCCGCGCCCCTGCATCTTCGAATACATCTACTTCTCCCGTCCGGATTCCATCGTCCACGGCCGCTCGGTCTACGAGGTGCGCAAGGCCTTCGGTGCGCAGCTCGCGCGCGAGAGCCATGTGCCGATCGACGTCGTGGTGCCGGTGCCGGATTCCGGCGTGCCTGCCGCGGTCGGCTACAGCCAGCATTCCGGCGTGCCATTCGAGCTCGGCATCATCCGCAACCACTATGTCGGCCGCACCTTCATTCAGCCGACGCAGGCGATCCGCGAATCCGGCGTGCGCATGAAGCATTCGGCCAACCGCGCCGCGATCGAAGGCAAGCGCATCATCCTGATCGACGATTCGCTGGTGCGCGGCACCACATCGAGGAAGATCGTGCGCATGATGCGCGACGCCGGTGCGAAGGAAGTGCATTTCCGTCTCGCTTCGCCCCCGATCCTCTATCCCGACTATTACGGCATCGATCTTCCCGACCGCGGCGGCCTTCTCGCGGCGACGCATTCGCTCGAGGAGATGCGCGAGGTCATCGGCGCCGACTCGCTCGCCTTCCTGTCGATCGACGGCATGTACCGCGCCATGGGCGAGCCCGGCCGCGATCCGGCCAATCCGAAGTTCTCGGATCACTGCTTCACCGGGGCGTATCCGACCCACCTCACCGACCAGGCCCAGACCGAGCCGCAGCCGCGGCAATTGTCGCTGCTGGCGGAGGCGAGCTGACGAAGGGGCCTCCAGAGGCCCCTTTTCGTCATGGCCGGGCTTGTCCCGGCCATCCACGTCTGTAATACCCGCCGCAAAGAACGTGGATGCCCGGGACAAGCCCGGGCATGACGGAAGTATTCGACGATGACAAAATCCCTCGCCGACCGCATCGCTCTCGTCACCGGCGCCTCGCGCGGCATCGGCTTCGCCACCGCCAAGGCGCTGGCCAGAGCCGGCGCGCACATCGTCGCGGTCGCGCGCACGCAGGGCGGTCTCGAGGAGCTCGACGACGAGATCCAAAAGGACGGCGGCACCGCCACGCTGGTGCCACTCAATCTCACCGATTCCGACGGCATCGCGCGGCTCGGTGCCGGCTTGCACGAGCGCTATGGCAAGCTCGACATCCTCGTTGGCAATGCCGGCGTGCTCGGCCCCTCGTCGCCGATCGGCCATATCGAGCTGAAGACCTTCAACGACGTGATGGCGGTGAACGTCTCCGCGAACTTCCAGCTGATCCGCTGCATGGAGCCGCTGCTGAGGCAGTCCGATGCCGGCCGCGCCGTGTTCATCACCTCGGGCGCCGCCAACAAGGCCACCGCCTATGTCAGCCCCTATGCCGCCTCCAAGGCCGCGCTGGAGACGCTCGCCCGCGCCTGGGCGCAGGAGACCGCGAACACGCAGCTTCGCGTCAACCTGTTCAACCCGGGCCCGATCCGCACCCGCATGCGCGCGACCCTGATGCCGGGCGAGGATCCGGCAACGCTCGACACACCCGAGCAGGTCGCCGAGTTCATCGTGCCGATGTGCGCGCCGGGCTGGACCGAGACCGGCAAGTTCTACGACTACAAGACGCGCAGCCTGATGAGCTTCCGCTCGCCTGCCTGATTGACTTGAGGGCCTCCCCGCGATTGACTGCCGCGCTCAAGCGGCAGCAAGCCGCACGTCAAAAAGGGAGGTTGCCATGGCGCCTTGGCATGATCGCGCAGGCGTTGGCCGTGCGCTCGCAAGAGTCTCTCACGTCTTCTCCGTCCTGATCGCAGCCATCGCGTTTGCGCTTCCGGGCGCGGCAACCGCCGGCGACGTCCCGACCTTCGCGGTCGATCCATCCTGGCCAAAGCCGCTGCCGAACAACTGGATCCTCGGCCAGGTCGGCGGCATCACCGTCGACTGGCAGGGGCATATCTGGGTGATCCATCGCCCGCGCTCGCTCACCGACGACGAGAAAGGCGCAAGCCTCAACCCGCCGCGCTCGAAATGCTGCGTGTCGGCGCCGCCCGTGCTCGAATTCGACACCGACGGCAATCTGCTGCGGTCCTGGGGCGGTCCGGGCGAAGGCTACGAATGGGTCGGCCGCGAGCACGGCATCGAGGTCGACGAACGCGGCTTCGTCTGGGTCGGCGGCAATGCCGACAACGACAACGCGATCCTGAAGTTCACGCTCGACGGCAAGTTCGTCGCCCAGATCGGCAAGATCGCGCCGAGCCTCGGCAGCAACGACACCACGCAGCTCGGCAAGCCCGCCGAGACCGCGATCGACAAGGAGGCGAACGAGATCTACGTCGCCGACGGCTATGGCAACCGCCGCGTGATCGTGTTCGATGCAACGACGCTCGCCTACAAGCGGCACTGGGGCGCCTATGGCAACAAGCCTGATGACAGCAAGCAGGCCCCGTACGATCCCAAGGCGCCGGTCGCGCAGCAATTCGCCAATCCCGTCCACTGCGTGAAGCTTGCCAATGACGGTCTCGTCTATGTCTGCGACCGCATCAACAACCGCATCCAGGTGTTCAAAAAAGACGGCACCTTCGTGAAGGAGTTCTTCTTCGAGAAGAACACCCTTGGCAACGGCGCGGTGTGGGACATCGCGATCTGGCCCGATCCGAAGCAGACCTGGCTGCTCGGCGCCGACGGCGAGAACAACGAGATCAGGGTCATCAAACGCGACGACGGCAGCGTGGTCGGCAGCTTCGGCCATAACGGCCGCAATGCCGGGCAATTCCACTGGGTGCATGCGATGGCGATCGACGCCAAGGGTAACGTCTATACCGCCGAGGTCGACACCGGAAAGCGCATCCAGAAATTCAAGCTGACGTCGGACGCGCTCAAATAGCGTCTCAGCGCATTTTGCCCAAAAGTTAACCGACGGATGACGCTACGACGCAGCGTCATCCGGCTTTAGGCGCATTGCCGCCGGCCGTGGGACACGGTAGAGCCATCAGCCGGAACAAGGCTCCACAAGAGAGCCGTCCGCATATTTGACAATGGAGGAAACCTTTCATGACAACGACGTTCGCGCGCCGCTCCGCGACCCTGCTTGCCTGTGCCGCTTTCGGTTTTGCAACATCCGCCTACGCCCAGGACAAGTCCGTCAAGATCGGCGTGCTCAACGACATGTCCAGCCTTTACGCCGACATCGGCGGCCCGAACTCCGTGGTCGCAATCAAGATGGCGGTCGAGGATTCCGGCCTGCTCAAGAAGGGCTGGAAGATCGACGTGTTGAGCGGCGATCACCAGAACAAGCCCGATGTCGGCGTCAATATCGCCCGGCAGTGGATCGACAACGATAAGGTCGATGCGATCGCGGATACGCCGAACTCCGGCGTCGCGCTGGCGGTCAGCAACCTCGTCAAGGAAAAGAATGCGGTGCTGCTGAATTCCGGTGCCGCCTCTGCCGACTTGACCGGCAAGGCCTGCACGCCGAATACGGTCTCCTATACCTACGACACCTACATGCTGGCCAATGGCACCGGCAAGGCGCTGACCAAGGCCGGCGGCAATACCTGGTTCTTTCTTACCGCCGATTATGCCTTCGGCCATGCGCTGGAACGCGACACCACGGCGGTCGTGACCGCGAATGGCGGAAAGGTGCTGGGCAGCGTCAAGCATCCGATCAACAGCTCGGACTTCTCGTCATTCCTGCTGCAGGCGCAATCGTCCAAGGCCAAGGTGGTCGGCCTCGCCAATGCCGGCGGCGACACCACGAACTCGATCAAGCAGGCGGCAGAATTCGGCATCGTATCCGGCGGCCAGAAGCTCGCGGCGCTGCTGCTGTTCATCAACGACGTGCATTCGCTGGGGCTAAAGACCGCGCAGGGCCTGACCTTCACGGAGTCTTTCTACTGGGACATGAACGAGCAGACCCGCGCCTGGTCGAAGCGCTTCTCGGCTCTGGCCAGCAAGAACGCGATGCCGTCGATGACCCAGGCCGGCAACTACGCGATGGTGCTGCACTATCTGAAGGCGATGGAAGCGCTCGGCGGCAATCCGCACGACGGCGCCAAGGTGGTCGCCAAGATGAAGGAGCTTCCGACCGACGATCCGCTGTTCGGCAAGGGCCCGCTGCGCGAGGACGGACGCCGTCTCATTCCGGCCTACCTGTTCGAGGTGAAGAAGCCCGAGGAATCGAAAGGCCCGTGGGACTACTACAAGCAGATCGCCACCATCCCGGCGGAAGATGCAGCCAAGCCGCTCAAGGACAGCGAGTGCCCGCTGGTGAAGAAGTGACCGCGTAGCGGTCGCGCACAAGCTCCACAACGACATGCCCGGGCTTTGTCCCGGGCATTCATTTTTGGGGACTGCACAAGGGACAAGCGTACCGGCGGGCAAGGCGCCGCTCGCGCCATTTCTCTACATCGCCTCTCTACAACGCGGACGCGCGCTTCTTACCAAGCATAGCGCACCACGCCCTTTCCGGAGTAGCTTGAGGTGACGTTCGAGAACTCACCCTCGAAGGTCCCGGCGAGCGAGAAACCGTTCAGCCATTTCGCCTCGGCAGTTGCCGAAGTGAGGGCGGCGTCTCGCGCGGGCGATGCACCGCCCACGACTAAGGATGCGCCCGGCAACGCCTGGAAGGTGGCGGCGATGCTGCGATCGATATCGTAGTCGTGTGCCCAGCCGAAGCGGCCGCGCAGCGTGAGGATCACCCCCGGCAATGCCAACGATCGGTCGGTGCGGAATCCCAATTCGGAGCGCGGCGAGGTAGCGGTCTTGGCCGCATAGGCCAGCGCAAACGTGTTAGCACCGACGATGGCCCGTTCGGCATAGCCCGGCAGCTCGAAGGTTGCGAATTGCGCGGCGGCATAGGGTGTAAGGCCGATGCCGGCCCACGCGGTGATGAAGCGATAGCCGCCCTCGATACGACCCGCCCACGCATTGGCGTTGAACTGCGCACGCAACTGGTCACTGCCCGCAATCGTGACCGTCCGGTTCGTCGTGACATCCTGCCAGCCATAGGCCAGAGCGCCGGAGAAGTACGCGGCGCCGGCCGCATGACAAACGAATGCGCCGGCCTGGAACAGGTCGGAGCGCCCCGAACCGAGACCGTTGGCGACGACGAAGTTGGAGCCGCCGCCGGCCAGGGCGAACCCGACCTGCGTGAATGGAGAGATCCGATAGTCAGCGCCGACGGCCGTGCCAGCGATGCGGCTGGTGGACGTGTTCGATCCCTGTACGGCATTGCCGTCGGTGGTCTGCGAGCCCCCATAGCCCGCGCCCCACACGCTCCAGCGTTCGCCGAAACCGATAGCGCCCGGCGCCTTGGCGATCATGGCGTAGGCGTCACGCTCGGCACCAGGCCGGCGGCGACCGCCGGCACAGCTATCGGCGGCTCTCTCTTTCCCGAATGAAACGACCGTTGGTGCGGTCCCGTCGCGGCCCGCGGCGAACGGATCGGCCAGCAAATTGACGAAGAGGTTCATCGCGTCGAACGTTGTCTGCTGCGAACCTGTCGCCAGCTCGCCTGAAGCCTGTGTCAGGTTTGCCGGGACATTGCCGGCGAAGATACCGCCAAACGCCGAAGGAACGCTGCCGAAGGAATTCAACGCCTTGTCCAGTGCGGTGGCAACGGCTCGCTGGTTGATGTTGAGGCCGGCAATCTCCCCAAGGCCCGAGCCCAGAACAAGCTGCACCGTGCCGCCCGAATAGGTCAGCGAACCCGATATTCCCGTCGGCGTCGCCACCGAATCAAAGCGCGAACCGTTCAGCGAACCCGCGGTCAGGATGGTATAGGGCGAATTGAACCGCAAGGTGCCGTTGGCGAGCGCAACCTGAACCGTCCCGGCCAACGTCGCCGCCCCCGTCACATTGGTGAGGTCGGAAGCCGCCGACGACACTTGCACGAGGTAGGTCGCGGCGCCCGTGAACACGAGGCTGCCCTGAACATCGATAGCGCCGATCGAGTTGCCTGGAGACAGAATGCCGCCGTTGACGACGGTATTGCCGACGATGCCGTTGCCGCCCAACGTGCCGCTGGCATTGACAACGAGATTGGCGGCCGACGCGATACTGCCGTTCACGATCAGCGCGCCGCCGCCGACATTGACATCACCCGAGAACGAACCGGTGCCGGTCAGCGTCCAGACTGAATCGTCGATCTTGTTGAAGGTCGCGAACCCCCGATACTGGGCGGCCGCACCCAACGCGCTGACATCGAAGGTCGCCGCACCGCTGCCCCCAAGTTGGAACGTATCACTGCCTCCACCGAGCACGTTGCCCGATATGCCCGATCCCGGCGCGAGCGTGAGAACGTTGCCGCTACCGGCAAACTGGATCGCGGCCGTTCCTCCAGTGATAGTCCCCGCATTGAACACGGTGGATCCGCCCGTGCCCGCATAGATGCCGTTGCCCGCAAGGCCGGAAATGGAGCCGTAGTTGGTGACCGAGACGGACCCGAGACTGGCGCGGACGCCTGTGTCGCCGCCACTGATCTGCGCGCCGGCATTGTTGGTCACCACCGCACTCGTCTCGGCGCGAATGGCGTAGCCAAAGCCACCGACACTTATGTTTCCGGAATTGACGACGGTTGCGATGCCATTGCTGGCGTAGATCCCGTTGTTGATCAGGCTCGTGATCTGCGCGCCAACGCCGTTGGTGACACTGATATCGGCAAAGGCATAGATAGCGGTGTAGTTGAGACCGGCAATGGTCCCCAGGTTGGTCACGTGGGCAGAGCCCAGATCGGCCACCATTCCACCGCTCACACTTCCACTGACGCCGTTCGTCATCGTCAGATTGGCTTGCGCAGAGACTGCAATACCGGTCGTGCTTGAGATTGTGCCGTAATTTGTCGCCGTGATCGATCCGCTGTTGGTGCGGAGGGCATCCGTGGCACCGGTAATGGTTCCAGTGGCCGCGTTGGTGACGTCCATATTGCCGGTTGCCTCCAGACCATAGTTGGCGGTGCCGTTAATCGTGCCGGCGTTGGTGACATTCAACAATTGGTTAGCCTGGACACCGGTGATCCCGCCGGAAATCAGGCCGCCCGCAGCGTTGGAGACGATCCCCGCCCCGTAGGCAATGACACCGTAAGAAGCGCCGATGATGTTGCCGGCATTGGTGACATTCCCGACAGCGGAATAGCCGGAATTGACGCCGAGATCGCCGGTGATGACGCCGCCGACATTGTTGGTAACCGTGGCATTGACAAAGGCGAATACGCCAATGTTCGCGTTGCCCGTGATCGTGCCGGAGTTGACGACAGTCACACTGCCATTGTTCGAGCCGACGCCGGATACGGCCGTGCCGGTGATGATGGCGCCGGTATTGTTGGTGACGGTGAGGTCATTTTGAGAGAAGACACCGTTCGTTGCGCCGGTGATGGTTCCCGAATTGCTGACCGTCGCGCTGCCGATATTGATTCCGCTATTCGCGCTGCCCGTGACAGCGGCACCGCTCATAACATTGATGGCAATGCCGGTCTGATTGCCCGTCCCGTAACCGGCGGTCCCGTTCTGATCAGTCGTCACGCCCAAGCATGTAACGGTCGTGCCCGGCGGAGGATTGGGGCTATTGTCGGCAGCCGGTGAACAGGTCGCATACGCCCGACCCATCAGAGCCAACGTGACGGAAGCCGTGATCGCAATTGCAGCGGCGGTTCGCCAAATCACCAAGCGCAGCCGAGGAAAACACCATATCCGAACCGGCGGGCGCGTCATTTGAATGGCTTGCTTCCGAGACGTCGGCGGCCCCGGCTTTCAATTGGCAAAAAAAGAAGCAATGGATTTATTTAATATGCTAAGCATCTCCGCCGAAAGGCTCCATGCACGCAAGTCTGGCGCGATTCAGACGAATCGGAACCTCTGTTGCGAATTGGCGACAGTCGAAACCGCACTCTACGCGGCAACCAGTCTGGCGCGAGCATGTCGAGCAGGATGGTGACGAAGATGAAGGCGACCGCGCCGGACCGGCGCAGCGCCCTGCGCCATCGCCTCGCCGGCATCGTTGCTCACGACAATCGCTTGCGCTTGTGGGCGAAGGGGTTGGCCTTCTCGCGCAAGGTGATGCGCACCGGCGTACCCGGCAGCTCAAAGTTCTCGCGCATGGAATTGATCAGATAGCGCAAATACGACTGCGGCACCGCATCCGCGCGCGAGCAGAACAGCACGAAGCTCGGCGGCCGCGCCTTTGTCTGGGTGATATAGTTCAGCTTCAGCCTGCGGCCCGATACCGCGGGCGGAGGATTGGCCTGGACCGCCTGCTCGAACCAGCGGTTCAGCGCCGAGGTCGACACGCGCCTGTTCCACAGCGCGTAGGCGTCCTGGATCGCCTGCATCAGCCGATCGATGCCCTCGCCCATCAGGCCGGAGACGGCGACGATCGGCACGCCCTTGACCTGCGGGAGCAGGTGGTCGGCATCCCTGCGCAAGCCCGAGATCGCGCCGCCGCCCTTGCTTTCCATCAGGTCCCATTTGTTGACGGCGAGCACGACGGCGCGGCCTTCGCGCTCGATCAAATCGGCGATGCGGAGGTCCTGCTCCTCGAAGCGGTTCTGCGCATCCATCATCATCACGACGACTTCCGCAAAGCGCACCGCGCGCAGCGCATCCGCAACCGAGAGCTTTTCCAGCTTCTCCTCGATACGAGACCTGCGGCGCAGGCCGGCGGTGTCGAACACGCGAAACTCACGGCCCTTCCAGATGAGCTCGACCGCGATGGAATCGCGCGTGGTGCCGGCCTCCGGGCTGGTCAGCAGCCGCTCCTCGCCGAGCAGATGGTTGATGAAGGTCGACTTGCCGGCATTGGGCCGACCGACGATGGCGACCCGGATCGGGCGCGTCGCGGCCTCCTCCTCCGTCAGCGGCTCGTCGTCCTCGTCCTCATCTTCGTCGACGGGCTCCGGCATCAGCTTGCTGAGCGCGTCGTAAAGCTCGCCCATGCCCTCGCCGTGCTCGGCCGAGATCTGGATGGGATCGCCGAGACCCAACGCAAAGGCCTCCATCGCGCCGGCATCGCCGTGCTTGCCCTCGCTTTTGTTGGCGACCAGTAGCACCGGCTTGTTGGCGCGGCGTGCGAAGTCGGCGAAGGCGCGATCAGTGGGCGTGAGGCCGGCGCGGGCGTCGACCACGAAGAACAGCGCGTCGGCCTGCGCGATCGCGGCCTCGGTCTGCTCCTGCATGCGCGCGGTCAGCGAGCCCTTGGCGCCCTCGTCGAGGCCGGCGGTATCGATGATGGTAAATTCGAGGTCGCCGAGCCTGGCCTCGCCTTCGCGGCGGTCGCGGGTGACGCCCGGCAGGTCATCGACGAGCGCGAGCTTCTGCCCAACCAGGCGGTTGAACAGCGTCGACTTGCCGACATTGGGTCGGCCGATAATAGCAATCGTGAAGGACATCGGTCATTCGTGCGCTGCGAAGGCCGCGCCTGTCAATGTAATGAAGTGATCAGCGCGAGAAGCTGCCGCTCGGCATCGGCGCCGGGAAAGCTCCCTGCGATTGCTGCTGGGTGGTCTGGGTTGGTTGCGTCTGCTGGACGGGCTGATCCGGTGGCGGCGCGGTGGTGCGCTTGCGGACGATCTTCTGCTTGGGCGCAGGAGCGGCCGTGGGCGGCGCGGCCTCCGGCTGGGCCTCGCCGTCGACTTCGCCGGCAGGCGCCTCGGCTGGAGCGACCGCGGCAGCGGATGGCTGCTTCGACTTCTTCGCCTTGGCCCCCTTGGCCGATTTCGCCGGCTCTGGCGGCGGTTCCGCGGGCAAAGCCGCAACGGCAGGTCCGTTCGGATCCGGCTGCTGCTGCGCGCCCTTGTACATCTCCCGCGGCACGCCCTGCTCGAGGCCCGGAACGCCCTCGGGGAAGACCGGCTTGCGGTCGCCCGGCAGCTTCTTCTTGGTGTCGAGGAAGTCGAGCATGTCGCTTGGATCGAAGCTGGAGCAGCCGCCCAGGATGCCCGTGAAGGCGATCAGGACGGCGGCTGCGATCAAGCGTGGCGTGCGGCGCATCTTGGTGTCTCGTTTACGTCAGAGAGCCGTCATCAGCTTTTGGCAACGGGCGGCAGCAGGGCCTGGAGTGCCTCGGCACGTGAGCGCAAACCAGGCGGCGTTTCGCCATCCTCGGCAATCGCGTCGAGCCATTTGCGGGCCGCGGTCATGTCGTTATTGCGCCAGGCCGACAGCGCCAGCATCTCGCGGGCGCTGTGACGAAAAGTGGACTTGGGCGCAGCGGAGGACTCCAGCCGCTGCTGCATGTCGGCATAGGACGCGCTGTCGACCAGCAAGCCGGCCGCGCGGATCTTCGCCAGATCCTGCCACTCGCCGCCGACGCCGCGATCAGCGGCGATGTCGTCAAACATCTTGGCAGCCGCCTTGGGATCGCGGGGCGCCGCCTCGGCCGCAGCACGCAACCGCGCGAGGGTACGATAGCCCGAGGGAGCCTTGGCGGCGAGCTCGGTGAAGGCGGCCTCGGCCTCGGCGTGCTTGTCCTGGTCGGACAGCTCAGCAGCCTTCTCGAAGGCGGCGCCGGCCTCGGCGGCTTTCTTGCCCTCGAGATACTGATAGCCGCGCCAGCCACCGACGGCGGCCACGACCAGCACCATCAAGGCGATAAAGAAGATCGAATACTTATCCCACAGCTTCTTGAGCTGTTCGCGACGTACTTCCTCGTCGACTTCGTCAAATAATTCAGACACTTATGCTAATCCCATGCCCGTCCGGGTGCGCGCGCCAAAGCGTTCGCGTCAAGAATCCCGTCCCCACGTCGCGGCGAGGTACCCTAACGATATGGCGCTGGCAAGGCAAAGCGAGCCCAATCAAGGCGTTAACCACCCGGGCGAGCCCGGTGACCGCCTGCCCGGCTCAGGCTCCGAAGAGCTCCCGCAGCTGCCGCTTCAGCACCTTGCCATTGGCGTTGCGCGGCAACGGCTCGGCGGTGATCGCCATGGTTTCGGGGACCTTGTAGTCGGACAGCCGCTCCGCACACCAGGCCCGCAAGGCCTCGCTGGCCACCGGCGCGCGCGTCACGACCACGGCGTGGACGCGCTCGCCCAGCACCGGGCACGCCTTGGCAATGATCGCGCTCTCGACCACGGCGGGATGGCCCGCCAGCACGGATTCGACCTCGGCCGAGTAGATCTTCAGTCCGCCGCGATTGATCATGTCCTTCTGCCGGTCGAACACGCGGACAAACCCTTCCGCATCGACCGAGCCGAGATCGCCGGAGTGCCAGAATCCGCCAGTAAAACTTTCGGCCGTGGCCTTCGGGTTATTCCAGTAGCCCCTGATGACGGAGGCGCTCTGGATCCAGAGCTCGCCGATCTCGCCATGCGGCAGCTCGCGCCCATCCGTTCCCATCGCGACAATGCGCGCACCGGGGCACGGCAAGCCGACGCTGTCGATATGGCTCGCCGTCAACTCGCCCGGCATGATCGTCGAGGGCGATGTCGTTTCGGTCGAGCCGTAGCAGTTTGCCAGCTTGAGGCCGGGAATCGTCGCCTTGAGCTTCTCGATCATGGCCACCGGCATCGGCGCACCGCCGAAGCCACCGATGCGCCAGCTCGAGAGATCGTAGCTGCCGAAATCGGGCTGGAGCAGGCAGAGATTGTACATCGCCGGCACCATCACCGTGTAGGTGACGCGCTCGTGCGCGGCGAGCTTGAGATAATCCGCGGCCTTGAACTCCGGCATGATGATCAGCGCGCCGCCGCAGCGGATCATGGTCGTGATGTTGGCGACCACGCCGGTGACATGGCCGAGCGGCACCGCCGCGATCGAGCGGTCCACTTCCGTCAATTGCAGGCAGGAGACGAACACCATCGAGGAGTGGACGATGTTGCAATGAGCCAGCATCGCGCCCTTCGGCTTGCCTGTCGTGCCCGAGGTATAGAGGATCATCGCCGTCTCCTCCTCGCCAACCTCGACCGGCGCCGGTGCCGGTGGATTGTCGGCAAGCGCGGCGAAACCCGACAGGGCCGGATCGCTGTCGATGGCGATGCGGTGGATCACATCGGGCACATCCCGCGCATCGGGCAGCCGCTCGGCGAGCGCCGCTTCGTGGATCAGGATCCTGGCGCCGCAATCGGTGAGGACATAAGCAATTTCCGGCTTCTGCTGGCGTGTGCCGAGCAGCACCGTCACCAGCCCCTCATGCGCGGCGGCAAACAACAGCAGCGGAAATTCGATGCGGTTGCCGAGCAGGATCGCCACGCGGTCGCCGCGCTGCAGGCCGAGCTTGCGAAAACCGGCTGCGATCCGCGCAGCCTGCTCCACCGTCTGCCGCCAGCTCAGCCGTACATTGCCTGAGATCAGCGCTTCGCCATCGGCATTACGGGCGCAAGCGTCCGCGATCATCGCCCACAGGTTCGCCGGCCGGTCGCAGAAGGCCGGCACCACACGATTGCCAAAGCGCGCCTCGAGCCGCATCGGCGGGATCTGAGATTGCGACCAGTCCATCGGGATGCCCTGAGCTTGTTGCTTTGTCACCTTCCGCGCACGGGTGCGCGGCGCTGTCTTGCGCTGATCGGCTGCGGTTACACGCCCACCACGGGAACACCGATCACAACAGGATGGAACGCAAATGCCAGCGCCAGATAGGCTACAACGCCGACCGCGACCGCGATCAGATCATTGGCGACACCGCCCACCGGGATCGGCGGGGCGCCGCCATCGGTGCGACGCTTCAGCGTAATGCGATCATACACCGCCCAGCCCAGGAAGGAGCCGAACAGGATGATGGAGCCGAGATCGCCATTGGCCAAAAGATGCGCAGCCGCCCACAGCTTGATACCGGCCAGCATCGGATGCTTCAGCGTCGCATAGATGCGGCCGCGCAGATATGACGCAACCACCAGGATGACCGCGGGCAGCATCAGCGCGAGCGTGATGTGCTTCAGCGCCTTCGGCGGATACCAGACGTCGATCCAGCCCGTCGCACGGTAGTGGGCGAAGCCCCAGATGATCAACACGAGCCCCGCAAGCGAAGCAAACGAATAAAGGAGCTTGTAGGTCCCCTCGCCCAGTCTTGCGATCGCCTGCGCGCGCGCCTCGCGTTTGGTGGTGAACACATGCACCGAAAAAAACAGCGCAAGCCCCAGGATCATAACCAGCAGACCCACAACATTCTCCCCTCAACCAGCGCCCCGCAATGGCGTATCATCGATTGGCAGCCGGTCGCAACTCTCACTCCTCGTGGTGAGCAGGCGCGTCAGCGCCGTCGCGAAGCATCCGCGCTGCAGCAGAGGGGCCTGCATCCGTAGAGACGCGCGCGAAGAGCGCGCTCCTCAGGATGAGGGGATAGCCCTCAATGGCAGACTACTTGTTGAGCTCCCGGTTATCGACATAGCGGATCGCGATCGGACGCCCCGCCAGAGCGCCGCCAAGACCGGTGCTGAATTTCAATGGCAGGCAGGCGTTCAGCGATGAATTGATGGCGTTGAGATAGGTCGTTCGGGTATCGGCGGGGACGCCCGCGGTCGCATATGTCAGGCGCGGCGGACCGATCAGACCACCCGCCTTGTTGAAGCTGAAGCGCACCGCCATCTGCATGCCTGCGCGCGCGTTGTCTGACGGCGGCGACCAGCAACTGCGCAGCTCGGCGAAGAGGTCGCCGATCGTGTCGAGGTCGCGATCGGGCTTGTGATATTTGGCGCGATCGGCCTCCGCCGGCACGCTTTCAATCGTGAGCTGGAGATTCTGGCCGTAGGGGTAATCGATCTCTGGAATGCAGGGGCCGGGTTCGAGCACGCTGCAATAGGACGGCGTGCAGGGGCGGCTGTCGAGCACGCTGCACGGTTCGTGGGCAAACGGGATCGGATTGATCTGGCGGCGCTGCGCGTCGGCGGCAACGGTCGAGATCGCCAGCAAGAGAAAAATAAGGATGCCGCGCCACATGATGCGAGCTCGCACTGACACGTCAGAAACGTGGCATCGTCCGTGAACGCGTCAAGTCCATGTGCGTTCACATGCTCGCGCGCGAACGGCCGAAGCGCCCCCTACGCCTTCTTCTTCACGTCCTTGACGTTGGTGAACTCGATCCCCTCGGCGCGCTCCCGGGCATAGCCGAGATAGAACTCGTTCCTCGCCAGATACACGGGATCGCCGTCGACATCGTCCGCAATGCTCGATGTGTTGGCTGCGATGAAGGTGTCGAGCTTCTTGCGGTCGTCCGAGGAGACCCAGCGCGCGAGCTGGAACTCGCTGATCTCGAACTCCACTGGCAGCGAATATTCAGCATCGAGCCGTGCCTTCAGCACGTCAAGCTGGAGCGCGCCGACGACACCGACCAGCGCCGGCGCACCGTCGCGCGGGCGGAACACCTGCACCACGCCCTCTTCCGACATCTGCTGAAGCGCTTCCTTCAGCTTTTTCGCCTTCATCGCGTCGGTAAGACGCACGCGGCGGACGATTTCCGGCGCGAAGCTCGGTACGCCGACGAAGGTGAAATCCTCGCCCTCCGTCAGCGTATCGCCAATGCGCAGCGTGCCGTGATTGGGGATGCCGACGACGTCGCCGGCGAAGGCTTCGTCCGCGACCGAACGGTCCTGTGCGAAGAAGAATTGCGGGCTCGACAGCGGCATGCTCTTGCCGGTGCGCACCAGCTTGGCCTTCATGCCGCGGCTTAGTTTTCCAGAGCACAGCCGCGCGAAGGCAATACGGTCGCGGTGGTTCGGATCCATGTTGGCCTGGATCTTGAACACGAAGGCGCTCATGCGCGGATCGGTCGCTTCAATCTTGCGCTGGTCGCTCTCTTGCGCGCGCGGCTCGGGCGCGAATTTGCCGAGGCCTTCCAGGAGGTCGCCGACGCCGAAATTGCGCAGCGCGCTGCCGAAATAGACCGGCGTCAGATGGCCCTCGCGAAACGCAGCGAGCTCGAATGGTTTTGAGGCTTCGGTGACGAGCTCGAGCTCGTCCTTCACCGCGGACAGGTCGAGGTTCGCGTTGAGCTTGCCGAGCTCGGCGATCTCGATCTGCTGCGCTGCGCCGGTTTTGGCGCCGCCGCCTTCGAGCAGGCGCACGCCGCCATTGACGACGTCATACGTGCCGAGGAAGTCGCGGCCGCGGCCGACCGGCCAGGTCATTGGCGTGGTGTCGAGCGCCAGCGTCTTCTCGATCTCGTCGAGCAGCTCGAACACGTCGCGGCTCTCGCGGTCCATCTTGTTGATGAAGGTGATGATCGGGATGTCGCGAAGGCGGCAGACCTCGAACAGTTTTCGGGTGCGCGCCTCGATGCCCTTGGCGGCGTCGATCACCATGACGGCGGAATCGACTGCGGTCAGCGTGCGGTAGGTGTCTTCCGAAAAGTCTTCGTGGCCCGGCGTGTCCAGCAGGTTGAACACGAGGCCCTCGAACTCGAAGGTCATGACCGAGGTCACGACCGAGATGCCGCGCTCGCGCTCGATCTTCATCCAGTCCGAGCGCGTGTTGCGCCGCTCGCCCTTGGCCTTGACCTGGCCTGCCAGATTGATGGCGCCGCCGAACAGCAGCAGCTTCTCGGTCAGCGTGGTCTTGCCGGCATCCGGATGCGAGATGATCGCAAAGGTGCGCCGCCGCGACACTTCAGCGGCAAGCGGGGAACGGGCCGATGATTCGGCTGGAATGGCGATGTCGGACATTGCGGCAGCGTTTGGCAGGGAAAATGGGCTCGGGCAAGCCTCATTTGGTGATTGCGGAGCCCTTCGGCCAGTCCCATATCGGCCTTGGAAGGACGGCCTTCCTGCCGATCAGCACATCAGCCGCGGGGACGACCCTGCCTTGAATGGAGGGTCGTCATGGCCTGGAGCATCCTGTTCGTTGCCGGTCTGCTCGAAATCGCCTGGGCGATCGGTCTCAAATACACCGAAGGCTTTACCAAGCTCGTTCCGTCCGTCCTCACGCTCGCGGCCATGGCCGGCAGCATCCTCCTGCTCGGGTTCGCCCTGAAGACGCTGCCGATTGGAACCGCCTATGCGGTCTGGACCGGCATCGGCGCGGTCGGCACCGCGGCGCTCGGCATCGTCCTGTTCGGCGAGCCCGCCACTGCGTTCCGCCTCGCCAGCATCGGGCTGATCGTCTCCGGCATCATCGGGCTGAAGCTCGTCACCTGACGAAAATCTTGACCGCCCACCAGGACAGCGCCGCGACGATGGCCGAGGCCGGCATCGTGATCACCCAAGCATAGACGATTGAGCTCGCGACGTTCCAGCGCACCGCCGAGAGGCGGCGGGCGGCACCGACGCCGACGATCGCGCCGGTGATGGTGTGGGTGGTCGAGACGGGAACCCCGAGGAAGGTCGCCATGAACAGGGTCGCGGCGCCGCCGGTTTCGGCGCAAAAGCCCTGCATCGGCGTCAGCTTTGTAATCCGCAATCCCATGGTGCGCACAATGCGCCAACCGCCCATCAGCGTTCCCATCGCCATCGCCGCCTGGCACGATAGCACCACCCAGAACGGGACGAAGAATTCGCCGCCGAGATGGCCCTGCGAATAGAGCAGTACGGCGATGATGCCCATGGTCTTCTGCGCGTCGTTGCCGCCATGGCCGAGCGAATAGAGCGAGGCGGAGGCAAATTGCAGGATGCGGAAGGCACGATCCACCGCAAAGGGTGTGGAGCGCACCGAGGCCCAGGAGACGATCGCGACCAGTACCATTGCGAGCAGGAAGCCGACGAGCGGAGACAGCACGATTGCAATCACCGTCTTGGACAATCCGCTCCAGACCGCCGCCGAGAGCCCCGCTTTGGCCACGCCCGCACCGAATAGCCCCCCGATCAATGCGTGAGACGAGGAGGACGGGATGCCGAGCGCCCAGGTGACGAGGTTCCAGACGATGGCGCCGACGAGGGCCGCAAAGATCACCTGGGCATCGACGATCGCCGGATCGATGATGCCGGTGCCGATGGTCTGGGCGACGTGCAGACCGAACACCATGAAGGCGACGAAGTTGAAGAACGCGGCCCAGAACACCGCGAATTGCGGCCGCAGCACGCGGGTCGAGACGATGGTCGCGATCGAATTGGCGGCGTCGTGCAGGCCGTTCAGGAAGTCGAACAGCAGCGCGACGGCAATCAGTCCGACCAGGACGGGAAGACCCAACGCAGCATCCACGGCGCGGCCCCTGCCCTAAACTTGCTCGATGACGATGCTGTTGATCTCGTTCGCAACGTCGTCGAAGCGATCGGCCACTTTTTCGAGATGATCGTAGATCTCGGCACCGACGATGAAATTCATTGCACTGCCGTCGCGATGCTTCAGGAACAACTCCTTCAGCCCGATGTCGTGGAGATCGTCGACGCGGCCTTCCAGCTTGCCCAGCTCTTCCGTGATCGCCGTCAGCATGGCGACGTTCGGACCAATGGTCTGCATCAGCGGCAGCGCACGTCCGACGAGATTGGCACATTCGGTCAAAAGCCCGCCGATCTCCCGCATCGGCGGCTCGAAGGTGCGGACCTCGAACAGCATCACGGCCTTGGCGGTCTGCTGCATCTGGTCGATGGCATCGTCCATCGAGGTGATCAGGTTCTTGATGTCGCCGCGGTCGAACGGGGTGATGAAGGTGCGGCGCACTGCCGTCAGCACCTCACGGGTGATGTTGTCGGCGTCGTTCTCGAACTGGTTGACACGCTGGCAGTAGACCGGCGTCTCCTCGCCCCCGTTGAGCATGCCCCGGAGTGCGATCGAGCCCTGGATCACGGTCTGGGCATGGCGGTCGAACAGGTCGAAGAACCGTTCTTCCTTGGGCAGGAAAGCGCGAAACCATCGCATCATGGGGATAGGCTACCGGTTGGAAATGGCCGGGCCCGAACGGGCCGTCACGAAGCTGTCATAGACCATTTTCGATCCGCGCGCGTGTCATCTCACGCCCGCGAAGCCGGATCATCCACCGCTTTCACGCATCAAATAAGCTCTAGAGAGATCAACAGTTTAGAGCGAGCGCCGCAAGTAATGCGCGATTTCACCGATGACGCCGCGGCGGAAGGTGAGCACGCAGATCACGAAGATCGAGCCCTGGATCACCGTCACCCACTGACCGAAGCCCGCCAGATATTGCTGCATGGCAATGATCGCGAAGGCGCCGACCACCGGCCCGAAGATGGTGCCGAGACCGCCGACGAGCGTCATCAGCACGACTTCGCCGGACATCGACCAGTGTACGTCGGTGAGCGAGGCATTCTGCGCCACGAACACTTTCAGCGAACCGGCGAAGCCGGCCAGCGTGCCCGACAGGACGAAAGCCAGGAACTTGTAGTGGTCGGTCCGGTAGCCGAGCGAGATCGCGCGTTGCTCGTTCTCGCGAATGGACTTCAGGACCTCGCCGAACGGCGAATTGATGATGCGATAGATCAGCAGGAAGCCGGCGAGGAAGCCGACCAGCACGACGTAGTAGAGCACGGTCGGCTTGGTCAGGTCGAACACCCCGAACATGCGGCCCTGCGGGATGCCCTGGATGCCGTCCTCACCATGGGTGAACGGCGCCTGAAGGTAGACGAAATACAGCAGCTGCGACAGCGCCAGCGTGATCATCGAGAAATAGATGCCCTGGCGGCGGATCGAGATGTAGCCGGTGATGATCGAGAGCACGAAAGCGCCGGCGACGCCGACGAGGATACCGAGCTCCGGCGGCAGCGCCCACACCTTCAGCGCATGCGCGCTGCAATAACCGGCGGTCCCCAGGAACATCGCGTGACCGAACGACAGCAGACCGCCATAGCCGATCAGGAGATTGAAGGCACAGGCAAGCAGCGCGAAGCACAGCGCCTGCATCACGAAGAACGGGTAGATGCCGCTGAATGGCACTGCGGCCAGCAGCAGCGCCATCACCACGAACACGATCATCTCGTCGCGAATGGCGCGCGGGGTTACCGGCAGCGTGTCGTCCGTCAAGGCTGTCATATCAGGCCGCCCTTCCCGTCAATCCCGTTGGCTTCACCAAGAGCACCAGCACCATCAGCACGAACACGACGGTGTTGGAGGCCTCGGGGTAGAAATATTTGGTCAGCCCCTCGATCACGCCGAGCGCGAAACCGGTGAGAATGGAGCCCATGATCGATCCCATGCCGCCGATCACGACCACCGCGAACACCACGATGATGAGGTCGGCCCCCATCAGCGGCCGCACCTGGTTGATCGGCGCCGACAGCACGCCGGCGAGCGCGGCCAGACCGACACCGAGACCGTAGGTCAGCGTGATCATGCGCGGCACGTTGATGCCGAAGGCGCGCACCAGCGTCGGGTTCTCGGTCGCGGCGCGCAAATTGGCGCCGAGCCGCGTCTTCTCGATCAGGAACCAGGTCGCGATGCAGACCACGAGCGAAAACACGACGACCCAGCCGCGATAGATCGGCAGGAACATGAAGCCGAGGTTCATGCCGCCCTTGAGCTGATCCGGAATGGCGTAAGGCAGGCCGGACGATCCAAAGTAGTTCTGGAACACGCCCTGCACGATCAGCGCGATTCCGAAGGTCAGGAGCAGGCCGTAGAGGTGATCGAGTCCGGTCAGCCATTGCAGCATGGTCCGTTCCAGGATCATGCCGAAGACGCCGACGACGATCGGCGCGATCAGCAGCGCCCACCAGTAATTGATGCCGCCGAGGCTCAGCAGGAAATAGGCGACGAACGCGCCCATCATGTAGAGCGCACCATGGGCGAAATTGATGATGTTGAGCATGCCGAAGATCACGGCGAGCCCGAGACTGAGCAGCGCGTAGAACGAGCCGTTGATCAGTCCCACGAGTAGCTGAGCGTAAAGAGCCTGCATCGATCCCGCACCCGGTCCCTTCGGCGTTCCCTAGAGCCGCCCGCCGGCTAGCTGCCGGCGGGCGCTATGGTCTTACTTCTTCAAAAGCGCGCACTTGCTCTCGGAGAGCGGCGTGAAGGCCTGATCGCCGGGGACCGAGCCAACCAGCTTGTAGAAGTCCCACGGTCCCTTGGACTCGGAGGGCTTCTTCACCTCGAACAGATAGGCGCTGTGGATGGTGCGGCCGTTGGGCTGGATCTCGCCCTTGCCGAACAGATCGTCTTCCGTTGGCAGCGACTTCATCTTCTCGACGACCTTCACGCCATCATGCGGGTTGCCGCCGAGCGCTTCCAAGGCCTTGAAATAGTGACGCACGCCCGCATAGACGCCGGCCTGCACCATGGTCGGCGGTGCATTGTTCTTCATCTTCTCGGAGAAGCGCTTGGAGAACGCCCGGGTCTGATCGTTCATGTCCCAGTAGAAGGTCTCGGTGAAGTTCAGGCCCTGCGCGGTCTCGAGGCCGATCGCCTTGACGTCAGTGAGGAACAGCAGAAGCGCCGCGAGCTTCTGGCCGCCCTTGACGATGCCGAACTCGGCCGCCTGCTTGATCGTGTTGGTGGTGTCGCCGCCGGCATTGGCGAGGCCGATGATCTTGGCCTTGGAGGCCTGGGCCTGAAGCAGGAAGGACGAGAAGTCCGGCGTGTTCAGCGGATGCTTGACCCCGCCGACCACCTTGCCGCCATTGGCCGTGATGACCGCCGTGGTGTCGCGCTCCAGCGCCGCGCCGAAAGCGTAATCCGCAGTCAGGAAAAACCAGGTGTCGCCACCCGCCTTCACCAGCGCCTGGCCCGTGGTGTGGGCCAGCATGTAGGTGTCGTAGGTCCAGTGCACGGTGTTGGGCGAGCACTGCGCGTTGGTGAGGTCCGAGGTGGCCGCGCCGGAGTTGATGTAGACGCCGTTCTTTTCCTTGACGATGTTGTTGACGGCGAGCGCCACGCCGGAGTTCGGCACGTCGACGATGACGTCGACCTTGTCCACGTCGAACCATTGCCGCGCGATCGCGGTGCCGATATCGGGCTTGTTCTGGTGATCGCCCGAAATGATCTCGATCTTCCAGCCCTTCGCCGCAAGGCCGGAATCTTCAACAGCCATCTGGGCGGCGAGCGTCGAGCCGGGACCGCCGAGGTCGGCATAGAGGCCGGACTGATCGGACAGCGCACCGATCTTGACCGTCTTGTCCTGCGCGAAGGCTGCGCCAGCGGTGGTCACGGCCAACGCCGTGCCGAGCAGAAACGATGCAATCGACTTTGTCTTCATGCTACTTCCCTTGTGAATTTTCTATTGACCGTTTTACTTTTGGCCGTTCTAGACGCCGAGATAGGTGTGGAGCTTGTCCATGTTGGCGGCAAGCTCCGAATTGGAAAATCCGTCGATGATCTTGCCGTGCTCGACCACGTAATAGCGGTCGGC
Source organism: Bradyrhizobium sp. 139 (assembly GCF_023074175.1). Taxonomy (GTDB): domain Bacteria; phylum Pseudomonadota; class Alphaproteobacteria; order Rhizobiales; family Xanthobacteraceae; genus Bradyrhizobium. The sequence goes on from NZ_JADPKS010000051.1 coordinate 120,476, forward strand.
GACGGTGGATGCGAAGCGGAAGTTCTGCTCGACCAGGAGGATGGTAAAGCCCTCCTTCTTGAGCCGCGCAATGGTGTGACCGATCTGCTGGATGATGACAGGCGCAAGACCTTCGGTCGGCTCGTCCAGCATCAGGAAGCTCGCGCCGGTGCGCAGGATGCGCGCGATCGCGAGCATCTGCTGCTCACCGCCGGACAGCTTGGTGCCCTGGCTGTTGAGACGTTCCTTCAGGTTCGGAAACAGATCGAAGATCTGTTCGAGCGGCAATCCACCTGCACGCACCACCGGCGGCAGCAACAAGTTCTCCCGCACGTCGAGACTGGAAAAAATTCCGCGTTCCTCCGGGCAGAACGCGATGCCCATCCGCGCGATCTTGTCGGAGGTCGCGCGGATGATGTCCTGGCTGTTGAACTGCACCGAACCGGTGCGCTTGCCGATGATGCCCATGATCGACTTCAGCGTGGTCGTCTTGCCGGCGCCGTTGCGCCCGAGCAGGGTGACGACCTCGCCCGCATTCACGTCGAAGTTGATCCCGTGCAGGATGTGCGACTCGCCGTACCAGGCTTCCAGGTTGCGAACTTGAAGGATTTTTTCGCCGGTCCCAGCCTTAGCCGGAGCCTCGGCAATTGCAGTCTCAGGCATGACCGGCTCCCAGATAGGCTTCCTTGACGCGCTCGTCCTTGGTGAGTTCGCTGTAATGGCCCTGCGCAAGCACCTGCCCGCGCGTCAGCACGGTGATGATGTCGGAGAGATTGGCGACGACGCTCAGATTGTGTTCGACCATCAGGATGGTGTACTTCGCCGAGATGCGCTTGATCAGCGCCGCGATCTTGTCGATATCCTCGTGGCCCATGCCGGCCATCGGCTCGTCCAGCAGCATCATCTCCGGGTCGAGCGCGAGCGTGGTTGCGATCTCAAGTGCGCGCTTGCGCCCATAGGGCATCTCGACCGCGGGTGTATTGGCAAACTCGCTGAGGCCGACATCGTTCAACAATTCCTGCGCGCGATCGTTGAAGCGGTTGAGCACGGACTTGGAGCGCCAGAAATCGAAGGAGCTGCCGTGCTGGCGTTGAAGCGCGACGCGGACATTTTCCAACGCGGTCATGTGCGGAAATACGGCCGAGATCTGGAACGAACGGACCAGCCCCATGCGGGCCACGTCGGCCGGCGCCATCGCGGTGATGTCCTGTCCCTTGTACAGGATTTTTCCGGCAGATGGTTTGAGGAACTTGGTCAACAGATTGAAGCACGTCGTCTTGCCGGCGCCGTTCGGGCCGATCAACGCGTGAATGCTCCCACGGCGAACCTTGAGCGCAACGTCGCGGACGGCGAAGAAGCCCGCGAACTCCTTGGTCAAGCCTTCCGTTTCGAGAATGAACTCATCGGCCAAACAGATTTCCCCCTGCCCGCGCGACGCGCGTGGCTATCCTTAGTTTACCTCGGCGTTCCGGAGGCCTTGGAGCCCGTCCCGGAACGCGCGCCTCCGGCGCGGAATATGCCGGAGGTGACGGGGGTTAGGCAAGGCGGAAAGCTGAGCAGATCAGGTCTCCGGCCGGAAGGCTTATGCTCCCTTAGTCGGACGTGTTTTTGATGTCGCGCCTGCCCGGCTTTCCGGTTCACAAGGCACGGTCATCAAGCCGTCGTTAACGGTCTTTCATCCCTTGCGCCAGTCTTCATGGAAAATTTTCCCGCAGCATGGATCATGCGCGGGTTTTATGCGCCGGGAATATTGTCTTGGATTTTGCAAGCTCCGCTCCCTCTGTCGTCAAGTCGATCAGGCAGCGTGATCTCCTGAACAGTTGGCTGCGACTTTATGCGCGCGAGCAGATGGCACCGGCAATCTGGGAGTATCAGCCCGCGCGGCTCGAGGACGAGATGTCCGATCTCATCTATTATACGGTGGACATGTCTGCACCGACGCCGCGCTTCACCATCCAGAGCGAAGGCACGCGCATCTCGCGCGCCTATGGACATACCGGCAAGGGCGTTCTGCTCGACGATTATATCGGGCCACGACTCGTGCCGCTCGTGATGCCGGTCTATCATGAATGCGTGGCGCGCGGGCTTCCGGTCTACAGCGTTGCCGACGTCGACGACATCTATGGACGCATCGTTGCCTATGAACGCCTGCTGCTGCCCTTCCAGACCGACGGCAAGGTCTGCCACGTCATCGCCTCGCTCAAGACGTTCTGCGAGGACGGCGGCTTCGAGATCAAAAATTTGATGCGCGGAAATGACGCGCTGCCGCGTCAGAAACTGCGCGCGGTGATCGACCGCGACCTCTTCCATCGCGCCCCCGGCCGCATCGCGGCGGCCGAATTGGTCGAGTTCGCCGATGAGTCCGGGGTCACCACCGAGATCGTCGAGCTGAGCTAGCGGTCAGCCGATTTGGCGCCGGCTTACTTGGTCCTGACTTCCTTGGCATAGATGTCCGGCTTAAAGCCGACCAGGAGCTTGCCGCCGACTTCGAGCACCGGCCGCTTGATCATCGATGGTTGCGCTAGCATCAGCGCCAGCGCCTTCTTCTCGGTGAGGCCTTCCTTGTCGGCATCCGGCAGCTTCTTGAAGGTCGTGCCGGCGCGATTGAGCAGCGTCTCCCAGCCGGCCTTGTCGCTCCACTGCTTGAGCTTGTCCTTCTCGACGCCCGCCGCCTTATAGTCGTGGAACTCGTACCCGACGCCATGGGTGTCGAGCCAGGCGCGCGCCTTCTTCATGGTGTCGCAGTTCTTGATGCCGTAGATGATATTAGGCAATGCTCATTCCTCGGACATGCGTCGCGTGACGCTTCGGCTGTGGCCGTTGTACGAAACTCCAGTTCGCGCGACAATATTGCCAACGAAGCTCGCTCTCCGAACGGATACATTATGCACGCCACTCACGATCCCGCTGCGGCCGCGTCGCCAACCATCGACTTCAACACCTTCCTGGCGGTCGATATTCGTGTCGGCACCATCGTCGAGGCCAAGCTTTTTCCGGAGGCGCGCAAACCAGCCTGGCGTCTCTGGATCGACTTCGGCCCCTCGATCGGCGTGCGCAAGAGCTCGGCGCAGATCACCGAAAACCATCCGCTTGAGACGCTCGTGGGACAACAGGTCGCGGCTGTTGTCAATTTCCCGCCGCGCCAGATCGGCCCGGTCGTCTCGGAGGTGTTGACGCTCGGCTTCCCCGACGCCAACGGCAAGGTCGTGCTGGTGCAGCCAAGCAAGCCCGTGCCCAATGGCGGGCGGCTGTTCTAGCCTCACGGCCGCTTCGGAATGTTCAGCCCACGCTGCACGGCCGGACGCGCGAGGCCGCGTTCGAGCCAGGCGCCCACCGAGTTGAACCGGCTGAATTCGACGAGATCGCCGGCGCCATAGAAACCGATGAGATTGCGCACCCAGCCGAGCATGGAGATGTCGGCGATGGTGTAGTCGTCGTCCATGAACCACTGCCGGCCGGAAAGATGCGTCTCCATCACGCCGAGCAGACGCCTGGCCTCGCTGATGTAGCGTTCGAGTGGCCGCTTGTCCTCGAAATCTTTGCCGGCGAATTTGTGGAAGAAGCCGACTTGGCCGAACATCGGCCCGATGCCGCCCATCTGGAAATGCACCCACTGGATGGTCTGGTAGCGAGACGCGGCATCCTCAGGCAAAAGCTTGCCGGTTTTCTCCGCGAGATATTGCAGGATCGCGCCCGACTCGAACAGCGGCAGCGGCCGGCCGCCAGGACCGTTGGGGTCGAGGATCGCGGGAATCTTGCCGTTCGGATTGAGGGAGAGAAATTCCGGCGTCTTCTGGTCGTCCTTGCCGAAGTCGACGAGGTGGACCTCGTAAGGCAGCCCGATCTCTTCCAGCATGATCGAGACCTTGACGCCGTTCGGCGTCGGCAGGGAATAGAGCTGAAGCAACTCCGGATGCTTGGCCGGCCAGCGCCTGGTGATGGGAAAGGCGGACAGATCAGACATCGGGACCCCGGCTTCGCTCGTGAAATTCCGCCTAATCTAGGCGAGCCATCGAACGGCGCAAGGCCGAGCAGTGATCACGCATCGAAGCCGGACTAAAAAGGCCGCAGCAAATGGCTGGTGGCGTACGCGATATCACTCTGTGCGCGATGCTTGATGAAGAGCTGCCCGGTGACGCGCAGCGCTCCGGTGAATATCAGCGCGAGCATCGCGGTCGCGAACTGACTGGCATCATTCATCGCAAGAGTCTCTCTCTGGTCGGTTCGCACGGGGAACGCGGGCGGACCATCGGCAGTTCCTGCACACCTCAAATAAACTGCCACTTTTTCCCGAATCGCAACTCGTCGACCGGCAGGCTCAATAGTTGATCTCCATCCGCAGTCCCCGCGGATCAACCGCGTCCCCGCCGACGCGCTGCGTGCTGTCGCGTGCCGCGGCCGCGCAGGCACAGGCGTCGATGAGATCGTCACGTCCGATGCGGGTGCCGTGACGTTGCGTCAGCCATTTCGGGAGTTTTGTGAAGCCTCGGTTGACCAGGAGCCCGATGCGCCGTTCGCGGCCGCGCGCTGTGGTTTTGCTGTCGAGCCGAACCTGTCCCGCAAGATTCCAGAAGATCAGTTCCGGATGCGCTTCACCGATCGTCACCTGCCGCGCCGGCGTCATGATCTCGTCGACGTCCCTGATCTTGTCCCTGATATTCCAGAGCTGCGCGGACACGCCGCGGCCCCTTCCTTCATGTTCCCAGTAGTGACGATTGGCTGCCGCTATGTCGGTAAATGTCCAGAGATCGCGGCGCGCGCCGAGAAACACGGCGGGGCCAACCAGCTCGCGTGCGCGTAAGTCGCAGGCTCGATAGCCGCTCGGCTTCAATCCGATCGGCATGTCGATCATCGCACGTGCATGCGGCATCGCAAGCAGCCGCGCGAGACCAGGCGAATAATCGAAGCCGTGATCGCCGCGATCGTCGATCCAGGCCACGACCCAGCCGTGGCGAAATCCGTCGAGACCGAGGTAGTTCGGCAAATTACGTATCCAGATGTCTGCAAGGCACCTATTTTTCTCCCTCGCCTCGATGCCGCTCGAACAGGCGCTGTGCCAGCAACGCATGGCCGAGCGTGCCGCCAGCACGTACGGCGGCCGCGATCAATGCGGCTTCGGCGACTTCCTCGCGCGTTGCCCCCGCCTTCGCAGCCTGCGCCGTATGCACGTCGAGACAATAGGCGCATTGCGTCGTCAGAACGACCGCGAGCGAGATCAGCTCGCGATACTTTGGCGGGATCAACCCCTCCTTGCGCTCGACCGCGTGGTTGAACGCCAGAAACGCGCTGGCCTCAACCGGCGCCAGCGCTACGAAGGCGGGAATCGATTTCAGATCGTCAGGGTTTTGATAATCGGTCATATCCCTCATCTCGTCAGGTATTCGCGCATCAGGGCGCGGGCGCGATGCAGGCGCGCCTTCACGGTCTGCCTGGATGCATCGAGCGCGGCGGCGATTTCGTCGATGGTCATTTCCTTGACGTCCCGCATCAGCGCGACATCGCGGTAGTGCGGCGGCAGCGCCTCGAAGGCCGCCGCTACGTCGAGCCGCAGATCGGTTTCGGTGCGCGACAGCAGCAGCGCCTCCGCTTCGTTGAGTTCGATCGCGGGTGCAAGGCCCGCCTTGCGGGCCAGACGCAGACATTCGCGGCGGACCACGCTGAACAGCCACCCGGAAAACGCGACCAACGAGCGGATCGTGCCGACATGACGGAACAGGATCCACAGCGCCTCCTGGGTTGCGTCCTCGGCATCCGCCGAGCTCCGGCAGGTGGCGCGTGCGTAGCGGCGGATATCCGGCTGCGCCGTCGCGAGCAGCGACGCGATCGCCTCGGGGTCGCCGAGGCGCGCCGCCTCGAACAGGTTTGACGAGATCGCCGCCGCACTCACGACGCCCCTCCTCGGCCGATGCCGGTCATCGCACACATCGGACAATACCCGACGAGTCCCGTCAATGCGAAGCCTGCGCCACCGAGCGCCAACCACCACGCAGCGGCGCCGGTAAGATACGCGAACGCGGCAATCGCAACCGCGATTCCTGCGGCGATCCGCAGCGCCTGATGCAGGCCCCCAATGTTCTTCCTGTAAAATGCCATGACGTCCTCCGAGATGAGCCGAGGCACAGCGCCTCGACTATCAAGAGGGCGCAAAGACCGAAAAGGATTCGCGGAGGCCGACCTTTTTTTCGCGATCAGCCTCCGACTGCCTGATAGGCGAGGCGCTTGAACTCGAAGAAGAACGGATTCCAGAAGCCCATATAGCGCTGAGCCATCAGCACGCCGGCGGTATTGGCCTGCGGACAAATCCACCAATGGGTGCCGGCAAGCCCACCCCACTGAAATTCGCCGGTCGAATTCGGGGGGTCGAACGGCGTCGGCGCGAAGGTGACGGCGCCGCCGAGGCCAAAGCCCTTGCCGGGGATCGGCCCGAGATTGGCGAACCGGATGGTCTGGCCGGCGGGCAATTGGTTCGTCATCATCTGCCGTAGCGTGTCGGGCTTCAGCAGCGCATCCGAACCGGGTAGCAGCGCGCGCACCAGCGCAAGCATGTCGGGCAAGGTCGAAACCAGACCGCCGCCGCCCGACAGCCGCGGAAACGGCCGCCGATAGGCCTGCGGAAACGGAAGATTGTCGGCCCGTGTGAGGCCCGGCTTCATCGGATCGAGCACGTCGGCGCCGGTGTAGAGCGCAACCAGCCTGCCCTGCTGCGCCTCGGGCACGTAGAAGCCGGTATCGACCATGCCGAGGCGATCGAAGATGCGCGCCTTGAGGAAGGCGTCGAGCGCTTGGCCGGAGACGACCTCGACCACGCGGCCGAGCACGTCGGTCGCGACCGAATATTCCCAGCCCATGCCGGGATGATAGGACAGCGGCAGATCGGCGAGCTTGTCGATCATGTCGGTCAGCCCCGTGAGCGGATTGAGCACGCTCGCCTCGTTATAGCCTTTGAACAGCACAGTGCCGGGATCGAAGATGCCGTAGCTGAGGCCCGAAGTGTGGGTCAGAAGCTGGTGGATCGTGACCGGGCTCTTCGCCGGCTCGACATCGGCAAGGCTCAAAGCGCCCTGCTTCAGCACCTTGCGATTGCCGAGTTGCGGCAGGAATTTGTCGATCAAATCGTCGAGCCCGATGCGGCCCTCCTCGACCAGCAGCATGATCGAGCACGTGACGAAGATCTTGGTGTTGGAGAACGCGCGGAAGACGTGGTCGGGCCGGAGCGCAGTGCTCGCCTCACGGTCGGCAAAGCCGACGCATTGCTGATCGACGACATCGCGGCCGCGCAGCACGGCCCAGGATGCGCCGGGAATGATCTCCTGATCGACGTAACGCTGCATCGCCGTCCGTGCGGCGGAAAAATCCGGTGTTCTGGCGTCCATGTGTGTTTCCCCCAGTTGGTTGGGATGGATATAGCGCGAATTGGCCCGATATGAAGCTCGTCCGGACGGCGCAGCTCATCCCTGCTTCATCAGCGCGGTGACATGCAGGCGGCGGCGGATTTTCATCCCCTGCCGCTGGTACAGCGCAATCGCAGACGTATTGTGCGACAAGACATGCAGAAAGGGAAATTCGCCGCGCGCCTCGATCTGGCGCGCGACCGCCGCGAGCAGCGCCTGCGCGTAGCCCCGCCCGCGATGCTCGGGATGGACGCAGACGGCCGTCATTTCGGTGAAATTGCCCGGCTTCATTCGCTCGCCGGTCATCGCGACGAGTTCGCCGCCAGCGCGGATGCCGAGAAACGTACCGAGCTCATGCGTCCGCAACGCGAACGGCCCGGGCTTGGTCAACTCCGTCAGCGCCATCATGGCGGGAACGTCGGCCGCGCCGAGCGCGACGATCTCGGCATCGCGAAGCGGACGGTCGGCGGGAGATCCGATCATCTGCTCGCAGGGCCCGGCGAGCACGACCTTGAAGCCGGCGGGAACGTCGATGGCCTCCCGCGTGAACAGCGCGGCAACCTGCGAGCCCGACAGCAACCCACCGAGCGCTGCAAAAACTTGCCGCCGACAAGTCGACCATGTCGGCAAAGGGCGTCATGTCGATGGGATAGCGCAGCGCCCGGGGGCCACCTTCCGCCAGATGCTTGTGGCTCGTCATCAGCGCACTCCAGATCGGGCGATCAAGCAGCGTCACATCGCTGTCAGGCACCGAGCCGTCACTCCTTCTCGAAGCTGACGATGACGGCGGCATTGGCGATGAGGATGGGATCGTTGCCCTGTTCAGCGGCGGAGGGAATCTCCAGCCCGCCCCTGACCGCGTTGACCGTTACCGTGCCGTAAGGGAGCTCCTTCGCGACCGCGTCCTTGTCGACCGCCTCGGGATTGGGGACCGCGATCGTCACGTCCACGAACATGTCATTCGCGGTCTTCCCGATCATCCGAAAGAAGCCGAGGCTCGAATGCCGGATGGCATCCGATACCGCACGCTTGGCCGCCTTGGTGGCGTCCTTGCCGTGGACGTCGACGCCCATGCCCATCTCGGTGATACAGCGAACGCGCGTCATGTTTCAGTCCTGTTTGTTGCCAGATGACGGAGTGTCGGCGATCGGGGGACGCGAGACAAGTGCGGTTGGTGTTCCCGTGTCCCGGACGCGCTGCAACGCCTCAGCGTTGCGGCGCTGAGCCGGGACCCAGGAGGCCACAGAGTTCGCTGATGCATGGGCCCCGGCTCTGCAGCGCACCGCTGAAGTAGCGCTGCGCTGCGTCCGGGGCACGAGACTGTTGTTTCGATATCTTCATTACAAGCGCATCAAGCCTTCGACTTCTCATGCGCCCGCAGTTCATCCACGAGCACCCGCACATTCTCCGAATAGTCGATCGGGATCGAGACGAGATGCACGCCGCCCGCCCTGAATGCGGCATCCAGCGTCGGGCCAAAACTGTCGATGCTCTCGATGCGATGGCCCTTGGCGCCATAGGCCTTGGCGTAAAGCACGAAATCGGGATTGCCAAAAGTCATGCCATAATCGGCAAAGTGATCGACGGCCTGCTTCCAGCGGATCATGCCATAGGCGTTGTCCTCGAGCACCAGCACGACCAAATTGAGATCGAGGCGGACGGCGGTCTCCATCTCCTGGCTGTTCATCATGAAACCGCCGTCGCCGGCGACGGCGAGCACGCGGCGCTCGGGATAGAGCATCGCGGCCATCATGGCCGATGGCAAGCCTGCGCCCATAGTCGCCAGCGCATTGTCGAGCAAGAGCGTGTTGGCGACACGGGTGCGGTAGTTGCGCGCGAACCAGATCTTGTACATGCCGTTGTCGAGCGCGACGATGCCGTTCTCCGGGATGACCTGGCGGATGTCGTGCACGATGCGCTGCGGCGTCGGCGACCAGCGCGCCTCGGTGGCGCGGTCGGCGATGTGTTTGAGGATCTCCTCGCGCAACGGCAAAAGCGCCGCCGCCTGCGGCAGATTGCCTTCGAGCCGGTCGGCCAGGAGCTCCAGGCTCGGGCCGACGTCGCCGACGACCTCGGCATCGGGGAAATAGACCAGTTCGACGCTGGCCGGCGTGTAGCTGACGTGAATGACCTTCGGCCCCGACGGCCCCATGATGAAGGGCGGCTTCTCGATCGGATCATGGCCGATCGCAACGATCAGATCGGCCGCGTCGATCGCGTCATGGACGTAGTCGCGCTCGGACAGCGCCGCCGTGCCCATGTAGAGATTGGTGCCGCCGGGCACCGTGCCCTTCCCCATCTGCGTCGTGAAAAACGGAATGCCGGTCCGCCGCACGAAGCTGGCGATGCCGTGGGTCGAGCTCGGCCGGCTGGTCGCAGCACCCATCATCACCAATGGACGTCTTGCAGCCAGGATCATCGCGGCGGCGCGGTCGAGCGCGGCGCGATGGGCGACCGGAATTTCAATCGGATGGACCGGGATCACGGGGGCGGCGGGCACTTCATCGCCCGCGATATCCTCGGGCAGTTCGAGATGCACCGGCCCCGGACGCTCCTCCATCGCCACGCGGAACGCATCGCGGACCACGGTCGGGATGCTGGAGGCACTGATGATCTGCCGCGACAGCTTCGTCAGCGGCTTCATGGTCGCAACCACGTCCACGATCTGGAAGCGCGCCTGCCGGCTGCTCATGATCGGCTTCTGGCCGGTAATCAAAATCATCGGCATCGCGCCGAGATGGGCATAGGCCGCCCCCGTGGACAGGTTGAGTGCGCCGGGGCCGAGCGTCGACAGACACACGCCCGGCTTGCCGGTCAGCCGCCCGTGCGTGGCCGCCATGAAGGCGGCGGCCTGCTCGTGGCGGGTCAGGACCAGCTCGATCTTGGAGGTGCGCAGCGATTCGACCAGGTCGAGATTTTCCTCTCCCGGGACGCCGAAGATGCGATCGACGCCTTCGTTCTCCAGCGCGGCGACAAACAGATCCGATGCTTTTACTTTGCGTTCCTGCCCGCTCATGTCGCCTCCGCACGCCGTGCCAGCTCCCGCATTCCGCGGGACCGGACGCATGGTAGCGGCTCGTGGCGCAGGCACAACTCACAAAGAGGCGCGCGTGGTGCGGTGCCGATGGCGGCACTGCCGCCGCTGACGATGCATCTCGGCTTTCTCGGCCAGCCCAGCGACGGCCACGACATCCACGACGGGGCGTTCTCGGCGCTCGGCGTGCATCATTTCTAGGTCACAGCTTCGCCTCGGAAAAATGCCGATGATCCAGTCGAGGAAGACGTCCCGGTTCGGCAGCACGATGCGGCGGAGCGCGCGGGCAATCAGCCCCGCAGCCGCTCCGCCAACGCGCCTAGCACGTCAGCCAGCCGCCTCGCGGCCTCCGGAGGCGGAAGCGGTATCTTGAGATTTTGTCCTCCCGTCTTCGGGTCACGCTCGATCCAGGGATGGCCAACCGCGCCGGCGCCATTGGCAGCAACAATGGCTCCGACGAGCTGCGAGCCCATTTCGATCAGTGATTGCCACGGATCGGAGGATGAATCCCGCGACGCGGCCGTGGATGCTTCGCCGGCCCGTACCACCGGCGCCGCGCTGCTCACCGGTCCCGCGTCGCCGGCGCCCTCGACCTGCCCGGCCTCCTCCTCGGCGGTCACGGCCTCGCCGGGCCGCACGCTTCCGGTGACGTTCTCCACATCCTTCAGGAAACGGCTGAGGCGCGAACCGCCCAGAGAGATTTCATTATTGCCGCCGTCGAGAATGCCTTCGGACAGCGAGCGCTTGAACGCGAGGACCGAAAGCATGCCCTCCTCGATCGCACCTTTCGCCACGAAGTTGACGATCTGAACCGGCTGCGCCTGGCCGAGGCGATGGATGCGCGCGATGCGCTGCTCGAGCACGGCAGGATTCCATGGCAGGTCCATGTTCACCAGTATCGATGCGTGTTGCAAATTCAGACCCGTGCTGCCGGCGTCGGTCGACAGGAACACGCGGCAAGCCGGATCATCCCGAAAACGCTGAACCAGTTCCGGTCGTTTCTCCGCGGGCACGCCGCCGTGGAAGCTGACATAGCCGATGCCACGCGCCTCAAGGCGACGGATCACGATATCATGCGATCGCCTCCACTGCGAAAACACGACGGCCTTGGCCTCCGGCGCCGTGAACAGTTGATCCAGCAGTGCGGCCAGCTCGTCGGCCTTGACACCATGGTCGGTCTCCTTGTCCAGCAGATAGGTGCTGTTGCAGGACATCCGCATGTTCTGAAGGGCGCAAGTCAGTCGCCGCTGATCCTTGTCCGAGAGAAATTTCGTCTTGCGCCAGCGCTGCACGATCTGGGCCACCACGTCCGCGTTCTCCTTATGCAGGACCATTTGCGGTTCCGTCATCGGTACGAGCACGTTCTGATCGGTCCGGCTCGGCAATTGCCGGAGCACCTCGGACTTTCGCCGGCGGATCATGACCGGCGCCAAGGTCTGGCCGATCCTGTCGAGGCCTCGATATCCGGTAACGCGGCCGCCCTCGTCCTTGACCTGATGATCGTGGAGCAGCTTCCAGGTCGGACCCAGCCGGTGCTGATCGATGAACTGCACGATGGAGACCAGTTCTTCGAGCTTGTTCTCCAGCGGCGTTCCCGTCAGCACGATCGCATAGGGACTGTCGATGCGCTTCAAGGCCCGTGCTGCGATCGTATTCCAGTTCTTGACGCGCTGGGCCTCGTCGACGACGACCAGGTCGGGCGACCATGCGGCGATCAAGTCGAGGTCGGACTGAAGCTTCTCGTAATTCGTGATCTTGCAGAAGTCCTCGAGCGCATAGTCTTTTTGCCGTTGCGCACGAGTGCCACCGATGACGCGCACCCCGCGCCCGTTCCGCCGGCCCAGGAACCGCGCCATCTCGCTCTGCCACTGGTATTTGAGGGAGGTCGGGCAGATCACCAGGACTCGCGACACGCCGAAGTGGCGAGACAATATCTCCGTCGCGGCGATCGCCTGGATCGTCTTACCGAGCCCCATGTCATCGCCGATCAGCGCACGGCCGGCCCGCACGGCGAACAACGCGCCCTCGGCCTGATAGGGATAGAGCGGCGTCTTCAGCAGTTTCTTCAGCCTGGGATCCGCGGCACCTCGCGGAAACAGCCGACGAAGCTTCGCAGCGCGGCGATCGGAGTCGCGCAATCCCGCGACGAAGTCGAGCGCATCGTCGTAGGCACGCAACTCATGACCGCTCTTCGAGACCATGTCGACGAATTCGTCGAGCTCGCCGAGACGATCATCCCGCAGCATTCCGTCCTGCCCAAGGTCGAACAGCGCGGCGGAAGCCTTCGTCACGCCGAGCGGACAATCGGTGCCTGCGCGAAAATGCACGCTGCGTCTGCCGCGATTGCGCAGGTAGAGTTCGGAAAACGGCGGCCGGTAACCGCGCGCGAACGCCGCTTTGGCCCCGCGCTTCGTCTCGAGCTGAGCGAGGGTGAATTCGAGATGCTTGCAGGTTCCGAGATCGTTGGTAGCGTAATCGGGACAGGAACAGAAATTGCCGCCGGGACCGGGGCCGCGTACCGCCACGCGATAGCTCGATTTGGACGCCGGATTGGTAACCCGGAACGTGGAGAAGAAGGGATCGTCGCCCAGATTCTCCAGCAGGAAGGCCTGCTCGCGTCCGAACTGACGACGCAACTCCCGCTGCCACTCGACCGGAGACAGGTCGACCGGGGCGTGAGTGCGGGACAGCTTGACCTGCTTGCGCGGTCGGGCGGTGCGGGACTTTACAGGTTTCATTCGCATGCTTTCGGCGGTCGGTGATGGTCCATGCGGCCCATACTAGCTCGGCTTCGACTCCCGCGGAACCGATGCTGGACCGAAATCCACGATCATTGAAGTGAGGGAGGAACTGCACTCGCGTGCTCTCCCTTCCAAACTCGTGCGGTGCTCGATTGACAGACCGCCACCTCTGACTAAAGTCAGAGATATGCTCGATCCCGTTTCCCGTGTCCGCCGCTTCAACCGTGCCGTCACCTCTGCCGTCGGCGCGCTCGATTCGTCTTTCCTCGGACGCGGCCGTCCGCTAGGCGCGGCGCGCGTGCTCAACGCGATCGGGCACGGGCGATCGGATGTCGCCGAGATTCGTGATTATCTCGGCCTCGATTCCGGACTGATGAGCCGGCTGTTGCGCAGTCTCGAAGACGAAGGACTGGTCGAGACCACGACGCATGAGGACGATGCGCGGCGGCGTGTCGCGACGTTGACGCGCGTGGGCCGGCGCGAGTTCGCAGCCTATGAGGCGCTGTCGAACACGCAGGCCGAAGGCTTCCTCGACCGCCATTCGCAGCGCGATGCGCTGCTGGCGGCGATGGACATGGTCGCCTCGGCATTGACGCGCGACCGCGTCGCGCTCGCCGAAATGGACCCAAAGAGCGAACAGGCACGTTATTGCCTCGGCGCGTACTATTCCGAGCTCGGCCGCCGTTTCAAACAGGGCTTTGACGTCTCGCTGTCGCGCGATCCCGATGCCAAGGACATGCGCCGCATGCGCGGCACGTTCATCGTCGCCATGTCGGACACGCTGCCGATCGGCTGTGTCGGACTGAAGGGCACGGATCACGGCTACGCCGAGATCAAGCGCCTCTGGGTCGCCCCAGCCGCGCGCGGATTGCGGCTCGGCCGGCGCCTGATGGATGCGGCCGAGGACGCGGCGCGCGAACTCGGCATCAGGCTGCTGCGGCTCGACACCAACAGTGCGCTCTCCGAGGCCGGCCAGCTCTACCGCACCACGGGCTGGCACGAGATCCCGCGCTTCAACGACGATCCCTACCCGGATCTGTTCTTCGAAAAGCGCATCTGACTGTCGCCCGTAACCCGCATGAGTGCAGCGATGCGGGACCCTGAGGTCCCGGGTATCGCTTCCCTCACCCCATCTATGGGATCATGCCGGCACTGGCGCCGCCGCCTCTCCTTGCGGCTTCGCGAATGGCCTGAAATTCATCGCCATCAGGAAGGCGCCGAGGCCCATCGCCCAGGAGGCGATATAGAGCCAGGCGTAGCTGGAGAACGCGTCGTAGATCAGGCCGCCGGCGAGCGGGCCGGTTGCCATACCGAGGCTGCCGGCCATCGCCGTGCCGCCGATCACCGTGCCCATCATGCGCAGCGGAAAGTTTTCGCGCACCAGCACCGCATAGAGCGGCATGGTGCCGGCATAGATGAAGCCGAAGATGGCGCCGACCGCGTAGAACGTGGCGAGCTGCTGCGCGAAGACATAGGCGAGAGCGCCGAACGCCTGCAACAACAGGCCCGTCACCAGCACGCGCTTGGCGCCGAAGCGATCACCGAGCAGCCCGAAGGCGATACGGCCGCCCATGCCGGCAAAACCCTCGACGCTGTAGATCGTCACCGCCGCGATCAGCGGGATGCCGCAGCTCACGGCATAGCTGACGGTGTGGATGATCGGGCCGGAATGGGTGGCGCAGCAAAAGAAGTTGGTCGCGAGCAGGATCATGAATTGCGGCGAGCGCAGTGCCTCGCCCAGCGACATCTCCCCTTGCGGCGCGCCCTCGCCCGCCGGCGCGGCCACGGCGTGCGCGAGCGCCGGCGGACGGCGCACCAGGAACGAGACCGGGATCATGATGGCGCCGACCACCAGCGCCACGATCTGCATCGAGGTGCGCCAGTCGTGGCCGGAGACGAGCCAGGCCGCCAGCGGAGCCATCGTCATCGGTGCCATGCCCATGCCGGCCGACACCAGCGACACGGCGAGGCTGCGATGGGTGTCGAACCAGCCGGTGACCGTCGCCATCATCGGCGCGAAGATCGCCGCGCAGGAGGCTCCGACCAGCAGGCCGAACATGAACTGGAACGCCAGCAGCGAGGTCGCATGGCTCGCGGCGAACAGACTGAGCGACAGCACCGTCGATCCCGTCAGCACCACTGGCAGCGGCCCGAACCTGTCAGTCGCCGTGCCCCAGGCCATGCTGGTGAAGGCCATCGCCAGGAAGCCGATCGTCATCGCGCTGGAAATGCCGGTCACCGACCAGCCGGTGTCCTTGGCGATCGGCTGGAGGAACACCGGCAGCGAGAACATGCCGCCGATAGCGACGCAGCCGAGCAAGCCGCCAGCGGCGACGATCACCCAGCGATAGTTGGCACGGAACATCTTTGATCTCCGGTCAGGTCTGTCTGGCTGGAAGACGAATGGGAACGGCCAGAACCGACAGGTCGGCTGGGAACCCTACCGAAAAATCCGCACCACGCGAATTCGTCGCAATTCGACGCCCTTCGCCGTTGTAGGCTCGGATGCCGCTGGAACGATGCCATATCGGGCGGTGATCGCACGGCCTGGTCAATACGCTCGCCAGTTGCGGCCACCAACAAAAACATCGAAAACAACCCCATGCACAGTAGCCGACGCCAGCGGGATCAATGACTTACGATGCGAGTAACTCGCGACGCCAAGAATTTGCGATGGCAAGCCGCGATTTGACTCGTCGGGCAAAACACCGGCATCATGTCATGATCCCGCCAACACCGTCGATCAGCCCAACTGAGCCCGCTTGGCGCGCTGCCGCCACGCACCGACGGTCAGCCATAGCGCCGAAACCAGGAAGTAGAGCGCACCGACCGCAGCATAGCCCGAGACATTCTCGATCGTTGGAGAGATCGGCGTCGTGGCCTGAAAGATGAAGAGGCCGCCGGCCAAGGCCGACTGGGCACCGCTGAGCACCATGGCCCACTGCGCGCCAAAACTCTTCCAGCGGCGGATTGCCGTCCCGAGCTGGAGCAATCCGGACAGGATCGCCCAGGCGCCGAAGACGCCGAGCACCCGGTTCATGCTCATCTGCAAGGCAACAAGCACCGTGATGGTGGTCGCCAGGCTGACCACAACGTTCACGGCCTGCGTGCGGTTTCGAGCGAGCCCGCCGCTGCGCAACGCGTCCACGAAGTTGGCGGCGGCATCCCATGCCGGATAAAGGACGAGCAAGGCTCCGGCGATCGCCGGAGATGACGGCCCGACGGCAAACGCAGCAGCGACCCAGGCGGCGGAGAACGCCGCCCGGATGAAGTAGTAGAACCTCAGCCATCGCTCGCGGTCGGCACGAACGAGATCCAATTGATGATGCGCCATGGCGGCCCCTCCTTTACCTACTAGTTGGTAGATTTCGCGCGGCGAGAACGCCTCACCCGGCTTGCCTGCGGGTGTCGTTGCCCTCTCGCGGATATCTTTCAGTGCCGGGTGGACAGCCGATCCAGAAGCGGCCCGGTGATCACACCGAACATCTTTGGATCGCCATAGGCACGCGCCGACAGCATCGCGCCGTGAATGGTCGCCATGAAGCCCTCAGCCTCGACCCGGGCTGTGCCGGAGAGCTTGAGCCGCCCCTTCCGCTTGCCACGCTCCATCACCGACGTCAGCCACGAAGCCAGGAAACGGAAGTGCGCGCGCACTTCCAGCGCCACCTCCTCCGGCAATATCGGGAGCTCACTGGCAAGCATTGCGCACACGCAGAAGGGAGCCGTCGCATCATTGATGCACGCCTCCCAATACGCGACATAGTTTTTGAGCTGCTCGCGCGGGTCCGCAATATTGCGTTCGAGCGCGGACAGTCCCGCCTCGGCTTCCGCGCGGTACCGCGACACGAGGGTGCGGACCAGGTCGACCTTGCTGGCGAAATGGTGGTGGATGCTCGGCTTGCGTATGCCGACGACGTCGGCCACGTCGGCGTAGCTGAAGCCGTTATAGCCGCCCGCGATGATCAGGGTGCGCGCGCAGGCCAGGACGTCGTCGGCAGTCGAGGAAACATTGGTCATGGCCGTTAGCTACCTTCCAGTTGGTAGGCAGTCAAGAACGGGATGCTTCAACGATCCGTGAGTGGTAGGAGCCTGCATGACCATCCGCCCCATTATCCGCTATCCCGACCGCCGGCTCGCAACCCCGGCCCGTCCCGTCACCGTGTTCGACGACGCCTTGCGCGAGCTTGCGGCGGATTTGCTCGAGACGATGCGCGCCGCGCCCGGCATCGGCATCACGGCGCCGCATATCGGCGTGCCCTTGCGCGTCGTCGTGCTCGAGCTCGACGCCAGGGACGGCGTGCAGACCTACGTCAATCCAGAGATCGAGTGGGCCTCGCCCGAGATGATCCTGCACCGCGAAGGCAGCGTCTCGATGCCTGGAGTCAACGACGAGGTCCAGCGCCACGCCCGTGTGCGGGTCAGCTATCGGGATCTCGACGGCACCATGCAAACCGAGGAGTCGGAAGGCTTGCGCGCCGTCTGCCACCAGCACGAGATCGACCAGCTCGACGGGATGTTCTGGATCCAGCGGCTGTCGCGACTGAAGCGGGAGCGGCTGGTGAAGCGGTTTGAAAAGATGGCGCGGGATTAAGAATACGTGGTTGTCGTCCCGATCATCATGCCGAGATCCCGGTTTCTGGCTATATTACTGGGGATACACGAGATGTGGCTATGGGAAATCCGCAGAAGCGCGCCATCAAGAATTACCTGTCCCGCCTCGGCCAGCGCGGTTTGGCGCGCTTCGAAGTGCTCGGTCGGGATGCCGACCGCGACCTCATCCGCTCGCTCGCCAGGCGCCTGTCGGAGGATACGCTGGAGGCCTCGGAGCTTCGGGCCTCCGTCAGCAAGTCGATCGCGGGCGCGCCGCCCACACCCGGCGGGATTCTCGCCGCATTGCGTCGTTCGCCGCTCGTAGGAGCCGGCCTCGATCTTTCCCGCGCCCGTAAAAAGGGCGCAAGGTCGACCTGTGACGCGCGATCTCCTCGATACCAACATCATCGGCGACGTCGTCAAGCGCGGCCATCGGAATCTTTCGCCGGACTTCAGGTCATCAATCCGATCCGCGGAGCCGCTTGATGCAGCTACACCGTCGTCGTATTCCAACGGCTTACCCGCCCGCCATCAGCTCCTCGGCCAGCGCCATGTAGGCCGGCAGCCCGTAGGGCGGGTTAGCGAAAGCGTAACCCGCCATCACGATACATGGTTGATAAAACGATGCGGTAGATTACGCCTTCGGCTAATCTACCCTACGCGCTCATTCGCATGAACGGTCATGGCTGGGTGGTCGTGAATAGCGGCCTGTCGTTTCTTGCGATCGGAAGGGACAGGCCGCCGTCAGAGGGCGCTATTTCAGCGGCAGAAAAACTTCTGCGACCGCCTCATGCTCCGGCACCTCCGGGAAGAGGCTTAGCCGCTGGCAATAGATCGGGAAGTCGCGTGCTTCCTCGCCGCTGGCCGGAAGCCAGTCGCGATAAAGGTAGAGCGCGGCGGGCTCCAGATTGTCGGTATTGCCGACGACGCGCAGCACCGCGCAGCGTCCGCCAGGGATCTCGCCGGCCTTGATCTCGTCGCCGTTTGCCTCGATCGGCTGGTCGGTCCCAACGCAGAGGTCCGTGCTGTAATCGGCAGGCGATGCAGGCCGCCGCTCGGAACGCCAGACATTGAAGGTCGGACTTGTCCTGGGGTGCAGGCCAGCGGCCCTGCGCCAGGCGATGAATCGCTGGATGGTGGCGCCGAGCGTCGCCGGGTCGCCCCGATGCTCCATGATCGCGACCTTCGTGGGCGGCACATCGCGTATCGTCACGTCGTCAGTGGTAAACGTCTTCATGAGCTTGCTCCTCGCGTTGTCGAGAGGCCCGAAGGCCGCAAGCCACGGCTCCCAGTCGGGAGATTTCCGGAACGACGACGGCGATTGCCCGAACCGTTGCCGAAAGGCGCGGGCGAAGGCGTCGGGTGCATCGTAACCGGCATCCATCGCGATCTCCGTGACGCTTTGGGCGTCACTGTAGGCCAGCCGGTGCGAAGCGCGCTTCAACCGGGCAAGCTGGACATAGCGATGCACGGATAACCCGAAGGTCGCCGTAAACTGCCGGTGGAAATGAAATTTCGAGAAGGCCGCAACACCGCTCACCATTTCCAGGTCCAGATCACTGTCAAGATGCCGGTCGATATAGTCCAGCACCCGCCGCATCCGGTCCTGATAGTTTTGAAGCGCCGCCTTCATCGTCCCTCCTCCGTGGCAGCTCCAGATAGTCGCGGACGGCCGTAAATTGCTCGACCAATCTTGCGGTTTGGCAGCCTGAAGTTCGTGGACCGTAGGATGGGTTGAGCCCTTGCGAAACCCATCGCGTTCCTTGTTGAGGAGCGATGATGGGTTTCGCTTCCGCTCTACCCATCCTACAAGCCACCCTACCCGCCCGCCAGCAACGCCTTCGCCAGCGCCATGTAGGCCGGCAGCGTCACGGGATCATTCGCCGCGTTGCCCGCGACCGGATGCGAGGCGTAGCGGGCGATCATCATCTCGGCTTTGGGATCGATGTAGATGCCCTGACCGTGAACGCCGCGCGCCATGTAGGCGCCGTGGGCATTGTGCGTGACCCACCATTGATTGCGATAGGAAGCGCCGGGCAGCGTGGTGTAGCCGGCCGGCTTGAATTTTTCGGGATCGCCACCGCGCGCGATGTCCTCGACAACCGATGAAGGCACGATCTGACGGCCGTTGAAGCGGCCGTGATTGCGCATGGTCTCGCCGAAACGGGCGAGATCGCGCAAGCTGGTCGACAGGCCGCCGCCGCCGCTCTCGGTGCCGATCCGATCGACATGATAATGCGCGTCCTCCTCCGCACCCATGGGAATCCAGATGCGCTCCGAGAGCAGATCAGACAGCGTCATGCCGCTGGCGCGCCGGCAGATCCAGGCGAGCACGTCGGTGTTGACGGTCTTGTAGGCAAAGGCCTTGCCGTGCTCGCCCTGCTTCTTCTGCGCCACGAGGAAATCGAAAATATTGGTCGCCCCCTCATAGCCCGGCTCGATCGGCGCCATGCCGTTGGCGCGCCGCAGTCCCCACACCGCGGAATTCCTGTCGGTGTAGACTTCGGTATATTCGAGGCCCGTGGTCATATCCATGACCTCGTGCACGCGCGCATCGCCGAACGCGCTGGCCTTCAGCTCAGGCACATAGTCCGCCACCTGTGCCTGCGGATCGATCCTGCCCTCGGTGACCAGCATGCCCGCGAGCACCCCGGTGAACGATTTCGTCACCGACATCGCGATATGCGGCTTGTGCGGCTTCAACGCGCCAAAGTAACGCTCGTAGATCAGCTTGCCCCGATGCAGCACGGCGATGCCGTCGGTGTATGTCTCCTCCAGCATCTTCGCAAACGTCATGGGCCGGCCGTCCATCGTGATCGAGACCGACGCGCCGATGTCATGGTCCTCGCGCGGCAGCCTTGAGGTCGGCCCCGCCCCGCGCCAGACGTTCACGGTCGGCACCAGCTGGCGGATGTTGCTCCAGGCCCAGCGCAGCTCGGGGAAGCTGCGGAACGAGCCGTTCTGGAAGGTTATGGTGCGGTCGGGTGCAGGTGGGAAGCCCTTCATCCAGCCAAAAGTTTCGGGATCGGTTTCGGCGGCGGTGGCGGTGGCGGGCGGGTGGTTGGCGGCGGGCGAGACGGACATGAAGATGGGCTCCGGAGGGCGATGCGGTGGTCGTATCATGCGACAGCGCGGCGCACATCCGACACTTGCGCTGGGGGGATCGTCGTCAGGCGCGCGGGCAATGCCCACCATCGGATCAGGCATTGAGCGCCCTTGGCGGTGCATCATCTGAGGCCTACATTTGCCTCAACTGACACGAGGGTTTTCATGAGCAGCCAAGGTACCATTCTCGCCAATCTGCTCGGCATCAAGTCGAAAACGCCCGAGACGACACTTGCGTTGGCCTCTTCCGTGGAAAAAGGGCTGCCGGTGTCCGCACCGGACAAGTTCGCCGGGCGCATCTCGCCGCTCGACGTGCGCGGCTTTGCCTATCGCATCGTGCCGAAGCCGACGCTGGAACGTCGCCGAAAGCACAAGCAGCATCTGACGACCGATGAGAGCGACCGGTTGGCGCGAGTTGCCAAGGTCTTCGCCTTTGGCCTCGAAATTTTCCGCGACGAAGCGAAGGTGCGCGACTTTCTCAACCGACCGCATCCGATGCTGGATGACAAGGTCCCGCTGGAACTTGCCCTCGCGACCGGTCCCGGCGCCGATGCGGTCGTGAATTTGCTCGGGCGCGCGGCCTATGGTGGCGGCGTTTGAGCGTGCAGAAGAGCGATCGCATGCTATCGCATCGGCGACCCCGACGGCGCTTTTCCGATTTATGACGCAGAGGGGCACGGCTCTATCTGGGTCGCTGGAATACGCGCACGGTTGCGGTGATCTACACCTCCGAGCACTACTCCACCGCGATTTTCCGAACGGCGTCTCCTACGAGGTCTTCCAGACCGCCGCCCATCCCGGCTGGGATTCCCGCAACGAGACGATCTGCAAAACGTTTGCGCAGACGTGGTACGAGGACCAGCGATCGGCGTTGCTGATCGTGCCCCGGCGCATCCTGACGCCAAGGGCGTCGCCCATATGGAGCCGGTGTGGTGGGACGAGCGGCTTTACGGGTGGAAGTAAGACAGCGGCGTCGCTCGATCCTGTGTGCGGAATGTCCGACCAATGAAAGCCGGCCTTGAATCGCGGTATTGCGAGTTTTGTGCACCGTCACCGTAACTCTGCGTAATTCTGGTGGCAACGAGCAGGCTGCGAAATCGTTTCGTCGAAAATGCGCGTGAACCCACTTAGCGAATACCACACGCATCAATTTGCGGGCCGCTCACGCGCGCCTCCGGCAAAGAAGGCAATCAATTGCTTCGACAGGAAATCCGGATTTTCGTCGGGCAACCAGTGGCCTGTGTTGGGCGCAACCCCGCCCTGTACGTTTGTCGCCACCTCCCTTGCCATATCGAGCTCCGTCGTCCCATTGCTCTTGTCACCGGCAAGGGCCAGGACGGGCATTGATAGCTTTCGCTTCATGAACTCTTTGAACCGCTTCTCGTCTTCCGGAAATGCCCGGTAGAGTTCGAAGCCTGCCCGGAGCCCGCCTGGCGCGGCATAGGCTCGCGCGTAGACCGCGATGTCTTCATCCGCTACCGGGACATATTCCCGCTGTTTGTAGAAGTCGGTAATGAACGCGTCCGCGTGATCGCCGATCAGCATCTCGGCGACGTCGCGTTGCTGAAAGAGCCCGAAGTGCCAAATCTGCGGATCATGCTTCGCCAACGCTTCATCCCAAACGCGTGTACCCGGCACCGGCACGTCCAGCATGGCGAGCCTGGTAACCTCATCCGGCCATTGCGCCGCATAGGCATAGGCGATCATCACGCCGATATCACGGCCCACAAGATCGACGGTTCTGGCGCCCAGTTGCTGTGCGAGCGCATGAATGTCGGCCGCCATAGTCGCTTTGTCGTAACCGCCCCGCGACTTTTCCGAATCGCCGGCGCCACGATAATCAACGGCGACCACACGATATCCAGCTCTCGCGAGAGCCGGCATCACCCACCTCCACGCATACCAAGTCTGCGGCCAGCCATGCAGCAGAACGATCATCTGACCGTCTACCGGACCGCCGATCACGTAATGCAGGCGCGCGCCATTTGCGTCGGCAAAGTGATGCGTAAATACGTCATTGAAACCGGCAGGAAGTCCTACTCTCGCTGCAGACATAGGTTCGACCTGCGCCGCCGCGAGATTTCTCTGGGCAGGTAGCGCAAGACAGATTGCAAAGAGCACGGTCGCAAAGAGTCGCCTTGATGCAGACCTCATAGGCTTCCCCTTAATGGCGCGGCTCTTCCAGCCCGCGCCAAAACTCGAGCACGGCGGCGACGATCGCCTCGGGCGCGTCCTCCTGGACGAGGTGTTTGGCAGCGGGGATTATGGTAAACGAAGCGCCCGGAATGCGGCGGGCAAGCTCTTCCCCGTCTTTCAGCGGAATGAACGTGTCTTCGGCGCCCCATAGAATGACAACGGGGCATCGAATTTCACCATATCGCCCTTCCACCTCCTCCGAGTACTTGTCATCCATTTGCGCGATCTGCCGCCAGAACGCCTTTCGCCCCTCGTCGCTCAGCCAAGGCTCGAGATAAGGCTGCATTTCCTCCTCGCGCAGACTGTGCTTCACTGCGGCGCTGATGTAAGCGCGCAGGATCGCCTCGTGGATGTAGGCGGGCAAACCGGAGAATACCTCCAAATGCGCTTTCGCCGCCTGGACGAGCGCTGAGCCTTGCGGACTAATCGCAACGGGATCAATCAGCACTAGACTGCGGAAATCGACCTGATCCAGGAGGTGTGCGCGCAGGGCCGCGGAACCACCGAAGTCATGGGCGACGATGTCGGGCCGTTCGATGCTCCAGTGATCCATGAGAGCTGCGAATAATCTGTTCTGGGTCCCGTGCAGGACGTCCGCGTCGGGCTTGGCCGACTGGCCGTAGCCCAGAAGGTCGTAGTAGAAGACGCGCCGATGTCGCGCGAACCACGGTGCGATCCGGCGCCATTCGCGTGAGGAGAAGGGTGAGCCGTGCATCACAACGCTTGGGGGGCCTTCACCCATCACGCCCCAAGCTATTGCCTGTCCCTCGAACGAGAACCGCTCCGGCAGAGCCCATTGCGCCGTCATCATCTTTGTCCTCGATCGCTCCACATATACGTCGAAAATCACATGCGCTCGTTCGATTGTGACACGTCGCAAGGATGAAACGCAGTGCGGCGTCAGCCGTTTCATCTACCCGATCGTGTCGGAGGAGCAGCGACGAGTTCCGATCCCGATCCGAGAAAAGGATGCGATCCACTGCTGGCGACCATCGACAGCGAGGGTGAGCGCGAAGGCTGCCTTCGCACGGCCCAAGCGAAGGACGGGAGCCGGCAGACCGAGCGACGTCTCAAGATCGATTCCGGCGGGCATTTCTATCGTTACCGCATGGAGTCGACGAAAATGCCGGTTCTGGATTATGTCGCCGCACTCAAGGTCGAAGACAATGGTGACGACAGCAGCACCGTCGTCTGGTCGGCGGAATTCAAACCTCGATCGGACGAGGCAAAGACGACCGAAGGGATCAGGAGCTTCTTGAGATCCGGCCTGGATAGTGTTGCGACACTGCACGGCAAGGCAACAGTTTACAAGGCAACAGTTCAACTGTCCGGAGCGAAGGAGCATGCTGCAAAGACACTTGTTCACTTGCCGCACCACGGAACTGGAAGTGGCCTATGAGGCGTCGGGCCCGGCGCGCGGACGCCCGCTTGTCCTTGTGCATGGCTGGCCGGACGACATCCGCTGCTGGGACAAGACGATCGAGCGTATTGGCGACCAGGGGTTCAGAATCTACGCGCCCTATTTGCGTGGGTCGGGGCCAACGCGATTCTTGAACGAGGCCGCGGTGCGTAGCGGCGCGATCGCAGCGCTTGCACTCGATCTGTCACAGTTTCTCGACGTGCTAGACCTGAACGATGTCGTGCTTGCAGGCTATGATTGGGGTGCGCGCGCCGCATATGGTGTCGCGGCTCTGTTCCCCGACCTACTGACAGGTCTCGTTGTCGCCGCGGCCGGTTACGCAACCGCAATTCGCCACGGAAATGCCCTATGACCTGGCGAATCCGTCGGGCGACATCGTCACCATTCCGAATCTGCCCGAGAACCTGCTGGACCCCGCAGGCGTGCCGAACGGCATTTCGTCCAAGATGATCATTGACCCGACGACCCCCGTCGCGCCCGACCGGCGCGGCGACTATGGCGAGGAACTCGACACGCCAGAGGGCACGGACGCCTGGCGCGCGAAGCTCGCCGAGCTCATTAAGGAACTTGGGAAATGAACACGCCGACCCAATCGACGACGCCGTCGATCTGCCCGCGGTGCCGCTCCAAAACGGTGGCGCATCTCGCCTCATCGCCAGTGGCCGGAACCTGGACTGTATTCCAATGCACGACCTGCCTCTATACTTGGCGGTCGAGCAACCCGTCGAGAACACCGATCCGGAGAAGTATCCGAAAGCGTTCCGGCTGATCCGGATTCGCTAACGAACTTGGCCACGATACCCGCGATCACACCCAGGCGATCCTAATCGAAGCTGCGCGGCGTGTCCCTGACTGAGACCGAGTGGTGCAGCGGCGATTACGGCGCACCATTCGCGGATTGAACGACGCCGCTTCAAGCGATCGCAGCTCGGCTTCCGACCGGATGACGGCAAGCGTTGCCGGCGACCTGCCGCGCGTCAGTCGCGCGATATGGACAGCCCCGCGAAAAGCGGAGCGTACGCGGCGAGCCTGCAGGATACAAACTCCGTGAAGAGCCGCACGCGCTTCGTCTTGCGTGTCTCCCCCTGTGTGAGGAGCCAAACCGTTCCGTACATGTGCAGGTCGGTACCCGGCACCCTCACCAGCAGGGGGTCGGCATCGCCGACGAAGCACGGCAGTGTCGTCATCCCGAGCCCTTGCCGTACAGCAACGATCTGCGCCCCGGCGTCCGTGATCCTGAATGGAACCCCCGTGGTGCGAACCTCACCCTCGCTGGCCCAGTCCGGGATTCCATGAATGCTGATGACGATCCACCGGATGGGATCAGGCGCGCCCGCACGCGACGCGGCCAGTCGATCGCGGGACATGTAGACGCCGCCGAACAGCTCCGGTCCCTTCAGGCCGTGAAGATTGAGCGGCAGGGTTTTGCGGTCGTAGACGATGCGGATCGCGACGTCGGCCTCCCGGTTGGTCAGGTTTGCCAGCTCGCCGGACGACTGGACTTCCATCTCGATGTCCGGATGCAGACGCACGAAATCGGCGAAGTCCGGCATGAGCAGGTGTGTCGCCAGCGGCGGCGGCAGCGTCACCCGCAAAAGCCCGCGCACGCTCTGGTCGCGGCCGAAGACGCGCGTCTCCAGCTGGTGCGACGACGCTTCCATCTGGTCCGCGAACTCGAGGACCTCCTCGCCCGCAGCCGTCAGGCGATAGCCCGAAGGCAGCTTTTCGAACATGTGGACGCCGAGGCGTTCCTCGAGCTGGCCGATGCGTCGCAGCACGGTCGCGTGGTTCACACCGAGGCCCTCGGCGGCAGCCCGCACCGAGCCTCCGCGCGCGACGGCAAGAAAGTAGCGAACGTCATCCCAGTCGATCATGGTGCAATCCCGCACCGCGTGGTGCGCCTTCCAAGCCCGTGTCTAACGCCTCGTACAACAGTACGGGCGGCGATCATAGCCTCTGTCGACAAGCACAGCCCAATTCCGAACGGCAGACACACCGATCGATCCGGCTGGCGTCAGCCGTCCAGCCGGATCGATTTTGCACCACCGATGTGCGCGCTTCCGCACTCAACGCCTGACTCCGGCGGACCTATGTCGAGGCTCTCGGGGGCAGATGCTGTCCCGACACCACGACAGGAGAAGTTATGGGAAAGCTTGAAGGTAAGATTGCAGTCATCACGGGTGGATCGAGCGGCATGGCGCTGGCGAGCGCCAAGCGGTTCGTTGAAGAAGGCGCCTATGTTTTCATCACGGGCCGGAGGCAGGAGGCGCTGGACGAGGCCGTCAAGCTGATCGGCCGGAACGTAACCGGCGTGCGCGGCGACGCGGCCAACCTCGACGACCTCGACCGTCTGTTCGACACGGTCAAGCGGGACAAGGGCAGGATCGACGTCCTGTACGCGAGCGCCGGCATCGGCGAAGCCGTCCCGCTCGGCGAGATTACCGAGCAGCATTTCGATGCGGCGTTCAACCTGAATACGCGCGGCACGCTGTTTACGGTTCAGAAGGCGTTGCCGCTGTTCAGCGATGGCGGATCAATCTTCATGACCGGGTCCGTTGCTTCGGTGAAAGGTTTTCCTGGTTACGGCGTGTATGCGGCGAGCAAGGCGGCGTTGCGCTCATTCGCACGCACCTGGCTCAACGAACTGAAGGGCAGGAATATCCGGGTGAACGTGCTGAGCCCGGGGCCGATCGCCACACCGATGCAGGACCAGATTCTCACCGAGGAGGCGAAGCAGATGTTCGAATCCCTGATCCCGCGGGGAAAGATGGGACGTCCTGAGGAAATTGCGGCGGTCGCGCTGTTTCTTGCTTCAGACGATTCGAGCTTCGTGAATGGGGTGGAGTTGTCTGTCGACGGCGGCTTCTCGGCCATCTGAAAAGCCGGGGAATCAATATCAACACGAATCGGAGACGTATTATGAGCTACGCAATTATAGGATTCGGTGCGGTAGGCCAGGCCCTCGCCCGCGCCTTCGCCCGTAAGAATATCGACGTGACCGTCGCGAGCCGCCGGCCGCCCGAGGCGTTGGCGCCGCAGGCTCGGGCGATTGGACCCACGGTCGTCGCCAAGTCGCTGCGGGAAGCGCTCGAGGCCGACACAATCATCCTGGCGGTCCCGTTCGGGGAGCATCGCGAGGTTGCGAAGGCCCTGCCGAGCTGGAAAGGCAAGACGGTCATCGACGCGACGAACGCGTTGGTTCCGCTCGAGGAGCTGGACGGTCTGCTGTCCTCCGCCTTCGTCGCGAAGGCGTTCACCGGCGCCAGGCTGGTGAAAGGCTTCAATCATTTGATTGCGGCCAAACTGGCCGCCGATCCGATCGTCGAGGGCGGCCACCGTGTCGTCTTTCTGTCTGGTGACGACGAGGACGCGATCGCTCCCGTGGCGGCCCTGGCCAAACAGCTGGGGTTCGCACCCGTCAAGCTGGGCAAGCTCAACGAGGGCGGCGCGCTGGTGCACGCACGCGGCCGCGTTTGGGGCCCGCTCATCTTCCAGGATTTGTTCAGGAAGGAGCAGTAATCGATCTACGACCGCGTGATCGACGCCGAGAACTGGTCGCGCGCGCTAACTTCTTCGAGCAGCGCGCGACCAAATATTTGAAGGCCACTGGCAAGGGCCTGCAACCAAAACACGAGGCCGCCCAGCGGCAGGCCGCAACCCACCCATCCCGTTAAGGCCCGGCCGTAGCCCGAGGCGATGGCGAGCCCGCCTAGATAAGGTTCCAAGGGCGTTTGCAATATTGAAGGGCGGCGATCAGGCTGAGCCCAGTCAATGTGAGCCGGCCTGCGCAATGGCCGCGGCGATCTCGTCCTCCGAGCCACCTCCCATGACGACCCCTCCGATATCGAAGGTGGGCACGGAGCGCACGCCCTTGGCTCTGGAAGCGCCGGTTAGCCTTTCGGTTTCCGCCTGCTCTACGAGATCGGCCAGGATGGCTTGCGTTTCCTCAATCGTGAAACCATGCCGCGTGGCGATCTCTGTCAGGACATCCTTATCGGAGATGTTGCGGCCCTCGTGGAAGTTCGCGTTCATCAGGGGTCATCGAGAGATCGTGCTGCGTTCCGCGGTTGCGGGCATGCCTTAGCAGCGCAGCTTCATAGCGTTCTTCTCGCTCATGGCGCGCGGCAGGTGTTCCCGACCAAGCCGCCCGGCGTCGAGTACCGTCTGCCCCCCTCGGTGAGACGATTTTGAACCCGCTGGCTGCCCCTGTTCGATGGGCCGATCGCAGCCATGCAGCGATCAACCACGCCCGCTTGGCCTACGACGCAACGTCGTAAGGGCTTGAATCAGCGCCCAGGCGGAACGTCTCCGCAAGGACGACACCGAGGCGACTGCGCTGTAACCCCTCCCGCCAGAGTAAGCTGTCGGATACCGACATGGGCTCGAGCCTGGGTGATCGTCGCAAGCGAGGAACTGATTGACCTCGCGGCCGACGGGTTTGACGCCGGCATCCGGATGGGCCAGTCCATCGCCGCCGACATGGTCGCGGTACGGTTGACGCCGCCGTTCCCCGTTCATGGTCGTCGGCCGCCCCATTATCTACGCCGGCGGAAGCGGCCGGGGCGCATCGACGATCTACGTCAGCACGCCTAGCCCTGCTGCTCGAGTGCAGCCAGCGAGGCTAGGCTATGGGGGCGATGCAGCAGTCAGTCGGGCTCCTATCGACTCGACGACACAAGGAGCATCATCGGCCGTTCCAGTTCGTCCTCTAGCGCCGGGTTTTCCCTGACTTGCTCCACCGACGGCGCGAACTCATCAACAGCCTCGATGTTGAATCCGGCTCGCATCAGCACGTTAAGTGTAGTTCCGATCTTGCGGTGATACTTCACCACACCTTTCGCGAACCAATCGGTGCGACGCTCCCCTTCGATCGCATAGCGATTGACCGGCCATGTCTTTCGCCCGTCCTCATCCTCGATCCAGTGGGGACGAGTGGCGGCCATGAAAATCGGATGCTCGATCGAAAAGACGAAATGGCTACCCGTCGTGAGAGACCGATGGATCATTCGAGCGAGCCGGTCGAAGTCGCGGACATAGTGGAACGTCAGTGAGCTGAAGGCGAAATCGAAGGCCGCTTCGGGAAGCTCGATCGTCTCGATGTCCGCAATTCGATAGTCGATTGCCGTGTCGGTGGTAACCTCCCGTGCCCGAGAAATCATGTTTTCGGAGAGGTCGACGCCCAGCACCGTCTTGGCACCGTTCTCAACTAGCCAACGCGAGACCCAGCCGAACCCGCAGCCGAGATCGACAGCGCGCTTGCCGGCCACGTGGGGAAACATGGCGCGCAGCGTCGGCCATTCGGGTGCGCCGGCAAGGCCGTGCACCTGCCGTGGAAGCTGACTGTAACCTGAAAAGAAATCGAGATTGTCGTAGATGTTCTGTGCCATGACGTGCTCCGTTCAAGGTAAGGCGGACGAGGCACAGGTGATACCGCAGGACGCGCCCAAGCCAAGCGTCTCAGTCGGCATTCGCATAGGGCAAACACGATCTCGCCTATTGGTTGAAACAATGCTCGCGATGCCAATTTAGAAAATGGGGATGAGGCCGATCAGATATCCGATACGGTGCACGGGCGCGACCGGTCTTGTTGATGATCGACCGCACTCCGTCTGGATCGTTTGTTTGGCGCGAGATCAATATCTCTAAATCATCCTCCAAACTGACCAGACCGCGATCAAACATCCAATGCGCGGTACCTGAAAGAGCGATCCCGTTGCTAATGACATCCGGCCCATTCGCCTCAACAGGCCGTATGTGAGCCGCTGCGACTTCTGCGCGTCCCATCCCGTTGATGAGCTTTAGCCCAGTGATCGCACAACGCTCATCATAGGCGCGCAATACGATCTGATCCGTCCGGGCTTTACGCCTTGGCTGCGTCCTGTGCTGCCTCGAATACATCGCGTGCGGACGTTGTACCCGCTACGTGCTCCGCACCCTCGACTCCGAGGTCCATCCATCCTGCATTCACGGCCTCAAACATTTCTTCGGCAGGTCCGGTGTGGCCCTTCGGGACGCCGAATTGTTCGAACGCTTCCGCCCACCCTGCACGCGGAACTGCAAAGGCTTTCACGTCGAGTTTCAGGACTTCACCCAATTGCTTCGCGACTTCATCCGCGCTGATCATCGAACCAAGCTCGACGACGCGCTGTCCTGACCAGGCTGGACCGCTCAAAAGGGTTGCGACCTCCGCGCCGATGTCGTTCGTCGCGACCATGGTCGATTTCCGGTTTGTCGGGTTGTAGTAGACCGGTAGCGTTCCGCCCTGGGCGACCTGCAAGCCGTAGAGGAGGTTTTCAAAGAAGCCCCCCTGCGCGCACAAATGCGATTGGGGATGTCAGGTTGCGAAAACCTTGCTCCATGAGCGACAAGGCCGTGATCATCCCAAGCCCGCTGGTCCTGTCCGCACCCATCGACGAAAGCGCAACGACCCGCGGCGGCGCTGCCCTGGTGAGCGCCTCGACATAGTTCGCAATCACGCCCTTTGCTTCCTTGAAATCGGGCGAGGGAGCCCAGACAGCCGGCAACATGACAAACGCGCCTTCGACGTCTTTGAGCGCCCGCTCGATGGCTGCCGAATCGTTCCAGTCACCGTCAACCAATTCCACGCCCTGGCTTGCCCAGCTTGACGTCTTCTCGCGATTGCGGACCAGCGCGCGGACTTCCTTGCCGCGCGCCAACAGATGTTCTGCCGTCGCACCGCCCACTTTTCCCGTGATTCCCATTACCAAAAACATGCGTTTACTCCTGATCTTGGGGGGCCGAGCCCCCGGTTGGTTCAGCGGATGAGCGGCAGAAGGGCCCGGACACGGGCATCGCGCGCGTAGAGGCCGCCCCATGTCAGCGCGCCCAGCAGCAGGGAAATGAGTTCCGGCGGCGATCCCAACTCACCGATGCGGACATGGGCGCAGATGGCGCCGCCCAGAAAGCCCGTCACCAGGATCGCGCCGAGGACGGCGGTGGCCGGGACAGCGTAAAGGATGGCGCAGGCGAGTATGATCGGACCCACGACACGGGTCAGGTCCATCGCGAACCCGGTTTCCTGCAACATGCTCGCGATCTGTGCCGGCGCGAAAAGCTGAATAGTGCCGTCTGCCGCCAGAGCGACAACGACAGCCGCGCTCATTATCCGGCCAGCCCACAGAGCGCGATGCAAATTCATGGCTTCCGGCGCCTGATAAAGATTCATAGTTTCCGACACTTGGCGTTCTCCGAGAGGGTCACCTGTCTTCGAGGCCTCTACTTACTGTGTCTCTCGGGTGTGATAAATGTCGGAGAAATGAACTCACTGTTCCCCATGGAATGAACAATGCGAAAGGCCCGAAAATGCGGAATCTCGAGCCTATCCTCATTTTCCTGACGGTCGCGGAAATGGGGAGCTTCACCCGCGCGGCCGATAGCCTGGGCATTCAAAAGGGAAGGGCTTCAACAGCGGTCCGGAAGCTGGAAGAAGATATCGGTGTCAGGCTCCTGCACCGGACGACGCGCAGCGTTCAGTTGACGGAGGACGGATGCGCATTTCATGCCCGCGCCCGCGATCTGCTTGCTGAAGTCGATGACCTGCACTCGATGTTCGCAGGCGATCGCGTGGCGCTCCGCGGGCGTTTACGAGTCGATCTTCCGACCGAGGTGGCTCGCACGACGATCATGCCGGCCTTGCCGGATTTCATGGCGACCCACCCCGAGTTGGAGTTGGAGGTGTCGAGTACGGATCGGCAAGTCGATCTGGTTCAAGAGGGATTCGACTGTGTGTTGCGGCTTGGACCCGTAGGGGACGAGACGCTAATTGCCCGCCCACTGGGCCAGTTGCGCATGGTCAACGCCGCCAGTCCCGCCTATCTGGCGCGCCATGGCGTCCCTCGATCGCTGGACGATCTCCAGCGTCAGGAACATCGGACAATTCATTTTTCGACGATGCCGGGCGCTAGACCCATTGGATGGGAATATCCGGACGGCGACACCTACGCGACGCTTCACTTGCCAGGTGCGCTACGCGTCAACAGCGCGCAGACATATGAAGCCGCTGCCGTCGCCGGCCTGGGTCTGATTCAGGCGCCACTCTTGGGGATCGGCCCATATTTACAGAGCGGAGCGCTTGTGGAGATTATACCCGATTTTCGTCGCCGGGCGCTCCCCGTGTCCCTCGTCGTGGCGCATCGGGGCAATCTGTCGCGCCGTGTCCGCGCATTCATGAAATGGATCGAAGATGTGTTGACGCCGTATCTGGAATAGCGAGACGAACATCTTCGTCCGGCCCTCGAAATCAACGGCAGAGTAATTTCAGGCCACTGGTCGGCAGGATCTCGCCCATATCCGGGGCAGCCACGACAAAGGAACGCGGTATGCGAGAACTATCGACTACGATTGCTGCGGCGACATCACACAGTGGGCTTTGCTGTCCTGCCTTACTCCGCAATATCCCCCGTCACTCCCACTCAATCATTTACGACGCTGCTTCCACGTTGATTTGAAAGAAACAATCCTCAAAGCACTCGCTGAAAGTCCGACGGTATGCCCGCCTAAAATTGTCGATCTTGAATTCACAGGAAGATCTTTGCGGGTCGGAAGAATGGCTGTTTCGGGAAGTATCGGAATCAATCGACCGCGTGCCGCACTTGCTTAGCACAATAGCCACCGCTCACGGTCTAACTGGAAAATCTGTGATACCGTCAGCCGAGGAAAACGCCCGCTGACGCACGGCCAACTCGACCATCATACAAGGCATGTAAGTCCGCTTTGCACCACTAGCGTATCGACGCCAACTTCCTGAATATCGAATTCGCAGTTTAACCCATGCGGACCATTTGAGGGAATAACGAACATCGCTTGCGCTCGATCCGGAAGCTACGGCGACGATCTGGTGCGTAACCAAATCCCTGCTCGCGGCAATGACGCGAGAAACAGAACGACGCAGACGCATAGCAGGACAATATCCTTGAACAGGAACTCTCCTGCCAGATTCCAGGCCATCGGATCGGTCGAAAGGCTCCACTTCACGACGCCGGGTGTCGTAAAGAAAAACGACCATGTAATCGCGAACGTAACGACGCCAAGAAGTGAGCCCAAGGCTGAAAGAAGTGGGTTGAACGCGCCTCCCACAAGGAGCGCCGCGATGACGAACTCCGCAACTCCCAAGAAGTATGCCTCGCCTCTCAAGCCGAGCACCGAGAGCCAAGAAATGAAGGGGCTGTTGGTTATGAACTGCGCGATGCCTTGTGCCGATTGCGGCGTAAACTTCTGCATTCCGAACGACACGAATATGAGGACCATGACCCACCGCAAGATGGCCAGAAATCGATAAGATCCCGAGCCGCTCTCGGCTATATTGAACACTTCCTT
Source organism: Bradyrhizobium sp. 139 (assembly GCF_023074175.1). Lineage (GTDB taxonomy): Bacteria > Pseudomonadota > Alphaproteobacteria > Rhizobiales > Xanthobacteraceae > Bradyrhizobium. The sequence continues at coordinate 154,268 of NZ_JADPKS010000051.1, forward strand.
CATCAGATCCTCACAACCAATTGGCGCGCTGCGATCTACCGCGTCCCAGCTTTACCCTGTACGCAGGTTCCATCGACTCGTTACGTGCGGCGCCGCTGATGAAGGGTCACGATTTTGTGCAGGAGATGTTGGGAATATTAGGTCGCTCTGCCGCACGACAGCCTTTAGGGCAGATTGCGGCGTCTGGCCCAGCGGGGCCAATTCCACTGGTCGGCTCCATGTCGGCTGTCAGAGCCATCAGACCAAGCCAAGGCCATACTAAACGAAAGTCTCAGGGGAAAGCCGGTTTCTTTCTGCTCGTCGCAGCGGGTTGAGTCGACTGCGCCTCACTCGGGGATCTCCAGCAACTTTGCGGCACTTCGATAGATATCTGTAAGATCGTCGAGCATGTGAAGGACCTCTTTGAATTGCCTGAAATTGTAATCGGGCCTTAGATCGCTGATGCGTCGACGCTCTGCGCGAGCTTCGTCTAGTCGTCCGGCTGCCGCAAGCGTCAGCGCCGACACTGCATGCGCATGAACATGATCGCCGGCATTTAGCCCAACAAGCTTGGCACATTGAGCGGCCTCTTGAACTTTGCCGAGACGAAGCAGCGCGAAGGTCCGCACCCTATGGGTTCCAAACATCATCGGATCAAGCGGGCTGAGACGAGCCGCGGTATCGGCAGCAGCTATCGCGCTCTCGGGAGCCCCCGTCTGGCATTGCACAAATGCAAGAGAGTAGTGAGCGAAAGCGTAATTGGGACTTAAATCAATGGATCGATTGAGTCCGTCGACGGCGCCCTCGTGGGAATACGCGAGCCATTTCGCCCGACCAATCGCGCAATGTGCCGCCGGGTCGCTGGGATCCGCCAAGAGTGCTTGCTCGGCAGTCTCCAATGCCAAAGGGATCTCGCGTTTTGATTCACGTACGTTCAGATGGAAGGCGTTATGAAAATGCGTGAACGATAATCCCGCATAGCTTCTCGAGAACGTCGGATCGCGGGCGACTGCCCTGTTGAAGAAGTGCTGAGCCTCCCGGTTACCGTCGCTTGTGAAGCGAGACATGCTGGTTAGGCCTCGATGGTACGCCTGCCATGCATCGAGTGAAGCTGGCGGTATGAGCAGCGCGCGGTTTCGTTCGATGACATGAATTTCTGCATCAAGACCTGTTATGATGCGCGCGGCCAGCAAGGGAGGCGCGGCAAAGGACTCGTCGGCGTTGCATTTGAATTCGTCGACCCAAAAGAGGCGGTCGCTTTTTGGGTCGATCAGTTCCACTAAAACAACATATCCTTTCCCCTCGCGCCGCAGGTGGCCGGACACGACATAATCCGCATTCACCAGGGCGGCTGCTGCTCCGGGGTGCAAGGTACGCAGCGAAAAAGCCGTTCCTCGGGCAATAACGCTGAAGCTTCGCAATTTCGCAAAACCGAAGATGATATCGCTGCTGATGCTGTCGGCGTCTGCAACGCTTTCCGGCGCCGCCGTGAAAGGGAGCAAAAGTACGGTAGATCTTCGCGAGCCCGCCGGTGATGAGCTCGAAGGAGCATCGAAATGGGCGGTAACGATCAAGCTTACGACGTCCGGCTTCGAGGTGAGTCGTCGCGCTGCCGCGAAAGCGGCTTCGAGCGTTTCCGGATCGATGCCTTCAGTCCGCAAGCTCGTTACAGATAAATTGATCTGGCGCTGAGCCTCCGCATAAAGACCGCGCCGGAGCAGCGCGCGAACGAGCTCGAGGTGAGCCGCTTCGTCGAACGGTGCTACTTCGATGCACTCTCGCAGGAATTCAATACGATCGTCGCTCTCCGGCGGCAGGACCGAACTGAGCCGTTCGAGAAGCTGTTGGCGCATCTGACCGAAGCGGTGCCGCTGGCCGGCAAGCCAGTTTTCGATCGGTGGAGCGCCAACCAGCGAAAGACCCTCGAGGAAGTCACCCCTGAACAAAGCCAATACCGACCGAAGCTCGCCAGGTGAAGCATCTGCCAGCGTCTTCCGCATCCGTAGCGTGACAGATTGGGCATCGACATCAAGCGAACCTGCATCGATCCAAACCTGCTTGCGGTCGGCGATAATTCGCTTCTTTGTCGGCCGGTCCAGGAGGGGTCGTAGCTTGGAAAGGCACCAGCGCAACTCGCTACGTGGGTCGTCCGCGACGTCCCAAAACAACTCGCACAGCTTTTCGCGGGTGACAGGGCGCGGCGACATCGCGAGATACCCAAGGAGGGCCCGGACTTTACGCGAAGGCGGCTGGCTCAACGGGGCGCCATTGTGGATGACCTGAAGCGGTCCCAGCAATAGCACCCGATCCGTCAACTGACTCGCCATTTCCATGATCACACCAACGCTGGCTCCAACGAGGACCGCGTAAAGTGGGGAGTAGGATATCTTCTGGCTACCGAGCAAATTAACACATTCCAGCGTTTCCAAGAAGACGAAAGTTCAATGAGATCAGACGTATGGCTCCGAAAGACGTTCTCGACCAGATCCTCGGACAGGGCAGCCAACCTGTCGTGATCGTAATGTCCAGGGTGCGCGGCGATGACGAATGGAGGGATAGCCACACCAGATAGAATGAACGCCTTTTCCGATGGCGTATTCGCCGTGATCATCACGATTCTCGTGCTGGAACTACATCCTCCAAGGGAAGCGAGCTTTCGATCGTTATTGGAACTATGGCCGACCGCAATCAGCTACACGATCAGCTACATATTCATCGCAATCGTTTGGGTAAATCATCATCACCTTTTGCGGTTTCCCGATGCTGCAACACAACGCTTAATTTGGGGAAACTTTGCGCATCTGTTCGCCGTCTCGTTGATCCCGTTTGCCACCGCATGGATCGCGACCACTCAATTGGGCGCAGCCGCCGTCGCTTTCTATGCGGGCGATTTCTTCCTGGTCAATTTGACGTATTTGCTGCTGTGCCTGGAGGCTGTCGACAGGTCCGCGCCTCACAAGGTCGAGTCGAAAGTCCGATCGATGATGCGTATGCGCTCGTTTGCGACGCTGGCGGTGTTCGCCGCCGCAGGAATCGCAGCGCTTCGCTATCCGATCGCAGGGATGGTGCTGATATGCCTTTGTCTATTCGTTTACGTGAGTCCAGCGCGAATAGTAGGAGCGTCTGATGAGTCCGGTCAGATACAAAACAGTCGAAGTTAATGGCATCAGGATTTTCTATCGCGAAGCGCGTAACGTCGGCGCGCCGAAGCTGCTTCTCTTGCACGGTTTTCCGAGCGCAAGCCATATGTTCCGCGGACTGTTTCCCCTCGTTGCCGAAAAGTTCGACGTGATCGCGCCGGACCTTCCCGGCTTCGGCCAATCCGAGATGCCAGCGCGAGAGAAGTTCCTATACACATTCGAGAACATCGCTCGGGTAATCGAGCGCTTTACGGAGATCGTTGAATTCGATCGCTTCGCGCTTTACGTTTTTGACTACGGCGCGCCGACGGGCTTTCGAATGGCCGTTCGTCATCCAGAGCGGATCACAGCTATCATCTCGCAGAACGGTAATGCCTATGAAGAGGGTCTCAGTGAGGGGTGGACCCCGGTCCGAGCTTACTGGGAAGACGCCTCGCAAGCGAACCGAAAAGCGCTTCGCGCGTTTCTCACCCCCGAAACGACAAGCTGGCAGTACACGCACGGCGTGCCCGATTCCACGATCGTGTCGCCGGACGGTCGGAACCTCGACAACTACTATTTGGCTCGTCCCGGAGCAGATGAAATTCAGCTCGACCTTCTGGGCGACTATAAAAGCAATGTCGCGCTGTATCCCTCATTCCAACGATATTTCCGGACACACAAGCCGCCATTTTTGGCGGTGTGGGGCAAGAACGATCCGTTCTTCCTTCCGTCCGGCGCCCAAGCATTCAAGCGGGACATTCCAGAGGCAACGATTCGCTTCTTCGACACCGGCCACTTCGCGCTGGAGACGCACTGCACTGAAATCGCGAAAGTCATCAGCGATTTCTTGGGTGACCAGGCGGGTCAACAGAAGACGTCTCACGGCTTCGAGCATTAGGAGACACTCATGGGATTATCCTGGCAACAAGGTCCGCTCTCGACGGGCGCAGCCGGTCGGTTTCTCGTGCCCGAACCATTGCCGAAGCGATTGCTGTATGTGGAGCGGCTGCGAAGGCGGATGCGCGTCCGCTTCGGCGGCGCCTGGGTCGCCGATAGCGAAAACGTTCTTCTGCTGTTCGAGCCGGCCCGCTATCCGGTCGCCTACTTCCCGGAGGCGGATATAGCTTCGGGAATCCTGGAGCGCACCGAGCAAACTACCCAGCATGCCGATCTCGGGCCCACCTCCTGGTACAGCGTCCGTGCCCGCGCGGAGCACGTCGCGGCCCGGGGCGCCTGGCAGCATACGGGCCTGCCGGCGCATGCAAGCGACTTGCAGGGACGCATCGCCTTCGCCTGGCGCGCAATGGATGCGTTCTACGAGGAAGACGAGCGGATCGTCGGCCATGCCGCCGACCCCTATCACCGCATCGACATTCGCCAGGCCTCGCGCAATCTCGTGGTTCGCCACGGCGACCGCGTCGTCGCCGACACCAAGCGGCCGCTGGTACTCTACGAGTCCGGCTTCGCGCCGCGCTGGTACGTTCCGCGCGAGGACATCGACGAAGCGACGCTCGCGCCGGTGAAGCTGCAGACCTTCTGCCCCTACAAGGGGCTGTGCAGCTACTTCTCCATCGGCGACGCGCGGCAGGCAGCCTGGTCGTACCCCGCCCCCTATCCTGAGGTGCGCCGCATCTCCGACATGGTCTCGTTCGAGCCTGACGTCGTCACGGTCCAGCTCGATGGCGTTCAGCTTCGTCTCGAGCCAGGTCAGTCGGTAGTGCCGCACGGTCCCGACCGCAACCTCGATGTCGAAGAGTTCGCCCGAGCGCAGCGCGTGGCCGCGGCGGGCCACGAGGCGGCCCCCAACTGAAGCGGAGCCGGACATGGCGCGACTGCTGTCGGTGAATGTCGGACTGCCGCGCGACATCGCGTGGAAGGGCCGCACCGTGCACAGCGGGATCTGGAAGGATCCGCTGCAGACCCGCTGCAAGGTCGGCCGGCTCAATCTCGCCGGTGACGGCCAGGGCGACCTCGCCGGCCACGGCGGCGAGATGCGCGCCGTGTTCGTCTACCAGATCGAGGCCTATCGCCACTGGCAAGATCAGTTGCAGCGCACCGACTTCGTCCACGGCCAGTTCGGCGAGAACTTCACCGTCGAAGGCCTGCCGGACGATGCCGTGTGCATCGGCGATCGCTACCGGATCGGCAGTGCGCTGTTCGAAATTACGCAGCCGCGTGTGACCTGTTATCGCGTTGGCATCCGGGTCGGCGAGCCGCGGATGCCGTCCCTGCTGACCTCGAGCGGACGGCCGGGCTTCTACTTCCGCGTCCTCGCCGAGGGCGAGGTCGGCGCCGGCGACGCGATCGTCAAGGTCGGCGAGGCGGACGAGCGCATGACCGTCGCCGAGATCAATGACCTGCTCTACTCGTCCGAGCATCCGCGCGAACGCCTCGAGCGCGCCTTGCGGATCGGAGCGCTTTCACCGGGATGGCGCGGGTCGTTCGAGGCCTTGCTCAAGGGGCAGGCCACCGGCAACGCAAGCGGAAATGCGGGGCTCGCGCCCGCATCGGCCGCGCATCCGGTTGCGCCGGGATTTCGCCGCCTCGCGATCACCGCGATCGAACAGGAATCCGCCGATGTGCTCTCGTTGACGATGCGCGATCCGGACGGCCGGAAGCTGCCGCCGGCCCTGCCCGGCCAGTATGTCGTGCTGCGGCTGCGGCCGGCGGGCGATCGCCCGCCGCTGTTGCGCAGCTACTCGCTGTCTGGTCCACCCTCGACCGGACATCGTCGCATCAGCGTCAAGCTCGAGCCGGATGGCGCCGCAGGCACTTTTCTGCGCGACCATGTCCGAACCGGCGACGTCATCGACGTCAGCTCGCCGCGCGGCAGCTTCATCCTGCAATCCGGCGAGCAGCCCGTGGTGCTGCTCAGCGCCGGGATCGGCGCGACGCCGGTGCTGGCGATGCTGTCGGCGCTGGCGGAGGCGCGCTCGCCGCGGCCGATCCTGTGGCTGCATGCCGCGCGCGACCGGCAGCATCATCCGTTTGCCACTGAGGTCCGCCGCCTGATGCGCGCGCTCCCGCAAGCGCGCAGCTATGTCTGCTACAGCAGACCGGACGCACACGATAAGCTCGGCGAGGATTTTGATGCGGCCGGCCATCTGTCGCGAGCGGTGTTCGATGCAATCGCATTGCCGCGCGACGCCGAAGTCTACATCTGCGGGCCGAACCGCTTCATGGCGGACATGAAGGCGGCGCTGGCCGCCCATGGCGTGGCGCCGGAGCGGCAGCATCTCGAATTCTTCAATGGCGGGGAGTCGCTCAATCCGGGCATCGTCGGCAGAGCGCCACGCGCGCCGCATCCGCCCGCCGCCGATGCCGATACCGGCCCCATGGTCTCATTCGCGCGCAGCGGCATCGCCGTCCACTGGAACGATTCGGCCTATCATAACATTCTGGAGCTGGCCGAGGCCTGCGACGTGCCGGTGCGCTGGTCCTGCCGGTCCGGCGTCTGCCACAACTGCGAAAGCGGCCTGATATCAGGCGCGGTCGCCTATGGACTGCAGCCGCTCGACATGCCGCCGGAAGGCAACCTGCTCATCTGCTGCTCGCGGCCGACGGGTGACATCGTTATCGATTTATGATTGGAAAGGTCACGTGATGAGTACAACCAGTACGGACGTCGTAAAGTTCTCAGTTGAGGTCATCACATTACCTGTAAGTGATATCGATCGCGCACTGCGATTCTACGTCGATCAGGCTGGCTTTGCGCTTGATGTCGACTATGTGCCGAACGATTTTTTCCGCGTGGTGCAGCTCACGCCGCCGGGCTCCGGCTGCTCGATCCAGATCGGTAAGGGACTGACGGATGCGCTCCCCGGGTCTCTACGTAACATCTATCTTGTCGTGACCGACCTCCAGGCGGCGCGGAGGCGCCTACTCGAATGCGGTGTCGAGGTCAGTGCGATTCGGCACAAGTTCCCCGTCGACGCTTGGAACGGTAGTTTTGAGGCGGGGCTCGATCCCGCGCGCAGGGACTACGCAAGTTTCGCTGACTTCTCGGATGCAGATGGCAATCGTTGGGTGCTGCAGGAACGGGGCTACCGCAATTGTTAGGAAATTGTCGAAGCCCGAACCAGTCGCCTCTGGCCCGTCAGTGATACGCTGCCGAACCCCGACAACGCCAGCTTGTGGCGCGGACCGGCCGAACTCCCGGTTTGCGCCAAGAGCTGCCTTCCTTCAACGGAGGTTTGGGCCCACCAAGCTCCGGCCTTTCTGCAGGCTGCAGTGCGCCACGATACTCACCTGACGAAAGCTGGATGAAAGTCTGACCGCGATGAGGTTAAGTGGAAGTCACAACTTCGGAGAGTGCCCGGCGATGATAGGAAGTGGAGAACTGCTCCCCCGATATCTATGCCAAACCACGCGGTAGCAGCCATTCCCACTACTCCCACTCGATCGTCCCAGGCGGCTTGCTCGTCACATCATACACCACCCGGTTCACGCCCTTCACCTCGTTGATGATGCGCGTGGCGGTCTCGCCGAGAAACTTCATGTCGAACTGGTAGAAGTCCGCGGTCATGCCGTCGGTCGAGGTGACGGCGCGCAGGCCCACGACGAAATCGTAGGTGCGGCCGTCGCCCATGACGCCCACCGTCTTCACGGGGAGCAGCACGGCAAAAGCCTGCCAGATGTCGTCGTAGAGGCCGTGTTTGCGGATCTGGTCGATGTAGACGGCGTCGGCCTTGCGCAGAATGTCGAGCTTGTCCTTCGTGATGTCGCCGGGGCAGCGGATGGCGAGGCCGGGGCCCGGGAACGGATGGCGGCCGACGAAGATTTCGGGCAGGCCGAGCTCGCGCCCTAACTTGCGCACCTCGTCCTTGAACAGCTCGCGCAGGGGCTCGACGAGCTTCATGTTCATGCGCTCAGGGAGGCCGCCGACATTGTGGTGCGATTTGATGGTCACCGAGGGGCCGCCGGTGAAGGAGACGCTCTCGATCACATCGGGGTAGAGCGTGCCTTGGGCCAGGAAATCGGCGCCGCCGATCTTCTTCGCCTCCTGCTCGAACACCTCGATGAAGAGGCGGCCGATGGTCTTGCGCTTCACTTCCGGGTCGGTGACGCCTTCGAGCTCGCCCAGAAACTGTTTCGAGGCATCCACGTGCACGAGCGGGATGTTGTAGTGGTGGCGGAACAGATCGACCACCGTCTTGGCCTCGTCGAGACGAAGCATGCCGTGGTCGACGAACACACAGGTGAGCTGGTCGCCGATGGCTTCGTGGATCAGCACGGCGGCGACTGCCGAATCGACGCCGCCGGAGAGGCCGCAGATCACCTTGCCCTTGCCGACCTGGGCGCGGATCTTTGCGATCTCCTCCTCGCGGAAGGCGCGCATGGTCCAGTCGCCGGAGAGGCCTGCGATCTTGCGGACGAAATTGCGGATCAGTTTTGCGCCGTCAGGCGTGTGCACCACTTCGGGGTGGAACATCAGGCCGTAATATTTGCGCGTCTCGTCCTGGATGATCGCGAACGGCGCGTTCGGCGACGTGCCGGCAACGGAGAAGCCCGGCGGCATCTTTGTGATGCGGTCGCCGTGGCTCATCCAGACCTGGTTCTTGCTGCCCGATGACCAGACGTCCTCGAACAGCTTGCTCCCGGCCTTCACCTCGACGGCGGCGCGGCCGAATTCGCGGTGGTGGCCGCCCTCGACGGTGCCCCCCAACTGGGCCGCCATGACCATCTGGCCGTAGCAGATGCCCATCACGGGCACGCCGGACTCGAAGATCGCTTGCGGCGCGCGGGGCGAGCCCGCCTCATGCACCGACTCCGGCCCGCCGGAGAGGATCACCGCTTTCGGCTTGATCGCGTTGAAGGCCGCTTCGGCCTTGTTGAACGGGACGATCTCGCAATAGACGCCGTCCTCGCGCACGCGGCGCGCAATCAGCTGCGTCACCTGGCTGCCGAAGTCGACGATGAGAATCTTGTCATGCGCCGAGGCCACTGAGGGCGTCGACGCGGAGCGGTCGTTCTGTGCTGCTGTCATGGCAAGCAAATACGCGACGTGCGACCGGCCCGCAACCGCGCGGGGCATGCACCCACATTCTTCTTTGGGCATGGACAACCGGATATAGGTAAATATTAATGACCTAATTTGCGCGACGTCGGCGGCGACTTCAGCGCTTGCACGCGCCGGCCTTCCTCACCCTGGTATCGGACCATGCCAGCGGACGGCCGGCCCGCGACGGGAGCAGGAGTTTGCCGACCGGCTGGCCCGTCTCGTCCACCAGGTCAGAATGCACTTCGCCACGGGCGTAGAGATTCGCTTCGCCCCATTGGCGCAAGCTGACGACGACTGGAAACAGGTCGCGCCCCCGCTTCGTCAGCGCATATTCCCGATAGGCGCTCCCGTCGGAGGCAGGAACCGGTTCGAGCACGCCAAGCTCCACCAGCCTGTGCAGGCGCGCACTGAGCATGCCCTTGGCGATACCGAGATTCTTCTGGAAATCGCCGAACCGGCGCAACCCGTCGAAGGCATCGCGCACGATCAGAAGCGACCAAACGTCCCCGATTGCGTCGAGTGCACGCGCCACCGGGCAGTCAGCCTCGGCAAAACCGGTCCGCTTCATTCGCCGTCCTCCGAACTGGTCTTAAAATAGGACTAGACAGGCCGGCGCGCAACTGGTCTTATTTCAAGACTAGATTGACGTGGCGGAGACGACAATGACAAACGGCGACATCGCGGCAGCCGGACCGACCAAGGCCGACCACACGGCCGGGCGCGGGCTCTCGCGCGGGATAGCGGTGTTGTTTGCGCTGACCTGCGGCCTGAGCGTCGCCAACGTCTACTTCGCGCAGCCGCTGCTCGATGCCATGGCGCACGATCTCGACATCGAGCCCGCCGCGATCGGGATGGTGGTGACGTTCACCCAGATCGGCTACGCGTTCGGCCTGATCCTGATCGTGCCGCTCGGCGACCTCTGGGATCGCCGCCGCCTGATCGTCGGCCAGACCGTGCTGTCGGCGATCGGCCTCGTCATCGTCGGCACGGCGTCGCATGCCGCCGTTCTGCTCGCGGGAATGGCGCTGGTCGGCGTGCTGGCCGTCGTCGTCCAGGTCCTCGTCGCCTTTGCCGCGACGCTTGCGACGCCGGACGGGCGCGGCCGCGCGATCGGCACCGTCACGAGCGGCGTCGTCGCCGGCATCCTGCTGGCGCGGTTCGCCTCGGGCGCGCTGGCCGATGTCGGCGGCTGGCGCATGGTCTACCTGCTCTCGGCCGGCCTCATGCTCGCCATGGCCGCGCTCCTGCTGCGGGTGTTGCCGGGCGGCCGGCAGTCGGCGCTGGCCGGATCCTCCTATCTGTCGCTGTTGCGCTCAACCGCCTCGCTGTTTGTCGAGGAGCCGATCCTGCGCGAGCGTGCGCTGTTTGCGTTTCTGATCTTCGCCAATCTCAACGTGTTCTGGACCTCGATCGTGCTGCCGCTCTCGGCACCTCCCCTCGCGCTGTCGCACACCACGATCGGGTTGCTCGGCGTCGCCGGGTTCGCCGGAGCGCTCGCGGCGCGCAATGCCGGGCGGCTTGCCGATCTCGGATGGGCCCAGCGCACCACCGGGCTGTCGCTGCTGCTGATGCTGGGCGCCTGGGCTCCGATCGCCTGCCTGCACACCTCGCTCTGGTTGGTCGTCGCCGGCGTGATCATGCTGGATCTGGGGCTCCAGGCCGTGCATGTGACGAGCCAAAGCCTGATCATCGCCGCGCGACCCGATGCGGCGAGCCGACTGGTCGGCGGCTACATGGTGTTCTACTCGGTCGGAAGCGCGCTTGGCGCGATTGCGTCGACGATGGTGTACGCGATGGCCGGCTGGGCCGGCGTCTGCGTGCTCGGCGCGGCAATCAGCGCCGCCGCGTTGCTGGTCTGGGTCATTATCGCAAGCAGGATGCCGGTGACGGCGGACTGCGCGCTGACGCACTGGCAAAAATGAGGACGACGGCAAGAGCATCCGATAATAACAGCACTGCCGTCGCCGAGCCAGGATCACCGCCATGAAACTCCCCGCCTCCCCCTTCACCGTTACCGACTGGAGCAAGGTCGAGACCACCACGCACCCCGGCGAGACCGGCCAGGCGCTGTGGCGGACGCTCAACATCGGCGATCTGCGCGTGCGGATGGTCGAGTACTCGCCGGGCTATCTCGCCGACCATTGGTGTGACCGCGGGCACGTGCTCTACGTGCTCAAGGGCGAGCTCGACAGCGAGCTGCGCGACGGGCGCAAGTTCAAGCTGACGGCCGGAATGAGCTACCAGGTCTCGGATTTCGGCGACGCCGCGCACCGGTCCTCGACGGCCACCGGCGCCACGCTTTTCATTGTGGACTGAGACACGCCGGGCGGTTCAGTTGCACCGCAAAATAGCAAAGTTGCGCGATATGCCGGGCCACGGGTGATGCCTTGAAGTGGCCCCAAATTCTCGCTATATTGTGATCATCGATACTTGGCCGAACGACTGGGCCGCTTCGCTTCGTTGCAGACGAGCGCGCACGCTTCAGATGACTTCTCCAAACATCGACTGAACAGGACCATGGGCGCAGTGACGCGTACCGGTCCGCGTGCGTACCATCTCTAACAAAGGAAATTCCCATGGCTATGGGCACAGTGAAGTGGTTCAACACCCAAAAGGGTTATGGTTTCATCCAGCCGGACGACGGCCAGAAGGACGTGTTCGTGCACATCAGCGCGGTCGAGCGTGCTGGCCTCTCCTCCCTCAACGAGGGCCAGAAGGTCTCGTTCGACATCGTCGCCGACCGCCGCAGCGGCAAGTCGTCGGCTGACAATCTCCGCGTCGGCTAAGCGCCGGCGCACCAGCGCTTCCGACCACGGACGTACCGGTTGGAAGCGCTAACGAACACAGGCCCCGCGACCGGGATTCGGTTCGTGGGGCTTTTGTTTTGCGGAGATCGTCATTCCGGGGCGGCCGGAAGGCGACCCGGAATCCGTCGCGCGGCGGTCTCTGCGGCTCCATGGATTCCAGGTTCGCGCTACGCGCGCTCCGGAATGACGGCGGGGGTGAGATCGAGATCAGCCACCCTTCTTCAGCACCGAGACGAAGAACCCGTCCGTCCCCGTCCGCCGCGGCGTCATCAGCCAACCCTCGGCGGATTGCAGCGCGGCCTTTGCAAAATCCTCCGCCTTGTCCCAGAGCACGCTCGCGGTCTCTTCGGGCGGCATGATCGTGAACTCGCCATGGCGGGCAGTGAACGCCCTCACCTGCTCGCCGTTCTCTTCTGCCAGCACCGAGCAGGTGATGTAGGCGATCCGGCCACCTGGCTTCAGCAGCGGAACCGCGCGCTCCAGCACCTCCACCTGATCGCGCAGGCGGATCTCCAGCGCGCCCGGGCGCATGCGCCATTTGGCGTCGGGATTGCGGCGCCAGGTTCCGGTTCCCGTGCAGGGTGCGTCGATCACGACGAGGTCGGCGGTGCCGCTGATGTCGGCCAGCGGATCGGCCTCGCCCTTGGGCGTGCGGACATCGGCATTGTGGACGCCGGCGCGCGACAGCCGCTCATGGATCGGCGCGAGCATGCGCTTGTCGCGGTCGGTCGCAATCAGCCGGCCCTTGCCCTGCATCAGGGCTGCGAGGGCCAGCGTCTTGCCGCCGGCGCCGGCACAGAGATCGATCACCTGCTCGCCGGGTTTTGCCGCAGTGAAGCTCGTTGCGAGCTGCGATCCCTCGTCCTGCACTTCAACGCCGCCCTTGATGAAATCCTCCTCGGCCTGGATGCCGGGATTGCGCGCATCGGCCGAAAGCTCGATGCGCAGGCCGGTTGCCGACCAATGCGTCGGTTTCGCGTGAAGATGAGCAAGCGCCCGCAGCACCTTGTCGCGATTGGATTTTAGCGTGTTGACGCGCAAATCGAGCGGGGCCCGGCTCGCCATCGCGGCCGCCTCCGCGGCGCGCTCTTCGCCGAACACTTTTGCAAAGTACGGGTCGAGCCATTCCGGATAATCGCCGGCGATCGCTGCCGGCGCGTCCTTCAGGGAACGCGAGGCCAGCGCAGCCTGCTCGGCCTCCGTCAGCGGCGCCGGTGCAAACCGGCTGCCGTCGAACAGCGCGCCCATGGTGGCCGTGTCCATGTTGCGTTCGAGGCGGAGCATGCCGATCAGCCGCGCCCGCGCGGTATCGGCGTCCATCAGGAAGGCGCTCGAGGCATAGCGGCGCAGCACGTCCCAGACGAGGCCGGCGATCGCGGCGCGGTCGCCGGAGCCGGCGAAGCGGTGCGCGGTGCCCCACTCCTTCAGCGCCTTGGCGGCGGGCACGCGGTCTTTCTCGATGGTGTCGATCAGTTCGATGGCTGCGGACAGCCGGGCAGCGGGAGTCATTTCAAATCTTTCAGATCAGCAAGAGCATTTTCAGTGCGAAGTAGACCCACATCGCGAGCAGCACGAGCACGCCGGCGAGCCAGAGCGTCGAGCGCTGGCCGAGATCGTTCGAGGAGACGAAGATTCCGGCATGGGCAAAGCGCGTCGCCACGAACACCCAGGACATCAGCACGATGAAGAGATCGGCATGGCGCAAGGGCAGCGCCAGCGCGATCAGGGCGTAGAACAGCACCGGCAATTCGAACTGGTTGCGGTAGCAATTGGCGATTTGTGTGGCGTCCTTGGGCCAGTTCGGCTCGCCGAGCGCAATGTCGCGGATCTTGGTCTCGCCGGAGACGAGCGCTTGCCGGCGCCCTAGCACCATGCTGATCAGGAGGGCGAAGGTGAGCCCGACCTGGACGAAGACCGGCAGCAAAACCATTTGAATGGACATCGGAGTTTTCCCATCCGGCAGAAACCACAGCAAGCGTCCATTAGCCGCCACCGCTGTTCCTGACAATCAACGAGTTGAACCGGCGTTCCCGATGAGGCGACCAACTGTCGATGGTTAAAGCGATTTTGGCGCTTTGGGCCTGGGGCGAGATACCGCCATGCTCGGCGACGGACGCGCGGTGCTGCGCGGCGCGGTGGCGCCCAACCACCGCACCGCCGACCGCGTGCTGGTCGTGAACCTGCCCGGCAAGGAAACGTAGGAATTCCGCCTCCGCCTGCCCGCCGAGCCGCCTCGCTTTGAGCAGTTCGGCCCCTGGCACCTCGCCGACCGCATTGCCTCGCCGCTGGCCGGCAGCGTCGCCCCGCAGGACGCCTACACGATCCGCTACCGCGTGTTTTAAACTTTGTTCGTTGCGATCCATGCCCGCGCCGTCATCGTTCCGACGCGCGACAGCGGGTACGATGACCGCATGTCCGAATTTCGCCTGACGCAGATTTCCGACACCATCTCGGCCGGCGCTTTCCCGGCCTGATCGCCAACTTCCACCGCGTCAGCGAGCATATCGACACTGATAGGCCCGATCTCGTCGTCAATACCGGCGACGTCTCGTTCGACGGGCCGACCAGCCGCGACGATGTCGAATTCGCGAAGGGCCTGCACGATGCCCTGCCCGTTGCTTGCCGCTACCTCCCCGGCAATCACGACATCGGCGACAATCCGACCGCGATCGGGCCGGCGCCGAAGCCGCCGGTCACGGAAGCGCACCGCCAGCAATTCCGCGACATCATCGGCGAAGACCATTGGTCGTTCGAGGCCGCGGGCTGGAGTTTCATCGGCCTCAACACGCTGGTGATGAATTCCGGGCTCGTCTTCGAGGCCGAGCAGATCGACTGGCTGGCCTCCGAGATCGCGCGCACGAACGGCAGACCCGTCGCGCTGTTCCTGCACAAGCCGGTCTTCCTCAACCTGCCCGACGACCCCGAGACGCCGGCGACATCGATCCGCTATGTGCCGCAGCCGGCGCGGGCGCGGCTGCTCGAAATGTTCGGGAATGTCGATCTGCGCCTGATCGCCAGCGGACACGTGCACCAGCGGCGCGACTTCACCTATCGCCACACCCGCCATGTCTGGGCGCCATCGGCCGGCTTCAAGATCAACGACGCGCGCCAGGATCGCATCGCAATCAAGGAAGTCGGGCTGGTCGAATACCGCTTCCAGCCCGACAGCTTCGAGGTCCGCCACGTCCGCGCGGCAGGCCAGGTCGATATCGATATCGAGGAGTTGCTCGCCCAGATGGGCGGCGAGCATTAGCCCCGCAACATTCAGGCGACGCTCTTGAGATCCTGCTGGATCGCGGCGAGCAAGGATTGCAGCGCTGCGCTGTTCACCGGCTTGGCCGGGACATCATTGGTCATCTGCTCGGCGGCAGGATTGATCGCTTTGACCGGCCGCTTCGGGAACGGTGGCGCTGCCAGCATCGACGGCCGGGTCAAATCGCCCTGTTCCTCGGCGTGAACGAACTTGCCATGGATGACGTCGTCGCGACGGCCCACGACGAACATGGTCGCCCAATAGCCGGCGGCCAACAGAATTACGCAGAAAATACCGATCTCGAACATCGCAACACCTAAAATATGCGCGATGATTCAATGCCTTCGCTCTGAGGTCAATGAACCGACGGTCACACAAGCGGCTTTTGCCGGCGGGTGTGGCCGATCGGTGACTCTTTGTTAACCATCTCCGTTCGGAGAGAACCGGTATCCACTTCGCTCGAAAACGCTTCCTAGGCCTTGTCCGGCCCCACCCGCACCAGCTGCTTGCCGAAATTGGCGCCCTTCAGGAGCCCCATGAAGGCACCGGGCGCGCTGTCCAGGCCCTCGGTGACGAACTCCTTGTACTTGACCTTGCCCTCGCGGACCCAGGTGGACATGTCGCGCAGGAAGTCGCCACGGCGGCTGGCGAAATCGGAGACGATGAAGCCGCGGAAGGTGAGCCGCTTGGTCAGTGTCGCGCGCATCATGGATGCCGCCCATTTCGGCGGCTTGGCCTCGGTGTCGTTGTAATGGGCGATCAGGCCGCAGACCGGAACGCGCGCGAAGGGATTGAGCAGCGGGAACACCGCCTCGAACACGGCGCCGCCGACATTCTCGAAATAGACGTCGATACCCCCAGGGCAGGCGTCCTTCAGCTTCGCCGCCAGATCAGGGTCGCGGTGATCGATGCAGGCATCGAAGCCGAGTTCCTTCACCACGTAGTCGCACTTGTCCTTGCCGCCGGCGATGCCGACCGCGCGTGCACCCTTGATCTTCGCGATCTGGCCGACGGCCGATCCGACAGCGCCGGAGGCGCCGGCGACGACGACGGTCTCGCCGGGTTGCGGCTTGCCGATGTCGAGCAGGCCCGTGTAGGCCGTCATACCGGGCATGCCGAGCACGCCGATGGAGGTCGAGATCGGCCCGAGCTTCGGATCGACCTTGATCAAGCCCTTGCCGTTCGAGATCGCGTGCGACTGCCAGCCCGACCGTATCCGCACGATGTCGCCCGTGGCGAAGTCCGGATTGTTGGAGGCCGCAACCTCGCTGACTGCCTCGCCTTCCATCACGCCGCCGATCGGCACCGGCGCAGCGTAGGACGGACCCTCGCTCATGCGCCCGCGCATATAGGGATCGAGCGAGAGCCAGATCGTGCGCAGCAGGACTTCACCTGCGCCGGGCGCCGGAATCGCGAATTCCTCGATGCGGAAATCGGACGACTTTGGCTCGCCGACGGGACGTGCGGCGAGAACGATGCGCTTGCCTTGGGACATGATGGCTTCCTCCGGAGTTTCTTCGTCGGGGACGGAAGCGGAGGGAGAGGAGCGCGTCAATACAAAAGCGGTGGAGCGTGGTGTCGTGCTATGCGCACCTCTCGTGTCCCGGACGCGCTGCTGCGCTCTTGCGCTGCGTCCGGGACACGAGACCGGAGGCTAGCCTCCGCCCGGATAATTCGGGCTCTCGCGCGTGATGGTCACGTCGTGGACGTGGCTTTCGCGCAGGCCTGCGCCGGTGATGCGGACGAACTGCGCCTTCTCATGCAGATCCTTCATATCGCCGGCGCCGACATAGCCCATCGCGGCGCGCAGGCCGCCGGCGAGTTGGTGCATGACATTGCCGACCGGCCCCTTGTAGGGCACCTGGCCCTCGATGCCTTCGGGCACGAGCTTCAGCGTGTCCTTGATGTCCTGCTGGAAGTAGCGGTCGGCCGAGCCGCGCGCCATCGCGCCGACCGAGCCCATGCCGCGATAGGCCTTGTACGAACGGCCCTGCCACAAGAACACCTCGCCCGGCGCCTCGTCGGTGCCGGCGAGCAGTGAACCGACCATGGCGATGTCGGCACCGGCGGCGAGCGCCTTGGCGAGATCGCCCGAGAACTTGATGCCGCCGTCGGCAATGACGGGAATGTCGGACTTCTTTGCGGCCTCGACCGCATCCATGATCGCGGTGAGCTGGGGCACGCCAACGCCGGCGACGATGCGCGTGGTGCAGATCGAGCCCGGGCCGATGCCGACCTTGATGCAGTCCGCGCCGGAATCGATCAGCGCCTGCGCGCCTTCCGCGGTCGCAACGTTGCCGGCAACGACCTGCACCGAATTGGACAGGCGCTTGATGCGGTTCACCGCATGCAGCACGTGACGGGAATGGCCGTGCGCGGTGTCGACCACGACGAGGTCGACGCCGGCATCGATCAGGCGTTCGGTGCGCTCAAAGCCGGTGTCGCCGACGGTGGTCGCGGCGGCGACGCGCAGGCGGCCCCGCGCGTCCTTGCAGGCCAGCGGATGGGCGACCGCCTTCTCCATGTCCTTCACGGTGATCAGGCCGACGCAGCGATATTGCTCGTCGACCACGAGCAGCTTCTCGATGCGATGCTGGTGCAGCATCCGCCTCGCCTCGTCCTGGCTGACATTCTCGCGCACCGTGACGAGACTTTCGTGCGTCATCAGCTCGGAGACTTTTTGCTGGCGGTCGGTGGCGAACCGCACGTCGCGGTTGGTAAGGATGCCGACCAGCTTGCCCGGCGTGGACTTGCCTGCGCCGGTGACGACGGGAATGCCGGAGATGCCGTGATCGCTCATCAGCTTGAGCGCATCGTCGAGCGAGGCCTCGGGGCTGATGGTGAGAGGGTTCACCACCATGCCCGACTCGTAGCGCTTGACCTGCCGCACCTGGGCGGCCTGCCCTTCGGGATCGAAATTGCGGTGGATGACGCCGAGGCCGCCGGCCTGCGCCATGGCGATCGCCATGCGGGCTTCGGTGACCGTGTCCATGGCGGACGCCATGATCGGGATGTTGAGCAGGATGGCGCGGGTGACGCGGGAGCGGATGTCGACCTCGCCCGGCATGACGTCCGACAGGCCCGGCTTCAACAGCACGTCGTCGAACGTGAGGGCTTCGCGAATGCCTTGAAGTTGCACCGTGGCCATTTGCCAACTCCTTCCTGCGGCACTGCCGCAAATAGCTATGGATGAGCGCCGCCCTCGGCGTACCTTGCGGCATCGCCGGAGAATCGGAGCCCATCAGTGGGGTTGACGCGGGTCGATAGCACGGGTGGGTGACGAATCAAAGTAATTCGAACCGCCGGCCAGCCATGCACGGGCTTTTTACGTAAATTCAGCGGGGATAGCCTAAGCGCGCCCGCCCACCGTCATTCCGGGGCGCGACGAAGTCGCGAGCCCGGAATCCATCCCGCAGCGATCTCCGGGCACAATGGATTCCGGGCTCGCGCCAGTAGGTGCGCCCCGGAATGACGAGGGAGCAAGAGGTCCGGAATGCAGCCGTTGAAGCGCGGCAAACCGTTGTCACGCAGGATTTAGGTGCTATGCGTCGATCCGCAATGGTCGCGGGCCAGTGGCGGTGTTAAGCCGCAACTCCACCCTCCTTCCGATTTCCATTACCAACCTGTCATGGTCGACAAGCAACGCATCATTCCGCTGATCGTGGCCACTGCTCTCTTTATGGAGAACATGGATTCGACGGTCATCGCGACGTCGCTGCCGGCGATCGCGGCCGACATCGGCACCAGTCCGCTGACACTGAAGCTCGCGATCACCTCCTATCTGCTGTCGCTGGCGGTGTTCATTCCGGCGAGCGGCTGGACCGCCGACCGTTTTGGCGCGCGCATGGTGTTTGCGATTGCCGTCGGCGTGTTCATGGTCGGCTCGGTCGGCTGCGCGCTCTCGACCTCGGTCACCGATTTCGTATTCGCGCGCGTCCTGCAAGGCATGGGCGGAGCGATGATGACGCCGGTCGGACGCCTGGTGCTGCTGCGCTCCGTGGACAAGAGTGCGCTGGTCAATGCGATGGCCTGGGTGACGGTTCCTGCCCTGATCGGTCCCGTGATCGGCCCGCCGCTCGGCGGCTTCATCACCACCTATGCGTCCTGGCATTGGATCTTCCTGATCAACATCCCGATCGGGCTGCTCGGCATCTTCATGGCCTTGCGCTTCATCGATCCCATCAAGAGCGAGGAACGAGAGCCGTTCGATCTCTACGGCATGGTGCTGGCGGGCGTCGGGCTGGCCGGCATTGCCTTCGGCCTGTCGGTGGCCGGTCTCAACCTGCTGCCCTGGAGCACGGTTGCCGCGCTGGTTGCCGGCGGATCGATCTCGATGACGCTCTATGTCCTCCACGCCCGGCGAACGGGATCGCCGGTGTTGGACTTTTCGCTGCTGAAGCTGCCGACGCTACGCGCGGCCGTTTTCGGCGGTTTCATGTTCCGGCTCGGCATCGGCGCGCTGCCGTTCCTGCTGCCGCTGCTGATGCAGATCGGCTTCGGCCTGTCGCCATTCAAGTCCGGCCTCGTCACGTTTGGCTCTTCGCTCGGCGCCATGGGCATGAAGGCGCTGGCCGCGCGCATCATCCGCGCCTTCGGCTTCCGCAATCTGATGACGGTGAACGCGATCGTCAGCGCAATTTTCCTCGCCGCATGTGCACTGTTCACGGTGACGACGCCGCTGCTGATCATCATGATCATCCTGGTGGTCGGCGGCTTCTTCCGCTCGCTGGAGTTCACCGCGATCAATACGGTCGCCTATGCCGAGGTCGAGACCGCGCAGATGAGCCGCGCCACCACGCTCGTCAGCGTCAACCAGCAGCTTGCGGTCTCCGCCGGTGTCGCCGTCGGCGCCGCCTCGGTGGAGACGACGATGTGGCTCAGCCATGTCAGCGAGCTCAATGCCACCGTGTTCGCGCCCGCGTTCGTCGTGGTGGCGCTGACCTCGGCGGCGTCGAGCTGGTTCTTCTGGCAGATGCCAGCCGACGCCGGCCACGAGATCTCCGGCCGCAAGGCGGTCGACATTTCCAGCCGCAAGGGTGCCGCAAAGAGCGCGGCGAGCGCCGCCGTCAAGACCGCGACGGAGGATACCCAGGACGTGCGGGACCAGCGGCTGGGGTAGCGCCCCAACTCGTCATTCGCGGCTACGTCTTCGGCTCGCCGCGAAATCCCGTCGCCAGCACGTAGCGCTCCGAGGAATCCTGCCGGCTGGCGGCGGGTTTCACGTGGCGCACGGTGGCAAAATCGCGCTTGAGCTGGGCGAGCAACTCGGCGTCGGCCCCGCTCTGGAACGCCTTCGCCAGGAAGCTCCCGCCCGGTTTCAGCACGTCGCAGGCGAACGCGGCGGCGGTCTCGATCAGGCCGACGATGCGGAGCTGGTCGGTCTTGCGGTGACCGGTGGTGTTGGCGGCCATGTCGGACATCACGACGTCCGCCCCGCCTCCCAACATCGCGGTGAGCTTGTCCGGTGCGTCGTTCTCCATGAAGTCGAGTTGCGCGAACTCGACGCCGGCAATCTCCGGCATCTCCAGCAGATCGATCGCCACGACCTTGCCTTTGCCGTCAACCGAGCCGACGCGCTTGGCGGCGATCTGGCTCCAGCCGCCCGGCGCGGCGCCGAGATCGACAACCGCCATGCCGGGCTTGAGCAGCCGGTATTTGTCGTCGATCTCGAGCAGCTTGAAAGCGGCGCGCGAGCGATAGCCCAGCGCCTTCGCCTTCACCACATAGGGATCGTTGAGCTGCCGCTCCAGCCACAGCTTGGACGACAATTTGCGCTTGCCGCCGGTCTTGACCTGGACGTGCAAGCGGCCGGTGGTGTCCTTGGCCATCTCACCGGCTCCCGAGCGCGCCGTCTTCGCGCATCATCTCGACCAGCATGCCTTCGCGCAGGCCCCGGTCGGCGACGCGCAGGCGTGGCAGCGGAAAGGCACGGCGGATCGCGTCGAGGATGGCGCAGCCGGCCAGCACGAGATCGGCGCGTTCGAAGCTGATGCAGCTGTTGGCCGCGCGCTCCTCGTAGCTCATGCCGAGCAGCTTGCTGATCGTCGCGGTCACGTCGGTATCGTTCATCCAGACGCTGTCGATGCGGCGGCGGTCGTAACGCGCGAGGTTGAGATGGATGCCGGCGAGCGTCGTCACCGTGCCTGACGTGCCGAGCAGATGCATATCAGTGAGATCGCCGCCATGCTGTTCGGCGAACGGCGCGATGTGCTGGGCGACCTCCCGTTCCATCGCGGCATAGATCTCCGGTGTCACGTCGCGGCCGCCGAATTGTTCGGCGAGCGTCACGACACCCAGCGGGATCGACATCCAGGCTTTTATGCGCGGCTCCGGATTCTGCGGATCACGCTCGATCCGCACCAGCTCGGTCGAGCCGCCGCCGATGTCGAACAGGATCGCGCCCCTGCCCCTGGGATCGACCAGCGGCGAGCAGCCGAGCACGGCGAGCGAAGCCTCGGTCTCGCGGTCGATCACTTCCAACTCGATGCCGGTCTCGGCCGCGACGCGGCTGCGAAAATCTTCGGCATTCGAGGCAGCTCGGCAGGCTTCGGTCGCGATCAGCCGCAGCCGCCGCGCTTTCCTCAAGTTGATCTTGTCGCGGCAGATGCTGAGCGCCACTACGGCCCGCTCGATCGCGGCGTCGCTGATGCACCCGGTTGCCGAGACGCCCTCGCCGAGCCGGATGATGCGCGAGAAGGAATCGACCACGCGAAAGCCTTCGCTGGTCGGACAAGCGATCAGGAGCCTGCAATTGTTGGTGCCGAGGTCCAGCGCCGCGTAGACGCCGGTTCCCGGCGCTTGCACGCCGACGGCCGGTTCGGCGGCGAATGCTACCGCCGCCATCGACCCCTCGAGCTCACCGTGCGGCACAAGACCGTCGCGGAGCCGCGTGTGGTCATTCATACAAACTATCTTTCCGCGGCCCTAAGGGCCGGTCAGGAATTGCTTTTTCGCCTGAAACATTAGCAGCGCAGCCAGCCTGCGCAACAACGCATCACATGGGACCATGCCCATTCGTGCGTTGTCGTGAACGGGTCGGTGGGTTATTTGAAGGGATCCGGTCCTCCAAGCGCCTACAAAACGCGCAATCGCCGGCTTTTCAGGTCAATCCCATGCAAGAACACACCAAATCGTCTACGCTCGAAAACGCTATCGCACTGCAAAAATATGGCGTCGGGCAGCCGGTCCGCCGCAAGGAGGACGACACGCTGGTGCGCGGCAAGGGCCGCTACACCGACGATTTCAACCTGCCCGGCCAGGCCCATGCCGTGGTCGTCCGCTCGACGCATGCCCACGGCGTCATTCGCGGCATCAACACCGACGCCGCCAGGGCGCTGCCGGGCGTGCTGGGGGTATGGACCGGAACCGACCTCGATGCCGCCGGCTATGGCCCGTTCACCTGCGGTCTGCCGCTGAAGAGCCGTGACGGCTCGCCCCTGCTCCAGACCAACCGCCAGCCGCTCGCGACCGACAAGGTTCGCTTCGTCGGCGACCCCATCGCCTTCGTGGTGGCGGAGACGCTGGCCCAGGCGCGCGATGCGGCGGAGGCGGTCGAAGTCGACATCGACCCGCTGCCGGCCGTGACGGATCCTGAGGAAGCCGCCAAGCCGGGCGCGCCGCAACTCTACGAGCACATCCCGAACAACGTCGCGCTCGACTATCACTATGGCGACATGGACAAGGTCAACGCCGCCTTCGCCAGCGCCGCCCATGTGACCAAACTCGACATCGAAAACACCCGCGTCGCCGTCGTCTCGATGGAACCGCGCGTGGGACTTGCCTCCTACGACAAGATGGCCGAGCGCTACACTCTGCAGGTGCCGACGCAGGGAGTGGCGGGCAACCGCGCCAACCTCGCCAAGAACCTGAAAGTGCCGAACGAGAAAGTGCGCATCCTCACCGCCAATGTCGGCGGCTCCTTCGGCATGAAGAACATCAACTATCCCGAATACATGTGCATCCTGTACGCGGCCAAGGCGCTGGGACGCCCGGTGAAGTGGCTCGACGAGCGCTCGACCAGCTTTCTCTCCGACAGCCACGGCCGCGCGCAAAAGATTCATGCCGAGCTGGCGCTCGATGCCGAGGGGCACTTCCTTGCGGCAAAGCTGTCCGGCTATGGCAATCTCGGTGCCTACATCACCGGCGTCGCGCCGGGGCCGCTCTCGCTCAACACCGGCAAGAACTTTTCCAGCGTCTATCGCACGCCGCTGATGGGCATCGACATCAAGACGGTGCTGACCAACACCACGCTGATGGGCGCCTATCGTGGCGCAGGCCGGCCCGAGGCGAACTACTACATGGAACGGCTGATCGACCGCGCTGCCGACGAGATGGGCATCAACCGGCTGGCGATGCGCAAGCGCAACTTCATCAAGGCGAACCAGATGCCGTTCCCGGCCTCCTCCGGCGTCACCTATGATAGCGGCGACTTCCAGGCCGTGTTCAACAAGGCGCTCGACATCTCCGACCACGAGAATTTCGCCAAGCGCAAGAAGGAGAGCAAGAAGGCGGGCAAGCTGCGCGGCATCGCGGTCGGCTCCTATCTCGAGGTCACCGCGCCGCCGAGCGCCGAGCTCGGCAAGATCGTGTTCGATGCCGATGGCAGCGTGCAGCTCATCACCGGCACGCTCGACTACGGTCAGGGCCATGCCACCCCGTTCGCGCAGGTGCTGTGCGCGCAATTAGGGGTGCCCTTCGAGAGCGTCAAGCTGGTGCAGGGCGACAGTGACATCGTCCACGCCGGCAACGGCACCGGCGGCTCGCGCTCGATCACGGCGAGCGGCATGGCGATCGTGGAAGCCTCCAAGCTCGTCGTCGAGAAGGGCAAGCGCGCCGCCGCCCACCTGCTGGAAGCTTCCGAAGCCGACATCGAATTCGCCGAGGGCAGTTTTACGATCGCCGGCACCGACCGCAGCATCGACATCATGGAGCTCGCAAAGCGCCTGCATGACGGCAAGGTGCCGGAGGGCGTGCCTGATAGCCTCGACGTCGACCATACCAGCGAACCGGTGCCCTCGGCGTTCCCGAACGGCTGCCACGTCGCCGAGGTCGAGATCGATCCCGACACCGGCGTGGTGCAGATCGTGCGCTACAGCGCGGTCAACGATTTCGGCACGGTGATCAACCCGCTGCTGGTCGCGGGCCAGCTCCATGGCGGCGTCGTCCAGGGCATTGGCCAGGCGCTGATGGAGCATGTCCGCTACGACGACAGCGGCCAGCCGATCACGGGCTCGCTGATGGATTACGCGCTGCCGCGCGCCGAGGACGTTCCCAACATGACGGTCGGCGATCACCCGGTGCCCGCCACAACCAATCCGCTCGGCAGCAAGGGCTGCGGCGAAGCCGGCTGCGCCGGCAGCCTGTCGACGGTGGTGAATGCGGTGGTCGATGCCCTCTCCGACTACGGCATCAAGCACATCGACATGCCGCTGACCCCGGAGCGTGTCTGGCGCGCGATCCAGGACGCGAAGGGTAAGGCATAGGGGCTGCTATTCACCTCGCCCCGCTTGCGGGGAGAGGTCGAAGCCTGAGCGCAGCGAGGGCTTCGGGTGAGGGGGACTCTCCGCGAGTCGTCTGTCACCACTCTTGCGGAGACTCCCCCTCACCCGGCGCTTCGCGCCGACCTCTCCCCGCAAGCGGGGCGAGGTGAAGAAACTACGCCGCTGCCTGCTCGCGCGGCTGGTAGATCGCGGTGTGCTGGCAATGCGCGATCGGCGTGGTGCCGTTGGCGACGACGAGTGCATCGAGCTCGACGAAGCGGTGACCCTTCTTCTCGTAATTCGCGGCAACTTTCGCCTGCGCCGTGATCTCGTCGCCGGCACGCGCGGCCGACAACAGCTGCATGCGGCTGCCGACATGGATCCACGGGCCCAGAATGGCGTTGTCGACCAGCACGCGGTTCATGACGCGCTGGATCAGGCCGGGATGGCCAAGGCCCTCGCGCGCGAAGATCGGATCGGATTCGCGGATATCGGCGAGATATTCGGTCGCATCCTGGTCGGCCCAGCGTCGGGGCATCGTGCCGAGCCATTTGCCTGTTACGAACGTCGCCGGGCTGATCGGCTTGCGCTCGGCCACCACAGGCACCGCGACATAGTCATTCAATGAAACCGATGGCGCAGCCGCCGGCAGCGATGCCGTCCCCGTGGCACAGAGCTCGGTGCGGCTGAACACCTCGATCGTGAGAAGCTCATTGTGCTCGGTCGCGTCGACATCGGCGGTCTCGCCATCATAGACCGGCTTGATGAAGCGGGCCTCGACCAGCCCGCGCGACAGGAAATCACGGCCCCAGCGCGCCACCGGCACGTGCATCATGTAGGCGAAGACATCGACTCCCGGAACCAGCCCGCCGGAAAAGCCGAAGCGGCGCGCCACCGCGTCGTCATGCATCTTGTTTTCGGATTGCTTTGCGGTGTTGTAGGCCTCGACGCGGTAGGTTTCGAGCCGGTTCGGCATGGCTGGCGTTCCCAAAATCTTGTTGTTTCGGGCCGATCGTAGGCGCTGAGGAACCGGGGTCAATCCCCTCGCGTTTGCGGCCCGAATGAGGTACCACGCGGCTGCTGCGGAAGCGCTTCGCAAGCCCCATCTACGGACAATGACGAACCCTCAAAACATCACCCGCATCTATATTGACGCCGACGCCTGCCCGGTGAAGGACGAGATCTATCGCGTCGCCGGCAGGCACGGCCTGCCCGTGAGCGTGGTCGCAGGCAATTTCATCCGCGTGCCGCAGGATCCGCTGATCGAGCGGATCGCCGCGGGTGCCGGCATGGATGCCGCCGATGATTGGATCGCGGAACGCGCCGGGCCCGGCGATATCGTCATTACCTCGGATATTCCGCTCGCGAGCCGCTGCGTGAAGGCCGGCGCCGATGTGATTGCGTCGAATGGCAAGCCGTTCACCGAGGAATCGATCGGGATGACGCTCGCGGTCCGCAACCTGATGACCGATTTGCGCTCGGCCGGCGAAGTCACGGGCGGTCCGAAATCGTACTCGCCGCGCGACCGCTCGACGTTTCTGTCGACGCTCGACCAGACCATCCGCCGCATCCAGCGCCGCCGCGCCGACCAGGCCGCAACAAGACAGGATTGAGACACCGCATGGCGCCACCGCTGATTCAACTGCGCGATATCAAGCTGACCTTTGGCGGCACGCCGCTCCTGGCTGGCGTCGAACTGTCGGTTTCGACCGGCGAGCGCGTCTGCCTGATCGGCCGCAACGGTTCCGGCAAATCGACGCTGCTCAAAATCGCCGCCGGCCTGGTCGAACCGGATGGCGGCAGCCGTTTCGTGCAGCCCGGCGCCACCATCCGCTACCTGCCGCAAGAGCCGGATTTTTCCGGTTTCTCCACCACGCTGGCCTACGTCGAGGCCGGCCTCAATGCCGGCGATGACCACTATCAGGCACGCTATTTGGTCGAGCAGCTCGGGCTCAGCGGCGAAGAAGATCCGGCGCAAGTCTCCGGCGGCGAAGCGCGCCGCGCCGCGCTGGCGCGCGTGCTGGCGCCCTCGCCCGATATCCTGCTACTGGACGAGCCGACCAACCATCTGGATCTTCCGACCATCGAATGGCTGGAAGGCGAACTGGAGAGCCGCCGCTGCGCGCTGGTGATCATCAGCCATGATCGGCGCTTCCTGTCCAACCTGTCGCGCAGCACCGCCTGGCTCGACCGCGGCCAGATCCGGCAGATCGACCGCGGCTTCAGTGCCTTCGAGGCCTGGCGCGACGAGGTACTTGCGGAGGAAGAGCGCGACCAGCACAAGCTCGACCGCAAGATCGTCAACGAGGAGCACTGGTTGCGCTACGGCGTCTCGGGCCGCCGCAAGCGCAACGTCAAGCGGCTCGGCAATCTGCACGCGCTGCGCGACCAGCGCCGCACCTATCGCGGCGCGACGGGCAACGCCAACCTCGCAGCCGCCGAAGCCGACAAGTCCGGCAAGCTCGTCATTGAGGCCAAGAATATCAGCCGGTCCTATGGCGAGCGGAAGATCGTCGACGGCTTCTCGATCCGCGTCCAGCGCGGCGACCGCATCGGCATCGTCGGCCCGAACGGCGCCGGCAAGACTACGCTGATCGAGATGCTGACCGGCGGCAGCGCACCGGACAGCGGCAGCATCCGTCTCGGTGCCAACATCGAGATGGCGACGCTCGACCAACATCGCGAAAGTCTCGATCCCAAATCGACGTTGGCCGAGGCGCTGACCGGCGGCCGCGGCGACCATGTCATGGTCGGCGGCAAGCCGAAGCACGTCGTCAGCTACATGAAGGACTTCCTGTTCGCCCAGGAACAGATGCGCACGCCGCTGGAGGTGCTGTCGGGCGGCGAGCGCGGCCGGCTGATGCTGGCACGCGCGCTGGCAAAGCCCTCCAACCTCCTGGTGCTGGACGAGCCGACCAACGACCTCGACCTCGAGACCCTCGACGTCCTCGAGGAAATGCTCGGCGACTACGAGGGCACCGTGATTCTGATCAGCCATGATCGCGATTTTCTCGACCGCGTGGTGACGTCGGTGATCGTGCCCGAGGGCAACGGACGCTGGCTCGAATATGCCGGCGGCTACACCGACATGCTGGCCCAGCGCGGCGCCGACGTGAAGCGCGCGACGGCGAAGGCGACCGAAGAGAAGAGAGAGCAGCGGTCAGTCGCGCCTTCCGGCGTCGCGAAACGACGGTTGACCTTCAACGAGCAACACGCGCTGGAGACGCTGCCCAAAAGCATCGCCAAGCTGCAGGCCGAGATCGCCAAGCAGCAGCGCTTCCTTGACGACCCCGATCTCTTCCGCAAGGATCGCAAGCGCTTCGATCAGGCCTCTGACGCTCTGACGAAGGCGCAAAAGGAACTGGCCGAGGCCGAGGACAAATGGCTGGAGCTCGAAGTGCGGCGCGAAGAGATTGAACAGGCCTAGCGTGCATTCCGCAAAAGTGGGCCCCGCTTTTGCGAACAGAATGCGCGCCAACTCAGAGACTACCATGACAACTCCCCTCGCCGCCAAAATCGCCCGCGAATACGGCACGCCCTGCGCCGTCATCGACATGGACAAGGTCGAGCGCAACATCGCGCGGATCCAGAAGGCCTGCGACGACGCCGGTGTCGCCAGCCGTCCGCACATCAAGACGCACAAGAACCCGACCATCGCCAAGATGCAGGTTGCGGCCGGTGCGAAGGGCATCACCTGCCAGAAACTCGGCGAGGCCGAGATCATGGCCAATGCCGGCATCGACGACATCCTGATCAGCTACAATTTGCTCGGCGAAGAGAAGATGGCGCGGCTCGGCGCGCTTCAGGCGAAGGCCAACATGACGGTCGCCGCGGACAATTCGACCGTCGTTGCCGGCCTGCCCAAGGCTGCCGCGGCCTCTAGCCGTCCGCTGTCGGTCGTGGTCGAATGCGACACGGGACGCAAGCGCGCCGGCGTCGAGACGCCCGCTGAAGCCATCGCGCTGGCGCAGGAGATTGCTGCATCCAAAGGACTGCAATTCGCCGGCTTCATGATGTATCCGACCGAGACCGGCTGGGCGGATGCGCAAAAGTTCTACGACGAGGCGCTGGCCGGCGTGCGCGCGCACGGTCTGGATGCAAAGATCGTTTCGACCGGCGGCACGCCGAACCTGAAGAATCTCGGCAAGCTCAAGGGCGGCACCGAACATCGCTTCGGCACCTATATCTACAACGACCGCATGCAGGTCGCCGCCGGCGTCGCCACCTGGGACGACTGCGCGCTGCACATCTATTCGACGGTGGTGAGCCGCGCCGCGCCCGAGCGCGGCATCCTCGATGCCGGCTCCAAGACGCTGACGTCGGACACCGGCGGCCTCGACGGTCATGGCCTTATCCTGGAGCACCCCGAAGCCAGGATCGCGCGCTTCGCCGAGGAGCACGGCTTCCTCGATCTCTCCCGCAGCAACACCCGACCGAACGTCGGCGACGTGGTCCGCATCGTGCCCAATCATGTTTGCGTCGTCGTCAACATGATGGACGAGGTGGTAATGGTGCGCGGCGAGGAGATCATCGGCACGCTACCGGTGGCGGCGCGGGGGAAGCTGAGGTAGGGCGCTGTAGGATGGGTAGAGCGAAGCGAAACCCATCCTACAAGTCGAGCCACTCCAGCACGCCCCTGCCCGCCGCCGCCCCAGTCGCAAACGAGGCCTGCAACAGATAGCCGCCGGTCGGCGCCTCCCAATCCAGCATCTCGCCCGCGGCGAACACGCCCGGCAGCTTGCGGATCATGAAATCGGCATCGAGCTCGTCAAAGCAAATGCCGCCCGCACTCGATATCGCGCGCACAATCGGTGCAACGCCTGTGAGCTTGACGGCCGCGGTGTTGATGAGCTCTGCCAATCGTTCGGGCGACATTCCCGACAACGACTGCCCTGCCTGGATAGCAGCTTCCTGCAACAGCCCGATCGCGACCGGAGAAATCTGCGCGGCTTTGCGCAGGAAGTTGGAGAACGATTGCTTGCCGCGCGGCGCGGATAGGCGCTTGACGAGTTCGGCCTGGTCGATGTCGGGGCGCAAGGCGACGTGCAGGACGGCCTCGCCGTTCGCGGCGATCGCCTCGCGCAGCTCCGCCGACAATGCGTAGATCGCCCCGCCCTCGATCCCGGCCCGCGTGACGATCGCCTCGCCGCGCAAGCCGTGCGGGCCAAAGCTCAGCGCAATGCTCTTGAGCGGCTGACCCTCGAAACGCGCGCGGAAGATGTCGGACCAGGCGACGGTGAAGCCGCAATTCGCAGGTCGCAGCGCCGCGACCGCGACGCCTTTGGCGGCGAGGATTGTCGTCCAGCCACCATCGGAGCCCAGCCGCGGCCAGCTCGCGCCGCCGAGCGCCAGCACGGCAGCGTCGGCAGCGACAGCGGAAGGGCCATGGGGTGTCTGAAACACCAGCCGCCCTTCACTGTTCCAGCCGATCCAGCGATGGCGAAAGGCGAACTGCGCGCCCGCGGCATCGAGCCGGCGCAGCCAGGCACGCAGCAGCGGCGAAGCTTTGAACGCTTTCGGAAATACACGGCCGCTTGTCCCTACGAATGTCGGCTCGCCGAGCGCCTCGCTCCAGGCGCGCAGTGCGTCCGGCGGAAACGCTTCGATCGCAGCCTGCAATTTCGGCGCCGCCTCGCGGTAGCGCGCGATGAACTGCGGCAACGGCTCGCTATGGGTGAGATTGAGGCCGCCGCGACCTGCCATCAGAAACTTGCGGCCTGCGGACGGCATCGCATCGTACACGGTGACGCGGGCGCCGCCTTGCGCCAGCACTTGCGCCGCCATCAGCCCGGCGGGACCGGCGCCGATGACGGCGATGTGGGTTTCAGGTGATGTCATGGTGGGAGTTTAGGCCGGATTCTCGCGCCAGGCTCGTCATTCCGGGGCGCACGTAGCGCGAGCCCGGAATCCATAGGCGGCATAGTCTGCGGCTGGATGGATTCCGGGCTCGATGCTCCGGGCCGCTCGCGCGGTCCCGTCGCATCACCCCGGAATGACGTCGGTTAGAGCTTGATGCCCGCCCTTGCCGCCGCCTGCGCCACATACTTCTGCGTCTGCTCGAACGCTCCTTGCAGCGCCCTGGCCTTCGACATGTCGCTGATCTCGGCGAAATGCGCGGCGACCGCGTCGGGCGTCCATTCGGCTTCCGGCAGGTTGATGCCCTCGCTCTCCAAAATCTTGATCACGGCGAAGGAGCCTGCACCGGCACCCATGATGGTGCGGGTCGGCGCGTCCTCGCTCAGCATGTACTCGACTGCGGGCGTGATCGCGTTCGGCTTCATCAGTTGCAGGGCCTGTGGCGGCAGCAGCTCTTCCGTCATGCGGGTCGCCGCCGTCGGCGAGATGATGTTGACGCGGATGTCGGTCTTGCGGCCCTCTTCCGCCAGCACGTTCATCAGGCCAACCATGCCCGACTTGGCCGCGCCGTAATTGGCCTGGCCAAAATTGCCATAGAGGCCGGAGGACGAGGTGGTCAGCACGATGCGGCCGTAGTTGCGGTCGCGCATGCCGGCCCAGGCCGCCTTGCAGCAATAGAAGGTGCCGACGAGATGCACGTCGAGCACCTTCTGGAAATCGGCGGCCTCCATCTTGCCGAACGACTTGTCGCGCAAGATGCCGGCATTGGCGCACATGAGGTCGACGCTGCCCCACTCCTTCGTGGCGCGATCGACCATGGCGGTGACCTGCTCGAAATTGGAGACGTCGGCACCGTCGGCCATCGCGGTGCCGCCGGCTTTCCGGATCTCCTCGACCACGGCTTCGGCCGGCGACAGCGAGCCGCCGCTGCCGTCACGCGCGCCGCCGAAATCGTTGACCACGACCTTGGCGCCGCGGCTGGCCAGCCCCAGCGCATGCGCCCGTCCGAGACCATTGCCTGCGCCGGTGACGATGGCGACGCGTCCGTCAAACCTGATTGCCATTGTGCTTCCTTTGTTTTCTCTTACCTTCTCCCCTTGTGGGCTAAGGCATGCACACATCTCAAAAATGGAATCTAATACAGGGACTTAGATGACCCCGGATTTCGGAACCGCCCAAAGAGCGGTCGGTCAGCTATCATTGAAAAGACTCGCGCTTTCTATGGGTGCTGACCAACGACCGAAAGATGTGTGCACGCCTTAGCCCCTTGTGGGAGAAGGTGGCGCGAAGCGCCGGATGAGGGGTCTCTCTCTGCAGATGAGCTCGCGGAGAGATACCCCTCACCCGGCTTCGCTTTCGCGAAGCCACCCTCTCCCACAAGGGGCGAGGGTGCACCGCGGCCGCGTCTTTTTTGAGCAGCGATGGATTGCCGGGTCAAGCTCGGCAACGACGGCCTGTTCAGGCGAAATAGATCAACCCGAGCCATTCGGCGACCAGCGCTGGCTTGTCCTCGCCTTCGATCTCCACGGTGACGTTGGTGCGGGACTGCAATTCGTTCGGCTTGCGCAGCCTGGCTTCCGCCAGCACGAAGCGGCCACGAACACGTTTTCCTGAACGCACCGGCGAGATAAAGCGCAGCTTGTCGAAACCGTAGTTGACCCCCATCGTGGTGCCGGCGATGACAGGCATCACCTCATAGGACATGATCGACAGCAGCGACATCGTGAGAAAGCCGTGCGCGATGGTGGTGCCGAACGCGGTCTCCTTCGCGCGCTCAGGATCGACATGGATGAACTGGTGGTCCTCGATCACGTCGGCATAGGCGTCGATACGGGGCTGATCGACCAGGTGCCACGACGACACGCCGATCTCCTTGCCGACCATGGCCTGATAGGCCTGAAGCGTAGTCGGCGGCTTCTTCCAGACTTCGTTCATTGATAGCTCCAACCACTGTCAATCCGGGGCGACGCGCAGCGTCGAGCCCGGAATCCATGGCGCCGCAGAGTCTGTTGCTGAATGGATTCCGGGTTCGCGCTCCGCGCGCCCCCATTGCGCACTTGCGCATTGTGGAATGACGAGCTCACTTCGTTTCACTTAGGTCTCACTTCGTGTTTTCGGAAGATCCGGAAAATCCTCTTCGCGGAATTCCCGGCCGCGCAGGGGATCGTTGCGGTCGTCGTCACGTTCGAGCCGCCGCAGCTGGACGCGGCGAATTTTTCCCGAAATCGTCTTCGGCAGCTCCGTGACGATTTCAAGGCGGCGGATGCGCTTGAACGGCGCAAGGCGCGTATGCAGGTGCTTGAAGATGGACAGCGCGGTCGCCGGCGAACGTTCGGCGCCCGATGTCAGCAGCACGAAGGCCTTGGGGATCGCGAGCCGGATCGGATCGGGGCTCGGCACCACCGCGGCTTCCGCGACGAGTTCGTGCTCCAGCAACACGCTCTCGAGCTCGAACGGGCTGATGCGATAGTCGGAGGATTTGAAGACGTCGTCGGAGCGGCCGACGAAGGTGAGATAGCCATCCTCATCTTCGAACACCACGTCGCCGCTGCGATAGAGCTCGCCTTCCGCGCCAGAGAGCTTGCCGTCGTCGCCCTGATAGCCCTGCATCAGGCCGGCGGGGCGGTCCGCGCCCAGCACCAGCGCCACCTCGCCCTCCTTCGCCGGGTTGCCGTCGGCGTCGCTGACCTGCACGCGATAGCCCGGCAGCGGCCGGCCCATCGAGCCGACCTTGATTGTCTGTCCCGGCGAGTTGCCGGCGAGCGCGGTCGTTTCAGTCTGACCGTAGCCGTCGCGGATGGTCAGGCCCCAGGCGGCCTGCACCTGGTCGATCACTTCAGGATTGAGCGGCTCGCCTGCACCGCAGACCTCGCGCAAGGCCACCTTGAACGACGCCAGGTTCTCCTGGATGAACAGCCGCCACACCGTCGGCGGCGCGCACAGCGTGGTGACGCCGCAGCGGCCGATGGTGGCAAGCAGACCCTTGGCATCGAAGCGCGGCTGGTTGACCACGAACACGGTGGCGCCCGCATTCCACGGCGCGAAGAAGCAGCTCCAGGCGTGCTTGGCCCAGCCGGGCGAAGAGATATTGAGATGGATATCGCCCGGCTTCAGCCCGATCCAATACATGGTCGAGAGATGGCCGACGGGATAGCTGCGCTGGCTGTGCCGCACCAGTTTTGGTTTCGCCGTGGTGCCCGAGGTGAAATAGAGCAGCATCGGGTCGTCGGCATTGGTCGGGCCGTCGGGCGTGAAGCTCTCAGGCGCTTTCGCCGCCTCGTCATAGGCATGCCAGCCGTCGGACGCCGCGCCGACCACGATGCGCACGATATTCTCGGCACCAATGCTTGCGAATTTCGTGACCTGATCCTCGGCGGCCACCACAGCCTTCGCCTTGCCGCGATCGAGCCGGTCGCGTAGCTCGTCGGCGGTGAGCAGCGTGGTCGCGGGGATCACGACCACGCCGAGCTTCATCGCCGCCAGCATCGTCTCCCATAGTGGAACGACATTGCCGAGCAGCAGCAGGAGATGGTCGCCGCGTTTCAATCCCTGCGCGCGGAGAAAATTTGCGACCTGATTTGAGCGCTTCGAGAGCGCCGTAAAGGAGAGCTTGGTTTGCTTGTCCTGGGCGGCGTCGACGATCCAGAGCGCGGGCCGGTCCTTGCTCTCCGCATTCGCGGCCAGCTCGGCGTCGAACCAGTCGAGCGCCCAGTTGAAGGGAACCGGATCGGGCCAGCGGAAACCCTTGACCGCCGTCTCGTAATCCGTTCGGTGAGCGAGAAGAAACGCGCGCGCTTCCTGAAAAGTCGTCATCAAGTTTTCCCGGCCAGCCCCCTAACGTGCTTGATAATTCCGGAAAAATCCACCCCGCCTTGGCCAGCCTTATCGAAGGCCTGATAGATCTCCTGCGCATGCTGGCCGAGCGGCGTCGCCGCACCCGCGGCCTTCGCAGCGTCCTGCGCCAGCGTCAGATCCTTCACCATTAGCGCCGAGGCGAAGCCCGGCTTGTAATCGTTGTTGGCGGGCGAGGTCGGCACCGGGCCCGGCACCGGACAATAGGTCGTCAGCGACCAGCACTGGCCCGACGAGGTCGAGGCGACGTCGAACAGCGCCTGGTGCGAGAGTCCGAGCTTCTCAGCCAACGCAAACGCCTCGCTGACCGCGATCATTGAAATGCCGAGGATCATATTGTTGCAGATTTTTGCGGCCTGGCCTGCACCGGCGCCGCCGCAATGCACGATCTTTTTGCCCATCATCTCCAGCACGGGCTTTGCCGCGGCAAACGCGTTCTCGTTGCCGCCGC
Organism: Bradyrhizobium sp. 139; assembly: GCF_023074175.1. Classification (GTDB taxonomy): domain Bacteria; phylum Pseudomonadota; class Alphaproteobacteria; order Rhizobiales; family Xanthobacteraceae; genus Bradyrhizobium. The sequence continues at coordinate 189,068 of NZ_JADPKS010000051.1, forward strand.
ACATGAAGGTGAGCGTGGCACCCTTCGCGCCACCGGTGCCACCGGAGACCGGCGCGTCGACCGAGAGCACGCCGCTCTTGGCCGCCAGCGCATGCGCCTGCCGCGCACTCTCGACGTCGATGGTGGAGCTGTCGATGATCAGCGCGCCCTTGGTCATCACAGGGACGACCTCGTTCCAGACGCCGAGCACGTGCTTGCCGGCCGGCAGCATGGTGACGACGACATCGGCGCCCTTCACCGCGCCTGCTGCGCTATCTGCGATGCCGGCGCCGTCCGCCTTGGCTTGCGCGCGCGAAGCCTCGACGAGGTCGAACGCGACGACCTTGTGGCCGGCCTTGACCAGATTGGCGGCCATCGGGCCGCCCATGTTGCCGAGACCGATGAATGCGATCGTGGCCATCTTGGTTTCCTCCGCTTGAACGTTGTTAGTTGAACTTCAGCTCGTCCGCGCCAATCTCGGCCAGATATGGCGCAAGCATCTGCGGCGTGACATCCTCGATGCGTGGCGGCGACCAGGTCGGATTGCGGTCCTTGTCGATTACGGCGGCGCGCACGCCCTCGCGAAAGTCGTCGCTGCGGAAGACTTCCAGTGCGGCGCGATACTCGCGCACCAGGCACTCCTCCAGGCTCGACGCGGTGCGCGCCAGCCGCAGCAGCTTCAGCGTCACCACCATGCCGCGCGGCGATTTCTCGCTGAGCGTCTTCAGCGTGGCCAGCGCGAACTCGGAGCCGTCGCGCTTCAGCGCAGCGACGATGTCCTCCATGCGGTCGAAGCCGAACAGCGCGTCGATGGTCGTCTGCTTCGCCGCGACCGGACCCGCAGTTTCGCCGGTCGCAAAACCGTTGATGAGCTTGCTCACCTCGGCCGCAGTCGCACCTTGATGAACCTTCGTCAGCGCCTCGCGCAGCCCCGGCCATTTGGTCGCCGGCACCACGGCATCCGCGAATTTCGCGTGCATCGCATCGGGCCCGTTCATGGTCTGCCCGGTCAGGCCGAAATACGTGCCGATCTCGCCGGGCGAGCGCGACAACAGCCAGGTGCCACCGACGTCGGGGAAAAAGCCGAGCCCGACCTCCGGCATCGCGAGCTTGGTGCGGTCGGTGGCGACGCGATGGCTGGCGTGGCCGGACAGGCCGACGCCGCCGCCCATCACGAGGCCGTCCATGAACGCGACGTAAGGCTTCGGATATCTCGCGATCCGTGCATTCATGACGTATTCCTGGCGCCAGAACCGTGCGCCGAGATCGCCGCCTTCGCGCGAGCTCTCCCAAAGCCCGCGGATGTCGCCGCCGGCGCAGAGGCCGCGTTCGCCCGCGCCTTCCAGCACGATCACCGCGACATCCGGTTCTTTCTCGAAGCTATCAAGCGCCGCGTCGATGCCGATGGACATCTCCAGCGTCATGGCATTGATCGCCTTGGGGCGATTGAGCCGGATCACGCCCGCCGCACCCTCGCGGCGAACGACGAGATCGCCCTCTTCCACTGCCGTCATCGAGCGCCCTCGATCAGTTTGCGCGCCACGATGAGCCGCATGATTTCATTGGTGCCCTCGAGGATCTGGTGCACGCGCAGGTCGCGCACGATCTTCTCGATGCCGTATTCGCTAAGATAGCCGTAGCCGCCGTGAAGCTGGAGCGCCTGGTTGGCAACCTCGAAACCGGCATCGGTGCCGAAGCGCTTGGCCATCGCGCAAAGCATGGTGGCGTCGGGGTCCTTGCGGTCCAGCGCAGCCGCGGCGCGCCATAAAAAGGTGCGCGCGGCCTCGAGCTCGATTGCCATGTCGGCAAGACGGAATTGCAGCGCCTGGAATTCGTCGAGACGTTTTCCGAAAGCCTTGCGCTCCGTCATGTAGGCGCGTGCCTTGTCGAGCGCGGTCTGCGCGCCGCCGAGCGAGCATGCGGTGATGTTAAGACGGCCGCCGTCGAGGCCGGCCATTGCGATCTTGAAGCCGATGCCTTCCTCGCTCAGCCGGTTGGCGACCGGCACGCGCGCATTCTCGAAAATCACGGCGCGGGTCGGCTGCGCGTTCCAGCCCATCTTGCGCTCATTGGCGCCAAACGACACCCCCGGCGTCTTGCCGTCGATGACAAGGGTCGAGATGCCGCCCGGGCCATCGCCGCCGGTGCGCACCATCGCGACCAGCAGGTCGGTGCCGCCGGCGCCCGAGATGAACTGCTTCTGGCCGTTGAGCACGTAATGGTCACCGTCACGTACCGCGCGGGTTCGCAGGGCCGCCGCGTCGGAGCCGGCGCCCGGCTCGGTCAGGCAGTAGCTCGCGATCAGCTCCATGGTGCACAGCTTTGGCAGCCATTTATGGCGCTGGGTGTCGTTGCCGTAGGCATCGATCATCCAGGACGCCATGTTGTGGATGGAGATGAACGCCGAGGTCGTCGGGCAGCCCGTCGCCAGCGCCTCGAAGATCAGCGCCGCGTCGAACCGGGTCATGGCGGAACCGCCGACATCCTCGCGGATGTAGATGCCGCCCATGCCAAGCGTGGCGGCCTCGCGCATCACATCGACAGGGAAATACTTTTCCTCGTCCCAGCGCAGCGCGTGCGGCGCGATCTTCTCCGCCGCAAACGCCAACGCCATGTCGCGAACCGCGATCTGATCCTCGTTCAGAGCGAACTGCATCATCGCCTCGCTCTTGAGAGGATCACTTCATCAGCGGGATCGAGAACTCCGCACCTTCCTTGACGCCGGACGGCCAGCGCGAGGTCACCGTCTTGGTCTTGGTGTAGAAGCGGACCGAGTCTGGACCATGCTGGTTGAGATCGCCGAAGCCGGACTTCTTCCAGCCGCCGAAGGTATAATAGGCGATCGGCACCGGGATCGGCACGTTGATGCCGACCATGCCGACATTGACCTTGGTCGCGAAGTCGCGCGCGGCGTCGCCGTCGCGGGTAAAGATCGCAACGCCGTTGCCGTAATCATGCTCGGAGGGCAGCGCCAGCGCCTCCTTGTAGTCGTGCGCGCGCACGACCGAGAGCACCGGGCCAAAGATCTCTTCCTTGTAGATCCGCATGTCCTTGGTGACGTTGTCGAACAGCGAACCGCCGAGATAGAAGCCCTTTTCGTAACCCTGCATCTTGAAGCCGCGGCCGTCGACGGCGAGCGTCGCGCCTTCCTTGATGCCGATGTCGATGTAGCCCTTGACCTTCTCGACCGCCTCGCGCGTCACCAGCGGGCCGTAATCGGCCGAGGGATCGATCGAGGTGCCTATCTTCAGCGACTCGACGCGCGGGATCAGCTTTTCCATCAGGCGGTCGGCGGTGGGCTTGCCGACGGGGACCGCGACCGAGACGGCCATGCAGCGCTCGCCCGCCGAGCCGTAGCCGGCGCCGATCAGCGCGTCGACCGCCTGGTCCATGTCGGCGTCGGGCATGATGATGGCGTGGTTTTTGGCGCCGCCAAAGCACTGGCAGCGCTTGCCGGTCTGGGCTGCGCGCTCGTAGATGTATTGCGCGATCGGCGTGGAGCCGACGAAACCGACAGCCTTGATGTCGGGGTCGTCCAGGATCGCGTCGACTGCTTCCTTGTCGCCGTTGACGACGTTGAGGATGCCGGCCGGCAGGCCCGCCTCGATCATCAGCTCAGCGAGCATCATCGGCACGCCGGGATCGCGCTCCGAGGGCTTGAGGATGAAGGCGTTGCCGCAGGCGATCGCGGGCGCGAACTTCCACATCGGGATCATCGCCGGGAAATTGAACGGCGTGATGCCGGCGACGACGCCGAGCGCCTGGCGCATGGAATAGATGTCGATGCCGGGGCCGGCGCCTTCGGTGTATTCGCCCTTCATCAAATGCGGGATGCCGCAGGCGAACTCCGCGACTTCGAGGCCGCGCTGGATGTCGCCCTTGGCGTCGGGAACGGTCTTGCCGTGCTCGCGGGCGAGCAGCTCGGCGAGCTTGTCGTAGTCGCGCTGCACCAGCTCGACGAACTTCATCATGACGCGGGCGCGGCGCTGCGGGTTGGTCGCGGCCCATTCCGGCTGCGCGGCGCGGGCGTTCTCGACGGCGGCGCGGACCTCGGCCTTGGAGGCCAGCGCCACCTTAGCCTGGACGTCACCGGTCATCGGCTCGAAAACGTCGGCGGTGCGGCCCGAGGTGCCCTTGACCTCCTTGCCACCGATGAAATGTCCGATTGAACGCATGGAATGATCTCCTTGAGGCCTGATCCGCTTTGACAAGTCCTATCGACCTGCATTTTATAGGATTCAAGTCTGAGATAATGCACCATAGATGTGCGAAAATGCTGGATCAAGGTCACATCGACTGGGACGACTTCCGCTTCGTGCTGGCCATCGTTCGCGGCGGCTCGGTGTCGGCTGCGGCAAAACAGCTCGGGGTCGACCATGCCACCGTGATCCGCCGCGTGGACCGGCTGGAACGGCACCTCTCCGCCAAGCTGTTCGACCGTCGCAAGACCGGCTATCTCCTCACCGAGGCCGGCCAGCGCGTCGCGGACAGCGCGGAGGCGATGGAATCGACCATCGTCGCCAACCAGGAGCAGGTCGGCGGCTCGGTGGCGCGGCTGACCGGCACGGTGCGGATCGGCGCGCCCGACGGGTTCGGCACGGCTTTCCTGGCACCACGGCTGGCGCCGTTCGCCGACCGTTACCCCGATCTCGATTTGCAACTTGTGGCCACTGCGCGCCTGTTCAGCCTCTCCAAGCGCGAGGCCGATATCGCCATCAGCCTGACCATGCCGAAGGAAGGCCGCATCGTCGGCCGCAAGCTGCTCGACTACCGCCTTGGGCTTTATGCCGCGCCGGCCTATCTCGACCGCTACCCGGCCATCACCTCGCGCGAGGCGCTGCCGCAGCACCGCTTCGTCGGCTATATCGAGGAACTGCTGTTCACGCCCGAGCTCGATTATCTGCCGCAGGTGTCGACGCGGATCTCGGCACGCCTGCGCAGCGCCAATCTGATCGCGCAGCTCAACGCCACGCTCGCAGGCTTCGGCATCGCCGTGCTGCCGCGTTTCATGGCGACCGATTATCCGCAGCTCGTCGCGGTGCTGGCGGAAGAAGTCTCGATCACCCGGACCTTCTGGATGCTGATGCACGCCGACAGCAAGGATCTCGCGCGGATCAGGGCGGTGGCGGATTACATCGGCGAAATCGTGGACCGCGAAAGGGCGTTGTTTGCGGGGCGGTGAGCACCAATATCGTAGGGTGGGCAAAGCGAAAGCGTGCCCACCAGATCATCTGCAATCGTGGAGAGATGGTGGGCACGGCGCTGACGCGCCTTTGCCCACCCTACGGCATCACGGCCTAGACGATCGATTCCAAGAAATCTGCGTCGGAACTGATTGGGTGTTGGCGGATTCCTCGTTTGCGATTGGCGCAATGAGGAGCGACATCATGGCAGGA
>NZ_JADPKS010000137.1 GCF_023074175.1 Bradyrhizobium sp. 139
CATCGACGACGTCAACCGCCATCCGGTCATCCATACCTGGTCCTACAAACTTGCCGAGGCCGCCTGAATATGATTCGAATCAAGGAAACGATCGTCTAGATGATGCCGCCCTGCCGAAGCGCAGCAATCGCAGCTGTGTCATAGCCGAGTTCGGAGAGGACCCGATCGGTATGTTCGCCGAGCGTCGGTGGACGCGAAGCGATCTCACCCGGCGTTTCCGACAGCCGGACGGCAGCGCGGGCGACCGGCGCGCGCTTCGGCAGGCCGGGATATTCGACATCCTGCATGAAGCCGGCGGCGCGAATATGCGGATGGTCCAGCGCCTGTTGCGGGCTGAGGACGGGCCCGGCCGGAATCATCGTCCTGCCCAGAATGTCTACAGCCTCCTGCGTCGTGCGCTCGGCGCACCAGCGCGCCATCCGCTCGGTGATGATGCGGCCGTTATTGCCGCGGCTGATGTCGTCGGCAAAGCGCGGATCGTTCAGCCACTGGTCCTCCTCACCCATCAACTTCGCCCAGCGTTTAAACAGTGGATGCCCCGTGACCTGGCACAGCACCCAGCCGTCCTTGGTGCGATAGATGTCGGCCGGCGCTGCGGTCTGGCCGAGATTGCCGGTCGGCACGCGGTTGACGTTGATGACCGCCTGCTCGATCAGCGTGGCATTGGTGAAGGACAGCGCGGTGGCGAGCAGCGCGCCCTCGACAATCTGCCCGCGCCCGGATTTGCCGCGCGCGATCAGCGCGGCGAGCGTCCCGAACGCGCAATGCAGCGCCGTTCCGAAATCGACCCAGTTCACCGCGGCCCGATACGGCGGATTGCCAGCGCCGGTCATGTACACCGAACCCGACATGACCTGCCCGACACCGTCGAAGCCGACACGATCGGACCACGGTCCCGGCCCGCCGAACGCGGTTGCGGTCGTCAGGATGATGTCGGGCTTGATCGCCTTCAGCGAGTCGTAATCGAGCTTCATCGCGCGCAGGGTCTGCGGCGGCAGATTGGCGACGACGACGTCCGCGGTCGCGACCAGGCGGCGCATCACCTCCTGCCCTTCAGGCTTCATCGGATCGAGCGTGATGCACTTCTTGTTGCGGTTGACCTGAAGAAACAGCGCGCCTTCGCCGCCCTCGCCGACCGGCGCCACGAAGCGGTCCTCGCTGCCGTCGCGCTTTTCAACGCGAATGACCTCGGCGCCGAATTCGGCCAGCAAGGTCGCGCAATAGGGCCCGGCGATGTAGCGCCCGAAATCGAGGACGCGCACGCCCTCCAGAACTCCCCCCATCGATCCCTTCCCTTGTGCTGCCGCCAGATTACAGGGAATGAACGCTACGGCAAGATGGCAACGGACATCGTGCACTGTCCTTGAGATGTGATCGGCGAACAGTTTCGGCTGGCGGAAATTGTGCTCTAGGATGGGCCAGTCCGTCCACGAGCCAGAGCGCACATCCATGCCGCAACAATTCGATCGATCCGCGGAAGATCTCGGCAACGCGATCCATTTCGAGCACGTCAACATCCAGGTCCCGGACCAGCGCCTCGCCACTCTGTTCTACGTTACGGGGCTTGGACTCACCCGCGATCCCTACCTGATGGTGTCCGACACCAACATGTGGATCAATGCCGGGCGGAGCCAGTTTCACTTGCCGAGCGGCAGGGCGCAGGTGCTGCGCGGCCATGTCGGACTGGTCATCGAGGGCCGTGAGGCGCTGCTGACGCGGCTGGCGTCGGTCGCGAAGAAGCTCGAAGGCACGGCGTTCGCATTCGCCGAGCATAATGACCATGTCGAGGCGGTTTGTCCGTGGGGCAACCGTCTGCGCTGCTACGAGCCGGATGCTGCGCGCTTCGGGCGCATCGCGCTCGGCATCCCCTATGTCCAGTTCGATGTACCTGAAGGCACCGCCAAGGCGGTTTGCGCCTTCTACCCCGAGATCATGGGCATGCCCGCCGGCTTGCGAAACGACGACGGCCAGGTTGCCGCCGTGAAGACGGGCCGCGACCAGCATCTGTTGTTCCGCGAGACCGATCGGCCCCAGGGCGACTATGACGGTCACCATGTGCAGATGTACATCACCGATTTCTCCGGCCCTTACCGCAAGCTCCTGGCGCGCGACCTGATCTCGCGCGAGGACAACCAGTACCAGTACCGCTTCCGCGATATCGTCGATCTCGATAGCGGCAGGCATCTCTTCACGGTCGAGCATGAGGTGCGCAGCGCCACCCACCCGATGTTCATGCGCCCGATGGTCAATCGCAATCCGGCGATCAACAACCGGAACTATGCGGCTGGCCATGATCAGTCGTTCTGGGCGATGGGACCGGATCAATATGAGGGATAGGGGGCGCCAGCTGCGGCCGAGGGATCGAACCTCCAAATGGCGGAATCCTGGATATTCAACGATCTCATAGCGAGTTTGGAAAAATGCTGAATAATGCTCAATAATAAATTCAATAGCTTGGCGGCCATTTCCAAATAACGAAGCGGTTCGCAAGCTGCGCTTTCCCGGAGCCAAGCCGCAGGATCCAACCGAGATCGTGCCGTTGTGGCCACCGCACACACAGCGATCCATACTCGGAACCATATCCTTCCTTCGCCAGTTGGATTACTGTCGAACTGTGCAGAGCAGTTCGGCAAAGCCGGCACGAGTCTCAGCGCCGGGCATCCGTCGGGGGCGAATCCCGTGATGGACCACGCGACCAGGATTGGTAATCGTTTGTTAGCAGCGTTGCCGCCGGCGGATCTTGCTTTGCTTGCGCCTCATCTGCGGAAAGTCGTGCTCGAACGCGACGCCGTACTGGTCCGATCGGGCGATCGGATCGAACAGCTCCTCTTCCCCTGTAGTGGCGCGATCGCCTTTATCGTGGACCTGCCGAACGGGCAGACAGTCGCCGCAGCGGTGGTCGGCCATGAGGGTGCTATCGGTCTGATGTCGGCGCTTGGAGCCACCCGCTCACCCATGACGGCGGTCGTCCGCGTACCAGGGTCGGCGCTGCAGATTTCGTCGACGCAATTTCTGCCGGCGCTGCATCGCAGCCCAGCGATCGCATCCACGGTGCAGATTTTCACGAGATCGCTGTTGACGCAATTTCAGCACGTCGCGGCCTGCAATGCACTGCACTCCGTCGAAGCCCGGATGGCGCGCTGGCTGCTTCACATTCACGACCGAGCCAATGGCGGCAATCTCCTCCCCTTGACGCAAGAGACCTTGTCGGAATTGCTGGGCGTCCGCCGCACCACGGTCACGCATGTCGTGAGCGCGTTGCGCGCGTCACGAGCATTGAAGTCCAACCGGCGCGGTCAGCTCGAGATTGATCGGCCCCGGCTCGAAGCCGTGGCATGCGAGTGCTACAAGGTGATGGGCCGCAGGATTGATCGGATCGTTTCGCGGGGCGCCGTAGGGAATTTTCACGCCGCGCCGGAGCGAGACGCCTGCCACCCGCCCGGTAACCGGTTGTCCGGGGCAGGCTCGTAGACCCAAGCCTCTCTCGCGAACCACTCGTGTGTCGCCGCGCAGATCCGGCAATAGGTGCGCGAGAAGAATACTGCGCTGCAGCGAAACCTTTCGCCATCGGTCTCGATGCCCGTCGCAATGGCGTTTCCCGTTTCCGGGCACTTGATCATCACCATACCCATCTTGATTTCCTGCAACCTGTTGCTGGCTCTGGACACGCCGACCCGCCATCGGCTGGACCGAGCCTCTCCTTGTCGCGGAGACGCTTGTCCAGCCGATCCACGCGGCCGGTTGCCTCGATTCAGAGGGCCCGGTGCAATGCCCGGTTGAAGCTGGTCTTAATGGGCTCGGTCGTCTCAACCGCGACCTTCTGCGCGAGCTCCCAAAGCTCCCGATTCTGTGCGGAGACGACTTCGAAAGCTTTGCGGTTTCGGGCGGTCGAAAGATGCACGATATCCAGCAGCGATCTGGCCTCGGCGAGCTGGGATAAAAATTCCAGGGCGGCACTGGTATTATCTTTGGAAATCTCGATGACCCTGGCGCTGTAATCGACGGCACCTTTGACGTTCATCGAACAGGATTCGCGGAGAACGTCGCTGAACTCTTCGGAAGTCGCCTTCATCTTCTCGATATTTTGCCTGGTCTGTGCGGCGCCCTGCTCGGCAAAACCGCGGAACAGTTCCTGGAAATTTAAAAATGGCAAATCGAACTTTGGCTTTGATCCATTCGCGTTCTCATTCACCGGATCGGCATGCGTTTCGACTTTCACATTGGCATCATTCACGAGCTTTCATCCTTTCAAGCGAAACCAGATAATGGATTGAAGACTCCCCCGACCGCTTCCGGGCGTGCTGCGCCAGGAAACCAGTGCCCCTATTCTCGGCGCGACGGGATGCTGCTGCGGATCAACCGCTCCCCCCGGCCGAAGCCAACTATGATCGATTAGAGTCCGGTCATCCGTTCGCTTTCGGACACTCGCTAAAATATTTCGATGTGTTGCGACCAGATGGCGCGGACACGAGCTTTGCGTCTGCGAAGGTGCAACGACCGCTCGCTTGCGCTCCGAGCTTGCTCGCTTTCCGGGGAAAGCCCGGCTTGCGCAGGTGGCGCTGACGGCTCTCTTCTCGACCTACTCGGTCTCTGAGACTCTCAAGTTCTGCGAGTTGGGCCGCAAGCGCTTCGAGACGTCGGCGAAGAACAGCGGCAGGATTCTCCGCTCGAGCGCGGATGCTCATGGCAGGTCTCCTAATCGATATGTCGGGGAGAATTCACCCAGTCCTGACAGCCGGGAAACATATGCAATTGCTAAGGACAAACGCGCATTAACATTTGGCATGCTGCGTCGCTAATAACGATGCGGCAACGCGTTAAGACGCAACACCCGGCATGCTAGCCGCCCGCTGGCCACAGCGCTCATGCAATGCGCCCTGAGAACGATGCGCTAATGCGCAGATCCGGTCGCGCTCGAAACTTGAGTGATGGGTCGCTCGCAATCGGGCTTGCGCTTCCGCTCATCGTCGTCTTCATCTGCACAATCGACGCCTCCAGATGCAATCGGACTTCCAGAGCTCCCGCCGGTCGCGAAAGGCCCTTTACCAACGGATCCCCCTCCACCACCGGATCCGCCGCCGCCGGATGTCCCTCCGGCACCAGCTGACCCATCACGGCGACCGCCGGATGCTCCACCACCTCCAGGTGACCCGCCACCAGAACTCGCCGACGTTGCCGAGGACGGGCGATCGTTATCGAAGAATGACCGGTCCCTGTCGTCACCATGCGTCGCTCCGTTCAGTCCGCCCGAACGCGCAATGGCTGTCGAAGTCAGGGAGGTCGACAGAAGCAGGGTCATGACGGGGGGCGTCACGGCCGCGAATTTTCCGCAGGTTTTTAGGAATGCCCGCCGGTCGTCATCTTCATTGTCGTCCCGGGTCACGATGCGCCCTCCTCGATTTAATATCAATTTATTCCTATTATATATTAAATTCACCTTCAACCAAGACTTTTGTTTAAATGACGGGGGTTGTTTGGCGTGCGGCGGCCGGGCAGCTCGCCGCCATTGTCCACGCCCCTCGAAATCCCGGGTGTCTGCGGCGCTGATGCTCGAATCTCGACTTGCATTTCAGTATTTAATATAGTTATTTTTGATTTATCGTTGAAGGCAACCCGCGACTGCAACGGATTATTGCCATGCCACTGCAATTTCATCGGTCCGTCGAGGACATGGAAATATGGAGCGCGAGCAGCGATGGCTTCTCGTTTGTGATCAGCTTCGGGAGCCCCACCGGTCCGGGCTTTCACGGACGTGCCGGCTATTTGGCGAGTTGGCGACCGCTCTACGAGAGCAATGGTGCGATCAAGATCACCGGCTCGCCCTTCCGCACGTTGGCCGAGGCCGAAGGGGCCTGCCGCAACATGGTTGAGCACCTGGCCTCAGTAACCGACCCTGGCCTCTCGGAGGTGCAGCGAGGCTAACGGCAACAACATCCAATCAAGTGCGATTTGCGTTAACGCATACGTTCCGGAAGGACGTTGCTGCGCTTGACGTCCTCGTCATTTCGAACTGCCGGATCGCGTTGTAGCAGGCCGGAGGGGTCGAGTTCACGTGGCGCTGCACGCTGCCCGTTCTGCGAAATCGCCAATGCCGCGAGAACTGTACGGTTGCTGATTTCCAGCTTCTGGAAGATGTGATGAAGGTGGACTTTGATCGTACCGGCGGCAATGTTCAGGCGCCGCCCGATCTCCTTGTTGGACAGCCCCTCCGATACGAGGCGCATGATCTGCCGCTCCCGGTCCGTCAGTTGTGTCAGGGACTTCTCCTCACCTGTGCGAGGCTCCTCACTGACCTCCCTACCGGTGCTCGGCGACCGCGATGCCAGTCCTAGGCATTGTTGTGCAAGCTTCCGCAGGGTCGCGACCAGCATCTCCGGCTTCGCATCTTTGGTGAGGATGACGCAGGCGCCGTCCGCCGCCTGCCTTTGCAACTTGCGATTGACGGCCTTATCGGCAAAGAAAATGACCCGGGTAACCTGGCCTGCGGTGCTTGCGAGAGCAAGGAGGTCCGGTCGCCTGACGTCGGGCATTGCAACATCGACGAGCGCAATGTCCGGCACAAGAAGTCGGATTGCCTCAATGCAGCTTGCTCCATCGCCGCAGGAGGCCACGATCGTAAAATCGTGCTGCGTCGCAAGGACGCTGCTGATCCCCTGCAAAACGATCGGGTGGCGATCCGCGATGACAATTCTGATGCGGCGCATGCTTCCCTTGCCTATTGTTAACAACCCCCCATGCGGCAGTTTAATCCAACGCTCTCGCTACAGACGCACGCGGGAGGTATAACGAATCCGATCTGTCAAAACGTCGCACCGCAAATCCGCCACGGCACGTATCGGCAACGCTTGATGGCCGCGTCACCGTAATTTGCTTAGAGAATGCGTGCAGCACCGTAAGAATGCGGAGCTCCCAGGAAAATCCGAAACGCCAATTCATCCACGACACAGCGATTTCTTTGGCGACGTTGGATGTCTGAAATCTGCAATATCAGCCAGAGAGTGTATCTGACCGCCTTGCCAGTATGGTTAATATCCATCTAACTCCCGACCGGCCACTTATTACGAATGATATATAGGGATATTAGCGATTCAAATCTAACATTCGACAAAGCTTCACCGAACCCTGGGCGGTCTAAAAAACCTCGCCCCAAGCAGGAAGAGGAGGCACAAAAAAGTAATACTATTCACCGAGACCAAGATGAGGATTGGTCACCAGGCATGCGGGCACGAATTTTCCGAGCCACATGATCTGACATCTCGAACGATAAATGTTCTGCTTCAGTATAGCATCGATGAAAACTTGGTCAGCAAAGTTGGGCGGCATTTTCGTCAACCCAACAACCTAATGCGCGGTCACGGGGGCATCGTTGATAATGAGTAGGTGGTCACATGTATTCTTCGATAGTTTTGCGTCAAACGCATGAGGCTCTGATCGTTCAATTCACCGAATTGCAGAATTTACGTAGTCGCGTGTTGATGGCCGAGCAGAGATTGCTTGGCCCAATGCGAAGAGTCCAGCGGCGCAGGGCGGCTGGGAGGCGACCGTTCGTCCGGAGGCACGGAGCCGGCCGGTAGCATCAAGAGCACCGCGTTGCACACTGGCGGCCTGCGCGCGAGCCGATCGTGCTTGCCCGACCCGGGTTCGACCTGATAATCCCGCCTCCTATTTCGAGTCGGAAGTAGTGGGGACGGCTTCCATGGAGAAGGACGACTGGGCATCGGGGACCACAGCCGAGCTGTGGCGGCTTTACGATGAGGTCACGACTGTTCTTAGTCGGAGAATGATCGCGGAAAAAGCCAAGCTGGAAGAGCGGCTTCGCAGGATAGACGGCACCGCCGGGGTCCAGAACGACGAACGTGCGCGCCGCCCCTACCCGCCTGTGCTGCCGAAGTATCAGAACCCGAAAGACCCGTCCGAAACCTGGTCCGGCCGCGGTAAGCAGCCCCGATGGCTAAAAGCGCAGCTCCGGGCGGGCAAGAAGCTGGACGATCTACTGATCAGCCGCTCATCCGGGCAAAGGCGCCGGCGGACCGGCTGAGCCCCGGCCGTCGCCACGACGGCGTTCGCACCGCAAGGCCGCGCCTGCCCGTTTGATCGCAACCTTTAGCGATCGCGATCTTCTTTGCCGTTAGGACTGCCGTCGCCGCCGCCATTGCCGAAGCCATTGTTGCCATGCACAATATTAGCGCCTGAACTGGCTATGGCGGGTGAAGTCAGCGAGGTGGACAGCAACAGTGTCATAGCTGGAGGGGTAACGGCGGCAAATTTTCCGCAGCTCTTCAAGAACTCACGACGGTCTTCGCTGTCGGTATCAAGATCGGTCATCGGGGTAGCCCTACCACAATCTAGCCCATCATTAAAATAAACCAAAATAGTCGCAGCACAACTTAAATAAGTTAATTTAACGATCCAATTTATCGGCCCTGGATCAGGTGTGTGTCGGACTCACAAAGCGACAGATCGAACAACATTTCTACCCCAGGACGCGCATATCGAGCCAGATCCACTAGGCCGACTGACATATTTTGACATTCATCGCTCCGATCTATGATATATTTAATATTATTATTTTTGGATTATCCCCGCTCATAACCCTATTCAACGCACTACGAGCTCAGGCGAGCTCGATTCATATGCCGCGCACAAAAGCACAGCGAATTTCCAAGCGCCGAACACGAAAGTCAGTTCATGACCGAGACCGAGGCCGGAGCAGCATTCAGGCAATTGCAGTCTTGTTTCGGCACGGCCTTGCGACCAGGATTCTCGCTGCCGCGTCTGGGAGCCCTGATGAGCCGAGCCCTTACGGACACGCTCCTGGACCTTTCGGAACTAACGGTTCTCACTGAGGCTGCGACCGGCGCGTATGCCGTGACGGCCGTCCTCGCGGCGATGGCCGGAGCCAGGCACGTCTATGCCTTCACGAGACCCACACGGCACGGCACACCAGGTGACGCCAGGCAACAGACTCTGGAGCTTGCAGTTTCGGTCGGTGTGGCCGATCGCATCGACGTCGTGGAGCAGATCACCCCGGACATCCTCCGTCAAACGGATATCGTAACCAACAGCGGCCATCTTCGGCCTCTTACCGCTGCGCTCATTGATCAATTACCCAAGAAGGCGGTCATCGCCTTGATGTTTGAGGCTTGGGAATTTCGCCCCGAGGACCTCGACATGGAGGCATGCTCACGGCGCGGAATTCCCATTGTCGGCGTGAACGAACGCCACCCGTCGGTCGATGTCTTCTCGTTTCTCGGTCCGTTGTGCGTGAAGCAACTCCACGATTGCGGTTTATCCGTTTATAAGAATCGCATCGCTGTGCTGTGTGACAACGACTTTGTTGGCCCGCTCCGCGCCGGTCTCGCAAGCTCTGGAGCGAGCGTGGACACCTTCGACGACGTCCAAACCATGTATCGCGACGACTGGGACGCAATCGTCGTCGCGCTTCGACCGGCGGCTTGGCCTCGCATCGGTTCGCCGGAAGCAACGCACCTCGCGGCTTGCGCGCCCGCTGGTGCCATTGTCGTGCAGTTTTGGGGCGACATGGACCGGACAGTATTGTCAGCAAATGGATTGGGCGTTTGGCCAACAGCGCCTCCGAGATTGGGGCACATGGGCATTCTCCTGTCGGAGATCGGCCCTGAACCGGTCGTGAGACTGCAGGCAGGCGGCCTCCGCGCTGCTGAGTGGGTTCGGCGCGGTCGAGCTGTTTCGCCTGACGGATACGCGCAGCTTGTCACCCAGCCGCCCGATCCAGCTTTCGCCAATTCACACTAGGTCCTTGCCTCGATGAGCTCGATGAGTGTGCGCGTCGCGGAGGCGAGAAACACTATGCGGCGCATGTCGAACGCGACGGCGGGCGCGGGTGACGATACGGGAAGATACTGCTGCTCCCTGAGGCAAGCGATCGCGTCGTCGAGCCGGTCCACTTCGTAAGCAAGATGATAGAATTTGCTACCGCGCTTCAGGATGCCCTCCACCGGCGATTGTGCGCCGGCCGGCTCAATGAGTTCGAGGCGCGGACCGCCGCCTGACACGAACTGGATCCGAACCTGCTGGATCGGGTCCTCGAATATAGGTCCTTCAGGACTGTAGCCAACTATCGCGAGCTCTGGCAACTCCGTCGCGATCTTTCGGCACGCCATTCCCAAATGATGAAAATGCAAATCCATCTGCTATTCCTTCTTCCCCTGCTAGCGCAAGGAGACGGGTGCGTCCGGCGTGAACTCCGTTGCCTCCAGAAGCGCGATGCGCTGCTTCCACTGCTCTGGCCAGTTGCTCGGGGCAGCTAAACTTCCCGCGCATCGAGAAGCAGCGCCGACCAGGCCTGCTTCAACCGCGGATAATCTTCGCGCGACATCCGAAACGTAATCACGTCGTCGCCGTTCCACCAAGCCTTCGGCGAAATCTTTTCGGTTTGAAAACCAAGGCGAATATGGAAGTTCTTCGCGGACCCGTTCTTGCTTTGCACGTTGGCTACGACGACCGAAAGCCCTAGCTGCACGAACGCGAACGCGAGAAGGAGATCGAAGATCTCGACCAGAAAGAGGCGCGCACCCGGATCGACGATCAACCGCGCCACCTCGCCGCGTTTCGCCGCGAAATCCAGGTTCGCAAGGGCGATGCTGGCAGCCGGTTTTCTCGAGCGCTTGAACTCCGCAATGAAATAGTAGTCGTCCGCCCTGGCCTGGTAGCTTCGGAAAAACTCTTCCTGCTGGGTCAAGGTCAGCTTTTCTCGGGTCATGAACTTGCCGAGAACGGGATCGTTACGCCAAGCGATGATTTGCGCGGAGTCCTCCAGCCGGACCTCTCGGAGGACCAGGTTGTTTCCTTCAGGAAGCCGTTTGAGATTCTCAGCCTTGGTGTAAAGTGTGCCCGAGCCCGGCGGCTCCAATTCCATATGCGTCACCCTCATTTATTTTACATTAATCTAGGATATTTAAGTATATTTAATTGACTCGAACGCTAGCATTATTTAGTGTGAGTGACAATCGTGATACTGCTTTCCTCGGGGGAGGCTCGCTATTCTCGCTGCTGCACCCGTCTCGCCGGACCGGCATGTAAATGATGCCGAACTCAAGTCCTTAGCGCTGTCCGGCGACGCTGCGTTCTGGGGACATCTCGCCGCCCGCTCGCGGCAAGCGGCGAATTTTTCCGAAATGTTCTTTCTGTCGACGCTTCGAAAAAAGGCGAAGCTACATACGACCGAAAGTGTCCAGCCAAGGCTTCGCCTCGCCCTGATCGGCGGCTACAACCTGTATCCGTTGCACGAATTGGTCGAACACCTCCTGGCCATTCGTGGAATCGAGTCAGAACGCTTCCTCGGCGAGTACGATAATTTCGTCTCGGAAATCCTCGACGGCTCGAGCCCGCTGTACGCCTTCAAGCCGGATCTCGCCTTCATTCTGCCGAACGCGAGGCACTGCCGGTTTTCCGGCTCGCTCCTCGATGCCGTGGAACGTCAGCGCGAAGCTGCAGTCGGCGCCGCGGAGCACCTCCTCAACCTCGCGCAGACTTTCATCGAACGCTCAGGTGCGGCGGTGATTCTCGCCAATCTTGCGCTGCCCGACGATCTCGATCTCGGCTCGTTTCGTTCACGTACGCTTGGCGCCGATTGGAGTTTCCGCAAGGCGATAAACCTTGAGCTCGGGCTGCGGGCCCCAGCGGAGGTGCAGATCTGCGACGTCGAGTTCCTGTCGGCACGCCGAGGGATCGCGGCCGCGGAGGATGCGCGATCCTGGTACGAATCAAAGCAGCCCGGCTCACCTGATTTTCTAGTGGACGTCGCGCAAGAGCTAAGCCATCTGGTCGCCTCCCGTAAGCAGGGCCCCAAGAAGGTGTTGGTACTCGATCTCGATCACACGTTATGGGGCGGCGTGATCGCGGAGGACGGTATCGAGGGAATCGAACTTGGGGACTCGTCTCCCCGCGGCGAAGCTTTCAAGGCTTTCCAGAAGTATCTCCTTGCGCTTTCCGAACGCGGGGTCCTGCTTGCGGTGTGCAGCAAGAACGACCATGCGCGCGCGATCGAGGTATTCGAGAAGCATCCCGAGATGGTTCTTCGGCTGGAGCACTTCGCGGCCTTCAAAGCCAATTGGGACCCGAAGTCCGACAACCTGCAGCGGATCGCGGATGAACTCCGCGTTGGCGTGGACAGCTTCATCTTCGCCGACGACAACCCGGCGGAGATCGAGATCGTGCGCCAGTTTCAGCCCCAGGTCGAAGGCGTGCTCCTCGGGCCGGATCCCGCCGAATTCATCGACCGCCTCCAGGCCGGGCGTTATTTCGAGCCACGGAACGTCACCGAGGAGGATCTCGAGCGGACGGCGCAGTATAGGCAGGAACGGCGACGTACGGAGTTCGCGGCAAGCGTAACCGACATGCCAGCCTACCTCGCCTCGCTCGAGATGCGAGGCACGATCAAGGAGTTCGACCCGCTCGATCTACCCCGCATCGCCCAGCTGATCGCGCGCAGCAACCAGTTCAACCTGACGACGGTCCGCCGATCCGAAACTGAGATCCGCGGACTCCTAAAGCGGCCGGACTACCTGTGCTTCACGATGCGGATCGAGGATCGGTTCGGAGATTCCGGGCTCATCTCTGTGGTCATTGCAAAGATCGAGGGCAGCGTCTTCGTTCTCGATACGTGGCTCATGAGCTGCCGCGTGCTTAAGCGCCAGGTCGAGGACGAGATCATGAACGAGATTTTTCGGCTTGCAGAGGTCGCCGGCTGCGCGAAAGTACGCGGCATTTATCTTCCGACGGCCAAAAACGGGATCGTCGCCGGGATCTACGAGGAGTTTGGCTTCGTGCGTACGGAAGACTCCGCCGCCCGAAAAGAGTTCGAGCTCGAGGTGGGGAAGTATCAGATGCGTTCGACAAAGATCCGCGTAACCCGGAGGGCTTATGAAGCAGGCTGAAGTACTGGCGAAGTTGCAGGAGGTATTCGACGGTATCTTCCTTGAGAAGGTCGTGGCCAAGCCCGATCTGTCGGCGGCCGACGTCGAGGAGTGGGACTCGCTCATGCAGATCTCGCTCGTCATCGCCGTCGAGCAGAAGTTTCGCGTGCGATTCCGCGTTGGCGAAGTCGAGACGGCCCGGAACCTGGGTGAGTTCGCCGATCTGATCGCGAAACGGATAGAGCCATAAGAGCTGGACATCGCGAAGGACGATCGCGGGAGTACGCGGCGCGCCACCCGTTTTTGGTGTATTGGGCGTGACGCGGCACCGCTTCGCAGAACCGCCGCCGACGCTTGTTCGTCTGAGAGCGCGCGGAACCCTCTGCGTCGAGATCTCCGCCTCCACTGAAGCGGACCCGCCCTGGGCCGGCTGCAGCAACGGGAGCAGCCGCCAGCAGCTGTTCATGATCCGGAGGCTGACTGGGACCACACCTTTCAAGAGAAATTGACATCCGTGCAAACGCCGCTTGCTTCACAAGCATGTTAAAAAATGCCATTAATAAATATAAATGTTTTTTAATTGATTTAAATTCACTTTCCGTCATTTTATTGGTTAAATTGCTTTACCGGGTACAAGAATCGACGGCGCGGGAGAGCAACATGGCAAGCTTGTTCACCACCCAGGCCCCCGTCCTGACCAACAACACCGACGGGACAGGGGCGGATTATGAGCTGGGGATGCGCTTCACCAGCGACACGTCCGGCGTGATCCAGGCGATCCGGTACTACAAGGCCTCGAACGAGACCGGCACCCATATCGGCCACATCTGGTCGGCCACCGGCCAGGAGCTGGCGACGGTCACGTTCACCAACGAAGGCGCATCAGGCTGGCAGCAGCAGGCGCTCGCCACGCCGCTCACCATCGCGGCCGGCACGACCTACGTGGTCTCGGTCAATATCAACAGCTACTATGTCTCCACCACCCAAGGCTTCGCGTCCGGCATCAGCAATGGTGGCCTGAACGCTGCGGCCGGTGCCGGCGTCTACGACTTGACAAAAGGCATTTTTCCGACCGCCATCTATCAGAATACAAACTACTTCCGCGACGTCGTGTTCGCCGCGGGTTCGTCAAATCCCACCAATCACCCCGGCGCCGTGAGCGTCAGCGGGACGCCGACGCAGAACCAGATTTTGACCGCGACAGTGAGCGATACGGACGGAGTGCCCGGTACCATCTCGTATCAGTGGCAACAGAGCACGAACGGCAGCACGTGGACCAACATCAGTGGCGCGACGGCGCGCACGCTGACCCTGGGGCAGGCCCAGGTCGGCAGCTTCATACGCGCCACCGCCAGCTACACGGACCTCCAGGGCAGCAGCGAGACCCCGGTGAGCTCCGCGACCGCTACGAAAGTGGCCAACGTCAACGACCTCGGCGTCGTCACGATCAACGGCACGGCGAGCCAGAACCAGACGCTGACGGCCAGCGTCACGGATCCTGACGGCGTCCCGGCGAGCATCACCTATCGCTGGCAGAGCAGCCCCGACGGCACGACGTGGACCAATCTCGCCGCCACGACGGCGAGCCTCACTCTCGACAGCAGCCTGGTCGGCAAGCGCGTCCGGGTGAACACCACCTACACCGACCTGCTCGGCACCAGCGAGAACGTGACGAGCGCGGCCACCGCGACGGTTGCAGCTGCGAGTTCGGGTACCACGCTGCTCACCACCCAAACGCCGTCCATCACCAATGCCACCGACGGGACAGGGGCGGATTATGAGCTGGGGATGCGCTTCACCAGCGACGCTTCCGGCGTGATCCAGGCGATCCGGTACTACAAGGCCTCGAACGAGACCGGCACCCATATCGGCCACATCTGGTCGGCCACCGGCCAGGAGCTGGCGACGGTCACGTTCACCAACGAAGGCGCATCGGGCTGGCAGCAGCAGGCGCTCGCCACGCCGCTCACCATCGCGGCCGGCACGACCTACGTGGTCTCGGTCAATATCAACAGCTACTATGTCTCCACCACCCAAGGCTTCGCGTCCGGCATCAGCAATGGTGGCCTGAACGCTGCGGCCGGTGCCGGCGTCTACGACTTGACAAAAGGCATTTTTCCGACCGCCATCTATCAGAATACAAACTACTTCCGCGACGTCGTGTTCGCCGCGGGTTCGTCAAATCCCACCAATCACCCCGGCGCCGTGAGCGTCAGCGGGACGCCGACGCAGAACCAGATTTTGACCGCGACAGTGAGCGATACGGACGGAGTGCCCGGTACCATCTCGTATCAGTGGCAACAGAGCACGAACGGCAGCACGTGGACCAACATCAGTGGCGCGACGGCGCGCACGCTGACCCTGGGGCAGGCCCAGGTCGGCAGCTTCATACGCGCCACCGCCAGCTACACGGACCTCCAGGGCAGCAGCGAGACCCCGGTGAGCTCCGCGACCGCTACGAAAGTGGCCAACGTCAACGACCTCGGCGTCGTCACGATCAACGGCACGGCGAGCCAGAACCAGACGCTGACGGCCAGCGTCACGGATCCTGACGGCGTCCCGGCGAGCATCACCTATCACTGGCAGAGCAGCCCCGACGGCACGACGTGGACCAATCTGGCCGCCACAACGGCGAGCCTCACCCTCGACAGCAGCCTGGTCGGCAAGCGGATCCGGGTGAACACCACCTACACCGACCTGCTTGGCACCAGCGAGAACGTGACGAGCGCGGCCACCGCGACAGTTGCAGCTGCGAGTTCAGGTACCACGCTGTTCACCACCCAAACGCCGTCCATCACCAATGCCACCGACGGGACAGGGGCGGATTATGAGCTGGGGATGCGCTTTACCAGCGACACCTCCGGCGTGATCCAGGCGATCCGGTACTACAAGGCCTCGAACGAGACCGGCACCCATATCGGCCACATCTGGTCGGCCACGGGCCAGGAGTTGGCGACGGTCACGTTCACCAATGAAGGCGCATCGGGCTGGCAGCAGCAAGCGCTCGCCACTCCGCTCACCATCGCGGCCGGCACGACCTACGTGGTCTCGGTCAATATCAACAGCTACTACGTCTCCACCCCGCAGGGCTTCGCGTCGGGCATCAGCAATGGTGGCCTGAACGCTGCGGCCGGTGCCGGCGTCTACGACTTGACAAAAGGCATTTTTCCGACCGCCATCTATCAGAATACAAACTATTTCCGCGACGTCGTGTTCGCCCAATCCAACGTCATCGCACTGCTTAGCAGTTCCACAATCTATGTCAGTGAAGCGGCGGGCACAGCCACGATCACCGTCGCACGCTCTGGCGACCTTCAGTCTCAAACGACCGTGGAGTACACGACGAATGAAATCGGCACCGGTGGCACGGCTACGGCGGGACTGGACTACACCCAGCCCACGTTTAATGGTCGGGCGAACACCGGGCAGATCGTCTTCGGACCCGGAGAGAGCACCAAGAGCTTCACCATCCCGATTGTGAACGATCAGCTCACCGAGGGCACTGAGACATTCGCTGTCGGGCTTCAGAATCCCAGTTCCGGCTCCCTTGGAGCCCCGCGCACTGTGCTCGTCTCCATCGTCGACGACGACTCACCCATCTCCATCGCAATGGCGGACGCCGCCGTGACCGTTGCCGAGGGCACACCGACAGCGACGATCACGCTGCTGCGCAGCGGCAATGCCAGTCAAGCTGCCACGATCGGTTTCACAACAAGTAACGGCAGCGCGGTCTCGGGATTGGACTACACAACCACGTCCGGCACGGTGACCTTCGCCGCTGGCCAGGTGACCCAGACCATCACGGTCCCGATCATCAACGATACGACACCGGAGAGCGACGAGACCTTCACCGTCACCTTGAGCAACCCGACGGGCGCCACTCTCGGCGCACAGGCGACGACGACAGTGAAGATCCTCGACAATGACAACCCCGACCTCGGCAATCTGGTGGGCCAGACGGCCGTGACCGGGCTGAACGAACCAACAGCGATCGATTGGACTCCCGATGGCCGCTACATGCTGGTCGCGCAGAAAGACGGCGTGGTGCGCGTGGTGGACAACGGCACCCTGCGATCTACGCCGCTCATCGATCTTTCGAGCGAGGTAAGTGACGTCGGCGATCGCGGACTTCTCGGCATCGCGGTGAACCCGAATTTCTTCGTAGGCAGCCCCTATGTCTACCTGCTCTACACCTACGATCCGCCCGAGACGGCGGGCCAGACGGGACTCGCAGGACCCGATCAGGCCGGGAATCGACCTTCTCGTCTGGTGAGGGTGACTGTCAACCCAAACACCATGGTCGCCGATCCGGCGAGCGAGTTCGTACTCGTCGGCAAGAACAGCATTTGGGCGTATACGAGTCAGCCGGACATGGACAGCAACGGCGATCCCAGCATTCCCCCATCAGGTATCGTCAACGGCACCACCATAACGGCCCCCGCCAGCCAGATAGAGACCGGAACGCAGGACAACGATCCGAACCACGCGGGGATTCAGAACCAAAACATTCGCGATTATCTGGCGACGGACGGCGACTCGCATTCCATCGGTGCCGTTCATTTTGGCCCCGACGGCTATCTCTATCTCACCGTCGGCGATGGCACGTCATACAATTTCGCGGACTCTCGTGCAGTGCGAGTCCAAGACATCCACAATCTCTCCGGCAAGCTGTTGCGGATCGACCCGAGCACAGGTGAAGGAGCGCCCGGAAATCCATTCTATCAGGCCAGCGATCCCAACAGTAACCAGTCGAAGGTCTTCTACTACGGCGTTCGCAACTCTTATCGCTTCAGCTTCGATCCGGTCACCAATCTGCCCGTGCTCGGAGATGTGGGTTGGGACAGCTGGGAAGAGCTCGATACCGGCCCGGCCGGATCGAACTTCGGATGGCCCTATCTCGAGGGTCCGAACAAAACCGCCAGCTACCAGGACCTCGCCCAGGCGATCACCTTCTACAACAATGGCAACCGCAACAATACGACCGACCCGCCTGCCGTAGCTCCCATCCTGGCTGAGAGCCACGGTGCTCCGGACAATTTCCACGTGATAACCGCGGGAGATTTCTACAACCAGAACACCATTTTCTTCGACGATGTCTACAACGGAACGATCTTCGCTGCGACCTTGAACGCAAGCCGGCAGGTTGCCAGCGTCCAGTTGGTGGACAACAACGCGCAAGGCATCGTCGACCTGCAAAAGGGCCCCGATGGGTGGCTCTACGGAGCCGATATATTCGATGGCACGATCCGACGTTGGGTGGACCCCTCAGCCGCGCCCGCTCTGGGGCTCGCTGTCGGCTCCTGACGGACGCCGGCCATAGTAAGCGTCGAACTGCGACCGTTCGGGGACAGCTATTGCTCGTGCAGTGTGGAATGGCACGAACTTCGATGTTCGGGAAGTGACCCTGATGCGGCCAATGGTGCTTTTCTTAACCTCGACTGTGAGCCCTGCCAGTTCTATCGAATCCCAGTTGCGCGAAAAGTTACAGAAGATCGAGGCCGTTCAGGGGGACTGATGCGAGTTGCAAAAATATTGACGTCTATCGCGTCGATCTCCTTGAGTTTGGGGATCGGAGCAATGCCGCCGACCGCCGCGGCTCAAGAGCAGAAATCCAATCCTGCCCCAGCTAGCTCGTCGCCTGCTCCTGCAGCAGTCCCCGCTCCTATTCCTGAACCCGCTCCGTCATCGATGCCTTCGAGTGGACCACCACTTTCCTTTGACGATGCGCGATTTACCAGTGCTGCCTCCTACAGCCGTCTGGATAATGGCGTGCCGGATGGTGGATCAATCGCAGATCGAAGCTATATCTATTATGAAGTCGGCGATAACACGGTTGGCTGCTGGGGCAGCTGCACATTAACAAGACTCCGAATCCAATCTCGCGAATGTATCCGAGCGATCAAAGGCAATATCGTAATTTCGGACTCTTATCTTGAGGCGACCGGACAAGACGATGACCACGCCGATGTGATCCAGGCCTATGGCCCCGGCAATCACGGAACGATTACTCTGCGCAACACTTCCATTGTCGCGC
Source organism: Bradyrhizobium sp. 139 (assembly GCF_023074175.1). GTDB lineage: Bacteria > Pseudomonadota > Alphaproteobacteria > Rhizobiales > Xanthobacteraceae > Bradyrhizobium. The sequence continues at coordinate 18,931 of NZ_JADPKS010000137.1, forward strand.
ACAACACATCCGCGACCGCCGGCATATTTGTCGCCGACAACTGGAAGCCCGATCTGGTTGATCTGGAGAACGTCATGTTCCACGGCGGGCCTTTTGGTCTGCGTCTTCACGCCGATGGTTACATGAACGCACACTTGCGAATGAAGAACGTGTGCTTTGTCGGACCGTTCCGCTTCCGCAAGTTTTTCATCACCGACTTTATTATCGATGAGTGGACCAACGTGAATGATTGCGTCATTCAAAATGGTCAGCTTGTTGTCGTAAGACCGATCCGACGCCCCTGACGGCACTTTGAGCGAACGCAAGATTTCCCGAGAAGCCGCTCAGCCGACGCTGGGCAGCATGCGCGCTCGAACAAATGGCGTCGAGACTTGGGCGAGGCCCAATGGTAACCGCAAGCCAGGACGTCCATCCTGGCCCGCGGTCATCAAATAGCTCCAAATAGTTCAGGGTACTACTTCGATCGGGTCTGAACTTACTTGCCTGACGTGATCTCAGAGTTCTTCCGAACTGCCATAAGTGACTTGGTCAATCCAAGATATTTTTCCGGGATGACGGCGGCATCGGGAAAAAGCGCGGAAAACATCCGCCGGTCGAGTAAGGACGAAGACTGAACGGTCCTCATCGCCTCATCGACGGTTGCCGCTTTGGACCAATAAGGGCCCAACTTGCGGGTCATGACCAGCCGGAACTTAAGGGACTCGGGAAGCCAATGCAGGAGTGGCGTTCTCGCGTGAGGTTCGATCGGAAACCAGAAATAGGGTGTTTGCACAAAGTAGTTTGGAGCGATTCTGCGGATCTCCTTCGCCATGGACATCATGTCCGACCATTGGCCTACATGTTCGATCACGGAATTCGAGTGGATCACGTCGAAGCTGTTATTGGCGAATTCAGGCATGTGACAGGCGTTCCCGTGCAGGAATGTAAATCCCGGTTGGGCTGCAGGTTGCGCGTCGTCCAAGTTGACCAGGGTTATTTCGACAGGCCTGCCTATCAGTTTTCTCTTGTCCTTCCAGTAGGCTTCAACTCCGCCGACGTCGAGAATCCGCAGAGCACGCCCCATCGTCGGAATCGAATTGATGAGGTCGAGAAATATGGAAAATCGGGCCAGCCTGAAACTGCTCGACGCTGCCCTCTCGTAACCACCAACTTCGATCGCCGGGGAAGTCGCCATTTCAATCTTTCTCAATGGGAAGCTTGAATCCTATTATATAGGGTATATTTAAATTCGCTTCAAATAAAATCGCGACGATATTATTCCTCTGGGCTAGGCCAGATGGAACGAGCACTCGCACGGACCGAATCCGAATCCCAGTGCGCTGCAGTGAGCAACCCGGAAAGGCGGGGGCGATTTCCAGGGAACAGCGCGCAAAGGCCTCCGCCAAATCAGCCAATCATACTCATGGCCGACTGATCGTCGCCCACAGCCGATGATTTTCGGGTATCTGTACGCGAACCCAGCGATAGGGCGTCTGCGACCACGGCTTGATCTGCGGCGTGAGATTGTCGAGAACGAAATCGCCGCTGCGGGTGCGTACGAGAAGCACCAAATGGTGTTCTCCAGAACCGAGGACGACTTCGCTCAATAACAGCACTCGCGCTGGCCAGCCAAGCTGAAGCAACTCGTGGCGCTTGCTCACCGCGTAGTCATTGCAATCGCCGTGATTGGGATTGATGACCCACTCCTCACCGGCAAGGCCGAGCTCGTTGCGAGCCGGCACAATGGCGAGATTGACTGCGCGATTGACCTCTTGCAAAGCCGCCCACCGATCCTCGGTCAGCCGGATCAGCCCACCGCGAAATGATCGCCGCTGCAGACATTCCGCCTCATAGCGCAGGCAGAACGCGGTGTACGCAAAGGGTGGCAGCGTCGGGCTTCCCAGCTCGATGTGCTGATTGATTGCCCTCAGCGTCGCCGGCAGGGCCGTGCGCCCTGCGCGCGCCCATTCAGTTCCGCCGATCATGACAGCGAGCGCCGCCGCGACGACCGAGCCGTACGTACGATTCATCCGCCGATCCCTCGTAAACGCCAGATTGAGGCTCGGATCCACCGGCAATGCGGAAACGGAAAGCACTGCGGCAATGATGTTATTTAACTATATTTAAAATTGATTATTAATTCAATAAAGATAAATATTAATTTTCAGTGGCGTTTTAAATATTATTGCGACTTGGCATTGGCCGCGCGCATGAGCGAAATCGACCACTTTGGCAATGGATCGCTGCATTGCGGCCACATCGCTTCTGCGACGCCGTCAGGCTTGGCAGAAGCCTTGGACCCCCGGAATTAAGGCAACAATTTAACGCCCTCGCGAATTTAATTATTGATTAATCGCCGCCGCTAGGCGAAGCGTATCCCGAACGACTCTCCTGCCTCAGGATCGGGTTGAAGATGCCGGAAGAACTGCTCGTCATTCTGGGGGCCGAAGCCATCCTGCTTGCCTTCGTCACAGCGATGACTCTGCACCGCAAGCAAATGGATGTGCTGAGCGGGCTGCAGCGCCGCGCGTATCGCAGGTTCGTCCACCGGCAAGACAGGCCTTTGCTGCGCTCGGTCCGTGCGCGCGCCTGGGCTTTGCTGTCACTGGCGAAGACTTGGATCGGTATTGGAAGGCTCACCCCAGCCAATCTCCGGCGGCTGCTCGGAAGCGCCCAATCGAGCCTGATGCAGGCGCGAAAGCTGTCCACCCTTGTGTCTTATCTCTGGCGGCCTCAGACCACTCGAGCCACGCCTTCCGGCTCCAGACGTATTGCAGAGGCTGGGCGTCAGCTCGGTGCTCGTTGAATGCGGCGCCCGAGTGGCTTGATGCACTCGGGGCCCCATCATTCCTCGTTTGGCAACGGCTCAGCGTTCCTTGAATGCCCCTCCCACCTGAGCCTGCGGCGGCTTGAGAGGGCAGGACAGCGCAGTGCGACGTAACAAGTTGACTGGCCGACCCGAGTTTCTCCAGCTCCTCCGGCTTCAGGATGATGCGATCGCTGTGCTGGCTGCTGCCGGCACGCTGTTCGCGCCGAACAAACTTGACCTCAGGGCCTTCGGATGCAACCCGACGAGTAGTTCTTGTCGCTAGTCGCCCAACTCACGGCGCGTCCGCGAGCTCTGCGTCCCCTTGTTCAGTTGACTCTCTTTTTCGTCTTGAACATCAACGTTATCCGCAGCAATGGACAACTTCTTGAGATTCCTCTTGCGGCGTGCGGAACATTCCCCTGGAAAAGCACTAGACGATTTGGACGTGGCAGTACGGCTGCAACGATATCTGGTGGAGGCTGTTGGGTCAGGAAGACGGTCTCACCCGCCCAATTAGGGTCCCAAGTTGGATTGGAATAAAAGACTGCCGTGTAGTCATTGGGATCGGCCGAATCCAAATGAGCTGAGCCGTCGCATCCGTACGGATAACCGTTTGCATAGCACCTCATCAGGGTGTGATCTTTGAAGATCGACTGCTCCAAGAGGCTCCACATTTTCCAGATGACCGGAGCTTCGTTCAACAAGACACCTGAACAATCCGACGTGTCAGCTTCGTCGTATCCACCGGCAAAATGCTTGTACCAATAGCGATAACTGCCGGGTGCCTTGAATGATACCGCTCCAAATTTCCACGATGTATTTTGCAGATAGTCTTGAACGTTCGCCAATAATTGTTGTTCTAAGACATCGTCATAAAGACGAATGACCGGGTTTTCTGAGAGTATGATGGGCCGCGATGTCATTTGTCCAATAGCTCCTTGATCGCAAGGTCGGTACTCGTTGATACGCAGCCCCGAGTGCTGGTGCACTCGGGGCTGTGTTATTTCGTGTCCAGCAAAGGTTCAGCGTTCCTTGAATGCGCGCTCCGCCTGATCGTGCAGCGGCTTGAGCAGGTAGGACAGCGCGGTTCGACCCGCCGTCTTGATAAAGACCTCCACCGGCATGCCGGGCAGCAGCTTGGCCGACCCGAGTTTCGCCAGCTCTTCAGGCTTCAGCAGGACGCGGCCCGTGTAGTAACTCGTGCCCGCACGCTGATCCTGTGTAATGTCTGCCGAGACCATGCTGACCTCTCCGTCGATTTCGGGCGTGGTCTTCTGGTTGAAGGCTGCGAAGCGCATCGTCGCGGTCTGTCCCATATAGACCTGGTCGATATCGCGCGGCGCGATCTTGACCTCAACCGCAAGCGAGTCCGCATCGGGCACGATCAGCATGATCTGCTCGCCGGGAGAGATTACACCTCCAACCGTGTGGACGCTCAGCTCGTGGACGCGGCCGGTTTGCGGTGCCCTGATATCGATCCGATTCAGTTGGTCGACCGCCGCAGTCTTGCGCTCGCTCAGCTCGGAGAGTTTCGATCGCGTTTCGATCAGATCCTTACCGACTTCCGTCCGCAGGTCCTGGTCGATCTGAATGATCTGGAGTCCGATTTCGGCGATCTTGCCCTTTGACTGAGCAATCATTCCTGCCAGCTGACTGCGCTCGCCTTCGAGGCGGGCGGAATCGCGCTCGAGGGAATTAAGCCGCGTGATCGGCACCAGATTTTTTTGCCAGAGACTGCGCACGCCTTCCAGCTCCTGGCGGATAAATTCGACTTCCTTCTGCTTGGCCTCGGTCTGTCCCGTAAGACCCTTGATCTCGTTTTCCAGCTGCGCGCTTTTCTCCTGCAACTGCGCTTTTTGGCCGCTCCTCGCCTGACGACGCAGGTCGAACAGCTTCCGCTCCGCAGTGATTGCACGGCTCGCCTCGGAGTTGCTCTCCCTGGCCCGATCGAGCAGCACCTTGGGAAAAGTAGCCTGCTCGGCGCCATCGCGCTCGGCCTCGAGACGAGCCTGCCGCGCGAACAGCTCATCGAGGCTGTTTGTCACGATGGTCGCATTCGCGAGCGTCTGAGTCTCGTCGAGGCGGATCAAAATGTCCCCAGCATTGACCCGGGCGCCCTCCCGCACGCGCAACTCTCCCACGATCCCGCCAGTGGAATGCTGAACCTTCTTGACGCTCGAATCCACCACGACCACGCCTTGGGCGATCACCGCGCCCGACAATTGGGTCGTTGTCGCCCAACCGCCGATCCCAAAGGTTACCAAACCGAACATGATCATACCGACGATCATGTAACGCTGGATGGATTGCATCGCCGGTGCCACCTGGCCGTTCATCGGCTGCCTCCTTGAGCTTCCGCCACGACCTTGAGCGGTACTGGATTCCGCAACACTTTCTTGAGAACCTCCTCTCTCTTGCCGAAGGACTGAACCCTGCCATCCCCGAGGCACAAGACATGGTCCACACCTTCCAGCGCCTTCGGACGATGCGCGACAACAGCGACGATCCCGCCCCGGCGGCGCACGTTCAGGATCGCCTCGGTCAAGGCGTCCTCGCCCTCGGCATCGAGATTGGATGAGGGCTCATCAAGTACGACCAGGAAGGGCTTGCCGTAAAAGGCACGCGCGAGCCCGATACGCTGGCGCTGCCCCGCCGACAGTGCCAACCCTCCCTCGCCGATCTTCGTTCCGTAGCCGTCCGGAAGGGAGAGGATGAGGTCGTGCGCGCCCGCGGCATGCGAGGCTTCCAGAACAGCGGCGGCCGTTGCCTGCGGGTCGAACCGTGCAATGTTCATTGCAATGCTGCCGTCGAACAATTCAACGTCCTGAGGCAGATAACCGATGTGCTTGCCGAGAGCGTCCGAAGACCAGTGATCGAGCGCGGCGTTGTCGAGCCGGATCCTGCCTCGAACGCATGGCCACACTCCCACCAGCGCACGTGCCAACGTCGATTTGCCGGATCCGCTCGGACCGATGATTCCAACCGCCTGCCCGCTCCGCAACTGGAATGACACTTCACTGAGGGTGGGCCTCTCGGAGTTTGGGGCGCCGATATAAAGATGTTCGGCGGTCAGGGTTTCGACAGGCGGAGGCAAGGCCAAGCGCTCCTCCTCGTCGGGCAGAAGCTTCAGCAAGCGATCGAGCCGTTGCCCCGATTGCCGCGCGCCGACGAATCCTCTCCAGTTCGCAATGGCCATTTCGACGGGCGCCAGTGCCCGCGCGGTGAGAATCGATCCCGCAATGATGATGCCGGCGGTCGATTCCTGGTTGATGACGAGGACGGCGCCAACGGCGAGAACCAGCGATTGCAAGATCGCCCGAAAAATTTTCGAGGCGCCGCCGAGTCCGTTTGCGACATCGCTGGCGCGCTCATGGGCGGCGAGGTACTTTGCGTTGACATCCCGCCAACGTAAACCCGCCTGTTGCCGCATGCCCATCGCCTGCAGAACTTCGGCATTTCGCCGCCCCTCGAGGGCAAGAGCAGTTCGCGAAACGGCCAGACGCGAGGATGCCTTTGCCGGCCCTCGGGTGCGCGTTTCCGTGAGCATCGTAATGCCGACCAGCACCAGCGCGCCGGCCAGCGCGGTGATGCCAATCCAGAAGTGAAAGAGGAAGCAGACCCCGAGATAGATCGGCATCCAGGGCAGATCAAAGAGCGCCGTCGGCCCTCCGCTCGACAGGAAGCTGCGGACCTGATCAAGGTCCCGCACCGGCTGCAGGCCATCGCCATCGGCCCTGGTCTTGAGAGGCAGGCGAACAAGCGCGTCGAATATGCGAATGCTGAGCCTTTCATCGAAATACCGGCCGATCCGGGCGCTGATCCTGTTCCTGACGAGGTCCAGCCCACCCTGAAACAGATAAAGTACCGTCGCCAGAACCATCAACGCGATCAGCGTCGGTATACTGCGCCCGGGCAGCACCCGATCATACACTTGCAGCATGAAAAACGAGCCGGTGAGCATAAGGAGATTGCTCATTCCGCTGAAGGCCGCGAGAGCCCAGAAAATCCGGCGGCAAGACCGCAGGAAAGCCGACATCTCTGACTGCGACTCGTCATAGTCCTCCGCTGGTCGGGGGCGACCAGCGAATATCCGTTGCCGCAGGGCTTCCACCGGACGCTTTGCCCAGCCGATCAGTCGCGGTGTCCGCAATTCGGCGTCTTCCGCCCACTGCCGTCCGGCCGCCCATAGTGCTGACAAACGCATAAGTGGGATTCGATAAAAATTCGCGGGCGGGGGGATCACCCCCCGCCGTCCAAAGTCAGTCATGGCACCCGCCCTTGAAAGATGCCTCGGAAATCCCCCAAGAGATCCCCGAGGCAGTTGTTGAGTACTAGTCTGTGTGGTTGGCCCGTCCCCTACGCGAAGTGGAAGTCGTGGCTGTTCAACGCATCCAGCTTGGTATTCTTCAGCGTGAGCGTGTCGCTCCCCGTCGCGACAACGACGTCTTGGCCTGACTGGGCCGCGTGGGAGAGAACGCTCGCGAAACTGTCGAACACGCCCTTGCTGAACTCGATCGTGTCGTGAGCAGGTCCGCTGGCCGTGAAGCCCTTAATGACGTCCTGGCCGAAGTTCGCGCCAAACACGAAAGTGTCGGCCTGGCTGCTGCCAACGAAGGTGTCGTTGCCAGAAGTGCCCTTCAGTGTCGTGTTGCCCGTCGACGCGACGAACGTACTGCCCGACGTAGCCGCGACCTGACTGGTGCTCGCCGATACCGTGGACGACGCAGCTGTAGTGGAAGCACCGATCTGCCCGTCACCGTTGAGATCCTGATGGAAGCTCGCCTCGAGCGATTTGAGACCAGAGTCCGTCCCCGACACGAAGCCACCCGACGAGGAGCCGGTCAGGGTGCTGACATGGGAAACGTAGTTGCCGTTGTTGTCGGTGTTCCAGGCCGTATAGACTCCGGAGCCCTCCTTCCAGGCAACCTGATAGCCCGTCGCCGTCTTCTCCGCACTGATCGGTGCCCAAGTGCCATCCGACCCATCCACAAAATCCACACCGTGGCTCTTCAGCGAGGGGCCTGATCCGCTGCTGCCGTTGAGGTAATATTTGCCGCTGCCCTCAACGAGAGTTGTCGCGCCATCCGACTCGACAACCTTACTGGGAGTCGGCGAGGTCGGCGTGGTTGCAGTGGAGGTACCGATTTGCCCATCGCCGTTGAGATCCTGATGGAAGCTCGTCTCAAGCGACTTAAGGCCGGCGTCCGAACCCGACACGTAGCCACCCGACGCGGAGCCGGTCAGGGTGCCGACATGGGAAACGTAGTTGCCATTGTTGTCGGTGTTCCAGGCAGTGTAGTAACCGCCGCCTTCTTTCCAGACAACCTGATAGCCCGTCGCCGTCTTCTCCGCAGCAATCGGTGCCCAGGTGCCATCTGACCCGTCCACAAAATCCACACCGTGGTTCTTCAGCGAGGGGCCCGAGCCGGTGCTGCTATTCAGGTAATATTTGCCACCGCTCTCAACGAGAGTTGTCGCACCAGCCGACTCGATTTGGTGACCAGAAGTTGGCGACGTCGGTGTGGCCGGCGCCGAGGTGCCGGTGCCGATGCTGGCCGTGACCGCGGTCGATGCCGCACCGGTGTTGCCTGCCGCGTCCACTGCCTTCGCCATTAGGCTGTGCGAACCAGCCGCGAGAGCAGCGGTGGTATAGGTCCACACGCCACTGCTGTTGGCAGTCGCGCTACCGATCTGGGTCGTGCCGTCGAACACCTTCACCACGCTGCTCGCTTCGGCGTTGCCGGACATCACCATCTGATTGCCACTGTTCACCGTATGGCTGCCGATGGTCGGCGCAGTCGGCGCCTTGGTGTCGACGGTGACGGCCAGCGCAGACGACGTCGCACTCATTTGACCCGACGCGTTGGTCGACGTCGCAGTGAGCGTGTGCTTGGCGTCAGTCAGGACCTTCGTGATGTAGTCCCAGCTACCGGTCGAACTCGCAGTCGTCGTGCCGAGCTGGGTCGAACCGTCGAAGATCTTGACGGTGCTACCAGCAGCAGCGGTGCCCTTGAGTTCAAGCGTATTGTCGTTGGTGATCTTGTCACCGGCGACGCCGCTGTCGTCTGAGAACGAAGCGATAGTGGGCGCATCCGGTGCGCTCGGTGTCGTCGGCGCAGTCGGTGTCGTCGGCGCGCTCGACCCTTCAACCGGCCAAGGCGGCGGGATGAGATCACCCGGAACGAGTTGACCATTCACGATTGTTGCGGAACGTACATTTTCCCACTGAGTAATGTGTATGGGCGCATTGACCTCCTGAAAGAGATAGGTCGTTCCCACAAAATACACGTCCTTTAGGGAGACGTTGATATCGCTGGTGTCCGCCGCGATACGCAAACCAAACTGGCCACCTTCGAACACCACATTTTCGTAGGTAAATGTCCCGCTGTATTCGTCTGCAACGAACATCCCAGCGGTGTCATTGCCATTGGCGTGGCCGACGATTGTCGTGTTCTTGACCGTCACATTCCCGGTGCCGCCGGGAGCATAGGCCTGAATGCCATCGGCGTGATCGCCGGCTTCTCCCGTCGTTTCGATATAAGAATTGCTAATGGTTATATCGCCGCTTCCCGCGATGCGTACGCCTTCTCTCGCGTCGATACGGACGTGATCGAGGTTGAACGAGCCAAAGCCCCCGACGACCGCGTCACCGCTGAAATCGGTAATGCTTGCGTTCGAAAGTGTCCCGCCAGCGGGAAGCGCGCCCCCAGTCGAGTTCGTAACGTTGCTGAACATCGGATCATCCCAGCTCAGAGGAATGGTCGCCATCTAGTTTTCTCCTAGTAGATTAGATTTGATTTACCCCTAGGCACGCGCCCATTTCGATTTCCCCGAGCGACGGTACCCAAGCGCGACCCTGCTGGCGCAGCGCCGTTGGGTTCCTCTTCTCGACGGGGGGAGGCTTTTTTGCGACGACACGACGGCCCGCCCAAGGTCATTTCTTAGCCACCTCGACCAAAGTCGCACCGCGTGAATTTAAATACGACGATAATTCCTTAGTTCGATCAAGCACTCGTGCACCGTTGAAAGAGGCTCACAGAGAACGAACGAAGACATACAAACGTATGCTTTGATTCGAAGGTTGCCGTCATCACCAGTTGGCGGCTCGCCAGGAGCGGCCCCTACAACAGAAAACCAATTAACTATTCAATGTCGGTATTATATCCCGCCAGATGCTTTCGCTGAGGGACTTGAGCCGCTGGAAGAAGGTGAGGACTCGTCCCCCAGGACTATGTGTCGCAACGATCACTTCACCTGCGGACAATCAAGCGCATAACCGTCGTTGATCTTCAGTTCGATTGCTGCTGGACGATAACAGATCGACAATGGCCATGCCGGCGGAGCCTCCGCAATTTCAGCGAATTCAAATCCGTGGCCGGTGCCGAGATGCTGATCGGGATTGTCGCAGATCAATCGAGCCGTTGCGGTGCGGGCGCGGCATCCGGCCGCCCAGTCTTGCCTTTGGCGCCATCGAGCAAACCTACGAAAGCGACTCTTCCGGCCGACAAGGAGCCTTTGAGCACGTAGCGCACCACGAACAACAGTCCGACTCCGAAATGGCAGATCCAGCGCGATCCCGCAAAGCGCCGCGCATAGACAATGCCATTGCGGGCAGACAGATAGATCGAGAGATGCGAGCGGTTCTCGGGGGCAACGGCCGAGCCGATGGTCGTTCCTCCAATGTGGCGAATGATGGCTTTGCTCGCGAAGCCGATGCGGTGCTTTCCCCGCCGCCGTCCCCAATCCAGATCTTCCATATAGAGGAAATAATCCTCAGCCATGAGACCGACGTCCTCGACGAACGCTCGCGTTGCCAGAACACACGCCCCGCTTACCGCATCGATCCGGTCGAGGTCCTCGACAGAGGGTGCACTGCCAATTGGCGCATTCCTTCCTATGGCAACAACACGGCCTGTCGTTCGAGACCAACACAGTCCGTAGTTGATGATCTTGTCGGGGGCATCGTGGAAGACCAGGCTTCCGCCCACCATGCCGAACCCCTGGGCAGACTTGGCAATCAATTCAGACAGGCCGCGGCTGTCCACTTCGGTATCCGGATTCAGGACAAGCACCGAACCCCAACCGGGGACGCCAAGCAACGGCTCGAGCCACGCGTTGACCCCGCCTCCGTAACCGAGGTTATCGATTGCGAGTCCGACTCGGACAGTATTCGTGCGATCCTGAAATCGGCATTTGACCACTTCGGCCAGTCGCTTCTGTGGCTTGTCAAGAGTATCCGACGCATCCGAAATTCGTTGCAACGTTCGGTCCGGTCCCACGAGCGCAGCCAGCAGCTTCCGGTAGGCTGCTTCCCCACCATTTTCGCAAATGAAGATCTCGAACTGATCCCAATCCGAACGAGCGAGCGACTTCAAGCAGCGATCGACGTCATCGGCATTGCGGTAGGAGACGATGATGACGGCGAGGTTGACGCTAGCGGTCGACATAGCCCAGACACCTTCTCGTTTGCCCTCCACGATGAAGAGCGACCACCGCCGACCTAAACGCTTGCGCAGCTCCGAATGCGACGTCCGACAGACCCCGACCCAGAGAAGCTATCGATATCGCCAGCGCATCAGTGGACGATAGAGCCCAAGTTTTGTACTGATCCGCCAGCCAAAGCCGCGCATCGCATTCGGATCAAGCAAGTGCTGGCGCATGTATTCCGCATCCATGTTGTTCGTCAGGCAAAGGCGGGAATAGAGGAAGGGCTCGAACCCGCGATGATGCCCAAGCTGAATTGTAAAGAGGTGTGTGTACCGAGCTCTTAGCGCCGCCTCCCAGACCCGTCGGGAGAAGCGTCCGTATGGAAAAGCGAAAAGAGTAACCTCTTGCCCGAGGCGATCCTCAAGCATCGACTTCGACACCCTAAGCTCGCGGTCGAGGTTTGCATCCGAAACAGTCGTCAAATCGACGTGGGCCATGCCATGTGAGCCGATCGCAACGCCCCTCCTGCCGAGCTCCTCAATCATTCTCCAGCTCATACGTCCGGGCGAGCTTACCAAGTCTACCGGGATAAAAGACATGAACCCTGGAATCCGACCGGTCGTCATGTAACGAGCATAGACTTGCGTGTAGTCAGAAAGAAATCCATCGTCGAAGGTTAAGAGGACACCACCGGTGCAGCTGGCCTTCGGATCGGGGCAATGCCTCAGAAAACTCTGAGGCGAGACCAGCCCATCCGAGCAAAGCGAGAGATGCGCCTCGAACGTGTCGTGCGTAAGGGACCACGCATTCGAAGGCGAGGCCTCCACCAACTCGTGGTAGTTCAGGACAATCATAGAGTTTGTATCAGATTTGAGACCCGCTGGGCCCAAGCCTGCCAGTTCAATCGGGCCTCAAAGGCATCACGACTCGATTGTCTCAGGCGAGCCAGCCGATCCTGATCCGCAAAGGTCTCGAAGATGACCCGCGCATAGTCCGCCTTCTTCGCATCCGGCGGCAACAAGATGCCCGTCTCTCCGTTGCGGATAGCACAGGAGACACCACCGGTGGCAGGCGCGATGCTCGGTAGGCCGTGGGCTGCCGCTTCGCAAAACACGATGCCGTAGCAATCTGCCCGGGTCGGCAGCAGAAAGAAATCCGCATCGCGATAGAGTTGATCGAGCCGGTCGCGCTGTTCACGATCATTCTTGTTGAGGTAAGGGATGATCGTCAGGCCATCCTGCCTGATAGGCTTGGGCGGAGTGCATCCGCAGATCACGAGCTCCATCTCCAGGCCCCTGTCCTTTAGTTCGGCGAGAGTCCCGATCGCGATGTCCGCGCCCTTCTCCTCCCAATTGGCACCGATGAAGAGGAGCCGGCACGGACCCGGCTTGCGGCGCCCCAGCACAGACTCACGCTTGGGTGCTTCCTTGAGGTTGGCGCCCCAGGGAATGACATGCACCCGCGTGGGGTCGGCACCGTAATCTCTAACAGCAGATTCGGCGGCCCATTCCGACGGGTAGAGGACCAGATCAGCGCGTGCGATCGTATCGCGTTCCAGGCGTTCTGCCACCTCCCGGGCGTTGCGCGACAAGTTCCGATAGTTCGGATGGTAATTGTCGACCAGCCGAAAGGTCGCGTCGGACGCATAGACGAGGGGAATGCCCTTGGGCACTCCCCAGGCGAAGGTGGAGCCGGCGGGCGCGAAGACGAAATCGGGCGCGACAGCGTGGATTTTGCGCGCAGCGTCCGCGGCATATTGTGCAACGACTGGCCCCGCATGGAATGGGGAGAGGCCCCGCCCGCGAAAGGCACGGCGAACTTTGGAATACGTCTTGTAAAGAGGCAGGATCGGTGCGCTGAGAGGACCGATTTGGACCACGTCATGACCTTCGGCTGCGAGAGATTCCGCCATATGAAAGGGAGTGCCGGACCAGAACCTGACTTCGCTTGCGTCGCCGATCGTCGCGAAGCCGATCCGCCGCGCCGTTTGCCTGCCGGAGAGGTGACACTGGCTCATCTTGTTGCCTTGCACGGCGCAAACGATCGTACAAAAAGGAGCATGGCACCTTTCGGAAAGAGGCGTTCCGCAATTTTCCGCGCCGATTCAATGATGGGACTCTCGGCAGATCTCCCCCTCCTCGCGCCGCTGACGAAGCTGGGAGACATGGATAATTCGACGAACTCTGCTGAGAGATCCCGAAACAATTCGGCGCGATGACGAAGCATTCCCAAAATCCGACCTTACCCTAGCCCCGAAGAGGCTCATCAGGCGCGGACATCGCAGGCAACAGCGCCTCAAAACGAGTCTCAAAATCCTCGGAATAGCAGAAACCTACGATCACACCTGCAATTCGACAATAAGGCTCCCCTGCTCCACTCCGATCTACCTCCTCCGAGCCCAACATTGTATCGCAGTCCTGCCATGTTGCCGGCCCTTTATATTATCCTAACATTATATTTATAATGCAATCTATCTAATTCGGATTATGGCTGACGCGACGATCCGCTACACAAAACACGGCTGTAAAAGGCGCTTCGTATGCAAACGCGCCCCATCGCCGCGGATGCAAGATCTGCGTTCGTTGTCCTGCCACTGAACATTCCTCCAGTACCGGTTACGGGGCTCAAAGTGCCCATAAGGCTTGGTGGAGGCCTAAGGAGCCAAGCGCTGTGGTACGCCAGGGGCTTTAAAGTAGCGGTATACATTACGCACCTGGGAGTAGATGTGATGCGCTGGAGTGGAAAGCCATCCGTCCATCGTGACGATGGGGTCTGAGAGCAACCCGTAATACCTGCCGAAAAGATTGGAGTGATCGCTATATATGTTGAACTGCAGTGACAGCTCCGTCTCGTTTGCGACCAGGCGGTAACTGTTGCTACTCATCAGCGGCTCGATAGCCAGCGTATACGCTATGGGGCCCGTTGTTCTCCAGACGCCCTTGTTTCCGACGCCATGCACCCACGATCGGTAATTCTGAATATTCGCCAGAACGCACTCAATCACCGCCTTCAGAAATGGATGACCGGCCGCGGCTATGATATGCCACTGTTGCAATTCGCGTTTCCTGTCGGCGCCAAACTCTTTGTGCACGCCCCAGCCCGCGTGCGGCTCTCCGGGGCTATTCCGCCAAAGCGACAGAATGAACCTGTCGTCTAATCGAATGACACCGTCGAGCGGCTGGACAGTTGTGCTTTTGATATCGAGATAGACGCCGCCGCACTTGTACATCAGGAGATAGCGGAAGAGATCAGCCCGCGCCGCTCCGTACTGCGGATTGATCTTGTGAAACAGGTTTGCGATTTCCGGGCCATAATGCTCGACGATGAAGCTATTGATCGCTTGATCGTCGTACAGTCGGTGTTCCCAGCCGGGATTCATCGCTTTGATGGCTCGTATATTGTTTGCCAAGCCGATCGGTAACGGACTCTTTGAGAAATATATTTGGTGAATAACTCGCGGAATCTGAAGCCCCGCATCAAAGGTCGGAGTTCGAATATCCTGGATGGCCATGACCGATATCCCTGGCTCGAACTAGCAGATAGCCCACGAAACACTGCGCAAGAAGGGCCCAAAGAAACTCAGCCTCGCTACAATCCCGGCGTCCCATTCGTCGCTGAGTACTTATTCGCGGCATTTGCTAGTGCCAGGCCTGCGCAACGAGAGACGAAATCCCGATCGGCATGCTCGCCAACGGCTGGGTACCATTTGCGATCACTCCAGAACTGACACTCCGCTACGTGGCCCGCGAGCCACGGCCTCGCAGCAAAACGCGCTTCCGCCAATCGAATCACTTCAAGTCTCCGCCGCCCTTGCGGCTCTATCGCGCAGTACCGCGGTTTCCGCGAGGTTCGCTCGCATTCCGGCAAAGACAGCAATAAGAATGAAACAGATGCCCCAAAAGTGGACTATGAACCCCACAAAAACAATAGTTGCTATGACAATTCCCAGCGCCACTGACAGCCGTCCCTCTTCAGGAGTAAGATGAGGCGATCTGTCGATCGCACCAAGCCAGCATGAGCTCACAAGCGTCAAAAGGATCAGTGCGCATCCAGGAATTCCATAATTCATTGCAGCGCCAAGCCAAAAGGCATCCACGCTCGCGCTCACAAGCGCCCCATGAGACTGCCAATTCCAGTCGCCGTTCAAGCCAATTCCGAAGATCGGCGAACCGAGTACGACAGGCCCCCCCGCCTCCCAGATCGCTTGACGGTACCAGGCCGCCTCGGCACTCACTCCGCCAAGGCGTACAAGCGTCACGACAGGCTTGCCAGAGAAAGTGAAAACAGTAACGAGAAGAACTGTCACGGCCAGTCCGACCAGCTTCCATCGAGCGGTAAAGCGAGGCGTCGCAGCGTAAAAAATCGCCAGAGCAAATCCGATCACATAGGCCAGTAGTGGACTCCGCGCCTGCGAAACCAACACACCGACGAGCGCGATGCCTGCAACAGCCCAGCCGAATACCCGGCTCCTGAACGTAGTAAAAGCCAACGTCCCGAACCAAACGCAAACGGCGCCGAATAAAATCGAATGCTCCAAGGGACCCATAGCGCGAATCCCCCCGTTCCTGAATAAGGTCTCGGACTTCAACGCTAATGCGTCCTCATAACTAGGTTTCACATAACCAGTAACGCCTTTAATGAAGTCATAGGTGAACAGCCTATCAGTCAGAGGGTCGAGAAGCGCGACACCGATAACCAGAATAATCAGCTTACAGGAGAAGCGTGCGAGTCCCACGGGACTATCGCCCGGAGCGGGAAGATACCGGAAACACAAATATGCACCGGTGAATGAAATTGCCTCTATCCCGGATCCTTTGAGACCCGTGAGACCATCCGTAACGGTGGCAGCCAACATCATCCAAATGCCCGCAAGCGGAGCCACAAGATCAGATGGGACGCGGACTACAGCTCGCCTGTCGCGCTGGGAGAGCCGCGATAACGCCACAATCGACATAACAAAAATCAGAAGTCGAGCGACGGTGAGGCGAAAGTCCCCGATGAAGAACGATAGACCCTCGGGCAGAAAGATCGTGACCAATAATAGCTTGAGACATAGCTCGGAACCTGAGGGCGAACCGGCCGCAGCGCGCCTAACTAGACTCTGCTGCCGATCCGGCAGATAGGCGATTTGAAAACCCGGGTTCAATTCTAAGCTTTTGCGGCTCACTTCGAATACCTCGAACTCCCAAGACATTCCGCCAACAAGAAGCAGCGCTCAAGATCGAGGCGCCGCATCAAGTCGACCATTCCGTCCTGACAAGCGCTTCATTTCGTCGTCTCCAAGGGAATCGCCAGGAAGTCGCGACGCAACCGACTTGTCAGGCTGGGTGGCATCAGCGCGTAGGCAAGTGCCTTGTAATAGTATGGATCCGTGGGATGCAGACGAGCACATTGCCAAGCCGTCCTTAGCGCTGATAACCGACGGTTTGAACGACATGAATCCAATACGCTGTTGATAAAATGCGCAGCGATATTGTTGTCCATCAAGCTGTTGCGGGATCTAGGACCCTTATCATCGCATTGTTGATCGAACCGCAGACCTCGCCGCTCGCACGCTCTCCTAAAGGCCTCAAACTCGAACTGCTTGCGCCACGTCGGCGCACGCCGGGTAAGTGAATTGGGAAGAATGCGGTACGCATAAAGGCACTCGCCCAATACAATCATCGGGTGCTGTTCGCCAATTCTCAATATGTAATCGTAGGTCTCGGCAACCTGCAATGACGGCTCGAACCGCATATGGCCGACCAACGACATTCGAAACATTCCTGTGGGATCAAGAGCCGGCATTCGAAAAGCTCTATTCTCAGATCGGCAATGGTCCTCGCTTTTCGGTGAAAACACGGGGGCCATAGATGTCCCGTCAATAATAAGCTCGTTACCGCAGAATACGGCAGCCAAATGCGGCTTGTTCAGCAGCGCACGAAGTTGCCTTTCGATTCTGGTTGGGTGGCTGATGTCATCCGCGTCTTGAATTGCGTAGTACTCGCCGCGGATCTGATCGAGCGCTCGATTGATGGCCATAGGCTTGCCTGAATTCGCCTGATGGATCACGCGAATACGCTCGTCGATCAGTAAATCCTGAACTGTGTCGAAACAGCCGTCCGTGCTGCCATCGTCGATAATGAGGATATCCAGCTTCTTATACGTCTGATCGATTACGCTCAGCAGCGAAGGCCGCAAATATTCCCCTGCATTGTAAACGCACATCACAACAGTGACGAGGGGTTGTCCAGCCATCCCTTCAGCTTTGGGCGAAAGTGCTTGGGACGGCATGAAGAGCTCCTGGTCACTAGAGGGCAGTGTTTTGTCTTGGACGGGCTGGCATGTCTAGGATGGGTCCTGCTGTCGAGCGCGAGACGGTGATTGACCTTGCGGCAGGTCGCAAAGCGAGTTTCAAAGGCGACGGACTCCGGCCCTAGGACAACTTGCACGCTCTCGGCGACGCGCGCACCCACATCATCAATCCCTGACATGGCCCCTCGTCAGCTTGTCCGGATAGCCGGTATGTTCCCACCTCACTGGTTCCGACCGCGGCTCTGTCCACTATCCCGAAATCGAACTATTTAAATCACATTAATCGGCCGAAGAAAATAGGTTTGTCCAGCGCCAGTTGATTAAATCAAGAATGATTAACGGCCTCAACGTGGGTCCGCGCACAGCCAGTTTCCGCGGAATCGGCTGCCAATCCGCATGAAAAAAGGCGCATCGCGCAGAAATACGATATTAAAACGTCCCGGGCTTATTATTACGATTAATATGTGATACAGTTTTCCGCGTAAAAAAACCGTGCACGCGGTTAAATATGGAGATGGCGTGATGGCCACAGTTTCTTCCCGAACTTTAGAGATCGCGCGGGATTGGAAGAGCACAAATTATTACGACAAAGCGGAATCGGATGCCTGGACCGATCCCTTTTGGAAACCGGGAACGCAATTCCGACGCCTGTTCGAGAAACTGGATACGACGTCAACCGTGGAACTCGCGTGCGGGCACGGTCGCCATTCCGCTCGCTTGTTGAGCACAAAGTGCGATCAGACGGCGCTTCAATCGCTAGTTCTACTCGATGTCGTCGAGGAGAATGTGCTGCATTGTAGGCGACGATTTTCGGACGTTTCAGGAGTCAGCGTGCATACCAATAGCGGCTACGACTTCCGTCCCGTCGAGGATGGGTCGGTCTCCGCTATATTCTGTTTCGATGCGATGGTGCATTTCGAGTACGACGCTGTTTTCTCCTACCTGCAGGATGCTTCTCGCATTCTCAGACACGGCGGCCGCGCACTGTTTCATCACTCCAACTTAGACAAATATCCCGGTTCGGATTACAGAAATAATCCTCATTGGCGCAATTTTATGAACAAGAATCTGTTCGCGCACGCGGCCACCAGATCTGGATTGCGTGTGCTCGAGCAAGTTACGATAGATTGGGACGAATCACAAAACTTGGACTGCCTGACTCTTGTTGAAAAGGGGGCAGATGGCTCGCTGAACATGGAGACGCCAAGAGCGCGCAACGCAAGCAGCCTGCTTACCCGTCTCGCGGGCAGAGCCAGGCGCATGGGCTTCCAAAAATAGAAAGTGACGAGCCGATCCACTGATATGAGTAGGCGGCTCGCCGCTGTCATTGTTCGCCGGGTCTTGGAGCGAGAGCAGTGGCGTGACTTACCGGCTTGAATGACGAACGCGGCCTTCTCCACCTTCAACGCAATCGCCCGGAGGAAGACATCTTCCGGGACGCTTTCGCACCTCCTTGGTCTGTCTGATCAAGTTCGACCGCGCTGGTTGCGAACTCCAACATTCAGCGGGGCGGCGGCTTGCCGCCCCCCGCGACGCTCCATCCTGCGAGCACAGGAAGCTTCAATTTGTGCGAAGACCGGCAGTTGGGCGCATGTGCGCTACTTGCGCTGCGGGTGCCACATCCTGGTTCGAGAGACGGGTCGTTTTCCCTCCTGCCCCTGCTGAAAGCTGGATGGTTGCAGCGTCGGCCGGACGCCCCGTACGCGTTCAAGGGCGGGCATCGACTTCGAGACGCCAAAGAGTTGAATCCCGCCCGAAAGGCGGTTCTCACTTTGGCCTTACTCCCTGATCTAGACGATCGTTTCCTTGATTCGAATCATATTCAGGCGGCCTCGGCAAGTTTGTAGGACCAGGTATGGATGACCGGATGGCGGTTGACGTCGTCGATG
>NZ_JADPKS010000106.1 GCF_023074175.1 Bradyrhizobium sp. 139
TGATCGCAGGTGTCAGATTCAACGACGGCATCGAGGTCATCCACATGCCGGCAAACCACGCCGCCTGATCACCTCGTCACCCAAAATCCCGCATAGCTCGGCGGCGGATCACCATGACCACAGCTTACGACGCGATCACGGCGCGTATCGCTGACCCGGTCGTCGATATCATTCTCGTCGGAGACAGCGTTGGTAACGTCTGCCTCGGATTCGGACATACGCTGCCGGTCAGCATGCAGATGATGAATCATCACCTTGAGGCAGTTGTGCGCACAAAGCCTCATGCGTTGCTCGTGGCCGATATGCCTTTTCTTAGCTTTCACCTCAGTCGAGAGGATACGATACGTAACGCTGGAGGCTTCCTGCAGCGTGGGGCCGATGCTGTAAAACTTGAGGGCGGCGCCAAAAGGACCGAGATGGTGCGTGCGTTAATCGATTGCGAGATTCCCGTCATGGGCCATCTCGGCCTCACTCCGCAGAGCATTAATACCATGGGTGGGTTCAAGGTCCAGGGCCGGAACGCCGATGGCGCCTTGCACTTGCTCGAAGATGCCCACCGTCTGCAGGAGGCCGGATGCTTCGCCATCGTGCTTGAGGGCATTCCAGCCGAGCTTGCGGCGCGGGTGACGGAATCTCTAACGATTCCGACCATTGGAATTGGCGCCGGCCCGGCCTGTTCGGGGCAGGTGCTGGTATTCCATGATGTAGTGGGCCTGACGGCAGGCCACCATCCCAAATTCGTTCGGGCATATGCAGACGGTTTTCGGCTGCTGCAGGACGCGCTTTCGCGCTGGGCTGCGGAGGTTCGCGACGGTTCATTTCCGGGACCGGAAGAGTCCTATCGGCTTCCCGAGGGCCTCGGCGACATAATCGCGAAATGGACCCCCTCGAACCGGACGTAAAGCTCGATATGCAAATAATCAGGACAGTTACCGAGCTTCGCCACTCCCTCCTTGAAGCGCGTAAGGCCGAAAAATGGGTCGGATTCGTGCCGACAATGGGCTATCTACACGCCGGTCACCTGGCGCTCATTGGGGCGAGCCGAGCGCAATGTGACATCACCGTCGTCAGCATCTTCGTCAACTCCACTCAATTCGGTCCGAACGAGGATCTCAGCACGTATCCGCGCGATTTCCCCCGCGATGAGAAATTGTGCCAGGACAACGGGGTTGGGATCCTCTTCGCTCCAGACGTGAAAGAAATCTATCCGGCTCAATTTGAGACCTTCGTTGAGCCAGGCGAACTCGCAAAACCACTGTGTGGAACGTTCAGACCGGGGCATTTTCGCGGCGTCGCAACCGTCGTCTGCAAGTTGTTCAATATGGTGCAGCCGGACCTTGCGTTTTTCGGCCAAAAGGATTTTCAACAATGTGCAGTCGTTCGTCGCATGACCAATGATCTCAATCTTCCGGTCGAAATCGTTACCGTGCCCACCGTACGGGAGCCAGACGGGCTCGCAATGAGCAGCCGTAATCGGTCCCTGTGCCCAGAACAGCGTCAGCGAGCTCTTGGCATCAGCCGAGGCCTGTACGCGGCAATGGACCAGTTTCGCTCAGGAGAGCGCAACGCCGGCAGGCTGATGTCGATCGCAAAAGAGCATTTGGCGACTGTTGATCGGCTGCAGTACCTCGAGTTGGTCGACGCAGACACTCTCAAGCCGGCCGAGAGTCCTTTGCGCCGCGCCGCGGTACTTTGCGTCGCCGCTTTCGTCGGCTCAACCCGGCTCATTGATAACGTGTTGTTGCCGTTGCCAGTGCCGCCACGAGATTGAAGCCCAATTTACGGCGTGCAGTGTTCTCGTTCACGAAAAGTGTTCGAGGAGCCTGGCGCGGACTGTTCGTGATCGGCAGACAAGGAGGCCACTCATTAGGAAGAGGCTCCTGGAATTAGGAGAGCAGTACGATAGACAAATTGGCCGATCGTTCCACGCAACGAATGAAAGGAAGAGTTTCTTCTCACCTCTTCTTCCTCAACGCATCGTGCCAGAAGGAAGACTTTTGCAGGGCGCTTGGGGCCGCCAGTTGAGGCGTGGCTGCAATGGTCACGCGCCAAAAAGAATGGCCGTGCGAAGCTTCCGCACGGCCAAGTCAGGGAGGAAACGCCCAAAGAGGGCTAAGGAGCATCGAGATGAGTAAGTCGCTCACACTCCGAAAACTCCAAGTTTGCGCGAACGTCGCCTGATCACGCAAACTAATCGCTCGAATACCCCTTTGTTAGCGCTTATTGGCAGCGATTTTTGCATATGCATTGCATGTTCTATACGTAAAAGACGCGTCGCCCGCAGCTATTGCGTGAATGGCCCGATACGAAATCAGTCTTCCTCCATAAATGAATTGTGTCCGGTTGATCGGAGGCAGCCGAACGCATCCATGCCGTCGAGCGGGCGTTGGTGCGCCAGTTCAGGATTTCGAAATCAATCCAGATTACTCAGCGGCTCGTCGTCAACCGAACGAAGCGGGTCACTCCAATCTCGTTCAACGTCGCACGTGCTTGTCGGGACTGTGTCGATCAGCGCCGACCGTGCAAAATCATTTGAGGGGCGAGATGAGCAGCATTACTTCTAGCACGAGAGCGCGACCGGTGCGCCGCCGCCTTCGAATGGGGCTCCGCGAGCAAATGGCACTGCTCGGAATTTCCGGTGTTCTTGTCACGGGTACAATCTGCGCCGCAGCTTGGCATTACGCGAGCCGAGTTTAGCGCGACTCCCACGCGAGCAGTGAGTTGAAGGCTTATGTCGTATCGTTGTCACAAAAACTTCTTGGAGTCTGGCCAAATCGCAAGCGACTTCGTCCGCAAGCCAACCGAAGCGTCGGTCAAGAAGCACGCCGATCATCATGAGCATCAGCTGGCGAACCTAACTCGTATCGAGGCGCTGGTGGCCGAGCTGCCTGACGATGATCCGCTCAAAGAGGCGGCCTTCTTGCGGCCGGTCATCAATCTGTATGCAACCCGCTTTCAGAATGTAGTTTTGGCCCAGCGCAACCTGGGTTTCAGCGAGAATGATGGATTCCACGGCAAATTGCGCCACGCTGTGCACGCGGCTGAGCAACGACTGGCTCAGCTGGGTCAGCCACGCCTCACGATCCTGATGCTCATGATGCGCCGCCACGAGAAGGATTTCATGCTGTGGCGAAGACAAATATGGAGATCAGCTGGCTGATCAGGAGACGGAATTCGAAACTGAGCTTGGTCAAACAATCCTGGCTAAAGAGGCCAAATCTCAGATCCTCGAACTCAACCGCGCTTACAAAGCGAGTTTCATATCGTTTATGGTGACACGCGAGACACTGATCGACCAAGCGAATGATCTCGGTCAGATCTACGACCGCATTCGCCCGGTAATATTGAAGATTATGGCTGCCGCGGATGCGCGTTCGGATGCTGTGGAAATCCGAGCGGAAGAAATTCGGAGGAAGATGGTCCGGGTCGTTGGCTTTGCAACATTGCTTGTAGGCCTGCTCTCCCTACTGTTTGGCCAACGCATTGCCAAAACTGTCGCTTCGATGGCCTCGGCCATGCGCCAGGTCGGGGAGGGGAGGTTCGACGTGGTTCTGCCCGGTCTTGGCCGAAAAGATGAGCTTGGCGAAAATGGCCGAAGCAGCCGAAATGTTCAAGCTGAGAGCGAGCGAGAAGGTCCAGGCTGAGCTCGAGGCCAAGGCCGAACAGGACCAGGCTGCTGCAGAGCGGCGCAAAGTAGATATCGCGCGATTAGCCGGCGAATTCGAGGCTAGCGTAGGACAAGTGATCGAAACGGTCTCGGCAGCCTCGACTCAACTTGAAGCTTCCGCGCGAAGCCTTTCCCATTCGGCGGACCAGAGCCGCGCACTCTCTATCGAGGTCGCCGCCTCTTCGGAAGAAGCTTCCACCAATGTTCAGCACGCCGCGGCATCGACAAGCGCAATGGCGACAACGGTCGCTGATCTCGGCCGTCGAGTCGAGGAAGCAGCCCACATGGCGGGTGAAGCGGTTCGCAAGACCGATCTTACCGATCAACGCATGGCTGCTCTAGCGGCCGCGGCGGAGCGGATCGGCAGCGTTATTGAGCTTATCGCTGCGGTCGCTCGGCAGACCAATCTGCTCGCGCTGAACGCGACGATCGAAGCCGCGCGTGCAGGCGATCGGGGCAGAGGCTTCGCGGTTGTGGCCCAGGAAGTGAAATCTCTCGCGGCACAAACCGCGCAGGCTACTGTAGAGATTGGCGAACAAATTGGCGGCATTCAGTTGGCGACGACTGAAGCTGTCGGAGCCATCGCTGAAACCGGCGTTATTATCGGTCGCATCTCGGATATTGCCATGGCCGTCGTCGCCTCGATCTGCGAGCAGAAGACGACGAGCAAGACTGTTGCTGTCAATCTGCAGGAAGCGGCGATCAAGACGACTCACGTGGCGGCGAACGCAGGTGAGGTAACGCACCGTGCGAAGGAAACCGGAGGGGCGTCGATGCACGTGCTCAGGTCTGCCGAGCTGCTGTCCCAGGAAAGTGTGCGGCTGAAGCGCGAACTCGGTGATTTCCTGGAGCGGGTTCAAACGGCTTAACTGTGCATATCAGCACCGTTAGCTCGTCGAGCTAAGTTTTCCGTTGCGTTCGACCCTGCCGGTTCATGGGGAGATCGGACCGCCTCGCTACAGAGCTACATCCCAACTTGCTTGCTAGCGCTTCAGCAGTTCATGTCCTCTGGACTTGTGAAGAGTGCCTTCAAAAGGGGATGAGTTTGAGATTTCGTGACTCCCTTCAGATTTGCGTTGGTGCCAAGCTGCCAGGGTACTGGGTGTGGCTGGCTGCAAGATGTTCGCGCACCAGCCTGACGTTAAGCCCGGTCCTCGTCGTCAGCGAGCAGCTCGTCATTAGGGTCTTTCGCTGAGCTGCGGCTCCCCGTGTGACTCGGTTAGGGCCTGTGTCGATCCTGGTAACCAGCTCGCGTTCTTGGCCGGCCTTGCTCGGAGGACGTTCTCGCACGTTGAATGATTGTAGAATATGGACGACAAGAGCCGGCCTACCGAAATAGGAATGAGTTGAGGGAGGATGCGCGCGCCAGTAGCGCTTACATGCAATTAAGCCGTCTCCGCCGAGGTATTCCCATTCGGCAACAAACGCCTATGTGCGTTTCCTAGCGCGACGAAAAAGAGGCCGTTCTTGACTCGCGCTGTTGCGGTTTGTCTGATCTCATCGGCGATAGTCGTTGTGCTTCACATTAGAACGTTGATGATCCGGAAAGGTGAGGGCGGTTTTCATAAGTCTGCGCGCCGAACGAGCGTCCCGTCGGCATTTGATTCATTTCGAATCCAGCGACCGATATCCTGTTGCCGGATACGGTAATGTTTATTCATAGAAGTTAACGAGTTCTGCTCGGCGGGAAATCGGTTGCGCCCAACCGAGAACTTCTCGGGTTCGCTTGGAGCAGGAGAAATGAACATCAGTCGCCTTCAGCAGTTGTGAACAGGGCGTCATCTGAGCGTCAATGTGAGGGCATAACTGATGAGGCCGCGGTGCTGCAGCTTTCCTACCCATGCTACCGCTCCGCTACTGGTAAAGGTTGAAGGAGGTTGTGACATGGTGACCACGCGTGAAGTATCCTTGGATGATACCGAAACGGTGACCCAAATGGTTGGAGCCATGCTTGCGGAGCTTGGGGCCGGCGACGTGCAAGGCTGCCTGGAGACCCAGCTCGTTGCCAACCTCCTTGCCATGAAGGAGCGTATCTCAGGCTTTCTAGCTTTCATAGAAGAATGCCCTGTCGGCATCATCATGTTGTCGGAAAGCGCCTCGCTTTTTGCGCGTGGTACCTACGGCATCATCACTGAACTGTACGTTGTACCGGATCAACGATCGTCTGGGGTCGCGATGGGCCTTATTGAGGCTGCCGTGAGCCTCGGGACGGTAAAGGGCTGGGGCCAGCTTGAAGTGGGGGCGCCGAAGCAGCCTGTATGGAGCCGGAGCCCCAACTCGGCTTTGTACCTGAAGGCTGGTTTTGCAGAGATTGGCCCACGGCTCAAATTGCAGTTGCACGGTCAAGCCAGCTCTCGAGCCCAAAGTAACTCTGTGAGTCGATCACGGTTGAATTCTCGGCAGCGACGCGCATTGCGCCGCTACGTCGCGGATTCATCCGCTGCAAGAATTGCTTGATGGTCGATTTGCGAGGACCTGGTTAAACGCCCCGACGAAGTTTTTGTGGCGGCACAGAATCCGGCTAACGGGCTATAATCACCTGCGCAGCAGTGTACAGCTAGCAGTCGCTTACGACGATTGCGCCATTCTCTTCTTGCCCGGTTCAATGGAGGGAAAACCTGCGGGCGCGCGGGGCGAACATCCGGCAAGGGCCAAGCGCTCGCCGGTGTTTTGGCGGGCTGGCTCACATCGACGCGCCCGTCGAGCTTGTGCCAGTCGACATTTTTGCAAGAGAATGCGGCGGCGTTGTAGCTCGGTAGAACAGTGCTAGCCTCGCGGGCCGAAGATAATTGCAGTTCAATCAAAGTTGGTTCCGAAACTTGCTAAGCTGGGCATCGTCCCGCGCGAGCATTCTCATCACCGCGAGGGGAAACAGCCGACGAGAATTGCTCTCAGGAAGATGGAGGACGTGGCTCAGATTTCCGAACTTTTAGCGCTCGCCGCTTCATAGTCGCTGTCAACTTTTTGGTCTTTGACCTTGCGGGCATTTTGAAGGCTGACTGATCGGACAGTCCAATTGACCCTCGCCCCTTTGCGCTTTTCATCAACATCTCCACTTGTGGGGGACTGAATTGTAAAACATCAGAACGCGGGATCACTTTAGCGAGCGGAGCTGATCATGCCTGGAGCCGCCGCTACGGTCTGGGGAGCTAAGTTGACGGAAAGCGAACCGTCTATTCGAAGATATCTCTCTAGCAGTTTGGGGACGTCGTGACGAACGATGGATCAACCTTCATCAGTTTTACAACCACGTTGACCGGAACACCCTGATGCCTGTCCCAGCCTGCCAGCGCCATCAAGATCGTAAATTCGGCCGAGGAGGGCCAAGCTCGTTGGCACGAAAATGCCGAATTTCCCCTGGACTCCTACGCGAATTGGCGGACCACTTCGTGACTCACGGCAAGCCACGGTCCCTTATGTTGTCAGACCGCGCGCATGCGCCGCCATCGAATACCAGTACTCCGCCTAAAGGTTATCTTGCCCGGCCCGGCGATCTACCAAGTGCCGACCACGGGCTCGACAAGTCGCAGTTGCAGCGCCTCAGCCCGCTGCTGCCCCAACGACGCAGAGGGGCCACCAGTCGGGGACGGCTTCCGCTTCTGACACCAGTCCCGTTTGGCTCAAATGTCTCACAGCTTCCCACAATCGCTGTGGTGGAATCCGTCAAAAACGATCAGTTTGTCGATAAATCTGAGCCCCGGTCAAGGTTCTTGAGACGCAAGAGGTCGCCTATTCATCACTGCTCCGCGGCCCGTTTAATGGTTCGAGCGCCAAGACATCATCTGAGTGCAGCAAGCCCTCCCCTCAAAGACAGGAGTCAAGAAAAACACCACAGAGGGGCGAAAAAAGGGATACCGAGCACCGACCAAAATGCTTTTGTATCTCTCGCATGTAATCCATCCGAATCCGAAAACACTGGATACGGTGCTATCATCCTCGTCGAGGGTGAAGGGAAGTCCCGATGTTGGACGCTGCTACCACCGCACTTTTGCGGGCAATCCTTGAGGAGGTCTGTGAAGCAGTTTCTCCGAGCGATAGCGGCGTTCGCGCACATGTCGCCGCGAAGCTTCTTGAAGCTGCTAGCAACGGTGAGCGGACACCCGAGCGTCTCAAAAATGTAGGCATCGATGCACTTCGCCAAGCGCCAAGCATGTGGCGGTAAGCTGCAAACGATTTTGTCCGTCAGGTGAATTTAGATTCTGGTGAGCTATCCGGCTGGGGTCGCGCCCATGGCCGAGCTCAAGCGGGATATCATCATATTGGCGTGGGTTGGCTATTCCGAGCCAAATGACCCTGACGTTTACCGGCAATCCAGCAACGGCGCTCGTAGAGGCGAAGCCGCAGAAAATGGGCTAAGTGCCAGATGATTCGCCTACGGCCCTCCGAGCGCGCATCGTCGAGAATCGCTTTCAGGCGCGCTGCTCCCTTTGCCAACTCGGCATCCAGATCCGCTTTTATGGCTCCAGCATAATCGTTGTTGAGGTCCACGGGATGGCCCGCGTCATTGTGGTCAGGTGTTCCTGGGGGCAGGAGCTGGTAAGCGTTTATTCCGAGAGTGTGGGTTTCGTTGGCCCAAGCGGCGATGCGTGCCTCGTCGAATGGCGGCGCTTCTACGGCCGGCAGCGGGTTGGTATCGAACGCATCCGCGTAACTGCCCCATGAATATGCCTGCAGATCGACCAGCGAGTCGTTCCACATGCTGTGCAATGTTGATGCCCGTGTGTATGCCGTGCCATCGGAGCGCTTCGCATGCAAGACGACGTGCAGCTTATTGCCCCCCTGATCATTATTGATGCACGGCTCGATATCCACGAAGTGCCACCGATGGGTATTCTTTCCGTCCAGCGTGAATTTGTAGTCATCGGCCCAACTTGAGATCGCGGCCAGAGAGGCGTCCCCGATCAAATCCTTGAGCTTGGCTCGTGCGGCAGGACTCAAACGCCGTTGGGCCAATTCTGCGATAACCGAATGACCGAGTTGACCCCAGGCGAGCGCGGACGAAGTGCTGGCGACGAAGGTTGCCGTATAGATCGGGAGTATAAGTCTGAGCGGTGTCACTATGTTTCCTGGGGATTGATGAAGTGCGCCAAGTAGTTCCTGCTCGCTCATTGAACTAGGGCACGTTGACCAGCGGAATGGGCGCAGTGGGGCGCGGCACTAAGCCAGAATGGTGCTGACCGCGAGCCGCCAACATGATTACAAAGGCGACAAGAAGAATAAAGAGCCCCCGCATTCGACAAGTTTAATCAACAAGCTGTATCGCAATTGTGAAACGCTCACATCCAATTTTGACAGCGGAGGCGAAGAGTAGCGGCGAAACTGGAACGGAATGAAGGCCACGGAACTGGTTCGCCAAATCCCATAATCGATGTCCCTTTCGTCTTGCTGCAAAACGGCGAGCATTGGCCCAGCAGCGACGAAAACATGCGCACTCCCTACTATAAGGGGAGGAATTGTGCAGCAGATTCGAGCAAAAATGCTGATCAAATAGAGGAAGGCAGCGGCGGCTGCTTCGTCCTGGCACAATCGAGGACGTTTCATGCGCAATCATGATCTTGTTTCGGACAGCCTATTGGCCCTGACCGCTGCCGGCATCACGCTTCTCTGCTCCAGCTTGCTCGCGTTTGTCTTGATTTAAGAAGCGGGAGGGCTTTTCTCCATCGTAGCCGCGGAAGCCGCAGAGTTGTGCTCTGTCGACCACATTCGTTTCGCCAGAAGCGACAAGCTGCGCCGTCTGTGGCGGAAAGGATGGCCTGATCGGGCACTGCTCCCGGCGGACAGTGCTGCAGTCCAAGAAGCGCCTGAACGTTTCCGACACAACGAAACCGCCTCTCGTCATTTCCATTTGAAGCAGGGCCATGTTCAGCACTTCGAAGACGTTAGCAACATCGTCTGGAGCCGGAAAGGCTGTTAGGTCGATCATGAAGAGATACTATTTTGATATCCGCGACGGAGGCCAATTTATCCGCGACGATGAAGGTGTGGAGCTAGCCCATAACGAGGCTGCACGCGAAGAAGCGACTGCTGCGCTCTCGGAGATGGCGCGCGCATGGGCCAGAAGCAGGCCGGATCACCGCATGGCAGTTGAAGTTCGCGATGATCATGGACCTGTCTTGCAGGCCAGCTTTAGCTTCGCGGTGAAGCCATCGAGCGACTTGAAAGCCTTCGGCAGGAATCGAAACAAAAAATTGGATCCCGACTGCTAGGGAAATCGCGATCATCACGCCGTTAGGCTCCCAAGCGTGCCGCTTACTGGTCCTTGGTCGGCGGAGTATTTCGCGCGGTCACCTGCGCTGGCGACAGGCCGACGAACTCCTCGTAGAGGTGTGGATCGGTCGCACCCTCTGTGTTGATCAGAAAGACCCGCGCATTTCGTCCAAGACCAATCTTTCCCCGCAGGTTCTGGTCGGAGGCAACCTTCAGCAAGCCTGCAAGACCGACACCGCCACTTTCGCCTGCGACGACAGCGGGGTCGCCATGCCTGGCATTCGCAAGCCGCCTCATGACGCTGATAGCGTCCGCGTCGTCGACAGTCATAAACGCATCCGCTACCCGTGAAAGGATGCGCCAGGCGACGAGCGAGGGTTCGTAGCATTCGAGCATCGCCATCACCGTCGGCTGCCCATGATCTACTTTTACTGGGTGTCCGGCCCGGGCGCTTTCAAAGAGGCACGCCGCGCGCGCGGGGTCGACAACCGTAAAAAACGGGCGGCTATCGCCCAGCAGAACTGAAAAATGCCCCGCGATCGCTGCTGCGACTCCTCCCACACCCGACTGCACGAAGACGTGGGTTGGAGCTTGGGGCAATTGGCGTAGTGCTTCGCTCAAGACGGCGGTATATCCCTGCATCACGAGTCCGGGAATACGCTCGTAGCCCGGCCAGGAAGTATCAGACACCGTGATCCAGTCGTTTTCCGCAGCAACTTTTGAGGCTTCGGCGACGGAGTCGTCGTAGTTGCCATTGACGCGGATCATCTGCGCGCCAAAGCGAGCGATCGCCGCAATACGCTCGTCGCTGACACCTGCGTGAACGAAGATGGCGCACCTCGTACCGACGAGCTGAGCACCTTGAGCCACTGACCTGCCATGATTGCCATCTGTGGCGCACGATACAGTCATTTTTCGCGCGACGGCCTTCACTTTAGGTGTGTGCAGCCCTGATACGTCAACGGCTCGGCCCAGCTGCCGCGTTGCTTCCTCCAGCACAAGCCGGATCACGGCATAAGAGCCGCCCAAAGCCTTGAAACTGCCAAGTCCAAGTCGATGCCCCTCGTCCTTGAGGTAGATCGAGCCCACGCCGATCTCACGAGCAAGGCCTGGCAATGAAAGGAGTGGCGTTTCCTTGTGACCTTCGCGATGCCTAAGAAACCGCTCGACTTCGCGAGCGGCCTCGACACTTAAGGTGTCCGCATCGCAGGCATCTAGAATAGCTCGGTGATCGACGTGCGGGTTGAGAAGCAACATGAATCAACTCTCTTCCGGCCTCAGCGTCTATGCTCAAGCCTTGGTTCTGGACGACAGTTGAAACATATAGCAGGCATACTCGTCAAAATGAGCCCCCATCCGGTCGATTCGTCCGCGCCGTTTACCTAGGAGTGGGATGGCGTGCCTTTATTGCGACAGCTCCTCGCCGGCCTATGTGGACGCGGAAACGAGTAACATCATGGGGCGTTCCAATTCCTCAGCCAATTCCAGCCGCTGCTGTATCTGATCGTCTGTCGGAGCAAACTCCTTAACCCGCCGAATCTGGAAATCTGCATCAATCAGCGCATTCAGCGTGGTGCCGATCGTTCTGTGATATTTCAGCACGCCCTTGACGAACCAATCCGTCCGCCGTTCTCCCTCAAGGGAGTATCGATTCACGGGCCAAGTCTTCCGGCCGTCCTCATCGCGGATCCAGTGCGGATGCGCTGCTGCCATGAAAATCGGATGCTCTATCGTGAAAACCAAATGCCCGCCGGGGACCAGCATTCTGCGAATCGCACGCACGAGGCGGCCAAAATCCTGAACATAGTGGAAGGTCAGCGCACTGTAAGCGAGGTCAAAAGCGGCCTCCGGTAACTCCAACGTGTCGAGATCGGCAATCCGATACGTAATGGCATCGTCCGCCGTGTCCGCTTTTGCTCGCGCGATCATGTTTTGCGACAAATCGAGACCAAGGACAGAGGCCGCACCTTGTTCGCGCATCCAGCGGGAGACCCAACCGCCACCACACCCCAGATCGACCACACGCTTTCCGACGAGGTCCGGCAGCATAGCCCGGATCTCGGCCATTCAGGAGCGCCGTCCAGCCCATGCACCTGCCGGGGCA
The DNA here is from genome assembly GCF_023074175.1 of Bradyrhizobium sp. 139. Lineage (GTDB taxonomy): Bacteria > Pseudomonadota > Alphaproteobacteria > Rhizobiales > Xanthobacteraceae > Bradyrhizobium. The sequence continues at coordinate 11,979 of NZ_JADPKS010000106.1, forward strand.
ATTGCTTGTAGCCAGCGAAGAAATCTGGAGTGTCGTAGATCTTCTGGGCCATGGTGCTGATGGTGTGGTGAGACGAGGAGACAACAGCAGCAACAACAACAATGCTGGTAGGCCCGCCTGGATTCGAACCAGGAACCAGACCGTTATGAGCGGCCGGCTCTAACCATTGAGCTACAGGCCCAGTCCAGGCGACCATCGAAAACCAGCCAGCGAGGTTGCAGGGGATCGTTTATCGGGTGGCTGGCATCCTTGCAATGCCAATTAGAGGAAGTGCGAGGCTAAGTCTCGCACCAGCTCAATTCCGAGGACCAGAAGAGGCAGATCGACCAGGCGAGCATCTCGCCTTGCTACAGCAGGAGCACCGGCACTGTCGCCGAGATACGGTGACCACGGCCGCTCACCGCGTCCTTAGCCCGTCGCAGATGGTGGACGTCCGGCAATCGCGTCCATGGGGGCCGAGCGGCCTCGCCTGGGCCAAGCATGAAGCTGCCGAAAAGCCAGTGGTTAGCTGCTGTATTGTCGTGTCGCTCGGATACCTGCGCTCCATGCGTATGGCAGGGCTTCGTCATTCAATTCATATCCGCCGATCGCGCGGAGCTTGAAGTCCACCGGCTTGTGCGAGGCGATGGTGCGCGCGTTGCGCCAATGCCGGTCGATCGCGAGCTTCTCGGAGATCAGAGAGGCTCCGCCGACCTCGAAAAGCTCGGTCGTGGCGTCGAAACAAGCTTGACGACAACCACCTGTGCCTGTGCTGTCGCGGCTCAGACGCATCAAGCTGTTGCGGGTCCTGTTGGCGGCCGTCGAGTGTTCTCGCAAGCTCATCGACGCCGGCGAGGACTGCTGCTCGCGCACCAAAAGCCGCGCTGAAAAGCCTGCCGATAACCTGTTGCACGAGCGGATCGCTCCGCGGCAGGTCGGCAACCGCGTGAGTAAAGGTACGGGTTCGCGCCTTAACCCACTCCGTCGTGTCACTAGCGGCGCGCCGCGCAATTCCAGCGGGGGTCGCAAGCAGGAGCAACTGAACATAGGCCGTTCCAAAGACCCGGCCTTCCGTTCCATATCCAGGACCAAGAATTCGGTCCTCGAGGATCGCTACATTCCTGAAATGAGCTGAACTGCTTGCGGTAAGTCTCAGGCCGAAGCATCTCAGTCGTCGTAGATGCTGACGCCGGGCTGGTCGGCATCGACAAGTACGGCGATCCGCTTGCCGCTCTGGTCAGCCGCTACGATCAAGTGATCGGCGTAAAGGGTTGCCAGTCGTGTAATATTTCGTGCCATTGAGCTGTAGTCCGTCTCCGTCCGACGTCACCGCCGTCCGGTAGCGATCGACAGCGCCGACGCCCAACTCGGTTGTCGCGGCCCTGATGAGGGCACCGTTCGCGATGGCTCTGAGCCACCGCGCTTTGGTCGCCTCGTCCTTGTCCAGGCGCAAGTCCTCGACCAGGTTGAAATGTGCCCTCAGCGCCTGTGCCAGATCGGAGTCCGCAGCCACAAGTGCAATGAGCAGATCGAGGTCTGACGAAGCGATGCGCCGAGACCACCGAACTCGACCGGAACCCGCAAGGCTCCAAAGCCTGCCTCCTTGAGCAGCGTTATCGCCTCGAAGGGGAGGGCGCGGTTTCGCTCGCGCTCCACCGCACCCGCGGCGATCCTCTGAAAGACCGGCGCGAATCGCTTTTCCAATTCTCCGTCGCTGGTGGTGAGGCTCGCGATGTGAATGGTCATCGTTCTGCTTCTCTCCGGTCAACTCAGTAGTTGAAAAATCAACGCTCACGAAGAATAGTCCCTTGTGGTTGGAGAGCCAGACTGTATTTCTGCGGGATCCAAGACAATTGTTCGAAGCGGCGCGCGCTTCAAGGAAAAAATCTGCTGCGCAAAATGGTCATCGCAAATTCGCGGCGACGAGTGCATGACTTGGATACGATAAAGAGCGCGACGTTCGTAAACCTGAATGCATTCCATTCGAGCGAAACGGCGGTCGAGAGCCTATTCCAAAGGATGGATCGCCATCAACATTCTGACCAGTTGGTTCAAGAAGCTGTATGATCCAGAGGCGTTAACCGGCGCTGCGCGAAGTCACATCGCAGCGTTGGGAAATAGCGCTTCGGAGCGGATTCGAGCGCCTCAAAGGTGCGGATGATTTTATGCCTGCAGTCCGGTAATTTGCTGCGCAGGTGATCCTGGCTGTGACCGAAGGGGCTCACGCCGATCCGCGTTTAGCTTTGCATGTCAAGGCTCGCGAGCCGCTGCCGGTCCCGAATCATGATCTCGCGTTGAGTATTGCCGATGAAATCTAGGATGCCATCACTATGCAATTGTGATACTGCGCGCGAAACGGTCTCGATGGTCAGGCCAAGGTAATCCGCGATGTCACGCCGAGACATCGGGAGCGAGATCACGTCAGCAGCCGTGAGCCGTTCATTCATTTCGTGCAAGAACGCGGCAACGCGCTGCAGAGCAGTCTTGCGCCCGAGCAGCAGCATATGGTTTTCGGCGTGCTGCAAGTTATTCGTAGTCAAGCTGAGCAGGGTGCGCCAGACAACCGCGTCAGTCTCGGCCACCGTCTCAAGATGTAGCCGCCTGATCAGGCGAACAGTGGTGTGGGTGATCGCTTCCGCCGTAAATCGGTGGGCTCCGCCGTTCTCGAAAATATCACCCGGCAAATGAAATGCGCCGATCTGGCGCCATCCATCGGGGAGTAATTTGCAGGTCCGTACCGCGCCTTTTCTGACCTGATAGACGTACTCGGCTGGGTCACTCTCGATGTAGATGATCTTACCTTTCTTGTAAGTGAATTCGCTCAAGCTTACGATCGGATTTGACCCGCTCGATATGCCGAACTCACTGAGCGAATTGATGCGGGATCTTTGGTCTGTGGTGACGCTCACAAACATGGTCCGACACTCCTGAACCAGAATATGCGAAGTGAATTGGAGCCTCGCGAATAAATTGGGCGCAATCTATGGATGCCTGCAGAGTGTTTAACAAGCGTCCATGAAAAGAGGAAGTCGTGTCGTAGTGACGCAGTGCCCGCGCAACAGTTGAGGTGACGCAATTGAGGCCTCCGTCGGGGCTGTGTGCTGGCCAACACGCGTTGGAGCGACCAAAACGAGTCGGCCATACGAGAGTTCTGCTGCGCGAAGGCGCCGCGTCGCGCTTAAAAGATGCGTTTCGCAACGCAGTGTCGCTGGAAGTCTGCTTCGAAATGCGGGGTTAGCTCAGGACCGAGGACGGGTAGCATAATCCGCTCCAACCCTCTCATTGCTCCCCACCCTTATCCAACGTCCTGCTCAAGTGTCCCGCTCGGTCTCTCCCCACGGGTGATGGTCTTGCTGACAATGTCCGACTGGACCCGCCATCTGCCATTCATTAAGATCAAACCGTTCAATTCGGATCCTCTATCCTTCAGCTAATTAACGGAGGCAAGAGATCGCATGCGCTACCTTCTCGCTATCGGAGTGGTAACACTTCCTATCCTCGTCGGCTTTGGATCAGGCTCGACCGCCGCTTCACGGGTTCATTCGTACCCCCCACCGGCCCGCCAAGATGTTTATTGCTTGCAGGGCCGAGCCTGGGGATATCCGGGCAACTGCCAGTTCTCAACCTATAGCCAGTGCATGGCTACGGCATCCGGCACATATGCCTATTGCGGTATCAATCCGATCTACGCCTACGAGCGACAGGGAAGGCAATTGGGCTGGAGCGAACGTCGTTAGGTCAGCCAAGGACGGCGTTGGATGAACGGGCGGGCCGTTCAGACTCTTGTTGCCGTTCGCTCGACCCCACCCATTCTGCGCTGAATCCGTTGGGTCGTTCGTTTGATTGCGTCCAGTGCCGGGCGTGCTTGCATGTTGGACGGCAATAGCCGGTCCGATCATGCGAATTCTATGTCTCCGATCTCTTCGGCAGAGCAAGTGATCTCAGATGCCAGCGAGTGCGATTGGAATATTCCAGTCAGCGGCCGAAGCCGCAGTATTTGGTGCACGTGGCTATGCCGATGCCGCCGTACGGCCGTGGCGATTGAATGAGCTTCTGCGCGGCGAGGAAATGATCAGCTTGCACCCACACAGCAACAAACGATGCGTTCGCCGCTAAACAAAAGGAAGCTGATTTTCTCCGCGTGGCGAAAAATAGTTCGTCTTGGACTCGCATGGTCGAACAATCTCTGAGAGGATTGATCATCAGGCGATGGTGCCACTCAGGAGCGCGGACAATGCGCAACTACGTGCTCGACAGTGTTACGCATCCGATTCCGAGCAAGCTAGTCGACCAGTTGTGTTCGTGTTGTTCCTGAGCGGCGTCTTAATTCATAGGGACGATCTGGCCTGAGATCGCTCTAGATCCTCGAAATCAATAACCCAAACGCTGGCTGAACAGCAGTGTCGGCGCCCGCTCGTTTTGAGCGGCGTGGTCGCATGGTGCTGCGCGCTCATGCCGCGCCCACCTCGCAGTAAGTGTCATTCTCAAGAGACAAACCAGGATGTCTGTAAACAACGAACCGATCAAATTCGCCTACTGGGTGCCGAACGTATCCGGCGGCCTCGTGATTTCTTCGATCGAGCAGCGTACCAGCTGGGACATCGACTACAACCGGAAGCTCGCCCAGATCGCGGAGAAGGCTGGCTTCGACTACGCTCTCAGCCAGATCCGCTTCACGGCGGGTTACGGGGCCGATAATCAGCATGAGCCGGTCAGTTTTTCGCAGGCGCTGCTGGCGGCGACGGAAAAGCTGAAAGTCATCGCCGCTCTCCTGCCTGGGCCGTGGAATCCCGCCGTAGCCGCCAAGCAGATTGCGACGATCAGTCAGCTCAGCAGTGGGCGCGTTGCGGTCAACGTCGTATAAGGCTGGTTCCGGGGCCTTCAATGCAATCGGTGAGCCTTGGCTCGATCATGATGAGCGCTACCGGCGTTCGGAGGAAATCATCCGTGCTCTCCGCGGGATCTGGACGGAAGAGAGCTTCGCGCTCAAGGGGGATTTCTATCGGTTCAACGAGTACTCGCTCAAACCGAAGCCCTTGGAGCCGCTTCCCGAGATCTTCCAAGGTGGCTCTTCGCGCGCCGCCCGCGACTTGGCCGCCCGCGTGTCCGACTGGTATTTCACCAACGGGAATACGCCAGAGGGGCTAAAAGCGCAGGTCGAGGACATCAGGTCCAAGGAGAAGACTTTCGGCAAGAGCTTTAAGACCAAGATCGGCATCAACGCATTCGGCATTGTCCGGCAGACTGAAAAGGAAGCCAGGGAGATCCTGCAGGAAATCCTCGACAAGGCGATCCCCGATGCGGTCCGCGGCTTCCACCACGAGGTCCAGAACGCCGGGAATGCCAGCCCCGAGCGCGAGGGCAACTGGGCCAAATCCACTTTCCAGGATCTCGTTCAATACAACGACGGCTTCCGCTCGAACCTGATCGGCACGCCACAGCAAGTCGCTGAACGGATCATCGAGCTCAAGGGTGCCGGCGCCGACCTGATCCTGCTCGGGTTCCTGCATTTCCAGGAAGAAGTCGAATTCTTCGGCAAGCATGTGATCCCGCTGGTTCGCGAACTCGAGGCAAGGACGCCTGTACGCGTTCAGGCTGCTGAATAGGCGCAAAGCGAGGGTGAGCTACGTGACCGCAATTGCGACAGGGGCGGGCGCCTTTCGGCTGGAGGAGATCCCTCCACGCCGGTACGCGCATGTATCGGGCGGAAGGCCCGAGCAGGCGCTGGAGGGGCGCGTGGACGAGTCTGCCAAGACCCCGGTGCGGCCGGCGCTTGGGCTTGCGAGTATTTCGCTGGCGTTCGGCGGCGTCGCAGCGCTACGCGAGATCGATCTGGAGGTCGCGCAGGGCGAGATCCTGGCTGTGATCGGTCCGAACGGCGCCGGCAAGAGCTCGCTCCTCAACATCGTCAGTGGAATTTACAGGCTCGATCGCGGCGAGGTGCGGTTCGGCGAGAACTCCTTTCGCGAAGTGCCGACGTCGAAGCTGGCAGGACTTGGTGTTGCGCGGACGTTTCAAAATCTGGCGCTCTTCAAGGGACTTTCCGTCTTCGACAATGTGCCGATGGGACTGGCGCATCGCGTGCGTGCGGGATTTCTGCAGCAGATCGTCGGCTCGCTACTAGGGAGACGGATCGAGGCGGAGAATCGCGCGGCTGCCGAGGAAGTGATCGGCTTCCTGCATCTTACCGAGGTTCGTGACCGCCTTACTGGGACGCTTCCCTATGGACTGCAGAAGCGGGTCGAGTTGGCGCGGGCCCTCGTTGCGCGGCCGAAGCTCCTGCTGCTCGACGAGCCGTTCGCGGGCGTAACTCTCACTGAGAAGCGGGAACTATCGCAGCATGTGCGCAACGCCCGCGACAGCTTCGGGGCAGCAATCGTTCTGATCGAGCATGACATCGGGGTGGTGATGGGGCTGTCCGACCGCGTGGCTGTACTCGATTACGGGCGAAAGATCGCGGACGGCACGCCCGATCAGGTCCGCGCCGATGCTGCGGTGATCGACGCCTATCTCGGCGTCGCACATGAGGACGATAAGGAGCTGATCTGATGCTCGATTACCAGTTTTTGCTTGAGGTGCTGATCGGCGGCCTGCTCTCGGGTGTGATGTACTCCCTGGTCGCAATCGGGTTCGTGCTGATCTACAAGACCTCAGGCGTGCTCAACTTCGCGCAAGGCGCGATGCTGCTGTTCGCGGCCCTGACCTTCGTCAGCCTGATCGAGCGCGGCGCGCCATTCATTGCCGCGCTGGCCGCAACGCTGGTCATCATAGTCGCGCTGGGCATCGCCACCGAGCGGTTGGTGCTGCGGCCACTGGTCAACCAGCCGCCGATTACCCTGTTCATGGCGACCCTCGGGCTCTCCTACGTCATTGAGGGCGCAGCCCAGCTCCTTTGGGCACGCAGGTGCATGGCCTCGACATTGGCATCAGCGACACGCCGTTCGAGGTGGCGGGCGTGCTGACCAGCCAGTTTGACCTGTTTGCGGCGGCGGTCGCCGGCAGTCTGGTCGCACTGTTTGCGCTTTTCTTTCGCTACACCGGCACGGGACTGTCGTTCCGCGCCGTTGCCGATGATCAGTTTGCGGCTCTTGCGGTCGGCTTGCGGTTGCCGCGGGTCTGGGCCGCGGTCTGGACTGCGTCGGGGATCGTGGCCCTCGTCGGGGGACTCCTATGGGGCGCACGGCTCGGCGTGCAGTTCTCGCTGTCGCTCGTCGTCCTGAAGGCGCTCCCGGTCTTGGTCCTCGGTGGGTTCGATTCGATCACAGGGGCGATCGTCGGCGGTCTTTTGGTGGGCGCCATCGAAAAACTTGAGAGGTCTATGTTGGTCCATTCTTTGGCGGCGGCATCGAAGCCTGGGCCGCCTATGTCGCGGCACTGGCGCTCCTCCTGATCTGGCCGTCGGGCCTGTTCGGGCAGAAGCTGGTGGAGAGGGTGTAGACCATGCCGGCTCTCTCTTCCGCCAAATCGGCCTGGTTCTCCAGCGAGGCGCTGTGGATCGGCCTCGTGATTGTGGCCGCCTACGGCATCGTGCCGCTCGCGGGGACAGACTATCTGCTCGACGCGGTGCTCACGCCGTTTCTTGCGCTGTCGCTAGCCGCCGTCGGGCTCAACGTCCTGACCGGCTACGCCGGGCAGGTCTCGCTCGGCTCGGCCGCCTTTCTCGCTGTCGGTGCCTACGCCGCCTACAATCTTCACCTTCGTATCCCGGCATTGCCGCTGCTCGTCGATCTGGTGCTGGCCGGAGGCGTCGCGGCGGCCATCGGCATCGTATTCGGGCTGCCGAGCCTTCGCCTACGCGGATTCTACCTCGCAGTATCGACACTCGCCGCGCAGTTCTTCGTGCAGTGGGCGCTGACCAAGTTCAGCTGGTTCTCCAACGACAATCCATCAGGAGTGATCGACGCGCCGATTCTCAGTATTGGCAGCATCTCGTTCACGAGCCCCGCCGAACGTTACGTCTTCTCGCTGACGATCGTGGTCGTTTTGACCCTGCTGACGCTGCGGCTGCTGCGTTCCCAATCTGGCCGCAACTTCATCGCGGTCCGCGATCACGAGATCACGGCCAAGGTGATTGGTGTGCCGCACTTGCGGACCAAACTGCTCGCCTTCGCAATCTCGTCCTTCCTTATTGGCATTGCCGGCGTGCTCTGGGCAATTGCTTACTTGCGTACGGTCGAGCCGGCCGGCTTCAATCTGGATCGCTCGTTCCAGATCCTGTTCATCATCGTCATTGGCGGCCTTGCCTCGCTACGCGGCTCCTTCATCGGCGCTGCCTTCATCGTTGTCTTCCCGCTCCTGTTGTCCCGGATCGGCGCGGCGCTGCTCGGCAGCGTGTTCGATTCGGGGGTTCTGGAGATGAGCCAGCGCATCGTGATCGGTGGCCTCATCATCGCTTTTCTGATCGCAGAGCCGCGCGGGCTGATCGCGCTGTGGGACCGCGCCTGGGACGCCATGCGGCCCGTCAGGCGCCCGGTGTATCCGACCTGAGATTTTGCTTAGCCCAAAGGAGCTTGCAATGAACGTGATGAGACGTCTGAAGGTCACGATGGCTGCGGCACTCGCCGTAGGCCTTGCCAGTACATTGGCGGCACACGCCGACGAACAGTTCTTTCCGCTGCAAAGCTACCGTGTAGGTCCCTATGCCGCCGGAGGAACCGGATTTTTCGGGGGCTTCATCGACTATCTCAATCTGATCAACATCCGCGATGGCGGCGTCAACGGCGTCAAGCTCACCTGGGATGAAGGTGAGACCCAGTACGAGGTTGAGCGCGGCGTCGAGGTTTATGAGCGGCTGAAGAGCCGTCCCGGAATCGCGGCCTGGAATCCGCTGTCGGTCGGCATTGCCTATGCCATGATTGACCGGATCACCAAGGACAAGGTGCCGCTGATCACCATCAACCATGGCCGCACCGATTCGACCGATGGTCGCGTATTCCCTTACGTCTTTCCGCTGCTGCTCAATCCCTACAGCGAGACGTCCGGCATCGTGAACTACATTACCTCCAGGGAAGGCGGCGCGGACAAGCTGAAGGGCAAGAAGATCGTCGTGCTCTATCATGGCTCGCCCTATGGCAAGGAGACGATCCCGATCTACAAGCTCTTAGCAGACAAATACGGCTTTGAGCTGGAGCAGATCGAAGTCCCACACCCGGGCAATGAGCAGCAATCGCAGTGGCTCTCGATCCGCCGGGCGAAGCCGGATTACGTCGTGTTGCGCGGCTGGGGCGTGATGAATCCGGTGGCCTTGAAGACCGCGCAGAAGGTTGGCTTCCCTGCCGATCACATCATCGGCAACGTCTGGTCCAACTCCGAAGAGGATGTCATTCCCGCTGGTGACGCCGCCAAGGGCTACATCGCAATTACGACCCAGGCCTCCGGCGCCGAATATCCCGTGCTCCAGGAGGTGATCAAGACCGTCTATGGCGCGAACAAGGGCAATCTTGAGGACAAGAAGCGCATCGGCAGCGTCTATCACAACCTCGGAATCGTAAACGGCATTCTCAATGTCGAAGCTGTCCGGATTGCGCAGGCAAAGTTCGGCAAGCGCACCTTGACGGGCGACGAGGTCCGCTGGGGTTTTGAACACCTCCAGCTCGACCCGGCACGGGTCGAGGCGCTGGGTGCGAAGGGCCTGTTCCATTCGATCAACGTCACCTGGGACAATCATGAAGGGGACGGCCGCGTCACCTTCCAGCAGTGGGACGGCAGCAAGTGGAAGGTCGTCTCGGACTGGATCGCGCCGGATTGGGCGTCCTTGCGGCCCATCATCGAGAAGTCGTCGGCCGCCTATGCAAAGGAGCACAACATCAAGATCCGCGCCTCCGGCGATGATCAGGTCGGCCAGTAGCACCAGGCAATGCTGGGGTCTCAGCGGGAGCCACGGCTCCCGCAGCTTTCAGACGGGGTGAAACCGGGATGAGTGACGTTCTGCTTTCGATCGAAGGGCTCGCGGCAACCTACAACCACGCCATTCGCGCGGTAAGCGACGTGTCGTTTGTGGTTCGGCGTGGCGAGATCGTCGCCGTGCTCGGCGCGCCAACGGGGCCGGCAAGTCGACGACGCTCCAGGCGATCTCGGCGCTGCTGCCGGCTCGGCGCGGCCAAGTGGCAGCCGGGCGCATCATCTTCGACGGCCGCGACATCGTGTCCGCATCGCCCGCGAAGCTGGTCCGGGCCGGGATCGTTCCGGTGCTTGAGGGCCGGCATTGCTTCCCCTCGCTGACCGTCGAGGAGAACCTTATCACCGGCGCCATTGGCCGCGATGCAAAGTCTCGCATCATCCGCGCAGACCTTGACGAGATCTACGAGCTTTTCCCACGACTGAAGCATCATCGCAGCTCGATTTCGGGCCTCACCTCAGGCGGCGAGCAGCAGATGACCGCGATCGGTCGTGCGCTGATGTCCCGTCCACGCCTGTTGGTGCTGGACGAACCCTCCATGGGGCTTGCGCCGCTCGTCGTCGAAGGCATTTTCCGAGCGCTGAAGCAGCTCAACAGCGAGCAGGGGCTCTCGATCCTGGTCGCGGAACAGAACTCGACGGTTGCGCTGCGCTTTGCCGACCATGCTGTCGTGCTTGAGAGCGGCCGCAGCGTGCTGTCCGGTGCATCAATCGAATTGCGCAGTCGCGACGATATCAAGGCGCTTTACCTCGGTGGTTCGCCGCAAACGGACGTCGCCGAGAAACCGCTCATCCATGCCGTTGTCAGAGTTTGACGACACATAAGGGAGAATGACCAATGGCTAACGACAATCTGGCTCGTAAGATCGACTCTGATGTCTATTCTCGGCTGGATGCGGCGATTGATGCGACCGTAAAGGTCAATGCCGATCGCAATGATCTTGAAAGCCGTTTTCCAAGAGAGAATCTGAGGGCATTGGCAGACGCCGGCTGGGCGTGTTGAACGAAAGCTTTGGTGGCCTCGGTCTTGGCCATGTTGATTTTGCCGAAGCCGCCTACCGCATCGGACAGGCTGATGCGTCGACAGGCCTCGTCTATGTTATGCATGTCGGCGCGGCCCAGACGATCAGCCTTTTTGGCAATGACGACCAGAAGGAGCGCTGGCTCCAGGCGAACAACGGCGCCCTGCTCGGGACATACTCGACAAGCGAACGTGCCACTGGGGGACACTGGTGGTACAATCTCTCCGAGGCGTCGCGCGACGGGCACGACTATCTTCTCAACGCGGAAAAGTCGTTCACAACGAGCTCGGGCCAGGCTGATTTCTACGTCGTTCAGACGCGCAGCCCGGGTGCGAAGGACCAGAACGACATCGTCTTCTTCATCGTGGATGGCAAATCTGAGGAGCATCGAATCCAAGCCTTGGGATGCGCTCGGTGTCCGCGGCAATCACTCAGGTCCCATCCGGTACAACAATGTGCGGGTGCCGCAGCGTGACCGGCTCGGCATCGAGGGGCAGGGCAAGGAGATCATTTACGATGGCGTATCCCCGGTCTATCTGATCGGCCTCGGCGCCGTCTGGGAGGGCGTCGCCCGCGGCGCGTTGAACGCAGCCGTCAAGCACGTCACGAATTTCGTGCACAAGGATCGAAACAAGAGCCTGTCGGACTATCAGGCGATCCGGCAGGAGCTCGGCGCGGCCAAGGTGTTGGTCGAGACCTTGAGGCCGTGGCGCCTGGAGCTCGCGGCAAGGCTGGATGAACTCTGGCGAGCCGGTAAGTCGCAGAGCGAAATCCTCATTCCTCTGACTGAGTTCAAGGTCCATGCCGCCGAGGTTGCGAACAAGGTCGCGGCAGCGGCACTCACGGTCACGGGAGGTTACGGCTATCACCGAGGACCAATCGAGCGCTCCTTCCGCGACGCACGGGCAGCCATAGCCATGGGGACCCTCGAATGTGATTGCTCGGGACTGGATCGGCTAGGCGCTGGTCGGGCTGCCGCTCGAGCTGTTCTACGAGGGCGGTGAGTAGTTCTACGTCGGGACCTCTAGCCGCCTGCCGGCGCTTGCGGTGTTCAGATCCGTAGCTGATTGTCGCGAGAGCATTCCCGCGCCTGCTCGCACGGGCTTGAGAGGTCAGCCCGTCCGGGGGGCGGAGCGACTCACGGTGGATCTTTCCGGCTCAGATGGTCTCTCGCGGGCGACAGGAGGTCGCGTTCTTTTCAGTATTGTCTCAATCTGTCTCAGAGTTCAGCGCAGCGTGCAGCCGAGCTTTCTCCAACCGAGACCTGAGTCCACTAAGGCAGCCCGCCAGTTTGGCGAACTCCTGAATGCTGAGATAATCAAAGACGAACTGCTCGAGCTCTTCCTGCTGCCTTGCAATGCTCGCGAGGCTCTTGCGAGCGATGTCCGTGAGCGACAAAAGGACGTACCGGGCATCATTCGCGTCAGACTTCCGGCGCACGAACCGCTTGCTCTCGAGCTCCTTGGAATGCTTGGTGATGAAACCCGACTCAACTCTCATCAGCTTCGCGACAGCGTTGACGGGAACACCATCATCTTCTTCCAGTTCCGTCAGCGCCATCAAGATCATCATTTGCGGACCGGTGATGCCGAGCGCATTCGCCTGGTAGGACCGAGGATCGTCAAGACATATGTCGATCGATCTGATCTCCCATGTGAAGCGCCTGAGTAGATCCTGACTCACGCGCAGCTCTTTCCGGAGGCGTGTTGCTAATCCAGGCTTTTTGGGTGGCATCTGATCTCAGGAGCTCCATCCTCAAAACGATTGGCTGCTGGCTGGGCCCCACAAAGGGGACCGATCTTCGCTGATCGCTTCGACGTCCCACGCGCCCGATCTGAAATCAATCGCCACACTCAGACGAGTTCGTTTGGTTCGATCTTATTTAAGAGGATGAGCCCCGGTCTAGCTTCGAGAGTACCACGCAACTTCACCTAATCGCCGTAATTAAATCCGGTCAAAAACTTGAGAATATCCGCAGGATTTCCGTAGATCGCGCGTCTTGTGCGCAGTTATTCCGCAGACGTAGTCACGCTGATGTCGCGAATCACAGACAGCGAGTATCACCCGATCCACCGTGCCCAACCGACGCCGATATTCAACCCGCTGTTTTCCAACGCGCGCTAGGATTTGTACGCATCGTCTCGCAGTGACGTGGTCCTTACGGAGCGATGTCCGTCTCGGCGAGAGAAGTCATCCTATACGGAGATTTTCTGCCGACGCTTTACCCGAGCTGCCCGTCTTGCGCTCGAAGCTGGTCCTGGCCCCCTCAGCAAGAGCGGTGTAGCCCGCTTTCTCGACTGCCCTAATGTGCACGAATACGTCGGCGTCGCCATCATCCGGCTTGATAAAGCCATAGCCCTTTGTCGCGCTGAACCACTTCACGATACCGGTTGCCACTACAATTTCTCCATTTCAAACGAAGCCTATCCATGGTTTGCAGAGGCATCAAGGTCTTGCGCGTAGGCCATTTGCGACGTTGCCGCGGCACGATATGTAGCCACATCGTCGTCGGTGGTGAGCTTTGCAGAATGGCTAGGCGGACCGGCCATCGCGCGTCCTCAGGCGCTTACGTCGGCGATGCCTACGACGGGCGCTGTGGCCTTGTCCGTCCGGGGCAAGCGCGGGAAGCTCACTTGCGAGAGGTTTCTCACCCGTGCCTTCGAGCGCTCGCTCCAGAGAGGTCGGTAGGCCCGTCTGTTCCAGCAATGCAAGAAAGGCCCGACCTTTTTCCGTTATGATCCACTGTCCGGGTTCTCGCGCAACCAGCCCTTGTCCGAAAATATTGAGATCCGGCGCCCGCTCCGCCAATCGCTTCATGCGAGCCGTCCACTCCGCACCGCTGGTGTAGAACACCGCCAGGTAGTCCTTCAGGACGGCGAGACTCGCACTGCCTTCTGGTTGACCGGCGAGAATTTTAAGTATCGAGACCTGAAAACTCAATTTCTCTAACCAAACGCGATAGGACGAACACCGCACATCTTAGCGGCACCTGCCGGACCCCGCGCTGGACTTCAAAACAAGAACCTGAAAACAAATGCTGATGTACGGATCATCCGACAAATTTGGATGAAGCTTAGCATTACAGTTGCCGTTTTGCTTTGAGATGCGCGCGCTGAGCGGCAGCCTGGTGAGCTCTGCGCCAGAATGACCATGCAATGACATGCGCGGGTTGGATCCGCTTTCGAGCAAGCCTGATGGCGATGCGGCGGATTTCCTGGATTGACCAACGGATCAGCGGCGGCGTGGGTGTGCTTTGGCTTTTGCCGGGGGGCGAGGTTTGGTTTTTTTGGGCGGTGGCGGATTGGCGCGATGGCGGATCGCCGCCATCATGGCGAAGGCGAGCATCACCAGGGACACGTGGCGATGCCAGCCATGCCAGGACCTGCTCTCGTTGTGATCGAGCCCGAACTCGTTTTTCGCGGTTTCAAAGCTGTCCTCGATCGCCCATCGATGGCCTTCGACCGCGACCAGCGTTTCAATTGATGTTCCCGCTGGGCACCAGGTGGTGAAGAAGGCGAGATCGCCATCGGCGATATGGCGACGGATCAGCAGACCGCGCGTCCATAAACCATCATTTGCGCTGTTGAACTGCTCGACCTCGAGATCGGCCAGTTCGAGATAACACCAGTCATCCAGCCGCGGTCCTTTGGTTCCGGCTCCCGCCGACAAGCGCTTCCAGTCGGACGGGCGCCGCGTCCGGGCGATGTCTTCGGCCTTGCCGGCGACCGGCGGTCGCTTGCCCCAGGATCGGAAGACATGAGAGCTGCTGACCCCGAGCACATAGCCTTTGCCTGCCCGCCGTAGCTGCTGTTCGATATCGCCAACACCGTAGACGGTGTCACCGGCAAGCGCTACGTCTACATCTGGGCCGATGGCATCCATCTGGAGGCGCGGCTCGAGGACGAAAAGCAGTGCATCCTGGTGCTGATCGGAGCGACGCCGGAAGGCCGCAAGGAACTGGTCGGCTTCGCCGATGGCGCCCGCGAAAGCGCGCATGACTGGCGCGGTCTGCTGCTTGATCTGAAGCGCCGTGGGCTCGACGCGCCTCCGCGGCTCGTCATCGCCGATGGCGCACTCGGGTTCTGGAAAGCCGCCGGCGAGGTCTGGCCGAAAACGCGCGAGCAGCGCTGCTGGGTGCACAAGACTGCAAACGTGCTCGCCAAGCTGCCGAAGAGCCAGCAGCCGAAAGCCAAGCGCCCGTTGCAGGAGATCTGGATGGCTGAAACGAAGGTCACGGCCGGGCTGGCGTTCGATGCCTTCATCGAGAGCTACGCGCTGAAATACCAGAAGGCGGCCGACTGCCTGAGCAAGGATCGAGACACGCTGCTCGCCTTCTAAGACTTCCCGGCCGAGCACTGGAAACACTTGCGGACGACCAACCCCATCGAAAGCACCTTCGCCACCGTGCGCCACCGCACCATCCGGTCGAAGGGTTGTCTGTCGAACGGGACCGCGCTCGCCATGGTCTTCAAACTGGTCGAGGGCGCACAGAAAAGCTGGCGCCGTCTCGATGGCCACAACCAGTTGCCAAAACTCGTTCTTGGTGTGACATTCAACGATGGGATCGAGGTCATCGCCAAGTCGACCGACCGTCAGCCCATAACCGCCGCCGCCTGACCGGTACTGCCGTCACCAAAATTTGGCGATAGCTCGCGCCGATCTACGCGAACCTGTCCGACCACGAAGGCGGAGAGGGTTACACACTCCTATTGTCGCGCCAAGCTGTCTCGCCACCGCTTCCGGCGCCAGCGCAAGAACGGCGAATAACATCCGTTCCGCCGAGGCCCGCCGGAAAGGCGGGCCTTTTCGTGGCTGCAGTCACAGATCCCGCCAGGTCACGCCAAAAGCCAGATGCGGCGACGCATCCAGCTCTCAGTCTGACCGCGGGCTCTTCTTCTTTTTCTTCAATGATGACGTAGGACGTGTCAGCAGGTCCGTGACCTCAACGCCTAAAGCGCGCGCAAGGCGCTCGACAACATCGATACCGGCCGCATAAACACTTCGTTCGAGCGAACTGACATAGGTTCGGTCAATCTCAGCGCGATGCGCCAACTCTTCCTGTGACAGTCCACGGGCTTGTCTAAGCTTCCTCAAATTGACCGCCAATATCTCGCGTATGTCCATACGCGAGAGGCCATGCTCTTGTAGAGTATTTCGCCACGGAGTATTCTCGACAAAATATCAACTGCGGCACTTTTCCGCCGTTGGTGCTCCGCCTTCAATGGTTGTCGCGTCGATTGGCAGAATGCGGCTACAGTGCGGCGTTCAAGAAGCCGGGGCGGGAATACACAATCGCAGCGCATTCTTCTTGCAGGAAATCCATGCAAACACCGCCACTTGACCCGGATGTCGCGGACTCAGCGCCCACAGATCCGGCACTTACGTCCTATGACGAGGAGCATCTGGTGACCTATTGGCGGCTTCTCGACGCCGCAGCCGATGGCGCCGACTGGAAAGAAGTTGCTCGGATCGTGCTGCATATCGATCCGGACTGCGAGCCCGTGCGATCACGAACTGCGTTCGATAGTCATTTGGCGCGCGCAAGATGGTTGGCGGACCACGGCTACCGTCATTTGCTACGCGGCGGCGCTGCTAGATAGCAGAATTCGCCATCCGAAATCCTCAATCGAGAACGCAGTTCTCTCGGCTCAGAGAGATCGCTTTTGCGCATCACGCAATGCGTAATTGATGGCTTCCACGGCAACCTGAGGCTCCATAGACATTCCACCGCAATCAATCTGCGGTAGAGAATCCGAGTAATGTCTGAGTTCGACTGGCGCTCGCCGGAAGCCTATCAACCCGCGATCAAGTCGGGACAGATCGAGGATTTCGCTTGGGAATCGCTGCGGCGGAGCCCCGACTATCGAAGCGCCTATCAACAGGCGCGATCAGAAGGTGGGCAGGCGACTTCCGAATTTCGAAGGAGATGGGGCGTCTGCTTTCGCTCATGACCCGCGCGCGTCCTTCCAGGAACAGACCATCTTCTGGGCGCCCGAGGCCTTGCCGACAGTGGTGCCGATTGTTCGGACCTTATTTAGGTCACAACAGCTAAGCACGACGCTACCGCTTGCAGATCTCGCGCCGGGTAGCATCAGACAAGCGTCGGACGGCTGGCATACCGTGTTGCGCATTCAGGGAGCGCAACATCACCTGTGGCTGAAAGAGGCGCCGCAGCTCGGCGTGACTTACGCGGCCGAACTGGCGCTCGACGCCGATTTCGAAGTCCGCGCCAATGCCTCACATCGGTTGTGGCGGGCGGTCAACGGCCATTCGCCAGGACCTCCCTTTCATCGGCTTTCCGCACAACGGCGCGAACGTCTGAGCTTGGCGCTGAGAGCTTTGGACGGGCACATGGAGGGCGCCTCCTACCGCGTCATCGCCGAGGTGCTGTTTGGCCGAAAACGGATTCCTGAGCGCTCCTGGAAGACTCACGAGCTGCGCAGCCAGACCATCCGGCTTGTTCAGGCCGGACTCGCGCTGATGCGTGGCGGCTATCGCGCATTGCTCCGCCCGCCACCTCGCGACGAATAGACGGGGTGCCGAAAATCGCGTCCTCATCTTCGGCATCCCCCTAAGCGTTTCTGCTCCGCCATGGTGTCCGTCGACGCGCGATCAAACTCGTTCGCGCTCCGGACGACACGGAGCCCTTCAAATGCCCGACGCGAACACCGGCACCCCGCAGCGGTACCTCCGCACACCGGAGGCCGCTCGCTTTCTCGGCCTGTCCGGCCGGACGCTGGAGAAGCACCGCACCTATGGCACAGGTCCGATCTACCGTAAGCTGGGCGGCCGCGTCGTCTACGCGCTCGAAGACCTGAAAGCATGGGTGGACCGCGGCGCCAAGACGTCGACCAGCGATCCCGGTGCCGGCACGGTCTTGCCCGCCAAGCGGCACACGCCCTTTCCTTACGCCGGCAAGGAGCGGCGCTGACCATGCCGGACAGCAACCCCTTTGCGCGCGGGCGGCGTCGTTCAGAACGCGATCAGCTCGATCTGTTTCGCGCTCTTCCCGGCGATCTTGCGCCGCGCGATGCGCAAGATCTGATGGCTTATCCGTTCTTTTCGCTGGCGAAGTCGAAGCGGATTGTTCCCATCGATTTCGGCGCGGGGACAATCAAGATCCGTGTCGAAGCAGTGCCGGAACATGGCATGGCGACCATCTGGGATGCGGACGTTCTGATCTGGGCCGCTTCGCAAATTGTCGAGGCTCGTGACGCCGGTTTGAAGACGTCGCGGCTGATGGCCGCCACCCCTTACGAGATCCTGACTTTCGTGGGACGCGGCACGAGCGTGCGCGACTACGACCGCCTCAAGGCTGCGCTCGACCGATTGCAATCGACCACCGTGATGACGTCCCTTCGCCAGCCAACGGAGCGCCGGCAGCATCGGTTCTCGTGGATCAATGAATGGAAAGAGACAGCCGATATGCACGGCCGGACCCGTGGGATCGAGCTGATCTTGCCAGACTGGTTCTACACCGGTGTTTTGAACGAAGCACTCGTGTTGACTATCGACCGCGCATATTTCGATCTCACTGGCGGACTGGAGCGCTGGCTTTATCGCCTTGTGCGCAAGCACGGCGGGCGCCAAAAGGGCGGCTGGAGCTTCGATCTCGTGCACCTCCACGCGAAGTCGGGCTGCTTATCGCCGCTCAAGCACTTCGCATACGACCTGCGCCAAATCGTCCGACACAAGAGATTGCCCGGCTATCAACTGGTCATCTCGCAAGACCCAAATGGCGCGCAACGATTGAACTTTGCTCCCATTTCGGTGGACCCGCTTGGCCAGCGGCTGCGGAAGCGCGGGCTCATCTCTGGTTCGGGGGAAAACCTGTGAATCCTGCCGTGCTATCAAGGACCAGCGCCCCCGTGCCATCGGGGACTGAGTATGCGTGCCATCAAGGACCAGCATTGCGGAAAACCATGGGCCGCAGAGGAACTTCCGCTTCCTCTAACTTCCCTAACCAGGAATCCTTCGGATTCTTTCTAACGGACCGCGGCTCAACATCGCTGCACTGTCCGTGGTTGTCCATCGATTCTCCCGCATGCTGAACCGCTCGAAAACAACTGACCTGCTTCTCGGTCGTGGAGAGGCTCCTTCGCAGTCCTGGTTCGGGCGGGAGCGTTGCCTTGCCTTCGGGCACGCGTGGCTTTCTGACGCGACAGTAAGCGCCAAGCATTCGTGCTTCGCCTCGAGCGAGGTCTGCCTGCGCATACTCGTCCACCGTCCAGATCGTCACATCCACACGGCGCGTGCCATCCTGCAATATGGAGCTTCAACATGAATGATCTCATGACCGTTGAGCTCCTGTGGCTCGAGAAGCGCATCGAGAACCGCATTCGATTCGGCCGGCCTGCATCGGAAAAGATCATTAACAATCACCGGCGTGTTCAATCATTTGCGCCCGGCAGCATTTTTGCGTTCGTGCGCTGGACCTCCAATGACTTTGGAACCGTCCTGTCACGCGTCGATATTCTGCGCGCGCCCGCACCGGGGCAACGTTACTCGACTGTCCCGTGGATCAATCCCGGCGGGGAGAGCCTGCTGAGATTATCCGGTTGGCCGAAGGTCGAACGTGTCCTCCAGCTGATCGACGCGGTGGAAGCACTTGGCATCAATCCTGCCGACGCCGCGCCCGACTACTGGCACCACATGCACAATCGCCTTTCCGTTAATGAGACGCCGCGACCCTATACCCGTGCGCGCCACCAGGCTTGGCTCCGGCGCCGAAGGGTGACATTCTGATGGGCCGGCTGATAGCAGCTCTTGCGATGTGTGGGGCCACGACCCTCGCGCTCTCCGCCGACCAGGGCACCGCGCCGTTGTATATTTGGAACGCTTCGCAGAGCGTGCCGACCGGTCTTTATCGCTTGCAGCCGGTACAGCGCCTCAGTGTCACCGAGCTTGTGGCCGTTCGCCCGCCCGAACCGCTTGCGACCTTCCTGGATCTGAACGGGTATCTGCCGTTCGGCATTCCCATGCTCAAGCGGGTCTTGGCGCTTCCGGGACAGACCGTCTGTAGAAGAGAGCTCACCATCCTTGTCGACGGCATCGAGATGGGAGAGGCCCGAGAGCGCGATGGCCACGGGCGGCCATTGCCCGTCTGGCATGGATGCCGCGTTATAGCAGCCGACGAAATCTTTCTCATGAACTGGCAATCCCCCGACTCGTTCGATGGGCGCTATTTCGGGCCGATCGCGGCGTCCGCCGTGATCGGGCGGGCGTTGCCTGTGTGGACGAAGGAAGAATGATCGTGGTTCCCTCGCTTCACCGAGTTGCAGCTCCATCCTTCGGCAAACCACAGCCCCTTTGCTCCTTCCCGGCCAAGCTCGTGAAGAGACGTGGGCGCGACCATCAAAATCAGCTGCAAAAGCGGTGCGCTGACTGTTCACAGGTTGCGTTCGTGGCCATGAGGGCATGCCTTCCAACCCCGCGCATAATCGCAGCATTCCTAGCAGGTTTGTTAGCTCTCGAGATCCCATCGTGCTGTCGAGCCGAGACTGTAACGCAAGCGCTCGCTCCGCCCTCATCGTGCTTGCGGAAACCCATCCCATATGCAGCCTTCATTGACGAGGCTTCCCGCCGGTTTGCGGTTCCCGAGCAATGGGTTTGTGCCGTGATCCAGGTCGAAAGCGGTGGCAAAGCGCACGCCGTGTCACATCGAGGTGCACTGGGCTTGATGCAAATCATGCCAGGGACGTGGGTCGAACTGAGCGTCCGCTACAAGCTCGGTCTCGACCCCTTTGACCCGCACGACAACATTGTCGCCGGCGCCGGCTACGGTTCGGGTCGGAGGGATTTCTAGCGGCCTACAATGCAGGCCCCAGGCGCTATGAAGAGCATCTGACGACCGGCCGCGCGCTGCCTGAACAAACACTGGCTTACGTTAACAAACTCGAGCCATTAACCGGAGTACATCGCTGGCGCGGTACTTCGCTGACCAGTCACAGCACACATTGGATGCAGGCTGCGGTGTTCGTTCCGCGATTGGATCGCTCATCGACTGAACGCAGCTCAGTATCCGCTCGGCATGAAATGCCTGCATCGAAAGACACGCGAAACCGCCACGCGACCGAACTTGTGCCCCAGGCGAATGGTCTGTTCGTGCCGCGATCGGAAGAGGTGACGTCCAGATGACGATAATCGCATCTCCTCGCATGCCATCGCAAGTTCTCGCACTTTGGAGAGTGATGAGGACACGGGCGAAAGAGACGGACCGGGGACGGCAAGATAAAGCGAGTGACCTCGCTGCCGGAACTTCGTTCCTAAGAGTTTGTCTGCACATTGTTTTTGGCCGAGCGCGCTGAATGTCGGGCAAGGTGTGCCCAGCAGCGCCCGCTGGCGCTTTCTGATTTGTTTTCAATGGCTAGAAGCGCGAACCGCTGGCAATGTGCGCCGAGAGAGCGACCGCAGTGCTTGCGCTTACGCCAGAAATCTTTCGCTCTCGTGCGACGACAACGTTCGGCTCTTGTCTGGCGTCTTTCCACCTCCGATCGTCATCTCATGCCGAGCAGTGAAGATGACTTTCGCATCCGTCCGGGGAAGGTTCGGGATCGTGGTCGTGGACAGAGGCGCCCGCGTCCATTTGGCGCGAAGCGTCCACGCCCGGCCGGTTTCCTGGGCCACGTCAAACAGGCCATCCGCCGGGCCGGTGGCAACCCCGACCGCGTGGGGATGGCCGGCAGGGGAAGCGGTCGTTTCAATGCGCGCGGCCGGGGCGCTGCGGTCGCGCCGATGCTGAAGGAACGCAGTGCGTGGACCCGGGACGGAAGCGGGACGCGCACGCGGGCCCGACGCGTGGCGGTCAGAGGCTCGCATCGTGAAGCTCAACCCGCAGCGCGGCGGGATCAGGGGACGGGGGTTCGCCAGCGCCAAGGCGGTCGATGCCCACCTGCGGTACCTGGAACGCGATGGCGTGACCAAGGACGGCGAGAAGGGACAGGTCTATTCGGCGGATCGCGAGGCCGAAGATAGCCGCGCTTTCCTCGAGCGTGGACGCGAGGACCGCCATCAGTTTCGCTTCATCGTCTCTTCCGAGGACGGCAAGGAGCTTGCCGATCCGCGCGAGACCACCCGCAATCTGATGAAGCAGATGGAGGCCGACCTCGGGACCAGGCTCGACTGGATCGGGGTCGACCATCACAACACTGGCCACCCCCACACCCATATCGTCGTGCGGGGCATCACTGAGGACGGCAAGACCCTCAATATCGCCGGCGACTACATCGCTCATGGCATCCGTGAGCGGGCGAGTGAGATCGACGCGGGAACTCGGCCGTCAGAGCGAGCTCGAGGTTGCAAAGCAGCTCGAACGGGAGGTCGAGGTCGACCGCTTCACCCAGCTTGACCGGATGCTCATTGCCGAACAGCAGGGCAGGGAGTTCTCCGATTTGCGTCCCGGTCGGGACATGCCGGACGCACTCCGTCGGAATCGTGCGCTCCTGATCGAGCGGGCGCGCAAGCTGGAGCGGATGGGGCTCGCAAGTGAGGTCGAGAGCGGGCACTGGGTTGTTTCTTCGAAGGCGGAATCAGTGCTGCGAGAGCTTGGCGAACGCGGTGACATCATCAAGTCCATGCACCGGGCGCTGGAGCGCGAAAGTTTGGCGGAGGACCGCCATCCCTCGCGCTACGTTGTGCATCGCGGTGAGGCAACCGAGCGCATCGTCGGCCGCGTGCTCGACAAGGGCCTCGGGAGCGACGAGATGAGCGACAGGGTCCGCCTGGTGGTCGATGCTGTGGACGGGCACGTGCATCACATCGAGATGGATGCCGCCCGCGCCGAGGATATTGGCCGAGGCATGATCGTCGCGGCCGGCTCTGCCCCTCCCGGGCTGCGTGCGGCCGACCGCAACATCATCGACGTCGCAGGCGAGGGCGGCATCTATCGCCCAACCGAACACCTGGAGCGGGCACGCGCTGCGATCGACAGTATCGGCGGCGATCCGCACGCCTTCGTCCGCTCCCACGTTCGCCGCCTGGAGGCGCTGCGCCGGGCCGGCCACGTCGAGCGGATCGACGCCGATCACTGGCGCGTCCCAGCTGATCTTCCCAAGCGCGGCCAAGCCTACGATCTCGCTCGTGACCGGGCCAACATCCGCATCAGCATCCTGTCTCCGACTGGGCTTGATCAGCAGATCGGCCACGACGGCGCGACGTGGCTCGATCGCGAGCTGGTCTCCCGCCAGCGCATCGTGCTCGGGGACGAAGGGTTTGGCCAAGAGGTCAGGGCGGCGCTGGCCAAGCGCAAGCAAGCGCTTATCGACGGGGGCCATGTGACAGACCTCGGTGACGGCAACATTCGAGCGCCAAAGGACCTGATCCAAAGGCTTGAGGCCGCTGACATCGAACGCGCGGGCAAGACGCTTGCGGCCGAACGCGGATTACAATGGCGGCCGGCTGGCGTCGACGACAGCGTCAGCGGGCGGCTCGTCGGCGTCACTCAGCTCAGCAGCGGCCGGTTCGCGATGCTTGATGACGGTCTCGGTTTCAGTCTCGTGCCATGGCAAGACGCCCTCGAGCCGCAGATCGGCCGGCAAATTTCCGGCATCGTCATGCCCGGTGGGCGCGTCGACTGGACGTTCACCCGCAAGCTGGGATTGGGGTTATGATTGAGAGCCAGGCCGGCTAGTGGTTGGAGCGAGCATGGCCAGGGTGAGCCGCTGGCGAGCCGAAAGCCAACGATGACCGTCCCAAGGCCCACCGGGTGACCGCCGGTGTAGCCGGATCGAGGCGCATGAGACAGTTCTTGCGCTGCTGAAGGAAACACCGGCCGATGCTCCGCTGCAATGAAATATCGAGGCTATCGATTCATCTATTCAAAAAACCGATAGCCTGATTGGTTGGGCAGGCTGAGGGCGAGTAGAGGTTATGAGATACTTCTCTATGTCGTAGGTATTGTCTTGTCCCTCCTTGCAGAACGCCTGAAGGTCGTCCGCCCCTCCGAAACGAAAGCCATGACCGCTCGTGCGGCGGAGCTGCGCGAGCAGGGCACCGATGTCATCACGCTCAGTCAGGGTGAACCGGATTTCAACACACCCTCAGCCGTGTGCGAAGCCGGCATCCGGGCTATCCGCGACGGGCGGACGAAGTACACGGCGGTCGCCGGAATCAAAGCGCTTCGCGAAGCGATCCGCAATAGCTTCAGCCGAGACCATGGACTCAACTACGGCATCGATCAGATCACGGTGGGCTGCGGAGCCAAGCAGGTCGTGTTCAACGGCAAGCGTGGTGCTGAGGCCCTTCAGATTGTTTGTGCGCAGTCTTGTGAGCGCCGCTAGAAGAGTCATCTTCTGCAAGGGTGCTCACAATGGACGACCATTCGGACGACATAAGACGACCGCTGTCTCCGCGTGTCGAAGTGTATGCTGGAGTAGGCCGAAAGCAGTGGCCGGATGATTTGAAGGCCCAGATTGTCGCGGAAAGCCTCGAGCCAGGCGCGATTGTCACAGATGTCGCGCGTCGCCATGGGTGCCGGCCCCAGCAGGTGCACGACTGGCGGCGCCGGGCGCGTTTGGGCCAGTTGGTACTGCCGGCTTCGGCGGACACGCTGTCGTTCGTGCCGGTGGTATCGGAATCGGCGCTACCGGCAGCCGCAGAGCCCACCGGGTCGCCGGAAGCAGCTGTTGTGACGGTTGAGCTCCAGGGGGCACGAGTTGAGGTGCGAGGGACGCCTGGCCTTGCTGTGTTGAGTGATGTGTTCTTGGCGCTTCGACGGACACGATCATGCTGACGGCTCCCGCTGGCCTCATGATTTACGTTGCGACCCGACCTGTAGACTTCAGGAAGGGCGCGGATGGCCTGGCGCTGTTGGCGAAGGAGACGCTGGGCCACGATCCGATGAAGGGCGTGGCGGTGGTCTTCCGTGCGAAGCGCGCTGATCGGGTGAAGATCGTTGTCTGGGATGGTAGTGGCCTCGTGCTGTATTGGAAGCGGCTTGAGGGCAGCGCCTTCAAGTGGCCGCCGGTCGTTGACGGCGTCATGCGAATGAACGCCGCGCAGTTGTCGGCGCTTCTGGCCGGCATGGATTGGACACGCATGCATGCACCTCGAATCCCGCAGCCGAAAGCACTTGCGTAGGACATAAAGTCTTCGCTGCATCGGGGCGCGAAGCATGGCAGACTCGGGCCAATGAGTGATTTGCCT
>NZ_JADPKS010000058.1 GCF_023074175.1 Bradyrhizobium sp. 139
GCGTCAGTGCCGAGCACTGGCTCGCTGATGTTCTCGCGAAGCTCGTCAATGGTTGGCCTGCGGCGCGACTGGACGAACTGCTCCCTTGGGCGTCGATCTGCACGATGCATGCACACGATCCGAGGCTGGCGGCATGAGCCTGAACACGACCGCGGTCCGGATCAAGGTGACCCTCAAGGACGTGAAACCGGAGGTGATGCGGTGCCTTGTCGTGCCGCTCACGCTGCGCCTTGATCGGCTGCATTTGACGCTTCAGGAGGCATTCGGCTGGACGAACAGTCACCTCTTCGAGTTCTTCGCTGGTGAGGCACATTGGGGGATTCCCGACCCCGACAATGATTACGGCCACCAGCCCATGGATGCCCGCAAAGCGCGGCTTTGCGATATCGTTCGAGAGACCGGCGCCAAGACGATCCACTATCTCTATGACTTCGGCGACAGCTGGGATCACGTGATCAAGCTCGAAAAGTGGTTCGACAACACCACGACGGAGGGCATGCCCTTCCTGCTCGAGGCCGCCGGTCGTTGTCCTCCGGAAGACGTCGGCGGTGCGCCAGGCTCTGCCGAATACCTCGACGCCATCAGCGACCCTGCTCATCCGGAGCACGAACATATGCGCCGCTGGGGCCCTGAGCAGTTTGATCCCAACGTCGTCGACCGGAAGGCGCTCGAGGCCGCCGTCACCGCTTTGTCGGAAATATGGAAGCCGCGCCGGCGCACCACGCGTTCAAAATAGACGTCAAGCACCAATCAAATGGGCCTCAGAGCTACGCTTACGTTCAACGCGCTCTTCGCAAGTCTCGATCCTGGTGACGAGGTAGTAATCCCCACACCATGCTGGGTCTCCTATCCCGATATGGTGGCGCTTGCCGGCGGCAAACCAGTCCTGGTCGACTGCCATGAAGTTGATGGCTTCAAGCTGCGGCCGCAGGCGTTGGCGGCGGCTATCACGCCGCGCACCAAGTGGCTGATGCTGAACTCGCCGTGCAATCCGACCGGCGCAGTCTACAGCCGAGACGAGCTGCGTGCGCTCGCCGCCGTGTTGCGCCGCAATCCACAGGTCTATTTGCGGTCGGACGACATCTACGAGAAGCTGACCTACGACACTGACTTTGCCACCATGGCGGCGGTTGCGCCGGACCTCTCTGAGCGCACGTTACTGGTCAACGGCGTGTCCAAGGCCGATGCAATGACCGGCTGGCGCGTCGGCTATGGGGCTGGGCCGCTGTCGCTGATCAAGGCCATGAACCTCATCCAGGGCCAGACCTCCTCGCACACAAGCTCAATTTCTCAATATGCCGCCATTGAGGCGTTGTCCGGCGACCGGCGACATGTCAAGGAATTCGCAAGCGCGTTTCGGCAGCGTCGGGACCTCGTCGTCGCCAAGCTGAAACAGGCCGCCGGACTTTCGTGCCGCGTGCCCGAGGGGGCCTTCTACGTCTTCCCCTCTTGCGCCGGTGTGATTGGCAAGCGCACGCCGGAGGGCAAGGTGATCGAAACCGATACCGATTTCGCGATGTATCTGCTCGAGGCCTTCGCCCTGGCCGTTGTCCCCGGCAGCGGCTTTATGGCTTCCCCTTATATCCGTATTTCCTATGCCTCCTCGGCCGAGGATCTTACTCGGGCCTGCGACCGCATCATCGCGGCCTGCGGCCCTGTCCTGAAAGGCTCCCCGATGTCCTCTCCTGCCAAACGCCTTCGTGTCCGCATGGCCGAGACCGGCCTCGTCCACATCATGGCCGCCCATAGTCCTCTTTCTGCGATCCTCGCAGAAGAAGCCGGATTTGATGGCCTATGGGCCTCCGGTTTTGAGCTTTCGGCGCTCTACGGCCTGCCTGACATGAGCCTGATATCGATGACACAGCACCTGGACATGATGCGGGCGATCGCGGGACGCACGACGCTTCCCATCGTCGCCGACATCGACACGGGCTATGGCAACGCGATCAATGTCATTCATGCCATCCGGGGAATACGAGCGGTCCGGCGCCAGCGCGGTCGTTATCGAAGACAAGTGTTTTTCCAAGGTGACGAGCCTCGCCGCCGATGGCCGTCAGGAGCTTCTTCACATCGAAGAGTTCCAGGGCAAAATCAGAGCCGCCGTCGCAGCAAGACAAAGTCCCGATTTTCTCGTGATTGCCCGCACCGAGGCGCTGATCGCGGGCCGCACGGCCCGGTAACGAGGAGATTATGTCGTGCCCGGATCCAGTCGCCGGCGGCGAGTTTTAGAAAGAGCGCGCGGTCGAGGCCGCGGATAGCGCGGTAATCGACATCCTCGACGCAGGCGGCATGACGCAGCTTGGCGGCTCGAGCTCTGCTTTCGAACCGCTTTTGCTGACGCAGCGTTTTCCTCGGCGAAGACGAAGCGTTGAAGCGAGGCCTGGCCTACGTAGAGGCAGGCGCCGACATGGTCCTGATCCATTCAAAGAAGAAGGATCCCTCCGAAATCGAAAGCTTCTCTCGGTACCCCCTTTTTCTCATTCTCGGCAGGCCTAACCGATCACGCTGTTGCCTTTTTGTGCGGATTCCGATTTATTCCGGCCGGGTATTCCGACTTGAAGCCGGCCACGATTCCGAAATGAAACCGGCTGGCATTCCGATTTGAAGCCGGCTGGGGTTTTGGAAGTCGGCGTTTTCGTTTGGGTACCAGCGATCGACGGGCAGCTGGCTGGTGACGATAATCGAGCATCGGGAACGGCGGCGACCCACTGTCCTCCTCGGATGGGTGCAACGTTTACCGTCGCAGAAGGCACTGTTTGCAATGAATCGTGGAAGCCTTCACGCATAAGGCTCCTTCCCAAGCGATCTATATGACTGATGAGCCTGGCAGCGTACAAGACCGCATTTCACGCCATGGGGAGCCAGCGAGGAATGACAACCTCTGCCTGAGATTGCAACGCGGCCCGTGAAACCATTTGCTTGCATTGATCGCACGACTTGATTTGCTGATCCTGGACGACTGGGGACCAGAACCTCTCGACGCCGACCAGCGCCGTGATTGCTCGAAATCGTCGAGGATCGATACGAATCCCCGCCCGGAGCATCTTGGTGTAACGGCCGTCGGCGCGGCCGAGTGCGAGGGCGGCGAAGAGACGCGGCGCACGATGGTAGGCAACTGAGAAGTCGTCTCGGCAAGCCTTGTTGCCAAGGGAGTCCCGGTCGGAGAACCAACGATGATGCAGGTGGTCGTTGGGCAACGAAGCATCGGTCGGACACCGACAATTCCAACCTCCTCGTCATACGATAGCGACAGGTAGATTGGGAACAACAGCTCTTGTCTTGCCAGGCGAGGAAGCGCGGCGAGGCAAGCTGCGATGAAGCCCTTCATGTCGCACGCACCTCGGCCGTATAGTCTGTTGTCACGCTTGTCGAGTTTGAACGGGTCTGATTTCCAAGAACTTTCGACCGCTGGAACTGTATCCGTGTGTCCAGACAGCACGAGACCTTGCTTCGCCGCAGGTCCAAATGTGATCCAGAGCGCTGCCTTGGCTTTTGAATCGGAAGAGAACCTCTCCACGGTTGCGCCGAGTGCGGTCACATAGGCCTCTACCCAGTCGACCAGCGGCAAATTTGACTTGCTGCTTGTCGTGTCCATTGAAATGAGCGTTTCCAAAATGGACACCGCTTTCGGCAGCATGTCGGGTCTGGCGTGATCTTTTTCCCTGTTGGCTCCGCTCAGGGTATCTCTATCGCGCCAAAGAGGACGGCCGCGGAACGCATCGCTTCTTCGAGCGGGAGATGGATCAGCAGGTGCAGCGACGCCGCGAGATGGAGCTTGATATGCGCCGCGCCTTTGCCAGCAGCGAATTCGAGCTGCACTATCAGCCGTTGGTTGACATCGCGAGCGACAAGATCTCAGGTTTTGAGGCGCTTCTCCGCTGGCCGCACCCAGGGAAGGGCAAGATCTCGCCGGCCGAGTTTATTCCCCTCGCGGAGGAAATCGGGCTGATCGGGCCCATCGGAGAATGGGTGCTGCGCGAAGCCTGTAACGAGGCGGTAAATTGGCCGTCGGAGATCAAGGTCGCGGTTAATCTGTCGCCCGTACAGTTCCGCAGCCGCAATCTGGTTCAGGTGGTGATTTCAGCGCTGGCGAATTCCGGCTTGGCCCCGACGCGGCTCGAGCTTGAAATCACCGAATCTGTGTTTTTAGCGGAGACGGAGGCAAATCTTGCGATCCTGCACCAGCTTCGCGAGCTTGGCGTCTCCATATCGCTGGATGATTTTGGAACGGGCTATTCGAGCCTCAGCTACTTGCGCAGCTTTCCCTTCGACAAGATCAAGATCGATCGCTCATTTGTGAAGGATCTGGCCAAACCCTCTGATTGCGGCGCCATCGTGCGGGCGATCTCGGGCCTCGGCCGGAGCCTCAACATCACGACGACAGCGGAAGGGGTGGAGACTACGGAGCAGCTCGATTGGCTTCGTGCCGAGGGCTGCAACGAGGTGCAAGGATTCTTGTTCAGCGGCGCCAGGCCATCCGTCGAGGTGGGGCAGCTCCTGGTTCGCTTTGGCGCAAGGGCGTCCAAGGCGGCATGAATTGCCGCTCCCGCAGGAACAGGTCCGTCACGTTGAGGGTTCGCAAACCGAACCCGATCAGGCCACGAGGTCGTTCGACGCCGACCCTGCCCCGCATGTGTTGATCTCGGACACTTATCGCGCGCCTTGACCGCGGAAGTGCGTGGCCTGGAGTCAATGGGGTACTTCAGCGCTCTTCTGGGCGGCAGCCGGCACCAGATGCACGATCCGATACCCGTTCTGGTGCAGGTAGCGTAGGAACGCCGGCAGCATGGCCGCCGTCCGCGTCTGCGCATCATGCAGCAGAATGATGCCCTTACGAGCGGCCTCGAGCCGCTCGATCAAGATTCTGAGCTCTTGCTCTGGGGTTATGTTCTCCCAGTCGCTCGCCCAAAGGTCAGCTCCGAACACGACAATTCCGCGCGACTGCAAGAGATCGAGCGTCGCTGGCGGCGCGTCGAAGTAGGGGAACCGGAAGAAGGGTGTCGAGGGCATTTTGGTGGACACACCGTTGAGCGCCATTTCAACGGCGGCGATACCGCGCTCGATGTCCTCCTTCGCGTGCTCGAACGGGATCTTCGACATCATCGGATGCGACCAGCTGTGGTGCGCTACGGTGTGGCCCTGGGCGGCCATACGCCGCAAGAGCTCGGGAAACTCCGCCGAGGATCGGCCGACCAGAAAGAACGTGGCTAGCGCGCATTCCTGTGCGAGCGCCGCCAGCACCTTATCCGTGTTCGGCGGGCGCGGTCCGTCATCGAAGGTGAGGACGACTTCATGGTCCGCCAGAGGAAGCGTCTCTGGAAAGTTCTTCAGCCCCACGCGCGGGAAGAGCGCCGCATCGACAGCGAGCACCCGCGCCGTGCCGAGCGCATCCCGCCGATTGCAGCTAGAGGCGTCTGTCACGGCCATACCGGCGAGCAACGCTAGCCCAGCGCAGCCCATGCGAAAAGCTAATCTAGGCGGGCGCAACTCTGTCATCGCGCTTTAGTGCGACCCTAATTGTTGGTGAGCCCCGTGGTGCTCAGCAGACTATCTGATCGGCATCGCGGGATTCCGGCGCATCGAGGGTATGTCGTGCGCAAAACGGTCGTCGAACGTCCGTTATCCGCTCGAACCGCTCCTGCTGGCTGTCTTGCTTGAGCTGGAGGCACGCGGCTGGGCTCGGACAATGGCTGCTGTCCGTCTTTCGGAAGATCAGTGCCTTCGCGCGCACCCTGGACGATCGCGCAGGATGCGGAAGGCCGCATCGAGAATGCCCGCAGCGCTCGTTGGAGGTTCGAGAGCCAATTTTCAGGGCGGCGCCGCCGATCCTGCGCTGCGACGCGCGTGATTGCGAGCTAGCGGTGCCTTTTCTTGTGTGCTGCCCGCGGTCATGACCACATTTCCAATCCATGTCAGCGACGAAAATCATTTGGCATCAAGTGGTCCTGGTTTGTCTGGTCGTGCTCGCCTTCCTGTGGGCTGCGACCGAATGGACCGCGTGGCGCCTTGCCTTTCAACCCCAGCTTGGACCGGCCTGGTTCAAGCTCGGGGACTGGCCGGTCTACCAGCCGGCAGCCTTCTTCGTCTGGTGGTTCCAATTCGATGCCTACGCACCTGTTATCTTCCTGCAGGGCGGGGCGATTGCCGCCGGCGGCGGCATCGCGGCAATTGCTTTAGCCATGGCGCTGTCGGTCCTTCGGGCACACGAGGCGAGGGACGTCACCACCTACGGCTCGGCGCGCTGGGCTGATACGCGGGAAGTCAGGCGCGCAGGCCTATTAGGGGATGAGGGCATCGTGCTCGGCCGGTTTCAAGGTCATTATCTGCGGCATGACGGTCCTGAGCATGTGCTCTGCTTTGCGCCGACCCGTTCAGGCAAGGGCGTCGGCCTTGTCATCCCAACCCTTCTGACCTGGCCGGCATCGACCATTGTTCATGACATCAAAGGCGAAAACTTCCAGCTGACCTCCGGTTGGCGCGCGCGTTTTGGCCCCGTGCTGGTGTTCGACCCCACAAATCCCGCCAGCGCCGCTTACAATCCGCTTCTCGAGATCCGCCGCGGAGATTGCGAGGTCAGAGACGCCCAAAACATCGCCGACATCCTCGTTGACCCTGAAGGGGCGCTCGAGCGGCGCAATCATTGGGAAAAGACCAGCCATTCGCTGCTCGTCGGCGCGATCCTGCATGTGCTCTACGCTGAAACCGACAAGACGCTCGCGGGCGTCGCGAATTTTCTGTCCGACGCTGCCCGCCCGATCGAGGCGACGCTGAACGCTATGCTGGCAACGGCTCATCTTGGCACCAGCGTCCATCCTGTGGTTGCCTCAGCTGCGCGAGAGCTTCTCAACAAAAGCGAGAACGAGCGTTCCGGCGTTCTCTCAACCGCTATGAGCTTCCTCGGGCTGTACCGCGATCCAGTGGTTGCCTGGATCACCGCACGGAGCGCCTGGCGCATCCGTGATCTCGTCGACGGACCTCGACCCGTCTCGCTCTACCTGGTCGTTCCGCCGTCCGATATCGTTCGGACAAAGCCATTGATGCGGCTCATCCTCAACCAGATCGGGCGGCGATTGACCGAGAGCCTGGATCCCGACCGGCGCCGGCAGAAGCTCCTCCTGATGCTCGACGAGTTTGCAGCTCTTGGCCGGCTCGACTTCTTCGAGAGCCAGCTTGCCTTTATGGCCGGCTATGGCATCCGCAGCTTTCTCATCACCCAAAGCCTCAATCAGCTCGAACGTGCCTATGGGCCGAACCATGCGATCCTCGACAATTGCCATGTGCGCATCGCTTTCTCGACCAATGACGAGCGGACTGCTAAGCGCGTCTCCGACGCGCTGGGGACCGCCACCGAGCTGCGTGCCATGAAGAACTACGCCGGCCACCGGTTAAGCCCATGGCTTGGACACCTGATGGTGAGCCGCCAGGAAACCTCGCGGCCCTTGCTGACGCCCGGCGAAGTCATGCAGCTCTCACCAAAAGAGGCGATCGTGATGGTTTCCGGGGTGCACCCGGTGCGGGCGACCAAGGTCCGCTACTACGAGGATCTACAGTTCCAGCGGCGGGTGCTGAAGCCACCAGGGCCCAAAAGTGTCACCTTGGCTGCGCAGGGCGATGACTGGTTATCGCGAGCGCCCATCGCTCCCTCGGCCGAGCTGCTCACCAGCCGCAAGCGCAGGAGCGAGGACCGGAACGCGGGCCTTCGCCGGGAGCCGGAACTGCCGCAGCATGAGGAGGTCGAGGTGACGGTGCCGCTTGCCGAACACGAGTTCGATGCAGAACTGGACGAGGGTGACGCCGATGCCGTCCAGGCGCAAGCCTTCAGCCAGTCTATGCAGGGCGTCGCGCGAAACGTCAGCCTCGACCCTGACGATGGCATGGACCTCTGAACCCGTCCAAATGAAGAAAGTTCAGCTCAGCATCTATCTAGATCCGGCGATCTCCAAAAACCTCGACAGCTTCGCAAATCATCGCGGCCAGCCCAAGTCGCTGGTCGCGGAGGCCGCGATCGCCTCGTTCCTTTCACCTGATGATTCCGAGCGGCGCGAGGCGGCGATCGCCAAACGGCTCGACCGGACCGCGCGCGTGCTCGAACGGCTCGAGCGCAATGACGTTGTGACACTCGAGACGATCGCGCTGTTCATCCGCTTCTGGCTGACCTCGACCCCGGCGCTTCCCGAACAATCAGGTGCGGCCGCGCGCGCCAAAGGAGCTGAGCGCTACAGCCGCTTTGTTGAAGCGCTCGGACGGCGGCTGTCCAGCGGATCAACCCTTCTCAAAGAAGTGAGTATGGACGTTGATGCCTCTGAGAAACCTGGGTGAAAAGACCTATCGGCACTATCGAGGGACGTTGTAACGGCTCCCGATTTTGGAAAGCCTCGTCCAAAGATAGGTGGTTCCTACAACGGTACGCAGCCGTGAAGGAAAAGAGGGGGTGGCGCCTTGTTCAAGTCCAGCCCATTCATAGCCGCGTTTGCGATGTTGGCGCGAGCCGAACAGGTTGGGCTTTGACCAAACCGCCCAATCCTTTCTTTGCCTGCGCCGGAGTACGACAAGTCTGTCTCTGCGGTTGATGTGGCGTTCGGCCTGCCGCTTTTGTGAGCCGTCATCGCTGGGGGCGATTCACCGGGATCAATCGGATCTACGCCGCGCGCTGCAGGCGCCGTGGCGTGGCTCTGTGCGGTCACAAAGTGGAAAAGCAGACATATGCAGGGCCATGAAGAGTTCGAAAGTCAACCCAGTTCGATGTTGAATGAAGCCGGTCACGATGCCCAGCCGGTCTCGAACGAGGGTTCGAGTACCAGGAAAGTCACGGTTCAGCTTTCCGAGAGCATGTTCCAGCGCCTTGAAGCTGCGAGCGATCACCGGGAAATCGAAAAGAGCATGGTGGTCGAGGCGGCGCTTGAGCGCTTCCTCGATCCTGCGCCGGCGACCGAGGGCGTTCGCCAGGCTCTGGATCGCATGAGTGGCCAGATCGAGAGGCTCGAGCACGATGTTGCGATCATTGCCGAGACTGTGGGTCTGCATGCGCGCTATCACCTCACGGTGACACCGCCCATGCCGCCGTCGGAGCAGCGCGAGGCTTGCCTGCTCGGCGAGCGGCGCTTCAAGGTCTTGGTCGAGCAGGTCGAGCGCCGGGTCCGGCTCGGACAGCCATTGATACGGGAAACCATCGATCGGCTGGCGAGGACAAGAGGGCCTGCATCTGAATCTCATGGCGCAGCAATCATGCCGGCCTCGGAGCGATCGGATCCGGAAGCTTCGTCGGCAGCCGCCGTGGGTTCAGACAGCGAGCCGCACGCTGCCGCCGAGGAGGGCGGCAGCAATCTGAACTTTCAAAAGCTGCCGAATTCCTTCTGTTGAGCTGGCCGACGGGGCGGGCAGAAGCGGGGCGGAACAGAGCTTAAGCAAAATATCGTCCGGAAAACCCCTTGAGCGTCTTCCAGCTTGGCGGCTCATTGCCTGCGTCTTTCTTCCCTTCGCGGCCGGGTACTACCTGTCCTACCTGTTCCGGACCATCAATACGCTGATTGCCGGACGCCTCACCTCTAATCTTGGGCTTGGCGCTGCGGACATTGGGCTGCTTACGTCGATCTATTTCCTGATCGTCATGGCGGTCCAGATTCCCATCGGCATGTGTCTGGACCGCTTCGGGCCGCGGCGGGTTCAGAGCGCACTCCTCGTCGTTGCCGCTGCGGGTGCCGCGCTCTTTTCGCTGTCTTCAGGTGTCCTGTCGCTCCTCGTTGGCCGGGCCATGATCGGGCTTGGGACCGCGGCCGCCCTAATGACAGGCTTGAAAATCATCGTTCTCTGGTTTCCGAGAGAGCGTATGGCTCTTCTCAATGGCTTCATGATTATGCTGGGATCATTGGGGGCGGTGACAGCAACAGCGCCTGCCGAGGTGGTCCTGGAATGGATCGGCTGGAGGGGCCTCTTCGGGGCCCTGGCGGCTATGACCGCGCTTGCTGCCGTCCTGATTTACGTTGTTGTTCCAGAGCGATCCGCAGGGGCTCTGCCAAGCACGAAGCCTGCAACCCTGAAAGCCATCTATTCGGACGCGCGCTTCTGGCGAATTGCGCCTTTATCGGCGGCCTGCATCGGATCGGCCTGGGCACTGCAATCCTTGTGGGCGGCACCCTGGCTTGACGATGTCGAGCGGCTGGACCGAACAAAACTCGTCGATGAACTGTTTGCGATGGCTGTCGCGCTGAGCTTCAGTGCTCTTTTCCTGGGCCTGCTTGCAAACGGAGTTCGTCGTTGCGGCAAGGCAACGGAGGTTCTCTTTGCGCTCGTAGCGGTCTTGTTGATCGGTGCTGAGCTTGTGCTGATCCTGCACCCGCCCTGGCCGTCACTCCTGCCCTGGTGCGCCGTTTCGGTCGCCGCGTCAGCGACAGCTCTGACCTACGCCATCATAGGAGATTATTTCCCGATTGCACTGGTTGCGCGCGCGAACGGCGCTTTGAACGTCTTGCAATTTGGCTGGGCATTCATCGTGCAATACGGAACGGGACTGATTTTGGAGCAATGGCCTCTCGAGGCCGGACACTATCCCTTGGTCGCCTACCAGACCGCTTTCGGAGTGAACCTGGCGCTGCAGCTCGCAGCGCTTCTCTGGTTTGCCGTGCCGTGGCTCGAAGGCCTGAAAGGAAAGGCTGGGGCTTTGCTCGTACGTCAAGGATCGGGGTTATGGATCTTGGATGAGGTCATCGTTCCGGCGGCTGAGCTTGTCATCGTGGAGACAGCCGAAGGCGGGGAGTGGTGAGGCGAGGGTACCGCTGCTGTGCCGTCGCTCTTGGGCCTCACAGGAGTGGCTGCTGCTTCCGCCATACGCCGAGGCGGGTGTTCAACCTCGGTTGAGGTCGTTGGTCGACCCGCTGGATTTGTCCTCTGCGGAGAGTAGGGATCAAGGGTCCTGCCTCGTTTCCGACGTCAGTTTCTTCATCCCACTGCGGCGTTACCCACAAAGTGCCGTGAGGTGGAGGTCTGGAGCAAGCGACGCGGGGTGTCATTGCCTCACCGAGCAGCCATTGAACTCGATGGTGCCTCAATAAGCACGTGATGGCTGCCGCGCTCCCATTGATGTTGAAAGTGTAGTTGCGCGCTGGTAGCTCCCACCTGCGGGCCGTGCTCGACTTGCGAATTGATCCCCGAGGTCTGAAAAAATCTTCGCATCGCCCCCGTCACGCGCAGGTTTTCAGCCGCAAGATGGTCGTCATTGAAGAACTTCGGCGACCGTGTCAGCTAGCATGCGCGAAAGAAATGAGGTGGGGCTACTGAAGCTCTTGCCGATCGCAATTCGGTCCGACCATGGGTTTCGATGCCCTTCACTAAAGATGATTCGCCGTTGGACAGTCGCAGATCAGTTTTCCGACCATTTGGCTCCATGAAGATGGCCTGGCAGGATAGTAGCGGGCGGTTATTTGCACGAGGGGCGAGTACCGATTGGGCGTTGTCGGTGTGCTGCTCAGCGTCCTCACTTCGCCGTCGTGCTCGCGAGCGCCCAGCGAGTGTCTTGACTGGTTTTACCCGTTTTTCCCTGACCGGCTATCCGAACATTAGTGCCAAGAAGCAGTGGCACGAAGAACTAACGGAAGAGTAGCAACTATGGAAGCACACGTTTCGACCGCGGCCTTTTCATCGGGTAGCTGGTCGCCTGCGCCCGATGCGAGTCGCATCGTTGAAGGCATTCACGCAATGCTGCATCCGCGCAACATTGTTCTAGTCGGCGCGACCGATAAGCCGGGCAATTATGCCGAGCGCATTTGGAATAATCTGGTCAAATACAACTACGAAGGCGGGCTTTATCCTATAAACGCCAGGCGCGACACGGTCTGGGGGGTAACCTGCTATAAGGATTTTGTCTCCCTTCCCGAAAAACCCGACCATGTGCTGGTGCTGGTGCCGGCACGGTTCGTCGTTCAGGTGCTGCGGGAGGCTGCCGCCGCGGGTGCGCGGTCGGCAACCATCGTCACGTCGGGATTCAGCGAGTTGCAGGACGATGAAAGCCAGCGGCTTGCCGCTGAACTTAAGGCCGCGGTGCGCGAGACTGGAATTGTCGTGACGGGACCGAACTGCCTTGGCAATTTGAGTGCAGGCGAAAAACTCTTCACCAATATCGATGACCGGGCCGTCACCATGGAGCAGGGTACGGTCGCGATCGCCGGCCAATCGGGCGCCATCGTGATGATGATCCGTCAGGCGCTTGAGGAGCGCGGCGTCGGTGTTGGTTATATGGTCTCTACCGGCAACGAGGCCGGGCTGGAAACGTCGGATCTGATGGCCTATTTCGTCGCTGATCCGTCGATCCGAGTCATCGTGGTTTATCTCGAGGGCGTGCGTAATGCCAAGGCGTTTCGGAGTGCTTGCAGGGCGGCACGTGCCGCCGGCAAACCTGTCATCGCGTTGAAGCTGGGAGCCTCAGAGGGCGGCCGCGCTGCCGCAATGGCCCATACCGGCGCCCTGGCAGGCTCCATCGAATCCTTCGACGCAATCTCGAGCCGCGAGGGCGTGATCCGGGTGCGCGGGCTTGCTGAACTGATCGAAACCACCGAATGTTTCGTTCATACTCGATTGCCCAGAGGCAGCCGGCTAGCCGCAGTGACACTGTCGGGTGGCAAGCGGGGGCTTTTGATCGACGCATTCCACTCGGCGGGGCTCAATTTTCCGGCGCTTGGTAAGGGTGTCAGGGAGAGGCTGGCGACAATGTTTGGGCCGGGCTCGATGGTTGGCAATCCGCTGGATGCTGGCTTTGCCGCGGCAGTCGATTCTTCGGTTTATATCAAATCGATCGAGATCATGATCGAAGATCCCGACACTGACATTGTCATTATTGACGCAGAACTGCCCAAGGCGCCGCATGAGTTGCGCGAGCGCAACTTGCGCCTCGTCAACGACATGGCGGGCGCCACGTCGAAGCCTGTGATCTATATCAACCCTGTGTCCAGCGGCTTTACCGACTACACAAAAGCCTTGCGCACATCCTTGCCTAACATCGCTGTCATGCAGGGTCTGGACCGCGCGGCCGGCGCCATTAAGGCGCTCATTGACTATGCTATGCTCAACAAAGATGTGCCGGGTATTGCGTCCTCTTCAACACCCGAGGCCCGCGCGTTGCTGGAAAAGACGTTGAAGAGAACTGCCGGCGCCGCGCTCGACGAGATCGTCTCGAAAAAGCTGTTAAAGGCTTACGGCATCCCAATCTCGAAGGAAGCGATAGCGCAGACGGCCGAAGAGGCCGTAGCGATCGCGAAGAAGATCGGCTTTCCTGTCGTGGCGAAAGTGGTCAGTCCCGACATCTTGCATAAATCGGACATCGGTGGTGTCGTAATCAATCTCAATAGCGCAGCGGAGGTCAAAAAGGCGTTCAACGATATCGCTGCGCGTGTCAGGAAGCTGAAGAGCAACCCGAAGCTCGAAGGTATTTTGATTGCCCAGCAGGTCAAAGCCGATCTCGAACTCGTGATAGGCGCCTCACTTGATGCTGAGATGGGACCCGTGGTGCTGTTTGGAACCGGAGGCGTGGACGTCGAGTTGATGAAAGACGTGGCACTCGCCGGCGCGCCGATTGACGCGACCGAGGCGAATAGACTGATAAGCCGCACTAAGGCCGGCGTGAAGATCAAGGGCTATCGCGGCAAACCAGGCTTGAACGAAACTGCTGTGATCAAAGCGCTGGTTGGGCTCTCCAACCTGATCGCCGATGCTGACGGTCGGATCGCCTCAATCGACGTCAACCCGTTTCTTGTCACCGACAAGATTGGCCTCGCGGTCGATGCACTTGTCGTATTGCGGAATGAGACGGAGAAGGGTGCTGGTCACCAATAATGGCGGTGTAAGCGGGTCTGAAACCTTCAGGAAGCCTTTCGCTTGCTGGCATTGGCCGCTCTTCGCGCTCTGAACGATCCGAACTTGATATACACAGCGGGCCGATTTGAGATGACGGACGGCATGTTGGCCGCATCAAGTCGGCATGTGCGGACACACTGTCGGCTGCTTGGATTGGGCTTCATTGACAACTCAGACGGCATTTGTCGGCGCGTCCTTTCTCAAGACCGGAAAGCTTAAGGTTGGGGGCGCCGGCGCGCATATTTTTTCGCGATAAGGCCCCGCCAGTTGAAGTTTACGCGCCGGGTCGCATCCGGACGCCGAAAATCAGCTCCGGGCAGCGGCTATAGTCGCGGGGCGTCAGCCCCTTTGTAGGAATGGAAATGAAAAGAGAGCGTTTGGACATCGAGGGCGCCACAAGTCTGGTGGCGGAAATCCTGAGCAAGAATGGGCTGTCGAAATCCGACGCCCGTCTGTGCGCAGAACACCTCGTCGCCGCCGAGGCGCGTGGCTATCCAGGACACGGGCTGCGGCGGATTCCCGCGATTGCGCTTCTTGCAGGGCAGCTGAGTCAAAGCGCCAGCAACAAGGTGAAGACGGAGGCCCCGGGGTTCGTGGTCTTTGATGCGCAAGGACGCCTCGGCATCCCCGCCGTCAGCGAGGCCGCTCTCAGCGCCGCCGCCCGGCTCGCCAATTCCTCCGCAATCGTTTTCGGCGTGGTCGGCTATGCGGGGACCACTGGCTCCCTAGCGATCATTGGGGAGGCGCTTGCGGCCCGCGGAGTGGTTTCGATCCTAATGTGCAGTTCCCAGGCCGCGGTTGCGCCGCATGGTTCGACCCGTGCCGTCCTGGGCACCAACCCCATTGCGATCACAGTACCGGGGCGCCCGACCACGTTCTGCGCCGATCTCGCGACCTCCGCGTGGTCTTACGGCGCCATTCGGGTTGCTGCCGATGCCGGACGACCGCTCCCGAGCGCGTTGTACAGACGCGGGCGGGCGAGACGTCGACGGATCCCGAGGACGCGCACAACGGCAGCATGCTGCCGTTCGCGGGGCACAAGGGGTACGCGCTTGGGCTAGCGATCCAACTCCTGTGCGGCCCCTTCCTTGGCGCCAGCGCCGCCCCGCGCGAAGATGGCTTCATGGGCATCCTGATAAGGAGCGACGCGAGCCGGCCAGCCGCAAATCAGAACCGCGACGCGCAGGCGCTCTTCGATGAGATTTTGGCCGGTCCGCCAGCCGATCCGGAGGCGCCGATCCGTATCCCCGGCGACAAGGCCAGCCGGGCTCAGAGGAGCGCGACACAGATCCAGGTCTCTGCCGAGTTGATGGCGCGCCTCCGCAAACTGGGAACCTAAGCCCGTGCTGCCGTTCACTCTGTGACGCTCGTCTTCGCGGGCTTAGGTGCGGGCGTGACGTTGGGGTTCGAACGCTCAGGGTCAAAGGGCTCTGCAGTGGTGCGCCCGTGCCTGCGACGGGCTATTGCGATGCGGGTGGAGCGCCAAATTCGGCCAGCTGTAAAATTGCGTTGGCCCGCGCCACGGTGGCTGGCGCGCCGTGATCAAGTCCGACGAGAACGAATTCGATCTCCGGAAAAGCAGCCACGCGCCATGGCACTGAGCCCGCGCAAGAGCCGGGGCATCAGCTCAACGTTCAGCCGACGCTGGCCATCCGGGTATGCGCGTGCCTCGGTCGGATGGTGCAGCGTTCCTCCTTCGCCGAACGGCCGAAGTTCGACTTCCTTTGTTTCCGCGCCGGGCAGTGCAGCGGCGGTGCATGCGTGGAAGAATTCGACTTCCTCTAATATCGGGTGCTGCAGCGCAATTCCATTTGAGAAATTGCGCCAGCGCCTTGACGCTTCGCGTCCGGCTCGCCCTGCGTTCCTTCAACGAGTATGACAGAGTCATCCTGCGTATCGGACGACGAAGGGGCCGGTTTCCCGGCCGCGAGTGTGTAGTTCCGACGGGAGTTCTTCGGATTTTCGCGCGTGGACGTGGGCTACAGGACCATATCGTTCGTCCATGGCCGTGAGGTAGATGTTGGTCAAGAACGGCGA
This sequence comes from Bradyrhizobium sp. 139, assembly GCF_023074175.1. Classification (GTDB taxonomy): domain Bacteria; phylum Pseudomonadota; class Alphaproteobacteria; order Rhizobiales; family Xanthobacteraceae; genus Bradyrhizobium. The sequence continues at coordinate 15,880 of NZ_JADPKS010000058.1, forward strand.
GACGCGCCCCTGCGGCGTCCCCGTCACCGGGTTTTGGACGCAGCCGCAGAATCTTGCCTGCCACAGGTGCATGGTTCGCCTCACCCTTCTGCTTATCGCCCGTAGAGTGACTACGTGAGTCGTGGCCCCTCACCCCACAGGAACGCCAACAGTTTACGGCGGCTTCCCACACCTTCTCCTGGCGCACCCGAACCTCCCCTTTTCTACGCCAGGTTACGAACGACCTAGACCCGTTGTTGCTATAGCGCATGTTCTGCTTTTTCTACTTGTCCCCATAAGAGGCCGCTGATCCCCAGCCGCCTCGGTTTGTTTGGGGGCAGTCGTGGTCATTCACTAATTTCATTCGGAAGCTGAGCTACGCGGAGCACGCATGCTCCGCACGGCGCTCGGACCTGCGATCGCAGGCTTCCTTGAAGATCCATCCATCGTCGAAGTGATGCTCAACCCCGATGGCCGGCTGTGGATCGACCGATTGTCGAGCGGGCTCATGGACACCGGCGAGAGCCTGCCTCCGGCTGACGGCGAGCGCATTGTCCGCCTGGTCGCGCATTATGTCGGCGCTGAAGTTCACCCGGGCTCACCCCGGATCTCGGCTGAGCTCCCGGAAACCGGTGAGCGTTTTGAAGGCTTGCTGCCGCCCGTCGTCGCCGCGCCGGCGTTCGCGATTCGCAAACCCGCAGTCGCTGTCTTTGGCCTCGATGACTACGTCGCTCGCGGCATCATGAATGCAGAGCAGGCGGGCGCGCTGCGCGAGGCGGTTGCCGCAAGGAAGAACATCCTGGTCGCGGGCGGCACTTCGACCGGAAAGACGACGCTGACGAATGCGCTTCTGGCCGAGGTCGCCAAGACGTCGGACCGGGTCGTGCTCATTGAGGATACCCGCGAGCTTCAGTGCCAGGCGCCAAACCTTGTGGCGCTGCGAACAAAGGATGGCGTCATCTCGCTGTCCGACTTGGTGCGCTCCTTGCTGCGCCTCCGGCCTGACCGCATCCCGGTCGGCGAGGTGCGCGGCGCCGAAGCGCTCGATCTGCTGAAAGCCTGGGGCACGGGCCATCCTGGCGGCATCGGCACGATTCACGCCGGCACTGCGCTTGGGGCTCTGCGGCGGCTCGAGCAGCTCATCCAGGAGGCCGTGGTGACGGTCCCGCGCGCGCTGATCGCCGAGACCATCAACGTCATCGCCGTCCTGTCTGGCCGTGGTGCCGAGCGGCGCTTGAGCGAGCTCGCTTCTGTGACCGGGCTCGGACCATCGGGTGATTACAGCCTTTCGCAAATCGGAGATCAGTCATGACCATGCGACCATCTCTTGGTAGAGGTGTCTTTTCGGCCACCGCATTCGCGGCGCTTTCCCTGGCAACCCAACCGGCATGGGCCGCCGGCTCGAACATGCCGTGGGAGCAGCCGCTCAACCAGATCCTGCAATCGGTTGAAGGTCCGGTCGCAAAGATCATCGCCGTCATCATCATCATCGTCACTGGGCTTTCGCTCGCCTTCGGCGACACCTCAGGCGGCTTTCGGCGTCTGATCCAGATCGTGTTCGGCCTGTCGATCGCCTTCGCTGCCTCCAGCTTCTTTCTGTCGTTCTTCTCGTTCGGCGGCGGGGTGGTGATCTGATGGATGAGCCAGTCGCAGGGTTTGTCGCGCCCGTCCATCGCTCGCTCACGGAACCGATTCTGATGGGCGGCGCGCCGCGCTCGGTTGCCATCCTCAACGGCACATTGGCCGCCGCGCTCGGCCTGGGCCTGCGCTTGTGGCTGGCAGGCCTTCTCCTCGCCTTCATTGGCCACATGGCCGCGGTCTGGGCCGCCAAGCGTGATCCAGATTTCGTGGAGGTCGTGCGCCGCCATGTTCGCGTCCCCGGTCATCTCAGCGCCTGAAGTCGGTCCATGATGAATCTTGCCGAATACCGCCGCTCAAACGCGCGCCTTGCCGATTTCCTGCCCTGGGCCGCCCTGGTCGATGAGGGTATGTCCGATGGGTTCATGGTCGCCAACGCGCAAGCACGCTGGCAGAACTCGGTCGCCGGGCTGCAGGACACTATGCGGGTGCAAGCGACCGTTGTCGGTAATCTCGACACCAACAGGACCCAGATGTCGGCCCTGGTCACCGCGAGCCAGGGGGCATCAGGCGCACTTCAGGCGAGCCAGGCCGGCAATCAGCTCCTGGCGCTGCAGGCCCAGCAGCTCGCTGACCTGACCGCCACTGTAGCCGCGCAAGGCCGTGCGCAATCGCTTCAGGACGCGCAGCGGGCAACGGCGCAGGACCAGGGAAGGGAGCAGTTGCGTCGCTTCCTTACCCAGGGACAGGGCTACCAGCCAACAACCGTGCAGATGTTTCACTGATGATCAAGATCAGACCCGAACGGCTGCCTCTGGTGGCAGCAGTGGCGCTCATCCTGGTCGTCGTGGCGGCATGCGCCATTCGCCTGCGCGGCGACGAGAGCATACCCCGAGTTTCCGGGCTCGCTCCCAAGGCCGGTGCGGCCGCAGCAAAGCTCGACCGATGCCGCACCGTCACCGAGGAGCAGAAAGAGTCGCTCCTCGAATGCCGCAAGATCTGGGCGGAGCAGCGCAGCCGGTTCCTGGGAGGGAGTGGCTCTTCCGACGGCTCCGAGAGCCGGGCAGGCGCCGGTGCTTCGCCATCTCCTATCCCACCCAAGGACCAAAGCCGCCTCCCATCCGCATCACCATCCATTCCGAGCCAAAGCGAGTGAGCCATGGGCAGCACAGGGGTCATCGACGAATTCCTCGAAACGTTCACGCGCTATATCGATTCAGGCTTCGGTCTCGTCGGTGGCGAAGTCGGCTATCTCGCAACCACATTGGCCGGGATCGACCTTACGCTCGCAGGCCTGTTCTGGTCCTTTGGAAGCGAAGAGGACATCATTGCCCGCCTCGTCAAGAAGACCCTTTTTGTCGGGGTCTTTGCCTATCTGATCGGCAATTGGAATAGTCTTGCTCGCATCGTCTTCGAGAGCTTCGCAGGCCTCGGCTTGAAAGCCTCAGGGACAAGCCTCTCATCGACAGATTTCCTGCGGCCAGGGCGGATTGCGCAGATCGGGCTCGATGCCGGCCGCCCAATCCTGGATTCCATCTCCTCCCTGATGGGCTATGTCAGCTTCTTCGAGAACTTCGTCCAGATCGCGGTTCTTCTGTTCGCCTGGATCGTGGTGCTGCTGGCGTTCTTCATCCTCGCCATCCAGCTCTTGGTCACGCTGATCGAATTCAAGCTGACGACCCTTGCCGGCTTCGTCCTGATCCCCTTCGGTCTGTTCGGAAAGACCGCTTTTGCGGCCGAGCGGGTGCTGGGCAATGTGATCTCCTCTGGCGTCAAGGTCTTGGTTCTGGCTGTTATTGTCGGCATTGGATCGACTTTGTTTTCGCAGTTCACGGCCGGCTTCGGCGGCAACCCGCCGACCATCGAGAATGTGATGGCCCTGGTGCTCGGCGCCCTCTCTCTGCTGGGTCTCGGCATCTTTGGACCTGGCATTGCCAACGGCATCGTCTCTGGCGGCCCGCAGCTTGGCGCGGGTAGTGCACTTGGCACTGGGCTTGCCGCCGGTGGTGTCGTGGTCGCTGGCGCCGGCCTTGCCGCAGGCGCCGCAGGTCTCGCCAGCGGGGTCATGGCGGGCGCTGCGCGCGGCGGAGGCGCGATCGCAAGTCACGCGGGTAACGTTTATCGGGCCGCTCAGGTATCCGGCTCCGAGGCGACCGGCTCGACTGCTGCAAGTCCGTTACGTTCGCTCGCAGCTGGTCTTGGCGGAAGAACGAGCGATGCCGGGAAGGGGGAAGGGGAGTCTTCTGCTGCTTCCGAGGCCACCCCCGCATGGGTTCGCCGAATGAAGCGGACGCAGACCATCCAGCACGGGGCATCAGCTGCCACACACGCGATCCGCTCGGGCGATCACGGCGGGGGCGGCGGATCCGTCGACCTTTCTCAAGGAGACCACTGACCTTCTCTCTTCAATCCCATTCTCAGCCATCTCTTCTCAGCCATCTCTTTGGGGGCAAACGATGTTCAAACGATCGGCCGTTCACTATGGCCGCACACCACAGCCGGTCACTCCTTATCAGCGGGCTGCCCAGGTCTGGGACGACCGCATTGGCGCCGCGCGCGTTCAGGCCAAGAACTGGCGCTTGATGGCCTTTGGCTCTCTGTTCCTCTCTGCCGGCTTTGCCTGCGCTCTGGTCTGGCAGTCAGCACACGGCACGATCACGCCTTGGGTGGTCGAGGTCGATCAATTGGGTGAAGCCAAGACCGTGGCGCCGGCAAATGCCGCCTATCAGCCGACCGATCCGCAAACATCGTTTCACCTGGCGCGGTTCATCGAGCATGTGCGGGGCTTGCCGATGGACGCCATCGTCTTGCGGGAAAACTGGCTGCGCGCCTACGACTTTACGACGGACCGGGGCGCGGCAGCCCTCAATGACTACGCCCGCAACAATGACCCGTTCGCCAAGCTCGGCAAGACGCAAGTTGCAATCGAGATTTCGAGCGTGATCCGGGCCTCGCCCGAGAGCTTTCGCTTGGCGTGGGTCGAGCGCCGTTACGACAACGGCCAGCTTGCGGCAACCGAGCGCTGGAGCGCCATCCTGAGCGTGGTCGTGGAGATGCCGCGTGACCTCGACCGGCTGCGCAAGAATCCACTTGGGATCTACGTCAACGCCATCAACTGGTCGAAGGAGCTGGGATAACCATGCTGTCACATCTTGTCCTCGCCCCACGAAAAGTGCGGACGCGCCTGCCTTTGGCTCTTCTCGTTTGTGTGTCCAGCCTTGGCGGCTGCACGACGTTCAAGCCGCCGCAAATCAGCTATGACAGCGAGCTTCCACCTCCGCCAGATACGCCTGCGCTCACCGACGATCGTCCGCGACCGCTGCATGTGCCGCTTGGCTGGAAAGCTGCACATGGCGGCAAGAGCGCAGAAGCCAAGGAGCCTCTTGAGCGTATCGAAGCCGCAAATGATGCCGCACGCGTGCAGCCGCGCAAGACGGGCTATTTCAACGCGGTGCAGGTGTTTTCCTATAGCCCCGGCGCACTCTATCAAATCTATGCCGCGCCGGGACAAATCACGGACATTGCGCTCGAGCCAGGTGAGCAGCTGATCGGCTCCGGACCGGTTGCCGCTGGTGACACAGTGCGCTGGGTTGTCGGCGATACCGAAAGCGGCAACGGTGACACACGCAGGGTCCACATCATGGTCAAGCCGACGCGGCCGTCGATCGAGACCAACCTCGTCGTCAACACCGACCGTCGCACTTACCTCGTCGAACTCCGCTCTCGCGACAAGCCCTATATGCCTTCGGTCGCGTGGTTCTATCCGGAGGATCGGACCGCGCGCGGCCGTGCTCTGCCGCCGGCTCCATTCATCCCGGATCTGGCAGCGCGCCGCTATCGCTATGCCATCGAAGGCGACAACCCGCCCTGGCGTCCGGTGAACGTCTATGATGATGGCCGCAAGGTCTATGTCGAGTTCTCGCCCGGAATTGGCCAGGGCGAAATGCCCCCGCTGTTCGTGATCGGGCCTGAAGGCAAGACCGAGCTCGTCAACTACCGTGCCTACGGCAATCTCCTGATCGTCGACCGGCTGTTCGCCGCCGCGGAACTGAAGCTCGGCGAGGAACACCAGCAGAAGGTCAGGATCGTACGAACCGACGGGAGGTCCCTGTGACCGATACAGGCCAGGCGAATGACACCCCGAACGATGCGCCTCGCATAATTCCGGCGGAAGAGAACGCGCAAACCTTGCGGCTTCGGCCAGACCGGCCGCAGGTGGTGCGCCTGTCGCGCAAAGTGCTTGCGGGTGGTAGCGCGCTTTTGCTCGTGCTCATCTCCGGCGCGGTGTTCTGGGCGCTGCAAGAGAAGCGATCGCGCAATGCCGCCCCGGAGGAGCTCTACGCGACCGATCACCACAATGTCGCCGATCAGCTTGCAAACCTGCCGAAAGACTACGCGGAGATCCCGAAGGGCGTGCCACGATTAGGTCCACCTTTGCCTGGCGACCTTGGCCGGCCAATCGTTGCCGCGCAAGGCTCCTCAAGCTCAAGTCCGCTTGGCGTAGATGCGGAACAGCAGCGCGTCAACCAGGAGAGCGAGGCAGCACGCACCAGCAAGGTGTTTGCCAGCACCAACGTCCGCTCGCCGGCCGCCGTGACGCCGGCTAGTGACGCACGGCCAAATGCCGCGACATCGACGGATGAAGCCTTCGGTCAGAATGGGCAGGACCGAAAACTTGCGTTCGTCAGCGAAACCGTGGACCGCCGGACAACGAGTCCGGATCGTCTGGCGAGGCCAGCTTCGCCCTTCGTGGTCCAGGCGGGGACGGTCATTCCGGCCTCTCTCATTACCGGCGTTCGCTCCGATCTGCCAGGCCAGATCACGGCGCAAGTCACAGAAGCGGTGTACGATTCTCCGACCGGGCGAGCTCGCCTTATCCCCCAGGGCGCAAGGCTGATCGGGGCCTACGATAGCCAGGTTGCATTTGGGCAGTCGCGCCTGCTCCTGGTCTGGACGCGCCTTATCATGCCGAATGGGAGGTCGATCGTTCTGGAGCGCCAGCCCGGCGCGGATGCGGCAGGCTATTCTGGTCTTGAGGACGAGGTCAACAATCACTGGAAGCAGCTGCTGGGCGCAGCTGCACTTTCAACTTTGCTTGCCGTCGGCACGGAGGTGAACTCCGGAGCGGACAACGGCAGCACCAACAGCGATGTCATCGCTGCACTTCGCCGTGGGGCAGGGGATTCGGCCAATCAGACCGGCCAGCAACTGGTTCGCCGCAATCTCAACATCCAGCCAACCTTGACGATCCGGCCGGGATTCCGTGTGAGAGTGATTGTCAATCGGGACTTGGTGCTCGAGCCGTACAGAGGATAAGGACAATGGCTAAACTGAAGCTTGGAACGATCGAAGACGACAAGCCCATCAAAGTGACACACGAACTGCCCGCGAGCGTTCACCGGGACCTCCTAGCCTACGCCGAAATCCTGGCTCAGGAAACGGAACAGGCGGTACAGGATCCGGTCAAGCTGATTGCACCGATGCTGTCGCGATTCATGGCGGCCGACAGGAGCTTTCGCAAGGCCCGCCGCGCGCGTCAACGTCCAAGCGGAGGCGAGGGGTAGCGCTCGCGGAGCAAGTTTAAAAAGGCAGCGAGCGCTGGGTTCTCATTGTCGGCCCGCCAATAGGCCGAAAAGTCGAACCGGCTTGGACCGGTGCCATCGCGGAGTTCGCGATACGCAAGGCCGGCATAGTTGATGTTCATGTCGGACTCGAGCACTAGGCTAATTCCTGTGTTCATGCTGATCAGGCTCTTGATGATGGCCCGGCTGACGTCGTGGCGCTCGATTTTGGGACGGTCCGCCGGGCAAACGAGCTTGGAAATCAAAAGGTCTTCAAACTCTTTGCCCGGATCGTAATGGCTCAGCAGCACCGTCTGGCCCCGCAGGTCGGTCCAGTACACAATGTCACGGACGGCGAGAGGATGATCATGCGGCAGCGCGACCATAACGCGCTCGCTCCACAGCGGCATCGACTTGCTGTCGAGGAGCGGCAGGTTGCCAGTGACGATCAGAAGGTCAAGAACGCCATTGCGAAGGGCAGTCGCCAAGCGTGTTCTTGATCGTTCGATAGTTGCGAGCTCGATCTGTGAAAATCGCCGCCTGAAATCCAGCAAGGCGTTTTGCAGATTACCGACGGAAAGCGATGTGCAGAATCCGACGCTCAGCCGGCCGGCCTCACCGTTTCGAACCGCTCTGGCGGTGGCTATCAAGGCATCGAACTCCTCCAGAATCATCCTTGCCAGGCGGAGAACACTGCGGCCCGCCTCTGTTGGGCGCACGCCGCCGCTGAAGCGCTCGAAGATCGCAATTCCCAAATGATGTTCGATCTCGTTGATTCTGCGGCTGAGGCCGGATTGTTGGGATCTCAGCAATTCCGCGGCCTGGCGCAGACTGCCACAATCGGCCGCGGCTACGACCGAGCGCAGATGCTTTAGCTCGACGGCTCTGCCGGTGTGGGGAGAAGGTTTTGATCGAAGGAAATCGCGCATCACTTAGGCTCAAGCCAGGCAGCGATTGCCATGCTGCCGCAGATGTTGTTCCAATAGCTTACGCGGCCATTCGAATGATGGGGCCCCAGAGCACTGGACCCGAGATATGTCCCGCCTTCCGGATACGCGCCAGAGTATCGCTCGATACTTCCAGATATCCCGCTATCGCAGTCGTGTTTCCGAGCTGTCGAGCTTTACCAAGAGGGCGGAGAGGCCAGCCGGCGCGCCGAAGAATGCGCTCCATCCGGGCGTCCGTGACAGTGACGATTTCGGTCAATCCAATGGAAAGGCCGAACTCGATCATGCCAGCGAACAACTCATAAGTGGCAGCAGCCAGCCCGCCAGTCGCCTTCGGCGCATCCTGCGGAACATCGAGCGCAAATCGGCTGCTTTCCCAGATCCGTTCGCTTCGTGGCGGCGGCCACCCGTCCAAAAGAATCGGGAAGGTGTCTCTCAGCATGGTTGGGCCGGTCGACGGCAGAAGCCGGACGCAACCCTGAATATGGCCGGATGAAGAGCGATTCAGGAGATGGACCGGGCGAAGGACGTCGAATTCGTCGACCTCCATGTCGCCGCTGACCTCAACCTTCCAGTCCAGGCGCTGTTTGAAAATGCGATACCGCAGCCGGTGCATCTCGGCGAGATCGGGGACGAATTCGCCATAGTACTCCGGCGTGACGAGCTGCATCATTCTTGCCTCCCTGCTTGGTTTCAGGAACTAAGCAGAGAGACCTAGGCAAGCGCACCTGTGTAGTTGCACAGGTGCTTGCGGTGGACTTGCAGCCTATTTTCGGGATTTTGATTCAGTTAAGAGCACGATGGCTTGTCGGATCGAGCTGACACCCAGCTTCGCACGGGCGTTGTCCAGGTGGAATCCTGCTGTTCTCTCAGTGATACCAAGAATGATACCGATTTCCCCGGCTGATTTGCCGCGCGCCGACCAGTCGAGGCATTCGTATTCGCGAGGAGAGAGCACTACCCCATGGACCATGCGATCAATCGTCCAAAAGCGACGAGCATGTGCATGGAAGAATCTTGCAATTAGTTGTAGGCTCTGGGCGTATTCTACTAGCGAGCGCTCGAAATCAGTTCGACGCTCATCGGTCGCAAAACTCAATGCGGCGATTGCACCCTTGTCGTTGTGAATTGGAAATGTAATTCCGCAACGAATCCCAAATTCGGCGGCTTCTTCGAACAGAGCGCGTTCGGCCTCCGACATGTTTCCCGGTGCCCAACCAAGCCCCCATCGGAAGGGTTTAGGCTGAAGGATCGCCCGACGTACCACCGGATCGACGGATTCGTATCGGCGCTGCAGATAAAGCGCGGTCCAGGCGGACGGATAGGTCGAGATTAAGTTAGGGAGACCTCCCGGACTGGGTGATAGAGCAAGATAAGCAAAGGAGGATAGGTTCAGCGCCGCGGCGACATCCGCCATGCTTTTCTGAGCTGTATCCGCGTCTGTGCTTTCGGTTAGCCGATCAACGAAGTTTTGAAAGATGCGATCCATTGTGGATGAATAGGCGACGCCTCTGGCGCTTCGTGCTTGCCGCATCTGGATCTACCGCGCGAGAATCGATGCCGAACCGGTTCGAGTTTCATCACAAGACTACAGGACCATCCGACCTGCCGCTTGAGGCTTTGTCGTGAATGCGGCAAAAACAGGAAGACCGAGCCCTCTGCGCGCCCGATTGCAGAACATCGAACTTCGCAGCCCAGCCATGTATTTGAAATTCTGCGCTTGAGTGCAAAAACGGGCCGAAATGCTGCGTGATTGGCCCGCTTATTTGGGCGGGGCGTAGCGCACTTTTGACCGCGGTACTTGGCCCGAGCGCTCGGTTCACAATTCGAGATCGGCCGACTAACGGGATCGTTACGATGGCGACAGCTAGTCGGCCATGCGGAAAACTCTTCGGCCTCCATCAAGCGGTGATGGACCGTTGCGTTCTCGTACGCGCCGGGAAATTGGATCACGATCAACCGCGCCCCACGTGCCGTCGACGGCAGCTTCGCTTTGCGGATCCCGGCGTCAGCGACGACTCATACCGACGCGAACTTAGGAAGGCGGCGTTCAGACCAAGCCTTCAGCCCTTCTCGTGCATCGGAGCAAGTGAGACTTTCGACAAATCTTGCGTTGATCTCTGTCGCGTCGGCAGTGCCTCGGCAGATTGAATTAAGCGACGACTTAAGGCCGCGAAGCGAAGCCGGAGAACGCTGTGCGAGCATCCCTGCAACGACGTCCAATCTTGCTTCGAGCTTATCGGGCGCGCAGGTTTCAGTGAGAAAGCCGATTCGCAGCATCGTTGGGGTGTCTATCTGCTCGCCCATCAGAAACAGCCGCTTGGCCTCGCGCAACCCGAGGCGTTCTACGTATCGTTGAAGACCCGAATAGTAGTACTGAATGCCGAGGCGCGCAGGAGACATCTGCAAACAACAACCTTCGACCCCGATTCGGAAGTCACACGCGAGCGCCAAGTCCGTAGCTCCACCGTAAACGTTGCCATTGAGTCCGCATACGGTCGGGATCGGCAAACCTTCGAGTAGATCGCACATCGCCGCAAACGCCTGTGTGCACTCCACCGCTCGATCACCAGACAGGGTGTCGAGGTCAAATCCTGAACTGAAGCTGGGTCCAGTGGCCGTAAGGATGAGAACCCGCACACTTGTGTGCCCTGCCAATGCTCTTAGCATCGCGGAAAGGGTTTCGATGTCGGCAGGCTCAAACCGATTGTGTCGCTGAGGCCTGTTCAAATGGATACGGGCGCTCCCCTCCGACACGCGCAAGGTGGGCACCCCGCACTCCTTAGGGGCTCTTTTCCGCTCCATAGGTGTTTTATTGTTATTAAAAAGAATATCTGTCAAGGTACAAATATAGGTCACACCGTTCCTTTGTGTACGCTGGAGAGTTGCTAAGCAAATAGAACTCACTCGTGGATCCTGCGTTGCTGAACAAGAAACCCTACCGAACTGAGGAGATCGCGCAGTGGATTCGCCGCGAGATCGAGTCAGGTGCCTTCCCGCCAGGCTCGCGCCTTGAGGAGAGGCCACTTTCAGAACGATTTGGCGTCTCGAAGACGCCCGTGCGCGAGGCGCTGATCCAGCTTTCTTCGCTCGGCCTGATTGAACTCCGTCAGCGTCGTGGCGCCATCGTTACGCTGCTTAGTGTCGACCAGGTGATCTCGATGTTCGAGGTCATGACCGAACTCGAAAGCATGGCGGCCAGGCTCGCTGCCTCACGGATCTCGGCTGAACTCGGCAAGGAGCTGACAAAGATTCATCGATGCAGCGAAGAATGCATTGGCACCGAAGACTTCGATAAGTACGACACCATTAATAAGGAGTTTCACGAGCTAATCTATCGCGGTTCGTGCAATGATTATCTCGAATCGAGCGTGAAAGACGTCCGGGCTCGTTTGCGAACATATCGTAGGTATCCATTTCAGAATCCAGGACGAATCCGCCGCTCGTTCGCTGACCACGCCCAAATCCTCGACGCTATATTGAAGGGCGACGGTGAGGCGGCCGCGAATGCCATGCGAGATCACATCAGCGTCGGCGGTCGCGTGTTCGCAGATCTGATTGTCCAGATGAGACGGCGCTCTGGAGGACCGGTCCAGAGGCCGGGATCAAGGCCGCTGGAGTAGTTCCGCCTCGCCGAAGCAAAAGACTATTGGACAGCGAGGATCAGCCTTCCTCACCGGCGAAACGACGTGACGATAATGACACAACGCCGAGTGCAACTAAACGGCGAACGCGTGGCATATCGCTTCGTTTGTGGAACTCCGCCCTTTAGCGGGCTCCGGTCCCAAGGTACCAATTTTTGACGCATCCCTCGCCAACGCCCGCGCACTCTTTCTTCACGTATTGTTTTTCTCTTGCCAGATATTTTTTTTCAAAGTAATAAAACGTCGACTATCGCGTGGGCGCTGCCTGCGCGCATCTTGAAATCGTTCGCAGAATTTAACGAAAACGGCGTCACTTCATGACGAATGCCAATTTCTACCGCCTGTTCGAGCCCTGGGTACAGCTGAAGCCATCGGGCGTGGTTTTCGAACTCGACAATGGTGAGATGCTCACCCGGGAATGGCTTCACGCCCTGTCGGGACGCTACGCGAAGGCGTTGCTGCAATCCGGATGTTCAGCCGGTGATCGCATCGCAGTCCAGCTGGAAAAATCGGCGCACGCGTTCGCCTTGTACCTCGCCTGTTTGCGCGCAGGATTGTGCTATCTGCCTATAAACACTGCCTATCGGGCAGCCGAATTGGGTTATCTCCTTGAGGACGCTCAGCCCGCGATATTCTTCAGAGGGCTTTCGGCGGAAGCTCTTGCGGCGGAGATTGTGCCAGCGACAACGAAGGCCTTCACCTTCGGTCCACAAGGAGAGGGGACGTTCGTGCCGCTCGTTGAGGCGGTAGACCCAGCCTTCTCCACGATCGAAGTGAGCGGGACCGTCCCTGCCGCGCTTCTCTATACGTCCGGTACCACCGGACGCCCTAAAGGTGCTCTCATCAGCCATGGTGCGCTCTCGTATTCTGCGCGGACGTTGAGTGAACTGTGGGGCTTCTCCTCGTCGGACGTCCTTCTCCACACTTTGCCGATCTTCCACAGCCATGGCCTTTTCATCTCGTTCAATGTGGCGCTGGCCAGCGGAGCGCGGCTGCTTCTCCAAAGCAAGTTCGATGCTGCCGATGTCGTCAAGGCACTTCCACGTTCGACCGTATTCATGGGGGTGCCAACTTTCTACCACCGACTGTTGACTAGCCCCTTGCTTGACAGCGATCTCTGCAGACGAGTGCGTCTGTTCGTATCGGGATCCGCCCACCTTTCCGCAGACGTGCATCGCAAATTCGAGGCCCGCACAGGTCACCGCATTCTGGAGCGCTATGGTTCGACGGAAGCAATGATCCTCTGCTCGAATCCGCTTGAGGGCGAGCGCAGACCCAATTCGGTAGGTCTGCCGATTCCTGGAGTCGATCTGCGCATCGCTGGAGACGGGGATGAGATTTTGCCAACAGGAAATATCGGAATGATTCAGGCGCGCGGGCCGGGCCTGTTTTCAGGTTACTGGAATATGCCGGACCAGACCCGCAACGAGTTCGCCGCAGACGGATTCTTCCGCACCGGCGATTTGGGGTTCATGGATAGTCAAGGATACGTATCAATCACCGGTCGAGCTAAGGATCTCATTATCAGCGGCGGGTACAACGTCTATCCGGCCGAGATCGAGGCGGTGATCGACGAAATGCCTTCTGTTCAAGAGTCTGCTGTCGTTGGCGCTCCGCATGCCGACTTCGGAGAGTGTGTCATAGCTTTCGTGATCCCTTCCGACAAAGGACTCCCCCCGGCCGCGAGCGAGGTCGTTCAGCGAGTCAAGGACCGTCTCGCAAACTACAAGGTGCCTAAGCAGGTAATCGTTGTCGACGAACTCCCGCGGAATACGATGGGCAAGGTAATGAAGAATGAGCTTCGGACGTCGCTCGCTGATCGATCCGGGGCCGTTGTCAAAGCAGCGCAGTGACACACTTCGATTGTGTCTGCAATCAATACGGTTTGGAAGAATTCCGTCGTTGTTTGCTAGCCAGCATTCCAATTCTGAGGACTATCCATTGTACGCCAAATATAATCCGGCTAAGTTTCAGCCCCTCACCTTTCACGATGCGGTGCCGGCGTTTAAGGACGGAATAGACGATCCACGCAAATACCTCGAGAGATGTCTCGAAACTATCGAGGCTCGGGAACCAGTTGTGCGAGCTTGGGTCGAGATGAACATCCCGGCGGCACGATCCGCCGCCGATGCGTCGGCGAAACGGTATCAGGCTGGGCGCGAGCTATCGACCATCGATGGCATGCCGGTCGGCATAAAAGACATGCTGATGACCAAGGACATGCCTACTCGCATGGGCTCGCCCTTGTTTGAAGGCAACCACACCAAACAAGACTCTGCTTGCGTACAAGCGCTCAGGGCCGCTGGCGCTATCGTGCTCGGAAAGACGGTTACCACCGAACTTGGTATGTCCCACCCAGGACCGACCACCAACCCGTTCGATCCGCTTCGTACCCCGGGGGGCTCATCTAGCGGTTCCGCGGCCGCGATTGGCGCCCGCATGGTCCCTGCAGCGATTGGAACACAGGTCGTTGGCTCAGTGATCAGGCCGGGGAGCTTTTGCGCGAACTGTGCGATCAAGCCGACACTGGGCGCTCTGAATCGCGGAGAGCGGCTAGGTTTCAGTCAAAGCCACTTAGGCATTCATGCCGGCGACCTTGAGGATATGTGGCAAGTTTCGATCGAAATTGCCAAGCGGTCGGGCGGAGACCCCGGCGCCCCCGGCCTCTACGGGGGCCCCGCGCTGCATGCAGCAGCGCGCGCGGCGAGGCTTGTCGTCATGGAAGCCGAAGGAGCGCCACTGCTAGATCAGGCAACCAAGGGAGCATTCGAGAGCTTTCTGTCGGATCTCCGCCGCGCCGGAGTCCATATTATCGGCAGAGCAGACCATCCACTCGTGGAAGCTTTTGAGCGGGCAATTAGCGAAAGCCTCGCGATAAGTCGGGATATTTGCGCGTACGAAATGCGTTGGTCGCTTGAGAATCTTGTGGAACAGTTCGGCGGAGGCTTGAGCGCGAGCCTTGGATCGCGTCTCGATATCGCACGCAAGATGACGCTTGACGACTATCGGCTGGTACTTTCTAAACGCGACGCGGCAAGGGCTGCCCACCTCGCAATCTCACATATTGCAGACGCTATTATTTCTCCGTCTTCCGTCGGTCCCGCGCCACGGTTGGACAATAACGGCGTAGACTCGGGCATCGTACACACGACCGGCTTGCCGAACTACAATGCCGTTACTTCGCTGCTAGGTGCTCCGACCATCACAATGCCGCTTCTCGCCGTAGAAGAGCTGCCCGTCGGAGTTCAGGTGATCGGACAGCAGCATACCGATGATAGTCTGGCGGGAATTGCTCGATGGATCATGCAGACCATTCACCTCGCGTAGGTAGTCAATCACTCCTCAATGCTTGATGAAGATTGCCAATGAGAACACATGCCGGCCAGTACCTTCGAGATCCTGTTCGCAGCCGCCGATAGCGGTGTCTTTGAGGAGTGGGCAATATAGATTGATCTTTCGATCCGTGGTCTACCGATTACTCGATGTCTCAACCGCGACGAAGTCGGCCCGTAGTCGGCAACTCGCGTCGACAACACGGTATACCCAATACCCTCGGCAACGAGGGTTTTGATGCCTTCTAGCGAATCGACCTCCATGATGACGTTCGGCTCGTAGCCGTTCCGGGAGGCCGCGCGCTCAACCTCTTCTCTCAGCCCATGCGGTCTGCCTGGCAAAATGAGAGGTAGGTCGAACAGCGCAGATATAGAAACCTCGCCCGGGACGTTGATCGCCTCCGCGCCCTTGGCACCGACAAGATTCAAATGCTCGCTGCCGAGTCGCTCCTTGGCAAGTCCAGGGATGCTCTCGCTGCCAAAGACCAATGCGAGATCCAATTGACCCGACAACAACCATTGAGACATATGACCGGACAGCCCCTCTGCTATACGCAGTCTGATAAGGGGATACTCTCGGCGGACGGCCAGTGCGAGCGGCACCGTCAGGGAAATGCCAAGCGAAGTCGGAATTCCGACAACCACGCTTCCTGCTGGCACCGCCTCGATTCCCCGGACCTCTTCAGCGATCGTCCCCAGATCCGAGAGAAGGGATCGAGCGCGATTGACGAGTCGTATTCCGCTCTCCGTTGGAACGATGCCCCTTGAGGTCCGATGAACAAGAGTACAGCCGAGCTCCTTTTCAAGCCGACTCAGGTGAAGACTAATGGCCGATTGCGCGACATGCAGCCCGTCGGCCGCTTTGGCAATTGAGCCGTGCTCGACGGCTCCCAGAAAGTAACGCAGCTGGCGAAGGTCCATCAGGCAAGCCCCGTCAGAAAATGATGTTTTGGTGTGTTCTCCAATTCGAGGCCATCATGCATGCGCCCGCAAGTGCCGCGGCTCACAATTTGCAAAGCTCTTGGTGCGAACGAAAAGGGGATGAGTGGACTGGCCTAGCTTACCGATCACGACATTGACTCCCCAACAGCGGCAGGAGGGCGCGGGTATCTTTCAATTAGAAAGCTGCCATCGCGATTCAAGCCTTCCGTCCGCGGCGGACCATGCCTACCCCTGAGTGCATCATCATGCTAAGTTAGAGAGCACCATATGCAAGCCATGAATTCGGAGGACCCACTTCTTCTGGACCAGCAATTAACGGACGAGGAGCGAGCAGTCCGCGAAACGGCACATTTGTACTGCCAGGAAAAGTTGATGCCTCGCATTCTCCAAGCCAACCGGCACGAGATCTTCCACCGGGAGATCATGGCCGAGATGGGCGATCTTGGATTGCTCGGCGCGACCATACCGCAAGAATATGGCGGAGCGGGCCTTGGTTATGTGTCCTATGGTCTCATCGCGCGCGAAGTGGAGCGGGTCGACAGCGGCTATAGATCCGCCATGAGCGTACAATCTTCCTTGGTGATGCACCCGATTTATGCCTACGGGAGCGAGCAGCAGAGACGCAAATACTTGCCCAAACTGGCCTCCGGAGAGTGGGTCGGCTGCTTCGGCTTGACGGAGCCCAACCATGGATCCGATCCGGGTTCGATGATCACTCGCGCCAAGTTGGTAAAGGGCGGCTACGAGCTGAGCGGCTCCAAGATGTGGATCACGAATTCTCCTATCGCCGATTTGTTCATCGTCTGGGCGAAGACTGACGACGGCGTCATTCGAGGATTTTTGCTCGAACGAGGCATGTCTGGTCTTAGCACCCCAAAGGTGGATGGTAAGTTTAGCTTGCGTGCCTCAATTACCGGCGAGATTGTATTAGATTGCGTGCGCGTTGGTGAAGAAAGTCTTTTGCCGAATGTGAAAGGCCTCAAGGGGCCGTTCGGTTGCCTCAATCGTGCGCGCTACGGGATCTCCTGGGGGGCCATCGGAGCGGCGGAGTTCTGCTGGCACGCGGCGCGCCAGTACACACTTGATCGCAAGCAGTTCGGGCGTCCGTTGGCTGCTACGCAGATTGTGCAGCTGAAGCTTGCCAACATGATGACCGAGATTGCGCTTGGACTGCAGTCAAGCCTGCGAGTAGGTCGACTGATGGAGGACGAACTCGAAAATCCAGAAATGATCTCGCTCGTCAAGCGCAACAATTGCGGCAAAGCGCTCGAGATCGCCCGCGCCGCACGTGACATGCACGGAGCAAACGGCATCTCCGATGAATTTCATGTCATCAGGCATATGATGAACCTGGAAGCGGTGAATACCTATGAGGGGACACACGACATTCATGCGCTGATCCTCGGGCGCGCCCAAACAGGCCTCCAAGCCTTCAATTGAAGACCTTAAAATGACTGGATGTCTGACCGGGCTGCGGATGCTGGACCTCAGCCGTGTTCTTGCCGGCCCGTGGGCAGGCCAGATATTCGTTGACCTCGGAGCGGAGGTCATCAAGGTCGAGCGGCCGGTCACGGGGGACGATACCAGAGGATGGGGGCCCCCATATCTTGCCGATGAATCCGGTCGGCCGACTTCGGAGTCGGCATACTTCCTATCGTGCAACCGGGGAAAGAAGTCGATCACGATCGACCTGGGCGATCGAGCGGGGCAGGACTTGGTACGGAAGCTGGCGATGAAGTGTGACTTTCTCCTCGAGAACTACAAGGTTGGCGGGCTGGCGAAGTACGGACTTGGCTACGAACACCTCACGAAGCTCAATCCCGGTCTCATCTACTGCTCGGTTACCGGATTCGGTCAGACGGGGCCGTACAAGGATCGCGCTGGCTATGACTTTATGATTCAAGCAATGGGGGGGCTCATGAGCGTCACCGGGCTTCCTGACGGGACCCCAGGGGCCGGCCCCGTCAAGGTTGGCGTCGCGATTACTGATTTGTTCACGGGTATGTATGCCGCAGTGGCGATGCTCGCGGCTCTGGAGCATCGGCGACGCACCGGTATGGGGCAGCATATCGATATGGCGTTGCTCGACGTTCAGGTCGCCACTTTGGCCAATCAGGCGATGAACTATCTGACGTCAATGAAAAATCCTGAGCGGCTCGGCAACGCGCATCCTAACGTTGCGCCCTATGACGCGTTTCCGACGTCCGACGGTCACATCATTCTCACTGTTGGCAACGATAGGCAATTTAGAAACTTCTGTGCGGCTGCGGGCCGGCCGGATCTCTCTGCCGATCTTCGTTTCGCGACGAACGCAGGTCGGGTAGAAAACCGTGCAATTCTCATCCCGCAGCTCGCAGAAATCATCTCGAGTCGCCGAACGGATGACTGGTTGGAAATTCTGAACCAGGCTGGTGTCCCCTGCGGGCCCATCAACAATTTAGACCGTGTCTTCGAGGACCCTCAGGTCCGACATCGTGAGATGTGCGTGGCCGCGACGCATCCAAGTGGGGCGCCACTCTCCCTGGTTGCCTCTCCAATGAAGTTCTCCGCAACACCAGTAGTCAAAGCTAAGGCGCCCCCGCTGCTCGGTCAGCATACTGCAGAGGTTCTGTCAGGGTTGCTAGGTGCGTCCAACGAATCGATCGACGAATTGAGGGCTCTTAAGGTAATCTAGCATGTCGTTCAAGAATGCGCAGCCAGGCGTGCTCACAGACAAAAATTCTTGCGCCATCAGCAGATCTGTTCTGCCCATCATCCGGGGCTATGCCGCGAGTGTGACACAAGGCGGATTTTGCGTCGCCTGTCCTCAACGGAGAGCTTGTTCACCGGGCGTCAGCGAAACCAGCTGACAGCCGGTTGATCCACCGCCGGACGCCGGAGCTTTCTAGAAGCACGAAGGAAGCTTCATGTCGCATACGGTCGACGAGCCGAAGACGACCGGATCAGCCTGCGCCATCGACAGAGTGGACAGAAAATCGTTTAGGCATCGATAGATTTTCTGAGGTCTCGAACAGATGAGAGGGTTCTAGCCGCCAACGTCAAGACTTCAGCGCGCGTCCGTTGCCGGAGATCGCCGCCCAACGTCGCGGTGACCGACGGACGGGCCGGCGGCGGGCTTCGTCGTCTCTTGCGCCGCACCCTGACCAAACCGCTCCTTGCGGAGCGCCAAAAGCATTTCCTATCGTCAATGGAGCGATCGCAGCAGCGCTCGGACTGGTCCGCCGGTTGTGGTGCGCATGCCGCTGGTTGGATGACGGCGAAACCCGTTCCAGCCTTCATCGAAATCGTGCGCCGTCCCCTGCTTATTATCTGTCACCTCAGCCATTGAGCACTTCCGTGATGAGGCTGGCTGAATACCGCAAGTGGAGCGGGATTTAAGCGCAGTTTAGTCCAACGCGCGACCTTGTCGTTACAGGCCAGAGGCTGCCCGTTGCGCTGGCCCTTTGGAATTCTGCGATAAACTTGAAAAATCGCTGAATTTCTGCGCTGCTTTGCCATCTCCGTAGCAGGTTAGTGCTGCTCTTCCGACTACAAAGATGCATCCAACGAGGAGATTGCAAATGAAGGTCGGTGTTCCCAAGGAAATCAAGACACACGAATATCGCGTGGGTCTGACGCCCGGAGCCGTCCGCGAGTATGTTGCCGCCGGCCACAGCGTAGCGGTCGAGACCAACGCAGGAGCCGGCATTGGTGCGTCGGACGAGAATTATCGCAAAGCTGGTGCAACGATTCTGACCTCCGCTCGCGAGGTATTTGCGTCGAGCGAGATGATCGTAAAGGTCAAGGAGCCCCAGCCTTCGGAATGGACCCAGCTGCGAGAAAATCAGATTCTGTTTACCTATCTGCACTTGGCACCGGATCCGGAGCAGGCCAAAGGCCTCCTCAAGTCCGGATGTACCGCAATCGCTTACGAAACAGTGACTGATGCACATGGCGGACTCCCGCTGCTTGCACCGATGAGTGAAGTCGCAGGTAGACTTTCGATCGAGGCTGCCGGAGCGGCCCTGAAGCGGTATGCA
>NZ_JADPKS010000168.1 GCF_023074175.1 Bradyrhizobium sp. 139
GCTTGCCTTCCAACCAAGCCGCGCGACGCGCGCCACAAATAGCGCCGTAGCTAGCGCGGCTTGGCTGGAAGGCTGCCCGGGGCCCGTTACCCCATCTACCCAGGACCAGGAAAAACCAGCGTGACCGACAAAGATCTGTACTTCTATGAGCCCGCCAAGGGCCACGGCCTCAAGCACGATCCCTTCAACGCCATCGTCGCGCCACGGCCGATCGGCTGGATCTCCTCGCGCGATACCAACGGCCACGTCAACCTCGCGCCCTACAGCTTCTTCAACGCGTTCGCTTACGTGCCACCGATCATCGGCTTCTCTTCCACCAATTGGAAGGACACGGTCGAGAACATCCAGCAGACCGGCGAGTTCGTCTGGAATCTCGCCACCATGGACCTTGCCAGGCATATGAACGCGACCGCGGCGCATGTCGCCCCCGAGGTCGACGAGTTCGAGGTCGCGGGCCTCACCGCCGTGCCCGGCAAGCTCGTCAACGTGCCCCGTGTCGGCGAAAGCCCGGTCGCCTTCGAGTGTAAGATGTCCGACATCGTCCGTCTCAAGGGCGCCGACGGCAAGCAAGCCGATGCCTGGCTGACGCTGGGCGAGGTCGTCGCCGTCCACATCGACAAGGCCATGATCAAGGACGGCGTCTACCAGACCGCCGCCGCCCGCCCGATCGTGCGCGCGGGGCGCCGCGGCGATTATTTCGAGATCAAACCGGAAAACATGTTCGAAATGGTGCGGCCGGATTAGGCCGTGCCGGGCCCGTAGCCCGGATGGAGCGCAGCGAAATCCGGGATTCTCACCTCACGGACAGACTTCCCCGGATTGCGCTGCGCTCCATCCGGGCTACCGCTCATCCAGCGACCATACTCCGCGGAACTGCCCCGGCGCCCCGGCCGTTATGGCCCTTGGGCGGCCGCCCGGCCGCGTCATTTTCGCCAAGCGAAGTGTTCGCCTCCGCCAGCCAGTTTCCGCTAAAATGCCCGATAACCGCGCCGATGCATGAGGTCCGCCATGAGCTTCCGCCGCGACACCATCACAAAACCGATCTTCTCCCGGGCGCGCGGCGTGCTGCCGGCGATGTCGGACACCGAGCGCGAGGCGTTGGAGGCCGGTGACGTCTGGTGGGACGCCGATCTCTTCACCGGCAATCCCGACTGGTCGAAATTGCTCAGCATCGCGCCGGCTAAATTGACTGACGAGGAGCAGGCCTTTCTCAACGGCCCTGTCGACGAGCTCTGCGCCATGCTCGACGAGTGGAAGATCTTTTGGGAATGGCGCGACCTGCCACCCGATGTCTGGCACTTCGTCAAGCGCGAGAAGTTCTTCGGCATGATCATCCCGAAGGAGTTCGGCGGCCTCGGCTTCTCGCCCTATGCGCATTCGGAGGTCGTGCGCAAGATCTCGACCCGCTCGATCGCAGCGGCGGTGACCGTGATGGTGCCGAACTCGCTCGGCCCCGGCGAGCTCCTGATGCGATTCGGCACCAAGGAGCAGCAGGAGCGCTGGCTGCCGCGCCTCGCCGACGGCCGCGACATTCCCTGCTTCGGCCTTACCAGCCCCGAAGCCGGCTCCGATGCCGCCTCGATGGTCGACACCGGAATCATCTGCAAGGGTGATTTCGAAGGCCGCGAGGTCGTCGGCCTCAGGCTCAACTGGCACAAGCGCTACATCACGCTCGGTCCCGTCGCGACGCTGCTTGGCCTCGCCTTCAAGGCATATGATCCCGATCATCTCGCGGGCGATCAGGAGGAGCTCGGCATCACCGTGGCGCTGATCCCGACCAACCTTCCCGGCGTCGAGATCGGCCATCGCCATCTGCCGTCGATGCAGGTCTTCCAGAACGGCCCGAACCGGGGCCGCGACGTCTTCATTCCGCTCGATTACGTCATCGGCGGTGAGGCACAGCTGGGGCAGGGCTGGAAGATGCTGATGACCGCGCTCGCCGCCGGCCGCGGCATCTCGCTGCCGTCTTTGTCAGCGGCCGGTGCCGCCTATGCCGCTCGCACCACGGGCGCCTATGCCCGCATCCGCGAGCAGTTCGGCATCTCGATCTCGAAATTCGAAGGCGTCGAAGAGCCGCTCGCGCGCATCGTCGCCACCGCCTATCAGCTCGACGCGGCGCGCCGGCTGACCTGCGCCGCGCTGAATGCCGGTATCCATCCCGCCGTGATCTCCGGCATCATGAAGCTGCACGCGACCGAGCGGATGCGCACCGCAGTCGACGACGCCATGGACATCCATGGCGGCAAGGCGGTGATCGACGGTCCGCAAAACTATCTCGGCAATCTGCATCGCGCCGTGCCGGTCGGCATCACGGTCGAGGGCGCCAACATCCTGACCCGTAACCTCATCGTGTTCGGGCAGGGCGCCATCCGCGCCCATCCCTATCTGCTCGCCGAGATGAACGCGCTCGCGGACACCGATCGCGAACGCGGGCTCACCGCTTTCGACACGGCGTTCTGGAAGCACGTCGGCCACAGCTTCCGGACGCTGTTCCGCGCCTTCGGCCGCAGCTGGACCTTTGGCACGTTTGCGCTGGCGCCTGATGCGGGCGACGCCACGCCATTCTATCGCCAGCTGTCGCGCTACTCAGCTGCGTTTGCGCTCTGCGCCGACATGGCGCTGCTGACGCTCGGCGGTGCGCTCAAGCGCAAGGAGATGCTGTCGGCGCGCTTCGGCGACATCCTCTCCGAACTGTACCTGCTCTCGGCCGCGCTGAAGCGTTGGCAGGACGAAGGTCGCCACAAGGAGGACTTTGCCGTGCTGGAATGGTGCATGGCGACCGGTTTCAGGACCATCGAGAACAGGTTCGCCGAAATCCTCGCCAATCTGCCCAACCGCTTCGTTGCCGGCTTCCTCAAGCTCGTGATCCAGCCCTTTGCTGCCCGCGTGCTCGGCCCAAGCGACCGTGTCGTGCACCAATGTGCAAGCCTCGTGCTGGAGCCTTCGGCCGCGCGCGAGCGCCTCACGCCGGATCTGGCTTATGTCGATGATGACGGCGGTTTTGCCCGGCTCGAGCGCGCGTTCAAGCTGGTTGCCGGCACCGATGCCGTCGCCAAGCGGATGCGCGCGGCGCATATGAGCGACTGGAAGGACGCCGTGGCCAAGGGCGTGATCACCCAGGCCGAAGGCGAGCAGCTTGCGGCGGCCCGCGAGGCTGTCACGCAAGTGATCGAGGTCGACGATTTTGCGCCGGAGGCGCTGTCGCCGATTTACAAGAAAACCGGCGACGTGCATCAGTTCTTCCAGGAACTCGGAGACCAGAGGGCGGCGGGCTGATGGCACGACCAGTTTTCATCGTCGACGGCAGCCGGACGCCGTTTCTCAAGGCGCGTTCGGGGCCGGGTCCGTTCACGCCGGTGGACCTCGCCGTGCAATGCGGCCGGCCGCTGCTGGCGCGCCAGCCGTTTGCGCCTGACGCCTTCGATCAGGTCATCCTCGGCTGCGTCAACGTGATCGCAGACGAGATGAACCCGGCCCGCGTCGCAGCGCTCAGGCTCGGCATGGGCGAGGACATGGTCGCCTTCACCGTGCAGATCAATTGCGGCTCGGGCATGCAGTCGATCGACACGGCCTACCGCTACATCCGCGAGGGCCACGGCGACATGATTCTCGCCGGCGGCACCGAGGCGCTGAGCCACGCGCCGCTGGTGTGGCCGAACTCCGGCGTGCGCTGGTTCGCCGGCCTCGCTACGGCAAAAGGGGTGGCTGCAAAGTTAGCGGCTGCCTTCAAGCTGCGTCCACGCTATCTCAAGCCGATCATCGGCCTGGAGCGCGGGCTCACCGATCCCATCACCGAATTGAACATGGGCCAGACCGCCGAGGTGGTCGGCCATCTCTTCGGCATCACCCGCGCGCAGTCCGACGCCTACGCCGCCGAAAGCCATCGCCGGCTCGCGCAGGCGCAGGCGGAAGGTTTTCTCAAGGGCGAAGTCGAGACCGCCTTCTCCCGCGACGGAAAGTTCTTCGACCATGACGACGGCGTGCGGCCGGGCTCCACGGCCGAGACGTTGGCAAAGCTGAAACCGGTGTTCGAGCGTCCCTGGGGCCAGGTTACCGCCGGCAATTCCTCACAGATCACCGACGGCGCCTCCTGGGTGATCCTGGCCTCCGACGAGGCGGTCGCAAAGCACAGGCTGACGCCGAAGGCTGCTATCGTCGACAGCAACTGGGCCGCGCTCGATCCTGCTATCATGGGGCTCGGACCCGTGATGTCGGCGACGCCGATGCTCCAGCGCAACAATCTCACCGTCGGGGACGTCGAGACCTGGGAACTGAACGAGGCCTTCGCCACGCAGGTGCTCGGCTGCCTTGCGGCCTGGAACGACGACAAATTCTGCCGCGAGATTCTGGGGCTCGACGGCGCCGCCGGCGAGATCGATCGTGACAGGCTCAACGTTGACGGCGGCGCGATTTCGCTCGGCCATCCCGTCGGCACCTCCGGCAATCGCATCGTGCTGCATCTCGTCAATGCGATGAAGCGGCTCGGCACAAGGCGCGGGGTTGCGACCGAATGCATCGGGGGCGGGCTCGGCGGCGCCATGCTGATTGAGGCAGTGTGACCATGGATTCCAAGATCATGACCGCGCTCGGTGACCGCGTCCTGACGCTCGGGCCTCAGCCCGTGGAAGACGGTCCGTACAAGCACTTCAAGCTGACGCGCGACGCCGATGGCGTCGCCTGGCTGCTGTTCGACCGCGCCGATGCCAGCGCCAACACGTTGTCCTCCGACGTGATGGAGGAGTTCGATGCCGTGCTCGCGGCGATTGAGACCGAGCGCCCCGCCGGCCTCGTGCTCCGCTCGGCCAAACCGTCGGGCTTCATTGCCGGGGCCGACGTCAATGAATTCCGCGGCGCCAGCGATCCTGCGATGGTGGAAACGCGCATCCGCGCCGCGCATGCGGTGGTCGACCATCTGGAGGCGCTGAAGCTGCCGACGGTCACGGTCATTCATGGCTTCTGTCTCGGCGGCGGGCTCGAGGTCGCGCTGGCTTGTCAATCGCGCATTGCGATCGATGGCGCACGCTTCGGTTTTCCGGAGGTGATGCTCGGGCTGCATCCCGGCCTCGGCGGCACCGCGCGCTTCACCGCGCTGGTGAACCCGACCCGGTCCATGGCGCTGATGCTGACCGGCCGCACTATCGATGCGCGCCGCGCCAGATCCCTTGGGCTTGTCGATACCGTGACGCAGGAGCGGCATGTCCGTAGCGCCGTGAGGGACGCGCTGTTCGGCCGCCTGAAGCGGGCGCGACCGGGCTTTCTGACGCGTGCCGCGAATTTCGGACCCGTGCGTGGGCTCCTCGCCAAGCGGATGCGCTCGGAGGCGGCGAAGGCCGCGTCCCGCGAGCACTATCCGGCGCCTTACGCGCTGATCGATCTCTGGGAGACCCATGGCGGCAGCAAGGCCGCGATGCTCAGGGCGGAGCAGGCGTCGTTCGCCAAGTTGATGGTGACGCCAACGGCGCAGAACCTGATCCGCGTGTTCTTTCTGCGCGAGCAGATGAAGAAGGCTGCCGGCAGCGGCAACACGATCAGGCACGTCCACGTCATCGGCGCTGGCGCCATGGGCGGCGACATCGCGGCTTGGTGTGCGGGGCAGGGGCTGCGCGTCTCGCTCGCCGACATGAAGGCGGAGCCGATCGCGGGTGCGGTGAAGCGGGCCGCCGAGCTCTATGGCAAGATCATCCGCAAGCCGACCGAGGTGCGTGATGCGCTTGATCGGCTGATCCCTGATATGGACGGGGAGGGCGTCCGCAACGCCGATCTCGTCATCGAGGCGGTGCCGGAAAAGCTCGAGCTGAAGCAGAAGGTCTATGCCGCGCTCGAGCCGCGAATGAAGCCGGGCGCGATCCTCGCGACCAATACGTCAAGCATTCCGCTCCAGGATTTGCGCACCACGCTGGCGCGGCCGGAGCGGCTGGTCGGCCTGCACTTTTTCAACCCGGTGTCGCGGTTGCAACTCGTCGAAATCGTCAGCCATGACGGTAACGATGCGCAGGTGCTCAAGGAAGCGCTCGCCTTCGTCGGCGCGATCGACCGCCTGCCGCTGCCGGTGAGGAGCTCGCCCGGCTTCCTCGTCAACCGCGCGCTGACGCCCTACATGCTGGAAGCCATGGTGATGCTGGACGAGAAGACCGACCAGCGCCTGATCGACGCCGCCGCCGAACAGTTCGGCATGCCGATGGGGCCGATCGAGCTCGCCGACCAGGTCGGGCTCGATATCTGCCTCGACGTCGGTGACATGCTGCGCACCAGGTTCGGCGATCTCTTGCCGCCGACGCCGGCCTGGCTGCGCGAGAAGGTCGCCAACGGCGAGCTCGGCCGCAAGAGCGGCAAGGGATTTTACGTCTGGCGCGACGGCAAGGCGGAGAAGGCGCCGCTGCCCGAGACCGGCCCGCGCGTCACCGACCAGATGATCGACCGCCTGGTGCTGCCGATGTCCAATGTCTGCATCGCGGCGCTTCGCGAAGGGATTGTCGACGATGCCGACGCGGTCGATGGCGCCATGATCTTTGGCACCGGCTATGCGCCGTTCCGCGGCGGTCCGTTGAACTATGCTCGCACACGCGGGGTGGAGAATGTCGTATCCACCTTGCACGCGCTGGCCGAACGATTTGGTGGGCGGTTCGCACCCGATCCGGGCTGGAACAGTTTCAAATGAGAGACGCATGAGCGAACAAGCTGACACCGGGCCGAGCGGGGATCTCTGCATCCGCACGCTGGCGATGCCCGCCGACACCAATGCGAACGGCGACATCTTCGGCGGCTGGCTGCTCAGCCAGATGGACGTCGGCGGCGGCGTGTTTGCATCGAAAATCGCGAAGTCGCGCACCGTGACCGTCGCGATCGAGGCGATGAATTTTCGTAAAGCGGTCTATGTCGGCGATCTCGTGTCTGTCCACGCCAACCTCGTCCGCGTCGGACGTACTTCGCTCACCGTGCATCTGGAAGCATGGGCGCTGCGCCGCGGGGAGGAGCATCCGTTCCTCGTCACCGACGGCAATTTCACCTACGTCTCGATCGACGAACACGGCCGCCCACAGGCGGTTCGCGCGACCGACACGGCGATCGCGACGTAATCGCGCGCGGCGTTGCGCCTCATCTCATGCGCGCCGCCGCCAAACGCGGCACGACTGAGTCATCGCGTCGCGGCTTCGCCAAAAACCAGTCATAAAACGGATGAGGTCCCGGCGTACTCAGTTGCGTGTCGATTCGGGGTGGAAACGGCCTCAAATGCCCAGGAACCTTTGGGCAGTAGTGCCGTTATTTGCCCGCACTGAGGAATCCACGGACCATGCCGGACAGCTACATTATCGAAGTCGACTCGCAGACCGCAGGTATCGTCGTTCGTTCCCAGGGAGGCTATTGTTTCTTCGCCTCGTCCCACCGCTTCAATCGCCTCGAAGGCCAGCTCTTCCGCAACGCCCGCGAAGCCGAGCGTGCCGCGCGCAAGCTGGTTAACGGCGATGTGAAGGAAGCGGCGTAGCCTTCCGTCATTCCGGGGCGCGCAACGCGCGAACTACGATGCGCGATTGCGCATCTGAGAATCCATTGCGCCCCAGAATACGTCGATGGATGGATTCCGGGCCCGCGCCTGTTGGCGCGTCCCGGAATGACATCGTCCATCACAATTTGGTGGCGGCCCGCGACAGCAGCTTCCAGTCGTCGCCCTGCTTCTGCCAATTCATGAGGATGTGAAGGTTGGTCGGCACTTTCTTCCCATCGGCCGCCATTTCCTGTTCGGCCACCCAGTGGAAGCGCACGATCGCGGCGGGTCCGACGACCTTGATGGTCGGGTCCTTGTATTCGATCGACAGGAATTTGGATTTGCCGTCGGTGGTGTTGGCGATGAAGGTCGCCTTGTCCTCGACCTTGCCGCTGGAATGGCTGTAGCTTAGATCGTCCCAGCACAGTGTGCCGAGCGCCTTCGGGTCGGCCGCGATCTGGGCAAGGCGGAAGGCCTCGACCTTTTTCGCCACGGCTTCCTCATCCGCCGAGGCCGCCAGCGCCGGCGTCGTGAGAGCGAGCGCGGAGACGGCAAGAGCTGGGACGGCAAGAGCTGGGACGGCAAGGGTCGAGAGAGCCAGATCGCGTCGGTTGATCGTCATCGTTTCCTCCTTTTTGATCTTGCGCGGAGTGTTGCAGCCGCGCGCGACTTTGTCGAGTGTCGCGTCGCGGTCATGTCGATGCGTCATTGCGCGATCGGGACTGCATTGATACGTGTTTCGCATCGATGCGTCGTGCATTCGGGAAAGTACGGAAATGATCGAGGCCAAAGGGCAAGCGAAGGCGCAAGTGACGGGGCAAGTGACGGGCAGGGCATTGCTGTTCGACATTGACGGTACGCTGGCCGACACCGATCCCCTGCATCGCGAGGCATTCCATCGCGTGTTCGGCCCGCGCGGCCATGTCGTGGATGCCGAACGCTTCAAGCGCGAGCTCCAGGGGTTTTCCAATGTCTCGATCGGGGAACGGTTTCTGCCGGACGAATCGCCGGAACGGCGCGTCGCGATCCTCGGCGAGAAGGAGGAGATCTTTCGCAACCTGGTGGCCGGACAGATCGCGCCGCTGCCGGGTCTGATGGCGCTGCTCGACCGTGCGGATGCAGCCGGCATTCCCATGGTGGCCGTGACCAACGCGCCCCGCCTCAACGCGGAGCTGCTGCTCTCGGGCCTCGGCATCACCGCGCGGTTCAGGGCGCTCGTCATCGGCGACGAACTGCCGCACGGCAAGCCGCATCCGCTCCCCTATCAGGAAGGGTTGCGCTTCGTCGGCGCCAGCGCGCAGGCCTCGATCGCGTTCGAGGATTCCCGCTCCGGCGTGCAATCGGCCGCGGCGGCCGGCATCCCCACCATCGGGATGCGCACCACCCTCAGCCATGCTGACCTTGTTGCGGCCGGCGCGGTCGCTTCCGCGAAGGCCTACGACGATCCTGAGCTGCTGGCGCGGCTCGCCGCTGCGATGGCGTGGTGAGGATCTGGTCCGTTAACCGTGATCGCTGCGCGCATTGACCGAGCGCGCGAACCGCCGCACCATGCACTTTCCTGATTTGAGGCCATTGCCGTGACCGGACTGACCCATCGCCAAGCCGAAATCCTCAACATCGCGCGCGCCTCGGGCCGCGTCATGGTCGAAGAGCTCGCGCGCCGGTTCGAGGTCTCGGCGCAGACCATCCGGAAAGATCTCAACGATCTCTGCGAACGCCGCTCGCTGACCCGTATTCATGGTGGCGCCATTATCGCCTCCGGCGTGGAAAACCTCGCCTACGAGGCGAGGCGATTCGTCGCCGCCGACGAGAAGAAGGCGATTGGAGTTGCGGCCGCCTCGCTGATCCCGAACGGCTGCTCGTTGTTCATCAACATCGGCACCACGACCGAGGAGGTGGCGAGCGCGCTCACCTCGCACGAGGACCTGCTCGTCATCACCAACAATCTCAACGTCGCGATGCTGCTCTACCGCCATCCCCGGATCGAGGTGGTGGTCGCCGGCGGCACGGTGCGGCGCGCCGACGGCGCGGTGGTCGGCTCGACCGCGACGCAGCTCATCGGCCAGTTCAAGGTCGACTACGCCATCATCGGGGCGTCCGCGATCGACGAGGAGGGCGCGCTGCTCGACTTCGACTATCGCGAGGTGCAGGTGGCGCAGGCCATCATCGCCAATGCCCGCAGCGTCATGCTGGTCGCCGATTCGACGAAGCTGAGGCGCAGCGCGCCGGTGCGCATCGCCCATATCAGCCAGATCCAAACCTTCGTCACCGACCAGGAGTTGCCCGAGCGCCTCGCCACCATCTGCCACGGCAAGGGCATCGAGGTGATGGCGGCGATGCCAAAGGCGGCGGGGGATGCCGACGATGCGGCGGCGGAGCCGGCGCAGGAGGCGGCACCGGTGGTGCAGCTTCGGTAGCAGAGGGCGCGGGCTCGCTCACCCTGCAGGTGAGTTTAGCCAGTTGGCTGTTCCCACGGATTGACCAGCGCTACGCCTGTAGGTTCGAAATCTCCCACGTTACGCGTAACGATCGTCAAGCCGTGAACAAGCGCGGTTGCCGCAATGAGAGCGTCGCGTTCGGCCCGCGGGTTGGGAACGTGAAGTTGCGCACAGCGCTGCACCACGGCCGTATCAACGGCCAGGATTCGATCTTCAAAGCGAGCCAGAATATAATCGTCGATCCAGGTGCGCAGGACGGCACCTTGCGCCGTGTCTTTGCGTTCGATCAGGCGTGCGCCAAGTTCAATTTCGAGTATCGAGATAGCGGATATGAAGAAGCTCGCCGCGGGAATTGCATTGGCCCAAGTGATGACGTTGCGATGGGCCTTATCTGACCGCCTCAGTTCGGAAATAACGTTGGTGTCCAGCAAAAACATCAATCGAGATCGGCGGGCTTGAAAATCCCCCCGGCAATACGCTGCGGATCGAAATCAAAGTCCGTGTCCGCCTGCGCCAGAGCTTCAGCAAGGCTCATGTGCCCGCCAGTCAGACGCAAATAATCTTCGATCGTCAGCAGGACATGGGCCGGGCGGCCACGATCCGTAATAAAGACGGGTCCGCGTGAAGCCGCTTTCTTCGCGCCGCTGGTATCATGGTTGAACTCTCGGCTGGTGAGAGTGGTCACCATCGTTTGCGCCTCTTGTTCGGAACCAAATCCCATCGGCCCAAACTATATGTAGGCACATGGCTACATTCAAGCCCAATGCATGTGCTGACGCCTTTCATGACGATGCAGCGCTCAGTCGTACCCTGGCGATTTTTGCATCGTGCTGCCTACGTAAAAGTTCCACTTTCACTTCCTTTCCCCTCTCTTTCGTCTTGCTTTCGTTTTTCGGTGTGATCTAATCCAAACCGAAAGTAACCGCTCGAAGGAACGAGCGTTCGCCGGGGGATGCGTCTGTTGGAGCGTATTTTCGACCTCGCCATCATCGGAGGCGGTGTTAACGGCTGCGGCATCGCGCGTGACGCGGTGGGCCGCGGCAACACGGTTTTCCTGTGCGAAATGAACGATTTGGCGAGCGGGACGTCGTCATGGTCGACCAAGCTCGTGCATGGCGGCCTGCGCTATCTCGAATATTACGAGTTTCGGCTGGTCCGCGAAGCGCTGATCGAGCGCGAGATACTCTGGGGCATCGCGCCTCACATCATCCGCCCCCTACGTTTCGTTTTGCCGCATCACGCCGGCCTACGCCCGGCTTGGCTGCTGCGTCTCGGCCTCTTCCTCTATGACCATATCGGCGGCCGCCATCTGCTGCCGGCGACGCGCTCGGTCGATCTCAGGCGCGACGAGGTCGGACGACCGCTGATCCCGAACCGCTACAGCCGCGCGTTCGAATATTCCGACTGCTTCGTCGATGACGCCCGCCTCGTCGTGCTCAATGCGCGCGATGCCGCCGACAAGGGCGCCGAGATCCGCACCCGCACCCGCGCGACAGATATTCGCCAGTCCGACGGCATCTGGACCGTCAGCATGATCGACACGCTGACCGGCGCCCGCTCGTCGGTCCAGGCCCGTGCGCTGGTCAATGCCGGCGGGCCCTGGGTCGAGGAGGTGCTTGGCCGCGGCGCCGGCGTCAACGCGAAAGCCAAGGTGCGCCTGGTGCAGGGCTCGCACATCGTGGTCAAAAAGCTCTATGAGCACGACCGCGCCTACATGTTCCAGAACGCGGACGGCCGCATCATCTTCGTGATTCCCTACCAGGACGACTTCACGCTGATCGGCACCACCGACCGCGACTATGACGGCGATCCCTCCAAGGTGAAGGCGACGGCCGAGGAGATCCAATATCTCTGCGCCGCCGCGAGCGAATATCTGGCCAAGCCAGTGACGCCCGAGGACGTGGTCTGGACCTATTCCGGCGTGCGACCGCTTTATGACGACGGCGCCACCGAAGCCAAGGCGGCGACGCGCGACTATGTGTTCGAGCTCGACATATCCGGCGGGGTGCCGCTGCTCTCGATCTATGGCGGCAAGATCACGACCTACCGCCGGCTCGCCGAAGAGGCGCTGGAACGGCTCGCGCCCTATCTTCGCAGTGCGAAAGCGCGCGAAGGCTGGACCGGCAAATGGCCGCTGCCCGGCGGCGACATGGGCGTGTCCGACGTCGACGGCCTGATCGCCGAGCTCCAGCACGGCTATCCGTTCCTCAGCCACGAGCACGCGCGCCGTCTCGCCCGCGCTTACGGGACCCGCGCCATCAAGCTGCTCGGCGATGCGAAATCGACGGCCGATCTCGGCAAGGCCTTCGGCGCGACGCTGACCGAGCGCGAGGTCCGCTATCTCATGGCCAATGAATGGGCCGTCACGGCGGAAGATATCGTCTGGCGCCGCTCCAAGCTTGGCCTGCGACTATCTGCCGATGAGATCGCGGCGTTGAACGACTGGATTGCAACCCACGCTGTGCCGCAAAGTCCCCTGCTGGAAGCGGGAGGACGCTCATGACCGTGACGCTCGATCATGTAACCCGGACCGTCGAGGGGGTACCGCATATCCGCGACGTCTCGCTGACGCTCGAGAGCGGCACGCTCAACGTGCTGCTCGGGCCGACGCTATCCGGCAAGACCTCGATCATGCGGCTGCTCGCCGGCCTCGACAAGCCGACATCAGGCAAGGTCCTCGTCAACGGCAAGGATGTCACCGGCGCCGACGTGCGCAAACGTTCGGTCGCGATGGTCTACCAGCAGTTCATCAATTATCCCTCGCTCACGGTCTACGAGAACATCGCCTCGCCGCTGCGCGTGCAGGGCAAGCCGCGCGCCGAGATCCAGGCGCGCGTGGCGGAAGCCGCAAAGCTGCTCAGGCTCGAGCCGTTCCTGAAGCGCACGCCGCTCCAGCTCTCCGGCGGCCAGCAGCAGCGCACCGCGATCGCGCGCGCGCTGGTCAAAGGCGCCGATCTCGTGCTGCTCGACGAGCCGCTCGCCAATCTCGATTACAAGCTCCGCGAAGAATTGCGCGCCGAGCTGCCGCGCATCTTCGAAGCCTCGGGCGCGATCTTCGTTTATGCCACCACCGAGCCGACCGAGGCGCTGCTGCTCGGCGGCAACACGGTTTGCATGTGGGAGGGCCGGGCGCTTCAGATCGGCGGGACCGCCAACGTCTATCGCCGGCCGCAGATCTTGCGTGTCGCGCAGGTGTTCTCCGATCCGCCGCTCAACCTTGTCGGCATCGAGAAGAAGAACGGTTCCGTGCAATATGCGGGAGGCATCGCCGCGCCGGCGTCCGGTCTCTATTCCTCTCTCGCGGACGGCGCCTATCGCGTCGGATTTCGCGCACATCAGCTTGCCCTCGCCAACGGCGAGAGCGACCGCCATGCCTTCCACGCCACGGTGACGGTAACCGAGATTACCGGTTCGGAGAGTTTCGTGCATCTGACCCGCGGCGGATCGAACTGGGTGGCGGTGCTGCACGGCGTGCATGAGTTCGAGCCCGGCCAGACTATCGATGCCGTGCTCGACCCCAACGACGTCTTCGTGTTCGACGCGGCCGACCGTCTGGTCGCGGCTCCGAGCTCTTGAGGGAGATGCGCCATGGCCCGCATTGATCTCGTCGGTCTCGCCCATTCGTACGGCGGCAATGATGCAGCCCCGGAAAGCTTTGCGCTGAAGCCGGTGACCATGACCTGGCGGCAGGGCGGCGCCTATGCGCTGCTCGGCCCGTCCGGCTGCGGCAAGACCACGCTGCTCAACGTCATCTCCGGCATCATCACGCCGTCGCGGGGGGAAATCCTGTTCGACGGCGAGGACATCACACCGCTGTCAACCCAGAAGCGCAACATCGCCCAGGTATTCCAGTTTCCGGTGATCTACGACACCATGACGGTGGGGCAGAACCTGGCGTTTCCGTTGAAGAACCGCGGCGTGCCGAAGGCCGAGATCGACAAGCGTGTCGCCGAGATCGGCCGCCTGCTCGATCTCGAACCCTATTTGAACCGCAAGGCGACCCGGCTTACCGCCGACGCCAAGCAGAAGATCTCGCTCGGCCGCGGTCTGGTCCGCTCCGATGTCGCCGCCGTGCTGTTCGACGAGCCGCTGACCGTGATCGACCCCGAGCTAAAATGGCAGCTCCGCTCCAAGCTGAAGGCGCTGCATCGCGAGCTCGACCTCACGATGATCTACGTCACCCACGACCAGACCGAGGCGCTGACCTTCGCCGACACCGTGGTGGTCATGCATGACGGCCGCGTGGTGCAGAGCGGTACGCCGGCGGAACTGTTCGACAAGCCGGCGCACACCTTTGTGGGCTATTTCATCGGCTCGCCCGGCATGAACATCCTACCGGCGGAGGTGAGGGGGCGCGAGGCCAAGGTCGGCGGTCATGTCATCGCGCTCGACCGCAGCTACGACAAGCTGCCGATCGGCGCCAAGATCGAAATCGGGGTGCGGCCCGAATTCGTCGACGCCGTTGCGCCTGCGCCCGGCCTGCTCACCGCGAAGATCGAGCGCGTCGACGACCTCGGCCGTATCAGGTTCGCGCGAGTGCGGATCGGTGATGCAAAAATCGCGGCGCGCGCGCCGGCGGGCTTCACCAGCGCGGACGGCACCGCCGGGCTGAAATTCGATCCGTCGCATGTCCACGTCTATGCCGACAGCCTTCTGGTGGAGGGAGCCGCCTGATGGACAAGTCCGTCAACCAAAAAGCCTGGTTCCTGGTGCTGCCGGTGTTCCTGGTCGTCGCCTTCTCGGCGGTGCTGCCGCTGATGACGGTGGTGAACTATTCGATGCAGGACACCTTCGGCAACAACCAGTTCTTCTGGAACGGCGTCGGCTGGTTCAAGGAATTGCTCGATCCCTCGACCGATCTCGGCGGCCGCTTCCTCGCCTCGCTCGGCCGCAATCTGTTTTTCTCGCTGGTCATTCTCGCGATCGAGGTGCCGCTCGGCATCGTCGTCGCGCTGTCGATGCCGCGCCAGGGCTGGACGGTCGCGGCCTGCCTCGTCATCCTCGCGCTGCCGCTGCTGATCCCGTGGAACGTGGTCGGCACGATCTGGCAGATTTTTGGCCGCCCCGATATCGGCCTGCTCGGCTACGTCCTCAACCACATCGGCCTCGATTACAATTACGTCTCCAACGACATCGACGCCTGGGTCACCGTCATCGTGATGGACGTCTGGCACTGGACCAGTCTCGTCGCGCTGCTCTGCTATGCCGGCCTGAAGTCGATCCCGGAGGCCTATTACCAGGCAGCCCAGATCGATGGCGCCTCGCGCTGGGCCGTGTTCAAGGCGATTCAGCTGCCGAAGATGAACCGCGTGCTGCTGATCGCGGTGCTGCTGCGCTTCATGGACAGTTTCATGATCTACACCGAGCCGTTCGTGGTGACCGGCGGCGGGCCCGGCAACTCGACGACTTTCGTGTCGATCGAGCTCGTCAAGATCGCCCTCGGCCAGTTCGACCTCGGCAAGGCTGCGGCGCTGTCGCTGGTCTACAATCTGATCATCCTGATCGTCTGCTGGATATTCTACACCGTCATGACCAACGCGGGCGCCGAGCGTAAAGTCCGGGCGGAGAGCGAGCCGGCGGCGGAACCCAAGCCGTCGGCCGGGCTCAAGCCCGTGACTGCGCTCAAGCCAAAGGAAGGAGTGGCCTGATGCACTCGATCCCCGGCCGCCGCCTCATCATGGCGCTGTTCCTGATCTTCCTGCTGTTGCCGATCTACTGGCTCGTCAACATGAGCTTCAAGACCAACGCCGAGATCGTCTCGACGATGACGTTATGGCCGCATGCCCCGACGCTCCAGCACTACAAGCGCATCTTCACCGACGAGAGCTGGTATTCCGGCTACATCAACTCGCTGGAATACGTCGTCCTCAACACCATCATCTCGATCTCGGTGGCGTTGCCGGCGGCTTACGCGTTCTCGCGCTATCGCTTCCTCGGCGACAAGCATCTGTTCTTCTGGCTGTTGTCGAACCGCATGGCGCCGGCGGCGGTCTATGCGCTGCCGTTCTTCAACCTCTATTCGGCGATCGGGCTGTTCGATACGCCTTGGGCCGTTGCGCTCGCGCACTGCATCTTCAACGTTCCGCTGGCGGTCTGGATCCTCGAAGGCTTCGTGTCCGGCGTGCCGCGCGAGATCGACGAGACCGCCTTCCTCGACGGCTATTCCTTCCCGCGCTTCTTCATCAAGATCCTGGTTCCGCTGATCGCGAGCGGCATCGGCGTCGCCGCCTTCTTCTGCTTCATGTTCTCCTGGGTCGAGCTGCTGCTTGCGCGCACGCTGACCTCGGTGCAGGCCAAGCCCATCGCCGCGATCATGACGCGCACGGTGTCGGCGGCCGGCATGGATTGGGGGCTGTTGGCTGCCGCCGGCGTTCTCACCATCATCCCGGGCGCGCTCGTGATCTGGTTCGTCCGCAACTATATCGCGAGCGGCTTCGCGCTCGGCCGGGTCTAGGGAGGCTTTTATGGAATCCATCGCATGGATGGCCTGGACGCTACCGACCGCGATCTTCTTCGCGGCGCTCGCCTGCACGCTCGCCGTGATGACCTGGCTTGCCGCGGTCTATCCCGAGGCCGAGCGTGTCGGCGTGCTGCGCATTCCGACCACGCGCGGCGACCGCCTGTTCATCTCGCTGATCACGGCCGCCGTCATCCATCTCTTGTGGATTGCCTTCATCGGCACCGACGCGCTTGCCACGCTGCCGATCGGCGAGGAGGGCATTGAGATTTCGCGCCTGTGGCTCGCATCAGGAATTTCGCTTGTCACGGCCGTGCTTATTTTTCGTACGGTCTAGCTCGCGAAGGGACGGCCAGATCCGGGACCAACCCGGGCCTGTAAAAGGTTTGTCGCTGCAACGGAGGAACAACATGCGACGTTCAAGGAGAAGGAAAGGTCCATTGACCAAGAGCAATTTTCTGACCATGTCCAGCACCGCCGCGCTTCTGGCGGTGTCATTCGCCGTCTCGGCGCCGGTTCGCGCCGCCGACGACGCCGCGATCCAGAAGTGGATTGCGGAATTCCAGCCCTCGACGCTGTCGAAGGACGAGCAGAAGAAGGAGCTGGAGTGGTTCGCCAAGGCCGCCGAGCCCTTCAAGGGCATGGAGATCAATGTCGTCTCCGAGACCATCACGACCCACGAATACGAATCGCAGACGCTGGCCAAGGCGTTCTCCGAGCTCACCGGCATCAAGCTCAAGCACGACATCATCCAGGAAGGTGACGTCGTCGAGAAGCTGCAGACCCAGATGCAGTCCGGCAAGAATGTGTACGACGGCTGGATCAACGACTCCGACCTGATCGGCACGCATTTCCGCTACGGCCAGACCATCGCGCTGTCGGACTACATGACCGGCGAGGGCAAGGACGTCACCGATCCCATGCTCGACGTCAACGACTTCATCGGCAAGTCGTTCGGCACCGCGCCGGACGGCAAGCTCTATCAGCTGCCCGATCAGCAGTTCGCCAACCTCTACTGGTTCCGCTACGACTGGTTCACCAATCCGGACTACAAGGCCAAGTTCAAGGCCAAGTATGGCTACGAGCTCGGCGTGCCCGTGAACTGGTCGGCCTATGAGGACATCGCCGAGTTCTTCACCAACGACATCAAGGAGATCAACGGCGTCAAGGTCTACGGCCATATGGATTATGGCAAGAAGGACCCCTCGCTCGGATGGCGTTTCACCGACGCCTGGCTCTCGATGGCCGGCAACGGCGACAAGGGCATCCCGAACGGTCTGCCGGTCGACGAATGGGGCATCCGCATGGAAGGCTGCCGTCCGGTCGGCTCCTCGGTCGAGCGTGGTGGCGACGCCAACGGTCCGGCTGCGGTCTACTCGATCACCAAGTACCTCGAGTGGATGAAGAAGTATGCTCCGCCGCAAGCGCAGGGCATGACCTTCTCCGAGTCTGGACCGGTGCCGGCGCAGGGCAACATCGCCCAGCAGATGTTCTGGTACACCGCCTTCACCGCCGACATGGTGAAGCCGGGCATCGCCGTGATGAACGCGGACGGTACGCCGAAATGGCGTATGGCTCCGTCGCCGCACGGTTCGTACTGGAAGGAGGGCATGAAGCTCGGCTACCAGGACGCCGGGTCGCTCACGCTTCTGAAGTCGACCCCGGCGGATCGCCGCAAGGCAGCCTGGCTCTATCTCCAGTTCATCGTCTCCAAGTCGGTGTCTCTGAAGAAGAGCCATGTCGGTCTCACCTTCGTCCGTGAATCCGACATCTGGGACAAGTCGTTCACCGAGCGTGCGCCGAAGCTCGGCGGCCTGATCGAGTTCTACCGCTCGCCCGCGCGCGTGCAGTGGACCCCGACCGGCAACAACGTGCCCGACTATCCGAAGCTGGCCCAGCTGTGGTGGCAGAACATCGGCGATGCGTCGTCCGGTGCGAAGACGCCGCAAGCTGCGATGGACTCGCTTGCCGCTGCCCAGGACTCCGTCATGGAGCGTCTGGAGAAGTCCGGCGTGCAGGGCGCCTGCGGTCCGAAGCTGCACAAGAAGGAGACGGCCGAGTACTGGTTCGCCAAGGCCCAGAAGGACGGCACGATTGCTCCGCAGCGCAAGCTCGCCAACGAGAAGCCGAAGGGCGAAACGGTCGACTACGACACGCTGATCAAGTCGTGGCCGGCCACCCCGCCCAAGCGCGCGGAAGCGAAGTAACGTCTAGACGTCATGGCCGGGCTTGTCCCGGCCATCCACCAAACGCAAGGCCGGGAGCGATCCCGGCCTTTTCTTTTCTCGCCTCGCCCCGCTTCTTGGCGGGGGCCTGAGCGAGCGCGCCTCGTCCTTCGAGACGACCGCTTTGCGGCCTCCTCAGGATGAGGCTAAGCGGCACCTTTACCCGACAAAGTGCTGCCGCGCACTCCGTCCTCATCCTGAGGGCCCGCTAAAGGCGGGCGTCTCGAAGGATGGGCGGCAGGGAAACGGCCTTAAATGCGATAGCTCTGCCTCTTGCGGGGAGAGAAAGAAGAAAGTTACTCCGCCGCTTCGGCCGCTTCCAGCGTCGGGTAATCCGTGTAACCCTTGGCGCTGCCGCCATAGAACGTGGTCTTGTCCCAATCGTTCAGCGTCGCGCCCGTCTTCAGGCGCTCGACCAGGTCCGGGTTGGAGATGAACGGCTTGCCGAACGCGATCAGATCGGCCGCGTTTGAGTCCAGCACCTTGGTCGCGAGATCGAAGTCATAGCCGTTGTTGGCGATGTAGGCGCCGGCGAAGCGCTTGCGCAGGCCGGCATAGTCGAACGGCGCGATGTCGCGCGGACCGCCGGTGGCGCCTTCGACGACATGGAGATAGACGAGCTTCAACTCGCCGAGGCCATCGACGATATGCTCATACAAGGCCTGCGGGTTCGAGTCCGAGATATCGTTGGCCGGCGTCACCGGCGAGAGGCGGATGCCGGTGCGCTCAGTGCCGGCTTCGGCCACGACGGCCTTGGAGACTTCCAGCATCAGCCGCGCGCGGTTCTCGATGGAGCCGCCATAGGCGTCGGTGCGCTTGTTGGTGCCGTCCTTTGCAAATTGCTCGAGCAGATAGCCGTTGGCACCGTGGATTTCGACGCCGTCGAAGCCGGCCTCCAGCGCATTCTTCGTGGCGCGCTTGAAGTCGTCGATGATGCCAGGAATTTCGGAGAGTTCGAGCGCGCGGGGCTCGGAGACGTCGGCGAAGGTGCCGTTCACAAAGGTCTTGCCCTTGGCGCGGATCGCGCTCGGCGCCACCGGGGCCGCGCCATTCGCCTGGAGATCGACATGCGAGATACGGCCGACATGCCAGAGCTGGATGAAGATCTTGCCGCCGCGCTCATGGACGCGGTCGGTGACCTTGCGCCAGCCGGCGGCCTGCTCCCTGGAGTAGATGCCGGGTGTGTCCTGGTAGCCCTGGCCCTGCTGCGAGACCTGGCTCGCTTCGGTGATCAGCAGGCCTGCGGAGGCGCGCTGGCCGTAATAGTCGGCGGCGAGCGCACCCGGCACGAACGTGCCGGGAACAGCGCGGTTGCGCGTCAGCGGCGCCATCACGAAACGGTTCGCAAGCGTGATCGGGCCGAGCTTGTAAGGCTCAAACAATTTGGTCGAACGGCTCATGGGAATGCTTCCAGGCGGTGAGAGGTGCGGAACACTTGTGCATCGCGGCAATCAACGCAAGGGAGGAGCCATACGGAAAGTGCAGGCAAGCTGCGCGGCGGGGACCGCGTAGCATGATTTATGTGCAATTTAGGCCGGGGCGACAGATTCCGTTGCCCCGGCCTATCAGTCAGTTCGCGCCGAGGAAGTCGCGCTTGCCGATCTCGACGCCGTTGTGACGCAACAGGCCGTGGGCGGTCGCGGCGTGGAAATAGAAGTTGGGCAGCGAGAATGCGCTCAGGAATTGCTGGCCCTTCATCGTGATGGATTTGTCGGGGCCGGCCGGGAAGGTGACGTCCCTGGCGTCGGCGCCCTCGAACTGCTCGGGCTTGAACGATTTCACATAGTCGATGGTCTTCGCCAGGCGTTGCTTCAATTCGGCAAAGCTGGTCTCGGTGTCGGGCGTGGAAGGCACTTCGCTATGCGTCAGTCGCGCACAGCCCTTGGCGGCGAAATCGCTGACGAGCTGGATCTGTTTCGAGAGCGGCAGCATGTCCGGGAAGAGGCGGGAGCCGAGCAGCACGCTCGGGTCGACCTTTTTGGCCGCGCAATGCGCCTCGGCTTTCGTGAGCAGGCCGATCAGGCTGTTCAGCATTTGCAAATAGGCGGGAACGACGGCGTCGTGGAAGGACATGTGATGCTCGCTCTCATGGTGGGAAATCTCAGGAGAAACCTGAGCTGCTCACATGGGAGCGTCATGGAAAAATACAATCGCCGGAACGGCCTGTGCAGTGCGAAAATTCTACTGGATCGACTGCGGCCGTATCATCTGCGGCCACCCTCTCCGCTGTCGTCACCCGCGAAGGCGGGTGATCCAGTACGCCGCGGCGGAAGTTGTGTGAACTCATAATCGCCGCGGAGTACTGGATGCCCGCCTTCGCGGGCATGACCAAGAGTAGAACGCGTCTACCGCACCGTCGCCGCCGGCTGCGCCTGTGCCGTGCTGCCGCCGCGCATCCGGGCGAGCAGTTCGGCGGTCGGCCAGGAATCGGCGGGCAGGCTATATTTGATCTGCATCGCCTTGACGGCGGCGCGGCTCTGCTGGCCCAGCACGCCGTCGATCTTGCCGACATTGAAGCCGGCTTGGACCAGAAGCTGCTGCAATTGCTTGAGCTCGTTGAACGGGAGCTGCGCGACCGGTGCCGACGGTTTTCGCATCGGAGCCGCGCCCGCGATGCGGGTGGCGAGATAGCCCGCGGTGGTCGAATAGATCAGCGAGTTATTCCACTCCGTGTAAGCCGCGAAGTTCGGGTACGCCACGAACGCCGGTCCAAAGCGTCCCATCGGCAGCAGCACGGAGGCCGCGAGATTGTCGTTCGGCAGCGGACGGCCGTCGGGATAGGTCACCCCTAGCTGTGCCCATTTCGAGCGCGGCTGCTGCACCGTGAGGTCGGTCTGATCCCACGGCAGGTTTTGCGGCACCTTGATCTCTTCCAGCCAAGGCTCGCCGCGCCGCCACTTCAAGCCGTTGGCGATGTAGTTCGCGGTCGAGCCGATCACGTCATCCTCGCTGCGCAAGAGGTCGCGCCGCCCGTCGCCGTCGTAATCGACGGCATAGTTGACGTAATGCACGGGCAGGAACTGCGTCTGCCCAAGCTCGCCGGCCCAGGAGCCGACCATCTCGTCCGGATGCAAATCGCCGCGGTCGATGATCTTCAGCGCGGCGATGGTCTCGTTGACGAACATCTCCGAGCGGCGGCAGTCATAGGCCAGCGACACCAGCGATTTCAGCGTCGGCAGATTGCCCATATTGACGCCGAAATCGCTCTCGAGGCCCCAGAACGCGGCGATCACCGCCGGCGGCACGCCGTATTCCTTTTCGGCCCGCGCGAATGCGGCCGCATGTTGCTTGATGTGCTGCTGGCCATTCTGCATGCGATAGGGCGCGGCCATGCGGCCGGCAAATTCGGTGAAGAGCTGGCCGAACACGCGCTGGCCGCGGTCGCGGTTGACGATGCCCTGGTCGTAGACGAGGTAGAGCGAGGCCTCCGCGATCGTCCGCTGCGATACGCCGGACGCGACGGCTTGGCTCTTCACGTCAGCCAGGAAGCGATCGAAGTTCGCGCCATTGTGGCACGACGCCGCGCGCGGGGAGGGGGCGCTCGCCTTGGGCACCGCGGGTTTGACGGGCGGCGGCGCGAATTGAGCGGAGGCGGGAAGGGCGAGTGTCAGCAGAGCGGCGGCCGCGATCGCAAATCGGGTCTGGAGCATGAGGTTTCCGGGAGGGGAGGAGATGCTTGGATTCTTGACGAAGTTTAATGGAATGATCACGTTCAAACCAGTGCCGCGGCTCCGCGACGCACCCTGAAACCTTGCGGGCGGGCCAGGGGCATCCCTACTTCATGCTTGCCGGCCCGCAACGCCTCCAGCGGCCGCGGCCGGCCCCCGGGAGACGGC
Source organism: Bradyrhizobium sp. 139 (assembly GCF_023074175.1). GTDB lineage: Bacteria > Pseudomonadota > Alphaproteobacteria > Rhizobiales > Xanthobacteraceae > Bradyrhizobium. The sequence continues at coordinate 22,440 of NZ_JADPKS010000168.1, forward strand.
CATGAACTATCTTCGTACCGCAATGCTGCTCGCAGGCCTCACCGCCCTGTTCATGGGCGTCGGCTATCTGATCGGCGGCGCCGCCGGCGCCATGATCGCGCTCGTCATTGCCGCGGCGACGAATCTCTTCACCTACTGGAATTCCGATCGCATGGTGCTCAGCATGTACGGCGCCCATGAGGTCGACCGCAGCAGCGCGCCGGAGCTGGTCGGGCTTGTCGCCGAGCTTGCCGGCCGCGCCTCGCTGCCGATGCCGCGCGTGTTCCTGATGGACGAGCCGCAGCCCAACGCGTTCGCGACCGGCCGCAATCCCGAAAACGCGGCGGTCGCCGTCACCACCGGCCTGATGCACCAGCTCAGCCGCGAGGAGCTTGCCGGCGTGATCGCGCACGAGCTCGCGCATATCAAGCACCACGACACGCTGCTGATGACTGTTACCGCGACCATCGCCGGCGCGATCTCCATGCTGGCGCAGTTCGGCATGTTCTTCGGAGGCAATCGCGACAACAACGGCCCCGGCATCGTCAGCTCGATCCTGATGATGATTCTGGCGCCGCTCGGTGCCATGTTGGTGCAGATGGCGATCAGCCGCACGCGCGAATATGCCGCGGACAATCTCGGCGCGCGCATCGCCGGTCAGCCGATGTGGCTGGCATCGGCGCTGGTCAAGATCGAGGGCGCCGCGCATCAGGTCCCTAACTTCGAGGCGGAGCGTAATCCCGCGACCGCGCACATGTTCATCATCAATCCGCTATCGGGCCATGGCGTGGACAATCTCTTCGCCACCCATCCCTCGACGCAGAACCGCATCGCCGCGCTTCAGCAGCTCGCAGCCGAGCTCGGCGCGCAGGCGGCGCCGTCGATGGGGGCCAACGAAAACTATCCGCCGCAAGGCCCGTGGGGCCACTCGTCCCCGCGCGGGCCTGCGAGCGGTCCTTCACGTGGCCCTTGGGGCTGATGCGGAACCGGCCAGAATTTGCGCCCCGCTTTGTGACCTGGCGCACACAGCATCGTCCCGACCGGTGCTAACACCGTTCCGTGACTGTTCCTTCGAAAGGGGATGGGTGGCCGGCCCTCTGCCTGCCGCCGTCTAAGATGACCAAAGCTGCGGTACCATTGCTGATCGTCCTGGGCGTGCTCATTGGCCTGTCCACGCACACGGTCGTCAATTGCGGGGACGAGGACGAGCCCGACATCTGCTCGGCCGTGATCGGCTTTTCGCCGCTCCGGGGATCGCTGATCGCCTTCGCCTATGAAGGGCGCGGGCGGATCGCGCTGCGCCACGGCGACTGGCGGCGGGCGATCGCGGATTTCGACGAGGCCATCCATCTCAATCCCAACCGCGCCTCGCTCTATCGCGACCGCGCGCTGGCGCGTCGGCAGAACGGCGACCTGGAGCTTGCCATCGAGGATTATGACGAGGCGATCGCGCATGATCCCAAGCACGCCGCGCCGTATCACCAGCGCGGCCTCGCCCTCGCCGCCACCGGCGATCTCGATCGCGCCATCCTGAGCTACAACACGGCGGTCCGTCTTGAGTCATCGAATGCGCAGGCCCGGCTCGACCGTGGCCTCGCATTCCTTGCCCGCGGCCAGGCCGACGACGCGCGCGCCGATTTCGAAGCCGCGCTGGCATTGCCGGCCGGCAAGGACGGCCGCACCCGCGATGCGGCGCGTGCCAAGCTCGCCGAGCTCGCGAGCGCCGAGCCGACCCGGGTTTCGACGCCGCGGCGGTGAAAGTCTAGAGCTGCATTCGCCGCCGCAACCCCTCTCCCCGCTCATGGTGAGGGGTTCTCTCCGCGCGAGAATCTGTTGCGCTGAGTTTGCTGAAGCAACCCCTCATCCGGCGCTTCGCGCCACCTTCTCCCACAAGGGCAGAAGGAAGAAGCGTCGCGACTACTTCGCCTTCTTGGCTTTCTTCGCCTTCGCGGCCTTTTTCACCGGCTTCTCCTTGGCCTTCTTCTCCACCTTCGCCGCGACAGGCGTGCTGGCGGCGAGGCGCATCGCGCGGGCGTAGCTGTCGGCGACGTTGTCGGTGGACATCTGGAGGCGCTTGGCGGCGGCGGTGGCCTGCTCCATCGTCGCCTTGGCCATCATCTTGAAACGGTCGCCCGTCTCCTTGCCCTTGGCCTTGGCCGCAAGGCCGTTGAAGCGATCCCGCCGCTCCTTGGCGCGGGTCATCAGGCCCGTATGCAGCTGTCTGGCCAGTTGCCGGATCACGACATCCAGGTCGGCGTCCGCCATGTTGTTCTATCCTCTTCGAAAACGGTATCGATGCGCGCGGGACTATGCAGATCGGGCCCCGCCTTGGCAATTCCCAGCCGGGAGTCATCCGCAGCTTCCGGCTTACAAAACAAGAAAGCCGCGCATTTCGCGCGGCTCTTGGTGTGGAGCGCTACGTCCGCCTCATTTCAGCGAGGCAACCGGACCGCTCGCCGGTGCCGGGTCTGGATCGAAGCCGAACACGCCAACCAGATATTTGTAATAGTCCGGCATCTTCTCCTTGAGCGCGTCGCGCGACTTCGGGTCGTGAAATTCGCTCTTTCCGGCCAGGAAGATGCTGGCGGTCACGGCAAAGAATTCCATCGGATTCTTCATCGCATAGGATTCCTTGGGCAACATGTCCTTGGACTTGGCAAGGGCGTAGTAGCCGATCACGCCCTTGTTGGCGTAGCCGTCCGGCAATAGCCGCGCGTGATAGGCGTGCAGCAGCTCATGCAACAGCACGGCCTCCTTTTCGTAGCGCATCATGTCCGGCCGCAGCATGATCACGCCGAGGCCCGAATCGACTGCGAGATCGACGGCATTGGGATTGGTCCAGCGCTGCGTGGCATGGTCCCACACCGTGAGCGTCCGTGGCACGCGGCGTTCGACGTTCGGAGTGATGCGGCCGTAGCACGCGGTCGCGGCGCCTTCGTCGAGACAGGCCAGCTCGCTCGCGATGATCGGGACGGTACGGAAGAAGCGCAGCACGCGCGGCGAGAGGCCGGCCGTCTCGACGACGTCGATCTGGCTCTTCAGATTGTCGGTAAGCTTGTCGACATCCTTGCGGTCTGAATTCTCCGACAGGTCGAACATGTAGCCGCGGTAGCTCTGGAAGCCCGGCGGCAGCGCCTGCGCTGCCTCAGTGGACGCATCGAGCGATCCGGCATGGGATGGATTGGCGAAGAGCGCGCCGATTACGGTCGCAGTCAGCAGCAGCGCAACGCGCATGATGAACCCCCTGATGTCACTTGACGCGGAAGAATAGGCCACCGTTGTTTGCGAAAAGTGAGTGGGGCGAGACTAAGGCGCCGATGTTGAGGCGTGCTTAATTGTTCGTTGCAGATCGCGGAGGCGGATTAGTCCGGGGTTAACCAAGCCGATGTCAGGCGCTAGTCCAGCACCGTCACCCTGAGGTGGCCGCTTCTTCAGCGGCCCTCGAAGGGCGACGGCCCGGCTGCATCCAGGCCGTTCATCCTTCGAGGCTCTCCGTGCGCTGCTTTGCATCGCACGGCTCGCACCTCAGGATGACGGGGCGGGCTCTAAGGTGTAGATTTCGTGGAAGGGCACCAAGCCCGCAGTCCGGACAGCTGGAAGGAGGATGCCATGTATGCCGCCATCCGTCAGGCCAAGGCGAAAAGCGGGAGTGCGGAAGAGCTGGCGCGCCGCATCAAGGACGGCGCCGTTCCGATCATCAGCGACGTCGACGGTTTCCGCGCCTACTACGTCGTCTATGCCGGCGACGATACGGTTACCGCGATCTCCATCTTCGACAAATTCGAGCAGGCGGAGGAGGCGAACAGGCGCGCGATCGCCTGGATCGAGACGGATCTCGGCCCGCTGCTCGCGGGACATGCGAGCGCCGCCGCGGGGCCGGTGATCGTGCATACGCTGGCGTAGCGACGCGGTGTGCCTTCGCCTCTCCCCGCTTGCGGGGAGAGGCCGAAATTCAAGCGTAGCTTGAATTTCGGGTGAGGGGGACTCTCCGCGAGTCCAACTCACGCCGTCCTCGCGGAGACTCCCCCTCACCCCGACCCTCTCCCCGCAAGCGGGGAGAGGGAGCAGCAGCCGCCCCTCACAACTCCCGCGCGTTCGAGAACGCGAACGAGCTCACCCGCCGCGTCGTTTCGTCCAGGATCAGCGTGCGCGTGATCGGCGGCTCGGCGCGCTGGCCGCAATTTTCACGCTCGCACAGGCGGCAATTGACGCCGATCGGCGTGCCCTCGGTTTTCTCCAGGTCCAGGCCGGAGGCGTAGACGAGACGGGCGGCGTGACGGATCTCGCAGCCGAGGCCGATTGCGAAGCGCGGCTGCGGCAGCGGGTGCGGCGCGACGGGGCGGCGCACCATCTGCGCGATCGAGAAATAGCGCGTGCCGTCGGGGAGCTCGATCACCTGCTTCAACAGGCGATCGGGCGTATCGAAGGTCGAGTGCACGTTCCACAACGGACAGGTGCCGCCGAATTTCGAGAACGGAAAGGTGCCGGACGAAAATCGCTTCGAGACGTTGCCGGCATTGTCGACGCGGAGCAGGAAGAACGGAATGCCGCGCGCGTTCGGCCGCTGCAGGGTGGTGAGCCGGTGGCAGACCTGCTCGAAGCCTGAATTGAAGCGCTGCGCCAGGAGGTGGATGTCGTAGTTCAACGCTTCGGCTGCGGCCAGGAACGCCGGGTAGGGCATCATCACCGCGGCCGCGAAATAGTTGCCGAGCGTGATGCGGAACAAGCGGCGCGGCGCGTCGTCGAGCGGGCCGGCGCGGCCGATGATGGTCTCCAGATGCTGCGCGCATTCGCCTAAGCCGAGCTGGAAGGCGAGCTGGAAGGCGCGGCCGGGCGGGTCGATCAGCTCGGAGATCAGCAGCTGGCGGCGATGGCGGTCGAAACGCCTGAGCGTCTCGCGCATCACGTCGACCGGCATGATTCGGGTCTGGATCGAATGCTTTTCGCGCAGGCGCGCGGCCAGCGCGGCATAGAGCGCTTCGGCCGGCACGTTCAGCTCGTCGCGAAGAGTCTCCGCGGCCTGCTCCAGCTCCGGAAAATAATTGCGGTTGGCCTCGATCAGCTCGCGCACGCGCTCGACCGGATTGCCCTCATAGCGCGTGCCGACGTCGCGGTCGGCCATCTGTGCGGCAGCCAAGGTCTCGCCCTGCCGGGCCTCGGCATAGGCGGCATAGAGCCGTTGCAGCGCATGGGTGACGCCGGGGCAGAGCTCGGCAAGGTCGCGCAGTTCCTGTTTGGGAACGTCGATCTGGCGGAACAGGGGATCGGAGAAGATCTCGTTCAGCTCGGCGAAGAAGCGGTCCTCGTCGGCGGTCGCGAGGTCACGCAGGTCGAGGTCGTAGGCGTCGGCGAGCCGCAGCAGGATCTGCGCCGTCACCGGGCGCTGGTTGCGCTCGATCAGGTTGACGTAGCTCGGCGAGATCCCAAGCCCCTCGGCGATCTGGGTCTGCGACAGCCCCAACTGCTGCCGGATCCGCCGGAAGCGCGGTCCGACGAACAGTTTTTTCCCGGATCCAGTCGGCATTTGTCGTTCGCTCCAGAGCCTTAAGGACAGTTGAACTGACCTATATGTTACGAAGTTTACAAAGTAACATAAATGACAAGTTCAGATGTTACATGACATCACCATTCAAATACAAGCCATCTATACGAACTTCCCTTTCTCGCGTTTAGCTCTCGCCACGCATTTCGCAATGCACTGTCACGATTGTCGAGAGTGATGACTGAAAGGACCACGGACATGAATTTCCAACCGCGCGGGATCGACCAAGCCATCCAGGGACCGGCGTCCTATCAGAGCGAGATTGAGGCAGCCGAGGCGCTGCTCAAGACCAAGGACACCTGGAACGGCGTGACCGCCGAGGCCGTCGCGCGCATGCGCCTCCAGAACCGCTTCAAGACCGGCCTCGACGTCGCCCGCTACACCGCGGCGCTGATGCGGGCCGACATGGCCGCCTATGACAGCGATCCCACCAAGTACACCCAGTCGCTGGGTTGCTGGCATGGCTTCATCGCCCAGCAGAAGCTGATCTCGGTCAAGAAGCACTTTGGCAAGACCGATCGCACCTATCTGTACCTGTCCGGCTGGATGATCGCGGCGCTGCGCTCCGAGTTCGGCCCGCTGCCCGACCAGTCGATGCACGAGAAGACCTCGGTGCCGGCGCTGATCGAAGAGCTCTATACCTTCCTGCGTCAGGCCGATTCGCGCGAGCTGAACGACATCTTCCGCAGCCTCGACGCCGCGCGCAAGGAAGGCGACAAGACGAAGGAGAAGGCGTTGATCGAGAAGATCGACAACTTCCAGACCCATGTCGTGCCCGTCATCGCCGATATCGATGCGGGATTCGGCAATGCCGAGGCGACCTATCTGCTCGCCAAGAAGATGATCGAGGCGGGCGCCTGCGCGCTGCAGATCGAGAACCAGGTCTCGGACGAGAAGCAGTGCGGCCACCAGGACGGCAAGGTCACCGTGCCGCACGAGGTGTTCCTGGCGAAGATCCGGGCCTGCCGCCATGCCTTCCTCGAACTGGGCGTCGAAGACGGCGTCGTCGTGACCCGCACCGACTCGCTCGGCGCCGGCCTGACGCAGCAGATCGCCGTCAGCCACAAGCCCGGCGACCTCGGCGACCTCTACAACAGCTTCCTGGATTGCGAGGAAATCACGGCGGAGAACGCCCGCAACGGCGACGTCATCATCAACCGCAACGGCAAGATGATGCGTCCGAAGCGCCTTCCCAGCAATCTCTACCAGTTCCGTCCCGGCACCGGCGAAGACCGCTGCGTGCTGGATTGCATCACCTCGCTCCAGAACGGCGCCGACCTGCTCTGGATCGAGACCGAGAAGCCGCATATCGAGCAGATCGCCAAGATGGTCGATCGGATCCGCAAGGTGGTTCCGAATGCGAAGCTGGCCTACAACAACTCGCCGTCATTCAACTGGACCCTCAACTTCCGTTGGCAGGTCTACGACGCGATGAAGGAAGCGGGCAAGGACGTCAGCAAGTACAACCGTGCCGAGCTGATGAAGCCGGAATACGACGATACGCCGCTGGCAATGGAAGCCGACGAGCGCATCCGCACCTTCCAGGCCGATTCAGCCAAGCGTGCCGGCATCTTCCACCACCTGATCACGTTGCCGACCTATCACACGGCGGCGCTCTCGACCGACAATCTGGCGAAGGAATATTTCGGCGAGCAGGGCATGCTCGGCTATGTGAAGAACGTCCAGCGCGCCGAGATCCGTCAGGGTATCGCCTGCGCCAAGCATCAGAACATGGCCGGGTCCGACATCGGCGACGATCACAAGGAGTACTTCGCCGGCGAGGCGGCCCTGAAGGCGGGCGGCGCCCACAACACGATGAACCAGTTCGGCTAAACCGGGCAGCAGGAGACTGACAATGACCAAAGGTAGCAATTTCTGGGTGATCGGCGGCGAGTTCGGCTCGATGAACTTCCACAAGCTCGTGGAAGGCTCGGCCCAGGTGCAAGGTCCGTTCAAGACCCGCAAGGAGGCCGAGGACGCCTGGCGCTCGGTCTCGGAAGAGAACCGCCACAAGGCCGGCGTCCGCTTCTCGATCGTCGAGGAGCCGTCGCGGGTCTCGGCCTGACGGCTGCCCAAGCCATCAAGAAACGTCCAAGGACGGATGGTCCCATCCGGCGCAAGCCGGGTGGGATCGTCTGTTTTTGGCACAGGTCAATCGGCTGTGGGCGCCGTAAGTCTCTGGAATTGTGGACCCTTTGCGGAGGGGTTGGTTGCTGATAGGTTAATGGAGGCAAGTGAGGACGAGGCCGACAATGTCAGAGCCCGAGACCAGCGGGACCCATCCCAGCCAGCCGCGTCCGGTGCGGCTGCGCGACGCGCTGTTGCGCGCACGGATTGAGGCCGCCGACCGGACCGGCGTGGTCGTCGACTTGCGCGATGCGGAGGTGGCGCGGCTAGAGATCCTCAACGACGCGCTCGATCCCCTGTTCGCGCAGGTGCCCGAGCAGATTGATTTGTTCGACCGCGGCATCAGCCAGGGCGATACGCCGCGGCTATGGATCGACGTCGTCGCGCACGTAATGATGGGACGCGACAAGCGCTTGTACCGCTTCGTCCAGGACACCCGGTTCGGCCGCATCGTGCTCGCCGAATCGCACGACACCGCGGTGATCGTCGAAGCCGTCACCGACTACGTCGCGCGCCGCATGATCGAGCGCGAGCACGCCATGGTGGTCCTGCCCGAGCCCAAACCTGCGATAGCGCCGCCGCCGCGCCGTTCGCGGGTGTGGCCGTTCGTGTTCGGATTTGTGTTCGGCGCCGCCGCCCTGTTCGGCGTCGCCGTGGTGGCGGCCCTGCGGAGCTGGTGATCATAGGTGCCGTCATTCCGGGGGGCGCGAAAGGCGCGAGCCCGGAATCCATTCATCTTCACGCAATGCGGCCCGATGGATTCCGGGCTCATGCTTCGCATGCCCCGGAATGACGGGCACCTCAAATCAACCTTGCGCGCTTGATCTGCCGGATCTGCAATCCATGATCGATGCTCCGCACCGTCTGCTCGCAGCGCCAGCCGTTATTGTCTTTCTCGATCGTGAACAGATTATACGCTGCCGCCGGGTAGCGCCCGTGAGCGAGCGCGGAGGCCGACGGCACGCCGATCGCCGGGATGCTGCCATTGGGGCCCTCGAACCACATCGTGGAATGAATGTGGTCGTGCCCGTGCAGGATCAGCTCGACGCCGTGGCGCTTGATCAGCGCCAGCAGATCAGCCGCATCCGTCATCCGCTTCTGGCGCGCGTGGGACTTCAGGGGATGATGCACCAGCAGCACGCGAAAGACGTCCTCCGCCGCGAACTGCGCGAGCACCTGTTCGAGGGCCGCGAGCTGATCGCGCCCGAGCGTGCCCGTCGCCATCAGCGGCAAGGTCGGCACCGCCGTGGACAGGCTGATCAACGCCAAGGGGCCGCGTCGGCGAACGGCGGGGAAAGCCGCGGCACCCGGCGTGTCGCCGGCGATGTAATGCAGGAACGTCTCTCCGAAGCGGTGCGACGTTGCGCTGACATAGGCGTCGTGATTGCCGGGGATGGCGGTGACGCGGTCGGGTGGACCGACGCCTTCGAGCCAGGCCAGCGCCGGCGCGAACTCGGCCTCCAGCGACAAATTGACGAGATCGCCCGTCACGGCGATGTGGTCGGGCGCTTGCGCCTGGATGTCGGCGACCAGCACGTCGAGCACTTCGCGGCGCTGGTATTTGTGACGATTGCGCGTCCAGTTGATGTAGCCGAGCGCGCGCTTGCCCGCGAGCTCGATCAGCCGTGGCTTCGGCAGCGGCGGCAGATGCGGGTCGGACAGATGGACGAGCGTGAAGGGGGCCATGGCGCGCGATTGCCTCGCTATTCGTCCGCTGTAATGGCAAGGTCGCGACATCAGTGCAAGCGGGGCCTCAAGGGAGCCTGATGGGGAATCGTCTGAACAGCATGCGACGGAGATTCGAGCCGCTGCTGCGGCGAATCTTCCACGCCTATTTCCTGGTTGTCCGCGGCATGACGCTCGGCGTCCGCGCCGTGGTGCTGGATGCCGACGACAGCGTGTTCCTGGTCAGGCACAGCTACGTCTCCGGCTGGCATCTGCCCGGTGGCGGCGTCGATCTCGGTGAGAGCATGGAACAGGCGATGCGGCGCGAGCTCAAGGAGGAGGGGAATATCGATCTCACCGGAGACGCCGTGCTGCACGGTATCTTCCTCAACAGCCACGTCTCCCGCCGCGACCACGTCGCGGTCTATGTGGTCAGGCAGTTCAGGCAGGATCGCCCGCCCGTGCGCAACCGTGAGATCGTCGAATGCGGGTTCTTCGCGATCACCGCGCTGCCCGATGGGACCACGCCCGGCACGCGGTTGCGGATCGCGGAAGTGGTGGACGGCGAGCCCCTGATCGCGACGTGGCGTTGAGCCGGTGCGGGTCGGCCATCCTCGATGCACTATCGACTTTAGAGGCGAGAGTAGGTACGGTTGATGGATCGCACAAAATTCCCATATGCCGGGCTGTTAACGTGACCAGTCAAGTTTCAGTGGTCAGCGAGCGGGCCGCTTTGCCTGGGCTCGAACTGACAATTCTGATGCCGTGCCTCAATGAAGCCGAAACGCTTGCGACTTGCATTGCGAAGGCGCAATCGTTCCTCAGCCGCTCGGGCATCGCCGGCGAGATATTGATCGCGGATAACGGCAGCACCGACGGCTCGCAGAACATCGCAAGAGCGATGGGCGCGCGTGTCGTCGACGTCCCGGTCCGAGGTTACGGCGCGGCGCTGCGCGCCGGTATCGCCGCAGCCTTTGGCCGTTACATCGTCATGGGCGATGCCGACGACAGCTATGATTTCGCGCAGCTCGACGCCTTCCTCGAACGGCTGCGCGCCGGCGATGATCTGGTGATGGGCAATCGCTTCGCGGGCGGAATCGAGCCCGGAGCGATGCCCCTCCTGCACCGGTATCTCGGCAATCCCGTCCTGAGCTGGTTCGGCAGGCTCTTCTTCGGATCGAGGCTCGGCGACTTTCATTGCGGAATGCGGGGCTTCTCGAAGCAGGCGATCGCGCAGCTCGACTTGCGCACGACCGGAATGGAATTCGCGAGCGAAATGGTGGTGCGCGCAACTATTGTGCGGCTCAAGATCTCGGAGGTGCCGACCACGCTGTCGAAGGACGGGAGATCGCGAGCGCCGCATCTCAGGACCTGGCGCGACGGCTGGCGGCATCTGAGATTCCTGCTGCTGTACTCGCCGCGATGGCTTTTCTTCTATCCGGGCGTGCTTCTGGTCGTGGTCGGCACCGCCCTGAGCAGCGTACTTTTTTTCGGGCAGGTCAGAATCGCGGGAATCGGATTCGACATCCGGACGATGCTCGTTGCATGCACCTGCCTGATCGTGGGCATCCAGGGCATCTGCTTCGCAACGATTGCCCGCAGTTTCGCCGAGAGCCTGAACCTTCTGCCGCCCTCTCCGCGATATGGCCGCATTATCGAGGCCTTCACGCTCGAGCGGTTCGTCTTGGTGGGCGCCGTGGTCTTCATGATTGGGGGCGCGGGCCTGATCGCGGCGCTCGTCCAGTGGGGCGAAGCCAATTTCGGTTCATTGGACGCCGCGAGCCTGCTTCAGGTGGTAGCGCTGTCCACGACCGCGATCACAGTCGGCGCCCAGCTGGTATTTACCGGTTTCCTCGCCGGGCTCATCTCGATCAAGCACTCCTAGTGCGTCGTGTCCGCGTGACCGGCGGGATTTCACGGAAAATCGATGAAGATTCTCAAATTCGCCTTCGGACTGATCTGCGTGCTGATCCTCGCCAGCAACATCCGGACGATGTCGCATTGGACCGAGGCTCGCGGTGTTTATGACGACGTCTGCTATCTGCGGCAGGCCCATCTGTTTCAATTGTATGGGATCAGCGGGCTCGATACCGATGTGTCCCGGGACGGCGATGGCTTTCTGCAAAGCAAGCTGAAGGAGATTGGCTTTCCGGAAGGGAGGGTTGCACCGTGTCATCCTCCGGCGCGCAATGGAAAGTACGTGCTGCAATATCCGCCCGGCACCGGATTCCTGCTCGCGTTGTTTCCGCAAGGCCACCAGGTGGTGCCGCTCTACGTCAGTGCCAGCCTGATCGTTTGTGGCTTCGCGCTGCTGGGCATCGCCTACGCCCGCTCGTTGTTCGCGGTCGTCACGGCCGGCGTGTTTGGCGCACTTGCCCTCTACCTGATGATCAATCCGGCCAAAGCCAGCTATTCGATCGCACCGACAATGGCGATCTGCGCTGCTGCCGGCTACCTGACCGCGCTGTGGCTAACCACGATCAAGCACAATATGTGGCCGGTCGCGTTGATCGGTCTTCTGCTCGGACTATCCGTCAACTTCAGATTGCCGAATCTGTTTTTAGTCGCGGGTTACGTCCTGTTCCTTGGCGTCGCGTTCCTCTGGTCGCGCACGGCCGCGACGTTTGCGCGCGGACTGGTCTTCGGCATAGCCTTCGTCGTCGGCATGGCGCCGACACTGATCGCCAATGCGATTAATGCCGGCAGTCCGTTCAGGACGACTTATGGCTCCGAGGATGCCCTCGCGCCCGAAGTCAACCTCGAAATCCTTGGCCAGTATCTGCACGATATGCAGTTCGTCCTGATGCTTCTAGCGATTGGCTCGACAGCCTGGCTGCTGCGGATCGGCAAGGGCGGAGCGCGGCAGGTCGCGTTCCTCGTGGCGGGCAATCTTCTGGTAAATCTCGTGTTCTTCCTGAGCCACCCGATTTTCACGCCCTATTATGTGCTTCCGGTTACCATGCTCTCGGCGTGGAGCGTGTGCTTCGCCAACCTGATGCAATCGGCCGAAACAGGCGAGCGGGCTCCGCTTGATCAGGCGATACGCGCGTGAGCGGATCTGGCGAATTGTGGCGCGGCTCCGATGGACCTTGGCACGTCCAGATGCTATCCCGCCTCCCGTATTGACGCGTTTTCCTGACGCGAACCGGGGCCCACCTCGCTCGAAGACGCATGCTGCCATGACCGATCTCTCGCTCACCATCCTTCCCGAAGCCGCCGGCGACGCCCAGGCGATCGAACGGCTGCACGAGCGCACCTTCGGTCCCGGCCGCTTCGTGCTCAGCGCCTATCGGATCCGCGAGCACGTCGACCATCTGCTCGACCTTTCCTTTACCGCCCGCATCGGCACGCTCTTGGTCGGCTCGGTCAGGCAATTGCCGGTGCTGATCGGCGAGACGCCCGCCTTGCTGCTCGGGCCGCTCACCGTCGAGCCGCCGTTCCGCGACCGCGGCATCGGCCGTCTCCTGATCGAGCGCGCGCTGAAGGACGCGAAGGAGAAAGCTCACCGCCTGGTGCTGCTGGTCGGCGACGAGCCCTATTACAGCCGCGTCGGTTTCAAGCAGGTCCCCAAGGGCCGCGTCACCATGCCGGGCCCGGTCGACGCCGCGCGAATCCTTGTGTTCGAGCTCGTCGACGGCGCGTTCGAGGGCGTGTCGGGGCAGGTAGCGCCCGACTGGAGCAAGGCGCGGGGTTAGTCGCAGCGCGTAGTCCGTAGCCTGGATGGAGCGCAGTGCAATCCGGGAAACCCGTCGCGGCGGCTGCACTTTCCCGGATTTCGCGAAGAGACTGGGCAATTATTTGTTTTGTCGCCGGCTTACGCGGTCGTGTCGGAATGTTTGACGGATTTAGGCTCGGAGTGGCGCTGGGGCGGCCCGTAGCC
>NZ_JADPKS010000031.1 GCF_023074175.1 Bradyrhizobium sp. 139
GCTGGGATTGCCCCGTCTCTCATGACCTCAACTTCTCGAACCGCCCGGTGCGGACCCGCATGCCGGGTGGTGTGGCAGGGGAGCGACCCACAAGGTCGCTCCCTATGCCGATCGCGGTCGGACAAAGAAGCAATCTGGCAGCTTCGAAAAGTAACCGTTGGTTATGGTTAACGAGAGGCAAACGCCGCAAAAAGCGAGGAATTTCAGGCCCATCGTCGTTGATCCCGAGTGCTCCTGGAGCCTTATGGTGAACCGGCGCTTACGGTGCGAGACGAGGCTTCACCCTTTGTTAGCCATGTCCCCTCAGGTTGTGCCCGTCACTCGATCCGAAGCGATCGAACGAAGACGCGTAAACCAGAAGGGTAAGAGTCATGTCCGGTATTGTTCTCTCTGCGTCGGTTCGCCAGAACCTGCTCTCTCTCCAGTCCACCGCCGACCTCCTCGCCACCACCCAGTCCCGTCTGTCGACTGGCAAGAAGGTGAACTCGGCGCTCGACAACCCCACCAACTTCTTCACGGCACAGTCGCTCGACAACCGCGCCAGCGACATCAACAATCTGCTCGATGGCATCGCCAACGGCGTGCAGGTGCTCCAGGCCGCCAACACCGGCATCACCTCGCTGCAGAAGCTGCTCGACAGCGCCAAGTCGATCGCC
>NZ_JADPKS010000089.1 GCF_023074175.1 Bradyrhizobium sp. 139
CGGCTACGGGCCGCCCCAGCGCCACTCCGAGCCTAAATCCGTCAAACATTCCGACACGACCGCGTAAGCCGGCGACAAAACAAATAATTGCCCAGTCTCGCAGCGCAATCCGGGACGGTGCCGTTGACGTGCGAGATCCCGGATTGCGCTGCGCTCCATCCGGGCTACGACGGCAGGCGCAGCGTAGTTCGCCGCGCCCACCCTCTTGCGATCAGGTCTTGTTGCGCATCTTGCCGAGCAGATAGTTGTCGTAGAAGTTTTCCGCGATCTGCGTGTAGAACAGCAGCTCCTTCATATAGGCGTCGTGGCTGTCCTTGGTCCGCTTGAACAGCTCGCTCTTGGCCGCGAGTTCGTTCAGATGCTCCTGGGTCGCGTTGTAGCAGGCCTCCAGCACGGGCTGCGGGAACGCCTTCAGCTCCGCGCCGTTCGCGATCAACCGCTTCAGCGCCGCCGGATTCACGCTGTCGTATTTCTCGAGCATCCAGGCGCCGGCCGCGGACGCGGCCTGGTTGACGATCGCCTGGTATTGCTTCGGCAGCGCGGCCCACTTCTCGTCGTTGACGACCATGTGCAGCATGGCGCCGCCCTCCCACCAGCCCGGGAAGTAGTAGTATTTTGCGACCTTCTGGAAGCCGAGCTTCTCGTCGTCATAGGGACCGACGAACTCCGCGGCGTCAATCGTCCCCTTCTCAAGCGCAGGATAGACGTCGCCGCCAGCGATCTGCTGCGGCACCACGCCGAGCCGCGCGAGCACGTGGCCGCCCATGCCGGCGATACGGAATTTGAGGCCCTTGAGATCGTCGACCGTCTTGATCTCCTTGCGGAACCAGCCGCCCATCTGCGTGCCGGAATTGCCGCAGAGGATGGCGTGCGCCTTGAACGGCTTCAGCGCCTCGTTGGTGAGCTCGGCACCGCCGCCGAAATGCCACCATGACTCCTGATGGCGATGGTTCATGCCGAACGGCGCGCCGGTGGCATAGGCCAGCGCCGGCTCCTTGCCGATGTAGAAATAGAGCGGCGTCTGCGCCATCTCCACGGACGCGACGCCGACGGCATCAAGCGCCTGCAGGCCGGGCACGATCTCGCCGGCGCCAAAAGTCTGGATCTGAAACTTGTTGTCGGTCGCTTCCGCAACGTATTTCGCAAAGGTCTGCGCCGTGCCGTAGATGGTGTCGAGCGATTTCGGAAAGCTCGACGTCAGGCGCCATTTGATCTCGGGCATGCCTTGCGCGATCGCAGGTGCAGCAACCAGCGTCGTCGCGCCGGCCACCGCGCCGCCCTTGAGGAATGTACGGCGTTTCATGATGGGTTCTCTCCCTGGAAGTAAGCTTCAAACGTGTTGGCTTGGGCCACGGCCTTCGCCGACCGTTTGCCTGTTCCTATAGCTGAGTTCAAGCTGTGAGAGGAAGGCCGCCGCGCGGCCCTTAGAGCAGCTTCGCGCTGACGAACAGCGCGCGCACGGCGTTGGTCGCCTGCACCACGAGCATGGCGTTGTCGGCGGCGCCCTCCAGCGCTTGGACAGCGTCCTCGTGTAGCGAGCGGAATTCCATCCACTCGACCGATTTGAAATTGGTGAGGAATTGATAGGCTTGGCCGACGGTCGCAATCGCCAACGTGTCGCCGTTCAGCTTGATCTTGAACGTCGTACGCAGCGGGGTCTCGGAACTCTGGGGATCGCTCATGGGCTGCTTCTGGGCGAGGACGGCTTAACGAAGGGGAAACGGCAGCCCCGCCGTGCCAGGCGAATGTCAGGAATCGGTGCTCGCGCGCTGCGAGGCGGTCGCCGATCCGCGCAGGCTCGGCACGACGACCAGGCGGTTGAACTCGCCGTTGTCATAGGCCTTCAGGAAACGCTCGTAGTCCTTGATCGAGACGCAGCCATTGGAATCGCCGCGTGGCCCGAGCATGTAATTGTGGGTGAGCAGGCCGACGCGGCCGAGTGCGCTGGTGCCCTCAGCGGGCGTCAGGCGCAACGCCCGAACGCCGTGGAACGGTTTTTCGCGCGGCTTCAGATCGTAGGTCGCCGGCGGGGTCGCGCCAACCATGCGCTGGTCGACATGCTCAGGGTCGTCCATCAGCGCGCCCATGCCCGAATGCGCTTCCAGCGCGATACCGCTCGGCAGGTAAAGCGCCTTGGCCGAGATGTCATAGACCGCCGTCCGCGAATCGTAGCCGAGGGCGGCGAGATCCGGCGCCTTGCCGAACAGACCGCTGTCGGGCGTCAGCGAGGCCAGCTTGATCTTGTCGGTGAATTTCTCGAAGAAGTTGCGATTGTCGACCCTAGGGGTGGTGTCGGCATAGGCTTGACTTGAGGCGATCTGGGAAGCGAAGTCCGCCTGGGCCG
This sequence comes from Bradyrhizobium sp. 139, assembly GCF_023074175.1. GTDB lineage: Bacteria > Pseudomonadota > Alphaproteobacteria > Rhizobiales > Xanthobacteraceae > Bradyrhizobium. The sequence goes on from NZ_JADPKS010000089.1 coordinate 2,345, forward strand.
GCCGCGAGCGCGGCACCGGGATGGCGTCGGCGCGCTGCGACGGCCTCGTCTCGTCAACCACGTGCCGGTCGTCATCGGTCAAGATCGAGCGCCAGTCGTCGCCCTGGAGTCTTTGGGCAAGCATCGCCTTGGCATCGCGCAGCTTGAGCTGGACCGCGTTCAGGGCGGAGCGCTCCAGCGTCCGCAGGCCGAGGTCACGGGCGGGCGGGCTGCCCGACAGCGAAGCGAAGCGGTCGTCAAACGAAGGACTGTTGGCCGGGGGCAGTGCGGCGGTGACCAGCGGGGCCGAATCGCCCAAGCTCGAACTGCCCAAGCTCGAACTGCCCAAGTTCGAAGCGCCCACATTCAAACCGCCCAAATTCGAAGCGCCCATGTCCGCGACCCAGGCGGCAGCGCCCAGCGCCAGCGCGAGGCCGGCCAAAGACAGCAATATTGTCTCGGCTCGCCCGATACGGCGGCGCGACAATAGCCTCTCGGCTCGTGCGGCGTCGGAAACCATCAGATCCCCAAAATCGACCCCCGGGGGACCCACCCCCACCCGGAGACTCTATACCAGCTACCACATTGGGAGCCAAAAGTTAGGCATAATCGCGGCCGGCGAGGCATCCCAGGGTATCCGATGACCGATCCTTTCGATCTGGAACGCTTTGTCCGGGCCCAGGACCCGGTCTATCGCGACGTTCAGGGGGAGCTGACCCGGGGCCGGAAGCAGAGCCACTGGATGTGGTTCGTTTTCCCGCAAGTCTCGGGCCTCGGTTTCAGCGCCATGTCGCAGCGCTATGCCATCGGCTCGCGGGCGGAGGCCGGAGCCTACCTCGCCCACCCCGTGCTCGGCCCGCGTCTCACTGAATGCACCACGCTCATGCTCGCCGTGAAGGGGCGGACCATCAACGCGATCCTCGGCGCGCCCGATGACGCCAAATTCCGCTCGTCGATGACGCTGTTCGGCGCGGTGGCCGGCGAGCCAGTCTTCGAACAGGCGCTCGCCCGATTTTTCGCAGGCGAGCCTGACCAGGCGACGCTCGATATCCTCGCCGCCCTTGACCGACAGGCCAAGTAAATGCGGCCGCCCGTGGCCCACAGCGTAAACCCGGGATTAACACCGCCTGCCTATTGTCCGTGCAAATAATACTCCCCGCGCCATTGCCGGACAGATCATGAAAATCGGTACGCTCCTGACCACCGCCATCGTCTCGCTCTCGACCGTGGGCGGCGGCCTCGCCGTCTACGTCGCCGTGACGAAATACCAGACCATGGACAGGATCGCCGAGGCGCAAGGGCGGCTGGCGATCGTCCGCGCCGCCAGCGACATCCCGCGCTATCTCAACCCCGAGCGCGGCTTTGCCACCAACATCCTTTACGGTCCCGCGACCTACGATCCGGCGCAGCTTGCCGAGCATGACAAGCTGCGCAAGCACACCGATGGCGCCCGCGACAAGATGAATGCGCTGCGCAAGGAGCTGCCCGGCCCGTTCGACGACGGCAACACCATCGGCAGCAGCATCGACGGCATCAATTCGAAATTCACGTCGCTGCGCGAGGCCATCGACAAGGCCATGGCGGGACCGCCGGAGGCGCGCAAGGACGCGGCCAAGAAGGTCGTCGCCGACAACGCTGTACTCAACGCCGGCGTCACCGCACTGCTCAACGAGCAGGTCCGCCGCATGGCGATCCTCAACGGCGATGCCTACCGGCAGGCCAGCTACGCCAACATCGCGATGACATTGCGCGATGTGGGCGGCTTCAACTCCAGTCTGCACAAGAATCTCGTCGGCGGCAAGAAACCGGCGACCGACACCGAGAAGGTCGATATCGGCCGCTCGCAGGGCCGCAACGATCAGATCGTGATGTCGCTGCTGGAGTTGCGCGGTAATCCCGCAACTCCGGCCAACGTCGCCGCCGCACTGGAGAAGTTCAACTCGATCTATATCGAGGAGTTCGGCCGCGAGCTCAAGCTGGTGAAGGACGGTGCGATCAGCGGCAAGTACGAACACGACGTCGACACCTATTACGCCGCCACGCAGCGCGGCCTCGGCACCATCATCGAGGTCCGCGACGCCTTCTACGACAATGCCGAATATATCCTCGCCGGTGCCTCCTCCGCCGCGCGCACCAGCTTCACGATCGCACTGGTCGGCCTCCTCGCCGTGCTGATCGCCAGCGCCGGCCTCATCGTGATGGTTCGCCGCCGCGTCTGCGCCCCGATTGTCGGCCTGACGAGCCGGATGTCGCGGCTTGCCGACGGCGACGTCGTGGACGACATCCCCGGTGCCGCGCGCTCCGACGAGATCGGGGCGATGGCCGCGGCCGTCCAGGTCTTCAAGGACAACATGATCCGCGCCGACCGGCTCGCGGCCGAGAAGCAGGCCGAGAACGACGGCAAGATGCGCCGCGCCCAGGCGCTGGACGGGCTTACCCGCGCGTTCGAAGCCAAGATCACCGAACTGGTCGGCGGCCTGTCCCGCGCGTCGTCTACGATGGAAAGCACGGCGCAGTCGATGACCTCGACGGCGGCCCAGACCAACAGCCAGGCCGCGGTCGTCGCCGCCGCCTCGCAGCAGACCTCGACCAACGTGCAGACGGTCGCGAGCGCCACCGAAGAGCTGACCTCCTCGATCGCGGAGATCGGCCGTCAGGTGGCCCAGTCCACCGAGATCGCGGCCCGCGCCGTCGACAACGCCCGCCGAACCGGCGATACCGCGCGTGCGCTCGCCGAGGGCGCCCAGAAGATCGGCGACGTGGTCACACTGATCCAGAGCATCGCCGAGCAGACCAACCTGCTGGCGCTGAACGCGACCATCGAGGCGGCCCGCGCCGGTGACGCCGGCCGCGGCTTTGCCGTCGTCGCCTCCGAAGTGAAGTCGCTGGCCGGCCAGACCGCCAAGGCCACCACCGAAATCTCCGAGCAGATCACCGCGATCCAGTCCGCCAGCGACGAGACCGTAGCCGCGATCCGCAACGTCGCCGATGTCATTGGCGAGATCGACCAGATCGGCACCGCGATTGCCGCCGCGATCGAGGAACAGGGCTCGGCCACCAAGGAGATTTCGCGCAGCGTCCAGGAAGCCGCCCGCGGCACCCAAGAGGTCAACACCAACATCACCGGCGTACAGCGTGCCGCCGACGATACCGGTGCGGCCGCCAGGGAGGTGCTCGGCGCCGCCGAGCAGCTCTCGACGCAGTCGCGCGACTTGGCCGGACAGTTCGACCGCTTCCTCGGCGAGGTCAGGGCGGCGTAAGGGGCAGCCGACGACGTCAGGCGGGTCTCATCGCCATCCGTTTGCGTCCCAGATTGATGAAGGGCACTTCGATGAAGCGCCACATCAGCCAGGCCGCCGGCGTCGTGATCAACAATCCGGCCAGGAACAGGATGGCTGCCCGAATGACCGGCGGCTGATCGAGCGGTAGCAGATGGGTCGCGATCCCAAGTCCGATCATGTGGAGGAGATAGAAACTATACGATATTCGCCCGTAGAACCGGGCGATTTCGACATCGAACGGCCGCAGAGCGGCAGCCTTCATCGGGCCGAAGGCTGCAAGGCAAACGAGCACGGAGGCGCAGACCGTTTCGAACGCGATCGTGATGGCGGTCTGCTTCCGAACAGCGACAATGACCAATACGACAAAGGCGGCGGCGGCGACAGTCGTCAGCCGCGATGGTCGCAGGGCATCCGTCAGCGTCGTGCCTCCCGCCTGCACGAGCAGGCCCGCGATGAAGGCGTAGAGCGGCCCAAGGTTGGTGAACCCGCCCAACAGGTGAACATAGGGGCCCCAGGACGATATTGCGGCGAGAACGGCGACAAGTATCCAGACCGGCGTTGTCCCGTGGCGCCTCAGCAGAGCATGCGAAATCAGGATGACCGGGACGGCCACGCACTCCACGGTGAGGGACCACATGACGCCGTTGATGTCGCTCTTGATGAGAAGCGCGTTCAGGATGACGTTGAGTGGGTCAAAGGAAGGCCTGAAGCCCACATAGAAGTCGAAGCCCTGATACAGCACCGTCAGCAGAAATACGGTCGCTATCGCAGCCGGAAGCAGCCTGAACATCCGGTGGCGTACGAATGTCACGGCATCAGGATCGCGATCCAGCGATCGCGCGAGAAGAAAACCGCTGAGCACGAAGAAAACGACCACGGGCGCCATCCCGCCGGCGATCATGTCCCACGAAAGCATGCAGGCGTGAAACGCGAGCACCGATATGGCGGCATAACCGCGCATGGACTCGAGTCGCGGCAAAAACGCCGAATTTTTACGGATGGCTGGTTCCATTGCGTCGAAACGCTTAACGCAGCAAAGCGCTGACAGCAACCGACCATAGGCGGGACTTACCTGGCGACCTCAATAAGGCGGCGCTTTCCGCGCCCGCTGCGCCTTGGCCGCCTCGATCCACCACAGGAGATCGTCGGCAAAGCGCGGGAACGACCGTTCCAGCGCCTTGCCGCCCTCGCCGATCGGCTCGCTCTCGGCCGACAGCGTCTGCGCGATCGGACCGACGCCGATGGTGCTCGACACCACGACCATGCCCATCTCCGATAGCGTGCCGTGCCAGGCGGTCGAGGCGCGCGCGCCGGACAGGCGGCCTGCCGAATAGCTCGCGATCGCGGCCGGACGCCAGAACCACTCTTCGAGGAAGTGATCGGTGAGGTTCTTCAGGCCGGGCTGAATGCCCCAATTATATTCGCCGGTGATGAAGACAAAACCGTCGGCGCCGCGGATCTGCCCCGCCAGCTTCTCGAGCGCCTCGGGTGCCGAGCCCTTGGGATATTCCTTGTACATGCGGTCGAGCATCGGCAGGCCGATCGCCTTGGCGTCGATGAACTCGGCCTCCTCGCCGCGAGCGCGCAGGCGATCGATGACGAAATTCGCAAGGCGGATGCCCATGCGGTCAGAACGGTAGGAACCGTAAAGCACGAGGATGCGATTGCTCATGGCCGCAGTCTAGCACGAGTCAGAAAGCCGGTCTCAACGTTTTGACGCGCTAAGCTCGCCTTCCGCGCTCGAGCGTTTGCGACGGCGTCTCACCGAACTGGTCGCGATAGCTTCCGGAGAAGTCGCTGAGATGCCAGAAGCCGAACGCCAGCGCGACGGCCTTGACGCTGTCGGCACCGGCGAGCAGCCGCTGGCGCACCAGCCACAGCCGCCGCAGGCGTAAGTAACGGTGCAGGCTCATGCCGCGATAGCGGCGGACGACGTCGTGCATGGTGCGGACGGAGAGGCCGAGCTTGCGCGCGATCTCCTCGCTGTAGATCGGCTGCGAGAGGTCGTCGGAGAAAAGCGCGCGGATATCCTGAAAGATCTTGAAGTTCCGCTCGTCATTGGGGCGCAGGGTCCATCGCGCGGGAACGATGGCTTGGAAAATTTCGTCGACAGCGCCCAGCAGGGTCTCCTTCATGGCCGCCGCCTTCAGCGGCACGTCTGGTGCGTCGACCGGCTCCGACGCCGCGGCCAACACCTCCCGAACCACACCGCGGAGCCGGTTCAAGCCCGCAGCGGTTGTTTCGAAAATCTTGAAGCTGAGGGCTGCTTGTGGCCAGCCGCGATCGGTCACCTGCGGCCTGAACACCACCGAGGCGATTTGCCGCTGCACCTCCTCGATGGTGGTGTAAGCCGCGCCGCCGCTGCCGATGACGATGACGGGTCGTGCGCGCTGCGTGCCGTTGAAACGAACCGGCACGTCGAGGTCGTCCATCGTGAATCCGATCGCGGTGCAATTCTCGACGAGCTGTGCATCGACCACCCGCGGAAACGCCCGCGTCAAATTCACGTCGCAGCCGGGCAGCGACAGAATGGTCTGCTCGGCCGAAATCCTCCGTACGAAAGGCGTGAACTCGAAATTCAGGCCTCGTATGGCATTTCGAAATTCATCGACGTCGGAGAAACGAAATACCTTTGGCGCCAGCCCCGGCATCATCACTTCTGTTCATGCAATGTAAAACTTCGCGTCGCAACGAATGCGCCTCCGGTGACGATGCCGGCCCGATTTCCCCGTTTCACCGTCCCTGAGACTGAAAGAATCACTTAACCTGTACTGACCAGTTGGCGAGCGTCGCAGTCCAAGGACAAGTCGACGCATCGAATCTCGCCGAATTTCGATAGCGTTTCCCGCGCCTCCAGCGGTGCAGCAATACCCGGACAATCAAAATCCAAATTTTAAATTAACGTCTGTCAGGCGGAATAGGCGCCGTTCGATAGTCAAAATTAATTTGAGTCAGGCCCCTGCCATGATGGCAAATTTGCCTGCTGATATTCTCGTTGAATTGGAAGAGGCGGTCGCAACGTGCCCGCCGGACCGTTGCGCACGCATTCTCTCGGGCATGGTGCAGTTGCTCATTGGCAGCCGCGACAGGTGCCGGGAATTGCTCGCCAACGTGATCGATGGTGTTTTGCTCCGATTGACGGAACGGGTCGAGGCCAGTGCACTGGTTCAGCTCAGCATGACGCTCGCCGAGCTTGACGTGGCGCCTCCCGAAACATTGCGGCGTCTCGCCTTGTACGACGATCCGGACGTGGCGTGTCCTGTGTTGCTTAAATCTCAGGCACTCTCCGCAGCCGACCTCGAGGCTGTCATTGATTCCTGTGGCGAGCGGCATCGACGCGCGATTGCGGCTCGCAGCAACATCGAGCCGGCCGTGACTGAGGCGCTGGTCAAGCATGGCGGCCCGATCTGCCTTGCCCTGATCAAGAACCCGGGCACCAAATTCTCCGACGCAGCCTATGCGGCGCTGATTGCCAAGGCAAGCCACGACGGCGAGATAGCGAAGGCGCTGGTGCTCCGGCCCGGCACACCCGACCACGTCGTGCGGAAGCTGCTCTCCGCCCCAGCAGGCCGGAAGGCACCGGCCACGCCCAACCCATCCTCCACGCCGCCCGCGCAGGAAGCAGAGCCGGCTCCGCCAAAGCGGCTTTGCTCGTCCGACTATGCAAGCGCGAGGCCGGAGATCGTCGCGCTCAACCGCATCGGCAAGCTCAACGACTCCGCGGTGAACCGTTTTGCGATCCGCGGCGAGACAGCCAACCTGTTCACGGCGCTGTCGGTGCTTTCAGGGGCGCCGCTCGAAATCGTCGAGCATGTCATGAGCGACAACGATTGCGAGGGCCTGATCATGGCCTGCCGGGCTTCGCGGCTGAACTGGCAGACCACGCTTGCCATCCTGAGCAACCGCAGCGGGACAAGGCTCTCCTATGCCGAGCGCGAACGCGCACAACGGATCTTCGAGACGCTGCTTCTGTCCACCAGCCAATGGACAGTGCGATGGGGGGAAATAGCGGCAAGCGCCAACACAAGCGATCCGAAATCGCGGCGCAAAAATGGGGGTTAGCCGATGAAGTTCGACGGTCGTAAAGCGCTGCGCGTGAAAATGGATCACAAGCAGGCAGTCAATCTGATGGGCTCGGACGGCATGTGGCGACGCAGTTGCGTTCTGCTCGACATATCGCAGAGCGGAGCCAAGATCGAGGTCGAGGGCACGCTCGACGTGCTCCAGGCCAAGGAATTCTTCCTGCTGCTGTCATCGACGGGGCTCGCCTACCGGCGCTGCGAACTGATCTGGATCGACGGCACCACGGCCGGCGTGCATTTCGTCACCGCAGACAGCAAGAAGAAACCGGCAAGCGGACAGCGGGCGGCAACGCAAAACTCGGTTCACGGCAAGTAAGCCAGGAAATCCCTCCCACGAATTGAACTCCAGCAAAGTCCAGGTCGAACCGTGCAGAACGCGCGAACCTCACCAAGCCCCGTCAAGCGTGACGCCGGCATTCGAGAGCGAGAAGTGGCCCGCCCACTCGTTCATGTGCTGGCCGACACGTCTGACAAGCTGTCAGGCTTGTGCTCGATCGTCGAAGAGAAATTCACCGTTGCGGGCGAACGGCTCGACGCCGGTGCCAAGCTGTCACAGGTGCCGTTCGCCATCGTCATCCGCGCGGAGTTGCGCGACGTCGACAACATTGCAGCCATCAAGAAGCGGGCCGGCAAGCTGGCGAAGGCGACGAAGCGCATCTTCCTGCTCGATCACACCTCTCACGTCGGCATCTCGCAAGCCTACGCACTCGGCGCGACACTCATCCTTCCCGGGCCGGTCAACCGGGGCACATTGCTCGCGGCGCTGTCCGATCCGGCCGATCCCGCGCTTGCCTCCTCAAGCGAGACCGCGCAATCCGACAACGCCATCGAGACTGCGGCGACCGCCATCGCTTCGATGTTCACCTCGGTGACCTCGGGCCAGCCGATCGACGTTGACGGTGCCAGGGAAGCGGGCCGCCAGATCGCCGATCGCATCGCCCAGCATGGCCTGTCGGAATGGCTCACGACGGTGCGGCGTCATCACGAGGGGACCTATCAGCATTGCCTGCTCGTCACCGGCATCGTCATCGACTTCGGCCTGAGCCTCGGCGTCGGCAGGCCCGATCTGGAGCGCCTGTATACGGCGGCCATGTTCCACGATATCGGCAAGGCCCAGATCCCGCTTGCCATCCTCGACAAGCCCGGCTGTCTCGATCCGGAGGAACGTGCCGTGATCGAGACTCACCCGGTGGCGGGCTACGATTTTCTGAAAGGCCACGACAATATCTCGCCGGAGATCCTCGATGCCGTGCGGCATCATCACGAATATCTCGACGGCAGCGGCTACCCGGATGCGCTCTGCGCCGAGAACGTCGGCGATATCGTGCGCATCCTGACGATCTCGGACATCTTCGCGGCCCTGATCGAGCACCGGCACTACAGGCCGACGATGCCGCGGCCACAGGCCTATAACATTCTCTGTGGAATGAATGGAAAGCTGGAGAAGGCTCTGGTCGCCTCGTTCAAACATGTCGCGCTCACGCGGTAAGCGCGTCAAACCCGTCCGGAGCGCGGACCTAGTGCGTGGCCCGGTATTTGGCGCGGTGCGGAATGGACCGGCAGGCCAGCCCTTCCGCCAGCAGCTTCATGTCCTCGCGTCTACCGCTACGGATGAGCCTGCTGAGCTCTTCGGCTGTGAAAGGAAGACTTGGATCATCATCGATCGGGCGCCGCAACCGCGGGCCGAAGAACCGTCGAACCAGGCTAGCCAGCCGCCGCATGTCAATTCCCTCGCGCCAGCAACAAACCTTTCAGTCCGCATATTGTTCCTCCCGCGCGATCGAGATTGCAAGAGGCCACTAACGGCTCCGCATCAAAATTTCGGCGAGAGAATAATCTCCTCCCCGCCGCGTCAGTCGGCTCGCCGCGTCAGTCGGCCCGCTGCGTCAGTCGGTCGTCGTGCTAATCGGCGAAGCCGACATAGCGCACGAAATCGTCGTTGCCCTCTCGATCGGAGCGAACGGCGTTGGCGGCAAAGCTGTCGTCGGGATACCCCATCGCAACGCAGGTCATGATGACCTCGTCCTCCGGAATTTTCGCGACCTCGCGCACGATGTCGGAGCGCATGATGCCCTGCCCGTTGATGACCGAACCGAGACCGCGGTCCCAGGCTGCGAGCACGATGCCGTAGCAGAGCGCGCCAAGATCGAAATGGCAGACCGCGCCGGGGTCGAGCACGCGGTCATAGGTCAGCACCAGCGAGACCGGCGCGTCGAACTGGCGGAAGCCGCGCAGCACCCAGTCCTTCCGCATCGGCTTGTCGTCGCGCGCGATCCCCATCGCGCCGAACAGCTTCTTGGCAACGTCGACCTGCCGGGTGCGGTGAACGCCCTGGTACTCACCATGACTGATGATGTCACGCTTCACCTTGGCGCCGCCAACCATCTCCTCCATGTTGCGGCGGCGCACTTCTTCGAGCGGGTTGCCTGTGAGTACATGGACATGCCAGGGCTGGGTGTTCATCGACGACGGCGCGCGCTTGGCGCTCTCGATGATCGCCTCGACCACGGCGCGCGGCACCGGCTCGTTCCTGAAACCACGCACGCTGCGGCGCGACTGAACCAGCGTTTCGAATTCCACGTTCCAAATCCCCCTTGCGACTTCCCATCCGGCGACGTTGCGACCGACCGCCCGGTTGCCGATGCGGCTCGCAAAATCTATGCTAACGCGCAAGCAAGACTAAGAACCCTGCCAAGAACTCCGCGAGGACCCGCCATGACTGCACCGCTCGATCCCGTCATCGCCCAGATCATCCCGCTGCTGCCGCTGCGCGATCCCACGGTCATGACGCCACAGAGTGCCCGCGAATCCTTGCGCGCACTCGCTGCCTCACGCGCCGCCATACCGCCGCCGCCCGTCGATAGTGTGCAGGACATCAAGGTCAAAGGCGGCGCCGGCCCGCTCGATGCGCGGGTCTACAGGATCGGCGCCGGTCCGGCACCGACCGTGGTATTCTTCCACGGCGGCGGCTGGGTCGCAGGCGATCTCGAAACCCATGACCGGCAGGCGCGCAACCTCGCGATCGAGACCGGGGCCGTCGTCGTCTCCGTCGACTATCGGCGCCCGCCGGAGACGCCCTTTCCCGGCGCCTTCGAGGACGCCTTTGCCGCGACCCGCGACATCTTCAACCGCGTCGCGGAATTTGGCGGCGATGCGAAACGGCTTGGGGTTGCCGGCGACAGCGCCGGCGGCAATCTTGCAGCGACCACCGCGATCGCCTGCCGCGACGCCGGCATCAAGCTCGCCGCACAATTGCTAGTCTATCCCGTGACCGACGTGGCCGGCAGCTACGCCGATGCGCACGAGAATGCGCGCTTCCCGTCACGCACCGAGAATGCCGAAGGCTACTTCCTCTCACGCGCGGTGATGGAATGGTTTTGCGGCCATTATCTCGCCGATCCCGATCACGCCGCCGACTGGCGGGTCTCCCCGTTGCGCGCGGCCTCGCTCGCGGGCGTCGCGCCCGCGATCGTGACCACCGCCTGGTTCGATCCGCTGCGCGACGAAGGCGCGGCCTATGCGCGGGCGCTGGAGGCCGCCGGCGTGCCGGTCAGGCATCACGAAGGCCCCGGCCTGATCCATGGCTATTTCAGCCTCGGCGACGCCTCTGAAGTCGCGCGAACCGAGGCGCAGCGTGCCCGGGCCGACTTCAAGGCGCTGCTGGCGCGCGGCGTATGAGGCTCCCGGCGGACAACAATCCGCGATGACGATCGTGGCCTGCGCCGATCCTGCTTGATTGCGCCATGATTCCGGGCTCCAATCTTGGCGCCATTGTTTGGACTAGGGAGACACCCATGATGAAGCGGATTTTTCTCGCTGCGATCGTCGCCACCTTCGCGGCCGGATCGGCCTTCGCGGACGACACCTGCGCAAGCAAGGCCGTCGGCAAGGACGGCAAGGCTCTCGCCGGCGCCGCCAAAACCTCGTTCATGAAGAAGTGCAAGGAAGACGCCTGTGCGCCGAAGGCGGTCAGCGCGGACGGCAAGCCGCTCGCCGGCGCCGCCAAGAACAGCTTCATGAAGAAGTGCGAGGTCGGCGCCTGATCGCTGCTGGTTCGCCCCTTCTTCACAGACGCGCTGCAACTTCGTCATGCCCGGGCCGTCCCGGGCATCCGCGCATGTGTTGCCGTAGATTGCTCATTGTGCATTTCCGGAGCAAGGCGCCACTTATTCGCTATCGGTGGTGAAGCCGGCCTCTCGTTTCGAAGGCACGAACGTCCGCTTGCGGCGATCGGCGTCGCACATCCGAATTAACCACTAACTCCGATCAATTTTAATAAGACAACAACACTGCTTGTTAGCGCAAACCGCGCAGATCAACGTGCAGGCATTGCCGTTTTCCGGACGTCGGCGGGACCGGGAAACTGACTTCGTAAAGTGCGATCGCAATCGCTGCGATCGTCCGATTGGAAGTTATCTTCTCATTTGGAGCATCTCGCCATGATCGAACGTCGTGCAATGAAGCGCATAGCGATCAACCGGGCGGCGCGGCTGTCGTTTGGTGAAATTCGTGGGACTCATCCATGCCTGGTGCGCGATATCAACGCCTTGGGCGCCTGCATCTCCACGCCGTACTACATATTTGCCAACGAATTTGTGCTGTCGTTCGACGGCCATTCCGGAATTTTCATCTGCCGCGTCGTGTGGAGAAAGGAGACGCTTTGCGGCGTTTCTTTCCTCCTGAGTCGTCGCTCGCCGAAATCGGCGAACGATTCCGGCGAGCTCGCAAATGTGGTGCGCCTTGATCGCCAGATCGTATGCCGCGGCCGGCGTCTTTAGTTTGAAGGTGTCGGCCTAACTCCTTGCGCGCGGCGACGAAGCTGCCTTAGTCCCGCCTGAAGCGGTAGTCGAACGCCCCATCCAGCGGTTTGATCAGCCCGACCGTCGGCGCCGGAAAATGGATCGGCAGGATCAGCGTGTCGGTGTCCGCAACGGAGGCGAAGAACTTTCGCCGCGACACTGCCGATTGCCTGGCATCCCAATCCGGCTTGGCCGACCAGTCCGGCTCGCGGCACTGGATCTGGTGATGCATGAGATCACCCGTGACCACCGCGCGCTGGCCCTTCGAAAAAATGTTGACGCAGCAATGGCAGGGCGAATGGCCCGGCGTCGGCGTCAGCGTGACGGTGTCGTCGAGCGCGTAATCGTCATCCACCAAGAGCGCCTGCCCCGCCTCGAGGATCGGCAGGCAATTGTCGCGAAATACGGTGCCGGGCGGGTTGCTGCCCTTGGCGTGCTCGGCCTCCCAGGCCGCGTATTCGCCCTTGTGGAAGACGTATTTCGCATTCGGAAACGTCGGCACCCAGCGGCCATCGCGCAAGGACGTATTCCAGCCGGTGTGATCGATGTGCAGATGCGTGCAGAAGACATAGTCGATCTGCTCGAAGCCGATGCCGAGCGCGAACAATTCGTTGCGCCAGCGCTCCTTGCCGGGAAAGTCGAACGGCGGCGGATGGCCCTTGTCCTCGCCGGTGCAGGTGTCGACCAGGATGGTGTAGCGGGGCGTGCGCACCACAAACGTCTGATAGGTGATCACGATCATGCCGCGCGAAGCGTCGAACACCTCCGGCTCCATCGTCGGCAGGTGGCGCTTGAATACGCCCTCGTCATAGGCCGGAAAGAAATCCTGCGGCCGCCGCCAAGGCCCTTCCCGCTCGATCACCGCATCGATGGTGATGTCGCCGATCCGCAGCTGCTTCATGGTTGGTTCGCTCCTGTTTTTAGGTGAGCGTAGCGAGAGCACCTGAAACGTGCAAGCGAGCGAGTTCATTGCAACTCTCTCGATTTGGTTGTAGCCCGGATGAAGCGGAGCGCAATCCGGGAAAGCCTGCATGGTTCGCTATCGGCGCAATCTTCTTCCTGGCGGGACCTTCTTCTTCACCGTGACGCTGGAAGATAGAAGATCATCCGCGTTGGTCGATCATGTGGACAAGCTCCGCGTCGCATTTCGCGTTGCGCGCGACGAAAGGCCGTTCGAGATCGATGCCATTGTGATTCTGCCCGATCATCTGCACGCGATCTTGACGCTGCCAAACGCGGACGCGGACTTCCCCGGCCGATGGCGACGCATCAAGAGCCACTTCACACATCAATTGGCTGCTTCCGGTGTACCGATCTCCCGCAACCATCGCGGCGAATTCGCCTTGTGGCAGCGACGTTTTTGGGAGCACACCATTCGCGACGAGTCCGATTTCGAGCGCTGCGCCGACTACATCCACTTCAATCCCGTCAAGCACCGGCTCGTCGCGTCGCCGATCGACTGGCCGTGTTCCTCGCTCCACCGCTACGTCCGCGCTGGCCTGCTGCCTCCTGATTGGGGAGGAGCCGGAGAAATTGGCGGTAGCTTCGGTGAACCGAGAGACTGATCCCGGATTGCGCCGCGCTCCATCCGGGCTACGGATTCATCAACTTGCACTCGTAGCCTGGATGGAGCGAAGCGCAATCCGGGACAGACCAACCGCATCGCACGAATGTCCCCGTGGCACGAATCCCGGATTGCGCAGTCGCTCCATCCGGGCTACCGGCCGCAACTACGACCGCAACCCCGGCGCTTCCTGCCCCGTGCGCGCGACGTATTCGGTGTAGCCGCCGCCAAACTGGTGGATGCCCTCCGGCGTCAGCTCCAGCACGCGGTTCGACAGGACGCTGAGAAAATGCCGGTCGTGGGACACGAACAGCATGGTGCCCTCGAAATCCGCCAGCGCCGTAATCAGCATCTCCTTGGTGGCGAGGTCGAGATGGTTGGTCGGCTCGTCCAGCACCAGGAAGTTCGGCGGGTCGAACAGCATCTTGGCCATCACGAGGCGCGCCTTCTCGCCGCCCGAGAGCACGCGGCAGCGCTTCTCGACATCGTCGCCGGAGAAGCCGAAGCAGCCTGCGAGCGCGCGCAGGGAGCCCTGCCCCGCGGTCGGAAACGCGTATTCGAGTGACTGAAACACCGTCTGCTCGCCGTCGAGCAGATCCATGGCGTGCTGGGCGAAATAGCCCATCTTGACGCTGCCGCCGACCGCCACCGTGCCCTCGTCCGGCTCGCTCGCACCGGCGATGAGCTTGAGCAGCGTCGATTTGCCGGCGCCGTTCACACCCATCACGCACCAGCGCTCGCGGCGGCGGATCATGAAGTCGAGGCCGTCATAGATCCGTTTGCTGCCGTAGCCCTTGAACACCTTCTTCAGGGCAACGACGTCCTCGCCCGAGCGCGGCGCCGGTGGAAAATCGAACGCAACGCTCTGACGGCGGCGCGGCGGCTCGACCCGCTCGATCTTGTCGAGCTTCTTGACCCGGCTCTGCACCTGCGCTGCATGAGAGGCGCGCGCCTTGAAGCGCTCGATGAACTTGATCTCCTTGGCGAGCATGGCCTGCTGGCGTTCGAACTGCGCCTGCTGCTGCTTCTCGTTCAGCGCGCGCTGCTGCTCGTAGAATTCGTAATCGCCGGCATAGGTCGTGAGCGAGCCGGAATCGATCTCGACCACTTTCGAAATCACGCGGTTGATGAACTCGCGGTCATGCGAAGTCATCAACAGCGTGCCTTCGTAGTCGTGCAGGAATTTTTCCAGCCAGATCAGGCTTTCGAGATCGAGATGGTTGCTCGGCTCGTCGAGCAGCATGACGTCGGGACGCATCAGCAGGATGCGCGCCAGCGCCACGCGCATCTTCCAGCCGCCGGAGAGCTTACCGACGTCGCCGTCCATCATCTCCTGGCTGAAGCCGAGACCGGACAGCGCCTCGCGCGCCCTCCCGTCCAGCGCATAGCCGTCGAGCTCCTCGAAACGATGCTGCACCTCGCCATAGCGCGCGATGATCTCGTCCATCGCGTCGGCCTTGTCCGGATCGGCCATCGCCATCTCGAGTTCGCGCAGCTCGGCTGCAACTTCGCTCACGGGACCCGCGCCATCCATGACCTCGGCCACGGCGCTGCGTCCGGACATCTCGCCGACGTCCTGGTTGAAATAACCGATGGTGATGCCGCGATCGGTGGAGACCTGCCCTTCATCGGGCAGTTCCTCACCGGCGATCATCCGGAACAGTGTGGTCTTGCCGGCGCCGTTCGGGCCGACGAGGCCGATCTTCTCGCCCTTGTTGAGGGCGGCGGAAGCTTCGATGAACAGGATCTGGTGGCCGGCTTGCTTGCTGACGTTGTCGAGGCGGATCATGAGGTCTTTTTGGGGGGATTGTTGCGTTGCAGCGTCATAGGCCATATGGGCCGGAAGGGAAAGCCCGGCGGGGCCCGGGTTCTGCGCCCGCCAGCTGCCATTCCGATCGATTTACCCCGCAGATCAGGGCTTGTAGACCCCGACGATCCCGCATCATTGCCATCTCCTCACGGTTTGGGAGCGGACATGATCGGCTCGCTTTAGCGAGTCGGCTAAGGGCCCCAGAAGCGGTCATTTCGATCACATCGTCCGCTCAGCGCGGGAAGCTTATTCGGGCAACCCCGCTTTTCGAAGACCCTCAATGAACAGCTTTGAGCTTCTGGGGACCCGGGCAATATGCGCCGATATTGTAAAGGCGGGATCGATCTCCAGCACATGCGTCGCCGCCGCGTGCGCTTCAGCGTCGCGCCCGAGATGGGCGAAGGCGGAAGCGAGGCCGCGGCAAGCTGGCATAAAGGAGGGATTCTGACGAAGGGCTTTCTTCAATGCGCCGATTGCCTCGTCAAAGCGGTGAAGCCCCATAAGGGCATGCGCAATGCCAAGAAACGTCATGTGTAGCAGCGGGTCTACCGGGCTCATGCGAATGGCACGTTCAAAGCTTCGGATCGCTTCCTCCGGCAGCCCCGCCATTACGTAGACCCAGCCTCTGTTGTTCCAAGTGCGCCAGGAATTTGGGTTGAGCGCGACCGCCCGGTCAGCCATTTCGATGTCGGCTTCACTATCACCGACCATGCCCGCCGAGATTACAGCAATCCTTGACAACGTGTCGGGATCACCATCATCGAGACACAATGCCAAGCGAGCGAGCCGAACCGCTTCCTCGCAGTCGAACTGGGGATCGTTGGCGTAGCCTAAAGCAACGTTGCTCGCATGACAGTCACCCGCCAGAGCCGCTGCAGAGCCGAACCTCGGGTCTAGCTCCAAAGCGCGATGAGCCAGCCTGATCGCCTCGGTCAAACTTTCGCGGGTCGTCAGGTAATACTGTTGCATGGATCGGAGAAAAAAGTCATAGGCAGTGAGGTTCTCTGGTCGCCGCCGTGTCGCCACTTCAATTTCTGTTTGAAGCATCTTTGGCTGAATAGCCGAGACGACGGCGATGCTAACTTCGTCTTGAAGAGCGAAAACGTCGGTCAGGTCACGCTCAAACCTGTCCGCCCATAGATGCGCACCTGTCACCGCATCAATCAACTGCCCTGTGATTCGAACTTTCCCCGACGCCTTCCGCACAGATCCCTTGAGGATATAGCGCACGCCGAGCCTGCGCCCGACTTCCTTGATATCGAAGGCTTTGGCCTTGAAGGTGAAACTCGAGTGACGTGCGATAACGAACAGAGACTTAAACCGCGATAGCGCCGTGATGATTTCTTCCACCATGCCCTCGGCAAAGTATTCCTGCTCGGGATCGCCGCTCATGTTCTCAAACGGCAGCACGGCGATGGAGGGTTTGTCGGGGAACGCAAGGTCGGGTTTTTGAAGTTCTGCTTGATTGTCGGCAATTGCTGCGCCTGCCAATTCCTGCGCTTCCCGGACTGCTCCGACGAAACGGAAGCCCTTGCGCGGTAGTGTTTTGATAAAGCGCTGTTCCTCGCCGGAATCGCCTATTGCAGTCCGGGCGGCATTCAGGCGGGTTGTCAGCGCCGCGTCCGATACGCTACGCCCATCCCAAATGGCTTTGACGAGGTCGTCCTTGCTGACAACTCGTTCCCTGTTGCGGATCAGGTAATCGATCAGGTCAAATACCTGGGGCGCGACGGAAACGACGTCTGGCCCGCGATGCAGCTCGCGCCGGTCGGTGTCGAATGCGTACTCCTCGAACAGATAGCGCAACCTGCCAATCCCTTAGGCGGTCTCCGGGCATCGGGGCCCCAGCAATCTGGAACACAAAAAATAAGCTGCCCGTAAGGAAAATGTAAGCGGCACGTTAAGCGTGCTAGCCGGGGGTCCTGGCACCTTGGCGGAGTAGAAACAACTCACCCAGGGATGCTGCATGAGCACGATTTACCATATAACGGGCTTAGCTCAGACTACCATATCGCAGCGACGCGATTCCAGCGCCTTCAAGAATTTTTGGGGCGCGCTTCAAGGATGGCGGAAATGGGAGCGGCTGCGACGCGATCTTTGCAACCTAAGTGATCGGGAGCTAATGGATATCGGGATTACGCGTGGCGAGATCGACTACGTCTCCTCGAACCGAGATACCGACCCGCAAGGCATCCGATTCACCGGATGATGTCGATATCAGGCAGCGCAATTACGGTGACAGTTCGTGTTCGGCGGCCACGAGGTCGGGATCGGCTTTTCCGGGACCTGCACCGCGGTCCGCTTGGTTGAGGGCGAAGCCCTCGCCGGCTATGCTCATTTCGCGGAGTGAGGATGGGGCCGTACGCGATGAGAACCACAACGAACTAACCGAGGTTTCATCCGACCGACGCCGAGAAATGCAACGGATGTCAACCAACGCATTGTAGAAAATAACTGAGGGGCCCCGTTGCTGGAGCCCCTCTTCCGTCTAATTTTAAGCCAACCTTTGAAAGCTTCGTTCTGAAAGCTTTCGTTTGCTTAGAAGTGATAGTTCACACCAGCGCGCACGACGTGCATGTCTGTTTTCTCGCTGATGGAGAAGCCGGCGCCAGGGGGAAGGCCAAATTGATCAAGGTTGAATGCGTCCTTGCCCAGGTCAACATACAGGTACTCAGTCTTCAAAGACCAATTCTGTGCAATCATGTATTCGAAGCCACCGCCGGCGGTCCAACCGAGTTTCGTATTCGTCCCAAGTGGAACACCGCTGGTCGTCGTTGTCTGTCCATAGGCGAGGCCGCCCGTTGCGTAAACGACGAAACGCTCCCACGGCAGGAAACCAATGCGTCCGCGAACCGTACCGAAATAATGCACCGTCGTGCCGGCATCGCCGCCAGCAACCGCGCCTAACCCGAGGCTGCTCTTCACGTCCGTGCCCTGAATGTCAGCTTCGAGGCCATACAAGAACTGGCCGGCCTGCCAGTTGTAACCAAACTGACCACCGCCGAGGAATCCGTTCGACTTGAGGGCCACTACTCCACTCCCCAAAGGAGACTCAGAAATAATCGCCGATTCACCCCCTCCATATCCGGCGTTCACACCGACATAGAAACCTGTCCAGTTGAAAACCGGAGCGGCATGGGCCGGCGCCTTGGCGTACAAGTCCGCTGCCGATGATGAGCCAACCATGGTCAGCAAGGCCACCGAGGCCATCAAGATCTTCTTCATTAAAGCCCACCTGTTTTTTAAGTTATGGGCCACGCTTATAGCTTTCGAGAGCCTCGTGTGAAAACCACCTAGAAAGGTGGTTCGCTGTGCTTTATGTATGCCCGCGCAGGTCGGCGATCTGCACACTTTGGGAATGACATGCATCTCCACTGATCACATCGATCTGCAAGATCAAGAAGTCTATGCACGCCGGGATTAGCTGGCTGAGTTCTCAGTCGCCGACGGGGCGGCACTATTTGGACGTCGGCTTCGCCGACAGCTTTCCATGCGCGTTGTGGTCATGACGATTTCAAGATTCGCCTGATCGTGTTTCGCGATGCGCAGGGACCCCGCTTCTCGGCGCAGGACGGTCGGCGTCTGGGTTCGCGAGCGCGGGTTGAGATGGTTTCACCGTCAACAACTGATCAGCCACGGTCTGCTCGTGGTCCTGACACCGCTGAACGAAGTTTATTGCTCGCACTGCGCGACGGGCACGCATGAACAGGCCGCGCGCGGGTCGAGGCCTGCGTAAAGACGGGGGCCGCTTGCCCCGCGCCGTGACGACATCGAAGCATTACGCAAAAGCGCGTTGATCGCCGCTGCTTCATTCGCGATCTCAGCGGCGCGTCACGTGGTCTTAATTCGCAAGCGCGGTCCGTCCCGCGAACGGAGTCCAATCGAACTTGTAGTTCACGCCGAGCGTCATCACGTGATAGCGCTGCTTGATCGTCTCCGACTGCACCGCTGCGAGCGGCGCCGGCGCATTGGCGAACGTAGCCGTGGTGGTGCCGAGGTCGATATATTTGTAATCGCCAACCACCGACCAGTGCGCATCGAGCGCATGTTCGATGCCCGCCCCCGCGGTCCAGCCCCAGGCGGTCGTGTCGCTGTTGAGGATCCCGCCGGTGAAGCCGAGTCCCAAGGTGTTGAACACGGGGTTGGCGTTGAGCATGAAGTTGGTGTGACCCAGCGCCGCGCCGGTCTTGACGTAATAGAGCGTGCTGTCGGCCGCGTAACCGACGCGGCCCGTGAAGGTTGCGAGCCGGTCCAACCTCGAGCCGCAGTCCATCGCTGCGGCCGCGGGATCGGGGAAGCCCGCGAAACAGGTGTAGGTGCCCTCGATCTGCGACCATGAGCCGGCGGCTTCGAGCCCGAAGACCGCGCGCCCGCGCTGATAGTTGACGCCGACCTGCGCGCCGGCGACCGCGCCGCCCGCGCGCACCCGATCGCCGAAGCCGAACCACGGATACGGGTCGGCAAAATCGCTGTAGCCCGTGCCGCCGCCGAGATGTCCGCCGACATAGACGCCGGTCCAGTCCCGCGGCGCTGCCGGCGCCTTGGTGTACGGCGAGGTCGACGTCTCGGCGCGAGCGTCCCCGCCGAACCGGTACGAGGTCTGCACAAAGCCGCCCCAACGCTCGGTATAGAATTTTTCGGGCTGAATGCCCGGGACACCGGCAGTTTGCGTGTAGGCGCTGCTGGTTCCGAGATACATGTAACGGCCGCCTACGCCGACGCTCAAGCGATCGGTCATCGCGTAGGAGACGATCGCCTCGATCTGCGTGCCCCAGCCGTGGCCTTGTTCCGGACCCGGGTTGATATCGGGCCTGAGCCAATGATTGTCCTCCCCCTGGAAATTGACGTACGGGAGATAGGCGGCATCGATCTCGAGCTTCCAGCGGTCGCCGAGCGGGACGCGCGTATTCAAACCGACCGCGACGCCGCGCCAGATTTCAGTTTCGCTGAGGCCGGCAAGTGACGTGGCCGGTGCAATCGCCGGCACGCAGGCGTCGTACAGCCCGATCTGGACGCAGTCGAGCGTCGGGCCGCTCTCGTAGAATGAGCGATAGCCCACATAGGGACCGAGCTCTCCGCCCGGCCCTTTGATGACATTATATCCCACATCGAACCCTCCATAGCGGAGGTGGCCGTCGCGCTGTTGCTGAACCGTGTTCGAGTACGGCGTCAGGCTCGGCGGAAAATCCTCGTCATACATCTGTCCGCCGACGAAGTTGCCGAGCCCGAAATTGCCTTTCGCGAACATGCCGTTGCGATGATCGAGCCGTGCGAAGAGCTCAGCCGCGTAGGCGGTCATGCCCGTATAGGTGAGACGCGATTGCAGGTCGTCCAGGCTCGGGGTATCGCCGAAGTCCTGGGCCTTGCGGCCACTGCTCACGACGGCGCGCGCGCCCGCCTCGATGGTCCAGTCGGAGAACAGCTGCGGCGCCTTGACGTACGATACTGACGGCGCGGCCGACGCGTAGGCCGCGGCCGACGGATCGGTGCCGAGCTTGTAGTTCACGCCCATTTTCACCGTGTGCAGGTCCTGCATCAGCTGCACGTTCGAGGCGTTGCCGAACTGGTCCGTGAAGGTGAAGGTCTTGCTGCCGAAATTCGCATAATCGTATTCGACCTTGGCGGACCAGGCCGGCGAGAAGGCGTATTCGAGCCCGGTGCCGACCGTGTAGCCCCAGCGGGTAACATCGGCCTTGAAACGATTGTCCGGAGGGAGGAAGACGGGGAGGTTAATCAACGAAGTGACGGCCTCGTGCGCCTCGTGGGCCCAGGCGGCGCCCGCTTTGCCGTAGATGAGCAAATTGCCGTAGGTCGTGCCAAGGCGTCCGGTCAACGCGCCCAGCGCGTCGATGCGGGTATGACAGTTGAAGGCTAGGAGCCCCGTGCCCACTGCGCATTTGGCGTTGCTGTCGAAGTCCGCCCAGCTGGCTTCGCCCTCGATGCCCATCACCCAGCGGCCGAACTGCCAGTTGTAGCCGGCCTGGACGCCGAAGATCATGCCGCCTGTCTCTCCGGTGCCGGGAAACATGAGATCGCCAAACGCGTTGAACAGGCCGTCAGCGCGCTCCCAGTCGGTGCGTCCCCAGCCGCCGCCGCCATGGCCGCCGACATAGAAACCGGTCCAGTTGCGGTTGCCGGTCGGCGCAGCCGCAAACACCGGGCCGGCCCCGGCGCCGAACGACGGGATGCCCTCGCCGAGATGGTAATTCAGCCCAAGCTTGACGAGCTGCGCGTCGCTCCCCACCACGACGTTCGACTGATTGCCGAACTGGTCCGTCAGGGTCGTGGTCTTGTCGCCGAAGTGGAGATAGTCGTACTCGATCCTGGCGGACAGCTCACGCGAGAAGGCGTATTCGAGCCCAAGGCCGGCGGTCCAGCCAAGGCGCGTCGCGTTGCCGTAAAACTGATTGACGTTTCCGAAGGTCGGGTACGGCATCGTCGCAAACTGCTCGCGCGCCCAGCCAAAACCGCCCTTGCCGTACAGCAGGAACTCATCGACCGTGAAGCCAAGCCGCGCCGTCGCAGTGCCGAGAGCATTGGTGCGGGTGCGGCAGATCCAAACGGTGTTGCCGCATTCGGCGATGCCTTGCAGGTCCGCAAAGCTCGCATCCGCCTCAACGCCGAGCACCCAGCGGCCAATTTGTTTGTTATAGCCGATCTGGGCGCCCCCGATGGTCCCGGCGCTCGAAGCTTCGCCGAAGAACGGAGTGAAAGGCGCGAGCACGCCGCTGCCGCTGCGCCAGGCATCGTAGCCCCACCCGCTGCCGAGATGCGTGCCTACATACAGGCCGGTCCAGGAAGCGACCGGCGGCGGCGGACCAACCGAAAGATCGGCGGAATGCGCGGCAGAAACGCCTGATGCAAGCGCGACAAATGAGACCGTCGCGTAAAAAACTCGGCGTCTCATGATTCCCCGCGTCCGACGCCGCCAGCGGCCGCTAACTCTGCATGGCCGCCGAGACCGCCGCCACCGCCGCCGGTGGAGGACGAGCCGGCCACGCCATCTGCGCCGGCGGCGGCGTTGCCGCCGGTTGCGTTATTGCCGGAAAGAACGACATTGCTCACGGTAACATGGCCACCGCCGGCCACGAACAGCGCACCGCCAGCGCCGAGTCCGCCGCCGCCGGCGCCAGATTCAGCGAGACCGCCGTTGCCGCCGAGCGCCTGGGTGTTCTGGATCGTCAGATTGTTGATGGCGAGAGTGCCTGCATAGACAAAAAATCCGCGTTGCACGCCGCCGCCGTCCAGCCTGAAGCCGCCGCCATTCACCGTGACGTTGCTGGTGGTGTTGAAGGCGTTCAGCGTATCGGCCGCTGCGCCAGTCAGCGTGATGTTGTTCTGAAAGTTGATGACATAACTCGTGCTGGCATTGCGGTCGGCCTGCGCAATCGCCGCCGACAGGCCCGCGCCATCGGACACATTGATGACCGTGTGGGCGTGCGCGCACGTGCAACTGATCAGGGCGTATGCCGTACCGCTCAGGAGGGCGGATCGCATCAGATGTTCGCCGCGCTGTCGACGGACGGGCGTGTTCTTCACTTTATTGCTCCACCGTCGGCACCTTGGCCGGTGGAAGCTGCGAGTCCCGGAATAGCGCATGACAGGACGATGAATGAGCCGGGAGGCCATCGCCTCTCCGTCCGGCCTTCGCCGCGGCTTTTAAGCCGGCACGCGCCCGTCGTCGTACGCATCGTTGATCCCCCAATGTCGCCGCACTGAGAGAATCCGTCTTCCCAGTCACCGTGCCGAATATCGCCCCACTTGATGCGTCTGAGAACTACCTAGAAAGGTGGTTCGCGGTGCTTTATGTATGCCCGCGCAGGTCGGGGACCTCTGAGGTCGGCGACCTCCGAGGTCGGAGAACTCTGCACACTCGTTGGGAATGACATGCATCTCTCCACGGATCCCATCGATCCGCAAAATCAAGAAGTCTATGCGCTCTGGGATCAGCTGGCTGACTTCTCGGTCGCCGACGGTGACGCCGCGTTGACACACCTGATGTCCGCACTGCGTACCATGTTGTCGGCACGCAATGTGCTGTGGGGTGTGGTCGTGCGATTGCCTTCGCCGAAGGGGGCCGATCCCTTGCTCGGCTGGCGGCCGCGCCTCGTCAGGGTGCTGGACCCGATACCGGCGGTGGCGGCTTCCGTGCAGAAGCAGTACGATAGGCTCTGGTCCAACGACGTCGACCTGTCTCAGATCCTTTCAATGTCGGGCGATGAGCCGTTCCGCGTCCGTCTGCTGTTCGAAGCACTGCCGCCCGCATGGTTCGAGGGCGAGCACTATCGGCGGCACTATCTGGATGTCGGCTTCGCCGACAGCATTTCCGTGCGCATTGCGCTCAATGACGACGTACGGATTCGCCTGTTCGTGTTTCGCGATGCGCAGGCACCCCGCTTTACGGCGCAGGACGGTCAGCGTCTGGGCTTCGTCATGCGCGCCTTGAGATGGTTCCACCGAGAACAATTGCTCAGCCACGGTCTGCTCATCGCCAACGCGCCCCTGACGCCTGCCGAGCGGAAGGTGTTGCTCGCACTGCTCGACGGGCACGCGGAAAAGCAGATCGCGCAGAAGCTCGAGCAAAGTCCGAACACCACCCATTTCCACGTCAAGTCGATCTACGCCAAGTTCGGCGTGCGCAATCGCGCGGCGCTCGCCTCGCTGTGGCTCGGCAAGCTGCGATAACGAACTGAAGCCGCAGTGCTGCCATAGACGCACTTCAAGACGATGCACATCCCACACCTCGGTGAAGATGTCCTAGGCCCGCCGCATCAACTTGAGCGAGGCCGCAAGGCGCAAGCTGCGCTTGCCGGCGAGCGCGATGCCTTCGAGCTCGCCGCTGTCGGCCGTGCAGGTGCCGGAGAAGCCGATCCCGACCTCGTAGCCGCCGAACACGGGATTTTCGCCTTTCGCCGGCGTGTGCTCCTGGTTGAGCATCTCGCCCTTCCAGCGGCCGTCCGCTGAGGAGTAGGAGCCAAGATAGTAGAAGAACGCATCGCCGCCGAGTATGCGGCCGTCGATCAACAGCATCACGCCGGAGAGTCCGGCATCGACACCATCGAGCGCGCGCAGACCGATTCCGTAGAGGCCGTTGGCGATGCCGCCCGCTCCGATCGTGCCGCGTGGCGGCAGCGCCCCATCGTCGAGCCGCGTCAGATTGGCCCAGAAATGACCGCCCGGCATGGTGTCCGCGCTGCCCTCGAGGCGGATCTGGTTGTCGATTAATCGCCCGCGTGCGCCGATCGAGGCGACATCGGCGCCCATCAGCGGCTTGTAGTGCGGATCCTCGTTATGCCGTTCGGTGATCACCTCGGCGACGATCTCGCCGTCGTCGCGCTGCTGATACGTTCCAAGATGGGCGAACGCCGAATTGCCGCCGAGCATCTTGCCGTCATGCAGGCACATGATGCTACGGCCGAAGGCATCGTGGATGCCGTATTCAACCTTGTAGAGTCCGTCCAGCAACGCAATTGACCCGTAAAATAAAAAAGAATCACGGGCTACCTAGCACCGCCGCCGCACCAAGACCATCAGGCTTTTCCGCGCAGGGGCCACGCGCTGAGCCTGTCTTTGCATGATGCGATCATGCCCCTGTTTTGCCCGACGGAGCAAGTTGTTTTCGCCAAATCCGCAATGAGCGATTTCACCCAGAAGGTGATTTCAGCAGCCAAGTGATTTCAACGACTTGGCTACTGTGCATGGGGTTGTTTTTCGACTTTTGTTGCGGCCGGCGCTGGACGGCCCTCCTCATGCGTCAGTGACGCTTGAAATACTGCACCTCGCGCTCGTGCCTTTCGGCCGCAGCTCTGCTTCTGAACGTGCCGAGGTTGCGGCGCTTGCCGGTCTTGGGATTCACCTTGCGGGAATAGAGGCGGTATTCGCCGGATGCCAGTTTGCGGATCATGGTTGCGCTCCGTTCTGTCTCGCCATCAACAGTGTACGGACGAGCCAGGTTCCGTCACGCTTGCCTGCCAACGGCCGAAAGACCGCTTCCCTCCGGCGACGCTCAGAAGCACAGCGTGGTGACGAGCTTGCCCTGCTTGTCCTTGATCGCATAGGGACAGCGTATCCGCTCCAGCGCCTTCTTGGCATCGTCGTCGCCGAGTGCGGCGGCGCGCTCGTAATAGGCCTTTGCGGCATCCTTGTCCTTGGCGCCGCCGCGGCCCACTTGCGCGAAGGCGCCCATCCGCTCCAGCGCGCCGGGATGGTTTTGCGCCGCGGCCTTCTCGAACAGCACGCGCGCCGCGACGTCGTCCTTTGTACCGCCGGTGCCATCGGAGAGCATCAGGCCGAGCTGATACTGCGCCTCCGGATTGGTCTCAGCGGCTTTGCCGAGCAGCGCGCGCGCCTGCGCGGGATCGGCCGGTGCGGCGCCGCCTGTCCCGCCGAGCGCGGCAAGATTGCTGATGCCGCGAGGATTGCCGGCCTGCGCCGCCCTCTCGAACAATTTGCGTGCCTGTGCCTCGTCCTTGGTAATGCCGGAGCCGGTGCCGTAGGCCACGCCGAGTTCGACCATCGCGGCGCTCGAGCCCTTGTCGGCGGCCTTGCGCCAGGCGGCGATCGCGTCCGCCGTCTGCCGGTTGGCCGCATAGGCGCGGCCGAGCGCGAACATCGCGCGCCGCGACGACGATGCGGCCTGCTTGCAGAACTTGATGGCGATGGCGACGTCGGAGGCTGCGACCTCCGCGACGCCCCTCACGTCGGCCGGCTTGTCGGGATCGCTGGGATCGGCGGCCACCCGGTCGCACAGGACGAGATCGGCCGATTGGGCCTGCGCCGATAGCGGCGCCGCAAGCGCGAGGAGGATGGCAAGGAGACAAGTCCGCATGCGCACTACGTTGCGTGTCCGCGCCGGCAAATTCAAGGCTCGAGTCCCGATTGGCGCAGAACCGGCACGACCTCCGGCGATGCGAGATAGCGCAGCAGCCGGCCGGCGGCTTCGGCGTGTTTCGCGTTGGCCATGCGGCCGGCGGAGAACACGGCCGGTGTCTGCAAATCGTGCGGGATCGGGCCGACGACCTCAATGCCCTCGACTTGCTTCAGCTCGCTGATCTGCTGCACGGCGAGGTCGGCCTCGCCAGTCACGAGCCGCTCCGCCGTAAAGCCCTGCGCGACGATGGTGGCCTTGGCATTGATCTCGGCTGCGATCCCCATCTGCGCGATCAACCGGGCGAAGTACACGCCGCTCGCGCCCAGCCGCGAATAGGCGACGGACCGTGCCGAGAGCAGCGATTTGCGCAATGCGGCTTCGCTGGAGATGTCGGGATGCATCTGCCCCGCGCGCACGGCGATGCCGACGAAGGAGCGCGCCAGATCGGCCGCGCCACCTGCGAGCACGCGGCCCTCGCCGATCATCTCGTCGAGCCCTTCGCGCGTCAGGATGACGAGGTCGGCGGCCTCGCCGTCGCGTAGCCGCCTCAGCAGTGCCAGCGTTGGCGCGAAGTCGGCATCGACATGGATGCCCGTTGCGGTCTCGAAGGCGGAGGACAGGCTGCGCATCGCGCCCATCAGGCCGAGCGTCGAGAGCATGCGAATTTTTTCCATGTGCAATCCCAGGGGTAACGATCAGGCGCGGTGCATCAGCTTGAGCGCGGCGGTCAGGCGCAGGCTGCGCTTGCCGGCGAGCGCCGTTGCCTCCAGCATCGCCTGCTCCGCGTCATAGGTGCCGGAGAAACCGATGCCGACCTCGTGGCCGCCGAAGATCGGATCGTGCTTGGCCGGCGTGTGCTCCTGATTGAGAATCTGGCCCTTCCAGCGCCCGTTGGCGGCGGTGTAGCTGCCGAGATAATAGAACGAGGCATCGCCGCCGAGAATGCGGCCCTGGTTGAGCAGCATCACGCCGGTCAGCCCGCCATCGACCCCGTCGAGCATGCGCAGATGCATCGAATAGAGGCCATCGGCAGTACCGGCCTCGCCGACACCGCCGGCAATCGGCACCTCGTCTTCGGTGATCGGTGTCATCACCGACTGGAACGGCACGCCGGGCAGCTCCTTGAGTTCGCCCTTGAAGCGATAGAGATCGCCATCGGCCCGGCCCTTTGCAAGCAGGGTCGCATCGTCGGTGCCGGCCATGGCGCGATAATTCGGGTCGGGATTGTGGCGGACGGTCTTGATGACGATATCGATGCCGCCTTCGGTCCTCTCATAGGTGCCGATATGGGCGAAGGCCGAATTGCCGCCGAGCATCTTGCCATTGCCGGCATGCATCACGCTCCGGCCGACACCGTCGCCGAGTTGAAATCTGACCTTATAGAAACCTTCAAACACCAGCCGTGTCCCCGGCCCGCGCGCATCCGGACGCAGTCTATCCCGCTTTCAGCCGCGAGGGACAAGTTTCACGCAATCGAGGCTCGCGGACCACAGAAGGGGCCATCATCAAAATGCAAAAATCCGCCGGAGCCTTTCGACTCCGGCGGATTGAAGGCCAACCCGGGCCAGCCCCCCAGCCCGGGCCGGGAGGATCTTAGGCGGCCGCCTTCTTGCCAGCCGGCACGGATTCGATCGTCTTCAGGATCTGCGAAGCAATCTGGTATGGGTCGCCCTGCGAATTCGGACGGCGGTCTTCCAGATAGCCCTTGTAACCATTGTTGACGAAGGAGTGAGGAACGCGGATCGAGGCACCGCGGTCGGCAACGCCGTAGCTGAACTTGTTCCACGGTGCGGTCTCGTGCTTGCCGGTCAGACGCTTGTCGTTGTCCGGGCCGTAGACGGCGATGTGGTCCATGATGTTCTTGTCGAAGGCAGCCATCAGCGCCTCGAAGTACTCCTTGCCGCCGACCGTACGCATATACTCGGTCGAGAAGTTGGCGTGCATGCCGGAGCCGTTCCAGTCGGTGTCGCCAAGCGGCTTGCAGTGGAACTCGATGTCAATGCCGTACTTTTCAGTCAGGCGCAGCATCAGGTAGCGGGCAATCCACATTTCGTCAGCGGCCTTCTTGGAGCCCTTGCCGAAGATCTGGAATTCCCACTGGCCCTTGGCGACTTCCGCGTTGATGCCTTCATGGTTGATGCCGGCAGCTAAGCAGAGGTCGAGGTGCTCTTCGACGATCTTGCGAGCGACGTCGCCGACATTCGAGAAGCCGACGCCGGTGTAGTACGGACCCTGCGGCGCCGGATAACCGGAAGCCGGGAAGCCGAGCGGACGGCTGTCCTTGTAGAAGAAGTATTCCTGCTCGAAGCCGAACCAGGCGCCGGCGTCATCGAGGATGGTGGCGCGCTTGTTGGAGGCGTGCGGGGTCTTGCCATCGGGCATCATGACTTCGCACATCACGAGCACGCCGTTGGTGCGGGCGGCATCCGGGAACACGGCGACCGGCTTCAGCACGCAATCGGAGCTGTGGCCTTCGGCCTGCTGGGTGGAGGAGCCATCGAAGCCCCAGAGCGGAAGCTGCTCGAGCGTCGGGAACGACGCGAATTCCTTGATCTGTGTTTTGCCGCGCAAGTTCGGAGTCGGCGTATATCCGTCGAGCCAGATGTACTCGAGCTTATACTTGGTCATTGAGCCTCTCTGTAGATGATGCGAAAGGTGGGGGCCCGGGGGGCCCCCGCACGTTTGTACCCGGCCATCATCGGGCGACCCTTTACAAGCATTTAACGTGCCAAAAGGCCGCAGCCCGGGAGGTTTTCCACCGCACCCGGTCCTCACCTGCGGAGCAGCCACGGCCGGCACCGCATGCGTCATAGCGGCGCACCTTTCCGTGAAGCTGCACCGCAAAAATTCCGCGAAAAACGCCTGATTCCGGAGCAGGCGCGCCTGGGCCAGAAGTTGCCGGCTAAACACGCATCAACGACCGGCAATATTCGCCAAGACGGTGCCCGTCGCCCGCAACCTTCGCAATGGCCCATGAGTTAGCCACCGGACCGCTGCCTTAGAGGAAGCAGAATGCCGTCTGCCTACAAAATAGGCCAACACTGATTTCCTTTTCAGCACTTTGCATTTGGGGATGCACGGCCAATATTGCGATTCCAGTAACCACAAGCCAACGAGTCGGGCGCACCATGGAGGCAAAGCGCCTGGGCCGGAGGAGAAATCGAAATGATGAACAATGGTCTGAGTCACGGATCTGCAAAGATCTACCAATTCCCTGTCGGGGGCCGCGCGGCTCTCGCAGGACGCCGCTATGGTGAAGCCCGCATCCCTGCCGATCACGTCTCCCTTCCCGTGACCGAGACGATTTGCAGCGAAAGCTGGTACCATCAGGAAGCCGTCGACGAAGCCAAGCCGAAATGGGATCGCTAATGCCTGCGTTCAGTTCAATACCGCCGCGCTCTCTCAATGCCCGGCGTCAGTTTGAAAAAGGGTCGAAACAACGAAGTTTCGGCCCTTTTTGATTCCGGACTTGATTGTGGGATTAAATCCCGGCACAGGCCGTCACCGGCCGCTTCAGATGCTTGACCGTCGTGCTCCCGGTCTTGCCGATGGTCAGCGTGGTCCCCGCCCCCCGAATAGCGTGTGCCCGAGACCGTCAGGTACGTCCAACGAAACCATAACCCAAGCTGATCTCATGTCAGATGCCCCTGCCCGCCACCTCGCCCTGCAAGGCGCGAGCAATTTTCGCGACCTCGGCGGCTATCCGACTTCGGATGGCCGCACCACGCGCTGGCGCCACATCTTCCGCTCCAACCATCTCGGCCAGCTCACCGCTGCCGACATCGAGATCGTCCGCGCGCTGGGCGTGCGAAGCGCGTTCGACTTTCGCGGCGTCGAGGAGCGCGCGGCCGGGGTCTGCGTCATGAACGAGATCACCGTGCATTCGCTGCCGATCGAGCCGACGGTCGTGGCCGCGCTGCGCGCCGAGCTTGCCAAGGGCAGGCTCACCGCGCCGGTCGCGCTCGAACTCATGCGAGAATCCTATCGCAATTATGTCCGCCACAACACGACCAGTTTCCGCCACCTGTTCGGCCATCTCCTGGAAGATCGCGCGCCGCTCGTCATTCACTGCACCGCCGGCAAGGACCGCACCGGCTTTGCAAGCGCCCTGATCCTGCATGCGCTCGGCGTGCCCGATGACGTCATTGCCGAGGACTACCTGTTGACCAACCGGCACTACAGGCGCGACGCATCAAATGCCTCCGATCTTCCCGCCGACGTCCTCGACGCGATCGGCAGCGTCGAGGCCTCGTATCTCGCGGCCGCCTTCGAAGCCATCGGCCGCGAATATGGCGATCTCGAAACCTACTTGCGCGACGGCCTCAAGCTCGGCACACCGGAGCAGACCGCGCTGAAGGCGCGTTATCTGCAATCGTAAGGCCGTGCCGGGAGAACGATGATGCAAGGCAAGGTTCTGATCGTGACGGGCGCGCTCGGCGCACTCGGCAAGGTTGTCGCCGAGACAGCGTTGGCGCGCGGCGCACGTGTGGCCGGCATCGATTATGCGCCCTCGCAGATCTCCGCGACGTCCGGGCGCATCGAGATCGGCGGTGTCGACCTGTCTGACGCAGCGCAGGCGAAGACGGTGGTCGAGGCGGCGGCAAAGCACTTCGGCAAGCTGGATGCGTTGATCAACATCGCCGGCGGCTTCGCCTTCGAGACCGTGGGCGACGGCGACATCGAGACGTGGCAGCGCATGCATGCGCTCAACGTGCTGACGGCCCTCAACACCTCGCGCGCGGCGCTGCCGCATCTCGCCTCGTCCGAGGCCGGCCGCATTGTCAATATCGGCGCCATGGGCGCGCTCCAGGCAAGCGCCGGCATGGGCCCCTATGCGGCGTCCAAGGCAGCCGTGCATCGCCTGACCGAAGCCCTGGCGAGCGAGTGGAAGGGCAAGGTCACCGTCAATGCGGTGCTGCCTTCGATCATCGACACCAAGGCCAATCGCGCGGACATGCCGAAAGCGGATTTCTCCAGATGGGTGACACCGCAGGAACTCGCCGAGGTGATCCTGTTCCTCGCCGGCGACGCCGCGAGCGGCGTCACCGGCGCGCTGATCCCGGTCGGCGGGCGGATTTAGGGAGTCGGACTTCGCTATCGGGGTCTGTGTCTGGTTCTGGATCGGCTCGCATGCCGAATACGACCGCCTTATTGGCTGAGACCTCAGTCCGGTACCAACAGCCGCAGATTGCCCTCGAAGCGGATGCTCTGGCGCAGAGCCCTAAGTCCGATCCGGGCTAGACTGCCGGCAACTGATTCTCGGATCGGAACGCAAGACCCGGATGCTTTCCTTGGAAACCGCGCTTTATCTACCCGTCAAACGCTTCCTCGAAGAGCTCGGCTTCACGGTCAAGGGCGAGATCGGCGGCTGCGACCTGGTCGGCCTCAGCACCAGCGATCCGCCCGTGGTGGTGATCGGCGAACTCAAGCTGGCTTTCAATCTCGAGCTGATCCTCCAGGCGGTCGGCCGCGCGCCGGCTGGCGACGAGGTCTGGATCGCTGCAAAAATGTCCGTGCGCGGCAAGGGGCGCGAGAGCGATGCGCGTTATCGCAACCTCTGCCGTCGCCTCGGCTTCGGTATGCTCGGGGTGACCGACCGCGGCCAGGTCGAGGTGCTGGTGAAGCCGCCGACCGCGACGCCACGCCGCGAGCCGAAGACCCGCTCGCGCCTCGTCGCCGAGCATCAGCGCCGCCAGGGCGATCCCGTGCTCGGCGGCAGCACCCGCGCGCCGATCATGACGGCTTATCGCCAGCAGGCGCTGGCCTGCGCCTCCGCGCTCGCCGACGGGCCGCGGCGGGTGAGCGAATTGCGCGAGCGCTGCCCCGATGCCGGCAAGATCTTGCTTAACAATGTGTATGGCTGGTTCGAACGCACTGAGCGGGGAATCTACGGGCTGACGGAGGCCGGACACGCAGCGCTGAAGCGCTGGCCGCAACAGCGGGTCGGCTTGGCCGGTGTCGCGTCACCGCCCTGACACCCGACCGGTGCATAGCTGTGATGCCACACGGATTTCATATTGCAATGCAACATTGGCCGCACTAGGTATCCCGGCATCGAAACGAGGCCGTTATGAGCGCAGACTGGAATACCAAATATGGCACGCGGCGCGTGCGCCACGATCCGCCGACCCTAGACGAGGCGATCTTCGCCGCGGTCGGAATCACCGACGATCAGGGGCAGCAGGCCGAGATCGCGGCATCGCTGATGGGCATGCCGCTGGACGTCGTGCAGGCCGAGGTGAAGAAGCAGGCCCGCACCAACAGCCGCATCACCGCCACGCGCGTGATCGCAGGCGAACAGGGTGCGCAGCGCTCGGTCGTCGTCGAACGCCGCGTCGTGCGCCGCTTCGGCAACGACAAGCGCACCGGAACCTGAACGCGTCATTTCGTGACCTAGATTCCAAAGCGGACCGGCCTTGCCGGCCCGCTTTTTTGATTCTAGGCGGTCGTCCGTGAAGAATAGCCAAGCCGTTGATTTGGAATCATAAACCGACGATCTGTGGAAATCCAATTTGCCGGAAACCGGCCGCTGGAAAGGGGATTC